>JAHHHA010000039.1 GCA_019359615.1 Cyanosarcina radialis HA8281-LM2
TGGGAGAGGGGGAAGAAAGACCAAAGTTCCACGTTCTCCCCTTCTCCCAAGCTTGGGAGAAGGGGCTGGGGGATGAGGGCAAGCCCGTCTAGCCAAGCTTTGGGGGATTTATGTATACACGGTAGCCCTATGCCCTATGCCCTATGCCCCTTCGATCGCAAATCTCTTGAATTTGGGCTTGCACTTCAACTTCGCTACGGCTAGCGTCTATCCGCACGATTCTGTGGGGATATTTTTGAGCTAATTCCTTGTATCCTTGCTGCACGCGGCGGTGGAAATCTAACTCGGTTTGCTCGAATCGATCGATCTTTCCTCTAGCTTTAGCCCTAGCCAAACCAATTTCGACCTCAACATCCAACCACAAAGTTAAATCGCTCATCGTACCAGATGTGGCGATGCGATTGAGTCGCTCGATTAGCTCTAAGCTTAAGCCCCGGCCGTAGCCTTGGTAAGCCACGGTAGAATCGGTATAGCGATCGCATAAAACGATCGCTCCTTGACTTAAGTGCGGCTCGATGGTTTCCTCGATATGCTGAGCGCGATCGGCAGCATACAACAGCAATTCGGCTCTGGGAAAGATGGGATGTTGTTGTTCTGCCAGGAGCAAATGACGCAAGGCTACCCCTAACTCTGTGCCCCCTGGCTCTCGCGTCACCACGACTGGTGCTTTACCTCGATCTTGCAGCCATAATCGCGATCGCTCGATTTGCGTGGTTTTACCGCAGCCCTCAACCCCTTCAAATACAATCAGTTTACCTCTCATCCTTCCCTCATCATTACTACCACTGTATAATTTAAACTAGAGATAATTACCTAATTTCTTTTCTCGGCAACGACTGTTGGGATGTTATACACTAAGAAGCATAGCCTGACTATGTTTCAACCAAATAAATCTCCAGTCATCAACAACTTGGATTGACGTTAGTTACCATAGATTGAGACTCCAGGGAAAAATATTTTTTATGGCTCGCTACACTTCTTCATTAATTGTTGCTATCCCCTTTGAAAGTCTCCACCCAGTGCTGGGCGAAATGATGCAAGCTTGCAATTGTGAAGTAATTTATAAAACTGACACTGGGGACTACATGATGGGTCGAGAGCTTCCCGGTAAAGTTCCTTTTGCTAAATTGGTTACAGTAGAAGCATTGATCGATCTCACTTCTGCCAAAGAAGTGCGGATTAAATTAGTGGTTAAAAACGAAGAATTGCCCTTGCAAGTAAATAACCACTGCCGACAAGTATTTGATGATATTCAGAAGGCAGTTACCGAAAATAGTCAGTGGCAAATTTTAGAAAATGTAGTGGGATAACTTCGGAGAGTGGCAGATTTTAGAGAGCATTTGCTATCTTTGGAATAAATCCCGCTCTTCGGTTTCATCGTCTGGATATACAGTATTAATAGTGGTTTCTAATTCATACCCTAAGCCAGTTGGAACTGAATCGTGGCGCAACAGATAATACACGGCAGATACTTGAGGTGCAAAGACGATTTCGTCAGCATCTTGAAGATCGTGGACTTGCAGTTTGCGGCCGTTAATGAGAATGCCGTTAGTGCTGCGTTTCCCTTGAAGATCGCCATCAACTATTCGGTAATAATAAGTGCCATCTTCGCGCAATCGTCGGATTAAAGTGGCGTGATAGCGAGAGACAAAATGCGAAAACAGTCTAATGTCGCACGTTGATTGACGACCTAGAGAGTATGTGGAATTATTCAGAACAATTTCCCTACGCCCTCGATCGTCTTCAATAATTAATAAATGCCTTTGTTGATTTGCTTCAGCCATTATCTAATCATAACAAGAAAAACAAAGCTAGCGAAATATCGATTAATTTTCCGACTTAAGCACCTGGCGGATTTTACTGAGAAGTTATTATATTTTGACACAGCTATAGCCATGGTTTCTAGAGGCGATCGAAGATCGCCAGCCAGCAGGCAATTTGCTAAGTAGGTAAGCTTTCATTGACGATCTAAATGGAGAAGGGCACACGGGGCATAGAAAAGTTATTCTTGTTAGACTAATTAATCATGGCATAGATGCAGCCAAAGCAGATGGAGCAAGTAATTTTGGGTTTCGACCCAGGAAAAGATAAATGCGGCTTAGCGGTGATGGGAGCAAACGGTCAACTGTACGCTCACCAAGTAGTGCCAGCAGCAACAGCTATAGATAGCATCAAGAACTTTTGCCAGCAATGGCCGATTGCTAAGTTAGTGATGGGAAACCAAACGACATCAAAAAGTTGGCATCAGAAACTATCTGCGGAATTAAAGTCGCTACCGATCGTGCTAGTAGACGAGCGCTATACTACCTTGGCAGCCCGCGATCGCTACTGGCAAATGTATCCTCCCAAAGGATTGCAGCGATTCGTTCCCCAAGGAATGCGCCAACCACCGCGCCCTGTAGATGATATCGTGGCGATTCTGCTGATAGAAAGATATTTAGAAGGCAGGAGTTCAGAAGTTTAGTCGTAGGGGCGTTGGCGCAGCCTGTACAGAGTGTGGAGTGCTGTAGAAAGTGTTAAGTGTTTAGTGTTGAGTTAAAAATCCTCCCCTGCTCCCCCTGCTCCCCATCTCCCCATCTCCCCATCTCCCCATCTCCCCATCTCCCCCTCTTCCCCCTCTCTGACTAAATCTGGGCTTTGATCGTAAAAGCATAATCTCCGCCAGGTTCTAACAAATGATCGGAGCGCTCTAAAAAGCGATTGAGGGGTTCTTGAATCAGAGCACGCCCTAAAGAAGGTTTAACTAACAAGTTGCCTTGGCGGAAACACCACTGAAAGTGCCACGCAAACTCACCAGCACTCACTTCCCCTTCTATTTTTCCCTCTTGCCAGGATTGCCTGACAATTTTTACGTGGGCGGTTGTTTCAGGCACAAATTTCTTAGAACTCACGATGGCGCTCGCAATCTATGGGCAGCTATAGAAAATCAAGATAGCAAAGTTATCGATCGCTATGCCCTATATCTTAAGTATGATGGCGCTCTCCAAATGACTCTCACCCTAGCAAATTACTAACTTTTTGCCACTTTTTACCACTGTCAAGATCGAGTTGACGGTTTACGATCGAAAGCAGTTCGGCAAAATAGAAAGTCAACTCAAGAACGATCGCGAAGTGTGACATCGCAGCTTTTCCCTTCAAACTTTTTGCGAGGGTTACGGTGATGGGACTGGATTTAACCAAATTTTATCAAGCCTGCAATCCCAGTAAAACTTTAGTTGTGGGCAACCCAGAGGATAAGCAATACTATATCGATTTTGCTTCGGTACGCGGCGGCAAAATTATTGAGGAATTAGAGCGCACGATTACTCACCTGGCTCCTGACGCGCCGACTTGTCAGCTATTTACCGGGCATATCGGTTGTGGGAAATCTACTGAGTTGCAGCACCTCAAAGCTGAGTTAGAGGAAAAGGGGTTTCACGTCGTCTATTTCGAGTCTAGCCAAGTGATGGATATGGCAGATGTCGATATTACAGATATTTTATTGGCGATCGTCCACCAAGTCAGTGAAAGCCTCGAAGCCATTCAAATCAAACTCAAGCCTGGATACTTCGTCAACCTGTTTCGAGAAGTTGCCGGGATTTTGCAAACTCCGATAGAAATAACTGATGTCGAGTTTTCGGTAGGCATTGCCACCATTGCGGCTAAAACTCAAGATAGCCCTAATCTTCGCTCTCAATTAAGACAATATTTAGAACCCCGCACTAATGGGATTTTAACCGCGATCGATCGAGAGTTTCTAGAAGTTGCTAACCAAAAGCTGAAACAGCAAGGCAAAAAAGGCCTAGTGGTAATCGTCGATAACCTCGATCGCTTGGAAAGTATACAGAAGCCATCGGGTTCTTGGCAACCAGAATATCTCTTTATCGATCG
Source organism: Cyanosarcina radialis HA8281-LM2 (assembly GCA_019359615.1). GTDB lineage: Bacteria > Cyanobacteriota > Cyanobacteriia > Cyanobacteriales > CCAP-1448 > Cyanosarcina > Cyanosarcina radialis. Next base: position 3,871 of record JAHHHA010000039.1, read on the forward strand.
CGGCGAGCAATTAAAGCAACTAAATTGCCACGTTGTCTATACGATCCCATTGCAGCTAATTTTTTCCAATGCTTTAGGGAGGTTGATTAACCGATTTGGAGCAGAACCCAAAGTTTTGCCGATGGTGCCAGTAAAAGTTCGCGAAGGCGATGAATCTAAAGAGGGCATGGCATTGCTGCAACAGATGATACTGGCGAGGGCTTTTCCCGATCTTAATGCTTACCAGCGATTAGAATTAATTACCGAAGTTTTCGATCGCCCTGAGACTTTAAGCCGTTTGTGTCGAGTTAGCGGCGGGCATATTCGCAATTTGCTAATGCTGCTTTACCGTTGTTTGCAACGGCAAGATCCTCCTATCACCAAGGAGTGCTTAGAGGGTGTCATCAGACAACGCTGTAACGAACTGAGCCTAGCAATTACCGATGATGAATGGGATTTATTGCGGCAAGTAGCGGAACAGAAAAGCGTTAGAGGAGAAGAAAAATATCAAACCCTAATTCACAATATGTTCGTGTTTGAATATCGCGATCGCGATGGTTCTTGGTTTGATATCAATCCTATTTTGGCAGAAGGTGAGATGAGGGGATGAAGAGAAAAGTCAAAAGTCAAAAGTCAAAAGTCAAAAATTAACTCTGAACTGCTGACTTCTACCTTCCAAACTTCATTGACGTTAATGGTTAGGCAGGGCGGGTTTGATTTCACATCAATGATGTAGCCTACAACCTAGCTGGCAAAACCCGCCCCTACAACTGAACTTCTGAACTTCTAAACTTCTAAACTCCTGAACTCCTGAACTCCTGAACTCCTTAATCATGGAAGATATTGCCTTAAATAACGAGAGGTCGCTACAGACTTTAGTGCGGGCAATTATGCTATCTCAGGGGGAATTTACCCTGATTTTGACCCGTTGTAACTATAGAGCCTTGCGCGATCGCCTTTGGCAGCAACTGCAAGAAATCTGCCCAGTCAAAATTCGACCTTTGGTTTTACCTGAATCGGTCAAGACTCTCTACACTACCATTGAGGCAGAGTTGAAAAGCGATCGACCCCCAGCCTTAATAGTATTTGGGCTGGAATCGGTAAAAGATCTCGATACCGTTTTCACTGCTACTAACTACGTTCGCGAGGAGTTTCGGAAAAACTTTTCTTTTCCGGTGGTGTTGTGGATCGATGATGAAGTCTTAACCCAACTGATTCGGTTGGCACCAGATTTTGAGAGTTGGGCAACTACGATCGAATTTGAACTCTCTACCGATAAGTTACTCGAATTCCTGCGACAAACTGCTGATGAGGTATTTGCCAGAGTTATAGAAGTGGGGGCAGATGTATTTTTAGACAATAGCGCCCTCAACTTAGAGATCGGTTCGCCGCGTCGGGCAGAATTGCAGTTAGCCCGTAAAGATTTACTGCGTCGGGGTGTAAATTTATCTGCTGAGTTAGAAGCCTGTCGCGAATTCGTTCTCGGCCGGGATGCTGGCATTTCGATGGAGCAGGCTTACCAGCACTATCAAAGTAGTTTAGCTTTTTGGGAGCAAAGCGATAACCTAGAGTGGCGAGGCTGTTTGCTGTTCTGTTTGGGGCTGTGGTGGCGGACTTATGCTGTTCGAGATCGCTCTCAATACGTGTCTGCCTGCGCTCATGCCAAAGAATATTATCAGCGATGCCTGCAAGTTTTAGAAAGTCGCCCTCAATGGCAAGCTAAGTTTATTAATGCCCTTGGAGAAGTTCTCCAGCGGTTGCAGGAGTGGAACGAGTTAGAAGTTGTCGCCCTAGCAGCGCAAGCTTTGCATCAAACTGATTCTCACCCGGTCCGGTTAGCTTACAGTTACGGTTTGCTGGCTGAGGTCGCACTGGCAAAATCGGCTTGGAGGCAAGCACGGCAATATGTGGAAATAGCACGGGAAATATTAAATAAAACTGCGTTTATAGGTAATCGCAGCCCTCACCCCGCCTGCGGCTCCCCTCTCCCAATGGGAGAGGGGCTGGGGGTGAGGGCAGAAACCGCTGAAAGTAACTTAAAATTAGAGCGAAGTTGGCAAGCTGATGAGGGTTGGTACTTATTATTATTGGCACAGTCGCAACAGCATTTAAAATATACTTCGGCCGCGATCGCTAACTTAGAAATCGCTAGAACTAAAAGTCAACCTGAGTTTAATCCAGCACTTTATATTCGGATTTTGGAAACTTTGCGATCGCTTTATTTTCAGCGAGGTGAATATCTCAAAGCTTTTCGACTCAAACAAGAACAGCGTTCGATCGAATATCAATATGGATTTAGAACTTTTATTGGTTCGGGTCAATTACGGCTGAAGCGACAAGTAATTAACCCAGGATTGCTGCTATCAAATAATTCGATCGCGTTTAACCAAGAACTAACAGCTACTATTCGACAGCATGATATTGAGTGCTTGATTAAAGATAGAATTTCTCGCTCCGATCGCAAACTAACTATTCTTTACGGTCAATCGGGAGTCGGCAAAACTTCTACGATCGAGATCGGTTTGATTCCCGCATTGAAACAGACTTCGATCGACGGTTGCAATCTCTTACCTGTAGTTCTATCAAGCTATACTAATTGGGTGCAGGAATTCGGCAAATCTTTATCGAGCGCTTTAAAAGATACAAAAAATATTAGCCTGCCTAAATCTTTAGATTTTTTAACCGCTATTATCGAACAATTAGAAAGAAATATCGATCGGCGTTTGATGACTGTGCTGATTTTGGATCGATTTGAGGAGTTTTTTTTCGTGGTTGATAAACTCTCTAAACGCGAATCGTTTTATCAGTTTTTGAGCCTGTGTTTGAATACTCCTTTTGTCAATGTTATTTTATCAATTCAAGAAAATTATTTACCGCGTTTGTTAGAGTGGGAACGCTTAACTAATCTAGATATTATTAATAATGACATTCTCAGTAAAGATATTCGCTATTATATCGGTAAGTTTTCCATCAAAGAAGCTAAGTCATACGTTCAAAGTTTAATGGCGCGATCGCAGTTGCAATTTCAACCAGCAGCGATCGATGCTTTCTTGGAAGATCTGGCCGATAGTTCTAACATGGTGTCTCCAGTTGAGTTGCAGATTTTAGGTTCTCAACTAGAAACAGATAAAATTACCACCTTAAAAGCTTATGAAGAGCTAGGAACAAACCCTAAAGAAGAAGCGATCGAGCGATATTTAGAAGCAGCGATCGCCGATTGTGGTTTGGAAAATAGATTGGTAGCAAGATTGGCTTTGTTTTTGCTCACAGATGAAAACAATATCCGCCCCTTAAAAACTCGTGCCGAACTAATCGAGAAGATTGAAGCGGCAGGTTTAGCTTTAGAAACTGACCAAATAGATGTAGTTCTAGAAATTTTAGTCGGTGCTGGATTGGTTTGCCGGGTAAGAGAAACGCCAGCCGTTGGCGAAGCCAGTTGCAGCGCAACGTATCGCTATCAATTAATTCACGATTATTTAGTCAATTTTATCCGCCAACAACAACCACCGGGATTGCAAGCCGAACTGGTAGTAACTAGAGAAAAGCAAAGATTAACTCAAGAAAAACTCGAACGAGCGCTACAGCAATTGAGGCGATCTCTCAACCAACAACAGCAAGCTCAAAATCGAGCAGAAATTGCCGAAATTGAAGCTATAAATTCGTTATCTCAAGCTTTGTGGCGATCGGATGATGAGTTAGGGGCATTAGTCGCAGCAGTTAAAGCTGGCAGAAAATTACAACAGACGTTGGTGTCACCCGATATCGAATTGCAAGTAGTAGCTAACTTACAGCAGATCGTCGGCAGCATTCAAGAGTGCGATCGATTTCAAGGGCATAGTGCCAGAATTTTAAGCGTCTGTTTCAGCCCGTTCGCGCAGCGTTCCCGTTCGCGCAGCGTCTCCGAAGGAGATAGGGAATTCCCCCCAACCCCCCTTAATAAGGGGGGTGAAGGGGGGATCTTAGCCTCTGCTAGCGAGGATAGCACTATCAATTTGTGGAAACTCGACGGCACATTACTAACAACCTTAAGAGGGCATAGTTTGGGGGTTAATAGCATCAGCTTCAGTCCTGACGGACAAATGCTAGTTTCTGGCAGCACCGACAAAACCGTCAAACTTTGGAGAATTGACGGTACGGAACTGCAAACCTTTAAAGGGCATAAAGATTGGGTTTTAGCCGTGAGTTTTAGTCCCGATGGGCAAGTCATAGCTTCTGCTGGTAACGACAAAACGATCGAACTTTGGCACCTTGATGGCACGCATTTACAAACCCTCAAAGGACATCGCGGCTGGGTGAGAAGCGTCAGTTTCAGTCCGTTCGCGCAGCGTTCCCGCAGGGAATTCCCCCCAACCCCCCTTAAAAAGGGGGGCGTTGGCGCAAGCCTGCCGTCAGGCATAGGGGGTACCTTAGCATCGGCTAGCGATGATGGCACGATTAAACTGTGGAGTCTTGACGGCACTCTATTAGAAACTTTTTCGAGACACCACACCAAAATCAGAAGCATTACTTTCAGTCCCGATGGGCAAATACTGGCTTCGGCTAGCGATGATGGGGCGATCGATCTATGGAATCTTGACGGCACTCGATTGGAAACTTTTTCGGCACACAATGCCATCATCAGAAGCGTCAGTTTTAGTCCCGACGGGCAAATCCTGGCTTCGGCTAGCGATGACGGTACGGTTAAACTGTGGAGTCTTGAGGGATTTTTACTTCAGACTTTCAAGGGGCATAGCTCTAGAAGTAGAAGCATTAGTTTTAGCCCGCTGCTGCCCAATTCTGCTTGCCAAGAAATCTTAGCTGCTGCCAGCGATGACGGCGCAGTCAAACTCTGGAGACTCGATCGCATTACCAAACCCAGCCATCAAGGACATACTGCCAGAGTTAGTAGCGTCAGTTTCAGTCCTGACGGACGAATGTTGGCTTCTGCTAGCGAAGACAAAACCATCAAACTCTGGAATCTTGAAGGCACAGAATTACAAACCTTTCGAGGGCATAGCGCCTGGGTAAGAAGCATCAGCTTCAGCCCCGACGGCAAAATGATTGCCTCAGCCAGCGAAGATCGAACCGTCAAGATTTGGAGCGTTGATGGCAGTTTAATTACCACTTGTAAAGGACATCGCGATCGCGTTAGAAGCGTTAGTTTTAGTCCTGACTGTCAATCGATCGCCTCTGCTAGCGACGACAAAACCGTTAAACTTTGGAGTATTGATGGTAGGGAACTGCAAACTTTTTTAGGACATCATAACTGGATTTGGGGCGTTAGTTTCAGTCCCGACGGTAAATTTATTGCTTCAGCAAGCGATGACAAAACTATCAAACTTTGGAGCATTGATGGTAGAGAACTGCAAACTTTTTTAGGACATACTCATTGGGTAAGAAGTGTTAGCTTCAGTCCTGACGGTAAATTTATCACCTCGGCAAGCGACGACAAAACTATCAAACTTTGGAGCATTGATGGTAGAGAATTACTTACATTTTACGGTCATCAAGATGCTGTAAGCAGTGTGAGTTTCAGTCGCGACGGTAAATTTATCGCTTCTGCTAGTGACGATAAGACCGTCAAAATTTGGAACCTTGAGGGCCAAGAAATCCAGACTTTTTCCGGTCACGATCGCAGCGTTAATAGTATCAGCTTCAGTCCTCAATGCAAGCTCGTAGCCTCTGCTAGCGACGATCGCACCGTGAGAGTATGGCAACTCAACCCGATAGTATCTCCTTTAGAGTTAGAGCCTCTACTGGAGCGCGGTTGTAAATGGTTGCGAAATTATCTAACTAATAACCCTAATATTAGCGATCGCGATCGCCATCTGTGCGATGGAGAAAGCATATAATCAAAGCCACGATCGACGATCTGTTCCCAATTCCAATAGATTGCAGCTATAGCATTTCTAAATGACTTGTGGGATAGCCGTCCCGGCTGTCCCAGTTGGCAGGCTGGAAGCCTACCTCACAAGATTGTTCGCCAATGATTTAGACTCGCTATATATGAGGTACATCTTCATCTGCGTTTATCAGCGTGTATCTCTATTCATCTGCGGTAAATAATTACCAATTCTGTACCTCAACGAGTCACAAATTGCCATAAAAAACCTCACATTGCCAAACAAACTATAAATCTAATCGCATTTCATTGGATTCAGAAAAACCCAAACTGGAATACAAGGGTTTGCCAGATGGAGAAGCATGAAGGATCGCTCGCGTGCAACCGAGATCTTTTAAGCGATCGATCGCTTGCATAGTCAATTTCTTCGCAATTCCTTGGCGACGATAAGATGGTTCGACATAAACGCCCCAAATATAGCCATATTTGCGGTGAGAATCTGCCAAAGCTAGGGGGTAAAGTCCATCAAAAATCTGACAGCCAACAGAACCGACGATCGCACCATCGATCTCTGCTATAAAAGCTTTATAAGCTAACTCTTGCCGAGCGCGATCGATAAATTTAATCACAATTTCTAGCCAATCAGAATTAATACTTTCGATTGGCACATCATTATCGCGCCAGAGATGATAAAAGTGTTTGGCAATGATGTTATCTTCTTCGCGATTAGCTGCCCTAATATTCATATTTTTGGTGTCGATGTCATAGCCCAGGGTATTGAACAGCATTTGGTAGGTGGGGTTGACGTTAGGAAACCCAACATTAACTCATGCCAATTACCTCTCGCGATCTCTTTCCGAAGTAGCTTCTAGAGGTTTAATCACTTTGGCTAGTGCTTGCTGAATAAATTCTTTAACAAACTCATCTTTGCGATTGAGTTGAAACTGCTGCTGCACCACTTCTGTCATCCCCCCGTCGCCCCAATCTCGATCGCGACGGAAATATTCGATAAAACTTTTACCAGCAATCCGCGTTAGATAGGCGGCAGTTACTCCCTGAATTGCCTTACCAGCTAAGTATGTGGTGACATTGAATTGCAACGGGATGGAAAGTAATTCGATCGCTCCCTTGACAATGCCTAAACCAGCGATCGTTTTCCCTAAAGATAGAGCCAATTCCCGTCCTCGCTCCATATTCAGTTCGCAACCGTAAATTCTGCCGATTTCTACCACCATTTGGGCGTTTACTGCCACTGTTGCCAATAAATCTACTACTGGTAAGGGGGTAACAGCGATCGCCCCAGCCCCGATCCATTGATATCTCTCGACGATTTTTTCTGCTTGCTTTTGCTGTTGGGCATCGAGCAACTCCCTGGCTTGCTCTCCCAAACGTTGGGATTGCAATAAAATATTGTCAGCGATTAAGTCTTCGCCTTCTGCCCGTAAAATCGCAGCTAACCGCCGCATTAAGGGCAGCACCTCCGGTTCGGGGACGAGGGTTTCGCCGGATTCAACGGTAACGGGTTGAGGGTTAGCCGCGATCGCAATTACATCTGCTGGCGGAATGAAGTCTCGCACCCGCTGGCGCAAGCGAGCCATAATTGCCTCTCGATCGCTGGCAGAGTAAAGATCGATTTTATTCAAAACCAGGAGCGATCGCTTGCCGATCTGAGCTAACATCCGCAACGGCTGGTATTCCGATTGCCGCAAGTCATTATCGACCACGAATAGGAGTAAATCGGCTTCCGTCGCTAGTTCTCTAGCTAATTTTTCTCTTTCCGTGCCAGCTACTCCAGCTTCTAAAATTCCTGGGGTATCGGTAATTAAAATCCGGCGGGGAAGTCCTTTTAATTTCAGGCGATAGGTTTCTCCTGCCTCAGTCGTTCCCATCGGTGCGTCTATCCGCCCTACTATGCGTCCGATGAGAGCATTTACCAGAGAAGTTTTGCCTGCCGCACCAGTACCGAAAACTACTACCAACAGTTCTCCCCGCGCCAAGCTAGCTTCGATTTGCGCCGATTGCTCTAGTAAAGCTTGCCGCGCCACCTCATCTTGAATCTGAGCTACCTGTTGCCGAATTGCTTCTAAGTTTGACTGAGCGGCTTCGGTTTTCACCTCTGGGACTTGAGGCAGCGGGCGGGGAGGAGTCGATCGAGATCGGCCGAACAGCCCTAGATAGTAGATAAAAGCCACTATCAGCACTACCAATAGGGCAATTAACACCAACAGCAGCAGATTAGCTAGCAGAGGGGAAGTAAAAGAAATTTCCAGGTACAGCCGATAAAAAGAACTTATCAGCCATAGCATCAGTCCCAAGATAAAAGTGCTGCCGAAAACCAGCAGCAGTAAGCGATAAAGGGGTAAACGACGACGGGCCATGGTGCGGCAAACTACAAGCAAGGATTGCTTTTTCTAGCCTACACTCACTAACTTGATAAATGAAAGTCATTTTGTCACGAGTTTTCCGAAATCAGTTCGATCGCGCTGGTAAAATTGTCACCGCTGATTTTTGGGTAAACGTGCAATAACTAATCTGCTATTTCACGTTGATTTCATCTGTAGTTGTCAATGTAGTAAATAGCAAAATACTCTAGCCAAATTAATAGAGGATAATGGCAATGAAACCGCTAATTTATGCTGCAACATTGGCACTAACGCTGACTTCATTAGTTGGAGTAGCATCCGCAGATGAAGGTCCGAGAGCATACCAGAAAGCCACCCATATTTCCCATAGTGGCGCGCATCCTAACGTTGTTGGCACGCCAAATGCCACGTACCATTTTGAGTTACACGTCGCTGGCAACCCCCTGGCACAATTAGAAATAGATTTGCCCGATGAAATCGACATTCCCAAACAGATTGAAGTGACCGATCTAGCAGGCGATCGCATTGATATTACCTTTACCGTCAAAAACAACAAGGCGGCGATCGCTTTTGCTCGGCCGATCTCTTCTGGAACGATCGTATCGATCTCTATGAAAGGGATTGAGATCCCCAAATATCCTCGCGTTTGGCTTTATCCGATCTATGGCAAATTTGTAGGGATGACAGCATCAATCCCGCTGGGAACAGTCAGAATTCAAACTTACTAATAGCGATATGAGAGTTTTACTGCTGGAGGACGAACCAGATTTAGGAGGTGCGATCGCCCGCACTTTAGAGCGAGAAAAGTACGTAGTCGATTGGGTAACTGACGGTACCGAAGCCTGGTGCTATCTAGAAAACCAATGGATGGAGTACGCGCTGGCAATCTTTGACTGGTTAGTACCAAGAGTATCGGGGTTGGAATTGTGTCAACGGTTGCGACTGCAAGGAAACTCTCTGCCGATCTTAATGCTGACAGCTAAAGATCGGATGGAAGATAAAGTAATGGGATTGGATGCGGGCGCAGATGATTATTTAGTCAAGCCATTTGGCATGGCAGAATTGCTAGCAAGATTGCGAGCCTTACAAAGGCGATCGCCTCAATTTCAACCTCAGCAATTAACAGTCGGGAACTTGACTTTAGATTACGGTAGCTACAGCGTTAGTTGCCAAACAGAATCGGGAGAGGAACAAGCGATCGCTCTGACTAATAAAGAATTTCAATTGCTGGAATATTTGATGAAGCACCCCCATCAAATCCTTACCAGCGAACAAATTCGCTATCAGCTTTGGGAAGTTGGTTCGGACACCATTAGTAACGTGGTAGCAGCGCAAATGCGGTTGCTGCGACGCAAACTCGCCGAGTTGGGCAGCGAGTGTCCGATCGAAACCGTTCATGGCATTGGGTATCGCTTGAAGCTGCCATGAATCAAGATCGACTGTTTTATTTCACCCGTTTGCGTTTGGCTTTGTGGTATACAGCCGTTATGGGTGTAATCTTGAGCCTGTGCGGATTTGCCCTCTATCGAGCTATGGATCGCGCCCATTGGCTAGCGGTAGATCGAGAACTCAACTCTGTAGCCGGAACGCTGCACGATAGCATCGAACTGAGATTGCAGCAACCAGAACGTTTAGAACCAATACTTCAGGAACTTTTACCAGATCTCTGTGCGGTTAACTCTTACTGCATCGATCGGAAATCGAACGTTCAACGTCATATCGCCGGAGTAGTCAACCAAGGAGGATACTACGTGCGGTTGCTAGATAATTCCCACCAGCTAATGGCGATCGCGGGCGATTATCCCCCAGGACTGACCCCAGTTTCCCAGCAAGAACCTTGGCAGACGCTCAAAGACGATCGAGGGCAACTTTATCACCAACTTTCTCTAGCTCTCCACACCCAAGACAATCGCTCTTGGGGATATATGCAAATCGGGCGGAGTTTGGCAGATTTAGACGGCCATCTAGAAGCTTTGCAATGGATTTTAGGATTAGGATTGCCGATCGCGATCTTGCTAGTTGGCGGTGCTAGTTGGTGGCTAGCCGGACTAGCCATGCAGCCGATTTATCTATCCTACAAACAGATTCAACAGTTTACCGCCGATGCCGCTCACGAACTCCGCACGCCTCTAGCAGCCATCCGCGCCACCGTCGAGTCAACTTTGCGGATGTCTCGCCTACCTGAAACCGAAGCGCGAGGGATCTTAGAAACTATAGAGCGCCAAAATCTGAGGCTGACTGAGTTAGTTGCCGATTTATTGTTACTCTCTCGTCTAGAACGACAACCGATCGAGAGACAACACCAACTTTGTTGCTCGAACGATATTGTCAGCGACTTAGTGGAAGAATTGGCAGCTTTGGCGATCGCGTCAGAGATCGAACTAGAGTTAGAAGTGCGATCGCCTCAACCAGTAATCGTCAAAGGTAATCAAGAGCAGCTTTACCGTTTGGTTTCTAACTTAATTGTCAACGCCATTCAATATACGCCAACCGGAGGAAAAGTAAGCGTTATCTTAGATCGCCGGGACGAACAGGCGATCGTACAGGTGCGAGATACAGGTATGGGAATTGCACTAGAAGAACAGCCACGCATCTTCGATCGCTTCTATCGAGTTAAAAGCGATCGCTCCCGTCACACTGGGGGTTCGGGATTGGGGTTAAGCATTGCCTTAGCGATCGCCAAAACCCACCACGGCAAGCTAGAAGTACAGAGCATTTTGGGGAAAGGCAGTACTTTCAGCTTGCGATTGCCTCTAATCAAGCCTGAATTCGACGATTTGACCACATAGCTCCAGCGATGAAAGTCGCAGCCGCGATCGCTCCTCCTCCTAAGATTGTCCACCACCAAGGCAACGAGGGCTGAGGAGTTTGGAGTTCGGAATTCGGAGTGCGGAGTTCGGAGTTCTCCTCTGCTTGGTTTCCGCCCCGCAAAGATTGGGCGTAAAGTTGAGGCGCTCTTTGAGTGACGATCGCATCGTCTTCAAATAAACCGCTTTTGACCTCAACTAAATCTCCAAAAGTTTCACCTAAAGTCACTTCAGCCGCTTGGTAGGCATTGCCATTTTGGATGTAAACGATTTTATGGCCGTTAGCATCGACTACCGCCGAACTGGGGATTGCCAACATCCCGTTAGTTCTCTCGGTTGTCAGAACTTCTAATTCGGCAAACATTCCTGGCTTCAACAAACCTTCGCTATTATCGATTTCAGCTTTAACTGGGATTACCCGCGTTTCTCCAGCTACAGTCGAACCAACGACGCTAATCCTACCCGTGAAGGTGCGATCGGGCAAACTAGCGATTTTTACCCTGACCTCTTGCCCTTTCCCGACTCGATTTAGATCTTTTTCATAGATGTTAGCGGTAGCAAACACGCTAGTCTCGTCGATAATTGTCATCAACCGGGTTGCCGATGCCAATACCGATTCTTTCTGGGTGACTTCTCGATCGGCTACCGTCCCAGAAATCGGAGCCAGCACCGTTATTTGTCCGCGCTCGTTAGCGATCGCTCCTAGTTGTTGCAACCGAGTTTGATAAGCACTTCCAGCCAGACGGACGCGAGATTGCGCGGCTTGCAGATTCGACTGAGCGAGTTGAAGTTGGTTTTCTGCCCCCAACATTTCCCGGCGACTCAGCGCCCTAGTAAATGAGGCTTTCGCTTCTGCCAGCTTCGCTTCAGATTCTCGCAGTTCTCGCAGCGGCAGTTCGGTTTGGGCGCGTTTGAGTTCGGTGTCGGCTTGCAAGACATTGGCCCGCTGCTTGGCTTTCACGAGTTGAGCTTGCGCTTCGGCTACCTTAGCTTGGGATTCCCGCAGATCTCGCAGTGGCAGTTCCACCTGAGCGCGTTGGATTTCGGTTTCGGCTTGCAGGACATTTTGGCGACTCTGAGCTTTCACCAATAGAGCTTGCGCTTTGGCTAGGTGGGCTTTAGATTCCAGCATTTGCCGTCGTGGGAGAGCGCCTGCTTCTGCCAAGGATTTATCGCGATCGTACTGTTCTTGAGCCACTGCTAGTTCGGTTTTCGCTCGCTCGATCTCGGCATCAGCGATTTGCACCTGACGTTGATAGTTTTGTTTCGCCACTGCTACTAAAGGGGCACTGTTAACTAAAGCCAGATCGCGATCGTATTGTTTCTGCGCTGCTGCTAATTGAATTTGAGCCTGAGCGATTTCGGCATTGGCAATTTGCCCTTGACGCTGATAGTTTTCTCGCGCTACGGCTACCAACTCGCCCCGATTTACCAAGGAGCGATCGCGATCGTACTGTTTCTGGGCCGCTATTAATTGAGTTTGAGCTTGGGCGATTTCGGCTTCAGTAATGGTTCTCTGGCGATCGTAGTTTTGTCTAGCTAAATTTAAATCTGCTTGAGCTTTCTGGAGATCGGGTTGAGCTTCAGCTTGTTTAGTTAGAGCTTCAGTCCGCAGTTGAGCTAGTTCGGCGCTCGATAACACCGCCACGGGTTGGCCTGGTTTGACGCGATCGCCTGGTTGCACTAATAGTTCTACTAGGGTGCCGTCTACAGGAGCTTTAACTTCTACCTGGCGATCGGGTAAGGCTTCAATTTGCCCTGTAGTTTTAATCCCAACTGCTAGGCGCTGACGGGTAACTGGCTCCACTTCAATTCCCAGCCGCTTGGCAGTTTCTCGATCGACTGCAATCGAATTAGTCGGTTGACTGGTTTGGTTCTCTCCTGAAAATTCGTCTCCATGCCCGCCGTGAGCTACAACTGCTGTGGGAGCTAGGAGCAGAGTAAAGCTCAAAATTGCCACTGAGACATCAAACTTAGGCATTTAATATCGTTTTTATTGCAATTTGCCCCAGACGATCGACGCGGGGAAGGGCTGGATTTAGGTTAGTAATTGGCGATCGCCTTGCTAAGAAGCAGCTAGGGGCAGTTAGGATCTCAGTGTTTCAAGGCCAAATGAAATTAGGATGAAATCAAGATTAGTTCTTGGTGTTTTTTAAGGGTTTGGCAGAGAGAGGAGAAGCCCATCCAAAATCCCAAATGGTATGACTTAAATTTCATCCTGATTTCATAGCTGTGGATGAAACTAACTGGGGAAATAAGTACGCGATCGAAATAGAGATTCAAACTGATGCTCAGTTCGATTATTCGATGGGCGATCGCCCGCCGCTGGCTGGTAATATTGGGCGCGATCGTCATTACTATTTGGATTTTTCGCACGATCGCCCAGATGCCCCTAGATGTATTTCCTCCCTTTGCCCCGCCGCAGGTGGAAATTCAAACGGAAGCACCGGGACTCGCGCCGGAAGAGGTGGAATCTCTAGTGACGTTGCCGATCGAGAGCGCGATTAACGGTACGCCAGGAGTTTCGGCCGTTCGCTCTTCCAGTGCTACCAGTATTTCAGTGGTGCGAGTCATCTTTAACTGGGGAACTGACATTTATCGAGCGAGGCAGCTAGTGACAGAGCGGTTGCAGTCTGCCGAAAGCAAACTGCCAGAGGGCGTTGAAACTCCCCAGATCGCTCCCATCAGTTCGCCCATCGGGACGATCCTCACCTACGCTTTTACCTCCAAAACGATCGACCTAATGGAAATTCGGCGGCTCGTCGATTGGCAAGTCACCAACCGCCTGCTGGCTGTGCCGGGAGTGACGCAAACCATCGTCTTTGGTGGAGAGGAGCGGCAATATCAAGTTCTAGTGTCTCCAGCTAAACTCCAGGCGTTCGATGTCTCCCTGCAAGAAGTATCGGCAGCAGTGGCAGCGGCTAACGTTAATGCGCCGGGTGGTTATTTAATCGGGTCCGATCGGGAAAAATCGATCCGAGGCATCGGGCGGATTGAGGAGATTGCAGATTTGCAGCAATCGGTAATTACCTCTCGTGGCGGCACGCCCGTCAAGATTGCCGACGTGGCTGAGGTGAAAATTGGGGCCGCCGTGAAGCGGGGAGATGCTAGCGTCAACGCTCAAAAAGCCGTCGTGGTGCTGGTTAACAAACAGCCGCAGGCTGACACGCCGACTGTCACCCGCGCGGTTGAAACTGCTATGAACGAGGTGAAAGCCGCGCTGCCAGAAGGAATCGAAGTGGCTACCACCTTTCGCCAGGAAACCTACATCGAGGCCTCGATCGAAAACGTGCGAGAGGCATTAATCGAAGGCAGCATTATCGTCGCCTTAATCCTGATTCCGTTTTTGATGAATTGGCGCAACCTAGCGGTGTGTTTGGCGGCTCTGCCTCTGTCCTTGTTGGTGGGCGTGCTGGCGCTGAACTGGCTGGGACAAGGGTTGAATACCATGACTCTAGGAGGATTGGCAGTAGCGATCGGCTCGGCGGTGGACGATGCGATCGTCGATGCCGAAAACGTCTATCGCTGCCTGCGAGAAAATAAATACTCTGAAGCTCCCCGTCCGGTTTTAGATGTAGTCTTCGATGGCTGTCAGGAAGTCCGCGATTCGGTGTTTGGCGCTACCGTCATTACGATCGTTGTCTTCTCCCCCATTTTTGCCCTCGCTGGGGTAGAAGGCAGCATCTTTATTCCCATGGGGTTAGGCTACTTGGCGGCGGTATTGACTTCCAGCGTCGTCGCCTTAACCGTCACCCCCGCGCTGTGCGCGATTTTGCTGCCCTACGGTCGCCTGCCGGAACGAGAACCGTGGGTAGCTCGGTTTTGCAAACGCCTTTACCTGCCGCTACTAAAGTTTTCCATGCGGCGATCGACCTTGATTTTAGGCATCGCCACCGCCAGTTTGGTAGCAGCCGCGATCGTCGTGCCTGCATTCGGACGGATCTTTCTGCCAGAGTTTCAGGAAGCATCGCTAGTCAATACCCTGCTGCTCTATCCCGGCTCGTCCTTGGAAGCTACCAATAGCGCCGCCTCCGTGCTGGAACATAAGCTCAAAGACCATCCCAACTTTAAAAGCATTCAGGTGCGATCGGGGCGGGCCATAGGAGACGCAGATGCCGCTGGGGTAAACCTAGCTCACCTGGATGTGGAGTTGAGCGAGCGAGGGATGAAACATCGCCCGGCCAGCGTCGAGTTGTTGCGTCAGGAGTTTAATAAAATACCGGGGGCAGCACCGAACGTCGGCGGTTTTATCTCTCACCGCATGGATGAAGTGCTATCGGGGGTCAGAAGCGCGATCGCAGTCAAAATCTTCGGTGCCGACCTGGAGCAACTCCGCTCTTTGGGACACCAGGTAAACGATGTCATGCAGTCGGTGGCAGGCATTGTCGATCTCCAACTAGAGCCGCAAATTCCGGTCGAGCAGATTCAAATTCAGTTCGATCGCGCTGCTGCGGCTCGATCCGGTTTAACGATCGGCAACCTGGCAGAAACGATCGAAACCGCACTCAACGGGCGAGTGGTTTCACAAGTTTTAGAGCAACAGCAAACCTTCGATCTCGTGGTGTGGTTAGAGCCGGAAGCGCGTCAAAATCTCGACACCATCGGTAATTTAGTCGTCGATACCCCTAACGGCAACAAAATTCCCCTAGCGCAGGTAGCGACTATTCGAGATGGCACGGGACCCAACACGATTAACCGCGAAAATGTCTCTCGCTTCATCGTCGTTGCGGCTAACGCTCGGGGTAGAGATTTGCGCTCTGTAGTTAGCGACATTCAGGAAAAAGTCAAACAACAGGTGCAGATTCCCGCTGGCTACTACATCGAATACGCCGGACAATTTGAAGCCGAAGAACGAGCGTCTCAAAACATTGCCATCTTCAGCGCGATCGCCTTTGTCGTCATTACTGTCATCATGTATCTGTCAGTAAAATCAGTTGCATCCACCGCCGCCATTATGGTTAACCTGCCTCTGGCGTTAGTCGGTGGCGCTATTGCCGTAGCTCTGACGGGAGGCATTTTGTCGATCGCTTCCCTAGTAGGATTTGTCACCTTGTTTGGGGTTGCCACCCGCAATGGGTTGCTGCTGGTAGATAATTACAACACCAAGTTTGCTACCGGGATGCCCTTGAAAGACCTTCTGATTCAAGGGTCGATGGAACGGCTCAATGCCATTCTGATGACGGCGTTTACCTCGGCGTTAGGATTAGCGCCCTTGGTGGTAGCAGGCGGTCCCGGCAAAGAGCTTTTGCAACCGTTATCGATCGTCGTTCTAGGCGGGCTTTTTACCTCCACCGTCCTGACGTTGCTGGTATTACCTGCTCTCTATGCTAGGTTCGGCAAATATCTCTTTCCGAAACGGCCAAATCAAGTCAACGCTTCGACAAGCTCAGAGTCCAGTCAAAAGGAAGAAAAGTTAGTCAAATCATAGTCAATCAAATAATCAATCTAATCATAGTCTTGATTTCATTTGGGGATGAAAAACTTAAGATTATACCTCTGGTGTAAACATGAAAACAGTCAGATCGAGTTTGATAATTATCGGCAGTGTGGGATCGATCTTGTTGTCTGCTTGTAATAGTGGAACTCAAACCAGTAGCCCTCCAGCTAATAGCAGTCCGGCTGCTCGAACTGCTCCTGCTGCTAATAAAGACGAGCCTGGTAAGCCGCAAAAAGGCGGTCAAGTGGTTGAATCAGGGTCTTACCATTTAGAGTTTGTTACCGAAAAGGGCGATCGAGGAACTCACTTAGATTTGTATTTACAAACAGGAGCTAACCACGAAGCAATTCCTAATGCTAAAGTCACAGCGCAAGTTCGATCGCCAGATGGAACGCAGCAAAATTTAAACTTCGCTTACGATGCCAAAGACGAACACTATGCGGCTTTATTTACTGGGAGATCGACTGGTCAGCATCAAGTAAAAATTACTGCCGATCTTAACGGAGAAAAAATTAACGGTCGTTTTAGTTTTAACCAATGATATCAGGCAAGGTTAAACGACATTATATCGGTTAAGTTTCAGATGACTAACCCTATGAGTCATCGACTTAAGTTGGCGAAGGTTACTGCTGGTTAATTCTGACTTATTTCTCCGACATTTTTGCTCACAAAATCCTCACAATTAAGATCTAAGATCGTTAATATAAAAACCAAGTAACCCATCGTTCGAGGTGAAGCATATGAATAGCAGAAGCTTGGTTTATAGAATTTTAGCTTTACTCGCAACTGGTGCGATCGCTGGCTTGTTAATCTCTAGTAATACCAAAGCCGAATATCCCAGCCTAGTAGAATCAGAGTGGGATGGTCAATTAAACGAGTATAGTATTGCGAGAAAACCGATGATGTCTCAGGTCGATCGCCATTTCATCGAAATGATGATTCCCCACCATCAGGGAGCGATCGATATGGCTGAATTGGCCTTAGTCCAAGCTAAACATCCTGAAATTAAAAACCTGGCGAAAGCAATTAAACAAGATCGAAGTCGCGAAATTCAACTAATGCGAACCTGGTATAAAAAATGGTACAGAACAGAAGTTGCTGAAGTGCAAATGATGCACCACGGGATGATGGGCAGGGGAATGTCTATGCACCCAGACATGATGGGGATGCAAATGGATTTGAATGCTTTAAAGAATGCTGCTGATTTCGATCGCGAATTTATTCGTCAGATGATTCCCCATCACCAAATGGCAGTAATGATGTCGCAAATGGTGCTGAAAAGTGCTACCCATTCAGAAATTCGCACCTTAGCCCAATCGATTATCAAATCTCAAAATGCTGAAATCGAACAAATGCGGCAATGGTATCAAAGTTGGTATCAGTCATCGCCATCGGGATAAATCTTTTGCCAGAAATATGGCTTGGAAATTAGTCGATCGGCAATTTTCATCTAAGTTAAGCTGTAACGCATTTAATTTGTCTATTGGTTTAGGCTCTTAACAGTTAGTTGTTGCTATACTGACCAAAAACCATCGAATGACCCAAGCCCAATGCAAAATTACTTTAGTCAGGGTAAGTAGGTAGGAATAATTAATGGAGAATGAGTTGATGAAAACTTTTGTGTCGGCGATCGCAATTATTTCTGCCTTGTTACTTACCCCTGGTTGCTCGCCATCCCCCAAAGCTGAGGGCAACCCCAAGCAGAATGAAAGCCATTCTACAGGACATGGAAGCCCCTCTGAGCCTACACCATCCGATTCTCACGGCGGACATGGCGCTACCCCTAAGCCCACACCATCAGATTCTCATGGCGGACATGGAGGAGAGCATCCCAGCCAGGGAGAATCTTCGCCCACAACTCAAGCTAAACTCTCTGCTCCTGCCAATATTAAACCTAATACTGCTGTTTCGTTGGCGATCGCTATTCAAGATAAAGCCGGAAAACCGATTAGCCAGTTTGAGACGTTTCAGGAAAAGCTGATGCACCTAATTGTAGTCAGCGACGATCTGCAAGTTTTCCAGCATCTTCATCCCACCTATCAAGAAAACGGGCGGTTTGAAATCGCAGCTAATTTTCCCCAGCCTGGTAGTTATACGCTTTTTAGCGATTACAAGCCTGCCGGACAAGCAGAACGAGTTTCAGTCATAACAACTAAAGTTGCTGGCAAGAGTCCATCGGTGCCAACGATCGATCTCAACCAAACTAAAACTTTTGGCGATACTCAAGTGGATTTGACCTTCTCTCAACCTACGATAAAAACTGGGGAAGAAACCCACTTAGTTTTTAATTTGCAGAATGCAACTGACAAACAACCCATCAAAGATTTGCGATCGTATTTAGGAGAACGAGGACATTTAGTAATTATCAAACAGTCATCTCCATTGACAGCCGCCGACTACATTCACGCTCACGCTCTGAAAGATACCCCAGCCGGAGAGGTTCACTTTGTCACGAGTTTTCCCCAAGCGGGAAAATATAAACTTTGGGGACAGTTCGATCGCGCTGGAAAAATTGTTACTGCTGATTTTTGGGTAAACGTGCAATAACTTTTGAACTTTGCGATTCGGTTAAAACTGTTGCTCGATCGCTTCTACGATCTCACAAAACTTGGAGGCTAGAGCCTCAGCAATCGATCGAGGAATCGCAAAATTATAACGGGGACAATAACGCTGGCAGCGAGAGCCACCCAGAAGAAGTAAACTAGCGATCGATCTCGATCTAGAGCAAAACCGCCTAAAACCGGCCCGATGGCATATCCCACCGCCCAGCAGAGAGAATTGATCGAGGCATAGATCCCCCGTAAAGTTGGTGGGGCGATATCTGCTACTAGGGAAGAAGCCGTGGGGGAATAAGTGGTAATCGCGATCGCTAACACCCCCATGGCCAAACTCGCCCAAGCTAACTGATAGCTGTCAGCTACGCCTGTCAAGGAAACCAGCAAAAACCCGATCGTCCAGAAGATGAGAGAAATAGTTAGAGATCTCAGATGGCTCCAGCGCCCCAATAACTTCAAAATCGGGATCTGGGAGCAAATAGCGACTATTAGATGCCAAGCAAATAGCAGGCTGATGGTTTCTGGGGCGAAACCGCGTCCCGATCCTGGCAAAGAGACAAAATTAGTGAAGTATAGGGGTACGGTGCTTTCGAGTTGGGAAATGTAGGTAGTAAAGAAGATGTTCGCTAAGACATAAATTAATAGGAGGCGATCGCGCAAAGCGATTTTCCAACTTTGTAGGGGTTGGTGTTCGTGTTTTTCTGATTTGAGGGTTTCAGAGATCGCTACCCAAATGACCCCGAAAAATACGGCAAACGAAATCGCATCGATGACAAATAACGTTCGATAAGCACCCGTTCTACCGATTAACAAACCTCCCAAGATAATTCCTAGCCCCAAACCGACGTTATCTCCCAATCGAGTTAAAGCGTAAGCCTCTTGACGCTGTTCCCCTTGGGCTAAATCTGCTACTACTGCTTCCGTAGCGGGCCAGTATAAGCCAATTCCCAAACCGAGGAGTAAGTTACCGATGACTAAGGTGACAAAGTTGGTGGTGGTGGCAAATACTAAAGATGCGATCGCTGACACCGCTGCTGACAGCAATAGGGTGCGCTTGCGTCCCCAGAAGGGCGAATCGGACATGGAACCGCTCGCGATGCGGCCGACGATTCCCGAAATCGAGGCGCTACCGATCGCCAAACCTACCTGAGTGGCTGACAAGCCTACCTGATTGACAAAAAAGATCGGGGCATAAAACAGGGTAAAACCAGTGCCGATTTGAGAAAGAAAGCGCCCAAAGATCAGTATCCAGACTTGCGGGTTGAGTTGGGGAAACCAGGAATTTGGTTTATTGCTGGGGGGGGATGTCATTGAGTTAGTAGTGTTGGCGCTCCTCCAGCTATTGTATTAAGTCTCAGTTACTAAAATGGCGTTTGAAGCGGGAATCGAAGTGATGTTTTTTTTGCTGGTTGCAGGTGTGACATAGGGTTTGAAGGTTGCTGATGTCGTTTGTCCCTCCGGTAGCAATGGGGATGATATGGTCGATGTTGAGTTCGGTTTCTCGTTGGGTTTGACCGCAGCTTTGACATTGGTATCGATCGCGGTTGAAAATATATTTTCTGACTTCGGGAGGGATGGGGATTCGTGGGGTTTTGGGCATTTTTTTAACGCAAAGGCTCGCAAAGGGTAGCGCAAAGGTTCGCAGAGGGGTTTGTTGCTTGGGGGCTTAATTGGAATTGTTGATTCGTCGTCTGATATCCTCTAGAGGTGATTCTTCACTCTCTTCGGCACATTCAAGGACTTCTTCATATGCGATCGGTACTTTTGGTGCTTGTTGTTTAACTGGGAGCCGATCTGGACAGAACTCTAAAACCACTTTCATCCTGACTTTCCCTTTTTGCCAAGATTCGCATCAGTAGGAATTAGAACCTCACAAGCAATACCATTATTAAAAAAAGGAATCGCGACGCAAAAATCGGCAGAAATAAAATCTGCTTAGTCAAACCTGGCTTGCCCTCACCCCGTTCAACAGGCTCACGGCAGCGCCTAGCTCCTCTCCCAAACTTGGGAGAGAGGAGAAATATAGCAATTCTCAATTCAGTGAAGAACATTCTTGTGGGGTAGGTATCCTGCCTGCCCCACTCTAGAACGTAGATTAATTCTTTACTAATTGCTGTCGATCGCGCTTCCAAATTAGGAAAAGTGCGATCGCAGCAATTACAATTAGCATCCATTCCGCTGGTTCGGGAGTAGCTACCACATTAGGCAATCCCGCTGTATTACTTGGCTGCGGTAATTGTTTGTCTTCAACTTCTCGTTGAAAGCGATCGCCTTCGTTTTCAGCTTGTTTTAAAGCTTGTCTTTGCACGTCGTTGACTAAGACGATCGCTGAAGAATAAGGGGTAACGATTTGATAGCGTTTGGCGATCGCGTGGATTTCATCGAGATTTTTTAGTTGTTTTAAATCCCGGTTTCGAGTCAGATAATTAATTAATTGTCTGGCAGCAAAAGGACTAAATTTATCGTTAGAATTAACCGCTCCTTCAGTTTTATTTAACGACCAAGCATATCCATCTTCCACGCTAATAACAGACGAGTCTAAAGCAGTTTGAGTGCCAATTCGTTGCAAAACGGTTTCAATGCGATCGCCTACTCCACCGCCGCTAGCTTTAATTGCGTCAAAAGTAGCATCGTCATAAGCAGGTTGCAGCCCTCCCAGATGTACTATCCATAAAGGTGCAGGTAATTTGGCGATCGTATTTCTTTCATCTGATAATTCGTAGCTGCCAGCATCAGTAATTAACAAGATGGCATCGTAAGAATTATTGCCGCGCAACTTTTCAAATTGTTGCAGCATTCGATCGGGTTGAAGCAAGCCGTAGAAGGGATAATTGGCAACATCAAAATCTTTGGCTTTGAAATTAAATCGTTCTGGTTCTCTACCCTGTGATGCAGTTACGTAAAGATCGAGATCGTTATTTGCTGCAATTCGGTCTTTTAGCCATTGAAAAGCTTTTGCGGTTTCTTGAGTTTGCGCTGCCATGCTGCGAGAGGTATCCAAAACCAGAGCAAATCGCTTGCCTTGGGGTAAAACATAGTCAGATTGAGCTAGAGGTTTGGCGATGATTCGATTGCCTCCAGGTAGATCGACTTGATGCAAAGTTGCTTTGGTCGATCGCTCGCCATAAATGGTGTTTGGCAGCCATTCATTTTGAGAGGAACTAACAGCTTTACTGTTGTAAACTCTCTTAGTATTTTCAGTCCAAAAAATATTTCTTTTTTCGCTCAATTTTGGTAGAGTAAACTCACCATTTTGCTGCATTACCCGATAAGTCATCCACAAGTGCAACGGTTGATTTTGTGCTTGCGGTACTACGGGAAAGGCTCGCAAGCGATAGCTTCCAGGTGCAACTTGTTCTAGCAAAGCCGGATCGATGCGGCGATTTACTTCTTGAGTATAGACAGCTTGGGCAGCACCGCGAGGAGAGATAACAAAGGGAAAACTTTGAGATCGATCGGCACTATTTCCCAACCAAACTCCAGTAATGACGGCACTTTCTGGCAGTGAAAAAGAGTAAACTACTTCTTGTTGAATGGAGGTTTTGTTTTCATAGACTTCGTACAATTCCACATCTGCCCAATCGCCCTGTGGTTTCACCGTAACTTCTTGCGATCGCAGCCAAACTTTTTTCTCGTTAATATCTAACAAGCCAGCTTTGGCTTCGGTGCGATTAAAAGTCGAACCAACGGCTCGCGATATTTCTGCTTTTTCTGCTCGTAAAATTGGGGCATCAAAAAATTCAGCATAGAGTTTGTTCGCCTTGTCGCTATCTCTGTGGCTGCCTTGATATAAAAATGGGGCAAACAGAAATTCATAAGCATTTTGTAAAGGTTCTACAGTTGGTTTATTGAGTCCAAAAACAGTAGCATACAGATCGCTAATAATGGTACTATCTTCACTAGAATCAGCGTAGCGATAGCGAGATAGATAAGCATTCAACAATCCTTGACGAATTTTGTCCGATCGCTGTATTAGTGCTTGTCGTTCGCTATCAGTTTGGGTAGATTTTTCTAATTGTTGAAATGCTTGAGTTTGCGGTTGCTGTTGCAGCAGAATTAGCAATCCCATCCAAGCACATAGAAAAGTTCCCGTTCCCAATACAGCTTTAATCGTGCCATAGCGAGAAACAAAATAGTTGAAATTTTGCCGCCAAGATTGGATGTAGAGTTTACCCATAACAAAGGGAGTAGTAGCGATCGCTATCAAAACTACTACAATTATGCTTAAGGGAAAGGCATAGACAATCAGGAAGTAAGTCAGAGAAAATATACCACCCAAGCCAGTAAATCCACTAGAAGAACCGATGCTAAATAAGGCTACAAAAAATCCCCATGCTAAAGGAATTGCAAATAGTAAAGTTAGAGCGCCCAAATAGATCGCGATCGCTAACATCAAAATGTGGCATCCTAATTGAAACCACGAGCCTAACCCATCAGTGCGCTCGCCTTTAATCTGTCGATGTAAATAAGTTCCTATTGCTAAGCAGCCAGTAATTAAGACTAAAGCACTCGCAGGATTCAGTTGCCGCAGGATAAAAAAACGAATTACACATAGTAACAATAGCGGTGTTTCTACGCCATAAAATATCTGTACTAATGACAAACTTCGCTTTTGAACTGGTAATTTTCCCATTACAGCCGAAGCCGTTGGTACTCCCACTAACCCAAATAGCGGCAGAAAGAAATCGAGTGGTAATTCCCCAGCCAAAGTATCTGAAACAAATGTCGGACCGATGAAAGGCAGCAATCCTAAGTAAGCAATTAACAGTAGTGCGCCATTAAATATCCAGAAATAAACCTGGAATAAGACGTTACATTTAGAATGTTGTTTCATCATTTAATCTCCTCAGTTTTAGATTTATCGATCGAATAAATCGATAATTATTTGACATTAATGATATGCGTCAAACAGCAAACACAATCTTGGCTATCAGTGTGGCAGGGCGGGTTTGATTTAACAATTAAGGTGTACCCCTAACAAAACTGGTAAAACCCGCCCCTAAAAATAATCGCTATATATCTGTGTTCATCTGTGTTTATCTGTGGTTTTTATTTTGTATTTTGTATCCTAGACTTAGAGTGAATTAGCGATCTCCCGATGAATATTGCTAACAAACTCTCTAACTTCAGAAGAATCTACTTTTTCTGGCTCGTCAAACAATACCGATACTAAAGTCCACGACTTTTGTTGGCGAGTGACATCACTCCAGAAACGGGAAATAAATTCATCTGTTGTTTGGCGATTTGATTGAAACCAGTAAACCGCATTCATTTGGCCATTTTCTAAACTCAACCACCGTCCGATTACCTCTGGCGATAATCGTTCTTTATTCATTTGCTCTACGGCAAAACCATTACCGACAAAACAAAGTTCTGGGGCGTGATGGGCTTGCCAAGATGTAGTGCTAACTAGCAAGATCGAACCAGAAAGATTGTCAGATTTAAAGCGTTGCTTTTGAGCGATCGTCTGGGGATATTCGGCAAAGAAGTTTCGTTCAAATTTAGTTAGCGGAATACTTTTTAACTCCATACGCGCGGGTAAATTAATCTGGTTTAAAGCTAATGGTTCTGCTAAAATTACCTCCGGTTTGGGCAATAGCGATAACCCGATCAGCAAAGCGCATAATATCAATTCCTTTTTCTTCAAGTCCGCCTGTGCGGACTTCGTTTGTATAGTCGCAACTTTAGTCCCCAAGTTAATAGGAACATTTTGCAGCAATAACCAAGTGAAAAAACAAGCACTGCTAAAACCCAAAATTCCCAACGGTACGTGGACGATTTGGGCTAATTCCGGTCGATCGAAGACATTAGCAATTAGCACTAATAGTAAGACTCGACCGATGTTGGCAGAAATTAATAGTAATAAGTGAGCGCTGCAAACCAACAGCCAGCGCCATCTAATTTGACGATTTTCTAACCAAGTAGCTGCTAGCAAGAATAAAGTACCAGTCCACAAGCTTTTTAAACCACTACAGGGCAAATCTACCTGAGCGATGCCATTTTCTAAAACAATAATTTCATGGGAAGAAACAGCAGCAATCTGCCAAGAATTTAAAATATGTTCCACAGCATAAGCAGTTAGTACCCGGATGGGAAATCCCAATCCGACGCTAAACTGCAAGCTAAAAGGTAAAATGCAAGCAAATAAAACTGCAACTGGCAATCCTTTACGCCAAAAGTTAGGGGAAATAAATAAACCTGCTAACCCATAAGTTCCCAAAACGAATAGCAATACTGAGACTTGTTCGATATCGAGCAGCCAACGAATAGCGATCGCACCGATTCCACACCCTAACATCAAAAGCGATGGTGATAGCTGTAACTGAGGAACATATGAGAATTCAATCTGCTGGCGATACCGCACCCCTAAAAAAGCTACAGTTGCTACTGTAGCCACAAATATGGCTTGATTGAATAAAGCCGTATCTTGTAAAGATGCAAATAACCAAATGAGAGATGAGATATTGAGATAAAACCAAGCGATCGCAATTAGTACACCACCGATTATTTCTTTGCGATCGCTTAGCTGAGAAAATCTACCCCAACGCACCAAACTGGTTTTATTTATCATCGCAGGCGATCGCTCCTATACTTCCACTATTTCCACCAAAATAAAGCAGTTCAGATCGGAAAGTATTCTGAACTTCTGAACTTCTTAATTCTGAACTCCTTCTTCAATTACAACTTGCCCTTGACTGAGTTGAGGGCTGGGAATCTACTGACTTGTGACTAACTTATGACTGATTTGTTGCTATAGTATTTATGTCAGCTACAAATTAACTCGATCTCAGTGCCAACTGACAGCCTCTTTTACTTAATTTTTCAAACTTCTCCCAGCATTATATTTGAACTAATCGGCAACCTCGATCCTAGAGGTTCTACCTATAGCTTTGCTTCTCAAGAAGTCAAGCAAACCAATTTTCGCATTGATGGCATTCTGGTTCCTCCCAGCTATGCTAGCGATCTACCGCTCTATTTTGTGGAAATTCAAGGTTATAAAGATACCAAAAATGTCTTATATTCCAGTTTTTTCAGTCAGATCTTTTTGTACTTGCACGATTACCAACCCATTAATGACTGGCGAGGGCTGTTAATCTTCACCAAACGCAGCTTAGATCCAGGTTTGCCGATTCACTACCAAGACTTTGCTGATAGCCCCAGGTTTCGGCGCGTATATCTTGATGAATTAGGAGAAAGATCTGATTTGTCGATCGGGTTAAGTCTACTGCAATTGATTGGTACTAAGGAATCAGCAGCGCCAGAAAAAGCCAGACAGCTAGCCCAGAGAGCAACTCAGGAAGCTACAGAGGCACTAGACACCAAAAAAATTCTAGAATTAATAGAAACCGTCTTTATATACAAGTTTCCCGATTTAGGTCGTCAGGAGATTCAGGAAATGCTGGGATTGAACGAACTGAAGCAAACAAAGGTTTATCAAGAAGCCCTAGAAGAAGGTCGCCAAGAAGGTCGTGAAGAAAGTCGCCAAGAAGCCCTGGAAGAAGGTCTTCAAAAGGGTCGTCAACAAGGGAAGCTAGAAGCATTACCTTTACTCCTTAAAGCTGGAGTGACTGTCGATGAAATTGCACAACAACTAGGTTTAGATATACAAACAGTCAGAGAAGCTGCTTCTCAGATAGATAGAAACTGAGAACTAAATGAGGTTGTTCGTTGCCTATAAACTAGTTGTTAAGAGAGCGAATAAATGTTTGAATTAAAGGAATTAAAACAAACAAAAGTTTATCGAGAGGCGTTTGAAGAAGGATATCAAGAAGGAAAACTAATAGTAGTACCCGTACTTCTCAAAGCTGGGATCGAGGTTGAAGAAATTGCACAGCAGTTACGTTTAGATTTAAACGCTATCAGACAAATAGCATCTCAGCAACAACCAGATTGAGTCGTGCATGAAGCGATCGCTTAAACTCCGCCAAGAATTTCTAGAGCAAGTCGAAATTGCTTTGAGGCGCAATGGCTTTCCCAGTCAAAAAATCTTGGCTGAAGATATCGGCTTGGCGCGTTCTACCGTCAATAACTTCCTCACTGGCAAACCTGTAGATCATCTCACCTTTGTCGAAATTTCTCGACGATTGGGGTTAGATTGGCAAGCGATCGCAGATTTTGGAATTGATTCTATTCCAGCTTCCCCAGTATTAGAAAGTTTAGATCTTCCACCTTTACCATCGGCAGAACCAGAGCTACCGGAAGGACAGGTAGATCTGGCTTCAGCCTTTTATGTCGAGCGAGTTCCCATTGAAGCCCAATGCTATCAAACTATTGTCAAGCCGGGGGCATTGATTCGGATCAAAGCACCTCGACAAATGGGCAAAACATCCCTGATGGCTCGTATTCTTTACCAAGCAAAAAGGCAAAACTGCTTGAGTTTACCTTTCAGTTTTCAACTTTTAGACGAGCGAGATTTTACCGATTTAGATAAGTTTTTGCAGCGATTTTGTGCTAGCATTTGTCGGCAATTACGCTTGCCGAACAAGCTATCAGAATATTGGGATGAAATTTTTGGAAGTAAAGTTAATTGTACGGCCTACTTTGAAGAATATATTTTAACTCAGATCGATCGCCCTTTAGTGTTGGGGTTAGATGAAGTCGATCGAGTTTTCCAATATCCCGAAATTGCCTCTGACTTTTTTGGAGTTCTGCGGGCTTGGCATGAAGAAGCTAAAAATAACCCGATTTGGAAAAAACTCAGGTTGGTGTTAGTTCATTCTACTGAAGTGTATATTCCATTGAATATCAATCAGTCGCCTTTTAATGTGGGATTGCCAGTCGAACTATCAGAATTTAGTGCCGAACAAGTTGACGATTTAGCTCGACGACATCGCCTGAATTGGCAGCACGATCGAGTAGAAATGCTAATGAGTACGATCGGCGGACATCCCTATTTGGTGCGCCTAGCTCTTTATCATCTGGCTCGCGATTTAGAATTAAAACAACTCTTAGAAATGGCTCCCACTGAAGCCGGACTTTATGGCGAGCATCTGCGCCGACATTTATGGAATTTAGAGCAACATCCTAATTTAGTGGCGGCGATGAGAGAGGTAGTTAATGCCACCAATCCCGTGCGGTTAGATACTATGCAAGCATTTCAACTGCACAGTATGGGATTAATTCATTTAGCAGGAAACGATTGCACCCCTAGATGTAATTTATATCGGTTGTATTTTAGCGATCGCTTGGCATAAATGGTGCTCCTGCGACGGATTGCTGAATTTAAGTCAGAGCCAAGATTATCGCCATCTAACGCACCCTACTTTAATACTTACATTATTGCGGGGATCGTTCCAGCCAAATGCCGTCCATCGACGTTAGCATACTGCGCGGTGCCGTATTCGATCGACGGTTATCGGTTTGAAGCTGAATTTTACCGACAACGCTGACAGTTTTCCCAGTATAAGCTCGGACTTCATCGGCAGATCGCAGCGA
The DNA here is from genome assembly GCA_019359615.1 of Cyanosarcina radialis HA8281-LM2. Taxonomy (GTDB): domain Bacteria; phylum Cyanobacteriota; class Cyanobacteriia; order Cyanobacteriales; family CCAP-1448; genus Cyanosarcina; species Cyanosarcina radialis. Next base: position 32,268 of record JAHHHA010000039.1, read on the forward strand.
TTGTTTATTATCGGGTGGAAAAAGTGGAACCAACGTGCCATCAGCTAATTCAATATTCGCCGTCGTATAGTTGCCTTGAAAGCCAATAACGCCAGTTTGGCCTGCCGCTGGCTTTCTGCTATGAGCGATATACTTACCAATAACTTGCACTCGTCGATCGTTAAATCTGATTAAATCGGCTTTAGTTCTTACCCGATCCAACTCTTCGCGCAACACCTGATAGATCGTCGTAAATCGATAATCCGTCGTCGCTACGGCTGGGACGAACTGAAATGCTGCTGCTGGTACCCCGGTAAAGCTGCCAGTTTCATAGCCCACATACCGAAAAGATCGACCTAAAATGGGGGTGGCGACTTGTGCTGTCTCAAAGATTTTAAATGGAATAATGACAGGTTGCGGCAAGGGGCGATCGTTGACAGCCTCGACGCTCAAAACTAAATCTAGATTGGTGGATTTTGCCCCCAACAGTGCTTGCCGGACAACTCCAGAAATAGTGGTTATTTTGCCCAAAGGCTGTCCTAAATTGCCAATGGGTGGCTGTTGGTTAAAATCAACGATGCTGACAGCAGACATATCGGGAGGCAAGGGGATCGCAGGTGTTGCTGAGGTGCTAATGACGATTAAACTTAAGGCGGCGAGAAAAGTTCTCTTCATGGTACAAAGATCGATCGCAATATCAAGAGATTACCCAAATTCAGTCCCGATCGATCGCCTAGAGGCTCATCAATACTTTTTGTGTTTGGTTAGTTGAGTCAATCCAGAACCATCAGAGTTCATTGTATAAATCTCTATCTCTTCTCGTTCGCTGTAGTGAAAAGCAATTTTTCTGCCGTTTGGCGACCAAGTAAAAAAACTACCATTGGCATCTAACTCGGTCAAATTAGAACCGTCAGAATTAATAAAACAGATGTTCCATTTATTAGAATTTTTATCTGCTTCGCAAGTAAAGGCTATTTTTTGACCATTTGCTAACCAAGTTGGGTCGCTACCCTCGGCTAATTTTTTCGGTGGATTTGCACCTTGAATATCGGCAATCCAAATATTTCGGTCTATCGCTTGCAGGTTTTTAGCATCACCTGCCATTTTAGTTTTGGTGTAAAGGATTTTTTTACTATCGGGCGACCAAGATGGGGCATAATCGTCAGAATCGTTAGATAAATTAATTCGATCGCTCCCATCGGCATTAATTACAGAAATCCCATTAGATCCGAAGGCAATCTTCTTACCGTCTGGCGACCAAACAGGAGAAGAATTGATAACTAATTGCCCATTTTTATCTTTATTTCCGACCAATTTAGTTCGCTTACTACCATCAGAATTAATGACATAAATTTCATCGTTGGCAACAAATACAATCTGCTTACCATCTGGCGACCATTTAGGAAAACTAGGGAAGTAGGCATCTTGAGTTAAACGAGTTACTTTTGAACCGTCAGCCTGCATCACATAGATATCGCCACAGCAATCTTGCGGTGGTCGATCGCGATAAGAGACAAAGACGATCTGCTGGCCATCTGGCGACCAATCGGGATAGCGATCGAGTTCCGGGCTATTTGTTAGCTGAGTAAGTCCCGTGCCATCAACATTTACCCGATAAATATCCCAGTTTTCACCATGGAGTGCTGCAAAAGCAATTCGATCGCTCTTCGGCGACCATTTAGGCGGATCGTAAAATACATCTTCACCTAGCGTCAGACAACCAGGGATTAACAGCGACCATATGACAGCTAAGCCGATCGAACTGTAAAACTTGCGAGCAAACATAAACTTTCGTAGTTTATAACAACAAGCGACAACGAACAGCCAAACCGAAATCAACTATTGCGAATTGCGAATTGACAATTGCGAATTGACACTTGTTGCCGTCAAAATAGCGTGTTCCATTCTAACCTCTGCTAAACGTTCGGCTCGATCTGTTCTAGTGCCGATCGTAAATTCGCCCACCAGCGAGTAGTAAGCCATCCGCGCCCGCACGATCGCCTCTGGGAGCGTAAAACCAATTTGCACGAACAAATCTCGCGTGTATTCTAAGCGTTTTCGATCGACTTGGGCCACAACCGCTGCTACTTTTGAGTCGTTGGTCGCCCAGGCTCGAATGGCATTTTCTTCTTTACCATCATCGTCGATCGCGATCTCAAACAGCCTCAGAAGTTTGGTGCTGGCATCTGCTTTTATGGCTTCCACTCTCTCGATAATGCTATTAGTTTGCAACTTTACCCATTCCGCTAACAGAGCATCTAATAGTTCTTGGCGATCTTTAAAGTGCCAGTAAAAGCTTCCCTTTGTTACTTTCATCAACTTGGCCAGCGGTTCTACCCGCACCGCCTCCACGCCGCTTTCGGCTAGTACCTTTAGTCCGGCATCGATCCAATCTTGTCGTTTCAGCTTGGGAGAGGAATCTGTGGTTTTTACCATACGGTAGCGTATTGACAGTGAGGATATCTTAGTCTAGAGTAGTTGCATACGGTAGCGTATGGAGACTTTTATGCAGGAATCGACAATAGATCGAACCAATAAAGCGATCGCCCTGCGATTTGCCGAGGAAGGTTGGGGGACAGAACCCCGCTGGGAAAAAGTATGGGACGAGGTGATGACACCTAACGTCGTCTACCACTTCAATAGCTGGCCGGAACCGATCGTCGGATTGGCAGCCAACAAAGAGTTCAATATTGGGTTATTTCAAGGATTTCCAGATATCAAACAGACGATCGAAGATGTCATTGCCGATGGCGATAAAGTTGTTTTTCGATCGACCCTTGAAGGCACGAATACAGGAGAATTTTTGGGCATTCCTCCGACTGGGAAGTCTGCCAAGATGAATGATTTTACGCTCCTACGCTTTGAAAACGGCAAGATTGTAGAGTGGTGGTACGAAACTAATTTGCTGGAGTTGATGAAACAGCTTGGATTAACAGACAGCCCTAGTTGAGGGGAAACCCTCACAGCCGACCTCACCCCCAGCCCCTCTCCGATCCCCCCCTGCCCCCCTTTTTAAGGGGGGTGGGAGAGGGGAGGAAGAGAGAGGAAGTAAGAGTAAGTAAGAGTAAGTAAGAGGGATAAGAGAAATTAAAGTCAAAGTCCCTCTCCCGTGGGAGAGGGATTTAGGGTGAGGGCAAATATTTGGAGGAATTTTATATGCTGCGAATTGCAGGTTTTTGGTGGATTGCTGTCAGCGCCATTCATGGGTTAGCGGGCATAGTTTTTTATTTTGAACAATGGCGATCGATCGCCCAGGATGGATGGTTTAACGTCATTGCTCCCAATCTCTCGACCCCCATATTCGATCGAGAAGATGCGTTTTGGTTTATGTTCCTGACTCCGATTTTGTTTTTGTTAGGAAAACTCTGTTTGTGGGCAGATCGCCAAAAATTAACATTTCCCATCTCGATCGGCGGAATTTTATTGGCAACCGTACTGGTTGGAATTTTCTTGATGCCTATTTCTGGTCTTTGGTTGTTGTTACCACCGAGCATCATGTTGTTACAACCGTCAAAACTGTCCGATTCAGCATCGATTTTACCTGACGCTCAACCGTGAAAAATTACGATCTAGTTAAATTAGAGCGATCCCAAATTGCCTATGCCAGCGAAATTGCGGCTAACGCATTTGCAGACGACCCAGTATTTAGCTATCTGATGCCAGCAGATAAGCGATCGCGCTTGCAAGGTTTAACTTGGTTGACGAGCAAGGTAATAGAATATTGCCTTACTTGCGATCGAGTTTATACCACATCCGATTTGCGCGGAGTTGCAGCGTGGTTGCCACCCGATCGATCCTCTACCAATGGTTTACAACTGTTACAGATGGCAATTCAATTTCAGTTGTATCTCTTACCATGGAAATGTGGGTGGTATCGCTTGGGGCGATGGCTGACGTACTTGAGAGCGATCGAACAATGCCATCACCAAGATATGACAAATCGACCGCATTGGTATCTTGCCTTAATGGTCGTTCATCCTAACTCTCAGGGTCAGGGAATCGGTAGTGCATTACTTCAGCCTGTGCTGGATCGGGCAAGCCGCGAAGGTCTACCATGCTATCTCGTTACTTTTACCGAACAGGCAGTACATTTTTATCAGAAAAATGGCTTTGAAGTCGCGAGAAAGCAGAAATTCTCGGGAGATTCTCCAGTATTTTGGACTTTGAAGCGAGAGCCGTAACCGGATTTAGTATTAGATAGTGTGACATTTCTTCAAGCTACCGTGTATACACATCTCTAGTTTTGATGCTCAACTCCTCGCCGTTCGCGCAGCGTGCGCTTTGCGCATTCCCCCCTAGCCCCCTTAAAAAGCGGATGCAAGCGTGGCGAGGAAACCTTGCCATACTGCTTGCACCAAGCAGGGAGGAAAAGAACTCAAAGTCCCCCTTTTTAAGGGGGATTTAGGGGGATCTACAAGGCCCAACTTCAGATCGATAACTTATGTATACACCGTAGCCCACTTTGGGAGAGGGGTTGGGGGTGAGGGCTGTTCGGGAATCAAATAGGATTGCTATATTAGAAGGCTATGCTGTAACGTGCTAGCTCTTGCAGAGCCGCTGCGCTAACGCCTATGCTTTCTCAACCGAATCTAATGGATTATCAAGAACTGAAAGAAACAATAAGTAGCTTCTCCAGTCGCGACCTAGAACAGCGAAAAAATTGGTATTCTCCAGCAGCAGAAGCATACGATCGAGCTAGACCTAGTTACCCAGAAGAAGTAATAAATCGAGTTGCAGCGATCGCTAACCTATCATCTGACTCCAAAATACTTGAAGTTGGATGCGGCCCTGGAACTGCCACAGTAGGATTCGCTCGACTTGGGTGTTCGATTCTTTCTTTAGAACCCAACCCAGATTTTTATAAGTTAGCTAAACAAAATTGCCAGCAATATTCCAATGTAGAGATTAAAAATATAGCTTTTGAAGAGTGGGCGATCGAACCCGATCGATTTGATGCTGTTTTAGCTGCCAGTTCTTTCCATTGGATACCGTCAGATGTGGGATATCCCAAAGCAGCTAAGGCTTTACGCGAGAACGGCTGCATAATTTTGTTGTGGAATAAAGAACTGCAACCTAACTATGAAACTTACCAACGATTATCTGAAGTCTATCAACTGCACGCCCCAGAACTCGATCGCTACGAGGACAGAGAAATGCAGGAAAGTATTTTAAAAGGATTGGGACAAATAGCGATCGATTCAGGTCAATTCAAAAACGTAGTAGCTGGATATATCGAGCCGGAATTAACCTATACAGCCGATCGATATTTGACACTTCTAAATACTTACTCGCCATACTTGAAACTAGATCCGCAAACTAAAAAAACTTTATTTGAAGGATTGAAAACTCTTATAGAGCGAGATTTTGATGGTCATCTCGAACTTTCGTATATTTCAGCCTTTCACGTCGCTCAAAAATTAGATCGATCGACCTTTTAACGCTTACGGCGGAAACTATATGCGGTATTTTTTCATTTTTGATGTCTAAGTGCATTACGCGGTTATAAATGCGATCGTATTTATCCCAGCTAATCTCTAAAATTTGATAGCGAGTCTCCTGCGGAGAGGCTGCGCCAACGCATTCGGCATCAAAAATTAGTTCGACTTCAATTTCTTCTCCTGATGGCTGATAATTAGCATACTTTGTTAGTAATTGCAGAACGTACTGACGGTACTGTGCTACTTTTTCCATTTGACGATCGTCTCATTATCTGGAGCGTAGACAATCAACTTAACTTTATACCGAACTAAATCGGTACTATACTTTTTATTCTTTAGTCCGCGCAGGCGGACTTTGTTTGTGTAGCCGCGAATTCATTCGCCAGGCAAAATTACCCAATATCTTGAGAGAAATTGTATATTAAACTATTATTACCTATTGCTCGATATGAGTACCACTCTAACGCCAGCTTATGAATATCAAGTGGGGGGTAGCTTACCCGTCGATGCTCTTACTTATGTAATTAGACGATCGGATCGAGATTTATTTGAAAGCCTGCAAGCCAGGGAATTTTGTTACGTCCTCACCTCGCGGCAGATGGGAAAATCTAGTTTGCGAGTTCAAACCATGCAAAGATTGCAAGCAGAAGGGGTTGCTTGCGCCGCGATCGATCTGACTAATATTGGCAGTCAAAATGCTTCTTGGGAACAATGGTATGCTGGCATAGTTAGAAGCTTAATTAGCAGCTTTCAACTGTCTCATAAAGTTAATTTGCGAACCTGGTGGCGCGAACGAGATTTACTCGCTCCAGTTCAAAGATTTAGCGAATTTATTGAAGAAGTCTTATTAGTTGAAATTTCTCAGAATATCGTTATTTTTATCGATGAAGTCGATAGCATTCTCAGTCTTAAATTCCCCGTCGATGATTTTTTTGCTGCTATCAGATCGTTTTACAACCAACGAGCAGATAAATCGGAATATCAACGGCTGACTTTTGCCCTTTTAGGTGTAGCCAAACCATCAGATTTGATGCCAGATAAAAATCGCACGCCGTTTAATATTGGCAAAGCGATCGCTCTATCGGGATTTGAACTAGACGAAGTGCAGCCCTTAGTTCCAGGATTGGCTGGGAAATGCGAGAACCCGCAAACCGTGCTGCAAGAAATTTTAGTTTGGACGGGCGGACAACCATTTCTCACTCAAAAGCTTTGCAAGCTGATTTGGGAAAGTTCCGATTTTATTGTTGCTAGTGCAGAAGCTAAAGTTATCGAGGAACTGGTGCGATCGCATTTAATTCAAAATTGGGAAACTCAAGACGAACCAGAGCATTTAAAAACCATTCGCGATCGCCTGCTAATTGGAACTAGATCTACATCGTCTACTCCAGATAATACTATTCATTTACTAGGTCTATATCAACAAATATTGCACGCTGAAGAAGTAGCGTTTAGCGATAGCTCGGAAGAAAAAGAATTACTATTAACTGGTTTAGCAATTAAAAATCGAGGTAAGTTCAGAGTTTACAACCGCATTTATGCTTCTATTTTTCATTCAAATTGGGTAGAGAATACCCTCTCTTCCCTCCGTCCATATGCTCGCTCTCTGGCAGCTTGGATGGATTCTAACTATCAAGATAATTCCCAACTTTTACAAGGTAGAGATTTACAAGAAGCATTAAGTTGGGCAGCTAACAAAAATTTGAGTTATCAAGATTATAAGTTTATCGACGCTAGCCGCGAACTAGAAAAACGGCAATTTCAAAAAGCATTGGCGATCGAAACCCAAGCCAAGAAAATCTTACTGGAAGCGCAACAAAAAGCCGAGCTAGCTTTAAAAGCAGAAAAAGAAGCTAATCAAAGACTAGTATTAACCCAAAAGCAAACCAAGCGTACCCTGCGAGTAGGATTCACTTTTTTAGCCGCAATTTCGGCGATCGCAATTATCGTCGGAGTCCGAACGTTTCTGCTGATGCAACAAGCAGAAACCAAAAGGAAATTAGCAGAAATTGCTATGCTCAACGCTTCAGCACAGTCTTTATATTTAAATGACGATCGCCTAGAAGCCCTAATTGCTAGCGTCAGGGCAGTAAAGCGATTGCGCTACGTCAAAGCTTCTCCAGAACTGCAAAAAGAAACGATCGATACTTTACGGCAAGTCATTTACGGCATTCAAGAAGCCAATCGTTTAGAAGGACATCAAGATACAGTCAATGCCGTTACTTTCAGTCCAGACGGTCAATTAATTGCCTCTGCTAGCAGCGATCGCACGATCGGAATTTGGCAACCAGATGGAACTTTATTACAAACGTTAAAAGGTCATTGGGGCGCAGTATATAGCGTTAGTTTCAGTCCCGATGGCAAAACTTTAATATCGGCTGGCGGTGACGGCATCATTAATTTTTGGGACTTCAAACAAGGGAGGATAATTAAAAGCATCAGAGCGCACGACGAGCCAATTCAAACTGTTAGTTTCAGCCCCGACGGCACGGCGATCGCTTCTGCTAGTTGGGAGGGCAGCGTCAAATTGTGGAAACCTGACGGTAAGCTAATTAAAACTATAGTTCCGCAAAAACAGCCAGATGCAATTTACACTGTTAGTTTTAGTGCCGACAGCCAAACAATTGCCATAGCTGATGCCGATGGCGATATAGAAATTTTCTCCTTAAAAACTAGCAAAAGTCGCACTTGGCAAGGGCACAACGGTCAAATCAATGGCATCGTTTTTAGTCCCGACAGCCAGCTAATTGCTTCTGCCAGTAACGACGGCACGATTAAAATTTGGCAGCCCGATGGCACGTTAGTCAAAACTTTAAAAGGGCATAAAAGTCGAGTTAACAGCGTCAGTTTTAGCTTTGACGGTCAAACCATAATATCGACTAGTCACGATGGCGCGGCGATCCTCTGGCGCTTGAGCGATGGCTTTGAATTAGAAACTTTACGAGGACATGGCGGCCCGGTTTATGGTGCAGTTTTTAGCCCCAACGGTCAAATGTTAGCTTCTGCTAGTTACGACAAAACCATCAAACTCTGGCGCAAAAACTACTTACGCCAAGATCTCAAGGGACATCGAGGAGCGGTTAATAGCGTCAATTTCAGTCCTGATGGCGAAACGATCGTTTCTACCAGTCAAGATGGCACCATCAAACTCTGGAATCGAGATGGCAGTTTATTAGGAAACTTAGCTAAACACAGCGGTTGGTTTCGCAGCGCCACTTTTAGTCCTGACGGTCAAAAAATAGCCGTCGCCCTCGGTAGAGAGATTAAACTGTGGAACCTCGGACTTGCAGGCTCGCAGGAATGCAGCAATTTGCAATTCGCAATTCGCAATTCGCAATTCGCAGTTAATAAATTATCGCCCTCCTCGCCCTCCTCGCCCTCTCCTCCCTCTCCCCCTCTCCCCCTCTTCTCTTGCGAACAAACCTTAAACGGACATACCGGGCGCATTTACAGCCTCAGTTTCAGTCCTGACGGTCAAACTTTAGCTTCGGCTAGCTACGACAAAACGATCGCTCTCTGGAATCGAGATGGCAAGTTAATCAAAACTTTAAAAGGACATGGCGAGCGCGTCTACAGTCTGAGCTTCAGTTCTGACAGTAAAACTATTGCCTCTGGCAGTTCGGATCGCACCGTGAGGTTATGGGATCTCCAGGGTAATTCGATCGCTACCTTGAGCGGACATAGCGATCGCATCTACGCTGTCAGTTTTAGCCCTGACGGACAGACGATCGCTTCTGGCAGTTACGACAATACCATCAAGCTTTGGCATCCCAGCGGGGACTTATTGAAGACTTTGAGCGGCCATCAAAGTCAGATCAACAGCATTAGTTTTAGTCCCCACAGCCAAACCCTAGCCTCAGCTAGCGATGACAGCACCATCAAACTTTGGGATCGCGATGGTAAGCTCGGACAAACCCTAATCGGACATACAGGACCAGTCAATCACATCGCTTTTAGTCCTGACGGCCAAACCTTAGCCTCTGCTAGTTGGGACGAAACCATTATTTTATGGAATTGGAACTTAGAAACCAACGATTTACTCGAACGCAGTTGCGATTGGCTGCAAGATTATCTGAAAAATAATCCCCAAGTAGAAGATAGCGATCGCTCCGTCTGTAATGGTTTGTAATCTAATACCGGGAGCTATATAGCCAGTTTTAAAAATTGGTATAAAATGCTTTCTTGACCACAGATGAACACAGATAAACACAGATGATTTTGATGTGTTATCGACTTTTGCCAGCGGTCTAATCTTAGTCTTTCCTCTTGCCTCTTGCTATATTCATACCGAGGTTAATTTGCGATGCCGATCCAAAACCTCAGCCACATTTTTTAATAGTTCTTGTGCCGTATATGGCTTTAACAAAAACCTTTTAACGCTAGAACCAGATAATTCAGCAATTTGCTGATTTGATGCCAATCCGCTAACAGCAATAATTAAAATATCTGGGTTGATTTTTTGCAACGTCCGAATCGTAGTTGCTCCATCGATCGAGGGCATCATCATATCCAGCAACACCAAACTAATCTCTTCCTGATGCTGAGTGTAAATTCCGATCGCTTCAATGCCATTAGCTGCTACCATGACTTTGTAACCGCACGTTTCGAGAGAGAGTTTAGTAATTTCGCAAACAGCCTCTTCATCGTCAGCTACTAAAATTAATTCTCCTCGTCCGGCAAATGGTTCCGTCTTATCCTCTCTAGCTGAATTAATTTCTTTCACCTCTGTAGCTGGCAAGTAAACCTTAAAGCTCGTGCCTTTTCCTACTTCGGTATAGACATTAATAAATCCCTTGTGACTTTTAACAATCCCAATTACAGTTGACAAACCGAGTCCCGTTCCTTTACCTACCTCTTTGGTCGTAAAAAATGGATCGAAAATTTTATCGATAATTTCTTTAGGTATACCAATTCCTGTATCTGATATGGTAATCGCAGCATACGGACCGGGTTGCGCGTCGATATTCAGGCGAGCGTAGTTTTCATCGATCCAAATATTTTCGCCAGTAATACTCAAAGTGCCACCGTAAGGCATAGCATCGCGAGCGTTGACGCAAAGATTGAGCAAAACTTGGTGTAATTGAGTGGCATCTCCAAAAACAGTCCACAGATCTGGTGAGATATCTGTAGAAATCTCGATCGATTTCGGAAATGTTTGTTGAAATATCCTTCTAATTTCTAATACTATATGTCCGACTTGCAGAACTATGCGTTTGCCTTCGTAACTGCGGGCAAACGATAGCACTTGTTTGACTAATTCTGCCCCCCGTTTGACATTCGTTTCTAGAATGGAAAGCCAGTTTTGAGTTTGTTCGTCTTTGAGCTTTAGCTGTAGCAGTTGCACTACCATCAGCATCGGCGTGAGGACATTGTTAAGATCGTGAGCGATCCCACCAGCTAGGGTTCCCAAACTTTCCATTCGTTGGGCCCGCAGAAATTGAGCTTCCAGTTGTTTCTTTTGAGTAATATCGGTGTTAACCACCAGAATTAATTTAGGCTGGCCGTCGTCATCTCGCACTAAATTCCAGCGACTTTGGACGATAATTTTTTCCCCATCTTTAGTGACTTGTTCTAACTCGCCTTGCCACTCTCCGGTTGCCGTTAGGGTTTCATAGGCTTCTGAAGGTGGTGGCGCACTGGGGGGATAAATTAATTCCTGAGTATTTTTTCCTAAGATCTCTGCAACTTTCCAGCCGTATAAGCGTTCGGCTCCTTGATTCCAAAATACGATGCCGTCTCCTAGTTCGCGAACAAAAATCGCATCGGTAGCGATATTGAGTAAAGCCGCTTGGGCTTGCATTTTCTGTTCCGTGCGCTTGCGCTCTATAGCGTAGCGAATCGAACGTTCTAGCCAATACGGTCTTAATTGGCTTTTATCTAAGTAATCGGCCGCCCCAGCTTTCATCGCTTCGACATCGATCTGCCTGTCGCCTTGTCCGGTGAGCAGAATTATCGGCGCTTGGCAACCAGCGGCAATGGCAGCTTGTAATAGTTCTAACCCATTGCGATCGCCCAAACGATAGTCTAGCAAATAAACATCGTGCTGCTTTTGAACCATCTTCTCCAAAGCAGAACTGTAGTTATCTACCCATTCCAGCGCGAATTTAGTACCCTGAATTTGCGAGAGCAAATCCCGCGTCAGGATGTAGTCATCTTCATCATCATCAACGATCAGAACTCTAACGGGAACTTGGCTCATAAGCTTTAAAAGAAGTTCAGAATGGAGAAGTTCAAGAGTTTAGGAGGATCTTGCGATCTTGCTCTCTGTATGTTGCTAGAACTTAAGACGGTTCCAAGCCCAGAATAATTCTGAACTTCTGTTGGCGCAGCCTGTGCTCGGCGCATACTTCTGCACTCCTGTATTCTTCATTGAAATGCACGGCAGCTTAGATAATTTAGGTGACTGTTAATATTCTAAAAGATCGGGAATTAGTTATATCGATTACCTAAATGTTTGCTCGACATCGATCGCCGCGTCCCCGCCTCCTCGTATCGATCTGCTGTAGCATATTTAAATTGAAACGAGCCGAATCTATCCCTCGTTGGCTCCTTCTATTGGCAGATCGACAATTTCAAACCAGTATTTACCTAACGTCTTCATCACCTCGACTAGAGAGCCAAAAGTAATGGGCTTGGTAATAAAAGAGTTAGCGCCCAAATCGTAACTGCGATAAATATCTTCTTCAGCTTTGGAGGTGGTCAGCACCAGCACTGGAATCTGTCGCAGGTGCGGATCGGTTTTAATTTCTTCGAGAGCTTCTCGGCCATCTTTCTTAGGCATATTCAGATCGAGCAGGATCAAGCCCGGACGCGGAAAACGTTTGGGATCGTCATATCGGCCGCGTTGATGCAAGTAATCCATCAACTCTTCACCATCTGACACGAAATGGATTTCATTAGCCAATCGACTTTCGGCCAAGGCTTCCTTTGCCAACCAACAGTCATCAGCGTCGTCGTCCGCCATCAGAATAGCCATTGGTTTTCTACGTCCCTTCACATCAATCCCCCCTTTGATTAAGTGTTAAGTGTGGAGTGTGGAGTGTTGGATGTTGAGTTGTCAGTTGTCAGATGCTAATTGCGCCCTTGCTCCCCCTGCTCCCCCTGCTCCCCCTGCTCCCCCTGCTCCCCCTGCTCCCTCTTCCTCTCTCCCCCTCTCCTCCCTCTCCCCGCTGGGCAGGGTCACGAAAAAAGTCGTACCCTTTCCCAGTTGACTTTTGGCTGTAATGCTACCGCTGTGATTTTCGACAATTTTACGGCAGATAGCTAAACCGATCCCGGTGCCTTCGTATTCGCTGCGGCTGTGCAAGCGTTGAAAAACGTTGAAGATTCGATCGAGATACTTTTCTTCAAATCCAATCCCGTTATCTTCGATCGAGATCTGATAAAACTCCATTACTGTCGAATAAGTATGGTGATGCTCTTCAGCCGCCAAAAGTCGCCGACCAGAGATTTTAACCGTAGGAACTTCATCTCGGTGAAACTTCAACGCATTGGCGATCAGGTTTTGCAGCAGTTGATGGATCTGAACTGGATCGGCAACAATGGTCGCTAATTCTCCTACTTCGATAACGCCACCAGTTTCTTGAATGCGGAACTCTAAATCTGACAAGACTTCTGCCACTACTCTAGAGAGATCGACCGGAACCAAGGAGAGGGTGTTTTTGTTGACGCGAGACAGGATCAGCAGATCGTCGATCAAAGCCTGCATTCGTTTAGCTGCACCTTGCATCCGCTCTAAGTAATCGCGTCCCGATCCAGCTAAGACCTCTCCATATTTTTCTTGCAATCGATCGCCAAAGGCCAAAATTTTACGCAACGGCTCTTGCAGGTCGTGGGAAGCAATCGAGGCAAATTGTTCTAATTCGGCATTAGAACGAGCTAATTCTTGCCGCTGGCGCGTTTCTTGCTCTAAAAGAGCGGCTTGGGCTAAAGCAATCCCGATTTGATCGGCTATTTGTTGCAAAAGTTCGATTTCAAAACCAGACCATTTTCTAGGGGTGCTACATTGATGGGCAATTAACAAACCCCAAAGTTCTTGCTGTCGCAAAACTGGCACGACCAATTTAGCTCGCACCCCAAACTGTTCGACAAATTCCACCAAACAGGGAGAGATGTCAGCCTGTTCTACATCGGTAATCGCTTTAACTCGTCCTTGAGAGTATAATTCTCGCGATTCTGCGGGAAAGACTTCTGGGGGAAAAGTGTGATGGAGAACTGAGACATAACCGGGCACTACTTCTTCAGCGATCGTACTCCCAGAACCATCTGCCCAGACGCGATAAACTAAAACTCGATCGGCTTGCAGTAGCTTTTGAACTTCTGTAACTGTAGTTTGAATGATTTCATCTAGTTGCAAGGACTGGCGAATTTTGAGGGCAATATCGGCGAATAATTGCCATCGCTTGTGCTGTTTTTCTAATTCCCTTTCTGCTAGCTTGCGATCTGTGATGTCGCTATGGGAACCCGCCATGCGCACGACGTTACCATGTTCGTTCCACAAGGCTTGACCGCGATCTAAAATCCATTTATAGCTGCCATCTTTACAGCGAACTCGGTGTTCGCTGATGTAAAACGGAGTTTTCTTAGCAAAATGATCTCTGATAAGTGCCCTTACCCGGTCGAGATCGTCTGGATGCACTCGCTGCGACCATTCATCTAGATGGTTAGCAATCTCGCGTTCTTCGTAACCGAGCATTTCTTTCCAACGGGTGGAAAAGAAGACTTCATTGGTTTCAACATTCCAGTCCCAAATGCCATCATTGCTACCGCGTACAGCTAATTGCCAGCGTTCCTCGCTTTCTTTTGCTGCGGCTTGCTCTCGTTGCAACAATTGCAGGCGTTCTCGCTCGATCTGTTTGGCTTCAGTGATATCGCGGGCGATCCCGTAAATTTCCTGAGTTTCCCCATCTAACACTGCTTTCCACCCCAGCCACTTCCAAGATCCGTCTCGGCAGCGATAGCGATTCTCAAAATAGATCGTCGGGGTTCCCGCGCGTAGCTTTTCTAGTTCGGCTTTGGTAGCGCCGATATCTTCAGGATGGACGAAATTAACAAACGGTTGGCTGGTAAGTTCGGACTGAGTGTAACCTAGAGTAGCTTCCCAAGCTGGACTTACGCGAGTAAAATAGCCTTCTAAGTTACCGACGCATAGGAGATCGAGAGAGAGACTAAAAAAACGAGCCTCTCGATCGATTTCGTTTTCTTTACTCGTTTTCACCAAGACCTCCGAAAAACCTCCCCCAAGAGCGATCGCGTTTAGCTGGTGTTACTGAAATACCGCCGACACGCCGATATCTACTTCGACAATCTATTATTTAAGTTACCGTTGAAATGTTAAGAAACTCTCAAATTGAAGTTTTTATTTAACGATCTTACCAGCAGAGAGTTAAGACACGATCCCTTAAAGTTAATCTCAAATCTTTTCATCGGATGACTGCAATTTTCTCACCCTTAACATCTTCATCCCCAGCGAGCGATCGCGATCGCTTGGCGATTGTATTTGCCCCTTTATCGCTAGAGGAAGTTTACGCTTTAGCCGACGAACCGGGTAACGGCGCTGTGGTAGTCATGAGCGGCATGGTGCGCGATCGAACGGATGGTAAGCCAGTAGTGGCATTAGAGTATCAAGCTTACGAACCGATGGCCCTGCAAATCTTTCAGCAAATTGCGGCTGAAATCGATCGCCGCTGGCCAGACGTAAATCGAGTTGTCATCCACCACCGCATCGGCCGCTTATCGATTGGGGAAATCAGCGTTTTAATAGCCGTTGGCTGCCCTCATCGTTCGGAAGCGTTTGAGGCTTGTCGCTACGCGATCGATACTCTCAAACACAACGCCCCGATTTGGAAAAAGGAACACTGGGAAGATGGTTCTAGCAGTTGGGTAAGCATTGGAGCGTGCGAAACCCAGAATCGGGCCTGTTAATTCGATCGAGGCTCAAAAAGAGCCTTGAGAATGCAGCAATTGTTGCAGGCGACGGCTTTCCATTTCTAATACCCGTCTGGCAAAATCGCCATCGCGTTCTAGCAGATCGTCGAGCGCGTCTACGGGAATGGCCAAAATCCTAGTAGAAGCAGCGGTGGCGACGATCGTGCCCGTTTGCTCGACGTGAGATAGTACCTCCAATTCGTCCAGAATTTGACCCGGTAATAGTTGCTCTATCTTAGACTCGTTGGGTGACTCAATTCGAGCTTCTCCAGCAATCAGCAACAACAGTTCGCGACAAGTATCGCCCGCTTCAGTTACGACCTCACCAGCTTGGTAAGTTTTAATTTCACCACGATTAGCCAAAGCGATCGCAGTTGCACTTTTGACATCTTTAAAGAAGTCGCTACTGGCCATATATACCAATTTTTCTAGGCTGGGAAAAGCGGCTAAATCTGGTTTGGTAGTCGCAGAGACGACGATCTGAGCCGTTTCTTTAACTAAAGGTTCGATCTGGTGGGTTAGTTGTAGTAGCTGCTGAGCCTGTTCTCGACCGCGAACTGGATCTAGCTGGTAAAGTTCGTAGAGACTGATGGCTTGCAGCGAGGGATTTGGTTCGAGCAAGAGTGCTTCTAAATGATGGGCAATAGCCTCGGTTTTCCACTCTAAAGAGCAAGCCGGAGCGGTTTCTGGGGGTGGCTGCTGCAAGCAGGCGACGATTTTAGGGGCCAGTCGAGCCTGCCAGGTTGGTTCTTCTAGCAAATCTTGCAACACTAGAGATCCCATTTGACCGAACGATCGAGCAAGCCGATAGCCTTCTGGACTTTCTCCTAAACTCTCGATAATTTCTAATAATCCGATCGCTAATAATTGCTTTTGCTGTTTTACTGTAGCTAACAGTAAGCTCAAAACCTCTCTTTGTTGCAACAAAATCGGTTGGTTCAAAGCCTGATATCGCTCGACCAAGTTTTGCAGTTGTGAGAGCAAAAACTCAGCCCGCCTGACGGTTCCGGTTTCTGGATCTAAGCTGGCGAAGATTTCTTCGTCTTCTTGCGAAGAAATCGAATATTGCTGCCTGAGCGATCGCACCGATTCGGGATAGTCTGCTAATAAGTTGGCGATCGCTCCTTCCCCATTACTGGAATTAAGTTGGCGTTGTTGTAGATTTACCAATCGCTCTAAAGACTTCCGATAACCCGTCAACCGCACCAAGTTTTCACGGTTGCGCAGGCGGTGAGGATCGAGCAATTCTGGATCTTCAACTCCCAATTCGGTTAAGGTGGTACGGTGTTCCTCATCGCTGATATCGAGTTCGCTACGCAATTGACGCAACACTTCTAGGCTGCTAGCGGTGTCGGCATAACCTTCTTCTAAAGCTTCTCGCAAAACGCCTTTATAAGCTTGATGTCGTTTTTCTTTGCTAAAGCTAGGTAATACCTTAGCGAGAACGTAAATCTCGTCGGTATTAAGATCTTCTAAGGTTCGATCTTCGAGATATTGAGAGAGGTTTAACTCCAGCTTTGCTAGTTGCTTGCGAAAACGGGATGCCAAACTTTCGCGGGAATAAAGTGACGGATTGCGCCCCCAGTTGCGGTAAAGCCATGCCGTACTGACCAAGACAATCAGAGCATCGTAGAAATATTGTATTGCTGGAGGCAACAACCTAATAAACGGCCGACCAGCAAACACGAAGAAGATGTTGAAAACTACATAAGTACAAATTGCGAACGTTTGATGGCGAATTTGCTCTTTACTGAGAACTCGATGTTGGCGTTTGAGATAGTTTCTGTAGGTATTTTCTAGAATTTCTCCTAACTTGTAAGCCAGCCAACTGCATAACCCCAAAGTCAAAGGTACTGCTATCAGTTTAGGAATAGCGATCGACCTGTTAAAGAGGTAAAATCCTGGTTTGAGCAATTGGGCGAGTTGGTCTTCTTGATGCGCCCAAGCGCCGGAAAAGTAATAATCCCAGTTGCCAGCATAAAGGTAGTAGTAGAGAAAGTAACCTACTACCAAACCGAAATAGCCGTAGTAGAGCAACTTGCGATCCGATCGGGTAATGTTATCCCAATAAGAGCGTTCCGAGTCAATATCAATACAGGGACTTTTACAAGCAACGCAAGCACTTTGTTCTTTTTTGTCTTCACCGACAGTGCGGCACATCGATTGAGTAATCGATCGCTCGTCCATATGAGCTTTACTGGTAAAGATTCCGCCTGGTTCGGCATAGATTTTTTGTACCGGGGCCATGGGGCAGAAATACTGACACCAAGACTTACCGCCGTAGAGATAACCAACTGCGATCGCTGCTCCAATAGTAAAGATTAACCACAGGGCTAAAGCCGCGCGATCGGAGTTAATACATAGTATCCGGGCGCAAAGACCGAAAAACAGCCAGCCAAACTGGAAATAAAGGTGATTGTTCGCTAACCAAGAGTCTTTTTTGACCCGAAAGATTTCATAGCGAGTTTTCCCAGTTTTAGGATCGACTTTTTTGTTTTGCCGCTGCCATTTCAAGGCATTGGGAAGTTGAGAAATAAAAGATAGTGGACAGATCCGCCGCCAGAGTTCGTGTCCGAATACCACTAAGATAAAAATTGCCCCTGGAACCACCATCCCCCAAAACACCGCCGCGCCGATGCGGTAAGGGCGTTCTTCCAGGCAGACACCCTGCACCCGCACGCAAACATCAGGATCGAGCCGAAACGGACTCCAGGCGAGATTTGGATCGGTGAGGATGGGGGAAATGGGGTCGTAAAACAGAGAAAAAATAAGTAGCAACCAAGCACTAGTTACTACCCATCTCACCCAGTGCATGGTAGGTTCTGAAACTTTCCCAAACATGGCTTGTATGATTTATTAAAGTTGGAATGCTGAGGCGATCGCTATTCGTTAAACCTCTGGTATAAGTCGATAACTTATCAAAAACATCTGTGTTTATCTGTGTTTATCTGTGGTTCATCTGTGTTATGAAAAATTGGATTTATCCCAGAGGTCTAATGTCAATCGAGTTTACCTAGAAAATCCCCACATAGCGATCGCGGTGCGTTACGCTGCGCTAACGCACCCTACTGGATCGACATACATCGGGGTTTGTTGGGTTTCCTAACGTCAACCCAACCTACAGCTATGGCTTTTAACTGGCGATATCGTCGTGGGCAAAACGGTTATAGAGGAAGTCGAGGGCGCGGTTGCGGAGATCGTAGTATTGGGGATCTTCCATGATTTGAGCGCGATCGCGCGGCCGGGGGAAGGGAATCTCTAAGATCTCCCCAATGCCAGCAGCAGGGGCGTTAGTCATCATTACCAAACGATCTGCTAAGAAGATACATTCGTCGATGTCGTGAGTCACCATTAGCACCGTGCAGCGGTGGTCGAGGAAGATTTGAGATAGTTCTTCTTGCATTTCTTCCTTGGTGATCGCATCTAGCGCCCCAAAGGGTTCGTCCAAAATCATGATTTCCGGACGGATGGAAAACGCCCGCGCGATCGCTACCCGCTGTTTCATCCCTCCAGATAGCTGCGGCGGTTTCTTTTCTCCCGCATCCCCCAATCCCACCATCGCTAGGTGTTCTTGAACGATCGCGTCTTTCTCAGCATGAGACTTATTCGGGAAAACCGATTTCAGGGCCAGGTAAACATTCTCGTAGGTGGTCATCCAGGGCAAGAGGGCGTAGTTTTGAAACACCATCATGCGATCGGGCCCTGGTTTGGTAATTCTTTGACCCCGCAGGCGTACTTCTCCTTTGTCGGGGATGGCAAAGCCGGAAACGGCGTTTAATAAGGTCGATTTGCCGCAACCAGAGTGACCGATGATGCAGATAAATTCACCTTCTTGGACGGTCATGCTGATGTCTTTGATGACGACGTTGGGGCCCGATTGGGTGGGGTAAACTTTGGTGATGTTATCGAGAACTAGAAACGGCTCGTCACCACGAGATTGAGGTG
This sequence comes from Cyanosarcina radialis HA8281-LM2, assembly GCA_019359615.1. Taxonomy (GTDB): domain Bacteria; phylum Cyanobacteriota; class Cyanobacteriia; order Cyanobacteriales; family CCAP-1448; genus Cyanosarcina; species Cyanosarcina radialis. Next base: position 51,554 of record JAHHHA010000039.1, read on the forward strand.
CTGTAGACGATCGAGTCTGGGTACGTCTTCCGGTTTGGGTGGTATTGGTCATAGTTGTTTAACTCGCTGGTAAATTTATGGGGAGAGGCGCAGTTCACAGTCGTCTTTGGGATAAATCCAATTTTTATAACGCAGATGAACCGCAGATGAACGCAGCATTATCGCCAGGAAGCGATCGCTTTGATAAGTTGGGTTTCACTATCGTTCGACTCAACCTACTAACTCTTTCTCCCCTCTCCTCGCAGGCTACTGTGTATACATAAGTTTTCGGTTTGAAGATTTGCCTCGCAGGAGAGGGGTTGGGGGTGAGGTCGATCGCTAAGCTGCTATCCGATGGGAATCTAAGGCAATTTCTGCCATGGTGAAATCCCGTTTGATCTCCAAATTATTGAGATAGGAGAGCGGATCGTCAGCGTTGAAGGTGGAACCGTCAAATAGTTGAATCGGACCGCGAGCGTAAGTCAGTTCTGACATTCCCAGTTCCCGCGCTGCCGTACTAAAAGTGCTTACCCGACAAGTTTTTTCCAAAACTTCGACCCAGTTACGGGGAAAAGGAACGTCACCCCAACGCGCCATTTGCACCATGTGCCACAAGTGTTCTGTCCGACTGGGACGATTTACGCCGTCGCCGTAGAATAGGTGATGGGCGTACTCCCGCATCGGCTTGTCTAAACTGCAAGTAGCCTGGTTCGGATCTCCCAACTGAATGTAGCTGGCAGAGGTGCCGATGTATTCTCGCCGCGCCAAAATTTGGCGAATTTCTTCGGCATTGCTCAAATCGGCACAATACTGACAAGCTTCCAATAGAGCTTTGACTAAAGCGATATGGGTGTTGGGATAGGCGTTAGCCCAATCTTCCCGCACGCCCAATACCTTACCGGGGTGTCCCTGCCAAATTTCTAAGTCGGTGGCAATGGTGAAGCCAATTCCTTCCATGGCTGCCCGCAGGTTCCACGGTTCGCCGACACAAAAGCCATCGATCGTCCCGGCTTTGAGATCGACCACCATTTGAGCCGGAGGAATCATCTTTAACTTGACATCGATATCTGGGTCGATGCCAGCGGAAGCCAACCAGTAGCGCAACAGCAGGTTGTGCATGGATGAGGGATGAACCACGCCCAAGCGGTGCTGGCGATCGCGCGTTTGTTGCAGCATCTGTTTGAAGTCTGCTAGGGTGCGGATGCCCTGGTCGTAAAACTTCTTATCTAGGGTGATGGCGTTGCCATTTCTGGTCATCGTTAAGGCGCTGACGATCGGCACGCTTTGATTTCCCGCACCGCCTAAAGTAATCCATAATGGCATTCCCGACGGCATTTGGGCCGCGTCGAGATATCCGCCCGTCATCCCGTCTGAGATGCCGCGCCAGCTAGATTCCCGCATCAAATTGACTTCATCTAAACCGTGCTTGGCAAAAAAGCCTTTTTCTTTGGCGATGGCAATGGGAGCGCAAGCGGTGAGGGGGACAAAGCCAACTTCTAGGTTGACTTTTTCCAAGCCGTGGCGGGGAACGACGGCCACTTTTCTCGCCCGCATTTTTTTCACCTGCTTTTGCTGGTTGAGGAAGTAGATAATTTCGCTCCGCAGTTGGTAATAACTGGGATGCTTCACCGCTTCCATCCGCTTCCGAGGGCGAGGAATATCGACTTCTAGAATGCCGCCGATCTTAGAACCGGGACCGTTAGTCATCATCACCACGCGATCGCTCATCAGCACGGCCTCATCGACATCGTGCGTCACCATCAGGGCAGAGACTTCGTTTTCTTCGCAAATGCGGGTGAGTTGTTCTTGCAGGTTGCCTCTAGTCAGGGCATCCAACACCCCAAACGGTTCGTCTAACAGCAACAGCTTGGGTTGAATCACTAGGGCCCGCGCGATCGCTACCCGCTGTCTCATCCCCCCAGAAATCTCGTTGGGCAACTTATCGATCGAACCAGAAAGTCCGACGATATTGATGTAGTGTTCGGCCATTTCCTTGCGTTCTTGCTTGGATTTTTCGGTCATCACCACATCGACGGCCAGCATGACGTTTTCTCGCACCGTCTTCCAAGGCAGCAAAGAATAGTTTTGAAACACCACCATGCGATCGGGACCTGGTTGTTTGACTACCAACCCATCTACTGTCACTATCCCTCCAGTCGGTAAATCCAATCCGGCAATCATGTTCAATAAAGTAGATTTGCCACAACCGGAGTGACCGATCAAGGAGATATATTCTCCTTTTTTAATTTTCAGGTCGATCCCTTTAAGTGCTAAATATTCCTTGCCACCTGCTAGCGGGAAAGACTTATCAACTTGGTCAACTAAAACAAAATCGCTCATAGTTTGTTAATTGTCGATCGTTCGTGGTTTATCGTTTGTGGTTCGTCGTTCATCAATAGATCCCTGGCGCAAACCGATAAATCATCTATTACATCTGTGTTTATCTGTGTTCATCTGTGGACACTATTAAAAACTTCCCATTTTGCCACAGACCAGAGATCTATCGAACTATACATCTACTATTCCGGGACAATTACTGACTGCAACCAAGCCATCAGTCGATCGAGTAGCAAGCCCACAGCCCCGATCCAAACCAGCGCTAAAATCACTTCGCTGATGTAGTTGTTTTGGTAAGCTTCCCAGATGAAGAACCCAATTCCCACAATCCCCGACATCACGATTTCAGCGGCGATAATTGCCAGCCATGCCAAGCTGATAGCCACTCTCAATCCGGTGAAAATGTAAGGCAGTGCCGAGGGCAAGAGAATGTTGAAGAAGTACATATTGCGGGGCACCTTCAAGACTTTCGCCACGTTGTTGTAGTCTTGAGGAATTTGTTTTACGCCCACAGCAGTGTTAATCAAAATCGGCCAGACGGCAGTAATGAAAATCACGAATAAAGCTGCTGGTTCGTTCTTATTCAACGCTGCCAAAGAAATCGGCACCCATGCCAAGGGTGGAACCGTTCGCAAAAACAGAAATAGCGGATCTAAGGCTTTGGAAATCATCGGTGAAGTTCCCACTAAAATCCCGACTGCAATTCCCACGGCTGCGGCTAAGGTGTAGCTAATTGCCACCCGTTGCAGGCTGGCCCAGGTTTGCCAAAACATTCCTTTGTCGATACCACCGCGATCGTAAAAGGGATACATCAGTAGTTCTCTGGTACGTTCGTCGGTAATCAAACTAGCCGGTCCTGGCAGGAGGGTAATTCCAGAGGAAGATAGCATTTGCCAGATTCCCAAGAATGCAAAAATAGCTATTAGGGGTGGCAAAAAGTCTTTATTTACTTTCTTCCAAAAGGCACTTGAGCCTCGGAAGGTCGTATTTCGTCCTGGCGAGCTAACTGTCATTGTGTTCTCCTGATTTTTTTAACGCAAAGGGGCGCAGAGGTGCGCAGAGTTGTTGTCAAATCTAGGTTGGGGCTTTAAGCTTTGATTTTCTTGATTTTCAAGCTGTCGAGGTAAGCTTTGGGGTTTTCAGGGTTGAATTCGGCCCCGTCAAAAAATTTCTCAGGCCCGCGAGAGGTGCTTTCGGGAATGTCGGCGCTGGCAATTCCTAATTCTTTGGCTGCTTCTTTCCAAAGTTTTTCGCCATTGACGGCACCGATAATTCTGTCGGCTTCGTTGAGGATGGCTGGTGGTAAAAATCCCCAGCGGACGCTTTCAGTTAAAAACCACAGATCGTGGCTTTGGTAAGGATAAGAAACGCTGCCTCGGCTATCTTTCCAGTAAAGAGTTCCTAGTTTTGCATCTTTGATATCTGGCTTGGCATCACCCATTTTGTAAGTACCCGTATAAGGCCCCCTTAAGAACTCTGTAGGCACATTAAAATACTTACGCAGGGCGAGAATTCTGACCATTTCTTCTTTGTTTTTGGGGTTGTCGCACCACTGTTGAGCTTCCATCACTGCTTTGAGAATTGCCTTCGTCGCTTTAGGATTTTTCTCGATCCAATCTTTACGAATAGCTAAATATTCTTCGGGGTGAAACGGCCAAATTTGGGAAGTTAAAACTGCCATGAAGCCAATTTTGTCTCTGACGATTCGATAGGGCCAAGGATCGCCCGTACTGAAACCATCCATGGTGCCCGTTCTCATGTTGGCAACAGTTTGAGCGGCAGGAACGGCTAATAAGTCGAGATCTTCATCTGGATCGATGCCGCCTGCGGCTAACCAATAACGAATCCAGAAATCTTGGTTGACTTTAGGGAATGTATAAGCGGCTTTGAAGGGAGTACCTTCTTTTTTCAGGCTAGCAATATAATCTTTAGCACCAGTTAGATCTAAACCAATACCTTTGCCTAAGTGTTTGTTGGCGATCGCAATCCCATTACCTTGAGTATTTAATTGGGCCAGAACTAGCATTGGTACTTTGCGATTGCCTTTGGTAATCAGACCTTCAGAAATTAGATGTGGCATGGGCATTTGCCACTGTCCGCCATCAATTCCACCGCCTTCAGAACCGATTTCAATATTATCTCTAGCCGCCCCCCAAGAAGCTTGTTTGGCTATGATTACATCGGTCATGCCATGGCGGGTAAAGAATCCTTTTTCTTCAGCAATAATTAAGGGGGCAGATTCGACAATTGGGATGTATCCCAATCTCACTGTAGTTACTTCTGGAGTAGTAGCTGGAGTGAGTTCTAGGGCTTCTGCCCTCGGCGATAGATCGCCCGGATTGGGTGGGTTGCCCAAACAACCTTTGAGTAGAATAGAACTAGCTGCTGCTGCCCCAGCAGTTAACAGAAATTGTCGTCGAGAAGTTCTAGAAAAATCGGTCATAAAATCCCCTACCAACCACTACGATTTTTGTTGGCTCGCTCGTGAATGATGTTGTTTTGGATGCACGAACTTCTTGCAGAACGCAAGAAGTTTAGTCGGGCGATCGGTATTTATACTTAGTAAAAATTTGGACTGCCAGACTGGTGATAATGAGGTTGAAAGTTATAGGTGTTTGGTCGGCGATCGCTGCTATCGATTTCATATAAGTCTATCGGTTTTTGGCGATCGTTTATTGCCCTTGATGGTCAAAATTGAAAAAAATATTAAACTTCAACCATAAGCATTATTTTATAACAACTTCGATCCAAATAGAAATACCTCTATCTATTAATTGTTTCAATCGAATCGATACAAAAAAACTTATATTTAAGTTCGAGTTAGGTAGATAATTATTGATAGTATTGACTATCTTCTATGGTTGATAAAAGCTAATCTGGGACAACAATAATAGTTACTATGGATATTTATCTATAATGAGGAAGCTTAGCTCTAGGCGATCGACTGAGCCTCAAAATTTAGAATCGATCGTCCTCGATATATATAGTTCTAAATTAAGTGGCTTTCGATCCAGATTAAAATGATTCCATAGAGTTTTTCCCATAATTTGCATAAATCGATGGCAGATATTGTTGATATTGCAGTTAGTGCAGGTGCTTTCAATACTTTGGTAACGGCGGTGCAAGCTGCTGGTTTAGTAGAGACGCTCAAAAGTCCCGGCCCGTTCACTGTCTTTGCCCCCAATGATGAGGCTTTTGCCAAGTTACCGCCAGGAACGATAACTACCTTGGTGCAAAATATTCCGCAGCTAACCCGCATCCTCACCTACCATGTGGTTCCTGGAAAGTTGATGAAAGAGGATTTAGCCAAGCTGGGTTCGGTAACTTCAGTTGAAGGCTCGGACATCAAGATCGATTGCTCTGATGGCTTTGAAGTCAAAAATGCTACGGTGGTGGCAGCAGATATCGAAGCCGATAACGGCGTGATCCACGTCATCGATAACGTGATTTTGATGGGTTAAAAGGGCATGGGGCATGGGGCATTGGTAACTCATTCCCCATACCCTGTCTATTTATTCACGCCAGCAGCTACTCCATTAGCTAGGTAGCAATAGAAGGAGGAAGACTGAAATGCCAGCAGTAGTTAAGTTACAGCTATCCTTGGAGGCCTTAGCAGAAGCGATCGCTTCCCTCGATTTGGAAGAGAAACGCCAACTTCAAGAAATTATCGAACAGCAAATTTTTGAAGCTGAAGAAGAGCTTTATGAAGACGATCCGCAGGTTATCGCTGAGATTGCAGAGGCGCGTCAGGCATATCAAGATGGGGATTATCAAACCATTCAGGAATATATTGCCAGTAGCTCTGGAAAAACTTCATGAGTTACGAAGTTATCATTCCCAAGCCTGTACGGAAACAACTTGATGCCTTACCAGAAGATATATCCGCTCGAATCTTAGACAAAATATTATCTCTAGCAGAAGATCCTCGTCCATCGGGAGTCAAAAAGCTAAAAGGGTTTGATAACGAATATCGCATCAGAATTGGCGATTATCGAGTGCGCTATGAAATTGATGATGAAGCATCAACTGTTTTAGTCCTCCACTGCAAGCATCGTAAGGATGCTTATAGAAATTGAATCCAACATTCGATCGGATGAAGCGGATTTTGAGTGCGATCGGATCGGCATTTGGTAGGTTGGGTTGAACGGAGTGAAACCCAACAGCAGCCAAATAATTCATAGACCAAATAATTATATTTATCAACCCCAGACAATATCGCCGCGATCGAATTGAAAGAGGCACATACCTTTCTACTGTTTTTACCTATAACCGACGTAATTTTTAGGTGAACCTAATAACTAAAAGCGATACGTGCTACGGACAAGCTACGCCAACGGCACTTTTCTTGGCGCTGGCAATCGATCGAATGAAACCCACACCAAAATGTTGGTTTATGCCTGACGGCAGGCTAACGCCAACGCAAGCTCAACCCAACCTACACTTGACCATTCTCTGAGAGGAACGGGTTTAACTCTCACGCTGCGTCTGGGTAATCTTAACTCAGTGCGATCGCAGATCTTGTAGGTTGGGTTGAACGGAGTGAAACCCAACAGCAGCCAAATAATTCATAGACCAAATAATTATATTTATCAACCCCAGGCAATATCGCCGCGATCGAATTGAAAGAGGCACATACCTTTCTACTGTTTTTACCTATAACCGACGTAATTTTTAGGTGAACCTAATAACTAAGCTGTTCAGCATTTAAATAGGGTATAATTAAAGGTTAATTTATTCAAATAATCACTGAAATGCCAGCTAAAAATCATCTGCATCCACCCCAAATAGAAAAATTACAAAAAGCCTTAAAACAGG
>JAHHHA010000040.1 GCA_019359615.1 Cyanosarcina radialis HA8281-LM2
TTAACTAATGGGGGGTTCGGGGGGCAATAAGTCCCGCGCTGTAATCTCTGATTCAGCGTCGGGATACATGGACTCCCCGCGCCCGACGACTCTCTTTCGATGCCCCTGAGTCGGGCAATAATCTAACAAGGGAGCGGATAACATCTGTCTTAGTCCTCTTTGTCTTTTTGCAGTAACGCTCAAGTTTCTTCATCTCTTCAGCCGAAACCCTGACGTGCAAATCTTTTTCTGCCATCTTTTGTACCAATATGGTACAATCATGATATCAGCTAACCACTGACCAGATTGACTTCTTCCGAACACGTTTTAGTAGCGTGGTGAACAGCGCAAACTCTGGGGACGGTACAGTACCTTGATAATTGGTAGGGAGTTGCGCCAAGAAGAATTGCTTTGCATGAAGCCATTGGCGCGTAAAACCAATTTGGTTTGGTAGTACAGAACTTTGGTTTCTTGTACGCAGACTTCGTGGGGCATCAGGAGTCTCTAAACTGCCTGTGGAGGAACTGGAACGGGTCAACACTGTTGGGAGATACATATCGATAAAACCAACAACTGATAGGGAAGGCCGATGAAGCAGGAAATCGATTGAGAGCGATCTCAAGAAGCCAGCACCGTACCCGCTAGGGTCGGTGTCTGGAGAATGTCACGTTAGAATCCGAATTCGATCGAAAGTACACCCTATAAGCTAACAATGCCGCGTTTAACCGCAACAATCACAGCTTGGGTGCGATCGCTCACATCCAACTTATTCAAAATCCGATTGACATGAGATTTAACCGTGCCTTCACCGATACTCAAAGCCGCCGCAATCTCGGTATTACTCATTCCCTGTGCCAGTGCGCGGAGGACTTCTAGCTCTCTTTCACTTAGTTCTGGATTGCTGAGGCGCTGGACCAACTTTGCTCCCACATCGGGCGGAATATACTTCTGACCTCGATGAACGGTGCGAATGGCATTCAGAAGCTCGTCAGGTTCAGTTTCTTTCAATAGATATCCTTTGGCTCCTGCCTGCAATCCTCGATAAATATCTTCGTCACTATCATACGTGGTCAGTACAATAATCCGAGCCGATTTAGCAGTCGCACAAATTGCACTGATGGCGGCAACTCCTTCCACTTCAGGCATTCGCAGATCCATGAGCGTGACATCCGGTTGGTGTTCCTCAAATAGCGCGATCGCCTGTTCCCCATTTTCGGCTTGGGCAATCACCTGCATCTCTGGGTCACGGTTAATAATCGTGGCTAATCCTTGCCGAAAAATGGCATGATCGTCCGCAATTAGAATCCGAATCGTTGTAGCTTGGCTCATCGCGATCTTACTCCCGATTGACAGTGACAATAATCTCTGTTCCTTGTCCGGGTTGACTCCGAATCGTCAGTTGTGCGCCGATGCGCTCTGCCCGTTCGCTCATACCGAGTAAGCCAAAACCCTCAGAAGATGGAATACTCCCCACTCCAAAGCCCTGTCCATTGTCTTTCACGCGCAAGCAAACTCGATCGCGATCGTAGACTAGCTCGACTCGAATTTCATCGGCATTGGCGTGTCTGGTCGCATTCGTTAATGCTTCCTGCCCAATCCGCAGCAGGTTACTCTCAACTTCAGTCGGTAGAGCATACACTGCACCCTCGATCTCATAATATAAAGTGGTATCCATTGCGGCAGTTCTGAGTTGAGCGACGAGACGATGTAGAGCGCTCTGTAAACTGCCTTCCTCTAGGAGTTGAGGACGGAGCGCGACGACCGATCGCCGCGCTTCAGTCAGTCCAGTTCGTGCCAATTCTTCGATCGAATCCAGGTGTGCCCCAGTTGCTTCCAAATCATCCGTTAGCACCTGGTTTGCCGCTCCTACCTGAGCCAGAATGCCTGTAAACGCTTGGGCGAGTGTATCGTGAATTTCGCGTGCCATGCGGTTGCGTTCTTCCAGAATCGAGGCGACTTGTGCTTGCTTGTGCGCCGTGATATCTCGCGCTAGCCAAATCACCTGTCCCTGCCGGAAGGGTGCAATGCGAGCCGAAAACCAGATTTCTCGTCCAGCGATCCACAGACTGTACTCGACCGTGAGCACTTGTTGCGTTCTCAGCACCTGTTGAACATAATCGAGAAATTCATCGGCTTGTTCTTGTGCAAAGAGTTGATGCAGTGTTTTACCAATCTGCTCCTCAATGGGTTGATATAACTGAACAGTCGGAAGAGCAACTGCTTCGATCACTTGCCCTTCAGCAGTAATGACAAACAGCGGATCGGGAATGGCTGAAAAGAGCGATCGCAGTTCTGCTTCAGAGGCTTGCAGCGCTACTTCTTTCTGTTTGAGATCGTCGATATCCGTATAAACTCCCAACGCTCGGATGGGTTCACCGAATTCATTCCAGGCAACAATTTTGCCGACAGAAAGAATCCATTTCCACTGACCATCCCGGTTACGATGGCGATACTCTGCTTGATAGTTGGGGACTTCTCCAGTAATAAAACCATTGTAAATTGCAACCATTGATTCTTTGTCGTCAGGATGCAAACTCTCAACCCACCTAGATTTGGTCTCGCGAAATGTTGCCGGATCGTAGCCTAGCATTAAAGCGTATTCTGGGTTAACCACGATTTCTTCAGTTTTGATATTCATATCGTAGAGTCCCTGTTTTGAAGCGGTTAATGCTAAGCGTAGTCGTTCTTCACTCGTTTGTAGAGCGACTTCTGCTCGTTTGCGATCGCTAATATCCGCAATCACCCCTTCGATGTAGTCATCGTCTGCATTCAAATAACAAGAGGAAAGTACCCAAAACACTGTCCCATCTCGTTTTCGCATCTGGAATTCATAGCTTCGCAGTTCTCGATCGCGCTTCAGCAACTCAATGGCTTGCTGGCGATCGCTGGGATTTACAAAATAGCCGATGCTGTGTTCCAGCCCAACGATCTCCTCTGGTGAATCAAAGCCCAACAGATTGGCAAGGTGTTGATTGGCATTGAGAATTAATCCATCCGAGAGGCGGTTTCGGAATATGCCGACCTGCGAGTTTTCAAAGATAGTTCGGAACTTGGCTTCACTGCGTTGTAAAGCTTCTTCTGCCTGTTTACGCTGGGTGATGTCATGTCCAACCGATAAAATTTCAACTAACTCTCCCTGCTCGTTCAAAATCGCTTGATTTGACCAGGCAACCCAAACTCGCCGACCGTCTCGACACAGGTTTTCACTGTCGGTTTGCGGATACGATTGAGGATTGCGAAGTAAATCGTGGATGAATGGTTTAACATCGCGTCCAGAAAGTTCGATGTCTGGAATGATGGTTTCAAATAAGGTGCGCCCTAAAATCTGATGTTCTTCATAGCCCAACAATTTCACCCCATAATCGTTGATGTATCGAATCCGTCCTTGCGGATCGTAGCGAATGATGACTGAATTCGCGGTTTGTAGAAGGTTGCGGTAATTTGCTTCACTTTGTCTCAATGCGGCTTCGATTTGTTGACGTTCAGCGATCTCTTGCTGCAAGGCTTGAGTTCGCTCTTCTACTTTCTTTTCCAGTGTTCCAGCATAGTCTGCTAACCGTTCGTACAACAGAGCATTTTCTAGTGAAATCGCTGCCTGAGCCATCAATAGTTTCAGGACTTGCAAGCGATCGCTGGTAAACACGCCGACACTGAGATTGTTCTCCAGGTAAAGGATACCGATAAGCTGACTTTGCTTGAGAATTGGCATACAAAGGAGCGATCTTGTCTGTCGATCTTGAATATAAGAATCAGTCAAAAAAGACGGTTCGCTGACTGCATCATCAAACACCAGCGTTTCTTGAGTGCGTTCTACCGAGTGAATGACGGAGACGGGAATCGTTGCACAGTCAGCAACAGCAAACTTTTCTAGGTCACACTGTCTATTTCCACTGCATTGAGCCACCACGGTGAGTCGATCGTCTTCCAAGAGAACTAGAGTGCCAGTTTCGGCTCCGGCATTTTCGATCGCTACCTGCATCAATGTGGCAATCGATCGATCGAGATGGATCGTTCCAGGCAGGGTAATCATTGAACGCTCCCCCGACAAGGGACTGTCAGCCGTCTCCTAAAGTATATCGCTTGCCAAACTTCAGAAAATTAAGCTTCTTGGTGGATTTTCTAAAGGTTTATCCAAATCTCAAAAGGCAACATCACCATCACGAACGAATTGGACGAGTGTATCCCAAGTTTTGCAATCGAAGGATAATTGCCGATCGCTCTCTTCTTCAAAGTGCATATATTTTCTTTACAGGGTGCGCCAGAAGACACCCCAGCAACCCAACGCACCTAGAGAACGCAGCGATCGCGATCTGCGGGGAGCTTGAGGTTGATGAGGTAATCAGCGACGACCCGGTTGACACAGGGGTTGATGCCCTCCAAGGCAACGGTGTGTCGTTCGCCTTCAACGGTGAATAGAGTGCCGCCGATAGACTTGGCGAGACTGACACCAGCTTCGTAAGGGGTTGCAGGATCGCCAGTGATAGAGATGATTAAGGTGTCGGGCAGCCCCCGAACGTTTTGGGCGTAGGGGAAGCCAAGAGTCGGCTTACTTGGCCAGAATTCGCAGGCATCGCGGGTAACGCCCTCGACGGGTCGTCCGGTGTCGAGGAAGGGGTTCACGTTGAAGATCTGGCGGCGCAGATCGGCCTCCTGTTCGGGGGTGCGACGTTGTTCGTCGTTGCAATTGATGGCGAGGTTAGCCTCAATGAAATTGTTCCACTTGCCGTTGGGGTCGCGACCGTTGAAATCGTCGGTAATGGCGAGAAGTTTGTTGCCACGCCCCTCGTTCTTGAGTTGAGCAATCCCATCAATGATTCGCGGCCATGCTTCAGCAACGTAGAGTCCGGCAAGCACCCCACCAGTGCCCTGAAGAAAGTTTAGCGTGCGTCCGTTCCCGGCTGGTACGGGATTATCGATTAGTGGCTGAGCCAGTTTCTGGAACGCGGCAGTGGACTGCTTGGGGTCGGTGCCGAGTGGGCAGTCCGGACTCTTCGCACATGAAGCAGCCATCAGGTCGAACGATCGCTGGAACCCGGTGTGAAGCGAAAGGCGGCGCTCCGCGCTGTCTTGCCGTGGGTCGATTACACTATCGAAGACCATCGCCCGGACGTTCTGGGGGAACATCTCGGCATACACCGCGCCCAGCCGGGTACCGTAGCTCTGTCCGGCGAAGGTGAGCTTCTCGTCTCCAAGGGCAGCGCGGAGCACGTCCATGTCCCGTGCTGCATTGCGGGTGCCAACGGCGGCAAGCACCTGCTTACCCCCCGATCCCTTAGCGCATTTCTCCATCAGTTGGCGGGTGTCGTCGGCAGTCCACTTTCCCGATGTTCCCAACAACGTCGTTTGGTTCTCGCCCCGATCGTTCTCTTTGTCGGTGAAGCAACTAATTGCCGGGGTTGAGGCACCCACCCCGCGAGGGTCGAACCCAATCATATCGAAGCGTTGCAGAACTGGGCCGTCCTTCAGTCCAAGCCGCGTCGCCAAGGCAGCCACCAGCATACCCGAACCTCCAGGACCGCCTGGGTTAATCGCGAGCGAACCGATCCGCTCGCTCGGTTTCCCCTTGGCTGGTAGTCGCAGCACCGCGGCCTGCATGGTTTCGCCATCGGGTTTCTCGTAGTCCAGCGGCACCTCCAGTCGAGCGCACTCGAACGGATCGACGTAGGCCAGCTTCTCGATCGCGGTGGTGGCATAGCCCTTGCAGGCACCGAACGTCAGCTTCTGGTTGTAGAAGCGTTCCAGTTTTGCTGTTGGCTCCTGAGCCGACTGCGTACATGAAGGTGCCCCAGCTAGGAGAAGCAGCATTACCGTTGCGATCGTTAGCAAGCTTCGGAGGTAGGTCTTGCGAACGAGCATCGTTCTCCTTTTAGGGGGAGCCGTCGATCTTGAGTCGTGCGCGAGTAGGTCGCGATTTCGTCGGTTGTTAGAAGGAATTTGAGACATGACAATGAACTCCTTTAGGGCGACGGGTGAAGCGATCGGGGGCGCAGTGGAACAAGGACAACGTGCCACAGTCGATCGAGCAGCGCTGTGCCCAATATTTGAGATAACCAAGCCCTTGAAATTCTGCTGATATTAGAGCGCATATTCGATCGCCAGCCATCTTCCCAAAGACCGATCGAACAAGTATCTGTTGTCTGACAAGGCACGATCGAGTCTGCCGTAGTTGGCGATCGGTTTCTGTTTCTTCCCTGCCCAAACCGCGAACTCTCCTTCCAGCACGTAGAGTTGTTCGGAATAGCGAGTGGCGAGCTTAGAACTTCACCCTGGCGCTGGAGCGCTATGAACTCACCGGAGCAGCAAGCGTCACTGGGACAGTTGGTTTGATGTTCTGGTTCAGCCCGAACAGATTGGTCGGGTCGTAGTGATTCTTGAGCGCCACCAGGCGATCGTAGGTGGCAGGTGGGTAGATATCGCGAACCCGCTGCTCTCCCTCGTCTGCCACAAAGCCCGCATAGACACCGCTCCCATAGGGCAAGAGCGCCTGAAAAACGTGCTGGGTGCGGGCAGCAAGACTGGCAGCATCAGCCGATAGGGGCGCGAAATGTGTAATCAACACCATACCCTGTTTGTCGCGGTGAGCAAAGGCAGTTGCGTCGGGTGCGACTCGACTCATCGCGCCACCGAGAACCCGAAGTGAAACCATAGTTTCAGGCGACAGGACGGATTGAGTTGCTTCGACCAATGTATGCAAGATCTCGTCTGAGAACATCTCGAAAAACAGCGATCGCCCATGATGCTGCAAACCGCGTACCTCGCCAATCTCTGTGAGCGCAAAAATGTTTGAATAAGGCATTGGTGCAATCAGGTCGGCGATCGGGGTGGCAAGTTGACGCAGGGGAGCTACAACCCGCTCGCCCTCGCTGAGGTCGCCTGTGTAACAAACCAGGATGCCCACGATCGGGGTTCCCTGCTTGTCGGGTGGGATGAAGGGAGCAGGTGGGGCCAGCGCCAGCATCGCCTCAGTCGAGAGTTCATCCGGGGCTGCTGCTGCTAGACGGGCATACTCTTTGAGGATGCGCTCCGCCTCCGTTGCTTCATAAAAAACTGCACCGCCCAGAATTGTGCCGCCAGGGTGCAGATTTACCTCGAAAGCCGTTGCAATGCCGAAGTTGCCACCGCCGCCGCGCAGTCCCCAAAATAGTTCGGGATTTTCATCGGCACTGGCACGCACCATCTGTCCATCAGCAGTGACGAGTTCTACCGATCGCACCCGGTCGATCGTCAGACCATAGGCGCGAACCATCCAACCGATACCGCCCCCCAGCAGCAAACCACCCACGCCAACGGAGGCAACGTCGCCTGCTGTCATTGCCAAACCAAAAGGCTGAAGCGTATTGGCAACCTCGCCCCAACTGAGTCCAGGCTCTAGGCGAGCCGTGCGACGGACTGGATCGATCGTAATCGTCTTCAGATTGGAGAGGTCGATCGTCAGTCCACCATCGTTGCTGCCATATCCGGGTATACTGTGTCCTCCACTTCTTACAGAGAGCGTCATCTTTCGATCGCGGGCAAAGTTGACGGCAGCCGTCACATCTTCTGTATCGACGCAGCGCACGATCGCAGCAGGATAGCGATCGAATAGACCGTTCCAGACTTTTCGTTCTGCCTCGTAAGCAGCGTCTCCTGGTTGAATCACATCGCCTCGCAAGTTCGAGGTCAGTTTCTCCATTGCCTGCTCGTAGGTCTGCTGCTCTTGTGGAGAAAGTGTTGATTGTTCGTTTGGATTGTATTGAATAGCAGCTTGATGTTGTGTCATGAGTTGTTCCTTTGCTAATTCCGTTTGTTTTATCTGAAGTGTAGTGAGTACCAATGCTTGACTGCTTTCAGATTCTTACGATGATTTGTCAGATTCTTGCAGTATTGGCAAACTTGCTTTGGGGTCATTCCGGCGAACCGCTCGAACTGTTTCATCTTCGGAGCGGTTCGTTGTTGTGCTGTGATGCAAGATGTTCAACGGTCGATCGCATGACATCATCCAGGTCGTATTTCCGTTTCAGATTTCCTCTTAGGATTCACGGTAGGTGGGAAAGTCGGTGTAGCCTTCTTTCTCAAAGGAATACCAAATACCTGGATCGGCAGGTGGATTGAGCGTCCAGCCGTTCGTAAACCGCTCGACTAAATCGGGGTTGCTAAGGATGGGTCGTCCAAAGGCAACTAGGTCAGCATTGCCAGAGGCGATCGCAGCAGTTGCAGTTTCTTGGGTATAGCCACCATTGGCGACGATCGCTCCCGCAAACACGTTACGAAATTCGGCTAACACCATCGGTTCTCCCAGTTCGTGGAAGCCATTTAAGTCCAGTCCATCGATTAGAGACAAATAGCTCAACCCGTATTCATTCAACCGTTGAGCCACATAGAGAAACGTCTCCCGAAAATCTGGAGAACCCATGTCATTGTAAATACTGTTCGGAGACAGTCTGACTCCCACTCGACTGGCAGGAAACACCGTCAGAATTGCCTCGACCGCTTCTTTGAGAAAGCGATATCGATTTTCCAGACTACCTCCATATCGATCGGTACGCTGATTGGTTTTCGTTTGCAGAAATCGATCGAATAAATAGCCATTGGCTGCGTGAAGTTACACGCCGTCAAAACCAGCCTCGCGAGCGCGTTGAGCAGAGGAGCGATAATCTTCGACAATTAGAGGAATTTCGTTCGTCTCTAAAGCACGGGGCGTTTCGTAGGGTTGTTTGCCGATCGGGGTATGGGTATAACTCCCAGTTAGTCTGACCGCAGAAGCAGAAACGGGCAATTGACCCTGTTCCTGAAAACTACTGTGAGAGGCTCGTCCCGGATGCCAGAGTTGCAGAAAAAAGGGTGTGCCTTTCGCCTGAACTGCATTGACGACTTGCTTCCAGGCTTGCATTTGTTCCTCTGAGTAAATGCCGGGACTATTGAGCCAACCGTTCGCCTGTTTCGAGATGGTAGTCGCTTCCGACACGATCGCACCAACGGAAGCCCGTTGAGCGTAATACTCTGCCATCAACGCATTGGGGATGCGCTCCTGACCCGCTCGCCCGCGAGTTAAAGCAGCCATGATCGCTCGATTTTTGAGCGGCAATCCTGATAAATCAAAAGGACTGAGTAAGAGTTTAGTTAGTGTTTGAGTTGTCATGTATTTTTACCTAAAAAAGTTGCTAGTCGCGTCCTGGGACAATAATCTTTTCTGCTAAACCAACCGGGTTGGAAAACAGCACTTCATGGCTACCAGGCATCTGCACGAACCGAAATTGCCCCAAGCGACTAGACATTCTGGGATGCTGTCCCCACTCGCCTTGAGAAAGAGCGTTGTCTTCTGTGCAGTAAAAATTTGGGCTGGTAGGAATGCTTCGTCCCTACTCCTCTGAAACTTTGATGACGAGCTTGCCCTGATTCGTGCCGTCAAACAGCTTGTTAAACACACGGGGAGCGTTTTCAAGACCATCGATCGCATTGACACGAGCCTTAATCCCACATCCCGTGAAAAGTCAGGAGCGATCGCAACTTGCGGGCATTTTTCCCCGAGTTCGTCAAAATGCTGTAAGCATTAGGGATAATATCTAAACCCTCACGAGTTGCGTGGGGTTTTAGTAGTGTTATTAAATAATTGAGCCACACCACAATAATGCTCGTTATTCCAAGAAATCTCATAGAATTGGTTATTGGTGTATCGGTTGATAACCTTTCGCCAAAATGTTTGTGCATCTACATTCAAGCCTAGCTGTCGTACCTCCCACTTGCTAGGAAACAAATCGAAAATAAAGGACGCTACCCGGCAACCAATACCTTGTCTTCGGTATTTACGTAGAATGAAGAATTCACTCATGTCCATAGTGTGTTCGTCTCCTGAAAGCTGGCTGCGCCCGTCGGCAATGACAAATCCCGCGATCGAGTCATTCACCTTGACAAGAAACGGATGTCGCCAAGGCTCAGTCCAACAACCTTTAAGAGCGTCGTCCCCGAATCGACCATCATTCCCGACATCCCAACCCATGAACTCGCTAAAATCATAGAAATAAAGTTCTATCAAATGACTCAAAATCGACCGATCTTGCGAACGGGCTTCAATAATTTCAATATTCACGCTAGTTTCCTCTAATTTAGTAACTTACATCTGGAGTTCAGACTAAATTCTATTTTTCACGGTACAAACCTTGTGTAGCATAAGCGATTAAACATTCTCGGATGCCGAACCCACTCGCCTTGAGGGAGAGCGTTGCCTTGTGTGCAGTAAAAATTTGGGCTGGCAGGAATGCTTCGTCCCTACTCCTCTGAAACTTTGATGGCGAGCTTGCCCTGATTTGTGCCATCAAAGAGCTTGTTAAACACACGGGGAGCGTTTTCAAGACCATCGATCGCATCGACGCGGTATTGAATCTTGCCTTGAGCGTACCATTGACCTAACTCTGCCAGAGCTTCCTGGGCGCGATCGAAATAGTCGAGGACAAGAAATCCTTCGAGCTTCGCACGCTGATTCATGATGTTGCTCAAATTGTATGGCCCGGGAACTGGCTCGGTAGCATTGTACTGAGAGATTAGACCGCAAAGGACAATCCGCGCTCGGAGGTTGATGAGGCTTAAGACAGCATCGAGAATTTCACCTCCGACATTCTCGAAGTAAACATCGATCCCGTCTGGGCAATGCTGCTGCAAGCTTTCGAGGACAGATTCAGTTTTATAGTTAATAGCGGCATCGAAGCCAAGCTCGTCTCTAAGCCATCGGCATTTCTCTTCGCTACCCGCAATCCCAATGACGCGACACCCCTTAATTTTTCCAATTTGCCCCACCAGAGAGCCAACGGCTCCGGCTGCCGCTGAAACGACAAGCGTTTCACCAACTTTGGGCTGTCCTATATCTAGAAGACCGAAGTATGCCGTCATCCCAATGAATCCAAACAGTCCCAAGTCTGCTGTTAGTGGAACGAACGGGTCTTTGGACAACTCAGATAAGTTAGTACCATCTGCGATCGCATAGTCTTGCCACCCCAGAAACCCCTGAACCAGGGTTCCCTCTGGGAAGTTGGCGTTGCGAGATCGATCGACGACACCGATGCCGAAACCCCGCATCACCTCACCCGTAGCGACAGGCGACAGATAATTTCCTCCCTCGGTTAACCATCCTCGATTGGTTGGATCGAGAGACAGATAAATGTTGCGGACGAGGATTTGCCCTTCTTCTAGCGTGGGTACAGGTTCCTGCATCCATTCAAAATCTGATTCTGCAATCAAACCTACAGGACGCGAGACAAGCCGCCACTGCCGATTCACCTTTGTTGCCATTTGAACTTCCTCCTGCGTTTTCATGCAAGTCCGATCGGTGTTGCTAGTCGCGTCCTGCCACAATAATCTTTTCTGCCAAACCGACTGGGTTAGAAAACATCACCTCATGACTGCCAGACATTTGCACGAACCGAAATAGCCCTAAGCGACTCGACATTTTGGGATGCCAACCCCACTCGCCTTGAGGCAGGGCGGTATCATCTGTACAGTAGAGGTAACTTTTAGGAATAGACAGCGAGTAAAACTGCTTCAAATCGAGCTTGTCAAGCCCCGGTTGATACGGTTCGGGTGATAATTGTGCGTAACTCGATCGAGCCAGTTCAAAGTCAGCGTCGTTGATAAATGCTTCTCGCCAAATCTCAAAAGGTAGCATCATCGTTCGATCGCCCGATTCTCTCGCTAACTGGTCGAACAGTGCTTGAGTGTGCGGTGGGATGTTATCTATGAGGCTTTCCCCATCATTGAGGATAAAGGCATTGAAGAAGATGAGCCGTTTAATGCGATTGCCGATCGCTTCGGCAACTTTCGCAATCACAGTACCGCCGAAACTATGTCCTAACAGGACAATATCGGTTAAGTCTTTATCAACGATGTAATCGACGATCGATTGCGTACATTGAGCGTGGTTGACGTTTTTGTTCGCGCCTTTACCATGTCCGGCGATCGTGGGCGCAAAAGCGTGATGTCCTGTGGCTTCTAGTCGATCGATGACTGCTTGCCAAGCAGAACCATCATGCCAGGAACCATGAACTAAGACAAACGTTGACATAGAATCCCCCTTTGAATGCGATCTGAAAATTAACGTTTTGTACGCGCATATTGCTCTCATGCCTCACGACGCATCACACGAAGGGTGCCAGCCCGCTAGAGGCAGTAAGTCCGCCATCGACGGGCAGATTGACCCCGGTGATGAAACTGGCATCCTCGCTGGCAAGAAAAGCGATCGCTGCTGCAATTTCCTCCGCTTCGGCGAACCGACCCATCGGCAACCGATCGATCTGGCGGGCGACGATTTCGGGACTGTCGCGGAGAACTGACGATCGCTCAGTCCAAGCAACGGAGGGAAGCACTGCGTTGACGCGGATGCCACGCGGAGCGAGTTCGAGGGCGAGCGCACGAGTGTAGTTAGTCAGCGCACCCTTAGAAGCACTGTAGGCTGACATCATCAGTTCGCCTCCAATCGCTGACACTGACGAAACGTTGACGATCGATGAACCCTCTGCGAGATGCGGCAGAGCGGCTTGGCTCAGGTAGAAGGCTGCACCAACATTGGTGGCGAAGGTCTGCCTCCAATCATCAACGGTTTGGGATGCGAGGTCGGCGATACTGAGAAATGAAGCGTTGTTAACCAACACGTCAATTTTGCCAAATCGGTCGATTGCGGCGGCAATCAGATCCTTGGCATTAGCTTCCTCCGAAACGTCGCCGATATTCAGGAGAACGCGATCTTGAGGCAGTTCGGACGCGAACTTTTCGAGCTTGTCTGCCCTCCGCCCGTTTACAACAACGATCGCACCCTCCGATGCTAATCGCCGTGCTGTTGCCGCACCAATCCCCGCGCTAGAACCTGTGACGATCGCCACTTTCCCTTGATAGCGCATCAATCCTCTAGTCATTGTTTCGGTAGTTAGAGTAATAGTCATGTCTGTAATTCTCCTTAACTGGTTTAATCTGATGATTCAGGCGTTCATTGCTCTAAATTTTGCTTACAAACAGCAAACCTGTGAGTTGTGATTAGCTCATTATGAGTCCACCATCGATCGCTCTCTTGAAGGCTCTGAGGTTTCACGCTAGGATTGACGGGTCGTTTCGGGGACTGCACCACGAACGAAGAAATCTGCTGTTTGGTTCACGATTTAACCTCCAGTATTGTTGTGATTATTGCAATTGGTTCTGTGGTGACTCAAATCTCGTAACTCATTTGCCTGCTTGAGTTTGATGGATATAGAAGAGAATTCAACGATCGCATCGATCGCAAAAATATACTGTGCTATTCGGATGAAATATCCTTAGTTCCTTCTACTTAAAGAGTACTAAGTTCCAATCCTTAACTTCTTTCAAATTCTTACGACGTTTTATTAGATTCTTGTCGGGTTAGCGAACCTGCTTTGGAGTCATTCCAGTAAGGCGCTTAAACTGTTGGGTCAAATGGCTTTGACTGGAGAAACCCACTTGTAAGGCGATGTCTGCGATCGCTAAATCTGTTTTCGATAGCATCAATTTCGCCTGTTCCACACGCTGTTGAATCACATACTGATGCGGCGAAATTCCCATCGCCTGTTTGAACAAACTCGCGAAGTAAGTTGGACTGATATTGATCGCACTTGCGAGTTCAGCTAAGGATAAATCTCGATTCAAATGAGTATGAATGTAGTCGATCGCTTGTCGCAACTGAGTACGAGTTAAGCTTCTGTTCCCAGCGGTGATAATTTGTGTAATGGCAGAATAGTGTCGCAACAAATGAATAACAAGCGCCTGAGTTAGAGATTCGGCATATAGTCGCCCCATGATGCCACCGGATTGCAACTCAGCTAAAAGCAACTTGGCGATATGCTGAAGATTCAAGTCCTGCTTGCCAAAATGATTCACGAAATCGATCTGGTTTGGGTCGATTTCGGTAGTTTTCGCGACTTGTCCAATCAATTCTGGCGGTAAGTGAATGTTCAGCATTGGACGGTGAGTGTCACTCCTATGGCAGAGCCAATAGCTCGATTGTCCGGCTGGAACAAACATGCTGTCCCCTTTTTGAATCATCGATTCATGTAACCGATCGCCATGCTTCTGAGTTAAATAATGGGGTTGTCCCAAGTTTAAGAGAAACCAATGATCGGATAGGGCAGGAAGCTCAACTTCAGATAACGTTGGAGCATATTGATACTGTTCAACCAAAATTCCGTTCCAGTCCATCTGCTGACTGGATAACACCAGAGCGTTCTGGTTCATCCTCTGATTAAGTTCGATTGGGCTAAGCAGGTTATGGTTCATCGGATTTTCCTTCGCCTAGTTGTGCAAGTTAGCCTGAAGAATCAACGCTTGTGATTTTGTCCATTTATCGTAAATTAAATTCACTGAGGCAACAATCCACAGTCTTTGCGGGGAATTGCCAAATTCTCTCAAGCAGCGCATCTAGGCGAAAAATAGCCCATGAAGAAGTGTAACTACATTTTTGTGGCAGCGGAGGGTAAAGTTCCAGGTGGTACCAAAACCTCGTCGCCAATCTCGGCAGAAATGCGATTGAACAACTCCAGATCCAGTGGGTCTGCTCTTTCTTGCGTTCCAACTGTGGCAACCAATCGAGCAAAGGCACTGGGTGCAGCCACAATTAATCCTCGTGCTGGCTCATCCCCGATCGCACCAACAACATGAGGTGTGCCAACTGGAATCAAGAAGATTTCACCTGTGCCGATCTCAATCTTTTGAACATCTGTCCAGATAGTGACCTCTCCTTCCAACACATAGACTTGCTTAGAATAGCGGGTGTGGCGATGGAGCGGAGTTTGAGTGCCGGGTGGAAAGTAGCCTTCGAGCAGATCGTACTGTCCGCCTGTTGTAGTGCGATCGGCAAGGATAGTGAGGTAAGACCCAAACAACCAGAAAGATTGTGTCATGAGATTACTCCTATCAGGTTAATGTGTAATAGACCCATCTGGAAAATTTCGTTCGCGTAGCGTCGGCTCTGCCGAATCCTTGACCAGTCTGGGTTTACGCTCGATTTCGATGGCAAGTTTCGATGTGTAGTTAACGACTTTAAGCCAATCGAGCTAATTCTTATCGATTTAGCAAGAAAAGTATAACGTTTCACGCATCGAGGCAGAAAGCTTGAATAGCTTGCAGAATCTAAGTCACGCGATCGATTTATATTCCGGACAGGTCTAATAACTGTCACTCATTCGGTGTCTTCGCTTTACACTGCTACACTCAGTCACGATCGCTGATGTGGATTAGTGTATTTGAGGGCAAGTTCGGATCGAGTGCCTTACGGGCACTTTCAACACCCACAACAGGTAGCGTACCAGGATCGAGCAAGCCGACTTGAACCAGTACACTTGCCTGATCCCAGTAGATGTGTTCGTGGGCTAGCTTGTCGTTACGAAACTGGACGATCGCTACCACTGCTACTTCCACCCGTTTCCCTGTCGGAGCAACGCCAGGTAGCATCCAGTCCATTCGGATGGTATGAGTGAACTTAACCAGCATTTCATCCACGAGTCGATCGGTTCCAATCGTGCGCGAGATTGGGATCAACTCCATGTCTGGCGGCATATGTGGAATGAAGTATTTGGAATAAAACTCGCGCAGTGCTGGTTTCCCAACTCCCCCAGTCATGACCGGAATGTCGTTAACATAAGCATCCTCAACCATTGTGGCGAGGGTGTCTTCAGTGTTGTGAGTGTTAAACTCGTGCCGTAGATGCTCTTCCCAAAGTGATTGCAAAAACTCTTGGGCTGGGGTCAGGATGGCAGTTACTTGCAAATTTGCTTGTTCGTCTACAGTTTGCTGCTTGACCATGATTAGATTCTCCTGGTTTTATCTATCCCAAGTGTATTGAGTTCCAATACTTGACTTCTTTCAGATTCTTACGATGCTTTGTCAGATTCTTAGGGCGTTAGCGAATCTGTTTTGGGGTCATTCCAGTAATGCGCTTGAACTGTTGGGTTAAATGGCTCTGACTGGAGAAGCCGACTTGTAAGGCAATATCTGCGTTGGCGTAGCCTGTGCGTAGCACGTATCGCTAAATCTGTTTTCGATAGCATCAATTTTGCCTGTTCCACGCGCTGTTGAATCACATACTGATGCGGCGAAATTCCCATGGCTTGCTTAAACAAACTGGCAAAGTAAGTTGGACTGATATTGGTCACGCTTGCTAGTTCAGCTAAGGATAAATCTCGATTCAAATGAGTTTGAATATAGTCGATCGCTTGTCGCAACTGGGTGCGAGTTAAGCTTCTGTTCCCAGCGGTGATGATTCGGGTAACGGTAGAATAACTTCGCAGCAGATGAATGATGAGTGCCTGAGTTAAAGATTCGGCATATAATCGCCCCATGATGCCACCGGATTGCATCTCAGCCAGAAGCAGCATCCCGATCTGATAAAGCTGCAAATCTTGCTGACCGTAACAGTTCATCAGGGTGAACCGATACGGATCGATTTCGGATGCTTCGGCAGTTTGCCCGATTAACTCCGGTTTTAAGTAGATGAACAGCGCACAGCAGGGACCTTCGCGTCGCTGCCAGGAGGTCGCTTGTCCAGCCGGAACCAGGATGCTGTCGCCCTTTTGAAAGATTGATTCATGGCGGCGATCGTCACTCTTCTGGAGCAAATGAGAAGAGGGTCCGATCGATAAGGTGAGCCAATGATCTGAGAGGGCAGGAAGGACAGACTCACCTGAAGTTGAAAGAACTTGATATTGCTCGACCAGGATGCCATTCCAGTCCATTTGCCGATTGGATAACACCAACGTTTTCCGCTCGTGATTCAGAATTAGCCGTTGGCTGAGTTCGAGCGAGCTAATCAGGGTGCTGGTCATAAGCTTTGTTTTTAGAACTCAACAGATTGATTTGTCTCAATTCCTTTCTAGGTTAGCGCGTTCAAATCGACTCAACGGGTGAACTATCGTTTCTTTAAACTCGCGAATGTGACAAGCTCTGAACAGGCTCCATATGCGTTATCAAACTCGAACAGCAACATCATACGATCGCACCCCCCCCATTCAAGCGTTGTGGTGGGTTAATCAGTTGCTTTCTCATTATGTCTAAGTCCTTTTCCTATTCCTACCTGTCTGGAGTGTAGCCAGTTCTAATGCTCGGTTTCTTTCAGATTCTTAGGGCAGTTTGTCAGATTCTTATAATGAAGGGCGAACCTGTTTCAGAAACGCTCGATCGCGATTTCTTATGGTGTTAGCGAACCTGGGTGTCATTCTGGTAAATCGCTTAAAATGTTGCGTCCTCACGTTCCACAATCAACCGAGCGATCTGCTTGCTTCAGCCCATCGCATCAATGGTGACGATACAGCCAGCGATTTCCAGCATTTTGATTAACTGGGGAATCGCCGTGATTTCATTCGACTTTTCCTCGACTTTACATTGTCCCAGCACCAAACGGTTGGCCGTTGCCCAAGCATTGACAGGAGTGAATCGCGGCTTTGCTATCGCCAGAATCGTAGGACTGACGTAACGTCTTGCTATCGATGGCAATCACCTCTGCCTCACAAATTACCGCTAAAATCGCAATTGTCAGAATATCTATCAGCTTGTGGCGCTTGGTACGCTCCATTCGAGGGTCTTCAATCTGACTAAAATGCTCAATTAGCTTATTTTTCGGCTTGAGTTTCATCTGTTGGCTCACACGCAGGTCGCACCTATTGTCTCTGACGAGCGCACTAATTGAACCTTGAAATTTAGATGCGTTTGCCCTGTAGCCTTTACCGGGTTCCAGACGATCTAGAAAGCCTGATGCGGATTTTGGTCAAAATTTTAGAGCCATAGAATTAAATTTTAACGCTTCGTTAACCTCAGCATGGTACTCATCCTTCTTATGACTTGTTAATCACCTCGTATTCAACCGAGCGACCGTTTCCCTTAACTGCTTTTTCCCGCGATATAATTATTAATTATCAGTACGTTTAGTTTGCATGGCTTCTTCTTTCCCTGCCCATAACCTAGAATCCCTACCTGACGAGCTAGCAGAATTAGTAGCTCAACTGCCCAGGTTAAAATATGGCAAATTAATTCAACAGGCACTAGCCACGATCGTCAGGCTGGCAGGGGAAGAAATCGATCGGTTAGATTGGAAGATTTTGAGTGCCGCTTTACAAGATTTAGAGCAGGGATTTACGACATTTTATCCCTACAAACACGTCCGCAAAATCACGATTTTTGGTTCGGCTCGAATTGCCTCAGATACCCCAGAGTATCGCTTGGCCATGGAATTTGCCCGTCACGTGGTCGATCGAGGTTTTATGGTGATGACGGGGGCTGGAGGCGGGATCATGGAGGCCGGAAACCAGGGGGCTGGCACTGAGAAATCTTTTGGTTTGAATATCAACTTACCTTACGAACAAGGAGCTAATTCATTTATTGCTGGCAACGATAAACTGCTCGATTTCAAGTATTTCTTCACCCGCAAGTTGTTTATGTTGCGAGAAAGCGATGCGATCGCCTTGTTTCCTGGGGGTTTTGGCACTCAAGACGAAGCCATGGAATGCCTCACGCTTTGTCAAACGGGTAGATACGGTCCGGTACCGATGATTTTGATCGATCGCCCTGGCGGTAGTTACTGGCAAGACTGGGATGCTTATATCCGCAAGCACTTACTGGAACCGGGTTTAATCAGTCCGGACGATACTAGTTTGTATACAATTACAGATAACTTAGAGGTGGCTTACGAAACTATTAATCGTTTCTATAAAGTCTATCATTCTAGCCGTTACGTCAAAGAAAAATTCGTCATTCGTTTGAACTCAGAATTATCAGATAGTAATGTCGAAAAACTAAATGCTGATTTTAGCGATATTTTAACTAAAGGAAAAATTGAAAAAGCTCAAGCATTTCCCGAAGAAATTGGCGATGAAACCGAACAATTACCGCGATTAGTCCTGCACTTCAATCAAAGAGATTTTGGTCGATTGTATCAAGCGATCGGAGCAATTAACCAAATGGGAACTCCACCACCCGCTGTCGCCGCCCACCCGGAAATTAAGTGAAAGAGTAAAGAGGGGCGATCGAGCCAAAATACGAACATCTTCAATAGTTGCTAGTTACAAATATTGATGGTTCGATCTCCCCTAGCCCCCCTTGAGAAGAGAGGAATCGGAGTCAAAGTCCCCCTTTTTAAGGGGGATTTAGGGGGATCGAAAGGCATAAGCTCGTAACTAGCAACTTGTGTTAATACGAGAAATCGAGCGAGTAAATCGGGAGATAAATATGGTTGGGATTGTAATTGTTTCCCACAGTGCCAAGCTAGCAGCAGGGGTCAAAGAATTAGCCCAACAAATGATTCAAACCGAGGTTCCTATAGCGATCGCGGCGGGAATAGATGACCTAGAAAATCCCTTGGGCACCGATCCCATCCAAATTCAAGCTGCGATTGAATCTGTCAGCAATCCGGCTGGAGTAATTGTTTTGATGGATTTAGGGAGTGCTATTTTGAGTGCAGAAATGGCTTTAGAATTTCTGACAGAGGAGGAGCAAAAAAATGTCAGATTGTGCGAAGCTCCTTTAGTAGAAGGTACGATCGCTGCTGTAGTAGAAGCCGCATCGGGTGCGTCCTTAGAACGAGTTATGGCATCAGCTAGAGCTTCTCTAAGTGCCAAGAGATCTCAGTTAACGGGTGAGGACACTTCATTAGGAGAAGAAAACGAGCGAGCAGACGAGACTCCTAACGCAACTCCCGATCGACAAATTCAGCTTACCATTATTAATCGTCACGGACTTCACGCTCGACCCGCAGCTAAATTGGTCGCAACTGCATCGGGTTTTCAAGCAGAAATTAGCCTGCGAAATCTAACTACTAAAAGCCAAATAGTTAGTGCCAAAAGTATCAATCAAGTCATGCTTTTGGGAGTGCGTCAAGGACATCAGATCGATGTGACCGCAACCGGAAAAGATGCGGTTGAAGCAATAGAAGCTTTACAGAAGCTCGTGGAAGAAGGATTTGGCGAATCGACTACTACTTCCCCTACTCTTCTATCTCCCCCTACTTCTTCCTCTGCCCTAAAAGGTATTCCTGCCGCGCCTGGAATCGCGATCGCACCTGTCTTTTTCTATCTACCCGCTATCCCTGAAGTTGTCGCCGAAACAGCAGACAATCCCGACGCAGAATGGCATCAACTCCAACAAGCGATCGCTCGCGGGATCGAAGAACTAGAAGAACTCGTTAGGCAAGAAAAAGGTGAATCTGCAAGTATCTTTGAGGCTCATTTACTCTATTTAAAAGACCCAGAATTAATCGATCGAACTCAGCAGCTAATTTTCGATCGCGCTTTAAACACTGCCACCGCTTGGCAAACCGCGATCGCAGAACTGGCAACATCTTATCAAGCTTTGGAAGACTCTTATTTACAGGCTCGTGCTGCCGATGTCGAAGATGTCGGACTGAGAATACTGCGTCTTTTATTGGGAACGAGCAACCAGTCAATCGATATTCCCCAAGGAGTAATTCTTGTTGCTAAGGATTTGAGAGTTTCGGAAGTAGCACAACTCAAATCGGGTCAAGTCTTAGGAATTTGTACCGCTGGCGGTAGTGCCACGGCTCATAGTGCTTTAATTGCCAGTCAACTTGGGATACCGACGATCGTTGGGGTAGGTCAAGATTTATTGGCTCTCCCAGCTAATACAGAAATAGCGATCGATGGCACAACTGGTCAAATCTGGGTCGAACCCAGTGCCGAACAACGCCAACAAATCCAAGCTCGAATAAAGCGCCAAGAACCGATTGTTGCAGAAGCCATTACTTTAGATGGATATAAAATACTCGTCCTAGCCAATGTTATGAGTTTGAATAACGCTAGCTACGCGATTGAATGCGGTGCGGATGGAGTGGGTTTGCTGCGAACTGAGTTATTGTATTTAGATCGATCGACTCCACCAACAGAGGCAGAACAACTACAAGTAATTGAAGAGATCGCTGCCATTATGGGGGAGCGTCCTTTAACTATTCGGACTCTAGATATTGGTGCCGATAAACCCGTTTCCTATCTCGATCTCCCCACAGAAACTAATCCTAGTTTGGGATGGTGCGGTATTCGTCAAAGTTTGGATCTTCCCGATCTGTTTAAAACTCAATTAAGAGCGATCCTGCGAGCTTCTGCAAAACATAAAATTAAACTAATGTTGCCAATGGTGACATCTGCAATAGAGGTCAGAGCAGCCAAACATCTAGTGCTAGAAGTGCAAGCAGAATTGAGAACAAGTAAAATTGAATTCGATCGAAGAATTCCGATCGGCATTATGGTAGAAACACCTGCTGCTGTTACTATGGCTGACTTGTTAGCAAAGGAAGTAGATTTTTTCAGTATTGGTACTAACGATCTCAGTCAATATATGATGGCAAGCGATCGCACCAATCCCAAAGTGGCAGCTTTAGCAGATGCCTATGAGCCTGCGGTATTGAGGACAATTCGCCAAACAGTTAACGCGGCTCATAATGCCGGAATTACAGTCAGCGTTTGCGGTCAATTAGCTAGCGATCCTACCGCCGTGCCGATGTTATTGGGTTTAGGAGTAGATGAATTGAGCGTCAATCCTCTTGCTATCCCTGCAATTAAAGCTAAGATTGCTAGTGTGAGTAGAGGAGAAAGTGAGGCGATCGCTTCTGCTATCTTGCAGTTAGATTCAGCAGCAGCAGTAAGAGAGTATATTTCTAGTATCGCTTTGGAAAAATAATAATTAATAGAATATGGCTATAGAAAGTAACTGGTTGTCTTCAACGCAGTTGTTATATAAATGGCAAAACTCTATTACCGAGGCATGGTGGAGCAAGATGGTAAACCTAAATTAGGTCGTAGCGCCCGTCTTTTGGGAATCAGACCTGGCATCGATCTTGATATCGAGCAAATGCCTAGAGGTTGGTTGGACGAACAGGGATATTTGCGATCGGAAACAGAACGCAATCCAGCAGGTGAGATGGTTGCTGTAGCAATTAGAAACACAAAAGGTATGTCTACCTCGCTTTCAATTGAAGGTTTGCCAGCTTTCCGTAGACCTGTAACACTAGGAGGAACAGGCAGAGATCCCCTTTGGCAAATTGAAGATAGCAAAGTGAATGGAGATCTCGAAGCTGTCCAAGACAGTGCCACCCACGTTAGCATTACGCCAAAAACTACCATGCGATTAGAGAAGTATGAAGCAGCATTGGCAAATACCCAAGATGATTGGAACAGGGTTGAATAATTGGCTGCGATTGATAGGAGAACCACAATGACCTGGATCTTTAGCTTATCGGCTGAATGTGGAGTAGAGCGGGCAACGGCAGAGCAATTTGCCCGCCATTTTGACAACGTTTCCTGTAGGCTCTCGAATGGCAGCCAGATTCAATACCATGCAGAGATTTTCCAGGATATCGAAGAGAATTGGTGGTGTCGGGTTAGTCCGAGTGGCATCAGCGAGATTGGAATTGATGCCCCCCAGACAGCTTACCTCATGACGGAATTAGGAATCTTACTGTATCAATGTTTGCGATCTGCCCCTAGCTTTCGTTATGCACTGGTTGGCGTGGAAGTAGATGAGTTTAGAACCTACAGCGAATTACTTGAAGAGTCTCCTACTCCTACCTTTCCAGGATTGGTTTTAGCCGAACAGGTTTGGCAAACAATGGGAGCAGCACCAACATTTCGATCGTTCAGTTTGGGATACGTTTGGCAGCCTTACGAAGGCGAAGCTTACAAACCACTGCTAGTGTCACCAGAGTTGAAAGACAAGTTGAATGAATTGTCGATCGTACAATGAGTTCGAGAAATATGGCAAACGCGCGTGTTGAGGCGATCGCTTCTGCTATCTTGCAGTTCGATTCAGCCACAGCAGTAAGGGAGTATGTTTCTAGTATTGCTTTGGAGAATTAAGGAAAAGGTAAAATTAAACTGGAGTCGCCAGACTGTATTGCTGCCGCGACACCTGGAGGTATCCCATGACCAGCGAAGATCGCAGTGATAAGGCCGAGACGGGCATGGTGCCAGAAGCCGCGAACATCGGGATCGTGCGGCCTCCTTTTGTATACCTGGGCGCGATCGCCCTGGGTCTGTTGCTGCATTTCGCCTGGCCAGTTCGGCTGATGCCTAGCACTGCAAGCGTGCCACTCGGAGGCACTCTAGTGCTTGTCGCCTTCGCTCTGTTCCTCTACGCTGTTCGCACGTTTTCGATCGCTGGCACGCCCGTACCGGGCAATCGTCCCACCACCGCGATCGTGCAGACGGGGCCCTATCATTACAGCCGCAATCCCATCTATCTGTCTTTCTCGCTGCTCCAGCTTGGAGTCGCCTGCTGGGTCAACAGTCTTTGGCCGATCGTCACCCTCGTGCCAGCGGTGGTGCTGATGTCGTTCCTGGTCATCCCGCGCGAGGAGCAATACCTGGAGACACACTTCCTATCGGACTACTTGCCCTATAAGGCTTCTGTGCGTCGCTGGTTGTAATTGACTGCGATTCTACCTACCGATGAATTAAGCGTCAATCCTCCTGCCATCCCTGAAATTAAAGCCAAGATTGCTAGTGTGAGTAGAGGGGAAAGTGAAGCGATCGCCAAACTGAAACAAGAATTGAACATCAATATCGAACTGGCTTCCCCGCAAGACTTTTTACCACCGCTCCCAGGATGGCGCGATCGAAGCGTTTTCATTGGACGGCAAGGTGAAATCTCATTTTATCATTACGACTTCACAGCCCAAGCCCTTTCTAAGCTATCTAGGGGATATAACCGCGACCTTGATGATGTTAGGAAGTCAAGATTCAACCGTCACGCTGCCATTTCAGCGCATGGCCCGCCTAGAAGTCTCTGGAATTCGTCAAGGCAATCGCAGTCAAATCAACGCCAGAGTCAAGCAGAAAACCAAACAAACCCGTGCCTCCGACGCACAAGGATTGCCAGCGTATATCATTGTGGTAGAGTTCAGCCGCCCGATGTCGATCGTGAGGGCGAAGCATAACCCCGCAGGAGCCTTACTCCAATGAGCCAGATTCAAATGCTTCACCAACAAGCAATGGATTTAGCCGAAGCCGCAGCCGTTGCCCGTTTAAAAGGTACTCCAGAACAGGCCGCACAATTGACGCGCCAAGCATTTGAACGAGAAATCCAAGCTGCGGCTTTAATCGCTACCACTCTCGATGCCGAACCCACTCGTTCTGTACTCCACCGCAGTGCTGCATCTCTAGCGATCGAATGCGGCGAACTTCGAGCCGCAGAACGCCTAATCGCAACAGCATTATCTGGCAACCCGCCTCTAGAGATTGCTGAAGAACTCAAAGATTTATTCATCCAGATTAACTTGAGCCAATATCTGAAGCGTCAAGGAATCCACATCGATATTAATGAACTGCAAGGACTAGTAAATCAATAAGGTTCTGATTTAGCGATCTAACTTCTGCTCAACGCAGACCCGCACTTAATTTTAGTCAATAAGTTGGCGATCGCTATCTTAAAATTACGTCATGAAAAAACTGATTAACAACCCCGATGACTTCGTTCGCGAAAGCCTAGAAGGAATGGCTTTGGCTCATCCCGAACTGATTAAAGTTCATTTCGACCCCAACTTTATTTATCGTGCCGACGCGCCTATTGCTAATAAAGTCGCCTTAGTTTCTGGTGGCGGTAGCGGACACGAACCGATGCACGGGGGTTTTGTGGGGATGGGAATGCTCGATGCTGCTTGTCCTGGAGAAGTATTTACTTCCCCTACCCCCGACCAAATGCTAGCCGCTGCCAAGATGGTTAACAGTAGTGCGGGCGTACTGAACATCGTCAAAAACTACAGCGGCGATGTGATGAACTTTGAATTAGCCGCAGAACTGGCACTTTCAGAAGGAATTCAGGTGGCAAATATCTTAATTGACGACGATGTGGCCGTCAAAGATAGTCTCTATACCCAAGGACGCAGGGGCGTAGGCACGACAATTCTCGCCGAAAAAATTTGCGGTGCTGCTGCCGATCGAGGATACAATCTCCCACAGTTAGCGGATCTCTGTCGTCGGGTCAATCTCAACGGACGCAGCATGGGGATGGCACTAACAAGCTGTACGCCGCCTGCTAAAGGCTCTCCCATGTTCGAGCTAGGAGATCGGGAAATTGAATTTGGCATCGGGATTCACGGCGAACCGGGTCGCAAACGATTACCTTTAGCCTCAGCAGATGAGATAGCAGAAATGCTGGCGCGATCGATTATTGAAGATCGTGACTATACTCGTACCCTGCGAGAATGGAATGAAGACAAAGAAGAATGGGTGGAGTTAGAAATAACCGATCCTCCACTGCAAGCAGGCGATCGCGTTTTAGCTTTGGTCAACAGCATGGGCGGTACGCCTCTATCCGAGCTATACATCATCTATCGGAAATTAGCGCAAATCTGCGCTCAGGAAAACATTCAAATTGTCCGCAACTTAGTCGGTGCTTATATTACTTCCCTAGAAATGCAAGGTTGCTCGATTACTCTGTTGAAATTAGATGACGAACTCCTGCAATTATGGGATGCACCAGTGAAAACCCCCGCCTTACGTTGGGGCGCGTAATATATGCGGTGTAAATAAAATGAACGTAACCAAACAACAAATTTTAAACTGGTTGCGATCGATAGCTCAGACGATCGCCCAAAACAAAGATTATTTGACCGAGCTAGATGCTGCGATTGGAGATGCCGATCATGGGATTAATCTCGATCGAGGGTTTCAAAAAGTAGTTTCTCAGTTACCGCAGGTAGAAACTCAAGATCTTGGCGCTATTCTGAAAACAGTTAGCATGACTCTCATTTCTAGCGTTGGTGGAGCTAGCGGGCCGCTTTACGGCACTTTTTTTCTGCGAGCTTCCACAACCGTAACGGGAAAAGAAGAACTCACCCCTAACGAGTTAGCTGACTTGCTGCAAGCTGGGGTAGCAGGGGTAGTCCAGCGAGGTAGAGCCAATCTTGGCGATAAGACGATGTTAGATGCCCTATCGCCAGCAGCAAATACGTTCGCTGAGTTAGTCGCCAAAGGAAGTACAACTGTAGATGCCTTAAAACAAGCTGTAGGAGCAGCAGAGACAGGGATGCAGCAGACAGTTCCTTTAGTGGCTAAAAAGGGACGGGCTAGTTATCTAGGAGAACGAAGCGCGGGACATCAAGATCCTGGAGCTACGTCTTCTTACCTCATGCTTAAGACCTTACTAGAGACTATTTCCGCTGACAAGGTAGAAGGATTCTAGACTCCTACACTTCTACACTCCTAAACTCCTCATTTTAGTTGCTGTAAGTCTTGGCGCAGGCGATAAATAATTGTATTTGAGTCTACCCGCTCGAGGATTTCTTGAATTACAGTATTCGAGCCTAATTGCCCCCAAGTGCAACCTTGTTCTAGATAAACTTTGGCTGCCTGCCCGACCGCATAAGCCCCATAACCAGCCACGCCAGCTTGAGCGATCGCTGCCCCTAAATAAGCAGTAACGCTAGTCGGATTCTCGCCAGCAGAAATCGCCGCCGCACTCTTGCCAAATCCTAACAGCAAACCGCTGCCTAATTCTCCTAACAGCAAACCTCCAGCACTCAAGAGAATTGTTTTTAATAACTTGCTAGCTTCATAACTCGTCATCGGCAGATTGTAGAGCCGCGCCAGAGAGCGAATTAGTACCAAATCGGCGATCGTGGCCCCAGCAATGTCTAAGATCGCGATCGGATTGAGGGCCACGGCTAAAGCTTTGTAACGGGCATAGCGCCAAATTAAATCGTCTGCCTCTGCTTGGCGTAACTCTAGGGTTTTACTGGCAATGCTGGCTTCGGCTTCTCGTGCTTGTACCAAGGCATTGAGGGCTAAAAGCGATCGCCCTTCTTGATTGAGCAAACTAAAGATTTTCTGCCTCAGTTCCTCCATTTGAGGTGGTGGGTTTTCCCATTCGTAGGTAACGCGCCCGTCGGGCCATTCGACGCGCACTTCCAGCGGCATTGGTTCTGCCGCTACCATAACGATCTCATCAGCCGACAACAATTGCTGCAAGCGGCGATCGCTTTGGTTATGCCCGCCCAAGTTTAGCAGTTGTTGATAAATTGCCTGTCGGTCTTGTTCTGGGTACAAATCGATTTTGTTAAAGACTAAAATCAACGGCTTTTGAGCTTGCCGCAACTCGCATAGCGCTTGATACTCGGTACGGGTGATATCGCCAGCTACCACGAACAAAATTAAATCGGCTTGACGTGCCACTTCCCTAGCCATTTCCGCCCGTGCTTGGCCGTTAATTTCATCTAATCCTGGGGTATCGATCAACTCGATTTGAACTTTACTGTTATCTCCTGGAACCCACCGGACAGAACGCGGCCATTGAGTAACGCCGTGCAAAGGGCCTGTAGACAAGATTTTTTGGCCGAGTAAAGCATTCAAAACTGAGGATTTACCGCGACTGACTAAGCCAAAGGCGGCGATCCGAATTGCCCCTTGCTCTAGCTTTTCTAAAGAGTTCTCCAGCGCCTCTAGTTCGTTACGCAGTCCTGCCAAGACTTGGAAATTTGAATTCGATCGCTTTTGTTGCCGCAGGCGAGCATACCAAGATAAAGTTTGCCGCAAGCTAGCACGAGCGCGGTTCAGATGAGGCTCTTGGGGATGAGAACGTTCTGAGGATGATTGAGTCAAGGTTCGATGCCAAGAGGATGCTTTATTGTCATCCTCGCACAAACCTCGTTCGATCGGAGGGATGGCCCGTGGTTGCGATCGACCTCTGGCGAAGATTTAAGGTTTGGATATATAACGCAGATAAACAGCAGATAAACGCAGATGATTTTGATATCAAATCCGGTCGATCGGCCATAATTAATGTAGGTTGGGTTGAGCGATAGCGAAACCCAACGCACTACGGGTGTTGGGTTTCACTGCGTTCAACCCAACCTACGATCGATCTTGTTATGGGTGTTTAACTTGCCTCCTGCCTCCTGCCCTCTGCCTTTCTTGCTAACTTTGAGGAGGGTTTAAAAACTCGGATTTGAGTTGTTCTAACTCTAGATCTATCTGACTTTTAGATTTAGCAGGTTGAGGAGATGGCGTTTTTTGAGGCGTTACTGGTTGATTTCCACCTTGAACTGGCTGAGGATTGAATTGCGAAGAAACCTCAGCTAATTCGTCATCGATTAGACTGCGAGATGCTGTTGGAGGAGTTTTAGCAATTGGTGTCGGTTGTGGTGGCAAATTCACCGCAGGTTTAACTGATGCTGGTGCTACAGGTTGAGGTGCTGCTACTCCACCGCCCGATCGAGGATTTAGGTCTTTGAGAACTTCATCGGCCGATCGATACCGCTTAGCTGGGACGGCATCTAGCATTTTGTCGAGAATTTTACCTAAAGTGTTACTAATTGGTACTCTTAAATAATGCCGCCAGACCCAAACATTTTCATTAATATCGAATAATTCAAAAGGCGACACTTGAGTTAATAAATGAATGCAGGTAACGCCCAAACTATAGATATCGCTGGCAAAAACTGCTTGCCCCCTTACTTGTTCGGGAGCGACATATTCCGCACTACCGATGCTAGTTCCCGGTTGGTTTAACGAAGTAGAAGTGACAAATTTAGAGGCTCCGAAATCGACCAGAACGAGTTTGCGATCGCTCTTTCTCCGAATAATATTTTCCGGCTTAATATCTCGATGAATTACCTGTTTTGAGTGGACGAATTCCAACACTGGTAACAGATCGTTCAAAACTTCTACGATCTGGGGTTCGCTAAAAGCGCCAACCGATCCTAATTCTTGCGCTAAGTTCGGGCCGTCAATAAACTCTTGAACTAGATACTGGCGATCGTCTTGGGTAAAGTGCGCCAAGAGATTGGGAATTTGAGGATGGTGTCCGAGTTCGTCTAGTCTTACTGCTTCTTGATTGAATAACTCGACTGCCTTTTGTACCGTGCTAGTACCTTGGGCCTGCGGGTAAAACTGCTTAATGACGCAAACGGGTTTCGATGGTTTGTCCTCATCCACAGCTAAAAAAGTTCTGCCAAAGCCTCCTTGTCCTATAGGTTTGATGGCTCGATACCGTTCTTTGAGCCAAAGTTTAGCGCCGCAAGTAATGCAGAACTTTGTCCCTTCAGGATTTAAGGGGTTTGGACAACTAGGATTGAGACAATAACTCATGGAATTAGGAGTTCAGAAGCTTTGTAAGTGTGGAGTGTTAAGTGTTGAGTGTTGAGTTAAGAATGCTTCGCCCTTGCAGGAGTTTAGAAGTTTAGGGGTCATTATTAACTATATTAGTATTCCCTCTTATTTCCCTTTTTCTATTGTCTTCGCTAGTAGCTTGTTGGGAACCGACACATTCTTCCATAACAGGCTGCGCCGACGCTTGCCGGAATCCGATCGCAATCAGCAAATTAGAGAGGGTCAAGAAAAATTCTGCCCCACCGTGCAGCCAATCTACATCTGCTAAAGCTTTACCTTGTGCTACTTTGGCGTAAATCCCTGCCGGAATCGTCACCGCTACAAACACTAAAGTCATGTAAAACCCGATTAAGGCTAAACGAGGCATCCGTCCCGAACGAGTGATGAACCACAAAAAGCCGAGATAAGGAAACAGAGATAGAGCAAACAACGTATCTTTAGACATCATCGTCAAGCCGATAGAGCAAACAAAAAACTATCGCGATCGCGACCCAAACTTTATTGTCCCTCCTCATGGCAGGCAAATCAGTCCACAATAGAATTGAGTTTTAAATTTTCCTGGCTTATGGTTTCTCAACTGACTTCTGCTCTCAAGCCTGATGTCATTTACCCAGATAGCGACGGTCAACCGATGTCAGACAATACCAAGCAGTTCCGTTGGATTTTGACAGTACAGCAGAATATCGATTGGTGGTTTGCTAATGACCCTAATATATTTGTTGCTGGAGATCTGCTGTGGTATCCAGTAGAAGGAGATCCAAAAATTCGTCAGGCTCCAGACGTGATGGTGATTATAGGCAGGCCAAAAGGCGAGCGCGGTTCTTATAAACAGTGGGAAGAAAACCATATACCGCCGCAGGTAGTATTTGAAATCCTCTCTCCCGGCAATACTCAAACGGAAATGAACAAAAAATTGGTTTTTTACGATCGCTATGGGGTGGACGAATACTATCTTTACGATCCAGATAAAAACGATTTAAGCGGCTGGCTGCGAGTAGCAGAACGCTTGGATGTCATCGAACAGATGCACGATTGGGTAAGTCCTCGTTTAGGTATTCGCTTCGATCTATCGGGAGAAGAATTGCAGATTTTGCGTCCCGATGGCGAACCCTTTGCTACTTATATAGAAATCCAGCAACGGCTAGAACGAGAACGCGATCGCGCTTCCCAAGCCGAACAACGCGCCTCCCAAGCGGAACAGCGCGTCACCCAAGCGGAAGAACGCGCCTCCCAAGCCGAATCGGCTTTAGAACTGGAACGACAAAAAGCAGAAAGACTAGCACAACGGCTTAGAGAAGCAGGAATCGACGATCCTAATGGACTAGAATAGAGAGTCGATCGAGTTCTAAGCTGCTCGCCTGGCCGATCGCCAAATCCACCAAGCTGCTCCGCAAAGCGTACAATTGCCCACAAATGTCATCGCCGCTTGTAAAGTCACCAGCCATTCTAGAGAAGGGGCGTTATCAAAAAAGTGCCAGGTACAGGCGCACATCGCACTAATCAGTGCTGGTAACATGGCGATCGATAAGACTTTCCAAGAGCGATCGCCGCTAACTTCGCTATAAGTCCAAATCAACCAAATGGCAGCAATCCACTCAATGACGCTAGAAACATGGATCGTCCAGGTGGGAATTGAAAGAGCGTGCATAGGGAGAGGGGGAGAGAGGGAGATGGGGGGATGGGGTGATGGGGTGATGGGGTGATGGGGTGATGGGGAGACAAGGGAGACAAGGGGGAATTTCTTAACTCAACACTCAACACTCCACACTTAACACTTCCTACAACACTCCACACTCCACACTTAACACTTCCTAAACTTTTGAACTTCTGACTTCTTTTGTTACCTACCTCAGATAGATTCTTCCTAGAACTACTTTTGAGTAATATCGGCAACGAGCGTTTGGCGAGAAAATCTGATGAATGCAGAGTTATCACTTGTCTGGAACAAGATTCAGGCAATGATTAATAGTTCCTTAGTCCTACTGCCTAATATTGTATTAGCGATCGTAGTTTTCTTTGTATTTGTTTTTGCCGGGCGATCGCTGAAATTAGCGGTCAAACGTCTGACCCGCAGACATCGACAGGCACGAAATCTAGGCATGGTGCTGGGACGATTGACTCAGGGACTAGTGATTCTCATTGGGTTATTTGTGGCCTTATCGATCGTTGTTCCTACCTTTAGGGCAGGAGATTTAGTTCAATTGCTAGGGATTAGCGGTGTGGCGATCGGTTTTGCCTTCCGAGATATTTTACAAAATTTCCTTGCTGGAATTTTGATCCTCTTAACCGAGCCGTTCCAGATCGACGACCAAATCGTTTTTAAAGATTTTGAAGGCACGGTGGAAAATATTGAAACCCGCGCTACCACTATTCGCACCTACGACGGTCGCCGGATTGTGATTCCCAATTCCGAACTGTTTACTAATTCGGTCACAGTTAATACTGCCTACGAAAACCGCCGACTGGAGTATGACATCGGGATTGGCTACGGCGATAATGTTGATGAAGCCAAGCGGCTGATGCTCGAAGCCATCGGTAGTATCGATGAAGTCTTGAAAGATCCGGCTCCTGATGTGCTGGCGATGGAACTGGCTGACAGTAGCATTAATATTCGCGCCCGCTGGTGGATTAAACCACCACGACGGATGGACGAACTGCGATCGCGCGATAAGGTAATTTCTGCTATTTGGCAAAAACTATACATCGAAAATGGCATCGACTTGCCTTATCCTACCCATCAAATTCTCTTTCACG
Organism: Cyanosarcina radialis HA8281-LM2; assembly: GCA_019359615.1. Classification (GTDB taxonomy): domain Bacteria; phylum Cyanobacteriota; class Cyanobacteriia; order Cyanobacteriales; family CCAP-1448; genus Cyanosarcina; species Cyanosarcina radialis. Next base: position 31,803 of record JAHHHA010000040.1, read on the forward strand.
ACCAAACTGAAGAGACAGATGGAGATCGATCGCGTCAAAGAGAAGGATGGCCCGCTGGTCGCCGAGAAGTCCCCAAACCTCGTCGCATCAGCGATTCTCTCAGCACGCTGGCCGAGATGCGTTCGCAGCACAATGGTAGCCAAGAGTCAGAGAGAACTGAGAGCGAAGAGCCGTGAAAAACCCCAAAATCGGCAAAATTTGGGACTCTCTCCACTCTAGCTATTGGTTTTTACCGACAGTGATGGCGCTAATGGCGATCGCACTGGCTTTTACCATGCTGGCTCTCGATCGCGCTGGTTATTACGGGCCGCTAGAAAAATGGGGCTGGATTTATACAGGCGGCACTGATGGGGCGCGGGAGGTGCTTTCCTCTGTTGCTGGTTCGATTATTTCGGTGGCTGCTACGGCGTTTTCAATTACGATCGTGGCGCTTCAATTGGCTGCTTCTAATTACAGTCCTCGGATGCTGCGTAACTTTATGCAGGATACAGGCAACCAAATGGTCTTGGGGACATTTATTAGTACCTTCATCTACTGCTTGCTGGTGCTGCGAACTATTCGCGGCGATGGCGATGACTACGAGCGGTTTATCCCGCAAATCTCAGTTACAGTGGGCTTGCTGTTGGCGATTGCCAGTATTGGCGTACTGATTTATTTCATCCATCACGCCTCTACCATCATTCAGGTTTCTCATATCATCATGGAAGCGAGCGACAATCTACATCGGGCGATCGATCGCTTGTTTCCAGAAGAGATAGGCCGCAGTTTGTCAAAATCCGGACTTCATTCTGAAGCAATTCCAGCCAATTTCGAGCTAGAAGCTCGTCCGGTAAAAGCGAAAACCAGCGGCTATTTGCAAGCCATTGATGACCGAGAATTGATCCAGATTGCTAGCAAGTGCCAGTTGGTATTGCACCTCAAATCTCGACCGGGCAAGTTTGTCGTCAAGGGTAGCGATCTGGTGCTGGTTTTTCCAGGGGAATGCGTCAATCGGAAACTCTGCGACCAAATTAACCAGGCTTTTATCTTTGGCCGGGAACGCACCGAGCAACAGGATGTCGAGTTTCCGATCGTTCAATTGGTTGACATTGCTTTGCGTGCCATTTCTCCTGGGATTAACGACCCGACGACAGCCATTGAGTGTATCGATCGATTGAGTGCTGGATTATCTCACCTCGCCCTGAGAGAAATTCCCTCTCCCTACCGCTACGACGATCGCGGTCAACTGCGCGTCATTGCCGAACCATTCACGTTTGCCGGACTTACCGATGCTGCTTTTAACCAAATCCGTCAATACGGCAAAACTCATGTAGCTGTGATAATTCGGCTGTTAGAAGCGATCGCCACCATTGTCACTTATACTCGCAATCGGCAAGATCGAGCCGCCTTACTGCGTCATGCCGAAATGATTCAGCAAGATAGCTGCCAGAGTGAATTGCAAGTACGAGATAAAAAAGATATCGAACGGCGCTATCAAGTAGTTCTGCAAGTCTTACAGAACAAAGTTAATAGCGAGCGTTAGACTCCTGATATCAGATTCGGTTAAACAACCATAATATTTGTAGGGGCGGGTTTTGCCAAGAATCACGATCGCAAAACCATTTAATCCGATCTCATATCGAATCCGGTCGCTCGGCCATAATTAATGTAGTCCCTAGCCCTGGCGATAGCGAAACCCAAAATTGTATCTTGAGCAGTAGGCGAACAGCACCAAAAGCAGAGTAAATGATAATTGGAAATCGCTATTGCTATGCCCCATGCCCTATGCCCTATGCTCGTCTCTATTCCTCGACGTATCTCTTCAATTCTTCGATCGACATTTCGCCACAAGAAGCAATGGAGTAAGTGCCGTGCCAAAAGGCATCTTTACAAAAATTATCGATGCAGGCTTTGAATTCCTTGCGAATTAACCGACTAGAAACCGTCTTCAGGCTGTTCACCAACTTGCTCAATTGTACATCTGGTGGAAAGTCTATTCGTAAATAGACGTGGCTCTCGTCGCCGCTAAAACTTTCTAACTTGCATCTCCACTTTTGGCAAGTAGCTGCCATAATCTCGTGCAAGCGCTCTAAAATCTCGGAATCGATGACTTTACAATGGTCTTTGGTCACAAGCACTAAATGAAACTTGAGGCAGTAAGTGTTCCTGTAGCCTTTGTTTAGCTGCATAGCGCCAAATTGTGTATAATACAGATACGATACCTATATTACTGGTATCCGATCGACTTTTATTCATGGTTTAGATCGAATTCATTAAGCACATCAGGAGGTGAACGTTTTGCGTAATCGACTATTCCTCAATGTAGATCCATATACCACCAGCGATACTTTAGCGGCGAACCCGCCCAGCTTAGTCCATCGCTGTCCTTCTAATTCATCTTAACTAACCGGAGGTCTGCGATGGACGCTTCATCGTTTGAATTAACATTAGAACAGCAATTCCAGATGAGGCTGATGGAAAAATCAGCCGAACAAATGAACCGCGAACAGATGCAAGAGCTTTTACTGCAAACCGCTAAGCTGTTGATGGTAAAAGATAATGTCATCCGAGATCTGATCAGAAGTTGTCCGTTATGAACTATATTTCCAATTCGCAATTTTCAATTCGCAGTTTGCAATTAAATCCAATCGCCAATTATTTGTTAAAAACAGGATTGGATATGGAGTTTTTCAATTGTGAATTACGAATTGCCAATTGGCAATTGCTGTGGTCAATCTATTTAGGACTTGCAAGCAGCCACCAGGGAAAATAGGTAGAAACTCTGCCTAAATTATCGACCGTTATTATAGTTGCGATTATTGTAAGTTCTAAATTTATTATCTAGGTTACGCTTTAGGGTAGGGGATGAATTCTGAATTACCATTCGCTCGTTGCCCTACCTCCTATACCCTATACTCCCCTGAAGGCGATGGCAAAACCACTGTCGCTAGACCAGCTAGTTAATGAAGGAATCGCGCCAGCCTGGTTTCCCAGCCAAGCCCAAATTCAAGCGACTAATATTGCAGCTTTAATGCGGGAATTGGCGATCGATTCTTATAGAGAATTGCATAATTGGTCGGTGCAAAATCGATCGGAATTTTGGGACATCATAATTCAACGGTTGGGGATTCGGTTTCGGCAACCATACACCCAAATTGTTGACCTCAAGCGAGGAGTGGAGTTGCCCCAATGGTTGGTAGGGGCACGATTCAATATTGTCGAAAGCTGCTGGCAAGCACCCCCAGATCGAACCGCGATCGTTTACCAACCGGAAGGCGGGACGATTTCTACCTGGACTTACGGACAACTGCGATCGCTGTCTAATCGGGTATCAAACGGGCTGCTAGCCGCTGGTTGCCAATTTGGAGATGCGATCGCGATCGCCATGCCCATGACGGCCGAATCGGTAGCGATCTACCTGGGAATCGTCCAAGCTGGAGGCGTAGTGGTATCTATTGCCGATAGTTTTGCTGCTAATGAAATCGCCACTCGATTGCAGATTTCTGGGGCCAAAGCCATTTTTACTCAAGACTATATCGAACGCGGAGGCAAACAGTTACCCCTTTATAGCAAGGTAGTTGAAGCTAACGCCCCCAAAGCGATCGTCTTGACTGCTGCCGCTGTGGATTTGCGATCGGGCGATCTTGCCTGGAACGATTTTCTTAGCACCAGCGATCGATTTGAAGCAGTTGCAGCCGATCCAAGCGATCGCACCAATATCTTATTTTCTTCCGGCACTACTGGAGAACCCAAAGCGATTCCTTGGACGCAAACCACGCCGATTAAATGTGCCGCAGACGGACATTTGCACCACGACATCCACCCTGAAGAAGTATTAGCCTGGCCGACTAACTTAGGCTGGATGATGGGCCCTTGGTCGATCTATGCTAGCTTCATCAACCAGGCAACTTTAGCCCTCTATTACGGAACGCCTACCCAAAAGGAATTCAGTCAGTTTGTCCGGGATGCCAGAGTCAACATTTTAGGCGTAGTGCCGAGTTTGGTAAGTGCTTGGAAAGCCACGGGTTGTATGGCAGGGCTAGACTGGAGTGCGATTAAAGCCTTCAGTTCGACTGGGGAGTGTTCCAATCCTCAAGATATGCTTTACCTGATGTCTTTAGCTGGAAATAAACCGATCGTCGAATACTGCGGCGGGACAGAAATCGGCGGCGGCTATATCACTGGAACTCTGGTACAACCCTCAGCACCCGCGACTTTTTCCACTCTGGCGCTGGGAGTAGATGCTGTCATCCTGGACGAAGAAGGTCGTTTAGCTGACAAAGGCGAGATGTTTATTATTCCCCCATCGATCGGATTTTCTACCGAATTACTCAACCAAGATCACCATCAAACCTACTTCGCCCTCACTCCCCATCTCCCCATCTCCCCATCTCCCCATCTCCCCCTCCGGCGACATGGCGATCGCATGGAACGCTTACCTAACGGTTACTACCGCGCCCTCGGTCGGGTCGATGACACGATGAACTTAGGTGGAATTAAAGTCAGTGCGGCGGAAATCGAACGAGTGGTGAATGCGGTTGAGGGAGTTGGCGAGACGGCTGCGATCGCAATTTCTCCTGCCAGCGGCGGGCCGAGTCAGTTGGTAATCTATGCTGTGGTCGAAGCAGAGATGCAGAGAGAAATCTTACTGGCAAAGATGCAATCGGCAATCCGAGAACGCCTCAACCCGCTGTTTAAGATTCACGATCTGATTCTAGTTGAGGCTTTGCCCCGCACAACTTCTAATAAAGTTATGCGTCGGGTTTTGCGCGATCGATCGTAGCAGTTAAGTTGTCGGCACGTTGAAGGATGTTTTTTTAACGCAGAGGGGCGCAAAGGTTGCGCGAAGGTACGCAGAGGTTCGCTTAAGCTTTTAAGGTCAAATTATTTATCTGTGTTTATCTGTGTTCATCTGTGGTTCGTTTCTTTAGGTAATCTCTATGTTATTTGCAGAACGCATGAATCGATTGGGTACAGAGTCGGCTTTTGATGTTTTGGCTAAGGCAAAAAAATTAGAAGCTGAAGGGAGAAATATTATTCATCTGGAAATCGGTCAGCCAGATTTTTCCACCCCGATGAATATTTGCGATGCGGCATTTCGGGCGATGAAAGATGGGTACACGGGATACGGTCCGGCGGCTGGGTTGCAGGAGTTCCGAGAAGTTATCGCTGAGTATGTGGCGGCTACTAGGGGAATTCGAGTCGATCCAGATGAAGTGGTGGTTACTCCTGGGGCCAAACCGATTATCTTTTTTACGGTTTTAGCCTTGGTGAATGAAGGTGATGAGGTAATCTATCCGAATCCTGGGTTTCCTATTTATGAGTCAGTAATTAATTTTATCGGGGCGAAAGCCGTACCTTTGCCTTTAAGAGAAGAGGTCGATTTTCGCTTTCGGATTGAAGATCTTAAGGCGGCAATTTCGGAACGGACAAAGTTATTAATTCTTAATTCTCCTCAAAATCCTACAGGTGGTTTTTTGCAGCCAGAAGATCTAGAGGCGATCGCCACTTTAGCTAACCAGTACGATTTTTATATACTATCTGACGAAATTTATTCGCGGATTCTCTATGCAGGAGAGCATTACAGCATTATTAGTTTGCCTGGGATGAAAGAGCGAACGATTTTGCTCGACGGTCATTCTAAAACTTATGCGATGACTGGTTGGAGGTTAGGTTATGGTGTGGCTCCTCAACCTATTGTCGAGCAAATGAGTAGATTGAGTATCAATTCTACTTCTTGTACTTGTTCGTTTACCCAAATGGCCGGGATGGAAGCCTTGACAGGGCCTCAAGATTCGGTAACTCAAATGGTGGCTCAATTTCAAAAACGACGAGATGCGATCGTCGATGGACTCAATACAATTAAAGGTATTACTTGTCTCAAACCTGCTGGCGCTTTTTACGTGTTTCCTAACGTGAAACAATTGCCGATCTCTAGCGACGATTTGGCTGATTATCTGATGGAATCAGCCGGAGTTGCTTTATTATCCGGTACGGCTTTTGGTAAGTTTGGCGATGGCTATTTGAGGATTTCTTATGCTAATTCCCTAGAAAATATTCTGGAGGCTATAGAACGAATTAGAGTAGCAGTGGATAAAATTGTCTAATCGCAGTAGGTGGAGTTTGGCCGCGATCGGTTTAGGTATTACCCGACTTTTTCAGATCTAGAGCGAGATTCGGGCGGGACTGGCCCGAAAACCCGATCGCCCAAATAGCGAATTTCTTGTTTTTCTTGTTCTGTCAAGTAATCTTTACCTTTATGACTGCCCGACGATTGTTGAGGATCGCCGCCGTCGTCGAGGTAGCGTTGCCGCGCTATAGCAAAAATTTCATTAAGTCGTTGATATTGCTGTTTTTTTAGTTCAGTAGAATCAGTCATGGTGTCGTTCAGAAATTTATGGGGACAATATCGCCATTTGGCAAAAGTTTAGCAGTTGACAGGACTGGGCTAGGAGTGCCAATGTACCAGATGCCTTCCTCTTCATCATAAAAGCTATGGATGAGAAGTTTTAGCGTGTCTAAAGCATTGATAATTAAGTATTGCTCTTCAGTTGGTTCCACGAGTTGTCAATAGTCTATTCGATCGCCTGTCATCTTAGCAAAAACGCGATACGTGCTACGCACAGGAGGACGCGGTTCCGTCGTCGCACGGCGGAACTCCAGCGTCCGTCGCTACGCCAACGCCCCCCATAATTCATCGTTCCAGGCGTGCCCTAAGCCCTATCATAGATAAGTCGATCGTATTCCAAATCTATTTTCAGGCAGTATGCGAACTTACTATAGTGGCGAACTTCGCAAAGAACATCTAGGAGAAACAGTTACCCTGTGCGGCTGGGTAGATCGTCGCCGCGATCACGGGGGAGTGATTTTTGTCGATCTGCGCGATCGCACTGGCATCGTCCAAATCGTCAGCGATCCGCAGCGCACGCCCGCTTCTTACCCTCAAGCCGAGGCGTTGCGGAATGAATACGTGGTCAAAATTACTGGCAGAGTCACCCAGCGCCCTTCAGAATCGCTCAACCCGCGCCTGCCAACTGGGGAGGTGGAAATCTACGCCGATGCGATCGAGGTGCTAAATCAAGTACGCAAACAATTGCCGTTTCAAGTCTCTTTGGCAGAAACCGAAACCGTGCGGGAAGACTTGCGACTGAAATATCGGTATTTAGATATCCGGCGCGAGCGATTGAGTTCTAATTTGCAACTGCGCCACCAAGTCATCAAAGCCATCCGTCGCTACTTAGAAGACGAGCAAAACTTCATTGAAGTTGAAACTCCCCTCTTGACTAAATCCACCCCCGAAGGGGCGCGAGACTACTTAGTTCCCAGCCGCGTCAACCCTGGCGAGTGGTATGCTTTGCCCCAATCGCCCCAACTATTTAAGCAATTGCTGATGGTGGCGGGCATGGACAGATACTATCAGATCGCTCGTTGCTTCCGCGATGAAGATTTACGGGCAGATAGACAGCCAGAATTTACGCAATTAGACATGGAAATGAGCTTCATGTCTCAAGACCAAATTCTGCAATTGAACGAAGGATTAGTCGCTCACATCTTTAAAACCATTAAAGGGATTGAAATTCCTCTTCCCCTGCCCCGCCTGACTTATGCTGAGGCGATGGCTCGTTACGGTAGCGATAAACCAGATACTCGCTTTGGCTTGGAATTAGTCGATGTTTCTGACTTATTCAAAGATTCTGGGTTCAAAGTATTTTCCGGCGCGATCGCATCTGGCGGCATCGTCAAAATTCTCCCCATTCCTGAAGGCAACAAAGCCATTTCTAACGTCCGAATCAAACCAGGCGGCGACTTATTTAAAGAAGCCTCCGAAGCTGGCGCTAAAGGTTTAGCTTACATCCGCATTCGCGATGATGGCGACATCGATACTATTGGCGCGATTAAAGATAACTTGAACGAAGCTCAAAAAGAAGAACTCCTGAAGCGTACTGGCGCTAAACCGGGTCATTTGTTGCTATTTGGGGCTGGTGCTACGGATCTAGTTAACAAAACGCTCGATCGCTTGCGTCTAGCTATTGGCAAAGAACTAGGACTAATCGATCCCGATAAGCTTGGCTTGTTGTGGGTGACAGATTTTCCCATGTTCGAGTGGAATGCTGACGAAAAGCGTCTAGATGCCCTCCATAATCCCTTTACCGCCCCGCATCCCGACGACGTTGGCGATTTAAAGACAGCCAGGTCGCAAGCCTACGACTTAGTTTATAACGGCTATGAAGTGGCTGGCGGCAGTTTGCGGATCTATCAGCGAGAAGTGCAAGAAAAAGTATTTGAAGCGATCGGCTTAACTTCAGAATCGGCTCGCAACAAATTTGGCTTCTTCCTCGAAGCCTTTGAATACGGAGCGCCGCCTCACGGTGGAATTGCTTACGGTTTAGATCGGCTCGTCATGCTGTTAGCTGGAGAAGAATCGATCCGCGATGTCATGGCATTTCCGAAGACGCAACAAGCAAGTTGCTTGCTAACAGAAGCTCCTTCAAATGTCGATGGAAAACAACTGAAAGAATTGCACGTAGCTTCAACGTATAAACCAGAAGTTCAGAAGTCCAGAAGTTCAGAAATTCAGAATGTAAAACCGTAAGGTTTGATATCAGATCTGATTTAGCAACCATCAAACCTGTAGGGGCAGGTTTAGCCGAAAATGTAGAGACGCGAGATCTTGCGTCTCTACAGCACAACCGTCGCAGACGCAAGTTTGTATAGTTGCGGTTTCAATTGCTAGGGAAAAGTAGCCAATCATAACTAGATGTGGTATTGAAACTTATGAACTCCTGAACTCCTGCATTGTCAAAAAAAATTTCCCGCTAAACCTTTTGGGCATAGCGGGAGCAGTTTAACACCTAAGTAACAACCATCAAGGAGCTTCTTTCTCAAAAATGAACCAACTAATCTAGAGTTTTCCAGAGCGGGGAGTTTAGGAGATGAACGACTTTGGAGAGAACATCTTCATTCAGTTAGAATGTTGCTGGGAAAACTTACGCAAATTCACTATCAGTAGAATCACTGAATACTATATTAATTGAGGCTCGATCGATGCGAATCAGTTATTTTACTGAAATTACGAGAATTGCCTCTTGATTAATTCAGTAACTCTACGGTAGACAATCAAGCGGATATAGTTTATAAATTCCAGGGGTAATCATATTACCTGAGAGCGATTAAATTTGTATCCTCACGAGCAAAATTTTTCTGGTAAAGCACTTTGAAAGATTGCCGCAGAAGCATAGTAAATCGTCTATGTTGGCAGCTTCGCCTACGCACAGGAGGACGCGGTTCCGTCGTCGCACGGCGGAACTCCAGTGTCCGTCGCTACGCCAACGCACTTTTGTTCTGTGTCTTTCCACCACGCGCTAAACTGTGAAAATCTGCCTTTAGCGTTCACGCCCTTCACAGTCGTTATATGCCTAATTTTTTATTGGAAGTCGGTACCGAAGAATTACCTGCTAGTTTTGTGGCTGATGCCATCGCTCAGTGGCGCGATCGCTTGCCCCGCACCTTAGACGAACACGCCTTGACTTCAAAAGCGATCGAGGTTTACGGTACGCCTAGACGGTTGGCAGTGCTAATTAAAGGCTTACCCGAACGGCAACCCGACAGGGAAGAAGAGATTAAAGGCCCTCCAGCTTCAGCGGCGTTTAAAGATGGCAAACCCACGCCAGCGGCGGTGGGATTTGCCCGCAAGCAGGAAGTAGAAATCGCTACTCTAGAGGTTCGCCCAACGGATAAGGGAGATTTTGTTTTCGTCAAAAAAGTCATTGCTGGACGACAGACCGCAGAAATTCTCACCCAGTTAATTCCCCAGTGGATTTTTAGCCTAGAAGGTAAGCGATTTATGCGTTGGGGCGATGGCGATTTGCGGTTTTCCAGGCCGATTCGCTCTCTGGTAGCTTTGCTAGATGAGGCCGTGTTGCCGATCGAATTAGTCAACGGTTCGGAAACCATTAAGAGCGATCGCATTTCTCCAGCCCATCGGGTTTTGCATCCCGAACCAGTCTCTATTCCTGCTGCCCAAGATTACGTTAAATCGTTGCAAGCAGGTTATATCGAAGTAGATCCAGCCGAACGGCAAACTAAAATTAAAAAGCAGGTGAATTCCTTAGCTAAAAAAATCAAAGGATGGGCATCTATCCCAACAGATTTATTACAGGAAGTAACTAATTTAGTCGAATATCCTACTGCCGTTGTCGGTAAGTTTGAACCTGAGTTTTTGAGTTTGCCCGTCGAAGTAATTACTACCGTGATGGTGACTCATCAACGCTACTTTCCAGTTTTCAAAACTGAAGCTGCTACCGAACTATTACCTTATTTCATTACCATTTCTAACGGCGATCCAGCAAAATCAGATATTATTGCTACTGGTAACGAACGGGTAATTCGCGCTCGGTTGGCTGACGGTCAATATTTTTACAAAACCGATTTAGCCCAACCTTTAGAAAACTATTTGCCTCAACTAGAAAAAGTTACTTTTCAAGAAGATTTGGGTTCGGCCAAACAGAAAGTGGAACGCATCGTCAAAATTGCCGAAGCGATCGCTGCCCAACTCAAGTTAAGTAAAAACGAGCGCCAGCAGATTCAACGAGCGGCTTGGTTGTGCAAAGCCGATCTAGTTACCCAAATGGTAGGAGAATTTCCCGAATTGCAGGGAGCGATCGGACAAAAGTATGCCTTAGCTAGCGACGAGCCTCCGGAAGTAGCGACGGCAATTTTTGAACACTATTTACCGCGAGGAGCGGGCGATATTTTACCCCAATCTCTTGTCGGTCAGGTAGTAGGAATAGCCGATCGCCTCGACACCCTAACTAGCATTTTTGGCTTGGGAATGTTGCCTACAGGCTCGTCCGATCCGTTTGCTCTGCGGCGGGCTGCTAATGCGATCGTTAATATTGTTTGGTCGGCAAATTTAGCGATCGATTTACGACAGCTAATCGAGGAAATAGCTGCTAATTTTGTCAAGGAATACTCGAAAAATACGTCAAAAAAGTTATCTTCGCAATTGTGCGACTTTTTCTTACAAAGAATCCGCACCTTACTCCAAGAAGAACGGGGCATAGACTACGACTTGGTGAATGCAGTTTTGGGAGAAAACGATCCAGAATATGCCGATCGCGCCTTAAAAGATTTACTAGATGTCCGCGATCGCGCTCTATTCTTACAGTCAATTCGCGATAATAGCAAGCTAGATGAAATTTATGAAACCGTCAATCGTTCCACTCGGTTATCGGTACAAGGAGAGCTAGATTTACAACAATTAAATCCTGAAACTGTCATTAATTCAAAACTATTTCAAAAATCGTCAGAAAAAGCTTTTTATGAAGCTTTAGTCCAGATAGTCCCGCAAACGCAAGCGTCTCAAGCTGACAGGAATTACCAATTGTTGGTAGAAGCTTTGAGTCAAATTGCCCCTGTAGTTAGTAACTTTTTCGACGGTCCCGAAAGCGTGTTAGTCATGGATGCTAATACCGAAATCAAACGCAATCGGTTAAATTTGCTGGGATTATTGCGCAATCACGCACGGGTGCTAGCAGATTTTGGGGCGATCGTGAAAAGCTAATATAGCCATCCTAAATGACTTGTGGGATAGCCGTCCCGGCTGTCCCACTGGGCAGGCTGGAAGCCTACTATACAAGATTGTTCGCCAATGATTTAGACTCGCTATATGAGGTATTGGGTTTGGGTTCGTTGGGTTTCGCAGAGCTATACCCAACCTACGGCTAACGGCGGCGGATCTGGAAGGGATCGACCTGCACTGTGGCTTCTTCAAACGGTAACTGACGAACGCGGCGGCGGTGGACGTTAACTTGATAAACGATGGCATTGGTCAGATCTATGCCAGTTAACCAGCCGCTTTTGGGGTGATACGCTCCGGTTTCAATATCGATCCAACCATTTCCTTGAGCCAGTTGACCGGGGGAAACCCCAGGTAGAGTAAAAGTAATAGTATGACCGGAAACAATCAGCTTATCTGGAAAGTAGGGTTGGCGCATCCGGTGAAATTCTTCCCTAATCCAACAAAATTCGTGGCTGGTTTGCTCCTCAATTGGAAGCGTGGGTTTAACTCCAGCGTGTACTAACCAAATATTACCCAAATCTAAGTAAAGCGGTAGACTGGCAAACCATTCGATATCTTCTGGAGGAATTCCTTCATCGCCATAGCTTTCTAGAGTTGCATCTCCCCCGCTGTAGAGCCATCCTTGCAGCGCCGCCCCAGAAATTTCTCCATCGCCGATCGTATCGAGTAACATTTGCTCGTGATTGCCCAACAAGCAAGTATAGGGACTTTCCTTGACGAATTTGACTACGCGGGCGCTTTCAGGGCCGCGATCGATCAAATCCCCTAAAAAATAAACCCGATCTTCTGAAGTCGGGGCGATCGTTTCTAATAGTGTCATCAGACCGTCGTAGTGACCGTGAACGTCGCCGATCGCGATACAACGGGGAGATTTTGGGTTCATTATACTGGTAGGGAAAGAACTAATGTCTGCTAAATTACACTTTTCTATATAAATATTGCCCCTTTCATCATGACAAATTTTACTGCGATCGGGTTCTCGAACAGATTGAGGCTGGAGTAATGGTTTCTGCGATCGGCATCCTCAAGCAGCCTAGCAGCCAAGCTTGGGTCGAGCAAGCCCTAGCCAATCTCGACGTTATTTTACTCGACCATTCTCACTGCGAGCGCAAAGCCGCTGGAGTAGCTTTAAATTTGCTCTTTCGCTACCCATCTAACACCGAGTTAGTCAGAAAACTGACTGCGATTGCTCGCGAAGAGCTAGAGCATTTCGAGCAGGTAAATCAAATTTTAGAAGCACGGGGTATCCCCCTCGGCCCGCTATCGGCTCCTCCCTATGGTGCAGGTTTAAAGGCGCAAATTCGCCCTCACGAACCCGAACGTTTATTAGATTCATTATTGGCGTGCGGACTCATAGAGGCTCGCAGTCACGAACGTTTGGGGTTGCTGGCTGCGCACTTACCAGATCCTCAGTTAGCCAGTTTTTATCGCCGCCTGATGGCTTCAGAAGCTCGACATTACGGCACTTATTGGTCCCTGGCCCGGACTTATTTCGAGCCAACAACAGTAGCAGAGCGATTAGAAACACTTGCTATAGCAGAAAGCGAATTGCTGAGCGCTCTTCACCCAGAACCGAGAATTCACAGTTGAAGAAGTGTGGAGTGTTGAGTGTGGAGTGTTGAGTTGTCAGTTGTCAGTTGTTAATTTTCCCCTCTGCTCCTCTCTCTCGCCCTCTCGCCCTCCCCTTTGCCCCTAAATCGATCGCGTGCTACGATTGACTTTTCTAGAATCGTTTCCGCAGCGTTAAATGTCGATTCAAACTTTCACCCAATTAAAGGAGGATGGCTGGTGTTAAGAATTCCGGCCATCAACGGCTAAGTGTTGAAGCTACTTTAGCCCAGGTCAAAAGACTTCAGAGCGATCGCTCCTATCGCGATGCCAACCAATTGTTCTACATCGAAGGCGTGCGCAACTTTCTCAAAGTGGTTGACAATGGTTTTGAGATCGCAGCCATTACTTTTAGCGAGAAATTGCTGACAGTACCCCCAGCGCGAAAATTAGTGCGGCAACTTCGTCGCGACGGCGTTCCCACTTTCGGCATTACCCCCGAACAGTTTCGGCAGATTTCTCAAACCGAACGAGCCTCTGGGATCGGAGCGATACTCCGCCAGCGCTGGCAGCGCTTGCCCGATATCTCGCCAGCAGTCGGTTTGTTTTGGGTGGCACTGGAAACCGTTCGTTCGTCAGGAAATTTGGGAACTTTGATTCGCACGTCTGAAGCCGTCGGCGGTGCTGGGTTCATTTTCATCGGCGAAAGCATAGATCCATTCGATCCCGATGTCGTTCGCGCCTCTATGGGTTCGATCTTTCACCAACAGTTTGCCCGCACCAATTTTTCTGCCCTCCGTCGGTGGATAAACCTTCATGGTTATGCAGCAATTGGGGCCTCACCAGATGGGATTGCTGACTTACATCAGTTTGCTTATCCCCGCTCTACTCTGCTTTGTCTGGGTGAAGAGCGCCAAGGTCTGACCCAGCAACAGCGTTCCTTGTGCCAGCATCTCGTGCGGATTCCCATGGTAGGAGCCGTCGATTCTCTTAATTTGGCTATAGCTGGAAGCCTTTTGATGTATGAGGTTTACAGATCCAGAACTACGCGATCGAGCTAGGTAGGGGGAGACAAGGAGGACAAGGAAGACAAGGGGACGCAGAGGAGAATTCTGAACTTCTGAACTTCTGAACTCCTTTAAAAACGGAGAAGGAGGGATTCGAACCCTCGATAGGTCGTTACCGTGCCTATAACGGATTAGCAATCCGCCGCTTTCAACCGCTCAGCCACCTCTCCAGGCGATGAATTCTAAATATAGCATAGTTAAGCGATCGCCATCAATCTAGTCCTTCAATTAGCGTGCGCTCTTCCTATCGACGATGCTAATTTTAACTAACAACTTTTTAACTCTCTAGATATAGTTAAAAGCTGAGATTGTTCGCTCCCTTGATAGAACTAAAATCTGGTAAACTCAAATAAATTAAAAATATCAAAAAAAATCAGGGTTTCATTGGGAATAACAATATAATTCCTATCCCCCTGGGACAAATCGATTCAAAAACCAGAAAAAGTATGGCTGATAGCAAGTTGCAGCACATAGCACTGATTTCCGTCCACGGCGATCCTGCCATTGAAATTGGTAAAGAAGAAGCTGGCGGACAAAACGTTTACGTGCGTCATGTAGGCGAGGCGCTAGCCCAACAAGGTTGGCGAGTAGATATGTTTACTCGCAAAGTTAGTGCTAGCGACCCTACTATTGTCGAGCATAGCCCTAACTGTCGAACTATTCGTCTAACTGCTGGTCCAGAAGAATTTATTCCTAGAGATAGCTTATTTGAATACTTGCCCGAATTTGTGGCCGAATTTTTAAAGTTTCAGAAAGAATCAGATCTTAAATATCCTTTAGTCCACACCAACTATTGGCTATCGTCCTGGGTGGGGATGCAACTCAAACAAATTCAAAAGGTGAAGCAAGTTCACACCTACCACTCTCTAGGCGCAGTTAAGTATAAGTCAGTCACTACCATTCCTTTAATTGCTACCAAGCGCTTAGAAACTGAAAAATTACTCTTGGAGACGGCAGATCGAGTAGTAGCAACCAGTCCCCAAGAAAAAGAGCATATGCGATCGCTCGTTTCTCTCAAAGGCAATATCGATATTATTCCCTGCGGTACGGATATTAGCCGCTTCGGTCAAGTCAGCCAGGAAGCTGCTAGAGAAAAACTGGGAATCGATGCTGGAAGTAAAGTAGTTTTCTATATCGGGCGCTTCGATCGACGCAAGGGAATTGAAACTCTAGTCCGCGCCGTGAGCCGTTCCCAATTGCGCGGGCAGGCCGATTTAAAATTAATTATCGGCGGCGGCAGTCGTCCCGGTGAAAGCGATGGCTTAGAACGCGATCGCATTGAAGGAATTGTTGACGAACTAGGCATGACAGAAATAACTACCTTTCCAGGGCGGATTTCTGACGAAGACTTGCCGCTTTATTACGCCGCTGCCGACGTTTGCGTCGTTCCCAGTCATTACGAACCCTTTGGCTTAGTGGCAATTGAAGCCATGGCGAGTAATACCCCGGTCGTGGCTAGCGATGTTGGCGGGTTGCAGTTTACCGTCATCCCCGAAAAAACTGGCTTGCTATGTCCGCCGAAGAAGGAAATTGCTTTTGGAGAAGCGATCGATCGAATTATAGGCGACTCACAATGGCGCGATTTATTAGGGCAAAATGCCAGGGCGCGGGTAGAAGAAAAGTTTAGTTGGGATGGAGTCGCCTTGCAGTTGAGCCAACTTTACAGCGAACTCTTGCAACCTGCTAGTAAAGTATCCGATCGATTATCAAAACGAGGGCAGGCTTAACGAAGTCAGGAGTCAGGAGTAGGGGCGTATAGCCTGCGGCATGGCTATGTCCTCCGGACAGGCTGCGCCTTGCACTTAGCATTTGGGCGATAAAACAAAGACTACCAAAACAGCCTGAATCCGAACTGAGGTTAATGTACCATTTTGTATGGGCGCAAAGTGTTGCGCCCATACTTGCTGTGTTTTTTCTTGACCATGGAATCTTCAACCGCGAACATCTTAGATGGTAAAGCCTTAGCTCAACGAATTCAGAGCGAACTGCAACAGCAGATTCAGCAATGGCAAGGATCGATCGGTCGTCCGCCGGGACTGGCAGTAGTCATGGTAGGGGATAATCCCGCTAGCGCCGCTTACGTTCGCAATAAAGAGCGATCGTGCCAACAGGTGGGAATGAACTCGTTCGGGCAGCATTTACCTACCAACACTACCCAATCGGAACTAGAACAATTAATTCATACCCTCAACCTAGACGATCGAGTTGATGGGATTTTATTACAGTTACCCCTACCGGAACATTTAGATTCAGTATCGCTGCTGTACCAAATTGCTCCCGATAAAGATGTCGATGGCTTGCATCCGCTCAACCTCGGACATTTGGTGCGGGGAGAGGCAGGTTTGCGAAGCTGCACCCCAGCGGGAGTTATGCGCCTGCTAGAGGCATATAAAATCGACTTGCAAGGTAAACGCGCGGTAGTAGTAGGACGCAGTATTTTGGTAGGCAAACCCTTAGCGCTGATGCTCCTAGAAGCTAATGCCACAGTCACTATAGCCCACTCGCGATCGCCCGACTTGCCAGCAATTACCCGCAGCGCTGACGTACTGATTACCGCTGTCGGTCGTCCGAAATTGATTACTGCCGAGATGGTCAAACCCCAAGCAGTGGTAGTAGACGTGGGCATCAATCGCGTTACCGACGAGACTGGCAAAAGTCGTTTAGTCGGAGATATTGACTTTGAATCGGTCGCGGCTACAGCAGCATTTATCACTCCCGTACCCGGCGGTGTCGGACCGATGACCGTAGCCATGTTGTTGCAAAATACTGTATCAAGCTACGCCCAACGGCATCAAAGCGTCACCAAACACCCGTAAAATAGCAGAGGGGAGAGGGGGAGATGGGGAGATGGGGAGATGGGGAGAATTATTAACTTTACACTCAACACTTCTAAACTCCTGAACTCCTGAACTCCTGAACTTCTGAACTTCTTATTTATAATCGCTTATCAATTTGAGTTGTTTATGACCAGTACCAAGGATCGAGAGCGCACAGAACTACAAACAGCCCAGTTTAATCTATCGAGCTATCTAGCCGAACGCAAGGCTTTGGTAGAAGCTGCGTTGGATCGCTCTTTGCCAGTGGCATACCCAGAAAAGATTTACGAAGCCATGCGCTACTCCTTGCTGGCTGGCGGTAAACGCTTGCGTCCGATCCTGTGTTTGGCTACTTGCGAACTGGCTGGAGGGACAATAGATGCGGCCATGCCTACCGCTTGTGCTTTAGAAGCCATCCACACCATGTCGTTAATTCACGACGACCTGCCAGCGATGGATAATGACGATTACCGTCGCGGTAAACTGACAAATCACAAAGTTTACGGAGAAGATATTGCGATTTTAGCTGGGGATGGGCTGTTAGCTCGTGCGTTTGAATGCGTGGCCCTAGAAACTCAGGGCGTTCCAGCCGATCGCGTTTTGCAGGTAATCGTTCGCTTGGGTGGCGCTGTCGGGGCGGCGGGACTAGTGGGCGGACAAGTCGTAGATCTAGAATCTGAAGGGAAACCAGATATTTCTCTAGAAACACTCAACTTCATTCACACCCATAAAACTGGGGCCTTGCTGGAAGCCTGCGTAGTTTGCGGGGCAATTTTAGCCGGAGCGGGAACAGCCGAATTACAAAAGCTTTCTCGCTATGCCCAAAATATTGGCTTAGCGTTTCAGATTATCGATGATATTTTGGACGTTACTGCCACTCAAGAAGAACTGGGAAAGACGGCAGGCAAAGACTTACAAGCTCAAAAAGCTACTTTTCCCAGCATTTGGGGATTAGAAGAATCAAAAGCCCAAGCGAAGAAACTAGTTGACGATGCCAAGGCAGAACTGGCAGCGTTCAAAGAAGCAGCTATACCCCTGTCAGCCCTAGCAGACTTCATTACTAACCGCACTCATTAGTTAGTTGTTAGTTGTTAGTTGTCAGTCGTCAGTTGTTAGTTACTGACCGTTGACTATTAGTTATTGACTATTGACCATTGACCAATTACTAACCAGATAATGCAAGACTTTAGCGATATTCTCAACAATCAGGTGCTGCTAGTAGCACTATTTGCTTGTGTATTAGCTCAGATATTAAAGATTGTTGTGGAATTGATAATTCATCGCAAAGTTGATGTTCGAGTTTTAGTCAGAACTGGGGGGATGCCCAGCGCCCATTCAGCCTTGG
Source organism: Cyanosarcina radialis HA8281-LM2 (assembly GCA_019359615.1). GTDB lineage: Bacteria > Cyanobacteriota > Cyanobacteriia > Cyanobacteriales > CCAP-1448 > Cyanosarcina > Cyanosarcina radialis. Next base: position 50,139 of record JAHHHA010000040.1, read on the forward strand.
TGACGGCTTTAGCTACAGGAGTCGGGCAAACGATGGGTTGGGGAAGTCCAAATTTTGCTCTGGCAACCATCTTTGCCGTCATTGTGATGTACGATGCGGCTGGAGTTCGTCAAGCAGCGGGAAAGCAAGCCCGCCTCCTCAACCAAATTATTGATGAGATGTTTCAAGAAAATCCCAACTTCAACGAAGATCGACTCAAAGAACTACTGGGACACACTCCCATGCAGGTGATTGTCGGCTCGATTCTCGGTATTGCGATCGCTTTCTTTGCTAGAGTGGCTTATTGATCTTTCTCTGTAGTATCGAGAGATTTTTGATAAAAAATCAGGAAATGTTGCCGACAAAACACTAATTGAGATAACTAACCCTGCTAATCTCTTACTGGGAAACCTCAATAGAGCAATTATGCAGGAAGCCTTTGGTATGCAATTGGATTCGATCTCCCCTATCGGTAGCAGCCAAGATCGGCAAATCGACCCCCAAACTAAGATTCCCAACCCACAACTAATCGCTGCATCCTCAGACATTAAGTTACTCGTGCTAGATATCGATGGCACGATCGCGGGTTTATCTAATGATGTTCGATTGCCCGTCAAGCAAGCGATAAAAGCGGCTCGATTGCGGGGTATTCAAGTCGCGATCGCTACTGGTAGAATGTACCGCTCGGCTTTGCGCTTTCATCGCGCCATCGGTGCCGATTTACCGATTCTGGCTTATCAAGGAGCTTGGATACAAGATCCGGCAACCCAACAAATTCACCGCCACTTGCCAGTTCCTAACTCGATAGCTGGGCAATTACTAGATTATTTCGAGCAACCAGAACTGCTGCCTTTAATTACCGTTCACTTCTATCTCAACGATCGCCTCTACGTGCGCCAATTGACCTTAGAAACCCAAGAATATGCCGCCAGATCGGGGGTCGAACCGACTCCAGTTGGGGATCTCAGGCAATTACTAATAGCAGATGGCGGAAGAGAACCTTACCTGACCAAAGTTTTAGCTATGAGCAACGATCCGAGTTTAATAAGCAAGTTGCTAGCAGAGTTGCGATCGCGCTACAGCAGTAGCGAACTTTATCTCACTACTTCTGTCCCCACTTTCTTGGAAGCGACTAATCCCCTAGTTAATAAGGGAACGGCAGTTCGCTATCTAGCCGAAGAAGTCCTGGGACTGCAAGCGGCCAACGTCATGGCCGTGGGTGATAATTTTAACGATTTAGAAATGCTGGAGTATGCCGGGGTGGGTGTAGCGATGGGAGATGCCCCCGCAGATATTAAGGCGATCGCTCAATGGATCGCTCCCTCAGTCGAAGAAGATGGTGCCGCTACGGCGATCGAAACCTTTTTATTAAATCGTTAGTGGGCTTCAAGTCCCCAATTACTTATGCGCGAGCGCAGCCATGCGTGCTAGGGCTATACGCACAGCGTGCCGGAGGCATTTATTGGTAATCGTAAATTGCTTTGAGGAATTCCCTTTGAAAATCAGAAAGGGAACCGACGACTGGCCGTGTTTCGTCTCGGTTCCCTGCTTCTGGTTCGCTCCTCACACGATGTTATTATAGCCTATTTATTTTCTCGTGTCATCCCCTTTACAAAAATTAATTTTAAGCTGAGGTTGTTCCGATCGTCGCATCCCGAATCTAGTTTAATTGTGTACGCGATCGCCGCACTCTCATAGTATTCTGTGAGGCGGTTGTCTTGGGAAACCAAACGCAATGGCAAAGCTACCAAATGAAACTCTAACCACAATCTTCACTTTACAAAGACAGTTAATAGAAGGCATTGATGAGGCAGCAGCAACAGAATCGACGATCTTTGAACAATTCGGCGAGACAGAGGTAACACTTTCTGTATTAGAGCAACTTCAGAATATTAGGGAACGTTTAGTGGGTCCCTACTCTCGTCTGGCATCACTCTTACCAAGAATTGCCGAATATCAACCGACTGCTCCAGTAGATGTGCTAGATTTACTGTACCAGACGATCGAACAAGCACAAATTGCCCGCGATGCCTCAGCCGCAAGCGTTCGAGAAGCCCAAAGAGACTTTAACCTATTATGAGTCAGCCCAAAATAATTGCTAACCCAGAGAAGATTAAGCTCACCGTCGAACAGTTGCGCAAAAGTAGCCGACAGCTTGAACTGGTGACTTTAGCGCTAGATGAACTCATTGCTAGGATAGATACCGATCTTCGGTGTCAGCGCCGGACTCGCCTTCAAATTAAGCAGCCACCGCATCAACTCGAATCAGAAAGATCGCCTTGAGAGGACAAATAACTTACTTTTGGTGTGGAGAAATGGCGAAGCACTGCTGAAGAGCTTTTTGGCAAGAAGTCATATCGAATCCGGTTAATCACCCATAATAAAATTGATTGTAGGTTGGGTTGTAGGCGCAGAAACCCAACACCCCAGGAATGTTGGGTTTCGCTATCGCTCTACCCAACCTACATTCGTGGATCGATCTCTTTATCTAACTTCTGCTCGATCCGATCCAATCGCGGATCGTTGTCTGTAGTTTGTGTCATTTGCAGCAACATCTCAAAATTAAAAACCCTCTCCCCAAACCCTTCTCCCAAGTTTGGGAGAGGGGTGCCAAAGGCGGGGCGAGGGCATTTTACCTAGTAACTAAACCAGGTAACAGATTTTTTAGATCTAGAACGTGAAGGTGGTTCTCAAAGTACCGATGATGGCATCGTCACTAGAAGCATCTTGACCTGGATTCAGCAGCCAGATCACACCAGGAGTGATGGAGATGTTATCGGTTAGCTGATACTTGTAGAAACCTTCGATGTGAACGGCGTAATCGTCTGCCCGATTGTTGCCATCAGGACGAGCGCTACCACCAATAGCGTTAGCACCGCCAACTCTTAAACCTGTTAGAGTTGGTTCGACTCCAGCAAAGATGCCTAACAAGTTTCCTTGTTTGCCCAAGTTGGGGAAGGCAACTCCACCGCCAAAGCTCCAAATATCACCTTCTAAATCTTGATTGCCATCGGTAGTACCGTTGACTTTCGTGTACGAACCAAAAGCGCTCAGAGAGATACTGTTGCTCAGGCGGAAGGCGGCTGAAGCACCGAAGGAGTCAGTTGAGAAGCGATTGTCTTCCAAAGCTCCTAAGCCGATTCCACCGCCAAAGTTAGCTTGCCCCGTACCCACTACACCAGCTTTGCCACCCAGGTCGAAGATGTCGCTACCAGCAAGGTGCTGACCTCGGACGTAGGTTAAGCCTAGACCCAAGCGATCGTTGAGGTTAAAGTCTAACTGCGCTAAAGCAGCATATTCACCGTTAAACAAACCGCCAGAGCCTAAAGTGCCGGGTTCGTTGAGAGCGTTGGGGTTAGCAGCATCTTCTGCCAAGTAACCCAAAGTTACTCCAATACCGCTAAATTTGAAGTTAACGCCTGCACCAGCGCCACCACCGATCCGATAGATCGGGTTTTCGCTAGCAAAGGTAGAGAGCGCTCCATTACCGCCATCGAAGTCTTCAAAGTAGGGGTTGTTGGTGGCAGCGTAGTCGCTGTGAATACCACCAGCGGCAGCTACGTAAAACTTCAAGTTTTCGTTAACCGGGACGTAGTAGGCTAACCAGTCGATGACTACATCGTTACCATTAGCACCCAAGTTAAAGGTTTGAGTCCCTTCAGCCGTACCTAACGCGCTTGGGGCTGGAATCCGACCGTCGCTGTCAAAGCGGTTCAAGAACCCGCTGACATCAGAAGGCAGGTTGCCAGCAGCTAAACGGGTGTGCAAGGTATCTGTACCGAAGAAGCTAGTCCGCAAGTCTAAACGAACGCGATCGCCAAACAGACCTGGGCTATTTTCGTTACCGATACTGTCGGTGTAAGCGAAGATAACTTCCCCAGCTAGCTTGGTTGTCGTCGAGAACTGGTGGGCTTCTAAGAAGGAAACGCGACCTTCGAGGTTATCGACCCGGCTACCTAAAGTAGCCAATTCCGTGCGGAATTCTTCTACTAGACGTTGCAGGGCTTCAAAGTCTTCTTTAGCTACGAACTTTTCACCTTGAGCTTCAATTAAAGCTTCAATTTGGCGCAAGCAAGCGTTCAGACCAGCGGCAAATTCATAACGAGATAGAGCGCGCTGACCGCGATAAGTTCCGTCAGGATAACCTACCAAACAGCCATATCTTTGCACTACTCGGTCTAGAGCTTCAAATGCCCAGTCGGTTGGTTGAACGTCTCGGAATTGAGAAGCGTTGGTAATCTGACTTTGAGAATTACCCTCGTTCATGTACTGCTGAATTTGATTCAGGTTCCGAGTGTCAGTTGGTGCGCCGCCATCGGCTGGAGCCGTTCCATCTTCTGGAGCAGCTTGCGCCACTTGGATTTCTTGAGATTGAGCTACAGTTGGGGTCTCAGCTACTGCTTGAGATTCTTCTACGTTGCTTTGAACTGCTTGAGTTTGGTTAACGTCTGTAACTGGCGTTTGGGCTGCCATGACGTTTCCTGCACCCAACAGAGTTGCACCTAGTAGTGCTGGGCTAACGAGCAAAGATTTCCACAGAATCTTAGACATCTTTCTTCTTCTCCTCACACTTAAATAGAAAGAGCTACCTTCTATATTAGATCGGTATCGAAAATTGTAACAATGCTTTTGGAGTAATTTTTAGAAAAATCGCAAATTTACTCTTATGTCTCATCGGCTTTTCTAATTTTAGGAACAAGCTGGAGTTATAGATGAGACAAGGCTGGTTGGGAGCTTTAACCAAAAATTCAACCCCCAGGACTTAGGCAAACCCAGGGATGATACACCATAAGTCTAAAAAACCCCCACCAGAGGCAGGGGTCGATCGAAGACAGGGAAAAACTATTTCCCTCTTATCTAATTAGAGAGCATTACCGCGAGGTAGAACCTCTTCGGGGAACTTGAACTGCTCGTGGGGTTGGTCTTGGCTGGCCATCCAGGCGCGAATCCCTTCATTGAGCAAGATATTCTTGGTGTAGAACGT
>JAHHHA010000041.1 GCA_019359615.1 Cyanosarcina radialis HA8281-LM2
TCACGATCTATCGTTCTACCCATCTCCGGCTATACCGATCTGCCCATCTCCCCATCTCCCCATCTCCCCATCTCCCCATCTCCCCATCTCCCCATCTCCCCATCTCCCCATCTCCCCATCTCCCCATCTCCCCTTTCCCTTTCTCAAACATGGATATTCTAGAAAGCGTCAAAATGGCAGGGACTACCCTGATCGCCAATAAAATGCGTAGCAGTCTGACGATCTTGGGGATCGTGATCGGTAATGCTTCGGTGATTGCGATGGTAGGACTGGGACAAGGGGCGCAAAAATTGGCATCCGAGCAGTTTGAATCTCTCGGACCGAATGTGGTGTTTGTGGTTCCAGGGAGTCCTGAATCTCAGAATCGCCCGGTAATACCGCCGAAAACTTTGGTCTTGGCAGATGCTGAAGCGATCGCCAAACAAGTTCCTTCAATCCAAGCTGTTGCACCTCAACTCAACAGCAGCGAACTGGTAACTTACCGCAATAAGAACACATCGACTTTAATAGTTGGGACGACACCAGAATTTCTCACGGTGCGCAGCTTTGATGTGGCTCAAGGGCGTTTTATCAACGCCAATGACGTGAAACTCAATAACCGCGTAGCGGCTTTGGGAGCGGATGTTGCTAAAAAACTGCTGGGCGATCGCAACCCCATCGGCCAACAAATCCGGATTAAAAATGTCAGTTTCCGAGTAATTGGGGTGATGGCTCCTAAAGGTTCTTTCTTAGGCAGTAATAACGACGACTCGGTGTTTATTCCCGTAACTACGGCAGCTAACCGCATCGTCGGCCGCACGTCCCCCTACGGTATTGATGTCACCTTCATCAACGTGACGGCTAGAAATGAAGAAAGCATTCAAGCTGCTACCTTTCAAATTACTAACTTATTGCGGCTGCGGCATAAAATTACCCAAGACGATGACTTTAGCATTCAAACTCAAAAAGACATCTTACAAATCGTGGGAACAATTACGGGCGCTTTGACTTTGATGCTAGCTGCGATCGCGGCTATTTCTTTGTTAGTTGGCGGCATTGGGGTAATGAACATTATGCTAGTTTCCGTCACCGAACGCACCCAAGAAATCGGACTGAGAAAAGCGATCGGTGCGACTCAGCAAGATATCTTAATTCAATTTCTGATCGAGGCGATTATTTTAGCTACTGCTGGGGGTTTAATTGGAACTGCGATCGGTATTGGTGGCATTTCGTTGATTAGTTCGTTCACCCCCTTAAAAGCTGGAGCCTCCATCCCATCGATCGTGATGGCTGTGGGGATATCTAGTGGCATCGGGCTATTCTTTGGGGTGGTTCCCGCTCAAAGAGCCGCTAAACTCGATCCGATCGTCGCTCTCAGAAGTGCTTAGGGAACAAACAAATTTTTGAGAAGCCGTAACGCATCTGAATTGGGGCATGGATAGGGGTGCAATCCTTCAGCAAGACTTCGGCACGAGCTCAGTCGAACGCTCAGGAACAGTATTGCGCCCCTACAGCAATTTCATAGGTTGTATTCTTTTTTCTTGCTTGGCATGGGAACCGCTATATAATAACGCGAGCAGACAAGCTATATTTTCTCTGGCAAGCGATCGATGATGTTGTTTTCTAAAAAAACCAAACCATTTGTTGATGTTTTTGAATCTTCAAAACACGGTTTTAATTATTTACCTATATTAATATTTTTTCTTTGGGGTGCAATCGGCATTTACCGTCATGCCATGTGGCGCGATGAATTAAATGTTTGGTTAATTTCTAGAAATAGTTTTTCTATTCCCGAACTTTTCCAAAATATGGAATATGAGGGACATCCCAGCCTTTGGTATATTTGCTTGTATCTACTCAAGCAATTGGTAGACAATCCAGTAGCCATGCAAATTTTTCACTTGGCGATCGCTACTGCAAACGTTTATATTTTTTCTAGGTATTCTCCTTTTACTAGGTGGCAAAAAACTTTATTTATTTTTGGCTACTTCCCTTTTTATGAATATTTAACCATTAGCAGAAACTATGCGATCGGCTTATTTTTTATATTGTTGTTTTGTACGTTGTTTGCCCTTAGAGAAAAAGGATATATCTTACTGGCAATCGTTCTAGCTTTAATGGCTAATACTAATGCTTACTGTCTGTTTATTTCATTGGCTTTAGGTTTGGCTTTGGTAGTCGATCGCCTGATATCAAGAAAAACAAATAATATTAAATCTGGCAATATAATTGCTAGTATTGCGATCTTTCTTACTGGAATAATTGCTGCTGTTTTAACGATCCTTCCTCCTTCAAATTCAACTTCGCAAGGAGGAACTAATTTATGGTATTTATATTTTGATTTTACCAGGTTAACTCAAGCAATCGCGCGGATATGGAATGCCTATATCGTCGTTTTAATACCTGGTGACTCTCAGCAATTATCTTTATTGTTTTTTTCGATTGTTAGTTTATTTCTGATAGCGTTCGTCTCTACTATATTTATCAAAAAGCCTGTCGTTTTATTCTTTTATTTATTTGCTACTTTAGAAATAGTCGTTTTTAACTACATCAAATTCTTAGGCGTTTTCAGACACTACGGGCATCATTATATAGTTTTAGTTGTCTCTTTATGGTTGTCTAGTTATTACGTCGATGTCAATTGGCTAAACCAGAGGATATTTAAAACGATCGGCAATTGGATAAAGTTTGTCGATCGCCAGAAAAAGATCGCGATCGCCATTATATTATCTGCGCAACTAGCTGGCGGATTAGTAGCTTTTAGTCGAGACGTGCTAGTTCCCTATTCTGCGGGACGCGAAACCGCAAATTACATTAAAAGCCACGACTTAGGAGAAATGTTCGTTGTCGGCAGTCGAGATATCAACATGGCAACCATCTCCGGCTATCTCCATCGGGAACTTTATTATCCAGAGACGCAAGCAATGGGAAGTTTCACCCGATTTAACAATGAAAGAAAAGAGGTAGATGCAGATACAGTATTACAGCAAGTCAGCCAATTAGTCAGACAGAAAAATACGGACATCCTTTTAATTCTTAACTATCGGCTAGAAAAATCGAGAGACGATATTGCTATTTCCTCGATCGCCTCTTTTGAGAACAGCGTAATTGCCAGCGAAAGATACTATTTGTATAAAATTAAAGCAACAAACTAATAAATATCGTATAGCTGCGGTTTCAACTGCCAAGGTGAAGTAATCTTTGTGGTTATTTACAAAATGAATATGAAGCTCAAAAAACTTGACATAGACCGCGCCGTAATTGTAGCAGCAATTATATTTTTCAGTGTCGAGTTAATTCTCGTCCTGCACCGACATTTTAGCTATTATCCTTCCTACTCTTCTTTTGACCAAGGCATTTTCAATCAAGTTTTTTGGAATAGCCTTCACGGGAACTTCTTTCAAGGATCTCTTTCCTCGACTCGATCGATCTCCGAATCGATACCGCAGGTTGATTACCATCGCTTGGGACAGCATTTTACACCGGCCCTGCTATTGTGGTTGCCAATTTATGCCATCTGGCCGACAGCAGCTACTTTACTGACTTTAAATGTCACCCTGATAACCGCAGCCGGAGTAGTTTTATATGTATTAGCCCGCCAACGCCTCAACCCTCAACTGTCGGCGTTAATTGCCATGAGTTTTTATGGCACGAAAGCAGTTATCGGTCCGACACTAGGAAATTTTCAAGATTTATGCCAGTTGCCCCTGTTTGTTTTTGGACTGTTTTTAGCCCTAGAACGGCGTTCTTGGGGATGGTTTTGGCTACTAGCAGGATTAATTCTAGCAGTGCGAGAAGATGCTGGAATCGTGCTTTTTAGTATCGGATTTTATCTCATCGCTAGCAAGCGTCACCCGTGGATCGGTTTAGTAGTTTGCCTCGTGAGTTTTAGTTATGCGATCGCGATTACCAGTAAAGTGATGCCATTATTTTCTCAGGATGTTCCCCAACGGTTTCTGATCGATCAGTTCGGGCACTTTGTAGAAGGCGATAAAACATCGAGTTTAGAGGTACTTTTAGCCCTAGCCAGCAAACCCTGGCTGCTTTTGCACGAAATCTTTAACCCTTTGGGTAGAACGATTCAATATATTCTCGATCGTAGCTTTCCCCTAGCATTTATCCCCTTGATTTCTCCTTCGACGTGGGCGCTAGATGCAGCGCCGCTACTGGTACTGTTGCTGCGAGATGACCCTTGGGCGCTGTCGATGAATATGCGTTTTGCCTTAACGGTAGTACCAGGGCTGTTTTATGGTGCAATTATTTGGTGGCATCACCATCCTGGAGCCTTTAAGCTGAAATTGCGTCGTTTTTGGGCATTTTGTATCAGTGCGTCTGTCTTTTTCGCCTTACTTTCTAATCCTCACCGTGCCTTATCTTTTATTATTCCTGATTCTTTTAGCCCTTGGGTGTATGCTTCCCCAGTTCAGCAGTGGGAACGCGCTCAAATTATTAATTCATTTTTGGCACGAATTCCCAACGATGCTAGCGTATCGGCAACCACATACATGATTCCCCATCTATCCAGCCGTAGGGCAATACTAGGATTTCCATCGTTAGAGTTAGTTAACGATGCCAAAGAAAAGATCTCTGTCGATTATATTGCGGCCGATTTAGGACAATTACAACAATATCAAGTAGCATTTAAAGACGATCGCGATCGTCTGAAAACAATGGTTCCTATTATTGATGAGTTAGTGGCACAAAATCGTTATGGGTTAGTAGACTGTCAAGATGGGGTAATTTTGATGCGTCGAGGGGTGGCTGACGATCGCATTTCTTTAGCCGCGTGGCAAAGTTTTCGGCAAGAAGTGCAGCCAATTTTGACTCCATGACTGCGGCCAGGGTCTTTTGCCTAGTTACGTCGTCTGGCACTCAATCTGCTCGCTCAAGAGCCAGCTACCAAAGATAGGATGACGCTTATCTGGCTCAGGTTCTTGCTCAAGCGTGATGCGTTCGCCCTGGATATCCTGCATACCCTTTTAAGATTGGGGAAATTCGATGTAGCCTTGAAAATTTTCTGGTTCAAACTGACGTAATATCGGGATCGCTCGATCGGTTAGCTCTTCGCTACCATTGACCACCACTATATATTTACCAGCATCCAAATAGTGGCGATAGGGTAAAGCATCACCGCTGCCGACTGTTAAACCAACGCCAGTAACAACAAAGATGGCTCCTAAAATTCCTGCTATGGCTCCCAGCAGTCCGCCCAAGAAGTGATTACCTAAACTACTAACTGAGAGTATTTCGATTCTCGTGAGAACGTTAAAAAGATAACCAGCAATAAATCCAAAGGGAATTAACCAATAAATTAGTTTAATTAATCGTTGTTTTGCTGGTTTGCTTGGTTCGATCGAACCATATTCATCTGCACTTTTATAGCCTTTGCCGATAATCTCAACTCGATCGCTTGTTATCCCGCCTTCGAGCAAGGCAGTGTAAGCAGCTTCGGCTCGATCCCGATCGGCTAAAACCGCAACTAGGTAATTCATAGTTTTACTAAATTAATTTACTAAAAAGAGGGGAGGCAGAAAAAGCGATCGCCTTTTACACCTCTACCCCTCTTCCCTCCTCACAAATGGAAAATTTTTATCTTCTGGATACTGACTCTGACGGCAAGTTAGTGCTATCGCCCAAAGTTTTAACCGGATCTGTCAAAAAGCCAGAAGCGTCCTTAAAAGTTTCGCCTGCTCTTTTCAAGACATTACTATCTGGATAACTGCGTTCGACGCGGCTATTAACTGAAGTCTGAGGTAAAGCCGGGTCTAAAGTAGGAGGCCCGATAAACTTCTGCTTAATTTTAGGATCGGCAGGTCGATAGCTAGGATTGTTTCCTGGATACAGCACTCTAGAGTTATTGCTTTCAAAGTCTCTATCGGCGATCGATTTATTCAAAGAGTAATATCCACTAGCTTGCTTGCCAGACGAACGATTGGCCGAACTCTTGACCTGGCGATCGGTAGACATTTGGTAATCGGTGTAGCCGTCGCCACCGCCTTTATGAGGATTATTTTGCCCTCCCATTTGTACGGGTGGGTTCTGGGGACGCGCACCCAAGCTATCGCCAGAATTACAAGCAGAAGCGAACAACAAAATTGCTCCTAGTAAAACCGCAGTCAGAAACTTGCCAGGTTGCCATTTTTTAAGAACAGCTATTATCCTTTTCATCAGCTTTCCCTTAAATCTTAAGATGGGATAAGAGCAGCTACAAATTAAAATTTATTTGCTAGCGTTGCCCTCTCTGCTTTCAGGATACAGATCTCAACTATCGGCACTCTCTAGCATAGGTTAGATTTATCCATCCATCTCAAGAGAATCTCTATATTCATTAAGGATTAGGAAAAAAGGATCGGGAGGCGATCGCATCAGTCTTTAGTTTGGTTTAAAACTCTAAGCTGGCTAACTCCGGTATAGATACTTACAGAACTTTCGAGAATTGCAGATAAATATTAACTTCGATATAGGCCAAGCATTTGGCAAATAAATTCGATTTTAACCGTCGAGCGCTCAAACGCTAAGTAAAAAGTGCAGGTTAATCCAATATCTATAATTCTGAATCTCTCTATTGCGATCCAATGGATATACCTAAAAGATCGTAAAATTTAATCTAAAGAAAGATTGACAAAAGGTTAATTATCGCTATCGTAGAGTCAAACTTATTTAATAGTTCTTTTGTTAATCGCTTGACGCAGTTAATGAAAGAACTATGGATAGTTTGCGGTCGCTTTTATGAAGTTCGATCGAATTATTTACCCCGCCTAAATAGGAGGTTGATTATGACTGGACAAATGTGTTGGTTGCCTGGATTTGGTAGAGATGGCAATTTGATATTGCACCTTAGAGAACATTCTCAAGGGCGATGGCAACCCTATACGTTCTATTCCCAATATGCAGTTCCCGACTACCAGATACCTGGAGGTTCAAAAGGTTGGGCTACTGCCCAGAAATTAATGCGGGCGGGATGGAAGTTAATACCCACAGAGCCAGAAAGAAACAGGTTTACCTCTGAATTAGCGGTTGCAGCCGCCGCTAAACGATAAATTTGCCGACTACCAACAATACCTCAATCCAGGTAAGCAAATGAATAATTCTTCTCTACACCCAGACTCAAACCCTTCATTAAAAACCGAGCGGTTTTTTATGAGATTAAAAATGGGCATTTGGTCTTTAGGAGTCGCTACCTGGTTAATAGGTATTAGCGAACGATTTATGGCAGCTTTCTCAGACCGTCACTTATCAGCGATCGGTCTGATTCAACTAGTAACAACTTTTGGCTTTTTTGTCGGTTGGTTATTTTTGAAACCTGCCAATAACATTTTCAAGTGGTACTACCCCAATCGCCCAAGCCCACCAACTAAGTAAATAGGATGAGGTCGAGAGAACGTCAAGGAACCCCTATTTTAGGCGTGTCAGACAGCATCATTCTAGATGCCAGATTGATTACAGCGATCGCGATCGTCCTTCCTCCTGACGCGTCAAGCTTAAAGTAGGGCAATAACCATAGGTTGGGTTGACGTTAGGAAACCCAACTAACCCAACCTTAAAGCCTCTGGTTCCACTTTTAAGGCACAGGGCTTGCAGTCACCGCTGGTGCTGGCGAAGTCACGCTCTCGCTAGGCGAGGTCGTACCTTGTTGGTTTTCTACGTTCGATTCAGAACCATTTCCAGTCGTGCCTTGAGGTGCGGGTTGAGGACTGTTGAGGTCAGAAGCAGGTGACTCAACTGGAGCAGCAGGAGACGCTGAAGGTGGAGCTTGAGGTGTTGGTTGAGTAACGTTAACGTTGACATCAGGGGCCTGCTCTTGGGGAGGATTGGCCGGGGCCGGAACCACTTCCCGCGTGCGATCCGTGTTCGTTCTCTCAATAACAGTCCTTTCTCGATTGTTGTTAGTTGAAGCCGGAGGATTAGGCGCTTGAGGAACTACAATCGTGGTTCTAGTAGAAGGTTGAGCCGGAACCGGAACCGGAACGAGTTCTCGTTCTCGCGGCGCGTTCTGCTGGTTACTGGGCGCTGCTGGAGATGACTGAGGTACAACAATTGTAGTCGGTCTTCTATCTCTAGCCCATAAGAAATAAGCACCCACTCCCAAGCCTACAAGAGCGAGTAATAAGATACCCAACAGCAATCCATTATTAGCTCTTTCTTCCTCTACTTCGCGAACCATTAGATCTCGATCGGTTTGTTCGGAAATTCGACCGTCAACATAGCCCTCTTCATAATTAACCTCATCAGGATCTACTCTTCTGGTAGTCAGGGGACGCTCGGTAGAATCGTTATTACGGGGATTAAAATTAGTCATGTTAGTTTGTCACACCTGCGATAAAAAACATAGAATTAGAACAACTAGCGAATCATTTAGACTGGCGATCGCTCCTATTCTAAAAGTTAAATTAACCAGTTTTTAGCACCAGATCGTTCTGTCAATAGAATTAAATCCTACCTCTCCCCAAGGGCTAATTTTGCTCTCCATTATCTCTCCTTAAAGATGTAGGGCAGCGGCTATTAAATAGCACACTTCCGAAAGATGCGCGTCATTACGGATTCTAAGTAGTCTAAAACATAGGCGGTTGACGAAATAGTTTAACGCTCGACTCAGCCGATTTAATTAGATATCAGAGGAAGAAAAGATATGAGCGCAGAAGATAGAGCCAAAGCTACTGCCAAGAATATTGAAGGCAAAGCTCAAGAAGCATGGGGTAATGTAACTGGAGATCCTGAAGATAAAGCTGAAGGCAAAGCAAAACAAGGTGAAGCTCAAGTTCGTCATGGCGTTGAAGATGTTAAAGATGATGTAAAAAAAGCCATGGACTAGATTTTCCTAGTTAGAAGAAGTCTGGGTAACAGCCATGCTACCCAGACTTTACCTTATTAAATGTTTGCTGTTTCAATAGGAGGAAAAAATGAATTTACTCGCTCGCAGTCGCCAAATTTTATTATCTCTAGCTTTAGTGCTAATTTTGGCGACCAGTACCGCTTGTAGCGGGGTAGCTCAAAAACCAACAAATACTAATTTACCGACTTTAACCAATAGCACCAAATACGACCAAATTCAACGGGGTAATACGGCTCAAGGCCAAGATTTTGGTAGCTGGGTAGTACAAACTGCTAAAGGTTTAGCCCAAGATGCTTACGTGCGTGACAACAATAAGTTAGGTGTGGTTATTACTCCTCAAGTTCGCCCTAACGAAGTGCGTCCTTTTGCTAAATCTTTAGTAGAAGGGTTTCATAAAAATTTCCCCAATCGCGATTTAACAGTGCTGATGTACGCTCCTGACAAAAAACTAATTTTGTCTGCTAAATACGACAATGGCACTCGGCAAATTCAGTACCAATAACCAAAACAATCGGAGTCAAAAAGATGACTAGTAGCGAACAATATAAGCGTCAAATCATGAACGATTTGTCCAGCGGCAATATGGACTCTCTTGATGAAAACTCAACGGGTTCATCATCCGAATACGAAAATTTTGATGATTTCGCTCAAAGATCTTCGCGGCAAGAACGCTTTCAATTATTTAATCGATCGTTTCATCCCGATCGCATTCCTGCTACCCAAATGGAACCGGAATTGCAAAAAGCGATCGCCCAAATTCAACCCAACGAACGGGATGATGTGGCGCGAGAGTTTTTCAAACACTTGAAAGAAAGAGGTTTAAACGATCGCCAGCTAGAACAACAGTTAGGATTGTCTACCCATCATCCCAACCGCATGAATAGCGATGATGTTAGTAAGTTGGCAGGTTTTGCCTATCGCAACCATCCCGACATTTTCCAAGAAGTGCTAGCAGATAAACCGGGGATCGTGAAGTTTCTGAGCAATCCAGTGGTAGGCGCGGTTTTAGGTGCGATCGCGGCCAAATGGATGGGACATCGCCGCTAAGTTTAAAATCCGAAATTTTCGCGTTTGTAAAAGTCTAGAAAAGGAGAAACCAACTGATGCTAAATATTTTGATGACCGATGCAGCACTCAACACCGATAGCGGTTCTTATTTCTCCAGCCTGACGTTATTGTTTGTAGTCGGCTTTATTGCGGCTGTAACCATAGGGTCGATCGCCTGGTACAACTCCAAGCGTCCTGAAGGCTGGGAAGATAAAGAGCGTCCGAGTATCGTACCCGAAATCGAGAAAGAAGAAACTCCGGGTTTAGGAACTCCAGAATCTTAATCGCCACTCGCTCGCCCATAATTAGAATTGTGGTAGGGTGGGTTTGACATCGGGGAAATTATTGTGGCGGAGAGACGCGAGATCTTGCGTCTCTCAATCCCAAACCCACCCCGACAAATATTACGATCGTTCGATCGGATTCGATCTTACTTATTACCTAATTTACAAAAAATCAGGGGTTCTAGAGCAAGCGCCTTAAGGCAGATTGTGGTTAAATCGGGGCATAAATCCCAGTTTCAACCACCGACTCCTGACTCCTGACTCCTGACTTCATTAATATGTCATCACCAACTCCTCTTCAAGGGTTAGATTTAATCGACTGTGCTAAGGCCAATAGCAAAGCCGGGATCGAAGTCGCAGCCGAACAGTGCGGTTACGGTAAAGATATTGCTACTTTTGAATTAGAACTCCAAAAAGCTAGTAGCAATATAGGCGTTAAAGTTGAAAATTTCTCTGATTTAGTAGCGCTTGACACGCCGCCATCTAGCCAGCCAGCTATAGAAATCGCCCCTGAAACCCCCGATAAACTTTAATCTCGTACTATTTTGCTTTTCCGGTGCCACATATTCTCGGTAGGGACGCAAAGCTTTGCGCCCCTACAGTTAATTTATACGTAATCTGTTGGTACTCAATCGCGATCGCCGTTACTCTCCGATGCTGCCGATCGATCCATGTTAATGTAAATCCGAGCGTTCGCCGTGCGGGCCAGTTCTCGCAGCGTCTCTAATTCCTGCAAGCGCAATAAAGCCGGATGCGTGCTATAAGCTGATGCTGCTTGTTCCCTTGCCCTTAAAGATTGAATCTCTGCCTCAGTTTTAACTCGCTGAAATTCCAACTCATTTTCAGTTGACAACCGTTTGCCCCTCGCTTGAGTTTCCATCTCTAAATGCTGGGCTTCGGCTTTAGCTTGGGCATCAATTTGTTGTACTTCTGCCTTAGTTCTAGCTTCTACCAACTGTACTTGACTCATGCGTTCGGCTGCCAAAACGCGATTCATGATTTCTTGCAAGTTACCGGGAAACACCAGATCTTTAACATCAGCCCGGAGGATGGCAACTCCATAGCGACTGGCGACTTCTTGCACGTCTTGCAGAATATCTTCGTTCAGTTGATTGCGGTTGGTCAAAATTTCTTCTAAAGACATCCTAGCGAGCGATCGCCTCGCGGCCAATTGCACGTCGCTGTACAGGCGTTCCTGATACTCTTCTACTTCGTGGAGGGCAGCACGAGGATCGATGACGCGAAATTGCACGATAATGCTTACCCGAATCGCTACTTTGTCGGCTGTAAGAATTTCCTGTCCTTTAATTGTCAAATCTCTTTCGCGGACATCAACTAGGACGATTTCGATCTTCGGCTGTCGTAAAAATGGCCAATTGAGTGCGCGGGGAATGGTATACCGTCCCGCACCCAAAACTTTGGTCAGAACTCCATCTTGGTAGTACAAACCTCGGTGCGTATCCTTGATAATAATTTCCCGCTGGCTCATCTTTGAAGAATACAGGAGTTTAGGAGTTTAGAAGTTTAGGAGAATTATAAACTCCCAAACTTCTCCATTAGACATCTCCCACAATTCTTGTGGGGCAGGCATCCTGCCTGCCCTCGATCTTACTTTTTGGAGATGTCTATTGTGTGAAGTGAACTTTTTCGATCGCAATTTCTAGGAAGCCCCGTAGCATTAAGCCGATGTGGAGAACGAATTTTCAGATGGGTGTCCGCCTATCCACGCTGCAAGCGAGGGTATCGAACCTCTCGTAGCGGCGGCACCTGATGGCCATTCGCTCCTGACTTGCCAGGGCTTATCTGTTATTTTAACTTCTGTTTGAGATAACTGGAGGTCAAGGGAGCAGAGGGGATGATAACAAAATTCTTGTGGGATAGCCCTCTGGGCTGTCCCACTCCAGACAGCCCCTATGGTGTATACATAAGTTATCGATCTGAAGTTCGGCCTTTTAGATCCCTCTAAATCCCCTTAAAAAGCGGATGCGCTGTGCGGAGGTTCCCTCCGCATACAAGCGCACCAAGCAGCGGATGCAAGCGTGGCGAGGGTTTCCTCGCCATACAGCTTGCACCAAGCAGGGGGACGAAGAGATCCGGTTCCCCCCTTTTGAAGGGGGGCTAGGGGGGATCTGCGAGGGTGTAGGCATCAAAACTAAAGATGTGTATACTCGGTAGCCAGACAGCCCAGAGGGCTATCTTACAATAGAGTCGTTCCCTGAGTTGAAAATTGCTAGAAACCCGCTCTGGAACTGAGGAGAGAATTCTTATGCTTGGGGTTAAGAGCATTTTCGAGAAGTTTTCCGAAATCGCAGATTTGTCCTCTGTATCTAATTCATACCAATCCAAGTTGCTTTAGTTACTTTATTTTACCATCCACTAAATTTATAAAAGTGGATCGATTTATGTCCAATTAAGGCAGTTATCCTGCCAAATATATTTAAATCTGGCTCCCTTCAATATTTGAGGGAGCTATTTTTATGGCTGAATTAACCGTTCTGGCTTTGCCTAAATCTCCTCGATCGCTTTTCTGGAAAGACAGATTTATACTTTGTATCTTCATGCAATAGCGATATCAATGGGTTGGCAGGCGTAAAACGACCCAGAACCACATCGCTATTTAATAGGTATTGAATCTACAGTTTAGGAAACTGCATAAATAGATGCCAGCACGCATATAAGTTAACGAAGGTGAAATTGCTGGCACAAAATAGTTACAGCGAATCAGATCGAATTTAAATAACTAGTTAGCGTAAAAAGATGTCTCCAGTCAGCGTTCGCCTTGGTCGTTCGATACTCGATCTAGAAACCGGACAAGCAGCTATTTGGCTGTTACTAATCGGCGTTAATCACTACGAAGATTCGCAACTGCCATCATTACGCTACTCGGCTTTTGATTGTCAAGGTTTAGCCGAAGCCCTCTCTACAGCTACTCAAGGATTTCCACAGAAACAGGTAACGATCCACCACGATTTTGCCCTGCAACCGCCTCGATTAGAGACGGTGCGTAGCAGTTTGAAGCAAATTGCCGATTTAGCTCGACCGGAAGATACTGTTATCTTTTACTTTTCGGGTCACGGAATGTTAGATCCAGCTAGCCAACAAGTGGTTTTATGCTTGGCAGATACTAACAGCGATCGATTGTTAAATACGGGTTTAAGCTTATCAGAATTGTTGCAATCATTAGACAGTTGCCAAGCACGCGATCGCCTAGTTTGTTTAGATGCCTGTCATAGCGGTGGCATGACGTTAAAGGGTGTAGGAGAAGCAGCGATCGCCGGAGTGGGTTTGAGCGCAGCGAAATCCGCTCTGGGAGCAGGATCGACTATGCAGCAGGGTAGCAGAGGCCAACAACTGGTACAGGCGCGAGATCTAACAACTCAATTGAATCCTACTCATGAATTAGTGCAAGCATTGCAGCAGCAGGCGGTTAAAAGTAAGGGATTTTATGCCTTGCTATCTTGCGATGAAGGGCAGCAATCTTGGGAATTCCGCGAACTGGGGCATGGGGTATTTACTTATTACTTAATGCGAGGATTGCAAGGAGAAGCGGCTGACGATCGCGGTGTAATTGATGCCGATCGCCTCTACGAATACGTTTATTATCAAACTCTGGCATACATCGATAAAACTAACCAACAACTGCGGTTAATCAATCAACAAAAAAGCAGTCGCGGCGAAATTCAATTGCATCCTGAATACCCCTTGCAAACTCCCAAACGCATTGTCGAAGGGGTGGGAAAACTAGTTGTAGGAATTCGATCGGAATTAGACTTAGAAACTGCTTATCCCAGGCAAGCATTAATTTTAGATGGCTTCAATAGCACTCAATCTGTCTGCTTGAGCAAATTGCTCGGTGTCAGCGGTGGTTTTGAGTTGGAATATTGGTGTCCGTCTAGCAAATCTACAACCGAGATCGATAAAGCAATCGCCAATTGCTGGCAAAAAGTCGAGTCGGCATGGGAAAAATCGCCAGGAAGTTCGATCGCTCAAGAAACCGCCACCCTATTAGTGTACGTGCGAGCCGCGATCGAAGAAACCCCAACTGGCGAACCGATCCTGGTATTGGGAGAAGAAACGCGCTTGAGTCGTTCTTGGTGGCGGCAACAATTGCGCCAATTGAAAAACGCCCAACAAATCGTCATTTTAGATTGCCCTGATGGCACGTCTCTACAGGATTGGGTTGAAGACCTGCAATTAGAATCCGAAGCCGGACAGTGTATCATCGCTGCGGCTTCTCCAGCGAACGCACCCGAACGATTTGCCCAAGCTGTAGTCAATACCTTAGCCGCCGCCAACACGTCCAGCGGGCTGTCAGTTGCCGGATGGATTACCCAACTGCAAGTAGAAATGGCAGATACAGGTATTCCCCTCTACATTTGGCTATCTGGAACTCAAGGCGCGATCGAAGTCTGGCCGAGCAAAGCTGCCAAAAGCTTTAAGTTCAAAACTGGATTCGATCTGGGCATTTGTCCTTATAAAGGTTTAAAAGCCTTTAGAGAAGAAGACGCTCAATACTTTTACGGACGGGAAACCCTAACCCCACAACTTATAGATCTAGTAGGCAAGCGATCGCTTGTAGCTGTCCTCGGCGCTTCTGGTAGCGGCAAATCCTCGATCGTCCAAGCCGGATTAGTCGCTCAACTGCGACAAGGGCAACAACTGCCCAACAGCGACAAGTGGTTAATCGAAACCTTACGCCCCGGATCGCGCCCCTTAGAAACCTTATCGCGACGACTCTCTGCAAAAGAGCAGAGGACAAGGGAGACAAGGGAGCTACGAGACATTCATTCTTCCCCATCTCCCCATCTCCCCATCTCCCCATCTCCCCATCCCCCTCACCTCATCCTCGAAGGAATGCTATATCAGGGAGTAGAGGGATTTGTCTATTGGTTGCGCAGTCGCCCAGAACCAGCGGTAGTTTTAGTCATAGATCAGTTTGAGGAATTATTTACTCTGGCATCAGCCGCAGACAGAGAGAAATTTTTGGAACTGTTGCTAGGGGCCTTAGAGTTTGCTAAAGATAAATTCAAATTAGTCATTACCTTGCGGGCAGACTTTATCGCTCCCTGTTTAGAAATTCCTTTAATCGCAGCAGCCCTGCAAGATTCGAGCCTGTTACTTCCACCCCAACTAACAACCGAAGACTATCGCCGCGTCATCGTGCATCCTGCCGAAACAGTGGGCTTGAGAGTAGAACCAGAACTAGTAGAAGTGCTTTTGCAGCAGCTAGAGCGATCGGCTGGAGATTTACCGCTGTTAGAGTTCGTCTTAGAGCAGTTGTGGGAACATCGAGTCAACGGCGAGTTGACGCTACCATCCTACCTCCAGCAAATTGGCGGACTCAAAGGAGCCTTAGAGCGCAAGGCGCAAGCCGTTTACGACAGTTTAGATCCCGAAGCTCAAGCCTGCGCTCAATGGATTTTTCTGTCATTGACGCAACTGGGAGATAACACTGAAGACACTCGGCGACGAGTCCTAAAATCAGATTTAGTAGTCCCAAAATACCCAGCACCTTTAGTAGAAAGAACTCTCTCTGCCCTGATCGAGGCCAAATTGGTAGTCATCAACTGGGAAGAGGGAGAGATGGAGAGATGGGGAGATGGGAAGATGGGGAGAGAGGGGGCAGGGGAGCAGGGGAGCAGGGGAGCGTTCTTCACTCCACACTCAACACTCAACACTCAACACTCAACACTCCCCCCGGTGACAGTTGAAGTGATTCACGAGATTTTGATCCGTCATTGGTCAACTTTGCGCTGGTGGTTAGAACAAAACCGAACTCGCTTGCAGTTGCAGCGGCAAATCGAACAAGCGGCGAGCTTATGGAAACAAAGCGATCGCCAATCAGATTTTTTGTTGCGAGGGGTGCGCTTGGGAGAAGCCGAAGAGATTTATATCAAGCACACCGACGAATTATCTGACGACGTGCAGCTTTTTATTGAAGCTGGTTTAGCCGAAAGACAACAGCAACAACTACAGGCAAAAAGAAGACTCAAACAAACCCAAACGGTGGCTATTGCCATGATTTTCCTTGGAGTGGCGGCTTCCGGCTTGGGAGGGTTAGCTTACCTGCAAGGACAAAAAGCCCAAATGAGCGAAATTGAGGCTTTAAATTCCTTGTCAGAAAGCCTCCTGCTATCTGACCAACAGCTTGAGTCTTTGGTAGCTAGTCTCAAAGCGGCACGACATCTTAGAGGCATGGGGGTATGGAATAAGTTTTTCCCATCTCAGTTACCTGTAGACCTGCAAAACAAAACCGCGATCGCTCTGGGGCAAGCCGTTTACGAAACTCAAGAGCGCAATCGCTTAGAAGGACATACTGCTTGGGTTACAAGCGTTAGTTTTAGTCCCGACGGTCAAACTTTAGCCTCTGCTAGTAGCGACAGCACTATCAAACTCTGGCGACCGGATGGCACTTTGCTCAAAACCCTGCAAGGACATACTAAAGATGTTCATAGCGTCAGCTTTAGCCCCGACGGTCAACTTATTGCCTCTGCTAGTAGCGACAGCACCATTAAGCTGTGGCGGCCGGATGGCACTTTATGGAAAACTCTGACGGGACATAAGAAAGTAGTTTGGAGCGTCATTTTCAGTGCTGACGGACAAACCATGGCTTCTTATAGTAGCGATCGCACTCTCAAGCTATGGAGTCGAGACGGCACTTTGCTCAAAACCTTTTCCGGCCTGACCGATAAAGGGGTGAACACCATCAGATTTAGTCCCGACGGTCAAACCTTAGCGATAGGCATTCACGACGGTACGATTCAACTTTGGAACCGCGATGGCGTTTTGCTCAAAACCCTGCGAAGACATCAAAGCGAAGTTAATAGCGTCAACTTTAGTCCTGATGGTAAGTTCTTAGCTTCAGGTGGCGAAGAGGGTACGGTGAAACTCTGGAATCTGGCCGATGGTAGTTCTAAGACTTTCACGCGACACGAGCGGGGCATTCACAGTCATAGAGGACCAGTGAAGTACGTTATTTTTAGTCCCGACGGGCAGATTATTGCTTCTGCTGGTGCTGACAAGCTGGTGCAAATCTGGAGTACGGATGGCTCGTTGCTGAAAACTATTGAGGGACACACTCAAGCGGTTAATAGCCTCAGTTTTAGTCCTGACGGCAAAACCTTAGCTTCGGCCAGCGACGATCGCACGGTGAGACTCTGGAAATTGGCTGAAATTTTGCCAAAAACGCTCTATGGGCATCGTTTTGATGTAGTTGGCCTCAGTTTCAGTCCCGATGGCAACACTTTAGCTTCTGCTAGCGAGGACATGACTATCAAACTTTGGGATCTCGATCGATCCTCGATCGGCGACTTACCAAGACAAAGAAGACGGGGACGCGGCGATGGCAGCGGGGGTGGAAATGGTAGCGGAGGCGGCCGGGAAAATTCCTTGCGCCAACTGCCAGCAGTCGCTAACGAGGAAACCAATTTTGCCGAAAATGCTGGGGTTAAAACCCTGACGGGACATACTTCTTGGCTGACTAAGGTGCGTTTTAGTCCCGACGGTCAAACTTTAGCTTCGGCTAGCGCCGACTACACGATTAAACTGTGGAACCGCGATGGTAAGTTGCTGCAAACCCTGAAAGGACATAGCAGTTGGGTTATCGATATTAGATTCAGCCCTGACGGTCAAACTCTAGCTTCGGCTGGGGGCGATCGCGCGATCCTACTCTGGAAGCGCGACCCCAAAACTGGTTTATTTTTAGAACGCCCCGATCGCACTCTCAAAGGACACGATAGTTGGGTGACTGGCGTTAGTTTTAGTCCGATTCCCCCAACCCCCCTTAATAAGGGGGGCGAAGGGGGGATCTTAGCTTCAGCAAGTGCTGACAGCGCTATCAAACTCTGGAACCTCAAAGGCGAACTTTTGAAAACGATTCCAGGACAAGGTGCTAGCGTTTGGAGTGTCAGTTTTAGTCCTGACGGACAGATGCTAGCTGCTGCCAATCAAGACAACACCGTCAAACTTTGGAGTCGCGACGGTCAGTTGCTCAAAACTCTGGAAGGACATGAAGATCAAGTCAGTAGCGTCACCTTTAGTCCTGACGGCAAAACTTTAGCCTCTGTTAGCGATGACGACACCATTAAAATCTGGAGCGTTGACGGTCATTTGCTCAAAACCCTACAAGGACACGGCGGCAACGTTAGAAGTGTTGCCTTTAGTCCTGACGGCAAAACTATAGCCTCTGCTAGTAGCGATCGCACCATCAAACTCTGGAGCCTGCCAAACCTCGAACTCCAAACTATGGATCTCGATCTGCTGTTAGAAAGCGGTTGCCGCGAGGTGCGCGATTACCTCAAAACCAATCCAAATTTGAAAGCTAGCGATCGCCAAATCTGCGACGGCGAATAACCGAGTTATGGCGATGTCCGATGCCCCATGCCCTGCCTCGAACTCGATCGTTAACGAAAGCCTACCTACTTAGAATTTCTAATTTAGAATCTCCTCAAACAGAGATAAGTAACGACGCGCTTGTAGCTCTAAAGTAAATTCTTTTTCAGTTTGTTCGCGAGCATTGAAACGCAATTTTTGCAGTCGATCGCTATCTGCTAGTACCCATGCTATCCCTGCTGCTAAATCTTCAGTTTCAAACGGACGAGCAAGATAGCCAGTTTCTTGATGCCTCACAATATCCTTTAAGCCATTAGCATTAAAGGCAACTACTGGCGTACCACAAGCCAGAGACTCAGTAGCCGTCTGTCCGAACGCTTCTTGGATTGATGGTACTACCATGACATCTGCGGCTGAATATACTAGTGCCAGGGTAATTTCGTCATGAAATCGACCTAAAAAATGAGATTTCAATTCTAAATCGGTTTCCCGATCGCCTTGAGACGTACCAAAGATCGCTAGCTCGATTTGGCCTTGCCATGAACTCTGACTGAGTTTTTTTAAGGCAGCCCGCAGCAAATGCCAGCCTTTTCTAGAATTGAAGAAAGTACCGCTATCTGCTCCAAATAGCACTAGCTGTTTGTCTTGAGGTAAATTGAGGATTTGACGGGCGAGATGTCGGGCAATAGGTTGGTAGATTTGGGTATTCAAACCGTGAGGAATGACCTCGATTCTGGAATCTTTCAACAAAGAGCTAGATCGGGCAAGTTCTGCCAGCCAATAACTGGGAGAAATAATAGTTAAATTTAACTGCTGGTAAGCCTTGGCTTTTCGTCGCCAGCCCCAATAAGATAGATCCCATTGGCGCTGGCTTTGCAGTCGAGGACACTTACCGCAGGAATTAGTATAGCGATCGCACTCTTGAGGATAGTGGCACCCCCCCGTAAACGCCCACAGATCGTGCAGCGTCCAGACCAAAGGCTTATTCAGTTTGGCCAGAGTTTCAATTTGCACGAAACCATTACCAATCCACTGCGGGCTAATTACATCAGGATTTAACTTGGCAACTGCGGGAGCGATCGCATCTGGGAACCACTGAGATGAAAACATAGTGCGATCCCGATGGGGGTAAAGCTGGAGGGGCAATGTATTAGCAGTCGGTCCTAACTTAGTTATCGGTGACTTCTGAGCGATTACGGTCGGATCGGTACTCATCTTGGCCCGCACCAACATTTGCGAAGGTACGCCGATCGAGCGCAAGCCCTCGTGCAATCTATAAGAAGCACGCGCTGCGCCACCTTTAATGTCAGAGGTACTCAGTAGCAAAGGTTTCATCTTCAAGGTGTCAAGAAATATGCTACAGCTTACCAAACTTGGTTCGAGTTCGAGACAAATCCAAGTAGCTGATAGATGGCATCTATTACTGGAGGCGAATGCGGTTGCGATCGACCCGATTAAGCCATACAACAACGATCGACAATCAACGATTGCCAGCAATGGCGATCGTGCTAAGCTATATTAATGCTATTAGGGCATGTAGCTCAGTGGATAGAGCATCAGATTCCGGTTCTGAGGGTCGGGGGTTCGAATCCCTCCATGCTCGTTGAAGTAGCTGCCAAAAGGGTAGCAAGCGATCGCGTGCCGATCGCTTTAAAGCTTTTGAGTTTTGCACTAGGAACTAATCCCAATTCTCATTAGTCGTTGGAGACATGAGTGGCTCCACTTGAGATCGATCGAGAAATACTTTTATTGCTCGCTGGCGATAAATCTTTCGATTCCTGCGGAAGTTTCAGGAAATTTCGTGCTGTCTGATGTAGATAAAGATCTAGACAATCGCGATCGCGGAGCGGCAAACAGTTCTCGATCGCGCTCTAAGCCCGTTCCCAATTGAGATTCAAGCTAAAAATACAACTTTTATGGTTTTTGATGTTAGTTCGCTAGTTGGCATGGGTACTCTCTAGATAAGTTGCCAAAAAAAGCTTCTAACTATGGTTATGGCATAGCTTGTCGTTTGACTAACCGAAGTCGATGTTTGAAAAGTTAAAAAAGTATATGCTTTTTTAGCTATCATAGGTAATAACCCCTATTCGCAACTTTGTCACCGAGTCCCCAAGCAGGTTTTTTAGTATGAAAATAGCGCTCGTCCACGACTATTTGACTCAGCGAGGTGGGGCTGAACGGGTATTTCAACTGCTCTGTCAGCACTTTCCCGATGCCGACATTTTTACATCTCTATACGATCGAGAGCGGACAGTCGATCTGGGCGATCGCGTCGTTCATACCACCATGCTGCAACACATTCCAGGGGCAAGCGATCGTTTTCGGCTCTTAGCACCTCTTTACTATCCAGTCTTTCGGACTTTGGATTTGCGCGACTACGACTTGATTATCAGTAGCAGCAGCAGTTTTGCCAAAGCCGTGCGGAAAAAACCCACAGCTACCCATATCTGTTTTTGCCACAACGTCACTCGCTTCTTGTGGGATAGCGAAACCTATTTGGAAGAGTACAAACAATACCAGCAATTAGCACCCTTACTGTCCAAAATCTTCCAGGCGATGAGGCAAGCAGATAAAGCTTACGCCCAAGAACCCGATATATATATTGCCAACTCCAGCGTCGTCGCCGATCGGATTCGCAAATTCTACAACCGAGATGCGATGGTGATTAACTATCCGATCGACGACAGCCAATTTATTTTTTCGGCTCAAAAAGATAACTTTTGCCTCGCCATCTCTCGCATCCTCAGCTACAAACGGATAGATTTAACCGTCAAAGCCTTCAAGGAACTGGGATGGCCGCTGCTAATTGCTGGCGACGGGCCGGAGCGGCAGCGCTTGCAAATGGAAGCAGGCAATGCCAAAAATATTCAGTTCCTCGGAGAAGTCAGCGACGAAAAACGCCGCGAGTTGTTATCTAGCGCTAGTTCTGTGATAGTGACGGCTTTAGAAGATTATGGATTAGTCCCGATCGAAGCTAATGCCAGCGGTACGCCAGTAGTGGCCTATGGAGAAGGCGGAGTCAGAGATACTCAGGTTGACGGTAAAACCGGAGTGCTATTTCGCCCTCAAAACGCCGATGCTCTGCGAGACGCTCTCCTCAAAACCCAAGAAATTAAATGGGACTACAGAAGTATCAGGCAGCACGCGTTAAACAACTTCTCCCAAAGAGTCTTTTTTAACCAAGTCGATCGATTAATCGAGCAAGTAGTTGGCTTAAATTTCAGCCAGTTAGTTTCTTCTGTTTAGACCATTAGATACCTTGACAAATGACTACCATATTTACTTCTCAAACACCCGTAACTCCCAATAAAACTGACGGCGTTTCCTACGAATTAGGGATGAAATTTCGCAGTAACACTGCTGGGAAAATTACCACCATTCGTCACTGGAAAAGCGCTGGCGAAGCCGGAACTCATATCGGCAAAATCTGGACGACAAGCGGAACCCTATTGGGAAGTATTACTTTTACTAATGAGACGGCTTCTGGTTGGCAACAACAAACTTTCACTGCCGGATCGGAAATTGCCATTCAAGCTAACACGACTTATATCGTCTCGGTCAACTGCAACAGTCATTATCCCTTCACATCTAATGCCTTAGGTAGCTCTATAACCAACGGCGAGCTAACTTCGATCGCAGGCAGTAATGGCGTATTTAGTGAGACTGCCAACACTTTCCCCACTAATTCTTACAACAATTCTAATTATTTCCGCGACATCGACTTTGTAGCTGCTGAAGTGCCTCCCCCTCCTCCTCCTCCGACCGGTTCGGGACAAACTCTCTTTACAACTCAAACGCCCAGCAGTCCCAATAAGACTGACGGCACTCCTTATGAATTGGGCATGAAATTCCGCAGTGCTAAAGGCGGGCAGATTAACGCCGTTCGCTACTACAAACCGCCTAGCGAGACAGGAACTCATACTGGCAAAATCTGGACGGCAAGTGGGACTCTTCTAGGAAGCGTTACCTTCACCAATGAGACGGCTTCTGGCTGGCAAGAGCAAGCTTTAACCGCGCCAGTCAACATTTTATCCAATACCACTTACGTGGTTTCGGTCAACGTCAACGCCTACTATCCCTTTACTCAGAGCGGATTAGCCAGTTCTATAACTAATGGAGATCTCAGTTCGGTAGCAGATGGTGGCAATGGGGTATATAACGTCAATGCCAATTCTTTCCCCAACAATTCTTATTTCAATAGCAACTATTTTCGCGATGTCAGGTTCTTGGCCGGCAGTAGCATCACTAAAGTTAGCGGCGACAGTCAAAACGGCGCTCAGGGTTCTACTTTGCCAGCCCCGTTGGTCGTGGAAGTCAAAAACAGTGCTGGCAATCCTCAATCTGGGGTAACGGTTAATTTTGCCGTTACTACTGGTAACGGTTCGGTATCTCCTAGCAGCGCGACGACGAATGCCAGCGGTCGAGCCAGCACGGTCTTGACTTTAGGCACGAGTGGGGGAGTAGTAGTAACTGCCACCGCCGCCAACATCGGCAGCGTTACCTTCAGTGCCACGACGACTCCAGCTAATGCCAATCCCATTTATATAGAAAACCAAAACCCCGGCACGACGGCGTGGAAGTTGGAAAACCGAGCTAGCGGCGAGATTGCTGGTTATGCCTCAGCTACCAGCGTCAATAAAGGCGGGTCGTTAGAGATGAAGGTTTCTTTAGCCCAGTCCGGACAATTTACCGTCAACACCTACCGCCTGGGCTATTATGGCGGCACGGGCGGGCGGTTAATGGCCAGCAGCGGCACGCTCAATGGCATCAGTCAAGCGGCTTGTACCATGAACCCCACCACCCGCTTGGTTGAATGTAATTGGTCTACTTCTTACACGTTACAAGTGGGCAGTAACTGGACGAGCGGATTGTACGTGTCTAAACTGACCCACCAGGCAACTGGAAAGATAGCCCACATCTGGTTTGTAGTGCGCGACGATAGTAGCACTGCCGACATTCTGTTCCAAAGCAGCGTTTCTACCGTCCTCGCTTACAGCACTTATGGCGGGCACAGCCTGTATAACTTTAACAGCGTTGGCGGCCAGCGAGCTTACAAGGTTTCCTACGATCGCCCCTACTCGCAAGCCTCATTCGAGGAGTCTTACGAAGCTGATACTCCCCTGCGATGGGAATACAATATGGTGCGGTGGCTGGAATCTCAAGGTTACAACGTAACTTACACCGACAACATGCAGGTTCATACCAACGGACAAAGATTGCTCAACTACAAAGTCTTTCTGTCTGTAGGTCACGATGAATACTGGTCTACAGAAATCCGCAATGCCGTCGAAAATGCCCGCAATAACGGCGTTCACCTGGGATTTTTCTCTGCTAATACCGCCTATTGGCGAGTGAGATTTGAAAATTCTACTGCTAATGCCGGAGCGATCCGAGCCAATCGGGTAATGGCTTGTTACAAGCAAGATTGGCAATCAGATCCGGTCGCCCAGCAGCAGGGTTCGTCAGCCGCCACTAATAAATTCCGCAGCGTCCAGAACCAACGACCGGAAAACGCCTTGTTAGGAGTGATGTACGGTAGCGATACCGCAAATATTTACGGCGGTTATAACTTTATCGTTACCAACGCCAGCGATCCTTACTACGCCAACACGGGGCTGCAAAATGGAGACAGTCTGGGTCTGTTAGTCGGCTACGAATGGGATTTTCGCGTTAATAATGGGGCTGCTCCTGCTGGACTGGTCACTTTAGCTCAATCGACAGTTGTGCCTGCGGGTACGTTACCAACTTTTGACGAACCGCCTGGAGAGCGCGCTCTTCCCACCAACCAAGATTTCACCAAATCCCATGCCGTGCGCTATACGGCTAGTAGTGGGGCTAAAGTCTTTGCCTCTGGCACCATTCAGTGGGCGTGGGGTTTAGATAGCGATGATGTCAGTCCGGCTAGAGAAGATAATCGCGTCAAACAGATTACGGTCAACATCTTGGCCGGTATGGGAGCTAGACCCATTAATCCAGATGCTTTCCTCATCGTCCCCTAACTAGATAAAGATCGCGCAGGAGTGCAAAAATGACAAAATTCAAACGCCGCAAATTCGGTCAGTTGGTAGTTGCCAGTTTGACCGCCACTTCTCTGGCTGGAGTAGCCACTAAGGGAACTACCCAGCCATCGGAGATTTTGGTCGGGGTGAGTCAGGGGAAAGCCGATCCGCAAAACCCCGAAGATGAAACGGCCTCAGTCGGACTGACTATTGCCGAACCCACGACCGGGAAAGTCCTCTCTCAAGCCGACATCTCGCCCAAGCAGGTGAGCAATCCATCGCCCACCCTGAAAGCTAATCGCGCCTTTTATGTTGGCGACCAACATCGAGTATCGGATATCACCGTGCAAAAAAATGGAACGGTGGTGGTGGCTACGGTCAGCCACACCAGAACTGGGTGTTTCAATAAATTGCTCTTGACCAACAGTCGCTCTCCGCAAAAGTCTAGGGCGGTGAAAGTCTTAAATTTGAAGAGTCCAGACCATACGATCGAAAGTTTGCTATCTCTTTCCGAGAAGCAAATAATCTGTACGATCGGCAATAATGGTATCCCTCCGTTTAAGCTGGCGATTATCGACCCGCAAACTGGCAAAGTTCGTTCTGGCAAGGAGCTATCCCTGCCGACATTGCCAGAGCGGGTGCGATTTGCTAACCTCTGTCAAACGCCAGATGGATACATTTACGCCACTCAAATCGACTCCGACGGCATTCCGATTTTGGTGCGGATGGATCTAGAGGACAAAGCGGGAGTTACAGGTGAGGTTAAGATCCAGCAAGTAGC
Organism: Cyanosarcina radialis HA8281-LM2; assembly: GCA_019359615.1. Taxonomy (GTDB): domain Bacteria; phylum Cyanobacteriota; class Cyanobacteriia; order Cyanobacteriales; family CCAP-1448; genus Cyanosarcina; species Cyanosarcina radialis. The sequence goes on from JAHHHA010000041.1 coordinate 25,255, forward strand.
TCAATTAACCTTTAGGGGTCAACTTCTCAGCAACGATCTTAAGAGCTTGACTTCTTCGTCTTCCGGTCAACTGTATGCAGTCGCGACGATCGATAATGGAGAGAGCAACACTCTGTTCTCGATCGATGCCCAGACTGGCAAAATGACCAGAGTTGCCGATGAGTTTGCGGCTGAAAAGATCGTGATTAGCGGTTAGGTAGAAAGGCGATCGCTGCTTGAATGGAGTTAAGCTTCAGCCAACAAGTTTATCGTGTTTAGCAATGAACCAAAAAACTAACAGCCATCTTATAGATAGTGCCGAAGCCGAAGTGGGATACGGTCAATTATTTGGCATCCTCTTGCGCCGCTGGCCGTGGATTCTGGCTGTGTTTGCTGCGGTTATGAGTGTAACTGCTATCAAAGCAGCGACAGCACCAGATACCTTCCAAAGCTCTCTGCAATTGCAAGTCGAGCCTAACTATCAGAGTAAAGGGCCGGGAGGAGAAACAGATTTCACCGATACTACAGTTCAAGTCGATACTGCCACTCAACTGACGCTGATGCGCAGTTCTCAGTTGCTGGAAAAAGCCGTCAACTTGCTGCGCCCTCAGTACCAAAATATTAGCGTCCAGGAACTCCAAAGTTCCATGGCGCTGACTCCGGTAGTAGAAGGTAAAGTAGAGACAAAAATCTTTCAGGTAGATTATACCGATACCGACCCTGCTAAAAGCCAGAAAGTTCTTCAGGCACTTCAAAAAGTTTATCAAAATTACAACCGAGAACAGCAAAAACTACGCTTGACTAAAGGGTTGTCGTTCATTGACGAGCAATTGCCCCAAGTACAAAACCAGCTTGAAGCATCGGAAAAGGCATTAGAAAAATTTCGTCAAACTCACAAATTAGTCGATCCGCAAGCAGAAGCCAATGCTGTCAATACTACTTTGAACGCTATTAAGCAAGAAGAACAAAGCATCCGCTCTAAAATTCAAGAATTGCAAGCTCGTAACCTGGGACTACAGCAACAACTAGCATCTACACCCCGATACGCCCTCCTCACCTCGCGCTTGAGCGAGTCGAATCGCTATCAGTCCTTATTGAGCGAACTGCAAACTACAGAACAAAGCTTGCTTCAGCAGCGACTGCGGTTTACCGATGCTTCTCCTGTGGTGCAACAGTTGCTAGAACAACGCCAAAAACAGCGCCAACAGTTGGGGGAAGCCGCCAGAAACATTTTGGGTAAAAATGCTGGCCAGGTAGATTTATCGGAGACAGGGATATTGCGAGCAGGCAACCTGGCACCGTTGGATATCAATGTCACCAATCAACTGGTAACTACCCAAATCGAACTGATAGGATTGAAGGCTCAACAGCAAGCTTTAGTCAAGCGGGAACAACAACTGCGAGGACAACTCGACTATTTCTTGAGCTTGATGGTAGAGTACAATCGTATCGAACCTAAAGTAACTATTCACCGCAGCACTCTCGAACAACTGCAAAAAGCCAGACAGGATTTAAGTTTGGAACTAGCTCGCGGTGGTTTTGACTGGCAGGTAGTCGAAGAACCTCAAATGGGATGGAAAACCGGACCTAACACCAAACAGACCCTATTACTAGGTACTGTAGTGGGGTTGATGTTAGGAGGAGGAGCGGCCTTTGCTAGGGAGATGCTCGATAGTGGAGTTCGCAGTGCCGACGATCTGAAGCGGTCGGGACTACCTTTATTGGGAAGCATTCCGGAGTTACGACGAGATGAGCCGAGACCAGGGATTGCTTCTTTACCACTGAGGCTAGCAAATCGAGCTACCAGTTTTAAAAGTGAAGTCATCGATTGGTCGCCTTTTCGAGCGGCTGTCGATCTATTGTACAAAAATCTAGAAGAGCCAGATCGCGATCGCTCCAGAGTGCTGGCCATTACCTCGGCTCTAGCTGGCGAAGGCAAATCGACGCTGGCTGTGGGGTTGGCGATGAGTGCCTCTCGGCTGCAACAGCGGGTACTGGTGATCGATGCCAATCTCCATCACCCTAGCTTGCACAACTGGTTCAACCTCTCCAACGAACAAGGACTGACAACTTTATTAAAAAGCGACAATCCGGCTTTAGATCTCAGTATTATTCAACAAATTAATTCCCACGATCGAATTTCGATTTTAACGACGGGACCGATACCTCCAGACCATACCAGCTTGTTAAGCTCCCGCCGACTGGGAGAGATATTAGAAAAATTAGAACACATCTACGACCTAGTAATTTTGGATACGCCGCCAATTTTAGGACTGGTAGATGTGGTTTTGATGGGATCGTTCGGTTGCCGAGTATTGATGCTAGCGCGCTTAGGGCAGATAAACCGCAGCCAATTGACCCAAGCAGTTGCCAACTTAGGAAAAATAGACGTAATCGGCCTTGTGGCTAATGGAGTCGATACTCCCAGCGATCGCCAGACTCCTTATAAAACAGTCTGAACGCATTTGTCTGGGTTAGATGATATTTTAGTCGCTCCCAGTTTCATCTGAAATTATCAAACCACCCTCGATCGATCTCTACGGCAACCAAATTCGAGCAAAGCGTTCGGCCGTCCATCTCACCAGATCTGACACCTGGCCGTCACCGATTTCTACAATCCGCTTAGTACCATCTTTTAGCTCGATCGCGTCTACAGAAAAAAACTGACTTTTAATTCGCTGGGCGCACTCTGTAACAATATCTGGAACTCGATCGTCTGGTGAAGCGGCAAAGGCGCGATCGCGGATGACAAAGTAACGCCTTTCGGTTTCTGAGGCAAAATCTTCGAGCCGTCGCACGCAAATACCACCCTCAATATGGCCTCGAAACTTCTGCATTTCACTCACAACCGTACTAATTTCTGAGGGGTTGTAAATGGTGGAGCCAACTGAAGTTTTGAGAGATTTAACGTAATCTTTGATAAAAAATCCCTGCCAGTTAAGCCCGTTCAATGCACTCTCTAAATCGTCATCAATGGCATAAAATTTAGTTTCTGGAGTTAAGTCGGCTATTAGGGGATACCAGTTTGGTAGATAATGCGCGGCTAGATACTTAGTCGGAGAAGTTAAAACTCTGGCTTCCGTGCTTTCTACCAGCCTAACTAATAGCTCGTAATCGGCAGGCGAGAGCATCCAACCTCGATAGACTACTGGCAAATCTCGATCGGGGACGGGAATTATTTTGGCTAAACCAGATCCCAGTGACTCTATAGAAATAACCGAAGTTGCAAATCCCGCATTTTGCAAGCAAGTCATTTGCTCGATATAGGCGGCATCTGCTTGTTTGGGATTGAAGTAATCGCTAGGGAAAATAAATCTCACGATCGTTTTGGTAATAATAAATCCTGTTCGATTACCTCTTTTTCTTGAAGTCCGCGTAGGCGAACTTTGGTTATATCGCTGCGGTTTCAACCGCCAGCGTCTATTACCTCCGCAACATTGCCCAGACAAAACCCGCCCCTAACCCTTGGACTCGCGCCATCTTAATCCACAAGAGCGTCATATGTTCCAAATGCAGGCTCATAGAGAGGTTGCCTGTATCGACTGGTTCCCAACCTAATTCTTCACAAAGCTTTGAAACCACTTTTTTGGCGGCTGCGTCGTCTCCAGCAATTAACATCGCTGGTTTGAGATTGCCATAACCGGGATAAGAACTATCTGCAAAATTCTCAAATCCGTAAATCGTGAATGCTTTCACTACTTTGGCAGCGGGGACAAAACTTTGAACCAATTCTGACCCCGATCGCTCGTTGTTGAGTCCGTGAGTTAAGTTGGCTGCAATTGGATTGGTACAATCGACTAGAATTTTGCCTGCTAAATCGCCTGCTGCTTCCAGGGCCGACTGATTAGCAGCAAAGGGGGTTGCCAGAAAGATAACCTCGGCATCAACCACCGCTGCTGGTGGAGATGCCACTTTCAGATCGGGGTACTTGGCGATCGCAGTTTTTACGGTGTCAGAATTCGGATTGCGGGCGGCGATCGTAACTGTGTGCCCCAGCTTAACTAACTGCCCCGCTAGCGCAGAACCGACTTGTCCAATGCCAATAAATGCAACCTTCATCCTAATAACTGCGAATTGCGTTCGCGCAGCGTGCCGGAGGCATCTACTGTTAATTGCGAATTGCTTTGACCTTCCCAAAGATATCATAGGCGCAGCTTGTCAAGTGATACTTGACATTTTTAGTGGCAGCGTGTAAAGTGATACTTGACGGCAAACCACAAAGCAATGAAAAACCGATTGCAAGAACTCCGACAACTGCACCAGCGATCGCAAGCCGATCTAGCCAGAGAATTAGGTGTCAGTCGTCAGGCAATCAACGGTTTTGAATCTGGGAAGTTCGATCCCAGCTTAGAGATGGCGTTCAAAATTGCCAACCTGTTTCGCGTCAAAGTTGAAGATGTTTTCATCTATGAGGGCAAAAACTCTATGCCAACAATAGTCGCTCGAGTCAAAAATTTCTTCGGATTGGAGTTTGGATTCGAGCGGTTTACGGAAAAAACGATCGAGGCGATCGATTTTGCTCGGAATGAAGCAGCACGCTCCCAGCACCCCCAAGTCGAGCCAATACACCTACTGCTGGGCTTGCTGTCCGATCCGACAATGACCTCTGCGCGGTTGCTTCGGGCCAATGGCGCGACCATAGAGATCGAAATTAGAGATCGTGCCTTTGAGTCTCGTGGGAAGATAAAATTCAGTTCAAAAAGCAAATTTGTCTTAGAGCTTGCCTTGCAAATCGTGCGACTTCAAGGTAAAAAATCGATCGGAACCGAACATCTGTTGTGGGGATTAGCCCGCCTAGCTGAAACCGACAAAACGACTTTGAACGAACTGTTTCAAGATTACGGTATCGATGTCAAAGCCCTGAACGATGAATTCGATCGATTAACCGATCTTGCAGAAATTATTTAATCCCATCTGAAACGTAAAAAATCAAATGGCTAGTTGGCGAGAACACTTTGCGGTCTGGCACAAAATCATTAAAACCGACCTGACTCCTGTGGCCGAAGATGGGTGGGTAAAAGCAGGGCGTGAGGCTGAAGATTTGCTCCGCCAACTGGTCGATGAAAACTTTAGCTTTAGAGGATGCCACTCTTTTGCAGCTAAAAGAATACCCGACCCCCAAAATCAACGACGGCGGGAAATAGATTTGATTGTGGTCACAGCCAAAAAGATGTACGTCATCGAGTGCAAAAACTGGAGTGGAACGCTGAGAGTAGAGGGTGACAAGTGGGTGCAAACTTCGGGCGGTAAAGTTAAAACCCATGAGGATGTGCTGTTACTGAATACTCTAAAAATGAAGCTGTTAATCGCCTATTTAAGGCGAGAGGGGATTCAGGTACAGCCCGATCGAATATGTCAAAAAGTCATTTTTATGAATAAAAAGCTCGACATTCAGAGCTTGGTAATTGAGAAAAACTTTGATGTCATTACCCCAGAACGATTAGATGAGTATTTAAGCGCTCAAAATAACAAATTAAAATTTCACGAAAAATTGCTTTCTTCGGTCATTGGCTTGCTATTAGATGAAGAACTCAAAGGGGTGGTGTTGGATGGATTGGCGATCGAGCGAGTGGGAGGCGAGAATCACGAGCGATTGATTCAAGTAATAAGCCAATTGCCGACCTGGGACAAAATATTTTTACACGGCACCAAAATTTTATCGGGAGATATCATTAAAAGTTCTGCCAACATCTATGCCGATCCTCGTCGTCTCCCCTTCGATCGAATTAAAGAAATTCGGGTCAAATTAGTTAAATCTAAGTGGTGGGGATTAATCAAAGCTCTATTGCGGGTAGGACGGCCGATAGGGCTGGATTTATACGACGATCGAGGTAAGCTGTTGGCGGCAACTACCGGAAATCCCCACGGACTGATGCGGATAATGGAAGCTGGTTCGCCCCAACCCACTGATGTCGGTATTTGCCAAATCGATCGCGTAGTTTATGGAGGTAAGCGTCTAGCTGTTAGTAGATCGTCAGTCGATCGCCGCAAGTTGCCAAAGCCCTTAGTTATTGCGGTCGTTGGGGGTATGCTGTTTGCCATTCCTGGGGTGCGGGATCTCTTGACTAACCCCACTACGATCGGGCAGTGGTGGAAATCTGGGGTTTCGCCCAGTCCCGCGCAGGAACTAGACAGCTATACGGGTAAGTACGATTTCGGTCGCTACGCTGTACGAATCTACCGCCAAGGTCAAAAACTATTCGCAGAAACTGCCGTGGGTAAAGCAGAACTGCGCCAGAGTAACAAGAAAAATGAATTTGTCGTGGTTAGTCCCAAGAAAGGCCGTTTGGGCAAGTATATCTTCACCAAAAACAAGCAAGGCCAGATCGGGCAATTAGTGTGGGTCCAAAACAACGGTCGAACCAGAAAATGTCCGAAAATCGCTGGCTAGCTCTCGCGTGTCATCTCCCTTCAGCCTACTGTGTATACATAAGTTATCGATCTGAAGTTGAGCTTTTTAGATCCCCTAAATCCCCCTTAAAAAGCGGATGCAAGCGTGGCGAGGTTTCCTCGCCGTGCAGCTTGCACCAAGCAGGAGGACTTTGAATCCAATTCCCCGTTTTATGAAAGTTAAAAAAATAATTCGGTAATTCTTGTGGGATAGCCCTCTGGGCTGTCCCGCAAAATGGCGGGCAAGATGCCCGCCCCACAATTACCGGATTTAATTCTTAACCTTCATTATTTGAGAGTTGTTCCGTGAGTTCTTGTTGCTTATCTGATGTAGTAGAGAATAAGTCGATCGATGCTAGCAAAGTATTGTTCTTTTGAATGGCAACCATTGGTTAGCTCCAAGTTTGAACGCTCGATACTTTATTAGGCTGCTGTTGTTTCTACACAAACGACATTATAAAGATGAAACTCATTACGGGCTAAACCTTCCCAATACGGTTTATCTGGATTAAATCCTGGCTGCTTGAGAATTGCTTCAAATGCCTCTTTGCTCTCCCATTGACCGTAATTGAACATTCGCGTTCCGTCTAAACTGCGATGAAACGTTGCTGAAATTAGTCCTGGGGAATTACTCATAGCGCGATCGAGTTCTGCCGTCGTTCGCTTCACCATTTCTGGTTGATTCGATGGCATCATCCGAAACTCAGCCAGATGTGTAATGCGATCGCCTACGGCAATTTCAACTTCTGCCAACACTGACCCACTAGCAGAAACTTCTAGTTGAAGAGAATCAGGTGGGAAAAACTCACTAAAAATAGTCGGTCGTGGCAAGCTCCGGGAATCGAATTTAGGTCGCCACTGACTGTATGTAAAGACACGAACTCCATCCAAACTTTGATGAACGCTGGCCGATAAAAAATAAGGATTAGATTTCCAAGACTCGATTTGTTCTCCAATGATTGCTTCCACCAAACCCGATTGGTGGCGTTCTGCAACTGCATACAAATCCAATCCCACGATGGCAGTATTAGTTCGATCGATCTGCACCATAGATATTCTTCAATACTTGGTTTTCAGCTACTTCAATACTAAACACCAACCGATAACCTGACAATACCGCTCCATCCCGAAAACAAAGCTAGCTAACTATGTTTTATCTAATAGCGATTCAAAGGCTTGCTGCAATCCCTTCATATTGGCAATTCTGGCGACTAAAAGATTATCTTTGCCAGCATCCTCTAAACGGGTTTTCCAGTAGCTAATAGTATCTGAATGATTAATCCAAAAATCGATCGTGGTGTCTACTACCTGCTGAAAATCCCAGCCGCGTTTGGGAATGACAGGCTCGACTGATTCGATAAAACAATCGAGAGTACACTTGTAACAGCCTAAATACTCCACTCCTAATTGGGGGTTAGTTTCAATAATCTCTTCCTGTTGGTGGAAAAAATAAAGTAGGGGAGCAACTCCTAAAATATCAAACGTATATGACATACCGACCTGCTAAATTGAGTTCTCTAATATTGATAAGATAACGATTTTTAGCAGCTATTGCGGTCAAATAATTTACCGATCGCTTGTACTTAGAATAAATCTTTACAAACTAGCACTAACGCGGTTTGAGTGCTAAAGTCAATCCGTCAGCAATGGGAACTAAACTAATAGTTACTCGCCCGTCTGCAAGCAGTTGGCGATTAAAATCGCGAATGCTTTGGGTACTGCGATCTCGATCTTGTAGATCGGCAACTCTACCGTTCCAAAGCACGTTATCGATCGCAATCAAACCCCCAGGACGAATGAGTTGCAGCGATCGCTCGTAATAAGCCCAATAATTCTCTTTGTCGGCATCGATGAAGGCAAAGTCAAAGGTTTCAGCCTGCCCGCTAGCTAACAGCCGATCTAACGTTTCCAATGCTGGGGCTAGGTGCAAATCAATTTTGTGAGCGACTCCAGCCAGTTGCCAATAACGGCGTGCGATCGCGGTATATTCTTCGCTGACATCGCAAGCCACAATCCGGCCGTCAGGGGGAAGTGCGAGGGCGACGCACAAGGAACTGTATCCAGTGAAAACCCCAACTTCTAGAGTTTTGCTCGCGCCGAGAAGCTGTACCAACAGTGCCATAAATTGCCCTTGTTCGGGAGCGATTTGCATACTGGCAGCGGGATGGTTAGCCGTTTCCTCTCGCAACTTCACCAAAATTTCTGGCTCTCGCAACGAAACTGATAAGAGATAGTTGTAGAGGCGATCGCTTAGCCCTATAGTCTTGTTCGACATAATTGAAATTCGCTGTTAGTAAGGATCTCAATTTTATCAAGGAGAATAGAACTATTGACTAAAAGAATTTCCAATTGGCAATTGACAATACTCACTAATTGCGAACTGCGAATTGGAAATTGCGAATTCGATCGACCTCTTACCTACCTTTTAAAATCCAGCTTCAAAAGCGCCCAAATCGCAGGGATTTCGTCTGTTAACGCCTCGCTGATCTGTCGTGGGACAGCCAGTACCTCGGTTGGTGGCAGCACTACCTGCTAATAAGGCTCTGGTTAGAGTCAGCCCACCGTTATTCTTGAGTCCATCTAGTTTTGGATCGGCAGTTAAGATGTTGACAGTGCAGTCTACATCTTTAGAATCTCTTAAGTTTCTAGCTGGAAATTGTAAGTTGTTACCCCCATTAGTCATTTGGGTAAAACAATTCTGTTTGATGTTCCACTTATTTCCACCATTATTAGCGACGTTATTAGCAATGATGGTATTTTTTAGCACTACATTCCCTTTAGGAACTTTGCCCGTTTTGACGATACCACCTCCTTGCCAACTAGCATAATTGTGAGAAATAGTAGTGTTAACAATCGTGGCAGTACCGCTACTAATCGATATCCCTCCACCCAAGCTATATTGACCTAGCACTCGATTATCAGAAATAGTGCTGTTGGTGATATTTAATTTGCTGTTATCTCCCATGGTAAGACCGCCACCATTGCTAGTATTAGCTACATTACCAGAGATAGTTGTATTGCTAATAGTGATGCCCGCAGGATGTTTGGCTATCCAAATTCCGCCACCTTGGGTATTAGCAGTGTTACCCGATATCGTGGTGTTAGTCACTGCCATGGTAGTGTTATTAGCATTAATCTTCCAGTGTCCCCCTAATACTTTATCTCCTGTAGTCCAAATACCACCTCCTTGGCCGTTGCTACCGCCGCCAACTCGATTACCAATAAACCTGCTGCGATCGACAGTAGCCTTGTTATTGTTCTTGATAGCAATAAACAAACCGCCGCCGTATGAAGTCGCAGTATTATTAGTAAAAGTGCTACCACTGATACTAATTTTCCCAAAGTCAGCCCAAGCGCCATCGATATAGATTCCACCGCCGCTACCTAAACCCCTATCGACTGCCTGATTGTTAGCAAAAGAACTATTAGTAACTTGCAAGTTACTGTTTAATATGGCGATCGCACCGCCCTGTCCCGCTTTGTTGTTAGTAAAGGTACTGCGATCTACAGAAACCGAACCGATCGGGCCGCCATGGATCGCGCCCCCACCAGCTTCTTTAGAACTCGTAGATACATTATTGTTGAATTTGGAGTTACTAACAACTAACTTTCCATATACGGGTTTGCTAATCGCTCCACCTCGATCTGTAGTGTAACCGTTAGCCAAGGTTAGGTTTTTGACAGTAAATTCAATATCGCCTTGCATGAGGAACAGGCGACGGGAGTTACTGCCGCTGATAGTAACTAGATTTCTACCATCGATCGTCGTGTTCCTGCTAATTACCTTGGTACTAGTAATAGCAACAGTTACCGGCCTGCTACCACAATTAAAAGTAACGTTACCGCCACCATTTAAAGCGTTATTTAAGGCAGTATCGGTACAACTTGCTGGCGTTCCATTACCTACTATACCAGCAGCACTAGCTGGATTATGCCAGCTACAAGCAAGCCCTAATCCTATACCAATAACTGCAGCTGACTGTATAGACAGTTGGCTATTAAGTATAACGAATTGACGATTTTTGGTGAAGAATTCATTTGACATTATTGCGATCAACTCCTTGCAATTAAGGTCGGAAACATTATAAATGTCAGTGGTAAATTTGCAAAATTTTCAATTAAAAATTAGCAAGCTACAGCAAACATAGCTTGTGAATATAACAGTAATTATTTAATTTGCGATTCAGTGAATTCACCTAAATTAAACTAATAAGCCCAATATTTATTGACTCAATAACTCAGTAAATTTACTGAAAATCGATCCAGCGATTTACAACTAATCGAAGCTCTAGTAGGTAGGAAGTATATTTTTTAGCAGCTACAATAAATTGCCGATCGCGATCGTCGCCAGATAATTTCGAGCTAGTTATGAAACCTTGAAAGGGTAGAATAGCTGTATTTGTCCGGTTTTTAGTTCGAGAAAACCAGATTTGCTGTAAATAACGTATCGTCAGACAAAAATAGATAGCTTCTAGATCTAGGTGGGACTGCAATCCTGCCCGACATCCAAATACTCAATCCCGACTTCTCTTATGAGCCGACCTATCGATCGCACCCACGAGCCAAATTTACGCAGTTGGGTCGAATCTGCCAATCTCAAAGATACTGATTTCCCCATTCAAAACTTGCCGTTTGGGGTATTTCGAGCGCTAGGTAGTAACGATAGCTCTCGGATCGGGGTAGCAATCGGCGATCGCATTCTCGATTTGAGCAAATGCGTCACCCTCGGATTGTTCTCAGAACTTCCCCAAGCACTGCAAGCAGCTTGTAGGGCCTCCAACTTGAACCCATTAATGGCTATGGGAACCGAGGCAACATTAACGTTGCGTCAAAGATTGAGCCAATTACTGCGATCTGACAACCGCTCGCCTCTTGCAGGGGAGGAACTTCTCATTCTGATGTCGGATGTAGAAATGCTATTGCCTGCCACTATTGGCGATTACACCGACTTCTACGCCTCGATTTTTCACGCCACCAATGTCGGCAAATTATTCCGTCCCGATAATCCCTTGTTGCCCAACTATAAATACGTCCCGATCGCTTACCACGGACGCGCTTCTTCGATCGTCCCCAGCGGCAGGGCGATCGATCGCCCGCAAGGTCAGAGAAAGCGTCCCGAAGATGCTGCCCCTAGTTTCGGTCCCTCTCGAATGCTAGATTACGAACTAGAAGTCGGATTTTTTGTCGGTGCTGGTAACGAACTGGGACAGCCTATACCCATCGATCGAGCCGAAGAACATATATTCGGCCTGTGCTTGGTTAACGACTGGTCGGCGCGAGATCTCCAAGCCTGGGAATACCAACCTCTAGGGCCATTTCTGGCCAAAAGCTTTGCTACTTCGATTTCTCCTTGGGTAGTAACTTTAGAAGCTTTAGCTCCCTTCCGCTGCCCTGCTTTTCAACGTCCCGAAGGCGATCCTCTGCCCTTACCCTATCTGACTTCACCTGAAGATGCTAGTTCTGGTGGCATCGACCTCAAACTAGAAGTCTGGTTGCAATCTGCCCGAATGCGCGAAGTAGGAATGGAACCGTTTCTTTTGAGTAGAGGTTCCTTCCCACAAATGTACTGGACGATCGCCCAAATGCTAACTCACCACGCTAGTAACGGTTGCAACTTGCGATCGGGCGATCTCATAGCCAGCGGTACGGTTTCCGGCCCGGCAGCAGGTTCCCAAGGATGCTTGCTAGAAATTACCCAACGCGGTTCCCAGCCGATCGAATTACCCACGGGTGAGGTGCGCTCTTTCCTAGTTGACGGGGATCAAATCGTTTTGAAGGGATTCTGCGATCGTCCTGGTTACGCCAGAATTGGATTTGGAGAATGTCGGGGAGCGATCGGGCCAATTGGCAATTCGCAATTGACAATTCGCAATTAGGAAATTTCGATCGCATAAAGTCGCACGGCTTGAGCCATTTTCAAATGCAGCCAGCTTTCATCTCCCAAGGATTGGACGATCGCTGGTTTTTCGGGTCGGACGTTTAAGGCACGGATAATTTGAGTCGCGATCGCTTTGGCTAAAAGTGGCGGTACGGAGTTGCCTACTTGCCTGAATCCGTGCCATTTAGTGACGTGAAACCTGAACCAGTCGGGATAAGAATGCAGTCGTGCTGCTTCTCGAACCGTAATACAACGGGGCGTAAAAGGATGGATCGGTCTGGGAGAAGTGAAAGCCCCCCGCTGTTGGTCGGTGCCAGCCCTGAGAGTGTTGCAAACTCCTTGAGGGTGCAGTTTGTAAAAACGGCTGATCGGTTCTCGTTCTCCTTGAGGAGTATCGTGAAATCTGGCAATAGATAGCGCTGTGTGCTTAGTTCGCCAGCTAGAAGATAGCAGGCGCGAATCGAATTGGCGAACGTAGGAATAATCGTCTTCTACAGCACAAAGACTGCGCAATTTCAAGGCATAATCGCTAGGTTTACCGTAAGTACACTCTATCCAGTCTTGTTGGAACAACTCTGGGTAATCTTCCACTTTCGGTAAGTCTCTAATCGCATCCCAGACATTCGGTCCGACTTCAAGATTTAAGTGTTGAGTGTGGAGTGTTGAGTGTGAAGTTGCGCCCCTACCTCCCCTGCGCCCCTGCTCCCCTGCTCCTCCACCGGGCGATGCGATCGCAGTAATCGGCACAGGATATTTGGGCAACTGGCAACCTACCTGACAGCCGAGCAGAAATAATCTTTCCCTAGATTGAGGAACGCCATAGCGAGCGGCGTTTAGCAGTTGGTAGTTTTCTTCTACCTGGTAGCCAGCAGCCTTAAACTCGGCAATCAAACTGGTGAGAACTTGTTGGTGTTTGCCGATGGTTAACCCGCGAACGTTCTCTAAGACGAAGAATTTGGGTTTTAGCGCCAAAACCAGCCGTTGAAAGTGAAATACTAGCGAATTGCGGGGATCGTATAGATCTCGCTTCCCCATCAGAGAAAATCCTTGACAAGGGGAGCCACCAAAGACCACATCGATTTGGCGATCGCCTATACTAGATCGATTTCTAATCTCTTCGGCTGTCAGATCGACGACGCTGCGACACAAAACTGAGGTGTGAGGAAAGTTAAATTGATGCGTGGCACAATGAATCGGATCGATGTCAACTGCTGCTAGCACGTCAAAGCCAGCTTGCTCGAATCCTAGAGACATTCCTCCCGCACCTGCAAATAGGTCAACCGCGATCGGTCGGTATGGGGTATGGGGCATGGGGCATGGGGCATAGGGCATGGTACATGAGGTATAGCCCTAGATCGTTTATTTTACTCGCGGGCTGAATTATTTTCTGCTATGGCAATCGCGATTTTGCCTGCTGCCCGTTCGGTTTCGCTGTACTCATGGGCGGCTACGATTTCTGTCAGAGGATAGGTGCGATCGATCGCCGACTGGATTTTACCTGCTTCTATTAACTCCTTCAAGTAAGTTAAATCTCGACCGCTAGGAGTTTGAAACACGAGTTTGGCTTTTTTGCCTGGAACGAAGGCTGTCAATATTCCTTGGATAACTAGGTCGGCATTGGGCAAGGTGGTGATGTAAATTCCTTGAGGTTTGAGGGCCGATTTGCATTCGGAAAAAGAGCGCTTGCCGACAGCATCGAGAATAATGTCGTACTGCGAGCCATCTTTAGTAAAATCCTCTTGGGTATAGTCGATCGCGCGATCGGCTCCTAAAGATTTTACCAGTTCTAAATTTTTGCTGCTGCAAACCCCCGTTACTTCGGCCCCCAATGCCTTAGCAATTTGAACGGCAAAACTGCCGACACCGCCAGAAGCGCCGTTAACCAGCACCGATTGTCTGGGTTGAATTTGTCCGAGATCGCGCAAGGCTTGCAAAGCCGTTAGCGCTGAACCGGGGATTACTGCTGCTTGTTCGTAGGTCGTGTTTGTGGGCTTCAAAGCCGCGAACTTTTCTGGAACGGCAACGTATTCGGCGCAGGCCCCTCCAGGTAAACTCAAACCAGCAAAGATTTGCTCTCCCGATCGAAAGCGCGTCACTTGGCTGCCTATCTCTACTACGTCTCCGGCTAGGTCAAAACCCGTAATCTTGGGGAATTTGTTGCCTGTAATTATCCTCAACATTCCCTGGCGAATCTTCCAATCGATCGGATTGACGGCCGTGGCGCGAACTTTGACTAGTAGCTGGTCGGGTTTGATTTTCGGCGGCTCGATTTCTGCCAACTGAAGGACATCAGGAGCACCATATCGATAAAAAACAACTGCTTTCATTGCCTTATCCTGAGTCGATCGCTTAGATAACAGATTGTGAGGCAAGCAAGATGACTAAACTATAGTTATCTTAGATCGGTTGTGGCATAGCTGTCCTGGCTGTCCCACGGCAGGCAAGATGCCTGCTTTACAAGAGTTTCATCAACGTTCTAGAACTGCTAGATGTGCTATATCTACTGACAAGAGCGATCGCTCAACTAGAGCATCACCATTAACTACTCTTAGTTTGCGATCGGAAGTCCGCAGTTATTTTAACTATTCGATCGAGAAAAAGTAAGCAAAATGCCATTATTAGAAGCGCAACAACTCACTATGCAATTTGGCGGTTTAACTGCTGTCAATCGAGTCGATTTAGCGATCGAACCTGGTTCGATCGCCAGCCTCATCGGTCCTAATGGGGCGGGAAAAACCACATTTTTTAATATGCTGACGGGCATCTACCATCCTACTTTTGGTAAATTGCTGCTAGACAATCGAGATATTACTGGCTCACCGCCCGATCGTCTCACTAAATTGGGAATTGCCCGGACTTTTCAGAACATCCGCTTATTTAATAACATGAGCGTTTTAGACAACGTTTTAGTCGGGATGCACTGTCGCCTCAAAACTGGCTTAATCGGAACTTTACTGCGTCCGCCCAAGGTGAGGAAAGAAGAAGCCAAAGGCAAAGAAAAAGCCCTCTACTTTTTAGATTTTGTCGGTTTAGGCAGGTCGAAAGCAAACGAATTGGCAAAAAACTTATCTTATGGCGATCAGCGACGGCTAGAAATTGCCCGCGCCTTAGCCTCCGATCCCAAAGTGCTATTGTTAGACGAACCGACTGCTGGAATGAACCCTAGAGAAACAGACGCGTTAACCGATTTTATCCGCCGCCTGCGAGACGAACTTAATTTAACGATCTTGTTGATCGAACACGATATGAAAGTAGTTATGGGCATCAGCGATCGCGTCAGCGTTATGGAATACGGCAAAAAAATCGCTGAAGGTACTCCTAACGAAGTCCGCACCGATCCAATAGTGATCGAGGCATATCTCGGTAAGGAAGAAGAGTAGCCTACACCTTCTCGCACCATTGGCCTCAAAGTCTTATCGGATAAACTGAAATTAAACTCACCCATCAGCGAGACAGTTTATGCTTACTAGCCTAGCAAAACTTGAATCTCTCGATCGCCTGCAACCAATTGGGGAAAAGCGAGTCATTTTCAATCATCTCAATTGGCAGGCATATCAACAAATCTTACACGCATTAGGACAAACTCGTTCTGCGCGTCTTACCTACGATCGCGGCAGGTTGGAAATTAGTATGCCTCTAGAAAGTCACGAATTTGCTAGAGAACTGATTGGGCTTTTCATTCGCATTCTGGTTGTAGAGATGGGGTTGAAAATCAAGAGCATGGGTTCAACTACCTTAGATCGAGAAGATCTAAATCGAGGTTCAGAACCAGATAATGCCTACTACATTCAAAATCAACCCCGCGTTGCTGGGAAGAAAGTCGATCTCAAACAAGATCCTCCACCAGATTTAGTTGTCGAAGTCGATATTACTCACAGCGATATCGATAAACCAGCCCTGTATGCCAGCATGGGCGTACTGGAATTCTGGCGTTACAACGGACGAGTGTGGCGAATTTATCAACTCCAAGGACAGCAATATCAAGAAGTAGAAAATAGCCCAACTTTCCCTTGGGTATCTAAAGAAAAACTCTATGAATTTCTGGCACAAGCGGAGCAAGATGAAGTGGAAGCAGAGAAATCCTTCCGCACTTGGGTGCGAGAACAATTGCGCGATCGGGCTAATCAGTAATAACTTACCTAAGTATAGGGAGTCTATTTGATTGACGAACAGCCCTCACCCCCAACCCCTCTCCCAAGATTGGGAGAGGGGAGCAAGAAAGATTAGAACTCATTTGGACTCGCTATAGATTTGAGATTAACGATCGACTTCAGGGTTGACGCAATGAGGCAAGCGATCGCCTTGCAATCCAGCAATCAGGTTATCGATCGCCATCTGCGCCATTTTCTGGCGGGTTTGGCGGCTGGCGCTGGCAATGTGAGGGGCAATAATCAAGTTATCTAGACCTAACAAAGGGCTATCAGTCGGAATCGGTTCTGGTTCGGTAACGTCGATGGCAGCAGCGGCAATTTGCCCGCTGCTGAGGGCGCGGTGCAAAGCATCAGGATCGACAATTCCTCCCCGCGAGGTGTTGATTAAGATGGCTGTAGGCTTCATCAACTCGAATTGGCGATCGCTAAATAGATGGTAAGTATCCGCAGAAAAAGGCGTATGGATGGTGACAAAATCTGACTCAGAAAGCAAGCGATCGAACTCGGCAAACTCTACGCCCAAAGATGTTTCTAACTGGCGATCGCATTGATGTCTGCTAGCGTATAGAATTCGCATATTAAATCCCGAAGCGCGACGGGCAACAGCTTGTCCGATCCTGCCCAACCCAACAATTCCTAAAGTCGCTCCGACTAAATCTGCTCCCAGTAACAAATCTGGCTCCCAAGTCTGCCATTGCAGGGCGCGAGTAAACTTGTCAGCCTCGACTATGCGCCTAGCCGCTGCCATCAGTAATGCCCAAGTAAAATCGGCAGTAGCATCGGTTAAAACTCCAGGGGTATGACCGACTGGAATGCCTCTAGCACTGGCGGCTGAGATGTCGATGTTATCGTAGCCCACAGCCATCTGACTGATAACCTTCAATGCCGTTCCCGTTTCCAGCAATTGGCGATCGATCCGATCGGTGAGCAAGCATAACAAACCATCGATCGCTTTTACCTTTTCCAGCAATACTTCATAGGGAGGCGGCTGGCGTTCCGGCCAAACCTCAACCTTGGCAATCTCTTGCAGGCGATCGAGAGCCATTGGCAGGCGGCGAGTCACAAAGACTTGAAATTGAGGCATAAGCGAAGCTAATTTGGTGCGTTACGACGGATTGTTCGATTTCTGTCACAGCAAAGGTTGTCGCCGTCTAACGCACGCTACTGGATCGACATACCTAAAACCGAACCAACTCAACATTAATGACTCATTTTAGCTGTATACAGCCAGATTTCAAATTTAGCTTCAGACGATAACTCTGTTTGCAGGGAACCATAATGTTCAAGACAAAATGATTCAAACTCTGGCATCACTCGATCGAATACTTCATCTTCTACTTGCCAGCACAAACCATAAGCACGCGATCGAAAGCAGCCTAACAATTCCTCAACTGTATTGCTCACCAACCAACTTTTAGCCAGGTGATAGCTGGAACTGTAACCTTTTTGCCGCAAATAACTATCGGCATCGATCGCACCAATTGCCGCATCCACCTGTTTCAATCTTCGATCGCGATCTTCCCCAGATAAAATCGATCGAAAATAACCCTCAAATTCTCTGCGGGCTGGTGGTGTAATCCATTGAGCTTGCAGATAAAAGCCTCCTGGTTTGAGAACGCGATCGATCTCATCTAAAAACTTTCTCCAATCGGCCACCGCATGAATCATGTGAACGGTTAACACCACATCAAAACTGCGATCTAAAAACGGTAATTGCGAAGCATCAGCCTGGATTAAGTGGAGATTGGCAGGCACTTCATCGAATTTCTGCCGAAAGCGATCGAGCATTTCACCAGAAACATCAATTCCGGTTACGGAATAACCCCGTTTAACCAAAGGAAGTACATTTAAACCAGTACCGACACCAGGTTCTAGAAAAGATGTTGCAGGCGTTGCGCCGACTAATTTGACGATAAAATCGGCAACTTCTTCAGCCACCGATGCTGTCAGCCAACGGGTGCGATCGTAGATAGGGGCAATTCGATCGTAATAGTTCAAATCGAAGAAACAGATAATAGAGAACGGTAAGAGGGCAGAGCAGAGGAGCAAATTAACTCCTGACTCCTGACTTCTGACTTCTGACTTCTGACTTCTGACTTCTTATTGCGGTGGTGCTGGAGTTGGAGTTGGTTGCTGTTGGCTGCTGACAATAGTGTTTTTAATTTTGGGAATTTCGAGGAATTTTTTGGTTTCGCCCAGCAATCGATCGCCCCAAAGGTTTTCTTTGAGAAATTCTATGTCAGCATAGCGATTGTCTAGAAGAATGGCAGTTTCTCCCATAGCTACACCCTGCTCTCGATCGCCTTTGGTATAGAGCGCCACTCCCATGGCTAAGAGAGGTTCGGCGGCTTTATCGTCGAGGGCGATCGCTTTTTGCCAATTTTCGATCGCAGCGTTAACGTCACCTTGTTCGTATTTAATCAGCCCGATGTTATTAATCGCAGGCCAGAACTTGGCATCTTTAGCTACCACTTTGTCGTATTGAGCGATCGCTTGGTCGTACTGCTTTAATTTGTAGTAGGTATTGCCCAGATCGAATAAAGCTGTGGGCACATCTGGTTTGATCTTTAGGCCTTCTTCTAAATAAGCGATCGCTCCTCGGTAGTCTTCTTTTTGAAATTTAGCCGAACCAAGAGCAAATAAAATTTCAGCTTCCTTCGGTGCTAAAGAGCGAGCTTTTTCTAGAGCCTCAATGCCTTTATCTAATTTCTCTGTTTCTAGGTACAAGCTGCCCAAGAGAAACCAAGATTGATAAGTTTTCGGAGCTAGTTGAGTGGCTAGATTGGCTCTTTGCAACGCTGGTTCGTATTGCTGGAATCGCGCCAATCCTACCGCTTCTTGGATCAGACCCAATCCTTGCTGTTCTAGCTGTTTGGCATCTAGTTGGGGGCTATAAGGTAAGAGTGCTTGTCCTCGCACTGGTAGGGCTATACTGCTTAAGCCCAAAAGGACAACGATCGAAACTAAAGGGATGCGCTTTAACACTTTGTTGCCTCAACAGAATAACAAACCATGCGGTAGGGTTAAATTGCTACTCTACCACCTACCAAGTTTAACTGATACCAGTTTGAAAAAAGAACTAGGCAGATGGATTAGCCAAACCGAGACGGAGAAGCCTATTCGTAATCCAAAATCCAAAATGGTATGAGTGTTATGCCGTTTTGAAAAACCGGATAATTTCGCGAACGTGTTCTAGAAATTGCCCGTCGGTTGTCAGTTGAGCTATAGCGGCTCTGGCTTCTCGCGATAGCCGTTCGTGTTCGAGGTGATTCGTCGCTCGCAGTTCTTCCCCCGCTGCTGCTAAACGCGCCAATTCTTGCCGATTTTCTTCCCATTGCCGCTGTTGGGTATTTATCCAAGAGTAAGGTAACTCTGGGTTCAACTGCTCTTCTAAACGCTTCACGGTTTCTTCAAGAGCTTTAAACCGATAGCGTAATTCCACCACGTCCTCGCGGGGATATTTAAATTCATGGCTCATTGCTGCTAGTCGCCTAGCTAAGTATTCGTATGTTCGCACGGCAGGACGCAAGGCGGTTAATAATAAAGCTGCACCGGAACCGATATAGCCAATGGTACTGATACCGACGATCGCTAAGGTATAAAGCCCAATAGCCGATAACAGATGTAACGCTATAGCAATTACGAGCGATCGCTTAGCGATGATTTGGGCGTATTTAACTTGCTTGGGATCGACGGCGATCTCTTTGGTTGTCGATTGTTCCGCATCGGCTAGAGCCTCTTTAGCGGCAAAGTAGATATTCCAAGGGACGGTGACGATGGCCAACAGCCACTCAAAAACTGCGATGGCAATTACCCAATCTAAAAATCGTCCAGTCGGAACGTGCAACCACTGGAGAATGCCAAAAACCAGCAGCACTAAAACTGCTAATCCAAAATTAAAGCCGATAAAGTTGTAATACATCTCTACTCATTTTTCGTGCGATCGAGTACCTCAATTCTGGTTGCTGTCAGGCTTGCAGTTATCTTGCCTTGTGACAGTTTTCTAAGTTGCACGTAAGGGAAGAGGGGGAAGAGGGAAAGGGTAAAGGGGGAGTATTCTTAACTCAACACTCAACACTCAACACTCCACACTTCCAAAGCTCCACACTTCTAACTTCCTAAAGTATTTTGCCATTCCATAAAGTATCGATCGCGATCGCTGTCCACAACCTTAAAGCCCAAGCGATCGTATAATTCTTTTGCCGGATTAACTCGCATCACATTCAACTTCACTGGAACACCTCTCTCTGCTGCTTGGCTTAATACTTGGCGAACAAGCTGAGTTCCTAAACCTTGTTTTTGGTAAATCGGTAAAATAGCCAGGTAGTTGAGAAACATTTCATTTCCGCGATCGATAACTGAGATTACGCCAATATCTTGTTCGTTAAGGCAGACAATTTCAAACAGCGAATTATCGAAATCCTCTTGCATTCCTTGAAGCTGAACTTCCTCTTTCCATCCCCAAGTCTGTTCCACATATGAATACATCGTTTGGCGGTGCAGATCGTAAATAAAGGAGAAATCTGCGATCGCCGTTTTGCGAGTTTCCAAAATACTCATATTAAATCAAAAACCATCTTTTTTTCCCTAGTCCGCCTACGCGGACTTTGTTTGTATAGCTGCGGTTTCAACCGCCAAGTGTAAATAATTCAGGCTAGTAGCGGTAAAACTCTCTTCTTCAGTAACTCAACTAAAACTGGTTCCATATACTCATATTCGTCAGGAATATCTAAGCAAATCACTCGTTTATTTTTTAACCAAGGCTGAAACTTATTTGATAGTTTGCTGCGGTGCGACTTCTCCATTACAAAAATGATATCTGCCCATTCGATCGCCTCACTAGATAAAGGCATTTCTGCATCTCGATCGAGTCCGGCTGAATCTACTTCTAAACCCTCATACTCAGCAAATACAGCTTCGGCTGTTGGGCTACGCAATCGATTT
Source organism: Cyanosarcina radialis HA8281-LM2 (assembly GCA_019359615.1). Lineage (GTDB taxonomy): Bacteria > Cyanobacteriota > Cyanobacteriia > Cyanobacteriales > CCAP-1448 > Cyanosarcina > Cyanosarcina radialis. The sequence continues at coordinate 46,597 of JAHHHA010000041.1, forward strand.
CGACTGCAAATAAATAATAATTTCTTCATCCTTCCCAAATTTGTAGTTGTCTGGATGCAGCGACAAAGCAGTTAAGCAATTTTGGCGGATACAAAAAATAGTCGTAGGCTAAAGCCATTTGCCTCGCAGCTTCATCATCTGGTACTCGACCGATTCCGGTTCCCAATCCGGGGCAAACAACACTTTTAATTGGGTTTTGAGAATACTTGTTGTGCTGTCGAACTGCTAACAGCATTGCCCACATCGCCACATAAGGAATATCTGTACCTTTAATAATCATTGGCACTCGCATAGTAGGAGTATGTGCTAGAAAAGGATGTTTGGGATGCCCAGTTTCGATAATAAATGATGTGCCAACTGGTTGTTCGCCCAAATAATCTTCGAGAATTCGTTGCTGAACTCGATCCATCAAAGAGCGATCGAAAAACTTAACGATCGCAGCATCCATTCCACCATCCATCATCCCAAAGGAATTTGCCGGACTGACCAGACAATCAAATTCTTTCACCCACTCGAAGTAGTTATTAACTACCTCAACATTAGGAAAATGAGCAAAGTGTTCTTGAAAAGTAACGGACAGCGAGGCGTGAGGTGCTACTAGAATTAATTTCAAAGCTAATGTCTCCAGATATAACTAATTATATCTGGCACTAATCACAAGTGTCATCAAAGCGATCGATCGTCTAGTTTGTTTCACCCGTACCAAAGTCAGTAAACTGGGGGACTTCAGGTTCGTGAAATGCCAGCACGATATCTTGCTTAGGCACTCCCATTTCTACCAGTTGATTCGCAATTCCGACTTCCGTTCCATCATGTTGAATCCAAATTTTTCCGGCTTTGATATCCAGATGCAAAACACAGCCAAAATCCCGCTTATGGCCTCGCCAGCCCACATAAAGTAGTTGATAATGGTCCCTTTCGGTATCAAAAATGGTCTGGATCTCATATTCCCGTGCGTTTCGTTGTTTTGATGCCCGTTCGGCACGCTCCGAAAGAATCTGTCGAATATATTGTCGATAATGTTCTACAGCCATCGAACAATGACCTCCTGTTGTACATCATAAACAATCAGCTTCAACTGATATCGGTGAACCGCAGCCATGATAAATCGTCGTTGAAAGAAACTTTCATAAACTGGCACTCTTACCGCAAGATAAAGTTAATAAAGGTCAATAAAATTTAAATTTACGATTATCGATCGATAGAGTTTCTCTAATTCATACTTCAGATGACTTGTCATCTCAAATTTAACTTGTTAGTTTAGAAATAGCTTAGAAAATCAACTATGACTGCTAACACCATAATTACTAACAACCCTTTACTCAAAGGCTCTGGCTTGCCGCCTTTTGCCGAGATTCAACCAGAGCAAGTAGAGCCAGCTATGACCCAATTGCTGGCAGAATTAGACCGAGAACTGACCGACTTAGAAGCTAATGTAGAACCTACTTGGAGCGGTTTAGTCGCACCTTTAGATGACATAACCGAACGCTTGAGATGGAGTTGGGGCATTGTCGGACACTTGATGGGAGTAAAAAATAGCCCCGAATTGCGACAAGCCTACGAAACCGTACAACCGCAAGTGGTGCAATTTTACACTCGGTTCGGTCAAAGCCAACCCATCTACCATGCTTTTAAAGCACTTCGAGATGGCGATAGCTGGAAAACTCTAGACTCTGCCCAACAGCGCATCGTCGAAGCTGCTATCCGCGATGCCGAACTTTCTGGCGTGGGGTTGTCGGGTGAGGCGCGGGAACGTTTCAATGCGATTCAGCAAGAATTAGCCGCACTGACTACTAAGTTTGCTAACAACGTCCTCGATGCCACCAAAGCCTATAGCTTGACCCTGACAGACAAAGCCGAAGTAGATGGCTTACCTGCCAGTTGGTTGAGTCTTGCCGCCCAAGCCGCCAGAGAAGCAGGTGACGAAAACGCCACGCCAGAAAACGGTCCTTGGCGCATTACTTTAGACTTCCCCAGTTACTTTCCCTTCATGCAGCACAGTACCCGTCGGGATCTGCGGGAAAAAATATATCGATCGAGTATTACTCTAGCTGCATCTGGAGAGTTCGATAACCACCCATTAATCGATCGCATCTTATCATTGCGACAAGAACTAGCAGAATTACTCGGCTTTAAAACTTATGCCGAAGTCAGCCTCGCCAGTAAAATGGCTCCCAACGTCGAGGCGGTAGATAAGCTGTTAGAGGAACTGCGCCGCGCCAGTTACGATGCCGCTGTCAAAGAATTGGCAGAACTAAAAGCCTTTGCCGCCTCGAAGGGAGCAGTAGAAGCCGACGACTTGCAGCACTGGGATACTCGCTTTTGGTCGGAGAGGCAACGGGAAGAAAAATTTGCCTTCACGCAAGAAGAGTTGCGTCCTTACTTCCCTCTACCGCAAGTGCTAGATGGTTTATTTGGGTTGGTAAAGCGGCTGTTTGGCGTAACTGTCAGTTCGGCTGACGGCAAAGCACCAGTTTGGCACGAGGATGTCCGTTATTTCCAAATTGCTGACGAAACAGGTAATCCTATTGCCTACTTTTACCTAGATCCTTACAGTCGTCCGGCTGAAAAGCAGGGCGGCGCTTGGATGGATAGCTGCATCAATCGCAGCCAAATCGGGTCAAATGGCTCGACTCAGATTCGCTTACCCGTAGCCTATTTGGTGTGCAACCAAACTCCCCCAGTAGATGGCAAGCCCAGCTTGATGACTTTTATCGAAGTAGAAACTTTATTTCACGAATTCGGTCACGGCTTGCACCATATGCTGACCAAGGTAAACTATGCCGATGCAGCGGGAACCAATAACGTCGAGTGGGATGCGGTAGAATTGCCCAGCCAATTCATGGAAAACTGGTGTTACGATCGCACTACCTTATTTGGCATGGCCAAGCATTACGAAACTGGCGAACCTCTACCAGAGCATTACTACCAAAAGTTGCTAGCCGCCAAGAATTATATGAGCGGTAGTGGAATGCTCAGACAAACGCACTTTAGCTGCGTTGACCTCGAACTGCATCACCGCTATCGTCCGGGTGGAAAGGAAAGTCCTAGCGACGTGCGATCGCGCATTGCCCAAACCACGACTGTATTACCATTTTTACCAGAAGATGCGATGCTGTGTGCCTTTCGCCACATCTTTGCTGGCGGATATGCTGCTGGTTATTACAGCTACAGTTGGGCTGAGGTGTTGAGTGCCGACGCTTTTGCGGCGTTTGAAGAAGCTGGTTTGGAAAACGAAGAGGCAATTAAAGCGACAGGTAAGCGTTATGGCGATACCGTCTTAGCTCTCGGCGGCAGCCAGCACCCGATGGAAGTGTTTAAGTCTTTCCGAGGTCGAGAACCGAGTACCGAAGCTTTATTGAGGCACAACGGTTTAGCTGCTGTTTGACGGTTGAATTCGCAATTGGCATTAATTGCCAATTGCGAAATCCACCACCCATCAAGAATAACAACTTAAGTCAATGACCGAATCAATTTCAAAACCATCTAAACGACGAGGCAGAATCTTTCCCGAACGGACTTTATCGCCGGAAGAACTAGCTAGAAGTAAGGCCGAACGAGAAGCATTTCGTCGGCGGTGTCGAGCAATCTTTGAGCGAGTACGACCAGAATTAATCGATAAATACTATGGCTGGTATATTGCTGTTGAACCAGATAGTGGTGATTATTTCATCGATCGAGATCTAGAAGTAGCCAGTCAAAAAGCACGAGATAAACACCCGAACGCCACGCACTGTGTGTTTTGCCTCAATGAATCTGGAACTACTGGCAGCATATGATTGGGGGGACATTTGGCAGCCGTGGCGAGTTATTTTTTGAAATTGAATTGATTGCTAGTAACGGATTAAATGTACCTGTAGATGCCATGCTAGATACTGGTTTTACAGGGTTTTTAGCCATTAATAAACTAGACTTAGATGTTCTCAACTGGCAGTTTCTCCGCGAACAAGAATTACAAACCGCACAAGGAGAAGCATTTTTTGATATTTATTTAGGCAAAGTTGTAATAGATAAACAAGAGTATGAAATCCCAGTTTTGACCGGAGATGAGATTACTGAAATATTGCTTGGTTCAGAGTGGTTAAAGCTCTTGCCTTTGGTGGTAAATTACCAAACTGGTATCCTGACGTTAGGATCGAAGTAAGAGGAGCGATCGCACTTAGAAAACACAGCTTCGGCCGTGGGACTGCGTAATCGATTTTGACTGCAAATAAATAATAATTTCTTCATCTTGGCTATCTACATAAGTAAATCACGGAGAAAATAAAAGCGATCGCGCCGCCAATCTTCTCCTTTCTTGCGCCCTAAATACCCTGCCAAAGGTGAAGAAAGTTCAATCAAAATTTCATTTAATTCTATAGAAGACAGCCGTTTAGGAAAATTAGAAATACTATATGCTCCATGAATTGCTTCAACTCCTGCACATTCTTTATGGGTATTTTCGAGGTAATTTTTTAATACTTGGATAACGTGCGATCGCAACCTAATATCTTGAGACACTTGTTCGATATATTTTGTGACATCTTCATCAGACTTTCCAGCTTTTAGATATTCTTTTAGCTTGAACAAATCTACTGAGTTGCGATAGTTATTTTGCAGTTTCACTAGCTTCTCAAGAGTTTCAGAATTAATGATAGCCATATTATGAATTGTTGCCGCGTCTAAAAGTTGTTGTGTAGGTTCACCTGGACCAATAATTAATTTAGTAGATTGCTGAAAATCTTTTTTATTGAGGCGTAATGTTCCTAGATTCAGTAGTTGCACTGCGGTATCATTGGGAATTTTTTTGCCAGATTTACATTCTCCAATTAATGGATATGGTTTTGAACAGAATACATCTACACCACCTGCACCTCCTTTGTGATAAGAGTCAACTGTAAATCCCAAAAAATCAAGACTCTTACGGACTATATTTTCAAAGTCTGTTCCAGCTTGATAATTGCTTTTTCCTTCATCTTCTTCTTTGCTGCGATCGCCCAACTTAGCAATGTCATTTATCCAAGTTAAAACTGGTTCAGGTTGCTGAATATGTTCGCCACTCCAACCTAAAAATACTTGGATATCGCGCTCTAATTTTTTAGCATCTAGATTTGTGATAGCAAGAGAAGAGATTGTACCCTGCAATTCCTCTAATTCAGGATGCAGTGGTGGGAGTCGATCTTTTAGCTGTTTTAAGCGTTTTTTAAAGGTATTGTTGCTTAGAATAGGTGTTCCTTCAGCCGCACTCAAGGTAGGTAAGAAAGGAACAAACTGATTGCCAATATCTCCCAGAATAGATACCTGAAGAGGCTGCGGCAGCTTATATACGTGCATATAAGCTAGAAAAATATACTCACGCTGCTTGATAATTTTCTGTAAAGCTTCAGTTGTCCATACTGTTAATAAGGACAAATCTTTTAGAGGTTTGCTCTTATCTATTATTTCACAAAGTTCGCATTTTGCCCAAGCTTTAATTATAGGTTTATTAGGATTGAGTCGAGCCAAAGTTGCTTGAGCAGTCGATAAAAAACTAGATCGATAGTATTCGTTAATTGGTAGTATATTTATTGAGGTATCTGAGGCATAAAGAGCAAACTCCCCTGGATCGATGAATAAGTGTGATATAGCAACAATCGTTCGACCTTGAATCAAACCTTCAATTTCTGGCGCTGGTAAACATAAAGCAGTATCAATCATCGGTTAATCCTTCAGGAATCTTACCAGTTGGTTCGCTTAAAATAGCATGAATAAGAGAATTGTCAATTACTAATTTTCTATTATGAATAAAATCTATGATTTCCTCAAGAGTTACCTGATAATCTTCGCGACCACTATAAACAAACCAGATAGCTAGGAGAGGCTTAATGTCTTCTGCACTCAACAATACCCATTTACCACCGCAACCAGCCGATAGAAATTTTTCTAAATTCTGTTTTGCCTCAACAGGAGAATTAGTAATTTTTCTAGAACGCACTAAACACCCATAAGTTATATCAAATGTTTGGTAATTAACTATACGTTTTAGTACAGCCTTTACAGATTGCCAGTGAGTCTTCTGAAAAACAGCTACTCCAATTTTTATTATTTTACTGTCTTGATTGCCAATAATTTTGAAATCAAAGCAATTTTCTCCACCAACTTTATTTTTGTTTTCTGGCTTAATTGGTTCAATGCCCTCTATTTTAAATTTGTCTATTTGCTTACCAATTAGCGTTTTGAAACTTTCCTGAATAGCATTAGCCAGTTGATATTTATCATCTAACCAAAGTTGTCTAGAGCTTTCTAAGAGGGATAGTTCCTTATTATATGCAAATTCAACAGGATGTTCTTTGGGTGTAACATAAGGAGCAAATTTATCTGCACATGCTTTTAAAATTTCTCGTACAGAGTTACCATCACCCAACTCTCTTAAAAAACTTTCTTCAAATGGATAAATTTCAGTAGGAGGATTTAAATTATTTTGCTGATAAAACTCTGCTAACCAAAGCTTTACTAACTCAACGATCGCATCACCATCCATAAAGTCTAAATTAATCGGCTCTTTTTTGGCTGAAACTCGATCTGGTACTCCACCAGGCATCTGTTTTATTTTTTGCGTCCATGTATCAGGCATCATCACCGTGAGAATGACAACACCATGACAAGTGGTAGTAGGTAAATTAATACTATCAACTAGAGTCTTAATTAAACTTGCAACAATATGCGGTTTTGCCAAACCTGTTTGACTACGGCTCTTATCAGGTAAATCTAGTTCATCAAAACAAATTATCAGTGGTTTATAGAGGCTAACTAAGCTCAAAATTTGCTGGATATGGTCAAAAGCTTTTGCTTCTGAGTTACGTAAGTCTGCACTCAAGTTTGGTAAGCTTAGCTCGTGGCTTTTATTTTCCGATAATTCCTTGCCAGATAACCACTTAATTGCATAAAGTACGTGAGATTCTGAAAGTGTCCAAAAAATAGCTCGGATAAGATCTGGATCGAATCTTTCTCTTCGGTAAATTCGACTAAACTTATCTGTAATTAAGTCAATCCATTGAGATAGTTTTTCTAGGTGTGTGTTTGACTTATTAAAATTTGCCACTAAATTTTTAGCAGTATAAGTTTGAGCATTATGATTCCCTGCTTTCCATACTTGATTAGCCATAAATGTGGCTAGTGCAGCGTGGCGAAAATAAGTGACCAGCTTAAGCGGGTTCGGGAAACCCCTGAAATTTCCAGACAAAAGGTTTAGCCAAAGTGCGGTTGAAGTAGTCAATAAAATCAAGAATCTTCTGCGTG
>JAHHHA010000031.1 GCA_019359615.1 Cyanosarcina radialis HA8281-LM2
ACAATAAAATTAAATTGATTATTAGACAAAGCTATGGCTTTAATACCTTTGATTCTTTACGAGAGAAGCTATTAGCTTGCTTATTTAAATAAGATTTGCTTATCACCCTATGTACGGGAGAGCCCATACCTCGAACCTCAATGGCACGGTAGCGAAGCAGAACTCTTAGCTTTTGTCAGAGAAACAGCTAAATCTGCACCTCAAGGATCGGCGCTACCGATGTTAATCGTAACGGCTCACGATGCTTTATGCGGTTATAGCGGTCTAAGCCACAAAGACTATATTAGTCGTCCTGAAGTGTGGCAAGAAGTTCAAGCAAGTTACGAACGTTTAATCAAAGAACAGCCCGAATCGGGATTCTATGCCTTTAAATACGGAGAAATAGCCCGTCAAATCGGACGGGAAGATATTGCCCAATATAACTACAATGTCGCTTGGCAGCGCGAAGCCGACCATCCTGTCATCTATAAGACGCTATCTCCACTGATTCGTTAAATCTTGGCAGAAGTCGATAACACATCGAAATTATCTGCGTTTATCCGCGTGCATCTGCTGTGCATCTGCGTTGTATAGCTTTTCCACTCGATTCGCAGCTTTTGCCCTCACCCCCAACCCCTCTCCCACGGGAGAGGGGAGCCGGAAATGTTACAACCAATTTAGTATGGCTTTTTCGCCAGTCCAAAAATTACCCTTGCCAACCCTTGACATTTTTGTAGTATGTTGTAGTATATAAATATCAAGAGGTTTCGACTTCGCGCCCAGACGGACGAAGCTTACATACTAGCTCATTAGGATAGAGCGATCGACAGTCAATCGATAGGTAGCAGGTTCGACTCCTGCGTATAACACCAACAGCTTTTTCAACTTGCGCGAAGTCACGATCTTAAGAAGTTCAGAATACAGAAGTTCAGGAGTTCAGAATAATTCCGAATTCCGAACTCATATTATTAATTTTTCCACCTCGTGCCCTAACCCAGAGAGCTTACATACTTACCCTTCCACGGTAAAACCAAAACCAAAAAGCTTTCTCAACTTGCACGGGCTGATATCTTTTATTTGGCGTGGAGACGTGCCATAGTGCGTCTCTACAGCCCAGATTTGAGACGAGGTGACTTGCAACCGATGTAGAGGTGAAAACGATGCAAGCTACCGAACGCGACTTACGTTTAGATATACTCAACAGCTTACTGACTACCCCTCACCGCCAGTTAGAACTGGTAGCCAAGCTGCACGAAGAGATAGTACAGCGAGATCCGCTGTTCTACGGACACCTGGCAGTATGGTATCAGCGTCAGGGGGACGTTCGCGACCATAAGGAAGTATTTGTTGGCAACTTGCTCACCAGCAAACTAGAAGAACACCGCGATGCGGGTTTCATTTTGGTGCAAGAGTTTCCGCCTTATCAGGTAGCACGAATTGTGGACTTTATGAAGCAGCAGCGGGGCAAATTGCCCCGTTCGGCTCGTACCGCCGTGCGCCGCTATCTGAAAGAACGGGAGCGGAAGCCAGAATTTTTCGATAGGGCTGCCCTCCGCGCCCGTAAAGCGATGAAACATCTCTATGCTACCTTGCACATTAAGCCTTGCGATCGCGCTGATGCAGTTTTGTTCAAGGACAATCCCCCAGAGGATAGCTTGGCTTACGCGCTGAAGCTGCTGGCTAACGCCCCATCTCCGCTAGAACAAGCTCAACTGATAGTGGAACATCAGATTCCGTATACGATCGCTGTGGGTGCAATCAAGCAAATTACGCCTACAGTGCTAGTGGCGCTGATTAACTCCATGTCTCCGGCTGAGCTTATCAACAACCTCAAGTCCCTCCAGACTCGCGGGGCGATGGCACATCCAGAGGTGAAGGCGCTAATCGACGAGAAGTTGGAAAAGGCTCAAACCGACACTCGGATCTCGGCGTTCAAAGCGCGGGTAGCCGCAGATGCGGCGGAGTTAGACGAACAAACAGCAGCAAAATTAGAACGCATCACCGACGAACAGGTGAAAAAGCGGGGCAAGATTGCTCAGCCTACTGCTTTGCTAGTAGACAAATCTGGTTCGATGGAAAACGCCATCGAAGTTGGTAAGCGTCTAGCTGCCATGATTTCTGGCATTACTGAGGCAGATTTATTCGTCTACGCCTTCGATACCGTACCTTACCCAGTTAAGGCATCTGGTAGCGAATTAAGCGACTGGGAACGTGCTTTTCAGCATATCCAAGCTGGCGGTGGAACTAGCATCGGTTGCGCTTTGGAAGTCATGCGCTTGCGGAAGCAACTGGTAGAACAGATCGTTGTGGTGACAGACGAAGGGGAAAACACTGCTCCTTACTTTGCTGAAACCTACGAGGCTTACAAGCGCGATCTCAAAGTCGATCCTACCGTAGCGATCGTCAAAGTCGGTCATTCCTACGATTGGCTGGAACGCAAGTTGAAGGAAAAGCAAGCACAAGTAGATACTTTCACTTTTGCAGGTGACTACTACTCTCTGCCTAACCTGATTCCACTCTTGTCTCGTCCCTCGCGGCTGGAGTTGTTGATGGAAATTCTGGAAACTCCTCTGCCAGTACGGAATGATAAGTAGCATCCCCGCCAGCACGCCCGCCAGGGGGTTCAAAACCCCCTGGCTAACATTCACCTGGCGAATGAATTCGCGGCTATACAAACAAAGTCCGCCTACGCGGACTCAAGAATAAACGGTTTAGCCAGATATGGGTAGGTTGGGTTGAACGAAGTGAAACCCAACAAATGGTTTGAAAGATGAAGTTTTCTAATGCTGCGATCGCATGACAACATTAGAAGAATGGGAAAGTCAATTGCTCGACTTGAAATTGGAATCCCGTCAGAGGAATTCCAGTAGGATTCTTAATGCTTCCATCGGGCATAATGGTGTTTCTAAAGCGACCAGATCGCCATAGATCTGCGTCAATTGTAGCTCCTCTCAAATTATTCTCCCAGAATTGGCTATCTAGCAAATGCGCCCCTATCAAATCTGCTCCCCTCAAGTCAACCCTATCGAAGTGAGCCTCTTGAAGATAGGCTCCACTCAAATTAGCCAAAGTCAGGTTGGTATCTTCAAAAGTAGCTCTCCAAAAATCGGTGCTACTCAAGTTGGTTCCGCTCAAGTTAGATCTAACAAACCACGGTCTATCGATGTTAAGTCCACTCAAATTAGCTCGACTCAAATCGACTTCATATAAGTCAAGTATCCCAAACTCAGTATCTCTAAAATCAGATCCACTCAAATCAACTCCACTCAAATAATAAGGATCGAGGGAGCTAATTGCCAATCCAGTAAAATCTCGTTCACCAGCAGCATACAACTCCAAGATTTCATTGATTGTGATAAGTCGTCTGAACATGAAACTACTTCTATATACATCTCTACTCTTAACTCTACCGCTTTTGGAAAAATCTTTTTCAATCTTCGTGAGATGGACAGCGAAACCAACTTAACCAAACACCTAAACATAGCAAATTAAACCAACATAAAATTATCTGAAGCTTTAATTTTGAGAGCAGATTGCCAGAAACGCATTCAACAATTGCGAGAAAGGTTGGAAAGAAGTGCCAAAGTTCAAGAAGGAGAAACACCTTTTGAAGAGCCACAAGCACTGATTGCTGAGTTAGATTCAACTGTAAGTCAACTCACTGAGTTAATCCAAAAAATTAATAAAACCAATTCTTTGACTGAGCTTGAAGGCGATCTGACTATATCAGATGCTTTAGCTCAAAGAGACTTACTGATACTCAAACGCAGTGTATATAGTTCTTTGGTGCAAGCAGCGGCTACTCAAGAATATAGATATAGCCGTTCTGAAATTAAATCTTTCAGTACGGTGAATATTGCGCAATTGCAAGCCCAAGTCGATCGAATGTCTAGAGATTACCGCGAGTTAGACACCAAGATTCAACAAGCAAACTGGAATACTGAATTAGTCGATTGAAAAAGTTGGTAGCCAAGATAATAGAAGCGAGTACAACCCACCAACAGGGAAAGTTGGGCTTAGTAGGGTAAAACCCTATTCGCAGGCAAAAGGGGCAAATGCCAAAGGTAACAATTTAGCCCAGTACCAATTACAAGCGTACAGGGTATTGTTAAAGTTACTACCGCGTACTGATCTATAGATTTTGGTGAGGGCGGGCAAGGGGATTTTTCGATCGAAATTGTAGAGACGCGAGATCTCGCGTCTCTCGTCTGGACAAAATTCACAATAGTTTATAAGGAGGGAATATGAAAGTTAAATTTGCCATCAACAAAGTGATAAAAATTCAGAACATTTTGAGATTTAAAGGACATCGACATGAAATTAGAATTGTTAGGCTGGAATGATTTTTTTGCCAATGGTTTTGCTGGCAACCTACAACAAGAATATACAGTTGGTAGAGTTGCTGTAGAGCATAAAAATTCCTACATTCTCTACTCTGAATATGGAGAGATAACGGCCGAAGTTACGGGCAAACTGCGATATCAAGCTACTGGATACCAAGATTTTCCGGCAGTGGGCGATTGGGTGGTAATTCAAGTTAGAGAGGCAGAGAAAAAGGCTACTATTTACGATATCTTGCCCAGAAAAAGTAAATTTTCTCGAAAAATATCGGGATCGACAACTGAAGAACAAATCGTAGCGACAAATATCGATACAGTATTTTTAGTCTCAGGACTAGATAAAGATTTTAGCCTCAGAAGGATAGAGCGATATCTGATTCTAGCTTGGGAAAGTGGAGCGAATCCCGTCATCGTTTTGAATAAAGCAGATTTGGGCGAAGGTATCGATCGCACTGTCTTAGAAGTAGAAGGAATCGCTCCTGGAGTTCCGATTATTCCCGTAAGCGCGATCGATCGTCAAGGATTAGAGGCTTTAAACGACTATCTGCAACCAGGAAAAACAGTAGCCTTACTCGGTTCGTCTGGAGTCGGTAAATCAACTATTACTAATCAATTAATAGACACAAAAATTCAGACAACTCAATCGGTGCGTCAAGGAGACAGTCGCGGCAGACATACTACTACTCATCGAGAATTAATTTTGCTCCCTTCAGGAGGGTTAATAATCGATACTCCTGGAATGCGAGAAATTCAAATGTGGGGTGGCGATGAAGGTTTACAAGAAACGTTTACAGATATTGAAACTTTATCTCAGCAATGTCATTTCCGCAATTGTCAGCATCAAAACGAACCTGGTTGCGCCGTGCGACAAGCACTAAATGAAGGAACGCTCGATCGCCAAAGGTTTAGCAACTATCAAAAATTACAAAAAGAAATCAGTTTCTTAGCGAGAAAGCAAGATAAAAAAGCATCTTTAGCTGAGAAAGAAAAATGGAAAAAGATTCATAAAGAAATGCGAAATTATAAGAAGAGGTAGCCATATGAGCGATTTACAGAAAGTCTATCGAGCGATCGCCCAAGAAGTGCAACAGCAATTACTGGAAAAATACGCGATCGAACCAGCATCAACTGGCAAAAAAATCAAGAGTTCCTGGCGATTGAAATCGCGGCTATACAAACAAAGTCCGCCTGCACGAACTAAAAGAATAAAGTGTAATTAATCTTGTAATTGCGAATTGCGAATTGAAAATTGCGAATTGAACATGAGCATATTTAAAGTAGAAGCAGTCAGAATCGATCGCATTGCCAATCATCCCAATGCTGACAGACTAGAAATAGCCAGCATTGAAGGTATGGCTTATCAAGTTATTACTGCTAAAGGTAATTTGCAAGTAGGAGATTTAGCATTTTATTTTCCGATCGATAGCGTAATTCCCGACGAACATCTAGATGTATTTGGAATTCGTCCTTACTATTCTAAAAAACTCAGAGCCGCTAGACTGCGAGGGATTTTTTCAGAAGGTTTGCTGATTTCTGTAGGAGAAAACTTTACTGGCAACGTCGGAGATGACTATACAGAATACTTTGGCGTTACCAAATATGAATATCCTCTACCTCAAAGCATGAGTGGTGAGGCAGAAAGCTCGATCGGACAGCATAAATTCCCTAGTCCAGAGAACTTAAAACGTTATCGAGATGTAATTCAAGAAGGAGAAGAAGTAATCATCACTGAGAAAATTCATGGGACTAACTTTACCCTCTTAGTAGATGATGATGGCACTATTCATGTTGGCAGCCATCACTACTTCTGGAAAAACAACGACAATAACAAAAATCTGGTCTACATCCGCGCTTATAACGAAAATCCTGCGCTACACAAACTACCATCAAATACTCAAGTGTTTGGAGAAATTTATGGAGTGCAAGACATTAAGTATGGGTTGAGTAATGGCAACGTAGCGATCGCTCTATTTGGGGTCCGGCAACACGGTAAGTTTCTCAACTACAGCGAATTTGTAGAGTTTTGCGAGGAGTTTAATTTGCCTAAAGTTCCGACGCTATATATGGGCGCTTACAGTTGGGAAGTAGTGTCTGGATTTAACAATGCTGACAGCGTTCTTTGTCCTGCGGTAATGATGGAAGGGGTTGTCATCCAACCCTTAGTAGAACGGACGCATCCAGAAATCGGGCGAGTAGTGTTGAAATCCATTAGCGATCGCTATCTGCTGCGTCAAGAAGGTACCGAACTCCATTAACGACCTCACTACCAGACCCTCTCTTAGCGATCGCATTTCTTTCTTTAATTAGATAAGAAGACGATCGCTTTTGTCTATCATGACAAAAGGAAATATTCTCAGCTAGAATCGCCTTATGATTAGATATAATCTCTGCTTGACGACCCAGAAGCTAAAACCGAATGGTGGAGTCAATATATTCTAGCTAACTCACTGGATGAAGCCCGTAGGAAGTGCGATGGAATTCAACTAACAAGCGATCGCAATCCCAACGGGATTTACGCAAATCGCGGTCTAGTACACAATTGGTAGGGGCGCAATGCATTGCGCCCCTACTCGTCGTTTTCGGGGAAAGTCCTATAAAAACTACCCAAAAGGGTAGGACACCTTCTCTGAGTTATCGCTTACAACATAAATAGAAAACGATTTCATCGTTCGCTCCTCGATTGAATTGGTTGAGATTTAGCGATCGCCTTCTTTCTTTAATTAGATAAGAGGAACGATCGCTTTTTTGTGTCGATTTGGCAAAACGGAAATTAATGGGCGATACGTTGCTGAAGCAACACGCTACGCGAACGAAACAAACTACCCTTTTGTGTAGGACACCCCCTCTCGATCGTCGCTTATAACAGAATTATGAAACGAAATTGCTTTTTCAGCAAGCTCGCTTCTAGAACAATATCTAACAATAAAAGGACAAAAAAATGAACACAAAAAAGCGATTGTTGCTCTAGCTACAACGTTGATGTCTACTGATCGCATCCTACTTGAGTTTTTCACGCCGGAATTTGTCCCCCAATATTTGCAGACTATGCAACCAGAAGCGATCGAACGAATTCTCGGTCAGCCGATCGAGCTTATGGCAGTTTGAGGAAGATTTAGGCGATACGTGCTAACGCACACGCTACGCGAACGCTTCCACGTAATTCTTAAAGAACGATCGAATTAGGAGGAAATAATGGACTTATCGCATGGTTTTTTATTATTATGCACTCTACTCGTTTTCTATATTCTCGGCGTGAGTTGGCTGGTGCAAATCGTCGTTTATCCCCTCTTTGCCAAGGTAAGTTCGGAGGGATACGTCGCTTACCACACTTTCTATACCAGCCGAATATCTCTGCCAGTTATCGTTCCAGGATTTGCCAGTTTTCTTTTGCCCCTGGCACTGATTTTCCTGCGTCCTGAGTCAGTGCCACTGTGGATTGCTCTGGCAAATGCAGTCTGCGGGCTGCTGTCGCTGTTCGTGACTGTGGCGCTAGCAATACCCCGCCATAACCAACTGGAGCGCCATGGCAAGCAGGAGCGCGTTATCCAGGAGTTAATTCTCTATAACTGGCTGCGAACTTTCGGTGTCACGGGTTCTGCCGCCTTAACGCTGGCGATGCTGACCTTGGCATTCTTGCCAGCATAACGATCGCGCTATCTTCATTTTCATCGGGAGAAGTAACGCCATGATAAACGATGCCATCGACAAACAAGGTCAATCGGCTGAAATATGGGATTGCCGCTCGCAACAAGTTTTGCAATTTTGGTTTCCCAACCTGCCCAAAGGCGATACGTGCTACGCACAGGCACGCCAACGCGCGGCGATGGTACGTCAGTGGGAATGGTGGTTTCGGGGTGGAGCGGATGCCGAAATCGTCGATCGTTTTGCCCCGCTGTTAGAACGAGCGACACAGGGCGAACTCGATTCTTGGTCTAGCGAACCGCGATCGCGTTTGGCACTAATCTTGATACTCGACCAGTTTCCGCGATCGCTCTATCGAGGTACTGCACTGGCATTCGCCCAGGACTCAAAAGCTTGTAATCTGGCTCTTGAAGGGATTGATATCGGCCACTATGCAGCCCTGGAAACCCCTTGGGAGAAGACCTTTTTCTTCCTCCCCTTGGGGCATTCCGAGAGTCTCAGAAACTTAGATCTAGCGGTCAAACTGGCAGAAAATCTCGTGCCAGGAGCATCCCAGGAGGAGCGCGGATTTCTAGAGTTCTCCGCCGAACAAGCCAGCAGACATCGAGAGATTATTGCCCGTTTCGGTCGCCATCCCCATCGCAACGAGGTACTAGGCAGGCGATCGACTCCGGCTGAATTAGAATACCTGGCCCGCGGGCAACTCGTACATCAGCGATCCTTCCCACCCCAGTTATCGCAGTTTCTCTCTAAAACTTAAAGTAATCTCTTCTAGAATATAAGGAATTTCCTGATGTCTGAAATCGAAATCTATAGCGCCGTTCTTTGTCCTTTTGCCCATCGATCGCGCTTAACCTTGCTAGAAAAAGGAATTCCTTTTAAAGCGATCGAAATCGACTTGCAAAACAAGCCCGCCAACTTTGCCGAAATTTCTCCTTACGGTAAAGTTCCCGTTCTCAAGCATGGGAATAACCGAGTCTGGGAATCTGCGATCGTTAATGAATATTTAGATGAAACCTTTCCAGAACCACCGCTGTTGCCCAAAACACCAATGCAGCGGGCCGAAGCGCGAATTTGGATTAATTTCGCCGATACCCGATTGTTTGCTACTACTGGCAAGTTGTTATACAGCCGAGATCCACAACCGCAAACGGCAGTATTGCAAGAGCTAGCCGAACACCTGCAATTTATCGAACATCAAGGGCTGGCAAAAATGTCTGATAGCGGCCCCTACTGGTTGGGAAAAGAACTGAGTTTAGTCGATCTGACTTTTTATCCTTGGTTCGAGCAATTAGCCGTGCTAGAGCATTTCCGAGGCTTCCAATTACCCCCTGGACTCGATCGCCTAAAACAATGGTGGGAAACAGTAGCAGAACGCGAATCTGTCAGATCGATCGCCAAGTCGCCAGAATTTTATCTCGAACGTTATGCTCGGTTAGCTTAATTTAGCTCCAGGCGCGATCGCTTGCACTCTTTCTCTAATTTGTTGTATAGAGCAATAATAACTCTAGCGATCGAACTCAACGAGGAACTGTGGCACGTACTTTACTGTTTCAAAAATTAGTCCGCGCCTTACAGCAAGCACGCCGCGAAAACCTTAAGGCGGAAGGGAAACCCCTACCGCTAACCAAAGAACAATTTAAATGGACTAGAAGACGATTTATTCGTTCCGCAGCTTTAGCTGGAGGCGCTGCTGTTACCACGACCACATTGTCTCGCGCCCAAAACCCCGATCGCAACCATCGTCAACCGCAGATCGCGATCGTCGGTGGCGGAATTGCCGGACTCAATGCCGCCTACCAACTCAAAAAAGCTGGTTTCGCTGCAACTGTATACGAAGCTAGCTCCCGCTTGGGCGGACGGATGCTATCGGAAACAGGAATCGTTGGTGCTGGTTTAGTAACTGACTTGGGCGGTTCGTTTATTAATAGCGATCACGAAGATATTCTAGGGTTAGCGAGAGAATTCGATCTAAAACTCTTCGATCGCGTCAAAGATGCTCAAGAGTTTTCCTTTCCTGATGTCGGATACTTTTTTGACGGCAAAGTGCGCTCGGAAGCTGAAGTCGCCCGAAAATTGCGACCCCTGGCCAAACAAATCGGTCGAGATGCAGCCCTGATTGACGAAGATTTCGATCGCTATGCCCCAGAACTCGATCGCCTATCGGTGGCTCAATATCTAAACAAACACGCCGATAAAATTCCCGAACCTTTTATCCGCGAACTGATTGCCAACTCGATTCGCACCGAATACGGCGTGGAAGCAAACGAGTCTTCCTCATTGCAACTGCTGTTTAACCTGCCTACCGTCAACGGACAAGAAGTAGAAGTATTAGGTGAAAGCGATGAAACTTTTATGGTCAAAGCAGGAAGCGGCCAGATTATCGATCGCCTCGCATCAAATCTCAGGGATCGGATTCGCACTCGGATGAAGCTGACCGCAATTCGATCGCGAGGCAGAGGCTTCAAATTGACCTTTAACGATCGCCACGAAGTCAATGCCGATTACGTCATTATCGCCATTCCGTTTACCGTTCTGCGCCACCTCAAGCTAGAAGTGAATTTAAAGCCTAAATTGAGACGCTTCATCAACGAAGCCGATCTCGGTCTAAATGAAAAGCTATTTGCTGGTTTCGCTCAGAAAATTTGGCAGAAAGAAGCAGGATTTATCAACGAAATTTGGACCGATCTCGGCTTTGCCGAAGCCTGGGATGAAACCCAGCGGCAACCAAATAGGCAAGAGGGTATCCTCACTTTCTTCTTAGGTGGCAAACAAGTAAAAGCGATTCGATCGAGCAGTCCTGCATCTATAGGTAAGGAATTTGTTAACCAATTTAATGCGATCGTTCCAGGAGCTAAAAATGCCGCTACTAACAAGTTTTTGCTGACGCAATGGTATAAAAATCCCTTTGCCAGAGGAGGATACACTAACTTCAGACCCGGACAACTGACAGAATTTGGCGAATTTCTTTATATTGAGTCAGATAACCCCGAAGAACGCCAAGATGTCGGCGTGGGAAATTTGGCCTTTGCTGGCGAGCATTTGAGCGATGAATTCTATGGATTTATGAACGGTGCTGCCCAAACCGGCCGACTTGCTGCCGCACTCATCATCAGGAGAATTCAAAAGCGAGCATAGAAGGGCGATAAGATGGCAAGCAGCAAACGAGAATTGAGAAGGCCTAAAAATTCTCGATATCATCCTCGATACATCCTGGGTAGGGTTGCAATGCTTTGCGGAGGTCGCGGTTTTGTCGTCGCACGGCAAAACTTCAGCGACCGTCCCCTACACGTAATTGCTGTGTAGCAAGTATTTAGCAAAATGGCATGAAGATTAAACGAACTGATAACCCGTTGGCGCAAACAGCCCGTATTTCATGGGCTAGGATAAAGTAGCAAGCGATCGCCTAAAATTAGGGACAAGCTTCTAAATCAATTTAGTTTAAACAAGTCCTTCAACAGAATATATAAGTTAAAAGGCATAGGTCATGGGGCATAGGGCATGGGCAAAGATTATTCCCGCTCTCTCCCCCTCTCCCTCTCTTCCCCTTCTTCCCCCTCTTCCCCTTAACCCATTGAGCTTGAGAATTTCATGTATTGGTTGCTCCTAATTGTTCTAGGGCTAATCACCTACTCGCTGGTACAACGTTCTGTCGCCAGGATCACCCGAACGCCAGTATGGATTTTGTGGTCGGTATTGATGCTACCAGCCCTAATATGGGGGGTTTGGATAACAGCATACGGGGAAAAAACGCAGATGCCACCAGGGCTGATGTTTGGCTCGTTTGTCATCTGCTCGGTGTTATATTGGCTGCTAATTCAATGGGGGCGCGTAGAACCATCAGAGAAAGCCGTACCGGAGACAGAGTCGAATGGATCGGAGGATGCTAAGAACGCAACTCCAGCTTTGCCGTTACGTCCGATTGACACTGCGGAAGAAGAACGCCTGAAAAACTGTTTTCCTTGGTCGATTTACTATTTAGAAAAAATTGAATATCTCCCCCAAGCAGTCGTCTGTAAAGGAAAACTCCGCTCTAATCCAGAAGAGGCATATAAAACAATTCGGGGCAATATAGAGCAGATCTTTGACGATCGCTTCTTTATCATCTTCCAAGAAAGCTTTAGCGGCAAACCGTTTTTTGCCTTAGTTCCCAACCCGCAAGCGAAATCTACTGCACGCTCTAGGGAACCTGTAACTAGACCGGGGATTGCTTTGGTCCTGCTGCTTTTGACTTTGCTGACCACAACCCTCAGCGGGGCGGAGTTTGCTGGCGTGACTGCCGAAAAATTGCAAGCCGACCCTGCTGTTTTGTTGCAAGGACTGCCTTATGCTTTAGCACTCATTACTATTCTGGGAATTCACGAATTCGGTCACTATCTGACGGCTAAAGCTTACAAAATTCGCACGACGCTGCCTTACTTCATTCCAGTCCCCTTTTTTCTAGGAACTTTTGGCGCTTTTATCCAAATGCGATCGCCTTCTCCCAATCGGAAAGCTTTATTTGACGTTGGTATCGCCGGACCGATAGCAGGTTTGGTGGCAACTATACCCGTGCTGCTTTGGGGCTTGGCTCACTCTGAGGTGGTAAAGTTGCCGGAAGCGTCAGGGCTTTTGAGTTTTAATGCTCTCAATCCTCGATTTTCTCTGTTGTTAACCGTGTTATCGAAATGGGCTTTGGGCAGCCAATTAACTCCCCAGAGCGCGATCGATCTCCATCCAGTGGCGTATGCGGGTTACATCGGTTTGTTAGTCACGGCTTTAAATTTAATGCCAGTGGGACAACTTGATGGCGGGCACATCGTCCACGCCATGTTCGGACAAAAAAATGGAGCGGCGATCGGTCAAATTACCAGAATTTTAGTTCTCATACTGGCTTTGGTTCATCCAGGGTTGCTACCGTGGGCAATTATTTTATTGTTTATGCCCTTGATGGACGAACCCGCTCTTAACGACGTAACAGAACTCGACAACGGCCGCGACTTTTTAGGATTGCTGTCTTTGGCAATTTTGATCGCTATACTTTTGCCCGTACCCCCAGCTATCTCCCAATGGTTGAACGTCTAGATCGCTGAAGGCGGAAAAAATTCATGGCTTGGATTGCCGTTTGGCCTGCAAGCAATTATACCAAATCCACTTAGTCAAAGTTGGTTTGCCCTCAAAGAAGCCCTAACGGGCACCCCTCTCCCAAGCTTGGGAGAGGGGACGGGGGTGAGGGCTGGATTCATGGTTTCAAAAACCGGATTTAGTATTAGAACTAAGCGACTCTAACAAAATCCTGGATTTGAAAAATCTGACTTTTGCCGTCGCGTAGTTTGTGGGTAATTATCCGCCGCTGGTTGGGATCGATGAAGTAATGATTGTTGTAAATAATCGACTGAGATACGGTACTTTCAACTTGAAAAATATAGTTATAGGCAGTCAATTCAATTCCTTGAATCTTAAGTTGAGCATTTTCCCCATAGCAAGTTTTTCCAGTCACTTTAATCGGGCAATCAAAGACAGCTTTACCGTACCCATAAAGATTGTCAAATTCTTCGTGAAACTGCCAAATATCGTCAGCAGCCCAGTAAATATCAGCGCGTACCGCCGCAGATTCCATAAATTTTCCAGCTAGATCGAAGGTCTTACACAACCCTTCCCATTGACCCATAAAACACTGAAAAGGTCGTGGATTTAAGAATCCACAATCTTTCATTTTTTCCATGCGCCTAATTTGTTGCGTTTCCTAAATTTCTTCTCCTTAGCTTAAAACTCCACACTTAAAACTCCACACTTCCTTAAGGTTGTCTGCAAATCCCAAAAACGGAAGTGTAGCCATGTAGAAAGGTACTGCCGCTTACCGGCCCGATTTCTCCATTACAGAAGAAACCGCCTATAGGAATATTTTTTAAATAACGATGGAAGAGGCGAGAGTCAAAGTTGGGTTCGCCATAGAGTCGTTCTCCCCTACCCAAACAAGAAAACATCAAGGCCCCCACGGCCGAAGGATTGGAGCTATTATCTTGGTAATTTTGGAGCAAAAGCTCTAAATCTTCGGCTGAGGCTTGCGCGTCTCGCAAGTGGAATTGAATCCGCTGACCGGGACGAACGCGATCGCCTATTGCCAGGGCCCCGACTCTGGGATCTACTCCCAACAGGTTGCGAATCAGAAAGTCGCCGCGTCCTAACTGCTGCTTGAATTCATCCCTAGCAATGCCGACGAAAAGCGAATTGTTTTGGGCTAACTCTCGATCGGTTTCGCTTAAATCTTGAATTAGTTGGCGCAAGACTTCTAACGCCGCTTTTCCTGGTTGATTAGAAATCATCGGAGCCATGCTATCGTCTTCCGTCAGTTCCAAGACGATATTGCGCTCTCCTTTGGCAACTTGATAGACTTGCCCGATCGGACGACAGCCTTGAGCTACAACTGTTTCTAAAACAATATCCCCCGTCAGGGCTACCCCAACTGTGCCCTCGCGGTGCAGATGGTAGTTACAAAACAAGCCAGTTCTAACTCCCATTAAGCCTGCACTGGCTAACCCTCCAACTTTGATCGCCCCTGGATAAGCAAAGTCTAAGCCCTCCAGCAGTTCGTTAATTTTGGCAGAGAAAGGATCGGACAACAAAATAAACTGCGGTTGCGCTTGTGGAGAAACGCCAATTAGTTCCACCCAGGCATCCGGGCGACTGTCGATATCTGGTAGATCGTCAGCGGTAATATGAAAGGCATGAACTCCGACGTTAGGTAGGTGCATTAAAGTTAAGCTTAATGCTGGTTCTCCCTCTATTTCTTGCGCTTCCCCATGACGATCGATCCCGACAATTCCACCGCCGCTGCAACCGATTAGGGCTGGAATCTGAAGGCGTTCTCGCAACAAAGGCATCAGTCGAGAATATTCGCTAGTGTAGGCAGATGAAATAAACACTAGCCCTAAATCGGCAGGAGCCTGCAACGACTCTCGGGCCTGGTCTACTACCTCTGCGATCGCAGCTTCCAACGAGGGACGAGTTGATAAAGCATTCGCCCACTTAATTTGGTTAGTCACTAATTTGGCAGTATCCATTGGCTTGCGGGGAGAACTTAAAAATAACAGAAATTAATTAACTGTCTGCGATCGACATAACACCACCAATCCTAACAACAACTTTAGCCCGATCGATCTTCTTACTATCCCGATGAGAGGAATTAACCGGAGGTGGACTCGATCTCTAGAAGTAGTCATTTATGCTTAATATAAGTTAATATATGGATACATAACTCGTCTTTGGGTCAACAGACTGGAGAAAACAAAAAAGGTAAAATCTTAAAACATCAAGATAAATTCCATCCAGCGCCCGCAGTTTCGGATATGACAGATAAAGTAGGATGACGGGAAAATAACTCGATCGTCCAACCAAACCCCAGATAAAACAGATCCAACTACTGCCAAACCAAAGCGGGTTACTGGGAAATAAGCAAGCAAAAAGGGACAACAAGATCGATGACTAACATTCAACAGCAAATCGAAAAAGAGCGCGAGGAAGCTCGTGCAGTTTGCGACACCAGCGGTTCCACCTCGCCTGAGTGTGCTGCTGCTTGGGATGCAGTAGAAGAAATGCAAGCCGAAGCCTCCCATCAGAAGCAAAGCAAACCGAAGAACTCTCTAGAGAAGTATTGCGATGATAATCCTGATGCGGCTGAGTGCAGGCTCTACGAAGACTAGTACCGCTGCGGGAAAGTTGTAGAGACGCGCCATGGCGCGTCTCAGGTATAACCGCCGTACAAATCCAATTAACTCCAGCGTCGCGATCGAGAGGCAAGTCACCAGAGGAGAGTAAAACTCAAAATCGGGGGCTTGCCTTTTCGATTGGTGGTTCTCGATCGAGTGAAGTAAATTCTTATAAGGTAGGCAAGATGCCTACCTTATGGGACAGCCCAGAGGGCTATCCCACAAGAGGATTCTACACAAATGCAAACTGCTATGAGACTTGGAACCAGCATCCAGCTAAAATTAGGTGGAAAGTCATAGCTTTAATTATTCTGCGTAATGCCAATTGAACTCTTACGACCGCTAGTTTGGATGGATTATCGGCTGGCGATTTTACTGATAGCGATCGTTCCTTTAACTCTATTGATTTGGGCGCTGTTTAAGAGAGTTGAATCTATTCAACGCCTGTTATTTATCTACTGGCGGGTGGCTCTTTTAGTACCGATTACGATCTACTTAGCGATCGCCTCCTGGCCGATATCTTTTGTGACTGGAGCGATCGCTCGCATTCTCATTCCGATCTGCCTGTGGTTTTGGGTCGATATCAACGAAGAAATCGAGGATCTTGGCTCGCGTCCCATCAAGCTAGCTCTGACAGCATGGCGCTGGGCAGTCAGCGTCTACTGCGTATTGGGTGCTGTGTCAATGATTCCATTTTTGCCTTGTGCCTTTACCGCTGGGGCAATCAAGCAACCATTTTGTCAAGTTTGGTTAGAAGCGCCTTGGAAATTTATGGAAACTTTCCATAGAAACTCCGATCCTCGCTCTTTAGGATTTGTCGGGTTGTTAGGGCTAATAATTTATCTGTTCTATTTAAGCTATTTTGTGGTGATTCGTCTGGGCAAGCAGGGACGTTTGGCGATACCACAGTAGTTCGAGAAGTGTTGAGTGTTGAGTGTTGAGTTAAAAATAACTCCGAACTCCGAACTCACCTCTCGCCCTCTTCGCCCTCTCGCCCTCTCGTCCTCTCCCCTAGTCATATGACCAACTCGATCGGCTGGCGTTTAGAACAATACACTCTCAAGCGTCCCCAAGAAGTGCTGATGGTGACGGCAGAAGTGGCAGGGGTTGAAGATCGAATAGCAATTTTTCGGGGATATTCTAGTTCTTTAGTGCAATCGACACCTTTTGATGCTGATGTACCCGTACTGCCCGACGAGGCTGAGATTATCTCGATCGATCGCCTTGCAGCCCCCTACAATCCTGAAAATCCTCGATATCTCCAGCAGGGCTTAACCTGGGAGGCAATGGAACCGCTGTTATTGGCAGTAGGAGTTTGAGCAGTCCGCGTCAGCCTGAAACTCTTATCATGGGGAAAAGCTCAACAACCAAACTTAGCGATCGATGCTAGAC
Organism: Cyanosarcina radialis HA8281-LM2; assembly: GCA_019359615.1. Classification (GTDB taxonomy): domain Bacteria; phylum Cyanobacteriota; class Cyanobacteriia; order Cyanobacteriales; family CCAP-1448; genus Cyanosarcina; species Cyanosarcina radialis. The sequence goes on from JAHHHA010000031.1 coordinate 17,042, forward strand.
CAGATTAAAGACTTAGCAGAGAAACTGGCACCGCGCTTAATTGAAATTCGCCGTCACCTGCACTCGCACCCAGAACTGAGCGGACAAGAGTACCAAACAGCTACTTATGTAGCTGGAGTTCTTTCTTCTTGCGGCATCCAGGTGCGAGAATCTGTGGGCAAAACTGGAGTGGTGGGAGAATTAAACGCCTCTGTTGGCGATCGACGATTGGCAATTCGGACCGATATGGATGCCCTCCCGATCGCAGAACGCACTGGCTTAGATTTTGCTTCTCGCCAACCTGGGGTGATGCACGCTTGCGGGCACGACGTTCACACTACTGTGGGGTTAGGAACGGCAATGGTACTGTCTCAGTTAGGAGAGGCTTTTCCTGGCAGTATCCGCTTTTTGTTCCAACCAGCCGAAGAGATCGCGCGAGGTGCTAGCTGGATGGTAGCTGATGGAGCGATGGAGGGCGTAAATGCAGTTTTAAGCTTGCACGTTTTTCCTACTATTCCCGCTGGCTCTGTTGGGGTTCGTTATGGCACCTTAACCGCCGCTGCTGACGATCTGAGGATTGTCATTATTGGCGAATCAGGTCATGGGGCGCGTCCTCACGAAGCTAAAGATGCAATTTGGATCGCCGCTCAAGTCATTACTTCCCTTCAGCAAGCGATTTGCCGAACTCAAAATCCTTTGCGTCCGGTGGTGTTAACGATCGGGAAAATGACTGGTGGCAGGGCACCGAATGTAATTGCCGATCGCGTGGAAATGTTAGGCACGGTGCGATCGCTCCATCCCGAAACCCATACCAATTTGCCCCAGTGGATCGAGCGGATCGTTACCAATATTTGTCAGACTTACGGGGCTAGCTGCGAGGTCGAATACAAGCGGGGAGTGCCAGGAGTTCAAAACGATACGGGACTGACGCAGTTACTAGAAGCTGCTGCTAAGGAAGCCTGGGGCAGCGATCGCGTGACTATTCTCCTGGAACCATCTTTGGGAGCAGAAGATTTTTCTTTGTATTTACAACACGCCCCTGGGGCGATGTTTCGCTTGGGCGTAGGACATCACGACAAGCCTAACTATCCTTTGCACCATCCTCAATTTGATGTCGATGAGTCGGCGATCGTCACTGGCGTTGTTACTATGGCTTATGCTGCTTACAAATACTGGCAGCACGCTGGAGAGAAGGGCATAGGGCATAGGGCATAGGGCATCGGCCGCTACGGAAAGCTCATTCTTCACTCCACACTTGTACGGGTGAAGCATTTGGTGAATAAACCTTAACTCTGACCATTAATTTATTACCTCAATGCTTTGCCCCTACTGAACTTCTAAACTTCTAAACTCCTAGATTTCTCATTCATGACCAGAGTTCGAGTTCGCCAACACGTTAATCCACTGTGTCAGAAGTATCAAACGATCGCTACTCTTCCCGATTGGGAAAAAGTTTATGTCGATCGCCTACAGCCTCTACATTTAGATATTGGCTGCGCCAGGGGACGATTTTTGCTCAAAATGGCGATCGAGCAACCCAAGTGTAATTTTTTAGGTTTGGAAATTCGCGAACCGCTGGTAGATGAGGCCAACCGCCAACGAGACGAACTAGGTTTGACCAATCTCTACTTTTTGTTTGCTAATGCGAACAACTCTTTGGGTTCTATTCTGCAATCGTTACCGTCAGGAACTTTGCAAAGAGTGACAATTCAGTTTCCCGATCCTTGGTTTAAGAGAAAACACGCTAAAAGACGGGTAGTGAAGCCAGAAATAGTAGACATTTTGGCAACTTTTTTGGTACTAGGAGGAGAAGTATTTTTGCAATCGGATGTGGAAGAGGTGGCCATTGAAATGCGCGATCGCTTCCTCTCGCATCCAGCCTTTCAACTTACCCATTTTGACTGGCTAGCAACTAATCCCTTACCCGTACCAACCGAACGCGAAATTGCTACTCTAGCGCACCAAGAACCCGTTTATCGGGCTTTGTTCCAACGGATTAATTCTTCAAAACTGACGCACGGACATAACATATCATAGGGCGCAATGTTGTTCCTGAGCGTTCGACTGAGCTTGCGCCGAAGTCTTGCCGAAGGATTACGCTTCTACCAAAGGCGATCCTCCTTCGGTCAGGCGATCTGGGGATTTGAACGATCGAAAGTGAGTCCAGACAAGATTGCTGCAAATTGCGATCCCCCCACAGAGCGATCGATGATTGGAACAGAATCTAATAGGTGTTGGCGATCGAGGATTGGAGCTATTATAACTTTCAAACTTTGAGAACAGGTAAAGTTTATGGGTCAACTCATAGCCTTGTCGGGGACAGCAAGCAACGTCAATTATTTCTCAAAAACCTCTGGAGATATCAAAGTTCGGCAGGGGACAGGTTCGGGAACGATTCGGACTAAACATACAATTTCATTTCGGGTAGACAACAAGCCAGCTTCTTTTCCTGGAAGACCCGATCTAGGGGAAGGAGATCGGGTAACTATTATTGGCAGCAATACTAGTGGAGGAGTTGCAGCCTTAATTGTCATCAATCATTCAACTGGGATTGAATACTCTAATTTATGGCCAGTAACCCTGAAAAACATATGGGGGGGAGCTTTGATTTTTATCGGATTAACTTTCCTTTCAACCAATGGTGGCTTTGCTTTCTTGCTGATGAGTCTTGGCGTTTGGCTGATATATCTGGGAAGACAACAGAAGCAGACGATCGATCGTCTAAAGGCAGCAAGCTAGAAAGTGGCAAATAAACGAGCAGGAAATTAAATAGTTTAGCTTGCAAGCAAGGCAGTAAGTACGGTTGATTCCTGATGACAAAGGAATAATTGGCTCTCAAGTAATTTCCAGGATTGCGGCCAGCAGTAGCCGCGTTGCTAGAATTTGACCTCGCTGCTGTTGTCGGTAGTTTGCAACTGGGATGGCACGCACTAGAACATCAAACTTTTAAATAGCAATTGAGCCGCCAAACAAAATCTGAGATCTAGTTGCAGAATTGCTTCCTGATATACCAGAATTGAAGATAAGAAACAATATTTAACCTTTCTCTCATTTTTCCTCTTTCGACGCTTCGATGACAATTTCAAAGCGATTGAGTTCATTTATGGCTAAAAAGTAGGCATTTTCTTTATAGATCTACGGGGTTTTCATAATTCGTAATTCATAATTCATAATTCAGATGACCGCAACTCCTCCTGCCAACGCCCTGCTACCAGAACCGCCCGACCTGTCTACGCCTGCTTCTCGCCTCACTCATCTCCTCAACCGCCTTCAACCATCTCCCGAAGCGATCGCGCTGATTCTAGCCGTTTTAATCGGCAGCATCACTGGGATCGGGGTGGTCATCTTCCATTACTTAATCGAGTTGGTTCACAACTTGTTACTGGAAGATGTCATGGGAGTTCTCTATAAATGGGGACCCTGGACTCTAGCTTGCGTCCCGACTATTGGCGGTGCGATCGTCGGTTTGATGCGCTGGCGCTGGCCGGACTTCGGACCGAGTATGTCTTCTCTGATTGCGGCTTCTCAGGGGACGAAAAAACCTTTAGCTTTAAGACCTGCAATCAAAATGGTCGCAGCGGCCGTTTCCCTCGGCAGCGGTGCCTCTTTGGGGCCAGAGGGACCGAGCGTAGAAATTGGAGCTAATTTCGGCAGTTTGCTTTCCCAAGCACTGCAAGTATCTAAAGAAAGGCGGCAGTTACTTCTGGGTGCTGGGGCAGCGGCGGGCTTAGCCGCTGGATTTAACGCCCCGATCGCCGGAGTGTTTTTGGCGCTGGAGTTAGTGCTGGGAACGACTTTTGCTACTTCTGCTGTCAGCGTGGTCTTGCTAGCGGCAGTCGTGGCCTCGTTAATCGCTCAAATCGGTTTGGGCGCTCAACCTGCTTTTACCCTGCCAGCCTATGAAGTCCGCAGTCCCCTGGAATTTCCTTTATATATGGGATTGGGGGTATTGGCAAGTTTAGTTTCAGTGGTTTATATCCAATCGATTCAAGTGGCTCGGCGCTGCTTTCGCGGACAAGTGCAGCCCTTTAGCTGGATGGCTGGGTGGCCGCGATCGCTTACTCCGGCTATTGGCGGGTTGCTGGTCGGGTTAACGGCGCTGGTGTGGCCGCAAATCATGGGCATCGGCTACGAAACGATCGAAGCCATGTTGCAAGATGTCAAGTTTTCTCTGCCTTTACTGCTCGGTTTGCTGGCAGTGAAGTTAATCGCGACTGCCATTAGTCTCGGTAGTGGCTTTGTCGGGGGAATTTTTGCCCCTGCCATGTTCTTAGGAGCGTCTTTGGGGGCTGCTTACGGCAAAATTTTAGCGGCTCTCTTGCCCGCCTCTATGGTCAGCATTGCTGCCCCACCAGCTTACGCCATGGTAGGCATGGCAGCAGTATTAGCTGGGAGTGCTAGGGCCCCGCTGACCTCGATTTTGCTGCTATTTGAACTCACGCGCGACTATCGGATCGTGCTGCCGTTGATGGCGGCAGTCGGTTTGAGTATCTGGTTGGTAGAATTATTGCAACCGACACCCGATCGAGGTCAAAATCTGCAACAACTGGGGTTGAATTTCGAGAAAGGACAGAATTTAGAAATTTTGCAATCCCTGTCTGTAGCCGAGGCTATGCAAGAGACTGGAGCTATGTTTCTCGATTCGACCAGCGTAATCGAAGCCGCCTCAGCTTTAACTAACGATCGAGGTCGCAGCGCCTTGGTAGTTAACGACAGCGGCCATCTGGTCGGAATCGTGACCTTACAAGACCTCAAACGAGCGATCGCTCAGTTAGATTCTTCGACTGACGACGATAGCGGCATTCCTCCTACTGTCGGCAGCGTTTGTACCACCGATTTGCTCTATGCTTACCCAGATGAATTAGTGGCGGAAGCTCTCGATCGTATGGCAGCTAGAGGACTTCACCAGTTACCAGTAGTAGAGCGAGATAATATCCATCGGGTTTTGGGGGTGCTAGAACGCGATGGCATCGACTTAGCTTGTAGCGTCGCTGCTACCCGCCAAGTTTTGCATCAGCATCTCTCTCAAACGGGAATGCGATCGCCTATAAGCTTACCTGTCTTCAAACAATCCGTTTAAAAGTCGATCGAGAAGACTGGGGTATGAAGAGTGGAGAAAATCTATCTACTTCGCTGTTGGCGAGCAAACGAAGCAGGCTATTCGACACTCAAGTACCGTCCTTTTCAAAAGCGGTAATTTCGGGCTTCAGGTTTCACTCTTCACGATCGAGTCGATCGATCGAACCAATTCAGAATTTTGAAATCTGAATTAGGAATCCCGCTCGGTAGCAAGTTTGTGCTGCCACCGAGCGGGCGATCGTTGAATTGAAAATTTAGTTTAGACTTGTATCCTCGTTAACTCCGAATTCCGAACTCTGAATTCCGAATTCATCTGGTCATTCTTCATCCCCAGAGTCGGATGAGCCGTCTTCGCGATCGATTTGTTTGAGATGGATGTGCTTGCGTCCTAGAGAGATTTCAAATTCATCTCCTTGTTGGAGTCCCATTTGTTTAGTGTAGGCCGAGCCGATCAATAGGTTGCCGTTAGACTGCACGCTAATTCGGTAGCTGGCACTGCGTCCGCCGCGTCCGTGACCGTTTTGTTTGCTGTCTAACTTAATTCCTTCAGCATCGATCAGAGCGTTGAGAAACTTCATCATATTTACGCGCTCTACACCGTTTTTTGTAACGGTATAGTAGCCGCAGGCTCTGGCTTTTTCTTCTTTACTGAGGTTTCCTAGCTCTTTGACTTTCTTGACTAGCTCTTCACCTGTGAGAGGATCGGGTTTTTTCTTTTTATTCATCAACTTCAGTCTAAAAGTAATCCGTCAATTGGCATGAAGGCGTTTAGTTTTTGCTGAGGGCCAGTTCGGATATTCCTTGCTAGCTTCGTATCAGCATCCACAGTTATTGTACGCCAACTAGTCAACATAGTTAACTAGATTTTTTCAATATATCATCTTTTTTATCGAAGGGTGTTAATTAAAGATAAACGTCTAGGGGTTGGCAACAACAACCACTACCTCTTATAAGGGTGAGGTAAGAGTGCGATCGTCCTTTGGATGACAATTGCTGCTAACGGCGATCGTCGAGCGTCGCTAACTAAAACTCCCCCAAGATCGCTACCGAAGACATCAAATTTATCCTGAGTATGAAACTCACAACTCGCGGACATTATAGCGTTAAGGCCCTATTAGATTTGAGCCTTCAAGCTAACTACGGGCCAAGTTCGGTCCGTTCGATCGCTGGCCGTCAAGATTTACCAGCACCATATTTAGAAAAGCTACTAATAGAAATGCGTCGCGCTGGCTTAATTCGCTCGGTGAGGGGAAACCAAGGAGGATATCAACTAATGCGATCGCCAACAGAAATTTCTTTGGGGCAAATCTTAGAAGCCGTAGGAGAAACGATCGAACCCTTGCCACGCCAAGCACCTGATGCTAATTTGGCAGAAGACTGGGTAACGTTTAGTCTCTGGCGGCGGTTGCATACCAAACTCAAAGAAGCTTTATACGGTATAACTCTGGCAGACCTTTATTACGATGCTCGCAGTTGGCAAGCATCTCAAGGCGAAGACAGCAGTTTTATAGTTTAGGAGTTCAGAAGTTCAGAAGTTGTAGGGGCAAAGCATTCGATCGATAACGCAGCGGTTAGACGCAAAATTTTTTTACCAAATGCTAAGTGCAAAGCACAGGCTGCGCCAACGCTCGTTCAGGAGGAAAAGAAGTTAGTAGGATGACGATAATAAACGAATCGGTTAGTTATGAAGGTGGTTGTCACTGTGGTGCTGTTCGGTTTCGAGTAGTTGTCGATCGGCATGAAGCCATAGAATGTAACTGCTCTATTTGTAGAAAGAAGGGCTTTTTACATCTCATCGTGCCTAGCGATCGCTTTATTTTGCTGCAAGGAGATGAAGCTTTAAGTACATATACCTTTAACACGGGGATTGCGAAACACACTTTTTGTCGGCACTGTGGAATTCACTCTTTTTATCGTCCCCGTTCTCACCCTCAAGATTTTGATGTCAACGTCCGCTGTCTCGATGGAGACGTTATCTCTCGATTTGAAATCGTCCCCTTCGATGGTGTCAACTGGGAAGATAATGTAGAGCAAATTAGTTAGGAGTTTTAGAAGTGTGGAGTGTTAAGTGTGGAGTGTGGAGTTAAAAATTCTCCCCTGCTCCCCTGCCTCCCCTGCCTCCCCTGCTTCACCCTCTAGGCCATCTCCCCCCTCTTCCCCCTCTTCCTTGTCTCCCTCAATCCTCCTCCTAGCTGCCAGTCTCGACTATCTAATTGGCGATCCGTGGAATTGGCCGCACCCAGTTAAAGTGATGGGTGGGGCGATCGCTCGTTTTACCCAAATTACCCTCAAACATTTATCTACTCCATTAAGTAAGCGACTCGCTGGGGTAATTTTGACTGTAGGACTGATAACTGCCAGTGGTGCAATCGGATGGTTACTTGTCCGAGTTAGCGATCGACTTCATCCCTTGGTGGGGATTAGTATAGAGAGCATTTTGCTAGCTAGCTGTTTTGCTGGTCGCAGTTTGAGAGCGGCCGCAGAGGATGTTTTACAACCTTTAGAACATGGAGATTTAGCTGAGGCTCGTCGCCGATTGAGTCGATATGTGGGGCGCGACACCGAAAACCTGTCAGCAGATGAAATCTACCGTGCAGTCTTGGAAACAGTTGCCGAAAACGCTACAGATGGAGTTATGGCACCTTTGTTCTATGCGATCGTCGGCGCTGTTTTAACTCCTGTGGGCAGCGTGCCATTGGCTTTAGCCTACAAAGCGGCTAGCACTATAGATTCTATGGTGGGCTATCGACAAGAACCTTACACCGATCTAGGCTGGTTCGGCGCTAAATTGGAAGACTACCTCACCTGGCTACCATGTCGATTAACAGTAATTACTCTCGGAGCGATCGCTCTGATGCCGCAAAAAGTCTGGGGCAGTTGTCGCTGCGATGCGGTTAAAGATCCTAGCCCTAACTCTGGCTGGAGCGAATGCGCTTACGCCACCATCTTAGGAGTTCAGTTGGGCGGAACTAATTACTATCAAGGTGTTGCCAAATTTAAACCGCTGTTGGGAGAACCCATCCACCCGATTACTATCAAGACGATCGAGCGAGGGCTGCAATTGACGCGGTATAGCTTTTTAATTTGGCTGGCAATTGCGATCGCACTTCAACTCGCCTTCTCAGGCTGAAGTGCTTGGCCGTAGTAAGCTGCTAGAGAGGTTTTCTGGTTGGCATCAGAGTCGCTTGGCGTTCCCGATAGATGCGAGCATTGTGCGACTGCCGCTCTAGGGCTGCCCGAAAATTCTTTTTGCTGACTCTTTCTCCTAATGCTTCTGAAAGCAGTTTCCAGAACTTCGGGCCGACATCGTGTTTGAGGTATTCAGCCGTGCAGCCATACCTGTTGGCAATTTCCTGATATTTTTGTCCCTGGCACGCGCCTCGAAGTATTGCTACTTCTACATCTTTCAGATGCCTTTCGCTCTTGGCAAAAACTACTGAATCTGCTGTATGAAACACTTCCTCAAAGTTCATAGTTTAGAAATCCATCCGATAGTTATGAGTTTGCTTGCTTTTACTTACTCTAGCTAGAGAATTTTACTTAGATCGATTTAATTTTTATTTGACAGAAGATAACCAAAAAGAGGGTCGCAGCCTCACGGCTGTAGCACTACTATGGTTATTTCTTCAATAGGGTTAATAGGGTTAGTCTTCAGTATTTATGCAAGAGACGACTACGAGCATACTGGCTCGCAACCAAAAAACGTTTTTTCTCCCCCTTTGTCCCTTGCCTAACCTGCGTCCTCTACTTCCCCTACAATTTTCAAAATCGCTCTAACAAGCAATCCCAATTTGTTCTGAGTTGATGCTCGTTTTCCAGACCAAAAAGCGACTGCTTTTTGCTCGTGCTAGAGGAGCGCAGCTACAAATCTATCGTTATCCCTGAAAGACAGGGATACATAAACTACAACTGGCGATCGACTCTTTCCAGATACTTTCATCAAAGATTAATTTTCTGCCGTGTCATCCTTTTGAATTCTGGTTTATTTGCCCAGTCACCTTAACTTTACTGACCTTTTATTAGCTTTTTACCATCGACACCTTTAAATTCATATGGCAACTTGTTAATAACGGTTCAGAAACAAATTGAATTTTGTCTCTGGCTCGATCGTTTTCATGCCCATTGAGATTTAACTATGCCATTCTAATATGAATGCTAACGAACCAAATTCCACTACTGAAGGTCAGTATTTGACCCCATTTCAACGAAAACTTTTGCAAAAAAATCTGCAAGCTGATTTGTCAGAAAAGCACAAAATGCGTCTGAAAATTATGTTGCTAGTAGATGAAGGCAAAACTCAAGCTGAAATTTGTCAAGTATTAGGATGTTCTCAAGCAACAGCCAGACATTGGATGTTGATGGCTCGCACGGGACAGGCGCACGACTGGCTCTCTAGCCCCATAGGTCGTCCTAAAGCTGCCAGCGATGAATATATCAGACGCTTGCAGGAACTAGTCGGCGAGAGTCCGAGAGCGTTTGGCTATGGTTTTAAACGTTGGACGGCTAACTGGTTGAGCAAACATTTAGAAAAAGAATTTGGCATTGAGGTGAGCGATCGCCATATCAATCGGTTACTCAAACAGATGGGGTTATCTAATCGCCAGCAACCAGGAGAAACAAATTATCACCAAGGCGATCGCATTGCGATTAACAATTTAGAAGCAATCTCTTTGTCTGAATTAGAGTTTTAGGGCATAGGGCATGGGGCATAGGTCATAGGAATAGCCATTCATCATTTATTTCAACATTTTTACGTCCATTATTTCATAGGGCAGTAATTTTATAATTAACAATTTAGCTATGATTTCAAACATATCGATAATTTCCCATCAACAATTAGATGAAATTATAGGCTATTCATTGTCGGCAGAAGAGTTTAATGGTTGCTGTCAACAACTAAAAATTCTCGAACCGAAGATGGGACTGTTTTGGGAAGCTACTACCTCCGAACCTGGGATCTACAGGGTAATTACGGGTAAAGTCAGACTGATTAATAGTGCGGGAGACTTAATCGCCACCCTAGAGGCTCAAGACTATTTTGGGGAATCTACTTTATTTCCCGAAGCGGCTTTTACCCCTTACTCAGCTAGAGCATCTCAACATCTGAAACTCTGTTATTTGCCATCGGAGTTGTTATTTTTTCTGATGCGCCAACACCCGCAAATTAGAGAGTCTCTCGCTCGTCGGGCGCAGAAGCGCGAGGCCCTGTGGTTTAACTCCGATCGATCGCTTGCAACTCCAGAACCAGCTACACCTGAAACTTCTCTCCCCGCTGGACCGCCAGCAAGCGAGAATAAGATCCGGCAAGCCTACTTTCCCAGTCCCAGCCAGCAAGCGAGCCATTGGTGGCGACGGGCGGTGCGGCGCTATCCCTTTTTTGCTCAGCAGAGTGCTTCTGACTGCGGTGCTGCTTGTTTGGTGATGGTGGCTCGTTACTGGGGGAAAAAGTTTAGCCTCAATCGCCTGCGGGATATTGCTAATGTCGATCGCAACGGGGCTTCGCTGCGAGGACTGTCCGCTGCTGCTGAAAGTTTGGGGTTTTCTACCAGGCCTGTAAAAGCTAATTTGACCCAGCTATCTAAACAACCGCTACCAGCTATTGCCCATTGGCAAGGGAAACACTACGTCGTCGTGTATCGAGTTACGCGCCAGCAAGTAATTATTGCCGATCCCGCTATAGGTCAGAAATCCCTCAGCTACAAGGAATTTCAAGCAGGTTGGACGGGTTATGCCCTGCTGTTGACTCCTACGGCGTTGTTGCGAGAGGCCCGAGAAAGTACGACTGCCCTTTGGCAATTTTGGGGGTTACTCAAACCCCATCGGTTAGTGTTGCTAGAAGTGTTTATGGCTTCGGTGTTTATCCAAATCTTTGGACTGATTACACCGATATTAACTCAGCTATTGCTCGATCGGGTGGTAGTCAACCAGTCGCAGCTAACTTTAACCACGTTGGGAATCGGCTTGCTGGCGTTCGGTCTGTGCCGCGTTGCCATGATGGGTTTGCGGCAATATTTGTTAGACCATACAGCTAACAAGATCGACTTGGCACTGATTGTGGGGTTTATTCGCCATACCTTGCGCTTACCCTTGAGTTTCTTTGAGTCTCGTTATGTGGGAGATATTAGCTCTAGGGTGCAGGAAAACCGGAAAATTCAGCGATTTCTTACGGGTGAGGCGCTGTCGATCTTGCTAGATTTACTGACAATTTTTATCTACGTGGGATTGATGCTTTGGTATAGCTGGAAAATGACACTTTTAGTATTAGCGATCGCTCCGCCATTTTGCTTGCTAGCGTTAATTGCCACTCCAGTTTTAAAGCAGATTTCTCGCGAAATCTTTAGCACGATGGTTAAAGAGAGCAGCTATCTAATCGAACTTATTTCTGGGGTTCGCACTATTAAGTCTACAGCCGTCGAGCAAACGGTACGCTGGCGCTGGGAAGAACTATTATATCAGGAGATTAGGACTAACTTTTCGGGGCAAAAGATTCGCAATCAACTCCAAATATTTAGCAACACCATTGAAGCCGTAATTACTACCGCTGTCCTGTGGTTTGGGGCGTGGCTGGTGATGCAAAATCAGCTTAGTATCGGGCAATTAGTAGCTTTTAATCTGCTGCTGGCTAATGCAATTAGACCTTTCCAGCGGCTAACTTTGCTGTGGAATGAGTTACAGGAAGTAGCGATCGCAGTTGAGCGCCTCAACGATGTTCTCGATTACGAACCAGAAGAGGATTTACAAAACCAAGTTCGTCAATCTTTACCCTTATTGCGCGGTGACATTCAATTTGAAAACGTTACGTTCCGCTATCATCCAGAAACTGATATTAACGTCCTTCAAAATCTCAGCTTTGAATTGAAACCGGGACAAATGGTAGCGTTAGTCGGGCGCAGCGGTTCGGGAAAAACTACCGTTTCCAAGTTAATGTTGGGGCTGTATCCAGCTACTACTGGCAAGGTGTCGATCGACGGGCAAAATATCACCAGTTTGGCTTTGCGATCGCTCAGGCAGCAAATCGGGGTGGTGGATCAAGATACCTTTTTATTTGGAGGTACGATTCGAGAAAATATTAGTCTCAGTCATCCAGCAGCCACCTTAGAAGAAATCATTGAGGTGGCACGATTAGCGGGTGCGGACGAGTTTATTCAAAAGTTGCCCGCAGGTTATGAAACTCAAATTGGTGAAGGGGGCGGACTGTTATCTGGAGGACAGCGACAGCGACTAGCGATCGCTCGTGCTTTGTTAGGAAATCCTCGGCTGTTGATTTTAGATGAAGCGACTTCTCATCTCGATGCTGAATCAGAGCGAATTATTCAAACTAATCTTCAGACTATTCTCAAAAATCGCACTACTTTAGTTATCGCTCATCGGCTTTCTACTATTCGTCACGCTGACTTAATTTTAGTTCTCGATCGAGGGATTTTAATTGAGAGTGGAACTCACGAAGAATTAATGAGAAAGCGAGGGCATTATTTCTATCTCAATCAGCAGCAGTTAGCAGTTGTCAATTGATAGATAGTAGGCGATCGAATTGAAGGGGATACTTAATAAATAATAACCACAGATGAACACAGATAAACACAGATGGAATTGATAAGCTATCGGTTGGTAAAAATATAAACTTTGATCGTATAGGTCAATTTATGCCTAGTTCTCCAATACTAAATAACCATAAGCCGCCAAAACTAGTAGAAGCTGGCGATCGCAGTGACGATTTTATCAGTCAAATAGATGCTAATGGCACTAATAACGGACAGATCCCTAAAAATGATGATTGGTCTGATGCTACCGAGCAGCTTCTCGATAGTTTACCACCAGTCTGGACGCGAGGATTACTGTATTTTTTGATGGTATTTTTCGGAATCGCCTTACCTTGGTTAATCTGCTCTCAAGTAGATGAATCAGTAACTTCTAGAGGTCAATTAGAGCTACAAAAAGAAACTGTAAAAGCTTCTTCGATCGTGCGAGCGGAGATTTCGATGAAAGATAGTGCTTTTTTAGAAGTAGGAATGCCAGTCAAGATTAAGTTTGATGCCTATCCCTTTCAAAATTATGGAGTGGCGACGGGGAGGTTAGTAGAGATTTTACTCCCGGCTGAGATCGCGAGTAATAACCTCGATCGAGTACCTAAATATCAGTTGCGAATTAAGCTCGATCGAGCTTGTCTTCCTACAGCTACCAAATGCCTGAATTTACGTCCTGGAGAAACCGCAACTGTTGAAATCGTTATTCGTCAGCGCCGCTTGATAGATTATGTTACTAATCTCTAAATGTAGTGATACGACACACCTAAAATGGTGCGTTACGACGGACTCTTAAATTTAAGTCAGAGCAAAGATTATCGCCGTCTAACGCACCCTACAGTTAGAGATTAGTAGGGTGCGTATAGCCTGCGGCATGGCTTCGCTAAAGCACAGCGTAACGCACCAAGATCGACTGTAATTAGTAAACCAACCAAAAGGAAAACCATGTCACCAACGATCGCTATTACCAATGAAGACGTTCTGCATCAAATTAAGCTATCGCGGAAATTTCCAGAAGTAGTTAGAGAAATTGTCACTCGCCATATTCTGAAAAAATCTTTGGCTGAAGCGGGTATCGAAGTCGAAACTCAAGAACTTCAGCAGGAAGCAGATAAATTTCGCTTGCTCAATCAACTTCGCAATGCAGATACTACTTGGAAATGGCTGGAAACGCACCATTTATCCTTAGAAGATTTTGAAGAAATTGCTTACGTCAATCGGATTTATACCAAGTTAGCAGAACATCTATTTGCCGAGCGAGTAGAATCCTACTTCTTTGAACATCAATTAGATTACGCCGGAGCAGTTATATATGAAGTAGTCTTAGATGACGAAGATTTAGCGATCGAACTTTTTTATGGCATTCAAGCAGGCGAAATCAATTTCTACGATGTGGCTCACCAATATATTAAAGATAAAGAATTACGGCGAGTGAAGGGATATCGAGGAATTGTCAATCGCCAACAACTGAATCCAGAAATTTCTGCCGCTGTTTTTGCCGCTAATCCACCTCAGCTTCTGAAACCGATCGTCACTTCTAAAGGAGTACACCTAATTTTGGTAGATGAAATCATTCAAGCCGAATTAGATATTAAGCTACGCTGGAAAATCATGCTAGATTTATTTGCTGAATGGCTGAACAAACAAGTTGAGGAAGCAATCTTAGTTTATCAAGAGGTGTAATAGCTGTAGGTTGGGTGAAGGGCAGGAAACCCAACATTACTTTGTTATTTAGTCGTCTTGGCTGTAAATGTAGAGACGCAATAACCAAGTCATCGCGTCTCTACAGGAGGCATAATCTCTATCTTTTTAGTACCACGAATAGGATTCATGGTACTACTGCAATTAAAGCGTCAGTTACTTCTACAGAGATGTAGTACCGCAGCCACCCGCACAAGCAGCCCTGCAACCTAAACCACCCATTACAGCCGCTAATTCTTGCGCGTTGAGATCGTTTAGATTGGCAACCAAGCTTTCGTATTCTTGGGGAAGAATTAGATCCGAAATTGTAATCTTAGACATGGGAAAATCTCCTTAGAGGTAAGTATTTTATTGAGTTATGAGGTATTTAATTTCCTCATCTCCTTATCATATTGAACGATATTTTCTAGCTTTTCAATAGGTTTACCCTGCTAAAAAAGACAAAAAAATCGCACTTATTGATGGCGATAATTACTTATTTTTTTATCGAACAAACGATTCGCACATGAATTTTAAAATAACTAAGATTATTGCGTTTGTCCGATCTATATCGGCATTATTTTTCTGTCTCTATATAGCTATCTTCATAGAATTATCGGACAAAATAGTTAGCTTTATGTCTTTTATATTTAGCAGAATTATAGACATTAATAATAAACGTTGATTAGAATGCGGTTAGTAATAAAGGAGAGAACATAATGAAGAAAGTATATATTTACGACAAAAGTTGCTGTCACGCAAATGCGATCGAAGAATTAGCATCATCCATTAGAGAAAGATTTGCCGACGAGACTGAAGTAAAAGTGTTCGATCTGAATCAAAAAGATCGGTCAGTACCGATTCCGCGATCGCTCTTTATGAAAATGCAAACCGATGGCGGTAAATGTTTGCCAGCGATAGTTGTCGATAATTCTATTGTGACACTCGGTAAGTTACCCAAATTGGAAGAGGCAATAGAAGCGATCCGCAGTGGCAAACCGATTCAAACTTCTCAAAATTGTGGTTGCGAACAAAGTTGTTGTTAAACGTTGCTAAATAACGGGAGAATTAGATGAAAATAGATATTTACGTCCAAGGCGATCGAGATCTCGCTGTTGCCAACAGCTTAAGCGATTCATATCTGCTAAAACAGTCAGACTTTCAGTTAGCTGGCATAAATTTAGATGAATCAGAAGAAATTCCGGCATCTGTTTTAGAAGTGATGATGTTAAAAAAAGAAAAAACTTTTCCTTTGACTCTAGCTAACGGATATCCAGTTTTAAGCGGCAGATTTCCCCAGGCAGAAGAGATCGATCGCTTGGCAACAGAAGGGATTGAAAAACCAGCAGTTTTAGTCGATCGCGCTTTGAGTGCGGTGCATTTTTCTACTGAGAAGCGGATTCATTGCAATATTATTGTCCGCGACGTTTATCGATCGGTAGTGTTTTACCGTACCTTATTCAACCAAAATCCAGTCAAACATAAAAAAGATTACGCCAAATTTGAATTAGAAGAACCGCCGTTAAACCTCAGCCTGCTTCAAAATGAAGAATTCGGTAATTCGGGCCAAGGTTCGATCAACCATCTAGGAATCCAAGTCAAAGATAGCAATGCAATTCTTGAAGCTAAGGAAAGACTGACTAAAGCTGGATTCAAATTTGAAGAAGAAGTAGAAACCGCTGGCTGTTACGCAGTGCAAACCAAAATCTGGGTTCCCGATCCAGATGGCAACTTATGGGAGGTATTTCTGGTAATCGAACCAGAAGCAACCCAAGGTTGCACTTCAGAGTGCATTTGTTATCAAGAGATGTCTCAAAATAGTGTGGGTTCAGTTACAGAAAACTGTTGCCAACCAACTACAAATAATGGCGATTATCAGCGAGTATTCAGTGCCGTCGATTTTCCCGGAGAAAAGCGCATTCACGCCAACATTATTACTCGCGATGTCAAACGTTCTTTGGCTTACTACCAAACTTTGTTCGATGCCAAACCAGTCAAAATTAAGAGCGACTACGCTAAATTTGAAATTGACGAACCGCGACTTAACCTCAGCATTCTCCAGAAAGATGATATCGATGACTTTGGCGAAGGTTTGATCAATCATCTGGGAATTCAAGTTAAAGATAGCGAGGCGATCGCTGAAGTTAAAGAACGCCTGATTCAAGCTGGTTTGAATTTTGAAGAAGAGAAACAAGAAGCCTGCTGTTATGCCGTCCAAACTAAAATTTGGGCACCCGATCCAGATGGTAATCGCTGGGAAGTATTTATAGTCGTTGAAGCTGAAGCTGATGAAGGCTGCGGCCCCGATTGTATTTGCTACTACGAAATGATGCAAAATGCTGATGTTAAAGCATCTGTAGCTGCCTGAGAAAATCGCCTACCAATTCAAGTTGGGTTTCGCCATCGCTCAACCCAACCTACGAAATTCCAACCCAAACGACAAAATTGCCAATCCAAGGAAACATCAATATGAAAGAATTAACTCAATCGCTGGAATACGATATTGAAAGTGCCGTACAAGAAAAATATCAAGTTGCGGCTCGTCAAGTCTCAGTTGGCTTGTGTTTTCCAGCAGAATACAATAAACAAGATCTACAACACTTACCTGAAGAAATCGTTCAAAAAGATTACGGTTGTGGCGATCCGACGCGCTATGTATCTGCTGGTGAAACCGTGGTCGATCTGGGTTCTGGTGTAGGCAAGAATTGTTATATCATTGCCAAAAAAGTCGGTGTTAGTGGGCAAGTAATTGGAGTTGATTTTAATGACGAAATGCTGGGAACTGCCCGCAAATATTTAGATAAGGTTGCTAACGAAATCGGATATCAAAACGTTCGATTTGTCAAAGGAAAAATCCAAGATCTAAAGCTGGATTTGGATTTAACTCAAGCTTGGTTAAAAGAACATCCGATCGCATCTTTAGAAGAAGTAATGAAGTTTGAGAATGAATGCGATCGCCTCAGACAACAACAGCCTCTTATTCCCGATAACAGCGTCGATGTTGTCGTCTCTAGCTGCGTTCTGAATCTAGTTCGACCGGAAGATAAACAGCAATTGTTCCAAGAAATCTATCGCGTCCTCAAACCGGGCGGGAGAGTGGTTATTTCTGATGTGGTCTGCGACGAAGAGCCCACGCCAGAAATGTTGAATAACCCTCAGCTTTGGAGTGCTTGTATTTCTGGTGCTTTTCGAGAAGATGTTTTTGTCAAGATGTTCGATCGAGTTGGTTTCTACGGAATTGAAATTATCAAGCGTAATCCCAACCCTTCAGAAGTAATTGATGGGATTGAATTTCGTTCTGTCACCGTTCGAGCGTTTAAGGGTAAAGAAGGTGACTGTTGGGAATGCAATCAAGCAGTAATTTATAAAGGCCCTTGGCAACAGGTTCGCGACGACGACAATCACGTTTTTAAGCGCGGTCAAAGGACGGCTGTTTGCGACAAAACCTACCGGATTTTAACCAATCCCAAAGGACCCTATCACCAAGAATTTTTTCCAGTTCCACCCCATCAAGAAATTCCTTTAGAAGCAGCCTTGCCGTTTGACTGTCAAGGTTCTAGTATTCGCCATCCGCGAGAAACGAAAGGTCTAGATTATCAAATAACTACTTCTGGTGCTGGTTCGTGCTGTAGTCCCGATACCTCAAATAGTTGTTGTTCGTAATTAAGGAAAATAAGGAGCAGGGGTTACGCACAAAGAATACATCCAGTAGGGGTGCAATGCATTGCGCCCCTACCGAGGTTATACATTCCTAAATTTGTGTAATTCCTGTCAGCGTCAAACCATTTAACCAACATTAGTATGAAAAACCAACAAAAATATACTGCTTTAGCAGTCACTCTATCGCTAGGGATGTTGCTATCAGCTTGCCAGCAGAATTCGCCAAAAACTCAACTAACTTTGACGGGTTCGAGTACCGTAGCTCCGCTAACTAGTGAAATTGCCAAACGCTTTGAAGCCAAACATCCTGGCGTTCGCATTGATGTCCAAACCGGAGGTTCGTCGCGAGGATTAGCCGATGCCCGATCGAGATTGGCGAATATTGGCATGGTATCTCGCAATTTGAAAGGAAATGAAACAGGAGAATTTCAAAGCTTTGCGATCGCCCGCGACGGCATTAGTATCATTCTCAATACTAATAATCCCGTCAAAATCCTGAGTAATGAGCAAATACTCAATATCTATCAAGGCAAGATCGAGAATTGGAAACAGGTAGGCGGTAAAGACGCACCGATTACAGTTGTCAACAAAGCCGAAGGACGATCGACTTTAGAACTATTTTTGGGTTATTTCAAGCTGGAAAATTCTCAAATTAAAGCCGATGTAGTCATCGGAGATAACCAACAGGGAATCAAAACTGTAGCTGGCAATCCCAATGCGATCGGCTACGTCTCGATCGGCACGGCGGAATACGATATCGAGCGCGGCGTACCGATTCAATTGCTGCCAATTGGCGGCGTGGAAGCAAGTACGAAAACCGTGCAAAATGGCACTTTTCCCTTGTCTCGTCCCCTGCTATTGGTGACAGCTAAACCGCCATCGGGATTGACTAAAGAATTTATTGATTTCGCCCAATCTCAGGAAGTCTATGACATCGTTAAACAGCAGAACTTCGTCCCGATCGCTACCAAAAATGTCGCTAAAACCTCAGTCCGCTGACTGGCTGCTGCTGTGGACTCTCAGATGCTTGGGGGCAATTGCGGGGGCAATCGTCATCGCGATCGTTATCTTCTTAGTTTTAGAAGCACTGCCAGTCCTGCAACAAGTAGGAATTGGACGCTTTGTTACCGATCCTTCCTGGCATCCTGCCGAAGGATTCTACAACCTGATGCCCATGTTATGGGGAACTCTGCTGGCGATGGGCGGTTCGGTTTTAATCGCCACCCCCTTGGGCATTCTCTCTGCCATCTTCTGCCAATACTATGCCCCCAAATGGCTAGCCAATCTTTACCGCCGACTCATCGAGCTACTGGCAGGAATTCCTTCTGTAGTTTATGGCTTCTGGGGATTAGTGGTCCTAGTACCCCTAATTAATCGCCTGCATCCCCCAGGAACCAGCTTGCTGGCTGGAATTGCCATTCTGACAATTATGATTCTCCCCACGATCGCCCTTACCGCCGATGCCAGTTTTACCAAAATTCCGTCGTCATACTTGCTAGGGGCAGCTTCCTTGGGTTTATCTCGTTGGGGAACCATCTGCGGGATAGTATTGCCAGCGGCCAAATCCGGGCTGTTTACGGGGGTAATTCTAGAAACCGGACGAGCGATTGGAGAAACCATGGCAGTGCTGATGGTTTGCGGAAACGTCGTCCAAACCCCCCACAGTTTGTTCGATCCGATTCGCACCCTCACCGCCAACATTGCTTTAGAAATGGCTTACGCGCTAGGAAATCATCGTTCTGCCCTGTTTGTCAGCGGCTTAGTTCTGATGGGTGCGATCGCGCTTCTAGTCGTAATCGCAGAAGCGATTAGTCAGGAGGAAATCTATGGCTAAGAAGAAAGGAGTTCAGAAGTCAGAAGTCAGAAGTCAGAAGTCAGAAGTTAATTTCCTCCCTTGCTCCCCTGCCTCCCCTGCTTCCCCATCTCCCCATCTCCCCATCTCCCCATCTCCCCCTCCCCTCTCCCTCCTCCCTACTATCACTGTTTGGGCAATCGCCCTGTTAGTCACTGCCACGTTCGCTTGGATTGTCGGAGATATCATTTGGCACGGTGCTGGCACGATTTCCTGGGAATTTCTCACCACCGCCCCCAAAAACTCCGGGCGAGAGGGAGGTATTGCCCCGATTCTGGTGGCTACCGGACTGATTTTAGGAGTTTGTCTGGCAGTGTCTTTACCTCTAGGAATAGGAACGGCAATTCTGCTAGCAGAATTTACCCCTACTGACAGTTGGTTTGGGCGCTTGGTGCGGCGCAGCCTCGATGTCCTCGCTGGAGTGCCGTCGATCGTCTTTGGGCTGTTTGGCAATGTCTTCTTTGCCCGCACTTTGGGATTGGGTTTTTCCATTCTCTCTGGGGGACTAACCCTAGCTTGTATGGTGTTACCGATTCTGATTCGATCGGCCGAAGAAGGATTGCGTGCCGTCCCCAACGATTATCGCTTGGCGGCTGCTTCCTTGGGCTTGTCTCGGACTACAACCTTATGGCAACTACTTTTACCCGCTGCTGTTCCAGGATTATTAGTGGGATTGGTACTGGGAATTGGGCGGGCGATGGCTGAAACTGCTGCCCTAATTTTTACTAGCGGCTATGTCGATCGAATGCCGCAATCTCTTTTCGATTCCGGACGTGCCCTTTCTATCCATATTTTCGATCTGTCGATGAACGTTTCTGGAGGCGATACCAACGCTTATGGTTCAGCCTTAGTTTTGGTTGTCTTGCTATTGCTGATTAACGGTACGGCTGCACAAATAGCCGATCGATGGTTGCATAAGTTTTAACGAACCACATAGACGCGCCAGCGGCTTCCCGCAGGGTAGGCACAAAGAACATCAAGAGAAGAGATCTTTTGTCTAAGTCGATACTTATCAAAATCATCTGCGTTTATCTGCGTTTATCTGTGGTTAATCTGCGTTCTAAATCTAAATACATTTAACATTTATACTTCACCAAGATGAAAACCAGTCTGAATTCAACCCCATCTGTACGCCCCTGTACCCCCACACCATCGCATCACCAAGAGACTTTCATCCAAACGGAACGATTGAGCTTGCGGTATGGATGTAAAACGGCTTTTTGTGATGTCAACCTCTCAATTCCGGTCGGTTGTATCACAGCTTTAGTCGGCCCTTCTGGATGTGGGAAAAGCAGCTTTCTCTGTTGCTTGAATCGGCTTACAGATCTGATTCCTTGCTGCCAAGTATCGGGAAAAGTTCGGTTAGGTAAACTCGACATTCTCAATCCGAAAATCGATCCGATTGCTCTGCGGCGGCGAGTTAGTTTGATTTCTCAAAAGCCCAACCCTTTCCCCCTCTCAATTTGGCAAAACATCGCCTTACCCTTGAAAGAACATGGCCTCAGAAATCGCGAAGAAATCGATCGAATAGTCGAACAAAGTTTGCGAGATGTGGGCTTATGGGATGAGGTTAAAGATCGACTGAAAGATAGCGCCCTTGCCCTTTCTGGCGGTCAACAGCAACGCCTGTGCATTGCCCGCGCCCTAGCCCTCAAACCAGAGGCCCTGCTGCTGGACGAGCCTTGCAGCGCCCTCGATCCGATTTCTAGCAGCGTGGTGGAAGACTTAATTGTCAGTTTGAAGCACCATTACACTTTATTAATTGTCACTCACAACTTAGCCCAAGCTCGACGCATTGCTGACTATGTTGCCTGTTTTTGGGTAAAAGATGACAGCGGACAATTAATTGAATGCGGTTCCGCCGAACAAGTTTTTGCCGATCCGCAAAGCCCAATTACCGCCGCCTATGTCAATGGGATTCGAGGATAATACCATTTTGTTTTTTAGATGCAACACATCCTGAGTAGGGGCGCAAAGCATTGCGCCCCTACAGGGGAATTCATATGTAGCAGGTATTAAGCAAAACGGTATAGGAGATGGTCGATCGATTGAGAAAAAGTAGACTCCTGAAACTGCTAATCTGGTGTTAATTACCCCAGATACTAATGAATTCTCTCGATCGCGTTACGGTTATCGTTCCAGCTACCACAGCTAATTTAGGTCCTGGTTTTGACTGCCTCGGTGCAGCTTTAAGGCTATATAACGAGTTTTCTTTCTCTCGCCAAGAATCGGGAGAAATCGCGATCGCCGTGACTGGTTCTGAAGCTAAGCGAGTCAGTACAGATCGCCACAACCTCGCTTATAAAGCTGTAGTCAAGTTTTACCAACATATAGAGCAAACCCCGCCACCACTAAAAATAGAAATTAAGTTGGGCGTGCCCTTAGCCAGGGGTTTGGGCAGTTCAGCCACAGCGATCGTCGGTGGGTTAGTCGGTGCCAATTTACTAGCTGGCGAACCCTTGAATCAGTCGCAGGTAATGGCATTAGCGATCGCCATGGAAGGACATCCAGATAACGTCGTTCCTGCCCTGTTGGGCGGTTGTCGGTTGGCAGCAACAAATGTAGAGACGCGAGATCTCGCGTCTCTACCAAATTGGGAAATTTGCGATATTCCTTGGCACGACGATGTGGTTCCGGTGGTGGCGATTCCCGATTTTGAACTGCCTACCGCCCAAGCGCGGCAAGTGCTACCCGCACAATACAGTCGCGCCGATGCGATTTTTAATACCGCCCATTTAGGTTTGCTGTTGCGAGGGTTGGAAACAGGTAAAGGGGACTGGTTGCGATCGGCATTGCAAGATCGAATCCATCAGCCTTACCGTCAAGCCTTGATTCCTGGGTATGAAGCAGTAAAGGCAGTAGCGATCGCATCTGGCGCTTACGGAATGGTAATTAGCGGGGCCGGCCCCACTTTGTTAGCTTTAGCCGATCGAACCGATGCCGATGCAGTAGCAACGGCCATGAAGTCAGCTTGGCAACAAGCCGGGATTAAAGCCGAAGCCATGGCGCTGGCCCTCGATCGCCAAGGTGCAAGAAGGGAATAAGGGAGAGTTGGATTTGACAATTAACAGCGCCCACCAAACATGGCTAAGGTTAATTTAGTCTAAGTTTGCTTCTTTCTTAGAACTATCCGACTCTCAATTTGTAACTCCAACTCGAAGTCATCCGACATTCCTCGCCTTTCTAGTGCTTTCTGTACAGCATCGCGAGAGCAATAAATTTGCTGTACGCGCTTTTGGTGTGAAACACTTCCTAAGTGGCTGCGATAGTAATAAAGTGGTTTTGGTAAATGTGTAAACGCTGTAACCTCTGAAAGCTTTAAACACAGATCGTAATCTACAGCACACTCCAATGATTCATCTGCGCCACCTACTTGCTCAAAAAAACAACGTCGGAATAAGCGGAAATGAAAGGTCATGAAGCTTAGTAATAGTTTCTCCTTAGAGTAAGGAATGGTACAACGCCCTCCGTACTTCCTTTGTTTCCCCAATCCATCAATAACGATGTAATCGGTGTATACAAGTCCTGTTTCTTGATGAGTGTCTAATACTAACTTCGCTTCTTGTAAAGCTGTTGGTGCTAGCAAATCATCGCTATCTACGCAGCCAATATACGTTCCTGTTGTCCGAGCAATAGCGGCATTGATAGAAGCTGCAATACCTCTATGCTCCGCAGCTATTACCTTTACTCGTTTATCGGATTTAGCGTATCTATAAGCAATATCTAGAGAGTTATCTAGCGAGCCATCATCCCAAACTATCAGTTCAAAATCTGGCATAGTTTGTGCGAGAACGCTTTCAATTGCAGCACTCAGATAGCGTTCTCCGTTGTAAACAGGTATGATGATTGAAGTCTTCAGCACCACGGAAATTCCTTTCAATCAAGGAAATCATTACCAAATCCATAACCCCAATCGACGACTGAGGGAGATGGAGAAATTGCAGGGGCAGTAGTTTTGGCAACCTGCTCGTCTTGACCTTCAACCGCTAAGGAAGGAGAGTTAGATGTAGCAATAATTTTACCTTGTAAATGACGACGATCCAATCCTAATTTAAAGACATCGTCTAGATTATCGAGTGAAGTGCAGTAAAGGTTTGGACAGAAATCACCACAGGCAGTATCAAACGATGGAATCTCATAAATTGCAATATCACCAGTACGACTAGTACTTACTGGACTACTTGGTGGGATATACACATAAACTAGACCTGCTAATGATGCCTTGTTTGAATACTTATTTATTACGGTGCCAGTGGAATAGCGAGTTCGCGCGGGCCTAACAAATCTAATATCTGATAGTTGTTCTCTATCAAGAAAAATGACAGTGTTTACAAAAAAAATTCTTTCTCGATAATATGTTTCTGCACTGTAGGCCACCCCAGTAGTAGTCTTGTCGTTAAAAAGATCGCAACTTAAAGTTGCCCTTCCACGATACAAATCTTGAACTGCTGTAGCAGCAAACCCTATCTTTACTGTTGACAGATACAAGCTACAGGTACAAATTAGATACGCAATTTTACGGGAGACAGATAGTTTAAACATAGTTAAGCCTTCAGATAAAAAATAACTAGTTACAGGAAATTGGTGCAATGATTCCAACATTAATACAATTTAAATACACGACAATTTAGTAGGTATATACTCTCTCGATAACAGTCTCTCTAGCACGATTTTACTAAACTGTTTGATAGAAATTTACAGTTCTCTATCTACTATATACTTCAGGATTTCTAGATAGTTAGAATGGTAATTCGTCGATAGCCAAACTCTATTCTGTCGTGTTTTATCAATGCAAATGCAAGTAAAATACACTAAAAACTTGGTTGCTCAACTCTTCTTCCATTAGGCAAGATTAGTGTTTCTCCAGGTAGCATCCTCAATCCGTTAGGTCTAAAAAGTTACACTCCCTTTAATTCTCCACTAGGAAGTTGTATGAGAGGTTGAAGTTTTAATCCCTCAGTTGTAGTAATTGTTCCATTCGGTTCAATTTTAGTTCCATCTGGCAAAATAACAGTTTGTCTCCCTAAAGGAATTTGAATCATATGGGGGCGAACTATTACAAAAGGAGGTAGTGGTAAAGTAGGCTTTTGAGTTGATTCTGCCTTAATTGAGCTAGCATCACGATCGTTATTAGAATTATTTTCAATCGACAAAAGCTTAGCTTGTTGGCTTCCTAATATAATACTAGCTAATAGCACGGTAGAAATAGTTGACAATCCAATTTTTTGCATTTAACTTTTAACCCTAACTTACTTTGGCTGCGTTATCGCTAATATGCCCATAATCAAATAGCAGTCGCTCTCTTCTTAAAAAACTTTACAAAACAATAATTAGGATTTTTTTTGTTACTTTTGATGGATAGAATTTAAGATATCTAGTTTTTATTCTAAATTATTTAAGTAAGGATACCAAAACTATTATTTGCGAAAAAATTGGAGAATTATTGTGTTTAACATATTAGAGACTCCCTCTTTCCCTATACATTATGGCTTTAGCCCAGACCTCGACTTTTGCATATGGACGCTAGAAGTAGACGGCTTACAGGTTTTTCCTTTTGACAAGCACCTAGAGGGCAATGGAGTTCTAAGAGCTAAAGGAATGAACGCCCAGTCTTGGCAGGATTGGGTGAGAAAAATTGTTTTACTTTCAGACCAACGTTTGAACTGGCACGTAGAAGATATCGAGGGGAAAGTCTCACAACAACTAGCTGCCCACCAAAAAGGGGCGGCTGTAGCTGCAACAAGGTATCCACACCTTCACTTTCCTGCAATTGATGACATACGTGCAGGCACATACAGATATTTAACTTGGCAAGAGGAGCAGTACCAACTAGCAGCGGCCGCTGCCAGACAAGTCGTGAGGGAGCCAGCTTCTCTCGAACGGCTACCTGGCAGATGCGTAGATCTTTGGAATGGCGACCCAAATGTTGGGAAACGCCTCAAAGAGCTATGGCAGCAATACTATCCTGGTGGGTTCAGACAGCGAGAACGGGCCTGGGGTGGGGAAGTATTGACATCAGGCGAACCTCGATCGCTGTGGCACGTTTTGCAGCCATACCGCGAGCAGTTAGAAGCTCTAGAACTGTATTTAGTTGCTTATCCAGAGCCAGCGGCATATTTAGTTCCACCAGCATCGGCCATCTTTTCAGTTACCAACCGACCAGATGGCAGCGATGCTTTCTTTGAGGGTGTAATTCAAGTAGTAGTAGAGCTAGCGGCGTTACCAAAGTGAGTCTAACTTTGGCAAATAGACCACCAAATTCGCGCATTCATAATTCTGAACGCTGAACTCCTCTCTTCTAAGATTGTGTTGTCAGTACCTCCGACGGCAAGCGTTTGAAGGCCAATCGTTCGTTTTGAACATCGACGAAGATGGTGTCGCCATCGCCAAATTCGGCTCGTAAGATACTCTTGGCGATCGGGGTTTCTAGTTCCCTCTGGATGGCCCGCTTTAAGGGACGCGCCCCAAATACAGGGTCGTAACCTACATCGGCTAAGAAGTCGAGGGCTGCATCTGATAGTTTGAGGGAGATCTTGCGATCGCTCAATCTTTGGGCTAACCTTGCCGCCTGAATCTGGACGATCTGGCGCAACTCTGATTTTTGCAACCCGTGGAAGATGATAATTTCATCGATCCGATTGAGGAACTCTGGGCGGAAACTAGTCCGCATCGCTTCCATTACCCGCCCGCGCATTTCTTCATAGCGAGAGTCGTCGTCAGCAATGTCCAAGATGTATTGGGAACCGATGTTGCTGGTCATGATAATCACGCTATTCTTGAAGTCAACCGTGTGACCTTGAGCGTCGGTGACTCGACCGTCATCAAGAATTTGCAGCAAGACGTTGAATACATCGGGATGTGCCTTTTCGATTTCGTCGAACAGAATGACGGCATAAGGACGGCGGCGAATCGATTCTGTCAATTGTCCGCCTTCTTCGTAACCGACGTAGCCTGGAGGTGCGCCGATCAACCGCGAAACGGCGTGTTTCTCCATATATTCCGACATATCGATCCGTACCAGCGCCTCTTCGGTGTCGAACAGATAAGCGGCTAGGGCTTTGGCCAGTTCGGTTTTGCCTACGCCTGTCGGACCGAGGAAGATAAAGCTAGCGGTGGGACGATTGGGATCGGCTAAACCTGCCCGCGATCGCTGAATGGCATCGGCCACAGCAATTACCGCTTCATCTTGACCGATGACTCGTTTGTGCAGTTCGTCTTCGAGATGCAGGAGTTTTTCGGTTTCCGTTTCTACTAACTTACCGATGGGAATCCCCGTCCACTTGGAGATGACTTCGGCAATGTCGCCTTCGGTGACTTCTTCCCGCAACAGAGATTTACCAGTCTTTTGAGTTTGCGTTAATTGCGCTTCGGCAGCTTCTAACTGGCGATGCAAATCCGTCAGCTTGCCGTATTTCAACTCGGCGGCGCGGTTGAGATCGTAGTCCCGTTCGGCTTGTTGCACTTCCACGTTGACGCGATCGATCTCTTCTTTGACGCTTTGAATCTTGTTAATGATTTCCTTCTCCGATTCCCATTGAGCGTTAAACTCTCGTTGTTCTTCTTTGAGATCGGCCAGTTCTTTTTCCAGTTTGCCCAAGCGTTCTTGAGAAGGTCGATCGCTTTCTTTTTGTAGCGATAGCCTCTCCATTTCTAATTGCAGAATTTTGCGATCGATTTCGTCGAGTTCTTCTGGTTTGGAGGTAATTTCCATCTTCAACCGGGCGGCGGCTTCATCCACTAAGTCGATGGCTTTGTCGGGTAAGAAGCGATCGCTGATATATCGACTCGACAAGGTAGCGGCTGCAACTAAAGCACTATCGGCAATCTTCACCCCATGGTGAACTTCGTAGCGTTCTTTGAGTCCCCGCAAAATCGAAATCGTATCTTCCACGCTGGGCTGATCGACGTATACCTGTTGAAAGCGTCGTTCTAAAGCTGCATCTTTCTCGATGTACTTGCGATATTCATCTAGGGTAGTCGCACCAATACACCGCAGTTCGCCCCTCGCTAGCATCGGTTTGAGCAAATTGCCCGCATCCATTGCCCCTTGAGTAGCACCCGCACCGACAACGGTGTGGATTTCGTCGATGAAGAGGACGATCTTGCCTTGAGATTCGGTAACTTCTTTTAAAACCGCTTTCAGGCGTTCTTCAAATTCTCCTCGATACTTGGCCCCAGCGATCAACGCACCCATATCTAAGGCGATCAATTGCCGATCTTTCAACGACTGCGGTACGTCGCCGCTGACAATGCGCTGGGCCAGTCCTTCGGCGATCGCAGTTTTCCCCACACCAGGTTCCCCAATTAACACCGGGTTATTCTTAGTGCGGCGCGAGAGAATTTGAATCGTGCGGCGAATCTCATCGTCGCGCCCGATTACGGGGTCGAGTTTACCTGCTTTGGCAGCTTCGGTGAGATCGCGTCCGTATTTTTCTAAAGATTCGTATTTGCCTTCAGGATTTTGGTCGGTCACTTTTTGACTCCCGCGAACTTGTTTGATTATCTCTTTAACTTGGGCTTCATTTAATTTAAATTCGGCAAATAAACCTTTACCAAAGCGATCGTCTTTGGCATAGGCTAGCAATAAATGTTCGATGGAAATAAAGTCGTCGTCGAATTCTTGGCGATATGCCTCGGCGCGATCGAGCAGCGTATCCAAGCTGCGTCCCAAATACACCGAAGTTCCAGCCCCCGACACTTTGGGCTGGCGCTGAATGAATTCGTCGGTGCGGGAACGCACCTTTTCCATGTTGGCCCCAGCTTTGTTGAGAATGCTGCTCGCGAGTCCTTCTTGTTCCAGCAGCGATTTCATCAGGTGTTCGCTTTCGATCTGCTGGTGCTGGGCGGCTTTAGCAATATCTGGAGTCCGGGCGATGGCTTCCCAGGCTTTCTCGGTAAATTGGTTGGGATTAGTTGGTTGCATCCTTACTCTCTTCCCTAGTTGCTGCGATCGATCTAGATACAGCCATTGTAGAAATCTAGGAGGAAAAGGGTGATTCGGCGATCGCCACCTTTTTCGGTAGTTATTCCCGACTCAGTTTGGATAGTTGTCCAACGATCGACTTGCCAATTTTCATCATTCACAACTTGCTTGACTAAAACATTTGTACTAAAATAATTTAATCAATTCATGGATCGTTAATGCTCGATATGCAGTCGTGACGATCTTGTTCCGCTGGAGCGCTAAACTCCAAAAAATCATTCTAAATAATATACTTGGACGGCTCAAAGGCCCCATAGGGTATGAAGGATCGACCGATCGCAAAAGACTCCCCTTTTATCGCTTCACTCGTAAATGCAACTCCCTCACTTCGGCAGCAGATTGAAATCGGGATGCGCGAGCGTAATGGTTCAGACGATCTTCATGACAATGCCGAGCAGCTCTGTGACCTGGTAAATCAGTTGTTTTGGACAAGCCTTCACGTTGAGGAAGGCCGCCCAGTTCGCGGTACGCTTTGCATCTGCTCGCCAGATCCAGAGCAAACTCCTTGTTCGCGGGCTTTCGACGAACCTGTACCCCTTTCGGTCAAGAGTCTCATTAGTCTATTTACTGCCTCTCCGCGTGCGCCCCTTGCAGTACACGCTAATGGTGACCGTATTGAAGTATGGGGAATGCTTGACTATACACCAATGTTCGTGCTTCGTCTTCGGATAGCAAGTACGGGCGTGGTAGTCGCATCGGAAAACCAGGATGTCATTGCTGTTCTTGAACGGGAAGAAGTTCACATACCCAAGAGCGCCGGAGAATTCGACTTGACAATGATTGTGGCAAGGGCACTTGATGGGAATCGAGCGTTTTCCGATCGTCGCGAGCCTATTTTTCTTGCAGCGTTACTCCAGCGGGTCGTTATTGCCATGTATCGGCTGGGTCATGGAGGCACCCTAGTTGTTCTGCCATCCAAAAACAATGAGAGCTGGTCTGAGGATGTTTTATTTAAATATCGGTTTGACTCTGCTGGTACCAGAGCAGTGCGAGAACTATGGGCACGATTCCGTGAAGCTCAAGAACGTCACCAGGAAATTCTACGTAGGCCGCCTAGCCAAGACATGGAGCCTTCTATGGTTCATACGATCGAGCTGTATAAAGAGTCTGTTATCGGCTACAGAGAGCAACTCAATTCACTGCTTCGTGCTGTAGGCGAACTGAGTGCAGTAGATGGTGCAGTGGTAATGGATGAGGAACTAAATTTACTTGGCTTCGGTGCGAAACTTGTTAGTGAGGCAAAAAACATAAACGTGCTCGACTTTGACGCACTGAGCGGCCAAACAAAAACAACTGCTCTAGAAGAGCTTGGGGGCACGAGGCATCAATCAGCAGCCCGATTCGTTTCTAAAAACCGAGAGGCTATGGTCTTCGTTGCTTCGCAAGACGGGCGCTTAACGCTTCTATCTTGGGTCGTCGATCCTGGCAAAGTTGTAGCATTGCGTCGCCTAGAGCATTTTGTCTGGGAGTTCCAACCATAACCGCCCAACCCTAATACTACGTGAACCTACTCTGGAGAGATTAGTAAACCTTAAAGTATGGATTAAAGAAGTTGAAGCTTTACGAAAACATAGTTATTGGAAATTTCTTGTATGCACTTGGCTTTGCTATCCGAGCCAAGTCAGATCGTGGCATAGTTCCATCAGTGGTCAATTTGTTACAACAAACACCAGCCGATAAAGAATTAGCTGATGTGCTGCTAGAGTTCCCTGGAGTTGTACGCTTAATCGAATTTAAGCAACTGAGTAATAAATCAAAAAAAGAGCGTGGAAGGTATAAGGCGCTCAAAGCATCAATCGGAGATAGTGAAGAGATGATAAGAATATCTAAATCCATTCATTGGTTTATTGAAACTAAGCCTAATAATAAGACATTTGTTTCGCGGATTGTTCCCTATCTGGATGCCTATGCTGAGCCAATAGATAATAAAAAACATAGCCTTGAGCAATTTATCGAAGAAATTGCAGAAGAGGCTGTACATGGGAAAACAAAGTTCTCAAATGAAGAATTACGGCGCTATCTTTCATTCATTTCTAAATGTCAAGGTTCGGGTGAAGTTGGCACAGGCGGATTGCTTCTTGCTATTGATGCTCAGGGATACTTAAGATTTGTAGAGCTAACAGACATGATAGAACTGAGACTTCAGCATCGAGCTTTTGTTGAAAAGCTTATTAATGAAATGCAGCAGACGCTAGACCGCGAATCCAAGCAAGAACTAACAACGAGAAATAGAAGCCTTACCGATACTAGTTTAGAATTGTAATTGTTGATTATGGAAAAATATGATGAGATTTTCGACGCACTTAGACGAGTTTTAGAAGCGGCAGAGTACCATCAATCTGTTGCTGATAGCTCTATAAAAGCAATGACTGATGCAACTGCAAAGCTCGACCGTAAAGCTGAAGAATTAAAGGGTCAAATTCATAGGGAGATTGAAGCTTCCTTGAAATCCGCATCTGAACAAGCCGTTAATATTTTGACAAGAAAATTCCACAGTGCAAATAAGTACGCTCAGCAGGCTACTGAGTGTTATAAGAGAGCAGTAAATTGGGCTGCCTGGAAGGTATTTGCTGTCGCAACAATAAGTGGACTTTTTGTGATTGGTTGCACAACCTTACTTTTGCAGCAAACTATTCCAACATATTCTGAGATCGAAGTCCTTCGAGAGGAAAAACTTCAATTAGAATCTGAAATCTCTGAGCTTGAAAAACTTAATCCTCAAATTAAATTTAGTAATTGTATAGATAATGGACGAAAGCGTTTGTGTGTCAAGACTGATGAGAAAGCACCAGTTTATGAGGAAGGCTACCGTATTTTAGCTGGTCATTGACAATCTCTTCAACAGGTTAGGAAGCAGAGCATAATGGCTCGGTTTGTAAGGTGCAATCTAATGTGCGATCGCATTTCTTGTGGCAATCTCCAACTACCAACGGACAGAGAAAAGTTACTATAGCTAAGTGCGATCGCGATCGGTGCAAAGGATAAGTGCGATCGCTCAGAGAAAAGTTGCTGTCACAGGGGGTAGAAGCTCCCGAACCGACCTACCGGGCTAGTCGGTAGAATAATGGATGCGAGCGATCGTCGCTGCCACAAGCCAGGAGATTTTCATATGCCATTAGCTGAACTCATGTTGCAAATCCAGGAACTTCCAAAAATTGACAAACTTCGACTGATGCAATTTCTGGCAACAGAACTGGTCAAAGAGGAAGATGCCAACTTCTTTATTGCCAACCAAGAGTATCCCATCTGGTCGCCCTACAATTGCTCTGAGGCTGCCAATGTTTTAATGGATCTCCTAGCAACAAAACAGCAAGAAAAGAATGGTTGACGCTCAAAAATTTCCCTACAAGATTATTGACAGCAGGCTTGGCATGGTCGATCGCATGGCTTATCTACCATTGACACTCAGCCTTAACGATCGATCTCTGAACGCCGAAGGTTTATTAGATACAGGTGCAAGCGTTAATGTTTTGCCATACGAATTGGGGCTACAACTGGGCTTGATTTGGCAAAATGAGACGCTTTCGGTTCTATTAGCGGGAAACTTAGCTCGGTTTGAAGCTCGCGCTGTCGTTGTTGATGCTCAAGTCAGTTTATTTCCAAAGGTTAATCTAGCATTTGCCTGGACACAAGCAGCCGACGTACCTTTGATTTTGGGGCAAGCCAATTTCTTTTTTGAGTTTGAAGTCTGTTTCTTCCGTGCGCGTTCTGAATTTGAAGTTCGTCCTAAGCAGGTTGAATAGAAATATCGCCCGCCAGGAAAAGTTGCCCCAGCTAAGGGCGATCTCGATCGGTGTGAGGGATGAGTGCGATACGTGCTACCGCACAGGCTAGCGCCAACGCCGATCTGGTGGCGATCTCCAACTACCAACAGACAGGGAAAAGTGACTACAACTAAGGGCGATCGGTGTCAGGGATGAGTGCGATCGCAGTTTTACCGACACCAGGTTCCCCAATTAACACCGGGTTATTCTTGGTGCGGCGCGAGAGAATTTGAATCGTGCGGCGAATCTCATCGTCGCGCCCGATTACGGGGTCGAGTTTACCTGCTTTGGCAGCTTCGGTGAGATCGCGTCCGTATTTTTCTAAAGATTCGTACTTGCCTTCAGGATTTTGGTCGGTCACTTTTTGACTCCCGCGAACTTGTTTGATTATCTCTTTAACTTGGGCTTCATTTAATTTAAATTCGGCAAATAAACCTTTACCAAAGCGATCGTCTTTGGCATAGGCTAGCAATAAATGTTCGATGGAAATAAAGTCGTCGTCGAATTCTTGGCGATATGCCTCGGCGCGATCGAGCAGCGTATCCAAGCTGCGTCCCAAATACACCGAAGTTCCAGCCCCCGACACTTTGGGCTGGCGCTGAATGAATTCGTCGGTGCGGGAACGCACCTTTTCCATGTTGGCCCCAGCTTTGTTGAGAATGCTGCTCGCGAGTCCTTCTTGTTCCAGCAGCGATTTCATCAGGTGTTCGCTTTCGATCTGCTGGTGCTGGGCGGCTTTAGCAATATCTGGAGTCCGGGCGATGGCTTCCCAGGCTTTCTCGGTAAATTGGTTGGGATTAGTTGGTTGCATCCTTACTCTCTTCCCTAGTTGCTGCGATCGATCTAGATACAGCCATTGTAGAAATCTAGGAGGAAAAGGGTGATTCGGCGATCGACACCTTTTTGGGTGGTTATTCCCGACTTTGAATCAATAGCCTTATCTAGTTAGCTTTTGGGATCTGCTAAAATCGATCCCAATCCTAATTTATAACTAATCTCAAGTGCAGGTTTTTCTATGACGACCTTGCCAGAAATTGAAGCAGCGATTAAACAATTGCCCGTAGGTGATATTCGCCAACTCTCAGGGTGGTTGCAAGAGTATTTGGATGAGATCTGGGATTGGCAAATTGAAGCCGATTTAGGAGCAGGTAAGTTAGACAAGCTAATCGATCGAGCCGAAGCGGATATTGCAGCCAACAGGGTGAGCGATCTTGATGAAATCCTTCACCACACCTGACTTTTGGGAAACATATTCCCAGTTAGCTCCCGAAGTAAAGGAACAAGCTCAAAAAGCGTATCAACTGTGGCAAGAGAATCCGGGGAAGTGACTTACATGAATGAAAAAAACTGATGACTCATTGACTGATAAGACGCATTTTACGGATAAATCAAAAAATAATTATGCTTCAAATCTTGAAGATAAAGACATCTTTAAAATGGCATTAGATATAAGAAACCTTGAAATTTCTTTGTTCTGGCAAAGATCGAACTATTTCCTTGTTCTAAATCTTCAACGATTGAGTTAAAATCTCAGCAGTCGCTAGAGAAAACTAGATAAAGAAGACAATATGAATACGAAACTGGTGGAGTCGATCGTCCAAATAGTTTTATCTCTAACCACAGAAGAGCAGGAGCTTTTAACAGAAAAGTTGTCTGATTTTTTATCTGAACCTTCTACTGGCGAACTGGTACAACTGGCACAGAATGGAGGGGCGTTTAATTTTCTCGATAATGAGCCTGACTTATACACTCTGGCAGATGGAGAACCAGTCTAGTGAATAAGGGTGATATCGTTTTAGTTTCCTTTCCTTTTACCGATCTAAGTCAGACTAAACTACGCCCTGCTGTCATTCTCTGAGCAGATCCTACAGGCAACGATGTTACGGTTTGTTTCATTTCTTCCCAAAGTGTTGAGAGTTTATATGAAGGGGAGTTCAGCCTCGATCCCTCTGATGAGGAGTTTAAAAGTACGGGGTTAAAAGTGGCTTCCAAGGTTAGGGTTACTAGAATTGTGACCATCGAGCGATCGCTTATTTCCAGACGATTAGGACGATTGGGAACCCGCCACATTCAGCAAATGAATGTGGCCATAATTCAGGCATTTAAGCTTTTAGATAGTCCTTGAATATAACAAACTAGGCAGCATTCACATTAGAGCGATCGCTTCGCAACCAGGAAAAAGTTGCTCCAGCTAAGGGCGATCTCGATCGGTGCGAGGAATAAGTGCGATACGTGCTACCGCACAGGCTAGCGCCAACGCCGATCTGGTGGTTGTTTCCAACTCGATCGCATAACTTAGTTTGGCGCTATGAAACCCAAAATATTCTGCTCGACGATCGAGCAGCTAAAATAGAAGTCGATCGAAGCCTCTCAGACTAGCGATATGCCTCTCAACGAACTTTTACCCAGCGTCAGCCAGCTATCTCATCAAGACAAACTGCGACTCATCCACTTTCTCCTACTAGCAGTTGCCAAAGAAGAAGGATGTAGCTTAGAAACTACTGAAGATAGCAATGAAGAGAACGCACTTCTCGATCGACTGGCATCAACCGCAGCCGTTGTCTGGTCTCCTCAAGCAGATGGTAGATCGCTGCAAGCATTATCAGATCTTTTGGTAGCTGCCCAGGAATCGAATAATGCTTGATGGTCAAAGATTTCCCTTCACCGAACGAACCGATCGCCTTGGTAGATCGGCCTTCATGCTCTATTTACCGATCGCTCTCACCAACAGAAGTAATTCTGTAGAAGTAGTGGCATTGTTGGATACAGGAGCCAGTGTCAACGTTCTGCCCTATGACATTGGCATACAGCTAGGAGCAATCTGGGAAGAGCAAAGCCTTCAAATTGAATTGAGCGGGAATTTGGCTCCAAGTGAAGCGCGGGGGTTGGTACTGTCTGCCAGAGTTGCCCAGTTTTCGCCTGTCTTATTGGCATTTGCTTGGACGCAAGCGAGAGAAGTACCTGTAATCCTTGGACACCTGAATTTTTTCGCTGAGTTTAACGTCTGTTTTTATCGACACGAGTTAGCTTTTGAGGTTTGCCCAAGGGAAAAGCGACAATGAAACTCGGCTAGATCGGTAGTGCAATTGCACGACAGGAAAAGTTGCTTCAGTTAAGTGCGATTGCAATCGGTGTGAGGGATGAGTGCGATGCCTTTCTGGTGGTGATTTTCAACTACCAACTGACAGAGAAAAGCTACTACAGCTATGGGCGATCGCGATCGGTGCGAGGGATAAGTGCGATACGTGCTACCGCACAGGCTAGCGCCAACGCCGATCTTGTGGTTATTTCCAACTGCCAACGGACAGAGAAAAGTTACTACAGCTATGGGCGATCTCGATCGGTGCGAGGGATAAGTGCGATACGTGCTACCGCACAGGCTAGCGCCAACGCCGATCTTGTGGTTATTTCCAAGTACCAACAGACAGGGAAAAGTTGCTCTAGCTAAGGGCGATGGCGATCGCCCCAAGGGAAGAAGCGATCGCTACCTTCAAGGATGGGTTAAGATCTGAGCATCGGCTTACTGATTAAGTGTACTCAAATGAGCGACAAAGAAGCAGTCATCGAACTTATAAATCGCCTTCAACCTGAAGTTTCAATTCGTGAAATCCTGCAAGAAATCGAATTTATCGCTGTCGTTAAATAAGGTTTAGATCGGATCGATCGAGGACAGGGTGTGTCGATCGAAGCTGTCGGGAAAATGATAGAAGCATGGACTACAACGTAATTCTATCGCCAAAATCCGTTGGAGATTTACAGGCGATCGCGATCGTATATTTCCCTTGGCAATCCTGATGCTGCCAAGAGAGTTGGGCAAAGTCTGCTTAAGTAATCTAAGATTGTGTAAATGGCAAGAACACAATGCCAATAATTTCAGTTATGAACTATAAAGACTACATCACGATCGAACCAAATAAACGCGGTGGTAAGCCTTGTGTACGTGGCTTACGAATTACGGTTTATGAAGTGCTTGAGTATTTAGCTTCCGAAATGACCGAAGCAGAAATTCTTGACGATTTTCCCGATCTGACACGAGAAGATTTAAAAGCCTGTATTGCTTATGCTGCCGACCGCGAACGTCGGTTGATGACCGCTCCATTATCCGCATGAAATTACTGTTTGATGAAAACTTATCGCCTAAATTGCCGAACCGTTTGAGCGATCTTTTCCCAAACTCGCTTCACGTTCGAGACGTGGGCATGAAAGCGACAATCGACCCAATAGTTTGGAATTATGCTAAAGACAACGATCTGATGATTGTCTCGAAAGATGCCGATATGCACGATTTGAGCTTAGTATTTGGGAATCCACCAAAAGTCATTTGGCTTCGATTAGGAAACTGTTCGACATTAGAAGTTGAAAATTTGCTGCGTCGGGAGTTTAACGCGATCGAATTATTTTACGAAGATGAAAGTCTATCGCTGCTGGCTTTATCATAATGCGCTAATGGCTTTGGATCTCTAGGCGATCGGCAACATTAAATTTCGTCCGATCGCACGCCAAGAAAAGTTGCTATAGCTAAGCGCGATCTCGATCGGTGCAGGGGATAAGCAACAGCTAACCTCAAGAAGCATGGTATTCCTGATGCTAAATTACAGTTGTTCGATCGGTGTGGGCATTTGCCATATTTGGAGTATGCTGATGAGTTTAACCGAGCAGTGCTTGAGTTTCTATCGACTCAGCTTAAGCGCCAGCAGCCCAAAGAAAGTAATTTAATGCCGTTCAGTGAACCCGTCCACAGATAACTCAGCCCCGAAAGTCGTTTAACGACATTAAAAGCCTCTTCAATCTGCCAACCCTAGACTAATGGCTGACTTCTAAAAACTCCTGCACGCATTTGAGGTAGGTAGGAGCGTCTTCAAGCATGGGAAAGTGCCCTGTATGAGGAATTTCCACAAAATCGACTTTTTCGTTCAAAGCCGCAGCTTCCCGCCCCATGGCAGCAGGAATAATGCGATCGCGTTCCCCAGCAACAATCAGCGTCGGTACTGTTAGCTTCTTAAACTCTTGGGGCATTACCTGGGCGGCTGTCTGGCTCACAGAAGTAAATATAGTGTTTAAAGCTGCTTCGTAATCTGCCACTAAAAAATCTGCTAAAAAAGCCTGACTGACTTCGGCAGGTAAGGGACGATATAAAAATCGCTTCATAAACATCTTATCCGCGAAGGGAATCTGCCCTAGCCAGCGGGGGCGAAACTTGACCACGTAACCACCAAATTTATGAAAGGCAGCAAATAGCTTTTCGTCGTACTCAAAAATTCCACTACAGGTAAGAATTGCTTTTTCTGCTCTTTGGGGGTAGAGGTTGAGAAAAAAAGTCGCGATCGATGCCCCCATAGAATGGGCGTTGATATAGACGCGCTCTACTTCCAAAGCATCTAACAATACAGCTAAGTCTGCCGCATAATCTTCTAAGGCATAAGTTATTTCTGCCTTGGTCGGAGATGGTTCTGTTTGCAGAATAGTTTGAGATTCACTGGGGGTAGACTTGCCAGCAGCAGTTAGAAGCGATCGCCCAAATCCCCTCATATCGTAGAGCAAGCAATCGAACTTGTCAGCTAAAGCCTTAGCCGTACTCTCCCAATATTTAGCCGAACCGCACCAGCCGTGAACGAAAACCATTACTGGCTTGTTGCCGCTAGTTTCTGGCTGGCGAATCCATTCGTAGTAGTGTTCGAGTCCCCGAACGGAAATGTAAGACATCAATCAAGTCAAAAGTCAAAAGTTAAAAGTCAAAAGTCAAAAAGCTGCCAACGATCGACAATAGACCCCTTGTACAAATCGATAACTCATCAATTCCATCTGTGTTCATCTGTGTACCCTACT
Source organism: Cyanosarcina radialis HA8281-LM2 (assembly GCA_019359615.1). Taxonomy (GTDB): domain Bacteria; phylum Cyanobacteriota; class Cyanobacteriia; order Cyanobacteriales; family CCAP-1448; genus Cyanosarcina; species Cyanosarcina radialis. The sequence goes on from JAHHHA010000031.1 coordinate 55,388, forward strand.
CTTCGAGAAGCCTATCAGCTACGGGAAGCCGAAGAAAGCGTCTACATCTGTGGTTTTTATTAAAATTTCCCCCTGAAGCCAGAGGTCTAGCGAACACTTCCCAAGTTCTGAGCCTGACGAGCGACAATTAAGCCGATTCTGGTTTGGGTAAGGAAGAAGGATGAAGGAGCAATTCGGCAGTCGATCGCTTTTCTACCATTTCCTTAGTAATCGAGCAAACTTTCAGATCTTGGCGCGATGGGAATTCATACATTACGTCTAGCATCAATTCTTCTACTATCCCTCGCAGGGCGCGGGCCCCAGTTTTGCGGCGATATGCTTCTCTGGCGATCGCTTGCAGCGCCTCTAGCTCGAATTCTAGTTGCACGCTGTCCATCTTTAACAGCTTTTCGTACTGCTTCACCAGGGCGTTACGGGGCTGGGTCAAAATTGCCACGAGGGCCGCTTCATCCAAGGGTTCTACCGCCGCCATCACTGGGATGCGGCCGATAAACTCAGGAATCATGCCATATTTAACTAGATCTTCCGGTTCTAAGTGCCGTAGGGTGTCTGCCGTCCGTTTTTCTCGCGACTGAGCTTCTCCCGGTTGAATGAAGCCGATCGATTTTTTCCCCAAACGCTGTTCTACCACCTTTTCCAAACCGCCAAACGCACCACCACAGATAAACAGGATGTTGCTGGTATCGATTTGGATGCAGTCTTGATAGGGGTGCTTGCGCCCGCCTTGGGGAGGTACGTTGGCTGTGGTCCCCTCTAACATCTTCAGCAAAGCTTGCTGCACTCCCTCGCCGGATACGTCGCGGGTAATCGAAGGATTTTCGCTTTTGCGGGCAATCTTATCGATTTCGTCGATGTAAATAATTCCCCGCTGGGCTTCGTCTACATCAAAGTCGGCCACTTGCAGCAATCGCAACAGAATATTCTCGACATCCTCTCCCACATACCCAGCTTCCGTTAGGGTAGTGGCATCGGCCACGGCAAAAGGTACGTCTAGAATTTTGGCTAGAGTTTGCGCCAGCAGGGTTTTGCCGCATCCAGTCGGACCGATCAAAAGAATGTTAGATTTTTGCAATTCTACTGGCTCTTCCAGGGTGGATGTGCCATTAACTTTATCCTGGAGAAAACTGAGGCGCTTGTAGTGATTGTATACTCCTACAGATAAAATTTTCTTGGCTTCTTCCTGACCGATAACGTGGTCGTCTAAATGCCTTTTCAGTTCCGTCGGCTTGGGAATTTGCTCTAAAGACACCCCGCCAGGACGAGAGCGACGTTTGGGCGTTGTCTCCGAATGTCTGACTGGTTGAGGCATTGGGGCGTTTTGATCCACCAACTCCTCATCTAAAATTTCATTACACAAGTCAACGCATTCATCGCAAATATAAACCCCAGGACCCGCAATTAACTTGCGAACTTGCTCTTGGGACTTGCCACAGAACGAACATTTCAGATGGGAGTCGTATTTTGGCATTAGTGTGCCTCTTAGTTCAGGGAGGTAACGGTTGAGGAGATCGCTTGTTGGGGTTTAATTGCCCGATCGATTAAACCATAGTCTTTCGCTTCTTCAGACGACATAAAGAAATCGCGTTCGGTATCCTCAGCTATTTTCTCTAGTGGTTGACCTGTATGGTGGGCGAGCAACTGGTTCAACTTATTCTTGTGGTAAAGAATCTCTTTGGCTTGAATTTCGATATCGACGGCTTGCCCTTGTGCCCCTCCTAAAGGCTGGTGAATCATGATCCTAGAACTGGGCAAGGCCATGCGCTTGCCAGGTGCGCCACCTGCCAGGAGAAATGCTCCCATACTGGCGGCTAAACCAAAGCAGATCGTCACCACGTCGGGACGAATTTGCTGCATGGTGTCATAAATCGCCATGCCAGCGTAGATCGATCCTCCTGGAGAATTAATGTACAACTGGATGTCCTTTTCTGGATCTTCAGCTTCTAAAAATAGTAGTTGAGCCATGATGGTGTCAGCTACTTCATCAGTCACTTGGGTTCCCAAGAACACGATGCGTTCGCGCAGCAAGCGGGAGTAGATATCGAAAGCCTTCTCTCCCAAGCCCGACTGTTCTACTACCATGGGAATGACGGTGCCAGCAGCTAGGGAGTTAATTTCCAAGTTCTTCTGGCTGGCGATCGCGTAGGAGGATTGGGATCTGAGCATAAGAATACAGGAGTTCAGAAGTTCAGGAGTTCAGAATGCCAGCTTGGTAATCCGAGCGCAGCATTAGCGTAACTACATCCTATTCTATATCAGGTGTTTGGAGTTCGGAGTTCAAGAAGTCAGAAGTCAGGAGTCAGAAGTCAGGAGTCAGGAGTCAGGAGTTAATTTCCTCCTCTGCTCCCCATCTCCCCATCTCCCCATCTCCCCATCTCCCCATCCCCCCATCTCCCCATCTCCCCATCCCCACCTCTCACCTCCACGGGCTAACATCGACCTGGCCGTTGGGCTTAAATACTACCTTGAATTCGGCGATCGCTTCTGGGGCAGTAGTTCCAGCGGCGGGAACTTCGGAAAGCTTTTTCAACGCCGAAGGGTTAGGCACAGCTTGGCCGATCGATTTGTAACCAACAATTTTGCCACCTTTGTTGACGCTCACCCGATAAACGACATCTTTCGTAAACTCGTTTTTATTAGTCCAGGCGGTTTCTATCTGTTTTTGAGTTTGCTGCTGCAAAGATTTCACTACTGTCGGATCGGTAATTGACGGTAGCGTTGCCGGAACCGGACTAGTCGCGGGAGATGCGGCCGTCGTTGGCGTTGTCGGACTGACAGCAGGAGATCCAGTAGCAGTTGGTGGCTGGGGAACCGGACTAGCTTGAGTTTGAGCTTGAGGAATTTTTGGCGGTTCGACTTTCTTCGGTATGGGTATGGCAAATAAAGCCGCCCCCGCCAGTGCTAAACCCGTAACTCCCAAAACTGCTGGCGCTACGCGCTCGCCTACAGACTGATGGGTGGCAGCATATTGCTTGGGAACTGAATTGAGGTTCAAGGCTACATCTGGCAAAGTGCGGCTATCTGCTAAGAACTGATCGACTGCCTCTAGCAAGTCAAATAACTGCACCGTGGTCAAATTTACTTGAATTGGCGATCGCCCGTTCGCCGCTTCCCCCTCTGGCTGTAAGGTTAAGGTGTGTAAATCTTCTTGCGGGCCTTTTTCTATCCGCACCAAATCCGGTTGAGCTTTCTGGGTTTTGGGATGCCCGATCCCGCTTAACAACTCTTGAGTATAGTTGCTGACAGCATTCACCAAACTCTCTAAAAAGTCTCGCCCCCCAACTAAGGGTTGCTCTAGATTGGGCAAATGACATTCGGCATTGACTAAAATTGGCATCAACGGTCTGGGATCTAAAGGATTGGTGTTAGTAGCATCGCTCACCCCTTCTAGAACTAACTTACAGTTAGGCAAATTATATCGACGTTGTACGGTCGTCATCTACTCGACTTCTCCATCAAACAAACTGCTCCACCATCTCGACATTCCCAACGTGCCAGTACAGAACAACAGTTGGCTCAGCAGGGACATGGCTAGTGCGTTCAATTTATCATTAGTGCTGTAAGCAGCTACCATCGCTCGGCGGGGGTTCATGCGACTGCGGAAGTGGGCCCGAAATCTTTCGAGGTACTCAGACAAGCGAAAATTGCTTTCCCACGGAATCTGTTTTTCGTTGAGTTTCTGAGAAATCAATAGTAGCTCGCGGTTAGTTACCGTTAACCGCTTAGCCAGATGACAAGCGATCGCGACTAGAGCTTTGGCTTCTTCTAATTTTAGAGGTCGTCTGGCGTGCGCCCGCCGAATTGGATTAGTGCTGCGCAACCGCCAAAGTTGGACTCGATTTTTGATAATTTCGTCTAGTTCTAGCTGCTTCGCCACTCTCAGCATCTCTTCGGAGCCTCCAACTTCCAAGGCTTCGAGCGCTAGCAGCATCAAATCGATCTGCAATCTGGCGCGACGGGGAACGGCTTTATCGGCAATATGAGGATCGGCTAAGCTTTCTAAAATCAATGGTTGCGATCGATCTGAAGGGTTGTCTAAAGGGGTAACGCTGGCAGAAGAATTCATTATTTAGATATTTAGTTAGTAGCTACGAGGGTTAAATTATTCGAGCGTTGGCGCAGCCTGCTGCGGAGCAATGTATCGCTGAGTTGGAAGCAAATATAATATTTCTAACTCCACAGGAAAGTTTTTCGCTGCTGCGATTGAATGTACCTGCATAATATAGATTACCTAAATTCACGTTACCTATGGATTTAAAATCTCTCATCCGTGAAATTCCAGATTTTCCCAAACCAGGCATTCTGTTTCGGGATATTACCACTTTGCTGCGCCACCCAGACGGACTGCGCTGCACTATTGACAGCTTAACTGAGAAATGTCAAAGCTTATCACCAGAATATGTCGTCGGGATGGAGTCGCGCGGCTTTATGTTTGGTACTCCCTTAGCTTACAATCTGGGAGCCGGATTTATTCCAGTTCGCAAGCCCGGTAAGTTGCCAGCGGCCGTGCATACAGTAGAGTACGAATTAGAATACGGCACCGATCGCTTAGAGATCCACCAAGATGCTTTGCCCCCTGGATGCCGCGTACTGATCGTTGACGATCTGATTGCCACGGGCGGAACTGCCAGCGCTACCGCTGAATTGCTCCAACAAATCGGCTGTCAATTAGTGGGTTTTGGATTCATCATTGAATTAAAAGATTTGGGCGGCCGTCAAAGACTGCCAGATGCCCCGATCGTAACTTTGGTTGAATACTAAAAAACAATTCGCAATTGACAATTCGCAATTGACAATTGTTTCGATCGAAAAATCCAAAATCCATGGTTCGGCCCTTTGACAGAGCTTCAGGACATCGCAAGTTCACCAACCAATCTAAAATCCTTTCATCGATATGACTTCTACTAGTGTGGCGGCTAAAGAGCGGCTGCGATCGCTAATTACAAGTGAAACCTTGCTCTACATCCTGCTCCGGTTGGGGCAAGGGATATTGACGCTGTTTTTGGTGTCGGTATTAAGTTTTGCGATCGTGCAAATGGCTCCAGGAGATTACCTCGAATTTATTAGAAATCAAAATCCTCGACTTCAAGAACGAATTGAGGAACTGCGGCAACAATTCGGTTTAGACAAACCAGCAGTCGAACAATATTTTCGCTGGTTGTGGCAAGTAGTGCGCTACGGGGATTTTGGCTACAGTTTCCAGTATTTACGCCCGGTATCGTCTCTAATCTGGGAGCGCATCCCCAATACCTTGTTGCTGGCAATTTCCTCGTTTATCGTCACTTGGGCAATAGCGATTCCTTTAGGAATTATTGGGGCGGTGAATCAAAATCGGGCGAGCGATCGCATCTTGCGAGTCATTAGCTATATCGGTCAAGGGTTTCCCTCTTTTATCACCTCTTTACTGCTGCTAGTTGTGGCTCAAGTCACTTCTCCCTTATTTCCCATTGGCGGCCGCACTAGCATCAATCATGAAGAGTTATCTCCGCTAGGCCAAATGCTCGATGTGGCTTGGCACATGATTTTGCCGACGCTGGCTTTGAGCATTACTAGCTTTGCTGGCTTGCAACGCATTACCAGGGGAGAGTTACTAGATGTGTTGCGTCAAGACTACATCCAAACTGCTAGGGCGAAAGGATTACCAGAAAATCGAGTCATTTACGTCCACGCTCTCCGCAATGCGATTAACCCCTTGGTAACGTTACTAGGGTTTGAATTTGCTGGCTTGCTCAGTGGAGCGTTTATTGCTGAATTTTTCTTCAATTGGCCGGGGTTGGGTCGTTTGACTTTGGATGCTGTCAACAAACAAGATCTCTATCTAGTCATGGCCAGCCTGATGATGGGGGCTGCGATGCTAATTCTCGGCAACCTTTTAGCAGATCTGTTGCTCAAAACTGTCGATCCTCGGATTAAGTTGGCAGACCTGAAGTAAAGAGGGGGAAGGAGAGGGCGAGAGGTGACTTGTGGAGAATAACCCATGCCCCATGCCCTATGCCCCATGCCCCATGCCCTATGACCCATGCCCTATGCCCCACTTATTAAAAAATCAGAGGTGACAGTTAGAAGTTTATGAATCAAAGTGCTAAACTTCAATTCTGAGCTTCCCAAATCCTACTTTTTAAGATAAATAAGAAAGACCTTCGAGCTATGAAACCAGCGACGCAACTGGACGATTTACAGGTTCTAGAGAGCGTTTTGCGAGAGCGCCTGTGCTTAGAATTTCCGCAGATTATCTACTTTCAGGTGCAGTGCTTGCTCAAAGAGCGCAAGCTGATGGTGCTGGTTCAACACCCGGCGGAGGCGATGCCCGATCGCCAACAGGTTTTTCGCGTAGTCGAGGAAGTGCTGCGAGCCGCGCGATCGGAATTTTCGCTATCGGTCAACTTGTATATGCGAGTGGCGGGTAACGATCGACCTTATGCCTTCCACGAGTTTGCCTTGGAACCATCCAGCGGGGAACCGGGGGCGATCTCTTTGCCAGTCGATCGGGGCGATCTGGGGGCTAACCCTTGGGATTCGCCTTCAGAAACCGAAGATCTCGAAGCCGAACTACTATCTGAGGAAGCGGTCGTACCGAGCAAATCTAGATCGCTATTGTCTTCGCCATTATTTATCGCTGGGGCTGGAGTGGCTGCTGTCGTTTTGGGTTTGAGCGTTTACGGATTGACCCGCCCTTGCGTCATCGGTGGCTGTCAAGAGATCCAAGTCGCTCAGCAATTGAGCAAAGATGCGATGGCGAAGGAGAAAGCTGCTAAATCGGAAACAGAAATTATTGATGCCAAACAACGCTTGTCAACCGCGATCTCGTCACTGCAAAATATTCCTTCTTGGTCTGGTTCTCACCAGCAGGCTGGAGAGTTAATCGCCAGCTACCAAAAACAAGATCGATCGCTAGATACTCTCCTTCAAGGTTTGGAAGGGGGCAAAGCAGCAACATCGAAAGCCCAAAATCCTCCCCATACAGTGGCGGAGTGGAAGGAAATTCAGAAGTTGTGGCAAGATGCGATCGCCAATCTCCAACAAGTTCCTCCTGACAGCAATGCTTACTCTCTGGCAAATACCAAGCTGAAAGAGTATCAAGTTAACTTAGCACTAGCCAACCAGCAAGCGATCGGCGAAGAACAAGCACAAAAATACTTAGAAGCTGCTAAGGAAGAAGCCAGAGTAGCCAAGGCTTTGCAGGGAATCGCTCAGTCAGCCGCTCAATGGCAACAGGTGCAAACTGGGTGGCAAGCATCTGTCAGCCAACTCCAGCAAATCGAGCAAAGGACGACGGCTTACGAACAAGCGCAACCGCTGTTGAAGTCCCATCAGGCGCAACTAGCGATCGCTCAACAGCGATACAATCGCGAGCGAGATAGTGCTAGCAACTACAATTTGGCTCTCAGTTCGGCGCAAAAAGCTCAAAGTTTGTCTACTGCAAGTAAATGGCCAGATGCGATCGCTCAGTGGCGGAATGCAGTCGGTTACTTAAAGCAGGTTCCTAAAGACACTTTGTATCACAGTAAAGTTCGGGGACTAACTGTTGCTTATACCCAATCGATCCAACAAAGCCAAGCGAAATTGCAGTTAAAGAATACCAAACTCAAGCAAGCTGACAAGGATTTACAGCAAACTTGTGCGGCTACGCCTCGGATTTGTAGTTATACGATCGCCAATAATGCGATTAAGGTGAGGCTCACGCCCGACTACACTAAAACTCTCAAAGACACGGCGTTAACGGCTAGAGCTAAAGGCGACTACAATGCCCAGATTGCCGTAGTCGATCACGTCTTGATATTTGGAGAAGCTTTAGAGGCAATTAGCTACAACGCCGGACTGCGATTGGAAGTATACGGGGCTAATGGTGCTCTGATCCAAGCTTATAATCCAAATCCTGTTAGGTAGAGTGGGCGAGATGGGGAGATGGGGAGATGGGGGGATGGGGAGATGGGGGGATGGGGAGGAAATTAACTCCTGACTTCTGAACTTCTGACTTATTGAACTCCGAACTCCGAATTCCGAACTCATTCACCTATTTCCTGATTCTTTTTGCACGCGATCGATTTGAGCGGCGAAGTAACCTTCTTGGTACTTTAAGGCTGTGGCTATCTCTAAACCCTTTTGAAAAGCAGCTAAGGCTTGGGGATAGTCTTTCAACTCTAGATAGATCTGACCGATGCGATCGTATGTATTCATTAAGTCGTAAAAACTGTACGATCGCGGCTCTACTTGCAATAGAACTCGATAGATTTGCAAAGCCGATTGGCGATCGCCGCGAGTATAGTAGAGATTAGCTAGTTTTTGTAATGCCTGACTGACATTGGCATACTGTTTGAGATCCCATGCTTGTTGGTAAGCTTCTTGATACGTGCGGCTGGCTTCATTTGGTTGCCCTAATAGTTCGTAGTCAGCCGCAATCTGAATTTTGAGGGCAGGGATTTTATCGACCTGATTGCTTTTGACGTAACTTTCTAACAATCTTTGCTTGGCGAGCAGAGCATTTTTCGGCTGTTTGGCGCGATCGTAAATATCGGCTAACTTTTGCACGTAAACTACTTGATTTAAGTAATCGCCTTGAGCTAAAGCATAATTCAATAATTCCTCATAAGTAGCTGCGGCTTTGGGATAGTCGAAATAAGATAATTGTAATTCGGCTACGAGTTTGAGAATTTGTATTTCTCTAGCTTTATCTTGCTTGGCTCTAGCATCGGCTAGAAGCTGTTGATATACCTCTAAAGCTGGCCCTGGAAGTCGCACTTGCTGGTAAGCTTGACCCATAGCTTCTAACAAAGTTAGATCTACTGGTGGCTTTTTTTGAGCTTCTTGTTGAATCTCTTTGAGGCGTTTAGTAATTGCTTGTACCCCTTCTTTTTGATTATCTTGCCAAGCGATCGCTCCCACTCTTCCTAAAGCTTTTACTTCTTCTAATACCCCCAAAAATCGCCGCAGTCGCAGTTCTCGATACCAAATTTCAAAAGCAGCTAGTTTATTACCTGCTTGATATTGAGTTGTAGCTTGGGAGTTTAATTCATCTAAAGCTGGTTGTAGCTGTTGGCGTTCTTGGGGACTGAGAGGCTGTTTTTTCGTCGGTTGGCGCGGTAATAATGGATCTGGTTTAGTTATCTCTAAGGGGCTAGGCTTTGGCTGCTCGTCAGCCGCAAATGCTCCCGAACTGCTAAAAATCATCAAGCAGATCGAGGCGATCGCTTTTAATAAACCCATACCATATCGCTGTAAAACCATAGCCATAAATCGGAATGTCAACTTTGCTTTTAGGATATCGTAGAGATCGGAAAATAACTTCATCCTCTTCGAGACATTATTTATAGCAATCCATTCATGATTTGTGGGATAGCCGTCCCGGCTGTCCCACGGCAGGCAAGATGCCTGCCCCACAATAATTGTGGGAGATGTCTAATTGATGAATTCAGATGCTCATGGAGTTAAAAATTCTAAGTGTTCTCCTGAGTGCGATCGCAATTCTTCCACAGAACCTTGCAGCGCTAACTTGCCTCCCTGCAAGAATACGATCCAATCGGCGCGAGCGATCGCTCTAGGTCGATGGCTGATAATAATTGTGGTTTTTCCTCGACGATGGGCCAACAAATTATCTAGCACTTGGGTTTCGCTCACTGGATCGAGGCTGGCAGTAGATTCGTCTAAAATCAAAATTGGCGGATCGTTGACGATGCCTCTAGCTATAGCCAATCTTTGCCGTTGTCCGCCAGATAGATTAGTGCCAAACTCACCTAAAATTGTTTGATATTTTTCTGGCAGCTTGCTAATAAATTCATCTGCTTCAGCAATTTTACAAGCCTTGACAATATCTCCAAATTCTAGATTGGGAGAACCTATACGAAAATTCTCAACGATCGATCGACTCCAAAAATGAGCGTCTTGCGGCACCAAAGCTACTTGTTGCCGCAGACAATCGAGCGATAAATCTTGAATGTTATAGAGGTCGATGCGAATGTTCCCCGATTGCAGTTGATATAAACTCGCAATCAATTTAGACAGCGTACTTTTACCGCAGCCAGATTTACCGATTAAAGCAGTTACTTTACCGCCAGGTATGGTAAGGGAAAAGTCTATTAGTAAATCGTTTCTGCCAGGATAGTTAAAGTTGAGATCGGTGCAAATAATATCGGCATCGCTGGAAATCTCAGTCCAAGGTTTTTGATCGTCTGCTTTAGTTTCAGGAGTTGCTGTAGTTACTTCTTGAAGGCGTAAAGTTGCTGTTTTGATCCGAGTAAATTCATCGACAAAATCGATTAAAGAGTCGATTAAAGAACTAACATTTCGATTCATGCTGGTAAAAGCTAGCAATTGCCCGATGCTTAATTCTTTGCTAATTACTAGGCTACTGCCCAACCATAGCAAGGCAACACTACCAATATCAGAAACTAAGCTGGAAAATGTACCATTAATAATCCCAATTTGTTTGGTGCTAAATACTAAGTTTGCCAGCCGACCGAATCGACTTTGGAATTCTTCCCAAAATTGCGGAGCAGCACTAGTGGTTTTGAGGGTCAATGCTCCTTTAAATGTCTCAACTAACACGCCTTGGTTTTCAGCTTCCAAAATAAGAACGGCACGAGTTTTTTGTTGTAGTGCAGGCAAGAAGACGATAGTAGACAAGCTCATAGTTGCAGCAATTATTAACGCTGCCAGAGTTAGTTTTCTACTGTATAACAACATGAAAGCAAAAGATACTACCGCTACTAGAATTTCGCTGGGCAAACTGACGATCGTGCGGGAAACTAAGCGATTGATTTCGTGAATGTCTCGCAGGCGACTGACGATTTCGCCACTGCGACGAGCTTCATAATAAATTAGAGGTAATTGTAATATTTTCTGTCCAAACTCTAAGATCAGCCCTAACTCTAAACGTTGAGCGAAATGAGCGATTAAATTCTTTTGTACCAGCGACAGACTTCTTCTCACTAAAGAGATGGTAATTACGGCGATGGCGACAGCCGCTAGTAGCTGAGTATCTCCTCGAATCAGCACGTCATCCGTGAGGATTTGAATTAAAAAAGGTGAGGCTAACGACAGTAAACCGATGACTAAAGCGCACAAAAACGCCTCAGCCAGAATGCCTCGATAAAGCGACAAGCGGATCAGCCATTTTCCTAGGCCATCAGTCGGATCGTCTGCTTGGGCGTAAAAGCGGGTGGGGTCTGGTTCCTGCAACAACATGACCCCATCTATCCAACCATCCATTAACTCCTTTTGAGAGAGATAACGAATGCCCACGGCTGGATCGGCAATAACGTACTTTTGACGGTACAGCCCGTACAAAATTACCCAGTGATCGCCTTGCCAATGAATCACCGCTGGCAGAGGCAATTGATTAATCCTGGGCAGGAGTTCGGGCGATACTTTCACCGAACGGGCATTAAAACCTAACGACTCTGCCCCCCGACGCAAGCCGAATAACGTCGTTCCCAACTGTCCGGTTCCTACTGCTTCTCGGATGCGATTGAGATTAAAAGTTTTGCCGTAATGTTTGGTGACAGAAGCTAAACAAGCAGGGCCGCAATCTTCTTCACTATGCTGTAATACAATCTGATATTTCATCTTGGCGATCTCGTACTATTGACTTTGCCCATTTCCAGATTGAGAAAGAAGATATTCCCAAATGCGCCGAATTTCGGCTCTATCAGTTTCCGAGTCGCGGGCCAGTTGCAGCGTTAATGCTCCCATTTGAGTAGCTAAGTTCTGTGTTATCTGCTGATTTTCTGTTAAGCGATCGACTCGTTCGGTCAGGCGGTCGAGTCTTTCTGTTAGCACGATTATCTCATCTAGCAGGATATTAGTTCTGCGACTGAATTCTCTATCTATACCCTCAAGCCTATCTTCTATGGCAGTTAAGCGATCGTCCATCGGATCTCTGTGGTCGGTCATAATTTAGCGTTTTCTAGGAATTACATATTTTGAGGACGAAGTGGAAATTAATTTTAAAGTACAATGGCTTCCTCTTATTTACTTAATTCTAATGGACTGTAGATATCTTTAGATTTAGCATTCAAGTAAGGATGCTGCCATTGAAGCTTTAATCTAGAGAAATGCTGGCAAATCTCATTTGTTCGATCGCCTGGAGACTCTTTACCTTTTTTCCATGCTTCTAACAAACCATCGGCCACAATTTGACAGCGGTGCATCCCAAACTTATCTTGATTATTGTGCTGGATAACGGGAACTTCTGCCAAGCCTAATCCTGGCGCTAGCAACTTGGTAAATATAGGTACTACCTCCTCAAAGTGCGATCGATTTTCTCGATAAACAGTTTCAAGCATCGATCTGACTAATTCATAGTTATCGCGTTCAAAATAAAGCACTCCTGAGTCGTAACGCCAGTAATCTGAAGGATCGGATAGCACTTTAAAAGTAAAAGCAATTTCGATTTGATTGAGTCGATCGGTAATATCTTTCATCAAAGCGATCGCCCCTGCCGAACTAAAATTAAAATATATATACACCGCCTCAGAATTGCGATCGACTAAACCCACATTGCTAACTGCGACATAAAATCCTTGTTCTAATGAGTTGCGAGGCATTTGAATTGCAATTAGCTCGCCAACTTTAGCAAGCTGCTCTTGTCGCTGGAGATGGCGCTGACGCTGAGCGTGCAAAGTCAAACCATCTTTTTGAACCACTAAATCGCGATCGCCTTCTTCTCTCAATACCAACCAATCCGGATCGAAATACCCTTGTCCGCTATTACTGTTATGCAATGGCTCGTAAAAGCTCAAGTTCTGACCCCATAAACTATTGTTCTCTAAATTTGGGTCTAAGGACGAACTAATCGAACTTTTTTCAGATGTCGAGCTAGTCGATCGATCGCCCTTGAAGTAGATATTATAGATAAAGTTCCGCAGTTGAACGCTCAAATACTTATACCGAACTTCTTCTGATAGTTGTTGAAAACGCTCTCTTAGCTCCGATGACAACTCCAGAGTTTCGTATTCTGGATGACAAATACAAAAATCAGATTGAATTTGAATATTGCTCGCAATATCTTCCAAGCAATTCATACTTATTACTTATTATTTATTACTTCTGCTGTCGTTCCCAAAACAATCGGTATAGATTCTTGTGGGCGGCACAATAAGGTTTTAGCAACTTGCAGCATACAAATACCCACGTTATCAAAAGGTTCTTGATAAGAAATCTTAGCTTGAATTTTGCGAATCAATCCCAAGCCAGTAAATTGCATAACTCTATGCAGGAAATCGGGAAAGCGATCGCTAATTTCTGGAAAGCGATCGAAATAAGCTTTAATTAAAGCCACTACAGAAGGTTGAATGACTTCTAGCGGAGTTGTAGCTAGATGCAAAGCAGTCTGAATATCGATATCTGTACTTACAGTCAAACTACTCAGCCAAAGTTTTAAATAACTAGCCAACAACTTACCTAAATCGAATGCTGGATCTCCCCAGCGACTTAGTTCCCAATCGATGATTCGCACGTCGGGCGTTTGCTCCCAATCTTTGTGCAGTAAGATGTTATCTAACTTCAGATCGTTATGAACCAGGCAGCAAGAGTTAAAAGTACGATTGAGTTGAGCAATTGCCGCCCCCAAACTGTCATAAAGTTGATACAGCCGCAAGAACTGCAATCCATCTGCCGTCAATTTCCCAAAAACCTCTGGGGGTATTTTTTCCAAGCCTCGCATCAAATTAGGAGGTTTGTTAATCGGTATATTACTATTTTGAGCTAAAAAATCTTGACACTCTTGAGAATCGATCGTGCAGCGATGAACGGTAGCGATCGCATTTCCTAGAGCAGCGGCAATCTGCGGAGGAAAAATTCGCTCGTCTTCGTAAAGATTGAGTAAATCTTGATAATCGTCCAGATAGTTGAAAATTAGAATCGAACGATCGCGATCGAAATAAACTGCCTCTGCTATTAGCGATCGAATTGGGTTGAGTTGGGGAATTTTTTTGATTAACTCGTGAATTTGCCATTCGTCTGACAGATCCCCTTCAGTTTTCCCTTCGCTGTCGTGCCGCTCTTGCTTAACGAGTAAATTTTGACTGTTAGAAAATCTTACTAATAAATTAAAGTTTTTCGAGCTTTTTTCTTTAATTTGCTCTAATTCTTGCTTTTCTGCATAACAGATTTTTCTATCTATTAGATAGTCAAAAACATTCTGAGAACTTAATAAAAATGTCATATTTAAATCTTTAATAATAAAAACAGGGTTTTTACCACCGACTCAACATCAATGATAAAAACCCTATTAATGTTTGCTGAAAAGTTACTGACATCTAATTATCAGAAAATGAACTTATCTGGTAATGAGAGCAGTAGTAAATATAGTAGCGCCAGCCCTGCCGACGAGCTAATCGCAGGCCTAGCATCTGCGCTAGCAAGTATTGAGCCTATTAATGGCAGTAACAGCAACCAGATCCACTGCCGCTGCGGCTCTTACTCTTGCTCTTACTCTTGCTCTTGCTCTTGCTCTTACTCTTGCTCTTACCCTTACCACCTCCGCCTGCAATCTTGAGTTCGTCTTCTTCTGACAAATCCTTGATAAAGCCCATGAAGCTTTCAGTGTCTGCAAATAAAGTAGAAGCTGCCATTTTAATTGCTCCTTAACTATTGAACTATTAGATTGACAAAGATAGAGATCGCTTGTAAAGAACGCGAAGACAAAACAATTGCCGCTTCCAACCGTTAGAACTAGTACGAGCGATCGAAGAAACTAATTCTTTCTGCCTCAAAGTTTATCGATGCGAGATTGTTAATGCTCGATCGCGGCAATTTTCTAGGCGTTTTTTGCCTTCATTTCTTCAACTTGAAGTTGACTATATAGCCACTTCTTTGTCATCTAAAACAATAATTTAGCCTTGAAAGGAATTCAAGCCCTAAAGGTATTTTCTTAATAATAGTTAACCAAGTCTTAATTAATAGTTAAATTTTGGCACTTATTCATCGAGTAACGGCAACAACAGGAAAGTTCGGAAGAATCTCGAACTCCTGGTTTAATTAGTTCTTAACCATGTTAATAATTACTACGCAAGCAGAGCCACTTTGGATCGTCACTGATACCAAATCCGGTGGACAAAATCCCTTTTCCCTCAAAGGGGCTTCTGGCTCCCCTCTCCTTGCAGGAGAGGGGCTGGGGGTGAGGTCAGCGATTGGGGGGTATGATACCAAATCCGGTTTACAAAACCCTCTTGACCTCAAAGGAGCCTCCGGCTCCCCTCTCCTGCAAGGCTACCGTGTATACATAAGTCCCCCAGAGCTTTGCTAGACGCGGCTTGCCCTCATCCCCCAACCCCTTCTCCCCAGGGAGAAGGGGAGCCAGAGTCAAGCCAGTTTCCAGTTCAGTCGCCAGCAATTCTCCATGACCAATTCAGGCGGTTAGAGTCTTTCGTCCCTCTCCCGTGGGAGAGGGATTTAGGGTGAGGGCGAGATGTGTATACACCGTAGCCTGCAAGGAGAGGGGTTGGGGGTGAGGGCTGAATGGATAGTATGAAAATCGGATTTGGTATGAGTTTTATTGGGAGCGCAGAAAACGCACATCACATATATAGCAGGGGTGCAAAGCTTTGCGCTTTGCACCCCTACCAGGAATGTATTAACTCTCGACTTGTCTGGGTTAATAGTTGAGACTAAACTAACTTCAAATCGGGATAGTAGGCCAAAAGATCGTCAGTGGTTAGAGTGTCGCCTTCAGCCTGTGGTGTCCAAAGAACCTCGACAGCTAACAAGCGATCGCTTCCCAAACTACCAATTTGCTTCAAAGCTTGCTTCAGGCTATCTTCGCTATTAACATTTGGTAGTTCCAACTTGCCTTCTGTACCTACCACCAGCGTCACTACAATATATTCGCTGGGTAATGTTGCCAACTCAGAGGCATCGCCAGGTAAGGCGGCTTGAGGTGCGGCTTCCCTTAACAGGTTGTTGACATTCGATAGAGTTTCAGAAGTGAATTTACTACGTTCGGCTAAAGCTAGCTGGTTAAACTTGGCTTCAGCGGCCGCTAGGGCAGTTTCTTGAGATTGAGCCGCACCGTACACCCAGTATTCTGGATGGCGCAACAAAGCCAAGGTAGCTTCTTGCAACACTTGCGCCCGTCCGGCATTGGAGTTAGTGTCAGCAGCTAGGGCGAGTTCGTTTAATTCAGCTTGCAGGTCGCGGGCTTGGGCTAGCAAACCTACTTGTACTCGCGCCACTGAAACTTTGGAATTGGCGTAGCCTAAAGAGTCTACCTCACCGCTACTACCCAAACGGCGGAAGCTTTGAACTAAGAAATTAGCGATCGTAATAAAGATCAAAATGGTAAACAAACCACCAAATCCGCCGCCAATGCCAAAAAAGGGAAAGAGGAAAGGAAAGCCAATTCCCCCGCCGGGATAGTAACCGCCACCTGGATAGTACCCGCTGGGAGGCTGATAGGTTCGACTTGGAGGGGCGTAGCTGCCACCAGGGGCGCGGAAAGAACCGCCACCAATTCGCCCTCCGCTTCTAGCCGCTAGGGCACCATTGGCATTGCCCAATACTAAGGTAGCGACCAAAGCGATCGCGGTTAAAGTTTTAAAAACTGGTTTGATTCGAGAAAGGAATTTATTAGCCATAGATACTGTCCTGGTTCAAGCTCTTTTAAACTGTAGCCGCTGTAGCAGCTAATACCCTGTTGCTTTCAAAAGCTTTAATTTTGGCGATCGCAGCAGTCAAAAAGGCTTTTCGTCTCTCCGATCGGGTAAGTGCTTTCACTGAGATACCTCTCTAATCTATCGTCTCGATCGGCAGGTGAGGCATCTGTTAGCCGCGAATTATTGGTCGGGATATCCGTACTGGAGGACAGGGAGGAGAGGGCGAAGGGGCGAGAGAGAGCGCAATTCTAAATTCTTGAACTCAACACTCAACACTTAACACTTAACACTTTTTTCACCCGCCGCCAACGATAGTGACAATTTCTAGTCGATCGCCTGCTTGGATCTCGGTTCGATCCCAAAACTGTCGGTGTAAAATCTCGCCGTTATACTCAACTGCTACCAAGCGGGGATTTAACCCTAACTGTTCGAGCAGTTGAGGCAGCAGAGTTTGTGAGGCGCAGGTGCGAGCTTCACCGTTGATTTGAAGTGTAATCTGACTGCTAGTGTTGGGCATAGAAAAACTGGCAAATTCACTGAGGTCGAATACCTCCTCCTATACCAAGATCTTACTCAACAGCGATCGCTTAGTGCGACTATGCCGTGGGACAGCCGGGACGGCTATCCCACAAGTCATTTAAAATGGCTATAAGTAATAGGCAATAACCGGAAGACTTGACGATAAATGCCAGATTTCCTTACTTTTTGAGAATTGTTTTACCAGGCTCGACATTAATAAATGGCAATGCCCCATTTCCGCCTAACACGGTAGGAAATTCGCCGTTCCATTTTTCAATAGCTTGTTTTTGCAATATTTCTGCTGTTAAATTTTCTCGCAGCAATCTTTGGGCTTCGGCTTGACCTTTAGCGCGGTTAACTTCTGCTTCTGCTTCTTTTTGGGCTTTTAAAGCAATAAACTCGGCTTTTTTGGCATCCTGCTCGGCAATCTGCTTGGCTTCAACTGCTTCGCTAAATCGCTGGGAAAAGTGGACGTTAACTAAGGAAATATCATCGACATCAATTCGATAGTTAGCTAATCGTGTAGTTAACGATTCATCGACTCCAGCTTTGACCTCGCCTCTTTTAGTGATGATTTCTTCAGCCGTGTACCTGGCCATGACAGCTTTCAGCACTTCTTCAACTGCTGGATTGAGAATGCGCTGTACTATTTCTGATTCGTTACCGATTTGTTGAAAAACAGTATTGGCTCGATCGGGAATAATATGCCAGTTCAGGGCCACATCGGTAAAAACATCTTGCAGATCCTTAGAAGCGGCTTCGCCTGGTATTTGTTGCTTTTGCACCCGGACGCTCAACTTTTGCACCGAAGTAATTAAGGGGACAATAGGGTGCAATCCTTCTCCTAATACTCGCTCTTGAACTTGGCCAAATCTCATGACTACGCCCCGTTCGCCAGCATTGACAACTACAAAGGATTTGAGAAAAATGGCTACGAGCAGTAAGGCTAGGAAAGCCGCAATATAAAGCCGATTGTCAGATTTCATCAGGTTCTAAATTCCTCATCTAGTCGTTATACTAAATCCTCCAGCCCTCACCCCCTGCCCCTTATCCCCAGAGGGGGCCCCACCATCCCCTCTTCCAAGCTTGGGTGAGGGCAAACCAACTTTTGCTAAGCAGATTTGATATTACACAGAATTCTCGATTCTCAATTCTGCTTTAAATTCAGTTATAAAATGGGCAATTATGAAAATCCAGCAACGACACCCTTGGCCCAAAAGAGTTGAAGAAGCGATCGCGATCCAGCAACAACTCAGATCCGAAGTAGTCACTGAAGATCGATTCTCCTTGCCCGTGCAGTATGTCGCTGGTGTCGATGTGGGCTTTGAAGAATCGGGGGCAATAACGCGGGCAGCGGTGGCAGTGTTAAGCTTTCCCGGTTTGCAACTTCAAGAACGAGCGATCGCTCGCCGTCCCACGACTTTCCCCTACGTTCCAGGATTTCTCTCTTTTCGAGAAATTCCAGCGGTGTTAGATGCCCTCTCCCAGCTTAACCTCACCCCCGATCTGATTTTGTGCGACGGGCAAGGAATCGCCCATCCCCGCCGATTTGGAATTGCTTGTCACTTAGGGGTACTGATAGATTTGCCGACGATTGGAGTCGCAAAATCTTGGCTATTCGGGCGTTACGATGAGGTGCCAAACCAAAGAGGAGCGTGGCAGCCAATGAGAGCTAAAGGGGAAACTATCGGGGCTGTATTGCGGACTCGGATCGATGTCAAGCCAGTGTATGTTTCTAGCGGGCATCGAATTAGCTTAAAAACCGCGATCGATTACGTGTTGCAATGTGCTCCTAAATACCGCTTGCCAGAAACCACTCGTTGGGCTGATAAACTCGCTTCCCGTCGGGGTAAAGAAGGTAGAGAGGGAGATGGGGAGAGGGAGAGCAACTAGCAACTGACAACTGACCAAAACAATTGTCAATTCACAATTCGCAATTGGCAATTCGCAATAAATGCCTCTAATACGCGGAGCCTACCGCTAGATCGTTCGCAGGACTTTCGCAATGTCGAGCGTGCCCCCATCCAATTGGATAATTTGATATATTTCTTTATATGGTTAAAAATTTAAGAACCCCAAGGAAAGACACCGATGAAAACTAAGCTCTGTTTGATATTTCTAAGCAGTATAACCGCGATTCAGATGGCTACTCTCTTAGCGCAGGCGGCCCCTGACGTAACTACCATCACCCTCGATTCTCCTCAAGGTAATACAGCAGAACGCGATCGAGTTAGTCCCAATCCCAAATCGCCGATGCCATTACTGCCTAACTCTGCTAGAAACTTATTAGATCGTCCGCGTCCTAATGGTAATGGTTCTGTCGGGGGTCAACCTGGAGTTAGTTCTGTAGACCCCAAATTAAAACAACCTCAAAACGATAATGCCCGGCCGGGGAGTTCCCCAGATCGATATTGACTCCTGATCGCCATACATTAACTGCGATTCCTAGAGAAAAAGGCAAAGGGGAAAGGGAAATTCCTTTCCCCTTTGCAAGTTGAGTTATTAGGGATGCCTCACAACATCCCTAATAGACATCTTCAACAATTCTTGTCAGGTAGGCATCGGAGCCTGCCCTCGATCGTAATTTCTGGAGATGTCTGATGGAGAAGTTTGCAACTATTTAGATTTAGAAGCAAGCTCCTCGGGCCTTACCTCCATTGATATCGCAGACAATCTGAACCAAACGGCCGATATTGCCAGCCCCCCGCGTTCCATTAACAGCTAAGGGGAATTGAGCATTTTGGGCGAACTTGGAAGCACCTTGCTGCTGGACGTTTTTATCAATAAAACCCCAACTGGTAGTTGCTTGCACGACATTGCGCACGGGAAATAGACCAGTACCGGCGCTACCGTTGTTAAAATAAGCCGTACCAAAATTGACTAGCCAAGGACCACCGCTAGAGCCGCCAGTTTGAGCAGAGCCAATAATGTAGTTGTTGGGTGCATTGTTATAAGCTAGCGAGTCCGTTCTGATCATTTGCCCGCCTCCATCTAAAGCGAGCGGGTAGCCCAACTGAGTCAGTTGATTGGCAATTTTACCTAGAAAAGCTCTGTCTCCATAGCCATTCCAGCCATAGCTGTAGACGAAAACCGGACCGTAATCGTAAGGGCGGCGATTCGTTCCTACTTGCCGGTTGAGTTCGATCAAAGCTAGGTCATTATTACAGACGACCCCCCTCACCGTACAAGTATCAGTCCCGTTCAGATAAACAGTGGGCACGGTTATACTGCGAGCGTCCCAAATTCCATAGGGATGGCCTGCTAGGCTAGTGCCATTGGTAGCCGATGGAATAAACACCACCCGTCGGCTGAAACTACCTGGCACACCATACCTGCTTACGCAGTGAGCCGCAGTCACCACTAGTCCGGGGCCGATTAGCGATCCAGTACAGATGGAAGTCAAAGTCGTGCTGGTCGAACTAGACATCCATAATTTACCAGTGCCATTGTAAGGAAATCCAGTTACGGGTTGATTGAGGGCGGTGTTAGCAACGGTAGTGTTAACTGAAAAGTTAGCGACTCTTGCGGTCGTGTAGGGATGGTTAGAAGTACCCGCATTATTGGGTTCTACCGCCGATGAAGCCACTATCAGCGGGATTAATTTTGGATCTACAGGACTACTTCCAGGCTTGCCTGTCACAGAACTACTGCTGGGCGCGCGATCCAACACGCTTTGAGCAGAACCGGACAGTAATGGCATCGGCGATTTGGGTTTAGCAATAATTTGCTGATTCTCTACTGCATTTGCTGGTGGTGGAGTAAGGTTAACAGTGGTTACTCCACCTTTGGCCTGCGCCATGGCAGGAGCAGCTTGAATCAATGTCATGCTGCTCAAACATATCAGACAGAATTTGATTTTCATCGCTTTTTATGTCCTTAGGCATACTAAATTTTTTCTAGTTTTATGCCTGTAGACAGATTTTATCCTAAGTAAAATTTATATGCCACAAATCGATCGGGATCGTCTTCTCTTTAATCACTTTTGGAGAATTATGTTTAATAATACCAAATCTCCTATCTAGCAAGGCTTAAGCCGCATCAATAATTAAGTCGAGCGAGTCAAAATTGATAAATAGCTAATAAGCAATTCTTAATATTTCCCTAATTTGAAACTAAAATCGACGATCCCGATGGGGAGATGGGGAGAGGGGGAGAGAGGGAGAGAGGGAGGGAATTCTTAACTCAACACTCAACACTGCACACTCAACACTTCTTACAACACTTCCTAAACTCGTGACCAAAGTACCAAACGGCTGAGGATAGCGATCGCTAAGATGGAGAAAGATGAAGGAATAAAATGATATATCTGCTACTGGGTTCGGCACGAAATTTATGAGCTTGGATAAAAAGCCAGAAACTCTGGAAACAGAAGAAAAAGCGGAGATACAAGATTCGATCCCCCTACAGGATGTCGAACCTCAAACTCAGCCAGAAAAAATCTTAGAGCCACCAGCAGAGCTAAATGGGGCTAAAGCGCCGCCCTCAGACGCGCCCGTGACGGAGAAGAGCAAAAAAACTCGTCGCCGTTGGCTATGGATGGCTTTGGCGAGCGGGATCGCCACCATTTTAGTGGCAGCGGGAATTTACTTCGCGGTGTTGCGTGCAACTCCCAAGGTCGATCTCGATAAACTCACCGTACCGGCCAAATCGGAATCAGTGCGAGTCAGAATTACTGCCAGCGGGACAGTGGTGCCCGTGCAAAACGTCAATATCAGTCCGACAAATCCCAGTCGGTTGGTGAAGCTGCTAGTGAAAAAAGGCGATCGCGTGCAGGCAGGACAGCAGATTGCTTTGATGGAAAATGACGAGGAACAAGCTCAATTTTCCCAAGCTAGGGCAAATTTAGGCCAAGCCCAAGCTCGTTTGGCAGCAGCCCAAAACGGCACTCGCCCAGAAGAGATCGAGCAAGCTAGAGCGAAGCTAGCTCTAGCCCAAGCCAGTTTGAGACAAGCCCTCAATGGCAGCCGTCCGGAAGAAATCAACCAAGCGAGAGCGCGTTTGGCTCAAGCCCAGGCTAGTTTGCGGCAAGCCCTCAATGCCACCCCTCCAGAAATCGCTCAAGCCCAAGCCCGTTTGAGACAATCTCAAGCCAGTTTGAGACAAGCCCTAAATGGCAGTCGTCCGGAAGAAATCAATCAATCTAGAGCGCGTCTGGCCCAAGCTAGAGCGCGGGTCGCTCAGTTACAAAATAGTCGCGAGCAAGAGATCGGACAAGCGCAAGCTCAACTGGAAGCAGCTAAATCTCGGACTAACTTGAGCAAAATCCGCCAGGGTAGGTATCAGACTTTGAGAGAGCAAGGCGCTATTTCTCAAGATAAGCTCGATGAAGTTTCTACCGACTATCAAACGGCTCAAGCCAGTCAAGCCGAAGCCCAAAAACGCCTAGCTCAACTGCAAACCAGTTCCCCACCAGAAATTTTGCAACAGCAAGCGGCGGTAGCTGAAGCCCAGCAAGCCCTGCAACAATTGCAAAATGGCACTCGCCCAGAAGAAATCGCTCAAAAACAAGCGGCCGTAGCCGAAGCCCAGGAAGCTTTACAACAACTGCAAGGTGTCACTCGTCCGGGAGACATCGCCCAAAAACAAGCGGCGGTAATTGAAGCCCAGCAAGCTTTAGAACAACTGCAAAACGGCACTCGCCCGGAAGAAATCGCCCAACGGCGAGCCGATGTCGCCCAGGCTCAAGCGGCCTTACAACAGTCGCTAAACGGCAAGCGTCCAGAGGAAATCGACGAGTTAGCCGCCGCCGTCGCCGCTGCTAGAGCGCAATTACAGTCAGCCCAAGTCAAATTGCAACAAACAGTTATCCGCGCTCCTTTTGAAGGTGTTGTCACTCAAGAATATGCCACCGAGGGAGCCTTCGTGACTCCGACGACTTCAGCCTCTACTACGGCTTCGGCTACTTCTACCGCCATTATTGCCCTAGCCAGAGATTTAGAAGTCAAAGCTCAAGTTCCAGAAGTCGATATCGGACAAATCAAAGTCGGCCAACCTGTAGAAATCGTCGCCGACGCTTATCCCGACAAAACTTTTAAGGGTACGGTGCGTTTAGTATCGCCAGAGGCAGTAGTAGAGCAAAACGTCACCTCCTTTGAAGTGCGGGTAAAAATCGGTACTGGGGAAGAGCAACTGCGATCGGGAATGAATATAGATGTAACTTTCTTAGGCGAACAGACAGACAAATCTTTAGTAGTACCGACGGTGGCAATTTATACCAGAAAAGGCCAAACTGGAGTTTTAATTCCAGATACTAGTAACCAACCTAAATTCCAACCAGTAACGATCGGCTCGACCGTCCAAGATCGCACCCAGGTTTTGGAAGGAATTAATGAAGGCGATCGCGTTTTTATCGAAACTCCCAAAGATTGGAAACCCGAAGAGGTTGAAAAATAGGGGCATAGGGCATAGGGCATAGGGCATAGATTATTCTCCCCTGCCTCCCCTGCCTCCCCTGCCTCCCCTGCCTCCACCTCTTCTCCCCATCTCCCCATCTCCCCATCTCCCCATCTCCCCATCTCCCCATCTCCCCATCTCCCCATCTCCCCATCTCCCCATCTCCCCATCTCCCCATCTCCCCATCTCCCCATCTCCCCATCTCCCC
>JAHHHA010000005.1 GCA_019359615.1 Cyanosarcina radialis HA8281-LM2
CATCTCCCCATCTCCCCATCTCCCCATCTCCCCATCTCCCCATCTCCCCATCTCCCCATCTCCCCATCTCCCCATCTCCCCATCTCCCCATCTCCCCATCTCCCCATCTCCCCATCTCCCCATCTCCTCATCTCCCCGCACCCACTGATAATACTCCCTGGTTTTACGAGACCTAGTGAAGCGATCGCCTCCAACGTAGCTGGTAGCCCCCATGCCAAAACCGTAGTAAGGGTGATTTTCCCAGTAAACTCGATTGTGACGGCACTGATAGCCCGGTAGAGCGTAGTTAGAAATTTCATAATGTTGGTAGCCGCTGGCAGTAAGAACTTGTTGCGCCAGTCGATACATCGCTGCGGCTGTGTCATCTGTAGGTAAGGGCAAAACCCCCGGTTGGTAGTAGCGATCGAAAGCCGTCCCGGGTTCGACAATCAAGTCATAACAGGAGATATGAGCCGGGGCGATCGCGATCGTGGTTTCTAAAGATTTGTGCCATTGCTCTAAGGTTTGCTGCGGCAACCCAGAAATTAAATCCAAGCTAAAGTTCTCTATTCCTACTTGGCGAATTACTTCTACAGCAGCCCAAATATCGGCTACAGTATGCGATCGCCCGCAAAGTTGCAGCAATTCGTCTTGAAAAGCTTGTACCCCCATACTGAAGCGATTGATGCCAGCATCTCGATATCCTTGTAATTGCGGGCGATCGAACGTCCCCGGATCGATTTCCAGGGAAATCTCGGCATCGGCAGCGATCCCAAAGCGGCTATTGAGTAACTCTAACAATCTTGTTATTTGTTCTACTGTCAGCAGCGAAGGCGTTCCCCCACCAAAGAAGACTGTTTCTAGAGGATGTCCCCAAGCTGGAGTAGAAGCTATTTCCTCGCTAAGGAATTCTATATATTGAGCAATAGTGCCAGAGTTGCTGCCATTTTTGCGATCGCCCACCACCGAAACTGGAAAATCGCAGTAAAAGCACCGCCGCCGACAAAAAGGAATGTGGATGTAAGCGGCACTCGGTACTCCAGAGCGGGCAATTTTCCCATCGGTATCTGAGGAATTTAACTGAGATTTAACCATCATCGGCTATGGAAATTTAAATGAGAGCGATCGCTACTATTTTTAAACTTTGACGAACACTTGTTAAATTATGGAAATTTTGCCTAGTTTGGGTAAAGCTAAAAATCATAATGGATGGGGGCGTGAAAATTTAATCGGAGCGATCGCGCAGCGTCGGGAGTAGGGTGTAATCGTTTTTTTAGACCGAACCGCAGTAGAGACGCGCCATGGCGCGTCTCTACAACCCCTGTCTTCTTATGGTCTACAGTTAAGCTGTGGGGACTATCGACACAATTGTGGAATTCAACACTTAACACCGAACCCATAACCGTCTCTAAAATAGATATAACTGGCTTTGGTTGGCTTCAATCGTTTGTACCTTCCAGCAGAGCCGATTTCAATGGAAAAGAACCATGCTTGATGCCATTATTATTCTTTTATTCATCCTAGCAGCAGCAGGAATAGGGTTCGACAGCGTTGAATTGCTACCTAGCAGCATTCAATCTCAGGTGACAAATCTGGAAGCTTTGCGTTGGGTAACTGCTGGTTTTGGATCTCTGATCGGTATTGCTGCGGGCTTGATCGTCCAAACGGCTTATCGTCGCTTAGAAAAACAAGTGAGGCGAATGCCAGTCGAGGTGTTGCTGACGCGAGCGATTGGGTTGGTAATTGCCTTGTTGGTAGCCACCTTGATGCTGACTCCGATTTTCTTGCTGCCCATGCCTTGGGATTTTGCTTTTATCAAACCCCTGCTGGCAATTTTAGCCACGGTGATGTTTGCTTACTTGGGAGTCTCGCTGGCAGATACTCACGGGCGATCGTTCTTACGGCTGATCAACCCCAATAATGTAGAAACTTTGTTGATGGCCGAAGGCACTCTCAAACCAGCCACTACCAAAGTCTTGGATACTAGCTGCATCATTGACGGTCGAATTGAAGAATTGCTCGATACGGGATTTATTGAAGGCCAAATCCTCATTCCCCAGTTCGTCTTGCAAGAATTGCAACAACTAGCCGATCTCCCCAACGATTTAAAACGGTTGAGGGGGCGTAGGGGTTTGGATATTCTCAATCGCATGAAGACAGCTTATGCCGATCGAATCGTCATTCACCCCGCCGACTATGAAGATCTATCTGCCGTCGATGCCAAATTAGTTCGTTTCGCTCAAGAAATCAACGGCACTTTGCTGACCAACGACTACAATCTCAGTAAAGTTGCCAAATTGCAAAAGATTTTGGTCTTAAACGTTAACGATTTAGCTCAGGCGCTGCGTCCGATGTATTTGCCAGGTGACAACCTAGAGTTAAAAATCCTCAAGGAAGGTAAAGAAGCTGCCCAAGGGATTGGCTATTTGAACGACGGCACGATGGTAGTAGTAGAAGAGGGACGCAAGTATGTCGGTAGAGAACTGCAAGTAATCGTGACCTCAGCCCTGCAAACCTCGGCAGGTAGGATGATTTTTGCTAAACCTCAAGCCTCGGTGGTGGCGGGATAAGATGTTCGTTAGGCTGCGCTAACACATTATTGCCAGCGGCCGGTACTGAGTTCCTTCGCCAGGAGTGATGAATAGCATCGAACTTGGCGTAGGAACTCTGGCAGTATGCCAAGTGCCGCGCGGCACCAAGACATATGACCCCGATTTTCTCAGTTTTACTACCTTCTCAACTCCATCTCGATCTAGAACGAAATCGACCTCACCTGAAAGCAGACACGCCAACTCTTCTCCGGCTGGGTGCATTTCCCACGTTTCCCAGTCTCGCTCGAAAGTAAAGTGAGAGATTAGTCTTTTGCCTTTGAAGTCACCGAATTTGGTTTCGAGATCGGCAAAAAAGCGATCGCCCACTGTCACCGGCATAGCATCGCCGTTGTCTCCAAGAACGACATAGGTAGAATTGAGACTGAAGAGATCGATTTCACTAGTCATGAGACTTATTTTGAATTACTTATTTGTCGCGGACTGCGGCTACTGCTGGCGCTGATAATTTGCGGTCATGAAGTGGTGCCATTGCCCGTCATCGCCCAGCATATGGGATGTTAACACTCGGCGATCGCTGCTTTTAAACTCGATTACGTCCTTATACTTGGCCGTTTGCCCCTCACCAGTCATGCTGGGACCTTCAGCATTGAGCGTCAGCACCCGTTCGTTTGAGTCTAGTTCGCCGTCATATATCCAGAGGTGGGTCATCATCGATCCCAGCCAAGTACCCACATATCGCTGCGTCTGAGGGTCGTAGCCCAGCGTCATCATCGTAGTTGCCAGTCCGCAACCGGGCATCTCCCCTTGTCCTTCGGCCAAAATCCAAAGGCCGCCGATCGATCGCACGCTCTCGGTTCCCGTAGACTTTGCAATAGGGCCATCCGGTCCGGTTTTACACTCGGTTTCATAAGTCCATTCGCCGACGAGCTTTTGTAGCCAATGGTGTTCTTTTTGCGGTTCGCTTACCATCGTTGGCTCTTGTTGGGTTTTAGTCGTTTCCATGGTTTTATCTCCTTGATTCAACTTGGTAAAATAACTGCACCAATCCTGTGGGATATTCTTTGACTTCGAGCAAACTTAATTTTCTCCTTTCATCAAAACTCTGAAATAAGGGTTTGCCTTTGCCGAGTAAAAGTGGGTGAACTGATAATTGGAGTTCGTCAACCAGCCCGATTTCTAACAAACTATTAGTCAAATCGGCACCTCCGAACAAGTAAATGTCTTTGCCCTCAAGTTGCTTGATTTCTTTAATTTGAGCCTCCAAATTGCCATTGAGAATTACCACCCCTTCGCTTTCCGTTTTTAAGGTGTTTGAAACCACATATTTAGTCGTTCCGGGATATGGATCGGCTTCGGCTGCGAGGAATACTTCGTAACTTTTTCTGCCCAGCAAAATCGCATCTATCTGCTGAAGAAACTCGGTCATGCCGTAATCTAGATCGATGAAACACCAGTCGTATTCCCCGTTTTCGCCAGCGATAAATCCATCGAGGCTGACGGCAAGATTCAAGACGATCTTTCTCATGGTTTATGTAGGATTGGCAATTGGGTCGCAATTAATCATCCAGGGAGTGCCAAATCGATCGACCAGCATTCCAAACCGAGCCGCCCAAAAGGTTTCCTGGAGCGGCATTTTTACCGTTCCCTTTTCTGTCAAGGCGTAAAAGATCCGCTCTGCTTCTACCGGATCTTTGAAGTGCAATGAGACGTAGAAACCTTGGGGAGTTTCCATGCGATCGGATGGCTCGTCAGAACCCATCAACACCTGCTCGCCTACGTTCAGGCTGGCGTGCATGATGCGATCCCGCGATTCTAAGGGCGTTTCTTCTGCCATGGGCGATTCCTTGTAGGTCATCATCGCTTCGATTTTGCCGCCCAGACATTGCTCGTAGAATTTAAATGCTGCTTCGCATTGTCCGTCGAACATCAAGTAAGGATTCACTTGCATTGCACGCTCCTTTACTATTCAAGAGTTGAGGAATTTGTTGAGCAGGACTGCCGCAGCAACGCTATGTATAACGCTCAGGATGCGTTACACTTCGCTAACACGATCTACATTTAGAGTCTTGGCGTAAGTCCTGTTTGGGTGAAATGATGCGACTGCCCAACAAAGCTAACAGTACAATTGTACTATAAAATTCTAGCTCTGCTGACTGGCGACATCAATCTTAATAAAGAGAGGCCGAGCGGGTGGGAGTGATTTTAGATCGTTTCTGGGCAATTCAGCACCGAGCAGTTTATCAGTTGGCGCGATCGCTAGATTTTATCGCCAGATAAAGGCCGATTAACATATATCCCAAGATCGTCCCTTTTGCCACCGCCACGAAGGTGGTCGAAAATATTCCTGGATCGCCTGTAGCTGTTTTGTAGTAGTCGAATTGTCCCAAGAAGCTCAGAAACAGAGCACCCGATACAAATCCCCAAGCTGCAATTAAAAGTGAAATCGAATTATCGATCTTTTTCTTGACGGAATAGACAGCTATCAAAAGCACAGCCCCAAGCATATAATCGTCGAACCAATTGAGAAACCGAGTCGGATCGAATATTTGATTCGATCTTCTGAGAGTTTCAGCAAGCGGCAGAAACACCCCCATAATAGTTGCCATTCTCATAGAGATCTTTAAGGGTTTATCGGCCATTTTTGCCACCTCATCTAAGTTTGGCTGAGGAAACCCCGATTCTAAATCGAATTGCGGCTGGCGATCGCTGAAAGTTATCGTGACTGCGATCGAGGTCAGTTATGAGGGTGCTGACGAGTGGGTTTATGCCATTGAGGTCAGGAGTTTTTCGAGGCGATCGATCGCCTCGCGCATCCCTCTTCAGTCTTCAGTTGACAGCTTTGCTAGATACTCATCAAGGCAGTCAAAGCTGGAGTTCCAGCCGTCGATGACTCCCATCTCTTCGTGCTTGCGGCGATCTTCAGCAGTGGAGTGCAGGATCTGAAGGGTAAGGCGGGTTTTGTCGCCTAAGTCCTCGAAACTAGCTGTCAACTCGATCGCGCCGCTGGGTAAATCTCCCTTAAAAACCTCTTCAAAGCCCTCATCAAATTCATCGCTGGTAACAATCCGCTCTGGTGGCACGATCTCGCGGAAGACTCCTTTAGATGGGTACTCCGTGCCGTTGGAGTCAATCATGACGTAGCGCGATTTCCCGCCTGGGCGAAAGTCCATTTCTTCGACGCGGGTGGTGAAGCCTTCGGGACCCCACCATTGGGCTATATGTTTGGGATCGGTCCAAACCTCAAATACTAAGTTGCGGGGGGCGTTGAAGATGCGGGTAATGACAATTTCGCGATCGGATGACTGGATTGTGGGGCTATTGCTTGCAGTCATGTTTTTTGCTCCTTTGTTTGTAATTCCTGTAGATAATCGTCTAAGCGATTCAGGCGATCCTCCCAAAGTTGGCGGTATGGTTCGAGCCAATCGGCCGCGTTTTTCAGCGCCTCAGTTTCTAGCTGGCAGGGTCGCCACTGAGCCTCTCGACTGCGCGAGATCAGTCCGGCACGCTCTAGCACCTTGAGATGTTTGGAAATGGCAGGCAGGCTCATCTCAAAGGGCTGAGCTAACTCTGTGACTGAAGCTTCACCTTGGCAAAGGCGAGCTAGAATCGCACGCCGAGTCGGATCGGCTAGGGCCGCAAAGGTAACGCTGAGGCGATCGGCAGACATTTGTATTTAACTGCGCAGTTAATTAACTACTAGTTTAAATGTACTACTTCTGAATGTCAAGGGCTAAATTAGAGATCGATACTGCGATCGCTCTGTCTGAAGAAGGATTGAGTAGTAGTTGAGAATTGCGATCGGTTAATCTGAGGAGACGAGAAATGCGATCGTTAGACCCGATTGGCAGCTTTGAGGAGCTAGAGTTTCCAGATTTTCGCCAGCCTACGATCGATACGCTGATTTGGGGCAGCAAACGGCATCATATCCCGATCTTGCTAGAAATCGATGTGACAGACGCACGAAATGCCATTCGCAACTGGCAGAAAAAAACAGGTCAAACCATTAGTTTTACTGGCTGGATCGTTAGGTGTTTGGCTCAAGCAGTCAGCGAACACAAATCTGTTTGCGCTCTCCGCCAAGGAAAACGGCGGTTAGTAATTTTTGATGATGTGGATGTGACGGTTATTGTAGAACGAGCGGTGGTGGGCGAGACGCTACCGATGCCTTACATTATTCGCCAAGCCAACGAGAAAAGTGTGGCTGCCATCAGTGCGGAAATTCGTGCGGCACAACGATCGCCTGTAGCAGCGGGAGAAGTGCAAATTGATTCGACTCGCGCCGCCTGGATGACAAAAATTTTTACCAAACTACCCCGATTTCTCCGAGATTGGTTTTTCTGGCAACCTTTGTTTCGCGATCCTTTTCGATTCAAGCGGATGATGGGTACGGTTTCGGTGACTTCCCTGCCAGTTGTGGGTAAAGGGGGAATGAGTTGGGGCATTCCTATCGGCATCCATCCCTTAATTGTGGCCGTAGGAGCGATCGCCAAACGACCAGGGGTTGTAGGAGAGCAGATAGCCGTCCGCGAGTATGTGGGACTGACAGTGTTGTTCGACCACGACACGATCGACGGTGCGCCAGTAGCTCGTTTCATCAGGCGATTGCAGGAATTGATGGCTGGTGCGTATGGTTTGACAGCAGCAGAACTTGAGGAGATACCCAACGCCTCTGATGTATGAGATCGAGCAAAACAATTGTCAATTCGCAATTTGCCGCCTGTATGGCTGTTATGGCAGGCGATCGCCCACAGGTAAACTAGGAAGAAAGCACTATCGACGATCGCCCATGAAAAACCGCAAAAACTGGAATTACGAGGCCACAGTTACCGAAATCGAGGCGATCGTTAACCGGATCGAATCTGGCGAATTAGAACTAGCGGCAGTGTTTGATGAATTTGCCGTTGCGACTAAATATTTACAGCAGTGTCAAGATTTTCTGCAACAGCGACAGCAACAGATGGATTTGCTGATTGAAAATTTAGCCAATGAGCCTCAAAGTGCGCGATCGTCTGACTCCGATAACATAGAAGATTTTTGACCCCAAGATCGAACTACAGAGCCAAAATGTATTAAGCGATCGCAGTTGAACTAATTATGAGACAGATAATTAGCGATACCTTAAACAAATGAGTAGTAGCGATCGCTCATTTAGTTCGCGACGACTGGCTAAAAAAAGTAGATGGAGGAACATGGAAAAACTCAGACAGTTTTTCAATATGTTCTACAGTAAGTTCGCGCTGACCGCTGAGAATTTCTGATACAGTTGACTCATCTTTGAAGACAGGAACTAGATCTTTTTGTTTGACTCCTAATTCATCAATTAGTGCCTTCAACAACTCAACTCCACTTAAATCGGGAATTGACACATACTTGTCTTCATATTCATGAACCAGAATTCCCAAAACATTAAGGTAGTCTTGTTTCTCTGGCGTTATTTCACCGGAATCAAGGAGAGCATCTATAACTTCTCGAACAGCAAGTAACTCCTCCTCTGATTTAATCGGACGAGGTGGAAACTTTTGTAAAAGCTCAATGTAGCTATGAGATTCAGTGGCAAACATACACTACTTGCAAATGACATCAAAATTTGGCTCGAACTCAACCTGCCAATTCAAAATGTTTGCAATCATCGCAGGAACCAAGTGGATCGATCGCGCACTGTATATAGGGCGATCGCGCATTATATCGACAATTGATATTGCCAATACTTCCTTCTTCTTCAGGCGACCAAATTACTCCCTCTAAATCGGCATTACCGAACATACAATTGCGAGCAGATCTGACTCTAAGATCGGCATTGACGAGCGATGCTCCTCGAAAATCGCACGTTACTAAGGTGGCATTAGCAAAATTTGCACTATGCAGAAATGCTCCTCGAAAATCGCAAGCAAATAATATAGCATCTTGAAAATCAGCACGGGCTAATTCTGCATAACTGAAATTATGAAGGATCAGTCTTTCATTTCTATATTGCTTCCGCGACATCGCTCTAACTCCAGTCAATTTATAGGGTGCGAGAGAAGTGCCCGATAGGGCTGATTTGAGGGCTGGATTCCTAGCAGTAAATTGACTTGTAAATAGCCCTCTGGGCTGTCTTTGCGGCAGGCAAGCTGTCCAGAACGGGCAGGCAAGATGTCTGCCCTACAAGAATCTACCTCACTCAATTGAAAACTGCGCTCGAGATTTTTAACCCCCGATTCGATCTAACTAGCTAATTAATTATTAGCAGGAATTTTTTTGGATTATATGCGATCGTCGGTGGCACTCTCAACTAACGTGCAGTAGCGTTGCCAACGCAGTGGGGCTTCTCGCCTAGAAGCTAAAATAGGAATGTTCCAGACGTAACACTGCTACGTCTCTACACACTCACCTGGAATTATCCTTGCTTAACTCTACTTCTAGCCCGCACGATCGCCCTTTGTTCCTCTTGATAGACGGGCATTCCTTAGCCTATCGTTCTTACTTTGCTTTTGCTAAAGGTAGAGATGGCGGGTTAAAAACTTCAGGCGGAATTCCCACTAGCGTTTGTTTTGGTTTCCTCAAGGCGCTGCTAGAGACGATCGCATCTCAACAGCCTCAGTATATGGCGATCGCGTTCGATTTGGGCTTGCCGACGTTTCGCCACGAGGCCGATGATACTTACAAAGCAGATCGGGCAGAAACCCCAGAAGATTTTATTGCCGATTTGAAAAACCTGCACGAGTTGCTAGATGCTTTAAACCTGCGAATTGTCACCGCTGCGGGTTATGAAGCCGATGACGTGCTGGGAACGATGGCAACTCAAGCTAGTAGCGCCGGGTATCGGGCCAAGATTTTAACAGGCGATCGCGATTTATTTCAACTGGTCGATCCGGAAAAGCAAATTTCGGTGTTATATCTTTCTGGGCAATGGCGGCGCAGCAATCCGGCTGAATCGGCAGAATTTAGTTCTCAGCAAGTTAAAGACAAACTGGGCATTACCCCAGCGCAAGTAGTCGATTATAAGGCCCTCTGCGGCGACGCTTCCGATAACATTCCTGGGGTGAGGGGAATCGGGGAGAAGACAGCAGTTAAGTTGCTGAACGATTACGAGACTCTCGATCGAGTTTATGCTTCTTTAGATAAGATTCCAGGGGCGTTGAAGAAAAAGCTAGAAGAGGGCAAAGATGCTGCTTACCATTCTCAACATTTGGCCCGACTGGTACTGACAACACCGCTGGCGGTTAGCTTGGCTGACTGTCAGCTTCAGGGATTTAATGAAAGCCTACTCATACCAATCTTAGAAAAGTTAGAATTTAAGTCTTATTTGCCTAAAATTCGGCAGCTTCAGCAAGCATTTGGCGGGAAAATCGACCTAACCCCCCAACCCCTTTCCCTGCAAGGGAAGGGGGAGAAGAGAGGGGCAGGGGGAGGGGTTGCCTTAACGATCGATGATGAAGATGACGACCAGCTTTGGTTTTTCAGTGCCGAAGATACTCTAGCAGCAGTCGCCCAACCAGAACCCAGCCCGATTTCACCGCAGATTGTCGATACTAAAGAAAAACTAGACGCATTAATAA
Source organism: Cyanosarcina radialis HA8281-LM2 (assembly GCA_019359615.1). Lineage (GTDB taxonomy): Bacteria > Cyanobacteriota > Cyanobacteriia > Cyanobacteriales > CCAP-1448 > Cyanosarcina > Cyanosarcina radialis. The sequence goes on from JAHHHA010000005.1 coordinate 10,070, forward strand.
CTCAACTGCAAAGTTGCACTAACTCCGACCATCCCGTGGCTTGGGATACCGAAACCAATGCTTTAGAACCGCGAGATGCCCAGTTAGTTGGCATTGGTTGTTGTTGGGGAAATGAAACTACGGATATCGCCTACATTCCCCTAGCGCATCAAGGGGGTAATAATTTAGATCGGGATATAGCTTTAGCAGCATTACGTCCGATTTTAGAAAGCGATCGCTATCCTAAAACATTACAGAATGCTAAATTCGATCGCCTGGTGTTTCGCGGTCACGGAATTAAGCTAGCTGGAGTCGTATTTGACACCATGCTGGCAAGTTACGTTTTGAATCCCGATAAAAGTCACAATCTGAGCGACTTATCTCAGAGATATTTGGCATTAGAAATTAAAAGTTACTCAGAGATCGTACCAAAAGGAAAAAATATTGCCGATCTCCCTATTCCAGTTGTGGCTGACTACTGCGGAATGCAAGTTTATGCAACTTTTCAGCTAGTTGGTAAACTTCGCGGCGAATTAGAAGCAGTCCCCAAACTTCACCGATTGCTCTTAGAAGTAGAACAGCCCTTGGAACCAGTCTTATCTGAGATGGAATACCAAGGGATTAGGATTGATGCTGCTTATCTTCAGAAGTTCTCGCAACAACTAGAAAAAGATTTAGGCGCGATCGAACAACAAGCTTATACGGCAGCAGGCGAAGAATTCAACTTAGGTTCGCCCAAGCAATTGAGTCAACTGCTGTTTGAAAAACTGAAATTAGACGTGAAGAAATCTCGCAAAATTCAAACGGGTTACTCTACTGATGCTGCCACCCTCGAAAAACTCCAAGGCGAACATCCAGTAGTTGATGCCATTTTAGAATATCGCACTTTATCTAAATTAAAATCTACTTATGTCGATGCGATTCCAGCGTTAATCAGACAAGATACTAAGCGAGTTCATACTAATTTCAATCAAACAGGGACATCCACGGGAAGGCTTTCATCTTCTAACCCAAACTTGCAGAACATTCCGATCCGGACGGCATTCAGTCGGCAAATTCGTCAGGCATTTTTACCAGAACCGGGGTGGTTGTTAGCGGCGGCTGATTATTCTCAAATTGAGTTGCGGATCTTAGCTCACCTTACCCGCGAACCAGCTTTAATCGAGGCTTATCAAAATAATGAAGATATTCATACAGTCACAGCTAAATTCGTCTTTGAAAAAGAAAGCGTCACTGCCGATGAAAGACGATTAGCCAAGACCATTAATTTTGGTGTAATTTATGGCATGGGGGCGCAGAGATTTTCGCGATCGACTGGAATTAACAAAGCCGATGCCGAGCGGTTTATTCAACGTTTTTATCAAAGCTATGCTTTAGTTTTTGATTATTTAAAACGGATCGAGAAAGAAGCGATCGCTCGTGGTTATGTAGAAACAATTTTAGGTCGCCGTCGCTATTTTAATTTCGAGTCTGGCAGTCTGCGCCGCCTCCAAGGTAGCAACCCAGATGATATCGACCTCGATAGCCTGAAGAAAATGAGTCATAACGACGCACAGCTTTTACGGGCTGCGGCTAACGCCCCAATTCAAGGTTCTAGTGCCGATATTATCAAGGTTGCCATGGTGAAATTGCACCAAATTTTGCAGAGTTATCGAGCAAACTTACTACTGCAAGTTCACGATGAATTAGTCTTAGAAATACCACCATCCGAGTGGGAAGAATTGCAGCCTCAGATTCGATCGACTATGGAAAATGCCATCTCATTGAGCGTTCCTTTAGTAGTAGATATCCATACGGGACAAAATTGGATGGAAGCTAAATGAGGAGTTCAGGAGCTTTGAAAATGTTAAGTGTGGAGTGTGGAGTGTGGAGTGAAAAGAGAGTTTTGAGTTAAGAATTTCCTTTTTTCTCGCCCTCTCCGCCCTCTTCACTCTCTATAATCGTCCTTTATCATTAAATGCAGGCAGCTTATGACGCTTACCTTAGACTTACACCGAACTATCGAATTAACCGACGAGCAATTTGAACAAATCTGCCAAACAAATCGAGGATTGAAATTTGAGCGTACTGCTGGTGGAGCCTTAGTTATTATGTCCTTAACAGGAGGAGAAACTGGAGAACGCAATTCTAATCTAACAGGTCAGCTTTGGTTGTGGAATCGACAGCAGGCTTTAGGTCATATCTTTGATTCATCTACAGGTTTTAAACTTCCCAATGGGGCGATTCGTTCTCCTGATGTGGCTTGGGTAAAAAAAGAACGTTGGGAGGCGTTAACACCGTTACAGAAGAAGAAGTTCGTTCCTTTGTGCCCTGACTTTTTGGCAGAATTACGTTCTGTTAGCGATGAATTAGAAGAACTCGAAGTAAAGATGCAAGAATATTTAGTCAATGGTTTACGATTAGGTTGGTTAATCGATCCAGAGATGAAAATTGTAGAGATTTATCGCCCCGATCGACCTGTAGAAATGCTCGATCGACCTACTACTTTATCTGGCGAATCTATCTTACCTGAATTCGTTTTAGATCTAACAGGGATATTAACTTGACCTTTTACATGAATTAGGAATTACGGTTGGGTTAGTTGGGTTTCCTGCCGTCAACCCAACCTACAGATATTCCTGACTCGATCGACATTTTCCTAGCTACCCCTCTTTAATCAACAAATCCACTCAAAGAACCTTCTGCATTAAATCGTATTCCACGTCTAGATCGCACTCTCGCGGTGAAGAGTAATCCCAAAGGCGCAACACACGCGAAAACCGATATTCTGGCTACTGTAGTCGCGTGCCGAGTCGTCGCGGAAAGCAGAGCGGCAGTAGTAAGGATTGATGCCCCAGCAACCGCCCCGCATTGGAGAACGATTATCATCCCCACCTACTGTCCAGGCACTGCCATCTGTAGGCGCACCTGTATAGTTGCCATGCCAATTGTCAGCGCACCACTCGTAGACATTGCCGTGCAGATCGTACAATCCCCAAGCATTTGGGGGAAAACTGCCGACAGGGGAAGTTGATTGCCGATATTTCCCTTTTGGGGCATCAGCATCAGTAGAGTTGCCCTCATAATTAGCTAAATCGGTGGTAATTTCCTCCCCAAAGTAAAACGGCGTAGTCGTTCCCGCCCGACAAGCATATTCCCATTCTGCCTTTGAAGGAAGCCGATACTCCTTCCCGGTTAGCTTTGACAATCTGGCACAGAATTCTACGGCATCGTACCAAGAAACACACTCTACAGGTTGGTTATCTCCTTTGAAATAGGAAGGATCTCGATTGAGTTCTTGTTTGACTTGGGGGAGAGCAGCTACAGCCCGGTAGAGGATCGGACTGAGGCAAAAACAAGCTGAAAGCTATGCTGTTTCTGTCTTTGTTGCTTAGATCTTAGCGATCGATTAGATAAATTTTTTCCAATTTTCGGAAATAACAAAATTCTACTTGTAGTGTTAGATATGCAAATCAAACACTGCAATCAACGAGCTAAAAACATGAAATTCACCCCAGCTTTACTCGGAATTACTTTAGTTGCTACTGCTTTAAGCGTGAATTTAGTTAACCCCGCTCAAGCTACTAATTATCAACGTAATACGACTAGCTACACCACTGTCAAAACTTACAAGATCAAGAAAGTTTGCCATTTCAAACGCGTCTATGTCCAACCTTACTACGACGCTCACGGCTACTTTCATCGCGGTTTCTGGACTACCAAAAAATTCTGTAAGACTGTCAGAGTTCTACACTAAGTAAGTAAGTTAAAACTAGCTCAACACTAAATCAAATCAAATAATTGAGGAGTAATCACATGAAATTCGCCCCAGCTTTACTCGGAATCACTTTAGCGGCTCTCAGTGTCAATTTAGCTAACCCCGCTCAAGCTACTACTTATCAACGTAATACGACTAGCTATACCACTGTCAAAACTTACAAGATCAAGAAAGTTTGCCATTTCAAACGCGTCTATGTTCAGCCTTACTACGACGCTCACGGTTACTTCCACTCTGGTTTCTGGACTACCAAAAAATTCTGTAAGACTGTCAGAGTTCTACACTAAGTAAGTAAGTTAAAACTAGCTCAACACTAAATCAAATCAAATAATTGAGGAATAACTACATGAAATTCACTCCAGCTTTACTAGGAATTACTTTAGCTGCTACCGCTTTAAGCGTAAATTTAGCTAACCCCGCTCAAGCTACTACTTATCAACGTAATACCAGTAGCCATACTACTGTCAAAACTTACAAAATCAAGAAGGTTTGCCATTTCAAACGCGTTTATGTTCGCGGTTACTACGACGCTCATGGTTACTTTCATCCCGGCTTCTGGACTACCAAGAAATTCTGTAAAACCTTCAGAGTTCTACACTAACAGGACATTGGCAAATCTTACAATCGCTATACCACTGGTAGGAAACACGCCTATCGGTGGTGTCCCTGCGTAAGTCGATATTGCTAGAAAGCTAGTTTTTATTGCTTAACTGTCGTTCTAACTGGACAATGCGATCGCGCAAGGGAGCCATCATCATTTCAACTTCGGCTTCGGAGTAGCGAATCGGAATGTGTTGCGGACAGTTCTCGCTCGTCGCTTCTACGTGAAAGATAATTGCCCGTTCGATTTTGGCGGGGTATCCCGGTACTCGCAAGCGATCGACTAATTCCCCTTCGCCTTCAACGTATTCAGCCCGTCCCCAAATCTTGATCCGCTGGCGGTGACGGTAATCCATCAAAAACAAAAAGGCTCGATCGTTACCGGAAAGGTTGCCGACGGTAATATATTGGACGTTGCCAGAAAAATCAGCAAAACCTAAAGTCTTTTCATCCAACACTTTGAGAAAACCGGGCGGCCCGCCGCGAAACTGAATGTAGGGATAACCGTTGGAACTTACAGTTCCTAAGTAAAACCCGTCGAGTCGATCGATAAATTCTTTAATCTTGGGAGTGATGGTATCGCCAGCGGGGCCGTTAGCAATGTAGCGTTCGTAAGTCTCTCTCGATCCGCGTTGTTCTTGTGCGGCTTTAACTTCAGGGGTAAAGGCGATTTCTCCAAATTGGCGCGGCATCATGCCCTCCTAAGCGGCTGCTAGTTCTGAAATCCCGATCGCGCTGACGAAGTTGGGGAGGCGTTTGACGCGATCGATCCATGCTAAGACATGGGGATATTTGTCTAGGTCGATTTTGCCATCCCGTGCTAGAGCTACATAAGGAAAGACGGCCACATCCGCGATCGTCGGGTGTCCCAATTCCAGCCATTCTCGTTCTGCTAAATGGTGGTCGAGTTGACTCAGGATAAACGCCGATTTTTCCGTGGCTCGTTCGATGCTGATGCTGTTGACTTTGAACAGGTGATACAAACGGGCGTATTCCGGACCTTGCCGCACTTCTCCCGCTGTCGTAGAGAGCCAGCGCACCACCCGACTCATGGGTTCTGCTGCCAAGGGCAACCAAGATTCTTCCCCATATTGCCGTGCCAGATAGACCAAAATCGCTTGAGCGTCTGCCAGCACGGTGTCGCCATCGATTAGGACTGGAACTTGCCCGAAGGGATTGAGCGCCAAAAATTCTGGTTGGTGGTGTTCGCCTGCGAGTAAATTGACTTGAATCCACTCGTATTCCAGAGCCAACAAAGACAGCATTAATTTGGCTTTATAGCTGTTGCCCGATAGTTCGTGACCGTAAAGCTTAATCATGGGTTTGTTCTTCCATTTGGAAAAATTGTACCGTTCGTTCGGTATAACATAACTGTACCGAACGTTTGGTATAGTGTCAATAGGTAATTTGCCAAATTCTCAAAATGCCCAAAGAAACCTATATCCCCTGCTTATTGCAGTTATTTCGGCAGTATGGCTACGATGGTGCTACCCTCTCCAAGATTTCTGAAGCGACAGGATTGGGGAAGGCGAGTTTGTACCATCACTTTCCTGGTGGGAAGGATGAGATGGTGACAGCCGTTCTAGATTTTCTCGAACAGTGGTTAGAGAAAAACGTCTTACCAGCCCTGCGCTGCAAAGGAGATGCTCTAACTAAATTAAAGGTAATGTGCGATCGCCTCTACGATCTCTATGAGGGCGGGCATCAACCCTGTATGCTGGCAATTTTGTTAATGGGTTCTGCCCGCGACGTGTTTCATCCCCAGGTGAAAGCCTTGTTCTGCGGCTGGATCGATGCTATGGCTGGGGTATTAATCGAAGCTGGAATTGATGAGGCAGTAGCCAAACAGCGGGGAGAAGATGCCGCGATCGCAATTCAAGGTTCGCTGGTTCTATCTCAAGCATTAGACGATCCTTCTCCATTTCAACGGGTTATCCAGCAACTACCGATGCAAATGTGCCGAGCATTCTAAGCTCGATATCTGGAAGGATTTGGTTGCTTTGGTTCTCTGTAGGGACATCGGAAAGTCGATCGCCCATCAACCAAAATTTACCGGGAATTGAGATCTATCCCGAACAACCCTTAGAAGAGCAACTGATGCGATCGCTCCGCTAGCCGTCAATTATCAAAACTGATTGATAAGCTGTAGCCAGCGGCACAACGTTGAAACCGAATATCCAGGTGTAATGTCATGTCACGGAAAGATCGATTTCATGAAGCTGTTAAACACGCTCTGGAAAAAGATAACTGGCTCATTACCCACGATCCATTTACAATCGAAATTAGTGAGGTGGTAAAGCTAAAAATTGATTTAGGGGCAGAGAGTACGATCGCTGCTCAACGCGGCCAAGAAAAAATTGCGGTCGAAATCAAGAGCTTTATTACAGACTCAGACATCAGCGAATTCCATGTCGCTTTAGGGCAATATTTGAACTATATACAAGCCCTCGAAGATAAAGAACCCGATCGGATTCTACATCTCGCAGTTCCCCTCGAAACCTATAACGATTTCTTTCAACTTCCCTTCATCCAAAAATCTCTCAAACGTCATGCTATAAACCTGATTATTTACGAGCCAATTAAGGAGGAAATCGAACAATGGATAAGCTTCAGCAGTACCGACAAATAATTCGTCAGATTCTTACAGAAGAAGCTCATCCCTACTCCCACTCCAATGACGTAGAGGCTGAAATTATTTGCGACACCGAACGCGATCGCTATCAACTTGTCTATATCGGCTGGGAAGAGCATAAACGGATTTTTGGTGTCGTCCTTCACTTCGATATTAAAGATGGCAAAATCTGGATTCAATATAATGGCACAGAAACCGCGATCGCCAAAGTTCTAACGGATAAAGGAGTTCCTCCATCCGATATCGTTCTAGGTTTTCACTCTCCCTTCAAGCGTCAATTTAGTGGATATGCGATCGCTTAGTGCTAGAAGCCCTAGCCACCCTCAGCAGACAAAGCATCATCGGATTTTTCTATCATATCTGCTATTGCTTTCTCAGAAGCTCGATACATCTGAATGCTATTTTTGACAACTTCAGAAATTGTTGTACGTTGTGATAGTAGCTTCTTAGGGATAGGAAGTGTTAAAAGAGCTGATTCAATGAATCTTGGATGATGTCCACCTTCTTGCGATGCTTTCAGCACATCCTGAATCTTTGTAGAAAGAAGGAATGGCATTAAAAATGCTACAGAAAGGTCATCAATTGAACGCAAGATAAAAAATTCTGTAGAACATAAAATTCGAGAATTTTTAACATTAGGTATATCTTCATCAACAAATGCTACTTGACGCAAGTAGGGTCTAAGACGAGAAATGATAACATCTCCAGGTTTTACTTCCTTCTTAGCACTCCCAATTTCCCTACTCACTACTGGTTGCTTTCTAGCAATTACAATACCTTCTCGAACATCAGATGTATCAAGTACAAAGCATTGTCCAATATCAGTAGAAGGCTGAACCATTTTCCTCACAGAAATAACGATTTCGCCAAGTTCGATCGCCTCATCTCTTTTAGTATCAAGTTTTCTTCTGGGATCGTATCTCTCCGGAGCAAGAATTACTGGCGAAGCAAGACGCGCTCTTGACTTAATTGAAATTAAAGCCATTTTTATTCTCCAAACCTAATATTTTCTTGGATTAAGAACCTTGCAAAATTTTCAGTTATCTCTGAAAAATCGTGATCTACTATATCCCAATCATTATCTACCTCAAAATAAGGTTTACGTAGAATAAATTGCCCTTTGGAATTTTTTCCATCCCTTTCACTAATTGCGAAAAATATATTGTAGTCTGGCAAGAGCTTGGTTGAAGGGTGACTTTTTTGAAGGAACAAAATACTAGCCTTCTGATGAGTATGAGGAAGAAAAGTATGCCTTCCTAATCCTATAACAGCAAGAACTCTAGCTTTTTTTAATATCCATTCCCGTAAAAAACTAAATGAATTACCTGCAAATTTATTGTGCGGTAATACTATAGCCAAACGTCCACCGGGTTTCAAAAGCTCAATGCAACGTTCCATAAATAATATATCTCTTTCAACTCGGTGCTTTTTATTTGCAACAGTATAACAGTTCAAAAAATAGTTTTCTCTGATTTCACCAGCAAAAGGAGGATTTGTAAGAATAACGTCAAAACCTTTATAACGCTTCATTCGACTGCGGCATACATCTTCTATAGTAAGGTTTGGGTCGTCTGTATTATTAAATAATCCAACCATCTCAGACTTCAATAAACTATTAAGTCGAATAATGTTACTGCTTCCATCTCCTGCAAGTAGCATCAAAGCCTTAGCAACTCGTGTAGCTCTAGCATCAATATCAAATCCCCATAATTTTTCACTACAAAACCGCTGAACTTCTTCTAAATTATTGAGTTCTTCATTTCTTCTAACAAACCTTAGTGTATGCAGAAGAAATCCACCTGAACCACAAGCTGGATCGAGAATCATTTCATGTGAAGCTGGTTCCAAAATTCGTACGCATAGTTCGACTACGTGTCTTGGAGTAAAGTATTGTCCCTTTGAGCTTTTGGCAGACTTGGAGACTATAAATTCAAAGAAACTATCAATAACGTCAAGACTATCATTCGAGATAGTGTGCTTTGAAATAGCCTCTACACAAATCGAAAGATGTTCGGGTGTGAGTCTTGACTTAACTTCATTAAGAACTCCAGGCCATTCCTTCTCAGCTTGTTGCATAAGTTTAGTTATGGCTGCAAATGTAGCTTCATTAGTGCTGTAGCAATGAAATCTTGATTGCTGACTTCGTTCGTCCCACAACTTTGCTATAAGCAGCTTAAAAACTTCTTCAAATTCGTCTTCTCCAGAATTGGCAAGAACAAGCTCCTCCATCCGAAGGAATAATGATTGAAGATTTCCTGTTTGATTGTGATGTCTTTTAGCCATACCTTTTTTTGAAATCATCTTAAGTATTGCTTGGCATGAGATATTTGTCAAGATGCCAGACACAAGTCTGCAAATATGCGATTTTGGATTATTTGCTATCCGAATAGACAATCTAGGTTAGAGGAAAATGACATCTTATATTTTTCATGTATACGCTGAATTCGCATATTTTTTAATCCATGTCAGGCGCTCGCGATCCTCTATATATTGAGTTCATTGCTCGCCTTCGTAATGCACGTAAAAGGCGAGATATTTCTCAACAACAGCTTGGAGAAGCGTTGGGTAAGGATCAAACTTTCATCTCAAAGGTGGAAACCTGTGAGAGAAGAATTGACGTGATTGAAGCAGCTAGGTGGTGTGCGGCGTTAGATATTCGATTGGAGGATGCCCTCCCTTCTGAAGTGAGTAAGAAAAATCAGAAGGAAGAAAAGTAGTTATGAGTAATCGTATATCGAGTGAAGATTTAGCTAGATTAAAAGAGCAACTTAAGCCTTTGATAGGGCAAAGATTTCGGAGTTTGAGTTTGCCAGTAGTGGGGAAAGCTAAAAAGGATACCACACCTCAAACTACAGAAGTTTCTAGCTAAGTATAGATTACCGATAGAAATCGAACAACTCTCTTTAGACACCGCAATTGATGAGCTGATTGAAATAGACGAGAATGAACTTCAAGATGAAGAGCGAGAATAATTATGATTTTGCTAACCGCTCACAACAGAAAGGCAGCGATCGCTTGCGAAAACAGGTAGTAATTGCAATAGCTGTTTAGTCCCCTGCATTAACTCAACGTCAACTCCTAATATCTGTAATCAGTTGGTTGTGGGGCGATCGCTCTGCTAGCATTTGATAGAAGAGTAAACCTAGTTTGACTGGAGCGTTTGACATGGTTTCATCAGAGCTAATCTCAACCTTAAAAGGGCTGAGTCGTTCGGACAAGTTCTACATTATGCAGATTTTAATCTCGGAACTAGCTCAGCAAGAAACTGATTTGATTAAACCCGACCAGTCTTATCCAGTGTGGTCGCCCTATGATGCAGTTGAAGCAGCGGATACGATGCTAAAAGTGTTGAATGCTGCTAAGGCTCAAGACCATGCGTGATGCTGAACGTTATCCGTTTATTTCTAGTGAAATTACACTAGGTGAAGCTAGTTTTCGTCCCTACTTACCATTAACCCTGCTTCACCAACAAGTCTCTGTCATAGCATCTGGTCTGTTGGATACTGGAGCAAGTGTCAATGTGCTGCCTTATTCGATGGGGGTTGAGCTTGGGTACGAATGGGAACGGCAAACAACAGCACTAAGTTTGACAGGAAATTTAGCTCAGTACGAGGCGCGTGTCGTGCTTGCTCAAGTGGTTGTTAAGCAGTTTGAGCCTGTTAGACTTGTATTTGCTTGGACGCAAGCTACCAATGTGCCGCTTATATTGGGGCAGGTAAATTTCTTTATGGAGTTTGATGTTTGCTTCTACCGCTCGCAGGTAGAGTTTGCAGTCAGTCCCAAAACTATTTCAGAGTAATTTGGTTGCTATCGCCAGTTACCTATCAACGAAGATCCCCCAACTGCACCTAGCTATTCAAGTAGCACTCTTCGATCGGGGAAAATTGGCATTAATAAAGAAGAAACAAAATTCCCCCTTAACTCACCAGATTGATATTAGGATCGCTAAAGCAGGTACTCAGATTTACGTTAAGATCTAAAGTATTCTCCACAATTCCGATCGACTTACCGGATAAAGTTCAGCGGTTTAGACCCCCAGTAGCCAATGGTGACAACTCCCACTCCCCCAGTCAAAAAGCTTTCTAAAGTTGAAGGCATCAAAGAACGCAGCAATTACTTACGCGAACCTGTAGCCAGCGAATTGCTCGAGGATACTAACTGTTTTACCGAAGATGCCATTCAACTGCTGAAATTTCACGGGTCGTACCAGCAAGATAACCGAGACAATCGGGTTAAAGGTCAAGAGAAAGACTACCAATTCATGCTGCGGACTCGCAATCCGGGAGGATTTATCCCGCCACAGCTATATCTGACCTTAGACAACCTGGCTGAAGAATACGGCAATGGCACGTTAAGAGCCACAACCCGTCAGGGATTCCAACTCCACGGGATTTTGAAGAAAAATCTCAAAAGTGCGATCGCCTCGATCGTCAAAAGTATGGGTTCGACTCTGGGGGCTTGCGGAGACTTAAATCGCAACGTTATGGCTCCCCCCGCACCCTATAAAAATCGCCCTGAGTATCAATATGCTTTAGAGTACGCCAACAATATTGCTGACTTATTGCGTCCCCAAACGGGCGCGTATTACGAAATTTGGCTGGATGGAGAAAAGGCGATCGCGGCCGAAGAACATCCAGCGGTGAAGGCGGCAAGGCAACGCAACGGCAACGGCACGATTTTGGCTGATGCAGCAGAGCCGATTTACGGCACTCAGTATATGCCGCGCAAATTCAAGTGTGCCGTCACCGTCCCAGGAGATAATTCCGTCGATTTGTATTCTCAAGATGTTAGCTTGGTAGTTATTACCAATAAGAAAGGAGAATTACAAGGTTTTAACGTTTTCGCTGGCGGGGGTTTAGGCCGCACTCACAATAAAGAAGAAACCTTTCCCCGCGCCGCAGATCCGATCGGTTATGTAGATAAAGATGATGTCTACGACCTAGTAAAGGCCATTGTTGCCACCCAAAGAGATTATGGCGATCGCACCAACCGCCGTCATGCCCGGATGAAGTACCTGGTGGAAGATTGGGGAGTAGAAAGATTTGTGGGCAAAGTAGAGGAATACTTTGGCAAAGCGATCGCCCCGTCGAAACCATTGCCACCGTTTAAGTACGAAGATTTTTTGGGCTGGCAAGAACAAGGAGACGGCAAACTATTTTTAGGGATCTCGATCGAAAACGGCCGGATTAAAGATGAAGGCGACTGGCAGTTAAGAACGGCTTTGCGAGAAATCGTCCAAAAATACAACTTGCCGATGCTGGTGACTCCCCACCAAAACGCGCTCTTATACGACATCGATCCGGCCCAGAAATCGCCAATTCAAAAGCTGTTGAAACAGTACGGCGTGCAAACCGATCCCCAAGCGATCGATCCCCTCGTACGCTACTCCATGGCTTGTCCGGCGATGCCGACTTGCGGGTTGGCAATTACCGAGTCAGAACGAGTCATTCCTGGAATTCTAGAACGAATTCGGGTACTGCTAGCCAAATTGGGAATGGCAAAAGAACACTTTGTCATCAGAATGACGGGTTGCCCGAACGGTTGCGCTCGCCCCTATTTGGCAGAATTGGGTTTTGTTGGTAGTTTTCCAGAACAATATCAAGTTTGGCTGGGGGGTTCTGCCGATCAAACCAGGCTGGCAAAAACTTATACAGACAAGATGCACGTCAACGATCTCGAAAGCTTTCTCGAACCGATGTTTGTCTACTTCAAACAGTCCAGGCAAGGAAAAGAGAGTTTTGGAGATTTTTGCGATCGCGTCGGCTTCGATGCCATTCGTCAGTTTGCTGCCACTTACGATCCAACTAGCTTAAAAACTCGTACCCTCAACAATCGCCCTCGGATTAGCATCAAACCCGATGTTTACGGCCGCTTGCAAGAAATTGCTGCTAGCCAAGGAAAACCAGCGAGTCAGTTGGCAACTGAAGCTATTGAAGCTTACTTGCAAACAATAAAAGATTAGGCCTCAAGGAGTAACGCGAATAATAACAAGCAGATAACCTGCGATCCCAAATCCGGTTTACAAAACCCTCTTTCCCTCAAAGGAGCCTCCGGCTCCCCTCTCCCTTGGGAGAGGGGTTGGGGGTGAGGGTAGCAATGGATAGTATAAAAATCGGATTTGGGATCGAAGGCAGGCCTAACCTTCTGCCTGCTTACCTACATGAAAAAATCATTGAGTAATTCTTGTGGGATAGCCATCTGGACTGTCCCACTGACTGGACAGGCAACTATCATCTAATCAAAAACTGCTGTGAGATGATTTATCTTCCCGTCACGCTTTTACTGTTTTTACTATTTTTGCTGCTGTTTCCGTTCATCTGGTTTGCGATCGCTCTAGATGTGGTAGAACTAGCTGTTTCCAAGTTGGGCTTTTCCTCTAATGTGGCTTTATTGCTGTTGGCAGCAGTGGTTTTGGGCAGCACGATTAACATTCCCCTGTACGAGCGAGTATCCAGCATACCCGTCATTCCAGACTTCGCCGACCTGTGGATGAGGCGATTTCGGGGCATTCCGTTGCAGAAAATGGAGCAAAAGACGATCGTAGCCCTCAACGTCGGCGGCGGACTGATTCCGACGCTGTTAGCCATCTATGAATTTACCCGTTCCGATCCTCTGGCGATTTTGGTGGTGACTGCGATTGTCACCTTCGTCAGTTATTTTTCGGCCCAAGTGGTTCCAGGCATCGGTATCCAGATGAATGCCTTGGTAGCGCCGCTAACTGCTGCCTTAAGCGCCTGGTTAGTCGCTGGCAGCGATGCTGCACCCGTGGCTTTTGCTGGCGGAGTTTTAGGTACTTTAATTGGTGCAGATCTATTGCATCTGCGAGAAATCCAACGCATGACCGCTGGCGTTCTCAGTATCGGAGGCGCAGGTGTATTTGATGGCATTGCAATGTGTGGATTATTTGCGTTATTACTGACTTAGCGATGCTTTGAACTCACTGTTCTGGCAATTGCCCAAAACGCTCCTGATATCTAGCCAACAACGCTTCTGCATCGGTCAACTGTTGCTGAAGCTCAGTTTTTTGTTGCTGCTCCTGTTCGGCTCGTTGATGTTCCTGCTCGGCTAATTCCTGAGATATAGGAATTAACTGTCCTTCAGGGTTAAAGAGACGCAGTTTGCCATCGTGGATGCCCAAATATACACCCAACTGCTGGCAAAACAACCAGCCAGTAGCGTTTGCTTGCAGTTCTTGATATCGACCGCCTACTAGCTGCAAGCCTTTAAATTCCGACGTTTGCGGGTCGAACCAGAAATATTCAGGCGTGCGGAAGATATCTTGGTAGATCTGTCTTTTTAAACCCCGGTCTATTCCTGCTGTCGAGTCAGATAAAATCTCGATAATGACGTTAGGATATCTCCCATCTTCTTGCCAGACCACCCAACTTTTACGCTCTTTACGATCTACCCCTAAAACCGCAAAAAAGTCTGGCCCCCGAAAATCCTCTGACTTAAGTTGGTTGGGGCTGTAGTAGATCGTCAGGTTGCCAGAGACGTAGAAATCCTGGCGATTTTGCAGCCACCGTTCTGCCGAGTCAATTAAGGCTTCAATTTGCTTGCGATGCCAGTCTGATTCCAAGGGAGGCTCGTCACTCCAAAGATCGCCACTAGGAAAAATAACATCTTCTGTTGTATTTTTTTCAATTGCGATGTCTGGTGTCATTTCGATTTTGGATGAAAGGATTTTGCGGATGCGGGCCCTTGGCAGGTTTCCTCGCCATGCAGACCGCACCAAGCAGAATTTTGGATTTTCCCCATGGATAAATCCGTATTTATTAGGTTCGATCGCCATTTGCTATCTATTCTATCCTCAGCCAAACGATCGCTTCCTCAAGTTAAATATTACAGGCTAGACTGAGGACGCTTAAGAGAGTGTCATATCTTGCTGCCAAGTCAGAGCGATCGCCATCTACACTAAAATTAACTATCCCATTCTCATGCTTGATATGCAGACAAACGATCGCCATCCAGTATTGCTAGTTCACGGTCTTAACGATCGCGCTACAGTGTTTGCTAAAATGGCACCTCGCTTGGTCGAATTAGGTTGGCCTGTATACGATATCAACCTCCAGCCTAACAACGGCAAATTAGGACTCGATCGCTTAGCCGAACAAGTAGCAGAATTAGTCGATCGTACCTTTGCCCCTAATGAAGCGATCGATCTAGTTGGGTTTAGCATGGGAGGACTTGTCAGCCGTTACTATATCCAACGACTGGGAGGAATCGATCGAGTGCGGCGTTTCGTCACCATCTCCTCACCCAATCAAGGCACCAAAGTAGCTTATCTATCTCAAAATCTTGGTTGCGTGCAGATGCAGCCTGGTAGCGAGTTCCTAGAAGATCTCAATCGGGACGATACTTGGTTAAAACAGCTAAATGTAACTACCATGTGGACACCTTACGATCTGATGATCGTACCGGCCAGTAGTTCGCAGATTCCCACTGTTAAAGAGGTTATTCTACCCGTTCCATTACATCCTTGGATGTTAACCGACTCTAGAAGCATTCAAGCAGTAGTAGAAGCCCTTTCCGAACCGCTAAAAGCACAGCCAAAGAAGGCAGAATTAAGAAGTTTAGAAGTTAGGTAATATCAGATTCGATTAAACGATCGCGCAAAACCAGTAGGGGTGGGCGAGAACAATTATGAATGTCTGAGTTATGAATTATGAATTTCAGCATTCTGCATTCATAATTCTTTGCCCTGCCCGACCATTCAATCGCAACCGCTCGATCGGATTCGATACCATCGGCGATTGTCTGGGTTGATTCGATCGATTTGTTAATGGTATGTGCCTAAAATGGCGCTCAGGGTTTATCGATGAGGCAGGGCGGGTTTGATTTAACATTAAGGGGGCGCGGCTAAGATAGTTGGCAAAACCCGCCCCTACAAACATCTGTTGCGTTCTTTTTCAGATTTTCATATGCCTACCTTAATTTTCTCCGCCCTCTCTCTCTCTCTCCCTCTCTCCCTCTCCCCTACCCCTTGGCTGATAGGTGCAGGCTTGAATGCGGCTTTACTAGGAATCGCTTTCTTCGCGCCCAAAAAGTTTCTTACCCCCGCTGGCTTGTTACACGCCTGGTTGCTAGGCGTAATCGTTTGGGGAACTTTGGGTTGGCAAGGATATCTAGTCGTCATGTTTTATTTTCTAGTTGGATCGAGCCTGACTTATGTGGGTATGGCTCAGAAAGAAGCTGAAGGGATTGCCGAAAAACGTTCGGGTGCAAGGGGACCTGAAAATGTTTGGAGTTCTGCTTTAACTGGAACTATCTGCGCTCTAGGAACGCTAGTATCGATCGCTTTTTTGCCCTCATTTGCTAGCTCGATCGTCCCCTTGTTGCTGTTAGGCTATGTAGCTAGTTTTAGTACCAAATTATCTGATACTTGTGCCAGTGAAGTAGGAAAAGCTTACGGTCAAAGAACATTTTTAATTACTACCTTGCAACCAGTAGCACGAGGTACTGAAGGCGCGGTGAGTTTAGAAGGAACTCTAGCAGGAATTGCCGGATCGATCGCGATCTCTACTTTGGCATGGAGTCTAGGTTTAATTGACTTCATAGGGATAATTTGGTGTGTAGTTGCCGCTTTTATTGCCACTACTTTAGAAAGCCTAATTGGAGCTACGATCGAAGGCAAATTTAGTTGGTTAACCCACGATGTCGTGAATTTTTTGAATACTTTAATCGGGGCGATCGCCGCGATCGTAATTGCTGTTATTTGGCATTGGTTTAGCTGAAATGATAGTATTTATTTAACGAGCTAAATTATCTGGTTTTAGTTCGATCGGAAAACCGATGACACTTACTAATACCCCATCCGCTATTGCCCTCCCGGACCACACCCAGTTGCCAGAGTCCGATGGTACGTTTGTGAAGAATTTCCAAGAACATCCCCAAAGCATCCTGCTGACCACATCGATCGCTCCCATCCTCAACGCCCTTCATCCAGACGGACGATATGCGATCGGGCAAGATTGCGGGATCTATTGGCGATTGACCGAGCCGCCAGAGCAGGGTGCAGAAGCGCCAGATTGGTTTTACGTGCCGAACGTACCGCCGCTAATCGACGGGCAAATTCGCCGTTCTTACGTGATGTGGAAAGAAATTGTCGCTCCATTAATCGCGATCGAATTCGTCTCCGGTAATGGCTCCGAAGAACGAGACAGGACATCACCCTTTAGCAGCGAGTCATCGAAAGCAGGTAAGTTTTGGGTATACGAACAGGCAATTAGAATCCCGTACTATGCGATTTATGAGGTGCAGCGGGCTGCGGTTGAGGTCTACGAACTGATTGCCAATCGCTATCAGCGATGCAGCCCCAACGAGCGAGGACATTATCCGATTTTGCCGATGGGAGTAGAATTAGGGATCTGGCAAGGTCGGGTAGGTAATCAAACTTTACCCTGGTTGCGCTGGTGGGATAATGATGGAAATCTACTGCTGTCGGCAGAGGAACGAGCCGAGCGAGAACAACAACGGGCTGAACGAGAACAACAACGGGCCGAGCGAGAACAACAACGAGCCGAACGGCTAGCAGAAAAGCTGCGAGAGCTTGGAATCGACCCCGATGCAATGTGAGTTTTCTTCAGACATTTGCCTGGGGTAGAGAGGCGTGCCTGAGATAATAAGCTCATTCCTGTGGGTGAATCTTAGGGAGAGAAATTCGGATACGATCTAACTCAGGTATCAGAGGTACGTCAAAATTAATATGCGAATTCTATTTGTTGCAGCAGAAGCCGCCCCGATCGCTAAAATCGGAGGCATGGGAGATGTCGTCGGTGCCTTACCTAAATATCTCAGAAAAATGGGGCATGACGTGCGGATTTTTCTGCCTTTCTACGGCTTTTTGCCCGACAAAATGGAACTGCCAAAAGAACCCATTTGGCAAGGTGCCGCCATGTTCCAGAATTTTGCGGTGTACGAAACGGTGCTACCTGGAAGCGACGTGCCTCTGTATTTGTTCGGACATCCAGCTTTTGCCCCGCGTCAGGTTTACGGTGGTGAAAATGAGGGCTGGCGATTTACCTTGTTTGCTAACGCTGCGGCTGAATTTTGCTGGAATTATTGGAAACCACAGATCGTCCACTGTCACGACTGGCACGCGGGCATGATTCCAGTGTGGATGCACCAATCTCCCGATATTTCAACGGTGTTCACGATTCACAACCTGGCTTATCAAGGTCCTTGGAGAGGTGAATTAGAAAAGATGACCTGGTGCCCTTGGTATATGCAGGGACACAATACGATGGCGGCAGCGGTACAATTTGCCGATCGCGTCAATACCGTTTCTCCTACCTATGCCGAGCAAATTCAAACCGCAGAGTATGGTGAGGGCATAGAGGGGCTGCTATCTTTTATCAGCGGTAAGCTGTCGGGCATTCTCAACGGGATCGATCGCGAAGTCTACAACCCTGCCGACGATAAATACATTCCCCAAACTTTTACCGATGAGACTATAGAGCAAAGGCGAGCGAATAAGATTGCCTTGCAAGAAGAAATGGGGTTAGAAGTCAATCGCAATGCCTTTCTGATGGGAATGGTAACGCGGTTAGTAGAACAAAAAGGCGTGGACCTAGTGCTGCAAATCTTAGATCGCTTTATGGCCTATACAGACGCGCAGTTGACGGTTTTGGGAACGGGCGATCGCTATTATGAAACCCAACTGTGGCAAATGGCTGCTCGCTATCGCGGCCGGATGGCAACCTACTTTCTCTACAACGAGGCTCTATCGCGCCGGATCTATGCCAGTACCGATGCTTTCTTGATGCCCAGTCGGTTTGAACCTTGCGGGATCAGTCAAATGCTGGCCATGCGTTACGGTTCGATTCCGATCGTTCGCCGCACGGGAGGATTAGTCGATACGGTGTCTCACCACGATCCGATGAATCATGCCGGAACTGGCTATGCGTTCGATCGCTACGAACCGTTAGACCTTTACACTTGTTTGGTACGAGCTTGGGAAGGTTTCCGCTATCAACCGCAATGGCAACAGTTGCAGCAACGGGCGATGCAGGCAGACTTTAGCTGGGAGAAATCAACCCAGGAGTATCTCAATCTGTACAACTCAATAGTTGGTACGACTGAGGAACCAGTCGAGTCGGAAGAGAATTCTTCATCAAAGGCTGCGGGCAGTCGATTCGTTTTGGAGACGGGAGAGATTGTCGTTCACCCCTAAAATCAATTCGCAATTTGCAATTCGCAATTCGCAGTTTCATATAGAACTGGGGTTGGGGGTGGGGATTGACCGTCACCTTGACAGAGTAGTAGGTGCGATCGCTCTAGTTGTCAAAAATGTAAACTTTTGTTACAAAAGAT
Organism: Cyanosarcina radialis HA8281-LM2; assembly: GCA_019359615.1. Lineage (GTDB taxonomy): Bacteria > Cyanobacteriota > Cyanobacteriia > Cyanobacteriales > CCAP-1448 > Cyanosarcina > Cyanosarcina radialis. Next base: position 29,350 of record JAHHHA010000005.1, read on the forward strand.
GAAACCCCTGTATTGCTAATCGGATGAATTCTGCTGCGATCGCTTCTCTAAATACCACAACCAAAATCTGGATGTGGCAAGGCTTCCCCATTTCCTACCAAACTCAAGGTAACACCGGGCCTGCGGTTGTCCTCATTCACGGTTTTGGAGCCTCTTTGGGACACTGGCGCAAAAACATCCCCGTATTAGCGGCCGACTGTTGCGTTTATGCCATTGACTTAATCGGCTTTGGTGGTTCGGCTAAACCCACTCCAGGTCAGGAGATCGCTTATACATTTGAAACCTGGGGACAGCAAATCGCCGATTTTTGCCGAGAGGTAGTCGGCACTCCAGCCTTTTTGGTGGGGAATTCGATCGGTTGTATCGTCGCCATGCAAGCAGCTATAGCTAGCCCAGATCTAGTTGTGGGCGTAGCTTTAATTAACTGCTCCTTACGGTTGTTGCACGATCGCAAACGCGATACTAAACCTTGGCATCAACGTTTTGGTGCGCCTCTGATGCAACAACTCCTATCAATTGAATGGGTAGGGGAATTCTTTTTCCAGCAACTAGCTAAACCAGAAGTCGTCAAGAAAATCTTACTCCAAGCTTACAAACGCGCTGACGCTGTGACCGACGAACTGATCGATCTGATTTTAAAACCAGCAAGCGATCGCGGTGCAGTTGAGGTATTTGTAGCCTTTACCCGCTATTCTTCCGGCCCCTTACCTGAAGACCTCCTACCTCTGTTAACTTGTCCGGCGATTATGTTGTGGGGAACAGAAGATCCTTGGGAACCAATAGCATTAGGTCGAGAGTTAGCTAAATTTCCCCAAGTTCAAAAGTTTATCCCCTTAGAAGGATTGGGGCATTGCCCCCAAGATGAAGCCCCTGACGTGGTTAACCCGATTCTGCAAGATTGGATTCTAGGGCATGGGGCATAGGGCATAGGGCAGCCCAGAAGCCCCAGTTATTTGACTCGTTTTTATCTGCGTTTATAGCGTAGATAAAGTTTTTCCAACTCGACCCAAAGAAACATCAGGGCGCTAAATCCCAAACAAATCAAAAGTTCTTGTCCTGTTAGCCAATGAGTTTCAAAGAAATCTCGCAGGGGTTTGACGTAAATCAGCAACAGTTGCAATCCAGTGGTGATGGTTACAGCCCACAGCAAGAAAGGATTAGTAAAAGGATTTAATTCGATCGTCAACCGAGAATTAGAACGAACTGCCAAGGCATGACCCATTTGAGCGATACAGAGAGTAGTAAATACCATGGTTTTCCAAACATCTTGACGCTCGACCGGGAAACCTGGGGCGTGAGTATAGCCGTAAGCCCACCACATCAAAGCAATAGTGATGATGGCAAAAATAATGCCAATTCGCACCATATAAGCTCCCAAACCTCTGGCAAAAATACTCTCGCGCGGACTAAAAGGAGGGCGGCGCATCACGTCTGGTTCAGCGGGTTCGACCGCCAGTGCTAAAGCTGGCAAACCGTCGGTTACTAAGTTCATCCAGAGAATTTGCAACGGACTTAGAGGGACTCCACCCAAACCCATGATGGGGGCAGCAGCGATGGTTAAAACTTCGCCAATGTTGCTACCCAAGATGTATTTGATAAACCGCCGAATGTTGGTGTAAACCACTCTGCCTTCTTCGGTAGCAGAGACAATAGTGGCAAAGTTGTCATCTAGCAATACCATGTCGCTGGCTTCCTTACTGACATCGGTGCCAGTAATTCCCATGGCAATACCGATATCTGCTTGTTTCAAGGCGGGAGCGTCGTTGACTCCATCGCCAGTCATAGCCACAAATTTGCCGCGCCGCTGCAAGGCTTGTACGATTCGCAATTTGTGTTCTGGAGCCACGCGGGCATAAATCCCCACTCGATCGACATGGGTTTCTAGTTCCTCTGGTTGTAGCTTGGATAGTTGCTTGCCAGTAAGAACCTCATCGCCTTCGTTAGCAATGCCGAGATCGTAGGCGATCGCTTGGGCGGTTAATTGGTGATCGCCAGTAATCATGATCGGTCGAATTCCGGCTTGTCGGCAGCGACTGACGGCTTCTCGTACTTCTGGTCTGGGAGCATCCAGCATCCCCACCAGCCCCAACCAGACTAGTTCTTGCTCTTCAGAGTCCTGCGAGTCTTCTGGGGGAATATCTGTCAAAGGTTTATAGGCAAAGCCCAACACCCGCAGGCCTCGACCGGCCATTTGGTTGTTTTCGGCTAGGATGCGCTCTCTTTGGTCTGAGTCAATAGCAACGATGCGTTCGCCTACTTGAATTCGACTGCACCACTCTAAAATCAACTCTGGCGACCCTTTCGTAAACATCGAATATGGTTCGCTGCTATCGGCGTTTGCAGACGAGCGATCGACAATTACTGACATCCGCTTGCGCTCGGAGGTAAAGGGAAATTCTCCCACTCGCGGCATTTGACGGCTCACGGGTTCCTTATCGACCCCAGCTTTGCCAGCGAGGACGATTAACGCTCCTTCCGTCGGATCTCCCAACACCTTCCACTCGCCTTCTTCGTATTGCAGCACGGCATCATTACACAAAACGCAAGCCAGCATCAGGGTTTGCAGATCTAGATGTCGATCGGGCTGGATTTGGGATGGGGAAGAGGAATCATTTTTAAACTCCTCGCTGCGAGGGTTGTCCGGCGAGGCAGCTTGAAATTCGCCATTGGGCGTATAACCTTCACCCGTAACGTGCAGGGTCTGGTCGGCGGTACTCACCCATTGGACGACCATTTTATTTTGGGTGAGGGTACCAGTTTTATCCGAGCAGATGGTAGTGACGCTCCCCAAAGTTTCAACGGCTGGGAGTTTCCGAATCAGCGCGTGACGGCGAACCATCCGTTGGGTTCCCAGGGCCAAAGTGACGGTAATTACTGCTGGCAATCCTTCGGGGACTACTGCTACCGCCATACTCAAAGATACTTCTACTAGTTCGATAAAATTTTTCCAATTCCAGCCGCTTTGGAACAATCCGATTAGAACTACTATGACTACTAATACCAAAGAGCCGCTGACTAAGACATTACCCAATTGAGTCATTCGCTGTTGTAAGGGAGTCGGTTCGCTCTCGACCGCTTGCAACATTTCAGCAATCCGTCCCAGTTCGGTCCGCATCCCCGTTCCCGTCACCAGGACTTTAGCTCGTCCCAAGACGACTTCCGTGCCTTGAAACACCATATTCAAGCGATCGCCTAATGGGGTATCTTCGGCTAGCTGGCTATCGGCTTGCTTTTCGACGGCATGGGCTTCTCCCGTAAGCGCCGCTTCTCTAATTTGTAAATTCGCCTCTTCGATCAGGCGACCGTCCGCTGCTATTTGCACTCCAGCTTCTAATAGCATCACGTCACCAGGAACTAACTCTTTCGCTGGCACTTCGACGATTTTGCCATCCCGCAGCAGCCGCACTTGAGGCGAGGCTAGGCTCTTGAGAGCCGCTAGAGCTTTTTCGGCGCGGCTTTCTTGCAGATAGCCCAAGATGCCGTTGAGGACAACAATTGCCATGATGGCGATCGTATCTTTAAAGGGAATTCCTCCCTCAGATGACATTCCAGGCTGGTTGAGCTTTACTACATCTAAAATTCCTGAAACGATGGCTACCCCGATGAGCATCAACAACATGATGTTGGTGAACTGATCGAGTAAAATTTTCCACGCACTACGGCCGCCTGTTTCTTGCAGTTCGTTAGTACCGTAGCGTTGCAAGCGCTCTTGGGCTTCTCGAACGGTTAAACCAGCATCGGGATCGCTACCTAATAATTCCAGAGATTTCTCAATTTCGACGCTGTGCCAGGTGGTTGCTGATTCTGGGAGAGGCTGAGAAAGATTAGATCGGGTCACGGGAGATTCGTTTTAACACCTACAAGTCTCGATCATAGGACTTATTAATAAGTAATAGGTAATAAGTAATAAGTAATAAGTAATTCTACTGTGGCGATCGCCTTTGTTCCCAGCTTTACCTATCACCCTCATTGATGAAGTTAAAAAGGCCATTTTTCCTTGCCCCTTCTTCATTTGATGGGCAGTCCGAGCGAGCGAAATAACTGCCGGAGGCGGATTAAGAAAATTAAGTTTCTCACCTGGGGATTTACTTGAGGGTTTGGCGGTGGGATTTGCAGTTGGGCTTGCAGTTGGGCGTATTCGGCGGCAGTCAGCAATTTCCCATCAATTGGCGATCGCGCTTCGGTTAAAATCTCGGTGCGCAATACTTCTTCTGGCACGTCTTCTGGTGGCGGCAAAGTCCAAGCGGTTTTGACTCCAGCGCCCCAACTGGCAGCCAGAGTAACTCCTAAGCTAATAACACGAGCAATTCTGTGTTTGACTGGCATTCTCTCCACTTGGGCGGCTAGTACCGCTACGCGGAAGTCAAAAGTCCAAAAGTTAATCCAATCGCTTAGCACGGGAAAAAGGCTGACGATAAAAGTAAAGCGCGGTACTTAAGCTTTTACACGCGCTTGGCGATCGCCAGCCGATAACTTAGGATTTTCAGGAATTTAGCGCCGATCTGCTGCTATTCCAGCAGTCGGGTTCTTTCGATCTGGCGCATCAATTGCCTAACTTGGGCTAGGAGAAGCCGCTGGAGAAGTTGCCGGGGATGGACTGGTTCCACCAGTGCCGCCTTGATTGGGGCAACCGGACAAAGTTGCGGCTAAACCGAAGGTTAAACCTGCTACTAAGGTGACGCTGATTAATTTTTTCATACACTCCTCGCTCACAAATTGAGGCTACAGGTACGACTTGCTTTGCCTGCTAACAAAATATATGTCAGCATAATTATACCTATAGCTTTTGTATTCTTCACCATACTATCACGTCTAAAGAAATTTACCAGCGATCGATCTTGTTTGTGGTGAGGTTTTGTTAAATCCCCAATTTTGCTATCTGTCTTTAAGAAATTTTGATGCTAGGATGAGGTCGATTTATCTGCCCAAGTGGCAAGGCGAACGTTTTTATAGATTCTTGCTAATAACTATCAGACTGCGAGCGACTAAAAATCTATGTCTATTGCTACTCAAAACCGCGCTGTTAACTCCAGCAACAGCCAGCAACATCAAATCGAACCGGAACGGCATCTGTTAGTCGTTCCCGCTGCAACTAGTTCTTCGGCCTCGATCGCCAATTCTCACTTAAACAGACGTTGGCAGCGATCGCTCTTGGTAGCGCAGCGCAGTTCCCTACTATTAAGTCTATGTTTGATTTCCCTGATGCTGGGGGTTTATGCTTGGACGGTTTATATCCAACAAATGTGGTCGAAAGAATACCGCCAGCTAGAAAATTTGCAACGCCAAGAGCGGCAAATGACAGCCGCGAACGAAGCTTTAAAAAACCAGTTGGCCAAAACCGCAGAAAACCCTCATAGTGGCTTGGTGCCGCCCAGCTTGGCTAACAATATCTTCGTACCCTCAGCCCCTCAGCGTCAGCTAGCACCTAAATCGGCAGCGGTTCCGCCGCCGATCCCAAAAAAACCGTTAGGGTATTGAGCGAAGAACGATAAAAACCGTTAGGGTATTGAGCGAAGAACGATCGATGCTGAATTATGAATGCTAACTGCCGAGCAACATATCCTGGGTAGGGGACGGTTGCTGGAGTTCCGCCGTGCGACGACGGAACCGCAACCTCCGCAATGCATTTCGCCCCTACAAGCCCCTACGAGTAATTGGTATGTAACTCTCTACATCTTTCTTTACATAATTCGTCATGGCTTTTGTCCGGCTGTATAGCTGGCTAGCTCGGCTCCCAGTGGCTACAGATCGGGCAGGCTGAATTAATCAATAGGCAGGCAAGAGCGATCGAAAAACATCTGCTGCGGTGAAATTGAGAATCTCTATATCCTCAATTGCCAACGTGTATTACACTCAATGGCGAACGGCGATCGCAACACTTTCTTCAAGGCGTGGCAGCTTATGCACAGACTCCCAAATCCCAAAGCTAAAGCTAAGGTCGAACAGCTAAATAGATTGCGAGAATCACCATCCCAGGGGAAGAGGGAACGACCTGCACCACCTGCTTTACCTTCAGGCAGAATGGCAATTGTCTGGGGAACGATCGTCCTCAGCAGTTTGGGACTGGCAGCTAATTTGTTTCGGCTACAAGTGTTGGAGTCTCCCAATTTAATCGCCAAAGCTAGAGCGCAGCAAACCATGGCTTTGCGACTGTTCGTACCTCGCCGCCCGATCGTCGATCGCCAAGGCAACGTGTTAGCGATCGATCGCCCAACTTATACTCTATACGCCCACCCCAAACTGTTTCAAAAAACCAAGCCAGAAATCGCTCAGACCCTAGCACCGATTCTAGAGCGATCGCCCCAGCAATTAATTAAACAATTCAACGAAAAAAATAGCGGCGTTCAGGTGTCTGTGGCGTTGAGAGAAGATGTAGCCGATCGGATCGGACGCTTGCGGCTCAATGGTTTAGAACTGATTCAGCAATACTCCCGCCTCTATCCTCAAACTGAAGTGGCAGCAGACGTAATCGGTTATGTCGATACCAACCATCGCGGTCAAGCAGGGGTGGAATACAGTCAGGAGAAATTCTTAGAACGGACAATTCGCCAAATTCGCATCAGTCGCTCGGCCGACGGGCAATTGCTACCAGAACATTTACCGCCAGGTTTTTTACACTTTGACGACTTGCAACTGCAACTAACGATCGACGTTCGCCTGCAAAGAACCGCTCGTTTGGCCTTAAAGCAGCAAATGCAAAAATTCAAAGCCAAACGCGGGGCAGTAATTGTGATGGATGCGAGGGATGGCTCTCTGCTAGCTTTGGTTTCCGAACCCAGCTACGATCCGAATAAGTATTACAAGTACAATCTGTCTCTATTTAAAAACTGGGCGTTGGCAGATCTCTACGAACCAGGTTCGACTTTTAAACCGCTTAATGTCGCGATCGCTCTAGAAAATCGCGCTGTCAAACCAACTAGCGTCTTCAACGATCCAGGGGGTATTAGTGTGGGTGGCTGGCAGATCGGCAACGCTCAGGGCAAACGCCATGGCTCGCTGACTATTCCAGAAATTCTGCAATATTCCAGCAACGTGGGCATGGTACAAGTCATGCAACGAGTCAAACCAGCGGTGTTCTACGACTGGTTGGAACGACTGGGGCTGGGTAAAAAAGTCGCGATCGATCTGCCGTTTGAAGCCCAAGGACGAATTAAAGATAAAAAAGAATTTACCAGTTCGGCGATCGAACCTGCCACTGCTGCTTTCGGTCAGGGTTTATCCTTAACGCCGATTCAGCTAGCGACTCTTCATGCTTCTTTAGCTAACGGTGGCAAAATCGTTACCCCCCACGTCGTGCGGGGGCTATTTAACAGTCAGGGGCAAATGTACTGGCAACCCAACATCCCCGCTCCCCGTCAGGTATTTTCCCAAAGTACCAGCCAGAAAGTTTTAGAAATGATGGAAGAGGTCGTCCTCAAGGGAACTGGTAAACCCTCTCAAATTCCAGGTTTTCGGGTGGCTGGTAAAACTGGTACCGCTCAAAAAGCCAGTCCTAATGGCGGTTATCTCAGTAATGCTAAAATCACTAGCTTTGTCGGCATTTTGCCCGTGAATGGATACCAGCGGTATGTAGTTTTAGCCGTGGTAGACGAACCCAAAGACGGACCTCAAGGAACTGCTTTTGGTTCGACTGTCGCCGCCCCCATAGTAAAAACGCTGATGGAAACGCTGATTAATATCGAGCAAATTCCACCAGCTAATCCACAGGAGTTACAGGTAAGCGATAAGGAAAGGGAATAGGGGGAGAGGGGGAGATGGGGAGATGGGGAGATGGGGAGATGGGGAGAGAATTCTTAACTTCACACTCCACACTTAACACTCAACACTTCCAAAGCCCCTGACCCATGCCCTAGTTAACGAAACATACTGCTGACCGAACTGTCTTCGTGAACCCGCGAAATTGTTTCGCCCAAAACGTTAGCGACTGACAGCACTTTCAGTTGCTTAAACCGCTTTTCCTCAGCTAAGGGGATAGTATTGGTAACGATTACCTCCTCGAATACACCGCTGGATAACCGTTCGATCGCCGGATGGGAAAAAACAGCATGAGTAGCGCAAGCATACACTTGGCGAGCGCCTTCTTGACGCAACAACCTGGCTGCTTCTGAAATCGTGCCGCCAGTATCGATCATGTCATCTACTAAGACTGCGGTTTTCCCAGTTACGTCTCCAATTAGATTCATCACTTCGGCCACGTTATGGGCTTGCCTACGCTTGTCGATAATCGCTAAAGGCGCATCGTTGAGTTTTTTGGCAAACGCCCTAGCTCGCGCTACTCCCCCTACGTCGGGAGAGACAACCACGATGTCAGAGAGTTGTTTGCTCGCCAGATAATTAATCAATACGGGCATCCCATAAACGTGATCGAGCGGAATATCAAAATAGCCTTGGATTTGAGCCGAGTGTAAATCCATCGCCAGAATGCGATTAGCTCCCGCCTCAGTAATTAGGTTAGCTACCAATTTGGCTGTAATTGACTCTCTTCCCGCCGTTTTGCGATCGGCACGAGCATATCCATAGTAAGGAATGACTGCGGTAATTTGCCGCGCCGAAGCCCGACGGCAAGCATCGATCATGATCAGCAATTCCATCAGGCGATCGTTTACCGGATTGCAAGTCGGCTGAATCAGATAAACATCGCAACCTCGGATCGATTCCTGAATTTGGATGTAAAGCTCGCCATCGGCAAACCGCTTGCGGATCATCGGTCCTAAGTCCATACCCAAATAGCGGGCTATTTCCTCCGCCAGTAAAGTATTTGCAGAACCAGCAAAGAGCCGCAGACGGTTATGGTCTACGACTGGGAAAAATGTCGGCTGAAGCTTTAAAGTTGGAGAACGAAGCACCACAAATCCTCGAAGATGACAATTAATGCAATTCGATCGATCCAAATTATAAAGCAGAATTCTCAATCTAGAATTGCCAAATTTACAGTACGGGATCTAATTGCGATCGGGGGGCGATCGCTACTTGGTAGCTAAATTGACATTTTGTTGGTAAATTATTACAAATGTTAGAAATCGCTAATAAATCAAAACAAATCTTTGAACGGCAAAGGTGAGAGTAAGTTTATAAAGATAATCTTAAAAATAAAATTGCCACTAAGTAATTTTGCTATGTCAACTGTGCGATCGCACTCTAAAATTCCGAATTCCGAATTCCGAACTCAAGTTAAGCCTAGTTCCCGTTTGAGGAGATCGATCGATTCGGTATCGACATAGTTCTCACTTTTAATTATTTGCGGGGGGCGGATAATATCTTCTCTAGCTGCTTCCACGGCGGCTCGAACTTGGGAAAAACTAGCGCGATCGCTGAGAATGATATGGGCAGAACGGACTATGGCTTGCAGCTTGTAAGTATCGGTGACGCGAGATGTCATCACCAACAGTTCTTCGCCCCGCAAACTATTGATGATAATTTCTGCGACTTGGAGAATACCAGAACTCAAGCTGACGATGCCGACGCAGCTATCTTGGGGTAAATGTTCGACTAGTTGTAATTCCTTTTGGTAATCGTGAATGTCGAGGGGGATAACTCGGACAGATTGAGGATTAGCAATCGCTTCAGCTTCTCCCAAAAAATAACGGCTAGTCACTACGGTTCCCGCTTTTGTTTGCGCTAGCACGGCCTGGAGTTCGTCTAAAGGAACTAGCTGTAAGGGTATTCCTGTCAGGGATTGTTGGAGTTCTTGAACGATTAACTCCCCAGCCCCTAGATCGTAGCTTGGTACCGTCACCAACACTTGGGCGCTACAACGCAAGCGCCAGTCAATTTCTGCCAATAACAGTTCTCTAGCCTGCCAGAGGGAATAACCTTGCTCTAACAGTCGATCGAGGCTTTGTTGCACTATTTTATTGGCTTCTGGATATCGATCGAGAATTGGCGATCGCTTTAAATTGCCCCCGCTGGCCTCTTTCTCCCGGACGTAAATCCCGGAACCAGCCAGGGAATCGACCATGCCCGTCTCTTCCAAATGCTTGTAGACCTTGCTAATCGTATTGCGATGCAAGCCCGTCTGAAGCGCTAGTTGCCTAGTGCTGGGGAGGCGGTGTCCGGGAGGATATTGCCCGGAGGCGATCGCAAACTGGATCTGGTCGAATAGTTGCTTGGAAGCAGGAACTTCGCTATCTAATTGAATGTGAAACTGTACCATAAAAAAATCAAAAGTCAAAAGTCGATCGATAACCAGCAATGAGAACTTAACTAATGACCGATGACCAAAAATAATAAAAGTAGTTCAATCTGAAATTAATTATGAGCGCAGACAGGGAGCTTCGGACGGATAGGGTAAAAATTCTCAATGGGGATTTGGCGATCGATGCTTATCTGGCGATGCCTGTAGGAGAAGGACCTTTTCCGGGGGTGGTGGTCATCCAGGAAATTTTTGGAGTCAACGACCACATTAGAGATGTCACCGAACGGATTGCTAAAGAAGGGTATGTTGCCATAGCCCCGGCAATCTACCAACGTCAAGCCCCCGGTTTTGAAACTGGTTACACTCCAGAGGATATTCAAATCGGCAGGCGCTATAAGGAACAAACTAAAGCCGCAGAGTTACTAGGCGATATTCAAGCTGCGATCGATTACCTCAAAAGCTTGCCCAACATCAAACCCGTTTTGGGGTGCATCGGTTTTTGCTTTGGCGGTCACGTTGCCTACCTAGCTGCTACTTTACCGGAGATCGAAGCTACTGCTTCCTTTTACGGGGCTGCAATTGCTACCCAAACTCCTGGCGGTGGCAATCCTACCGTTACCCGCACTTCAGAAATTCAAGGTACTCTCTATGCTTTTTTTGGGATGGCAGATGCCAGCATCCCCGCTGCCCAAGTAGATCTAATTGAGGCAGAACTGAAAAAACATCAGGTTTCTCATCGAATCTTTCGCTACGATGGAGCCGATCATGGATTTTTTTGCGATCGACGAAGTAGCTACAACCCCACTGCTGCTGCTGATGCTTGGGAGGAGGTAAAGCAATTGTTTGACCAGAAACTTTCCCAAAATTATTAGATTTCTTGTGAGTTAGGCTTCTAGCTTGCTCTATGGGACAGGCTAGAAGTCTATCCCACAATTACCAGATTTAATTGTTGTCATATGTGGGAATCTTGCATTGAAAAGTTAGATGGCGATCGCATTCAACAAGTCTCGATCTCGGCAGATGGCGAGCAAATTTCTTACGCAGAAGCGATCGATTTATGGCAGCACAGCGAGGCTTTTCGGACATTCTTCAATTCTTTACTAGCCGATGCTCCATTTCCAGCATTTTTTTGGGAAACCCCTGCCGTCACTGAGTTGACTGTCAAGCAGCCATTTGAATTTGTCTTAGTCGATAGCCCTCAACTTGCTAAAGTACGGCCGGATTCCAGTGCTTTTGCCAGTCATTTTGCTGCTGCCAAAGATGACGAAGCCGTTGTCACCTTTCCCAATTTGAGACAAGACGCTTTGCTAGTCGTACCATGTCCCCAAAGTCGAGGATCTGCTTACCCTCACCTAGCCGCCTTTGTTCGAGAAGCACCAGCAAGCCAACAACATACCCTTTGGCAAACTGTGGCCTCGACTGTTCAGCAGCGACTGCACCAGCAGCCCCTCTGGTTGAGCACTTCTGGTTTGGGAGTATACTGGCTGCACGTCAGATTAGACTCTTACCCAAAGTATTACAGCTTTCAACCGTATAGAGTTTTAGGTTAAATGTCGAGATTCTCATGGGACAGCCGGGACGGCTATCCCACAAATCATGAAGGGATTGCGATAGGGTCTTAGGATAAATAGTAGAGATTCTGGCTGTAGTTGACCTCGACCAATGCTCGATCGCAAAACTCACTAAACCACGACTCATACATAGTAGTAGCGGTGCGTGACGCTACGCTAACACACCCTACATTTAGATGCTCTGCGTCAGTCCTGTAAACTAGGAGAGTAGGAGTCATACCAAATCCGGTTACGATTGTCTACTTGCGGATGGCGGTTGAAACCGCAGCTATATAATCGAAGTCCGCCTGCGGCGACTAAAGACTAAACAACATTTCAAAACCGGATTTGGTACTACTTAAAACCCCAATCCTAACAATTTCCCTTCTTTAAATTACTATGACTTCTAAATCAAATACTGCGAATACGTCCTTTTCGATGGATGATTTTGCCAAAGCCCTCGACCAACAAGACGATGACTTTCAAAAGGGCCAAATAGTTCGCGGCAAAGTTCACAGTTATGAAAAAAATGGCGTATATGTTGACATCGGCGGCAAGTCTTTAGCTTTTGTTCCCGCTCAAGAAGTTGGGTTAAATGCCTTTACTGATTTAGGGGAAGTATTGCCCTTAAATGCAGAAGAAGAGTTTTTGATTATTCGCGAACAAGACGCTGAAGGGCAATTAACGCTGTCTTTAAAACAACTAAAAGCCAAGCAAGCTTGGGATTCGATCGCTGAAATGCAAGATAGCAAACAATCAGTGCAGGTCAAAGTTACTGGCGTTAATAAAGGCGGGGTGACAGTAGAACTCCAAGGAGCTAGAGGATTTATTCCGCGATCGCACTTGCTAGAAAAAGATAATTTAGACGAATTAGTCGGACAAAATCTCACTGCCAGCTTTCTGGAAGTCGATCCTGAAGCCAAAAAACTGGTGCTTTCTCAAAGAGAAGCTACTCGTTCTGCTAGCTTTAGTCAGTTAGAGTTAGGTCAATTAATCGAAGGCAAAGTTGCTAGCATTAAACCCTTTGGAGTATTTGTTGATTTCGACGGTAATACCGGATTGATTCATGTCAAACAAGTGAGCCAAACCTATATCGAATCTTTGAATTCATTGTTCCAAGTTGGGCAACAGATTAAAGCTATGATTATCGATCTCGACGCTGGCAAAAATCGCATTTCTTTATCAACAAAAGTATTGGAAAATTATGCAGGTGAAATGATAGAGAATACGGCAGAAGTAATGACATCAGCAGATTCTCGCGCTCATCGAGCCGCTAACAAACTTTTAGAAGGTTGACGAGCGAACATTATGACTCAAACTCTGACAAAAACAACATTTGCAGAATTCGTCGAATCGAAGCCAGAAGATAAACGCTACGAACTGCACAGAGGAGTAATTGTTGAAATGGCACGACCATTAGGTGGTCATGAAGAGGTCATCGGATTTTTAGTGAATAAGTTGGTAGTTCAATACGAACAATTAGAACTTCCATACTTGATACCCAAACAAGCACTAGTCAAACTTCCCGATGAAGAAACCAGCTACTTACCTGATGTGCTGGTATTAAATCGTCCCTGTTTGGAATCAGAACCGCTTTGGAAAAAGTTTTCAACCGTTCAAAATGCATCGTCAATTCCCTTGGTTGTTGAAGTTGTTAGTACCAACTGGCGAGATGATTACCTGGCCAAACTCAAAAACTATGAAGAAATCGGTATACCTGAATATTGGATTGTCGATTATCTAGGTTTGGGAAAAACTCGGTATATTGGCAATCCCAAATCGCCTACGATTTCCATCTACTACTTGTTAGGAGGGGAATATCAAGTAAGTTATTTTCGAGAAGGCGATCGCCTCAGTTCGCCAACGTTTCCTGAATTAAACTTGACCGCCGAACAAATTTTTCAAGCTGGGGCAACAGTTAAGTAATAAGTAATAAGTAATAAGTAATAAGTCTTGACAGCTTAAGCACTTACAACAATGAACGATGAACGATGAACGATGAACGATCGACAACCGACAATGAGCAACGAACTTTCACCCACTTTATTCTTCAACACCGTTAATGCTTACCAGCGCACGGGAGTGATTAAAGCTGCTGTTGAATTAGATGTTTTTACCGCCATCAGTGAAGGCATGGATACAGCTACCTCGCTGGCTGCTAGATGCGCTACTTCAGAGCGGGGAATGCGAATTTTATGCGACTATTTGACAATTCACGGCTTTCTCACTAAGTCAGAGGGACGGTATAGCCTGACTCCCGATTCAGCCATGTTCTTGGTGAAAAGCAGTCCGGGATATTTGGGCAGTATTCTCCAATTCATGCTGTCGCCGATGCTGGAAGAAGGTTTTAAAGATGTGGCATCGGCTATACGTCAAGGCGGTACGGTGATACCTCAAGGGGGTTCCTTAGCCCCAGAACACCCGATGTGGGTAAAATTTGCTCGCGGTATGGCTCCGATGATGGCAATGCCCGCACAGTTACTCGCCCAAATGCTCGACTTAGACGCTAGCAAACCGTTAAAAGTCCTCGATATCGCTGCTGGTCACGGTTTATTTGGCATTGAGATCGCCCAGCATCACCCTCAAGCCCAAATCGTTGCGGTAGATTGGCCAAACGTGCTAGAGGTAGCCCAGGAAAACGCCGAGAAAGCGGGGGTAAGCGATCGCTACAAGATTCTTCCTGGCAGTGCTTTTGAAGTCGATTACGGCACTGGTTACGATCTGGTTCTACTCGTCAACATTCTCCATCACTTCGATTTAAGTACCTGCGATCGACTACTGAAAAAAATTCATCCATCTCTAGCAGATGGTGGCAAGGTAGTGACTTTAGAATTCGTTCCCAACGAAGATCGAATTTCACCTCCCGACCCTGCTGCTTTTAGTATGGTGATGTTAATTTCTACTCCAAGTGGTGACAGTTATACTTTTCCTGAGTTAAAACAGATGTTTAGTAACGCAGGCTTCTCGTCTAGCGAACTTCATCCCTTACCTCCAACCTTGGAGCAAGTGGTCATTTCACTCAAATGAGAAGTTCAGAAGTTCAGAAGTTCAGAAGTTCAGGAGTTTAGGAGTTTAGGAGTTTAGGAGTTTAGGAGTTAGTTGTCAATTGTCAATTGTCAGTAGTTAATTTTCTCCCCATCTCCCCATCTCCCCATCTCCCCATCTCCCCATCTCCCCATCTCCCATCTCCCTCTCCCCCTCTTATAAATGCCAGCCGCGCCCTTATTTCCGATCCTTTACCGGATTCTCCAGCCTGCCTTTCCTCGCTGTTTGTGGGCGGGACGTGCTGACTCGAAAGCGATCGCGCTGACATTTGATGACGGTCCTCATCCCCAATATACGCCCCAACTGTTGAAGGTCTTAGACCGATACCAAATACCAGCTAGTTTTTTCTGGTTGGGTGTTTGCGTCGAAAGATATCCAGCAGTTGCTTTAGATGTATATCGCCAAGGTCATTGGATCGGCTTGCACGGCTACGATCATCGCTCTTTTATTCGTCTGAAGCCAGACGAACTCAAGCAGACGTTAGAAATGACTCAAACGGCCATTTCCCATGCCTGTCAGCTAGATCCAAGCCGCGTCCGGGATGTTAGACCGCCAAACGGCTTGTTTGCTCCCCAAACCTTAGATCTTTTATTTCAATGGGAATATCGACCAGTGATGTGGAGCGTGGTTCCCGAAGATTGGGTAAGTCCAGGGGTAGAAGTCGTGGTTAAAAGAGTTTTGCAACAAGTGCAAAATGGTTCGCTCATCGTGCTGCACGATGGCTATCATGGAGGACAAGATGTTACCCAAATCGCCGAGCGACTAATTCCCCAATTGCTTTCAAGAGGTTATAAATTTGTCTCCATTAACCAACTTTGGCAATTAAAGTGTTAGTTTTGACGCTTTAGGTGGGAAACATTGATTTAATGTTGGACTTTCAGAACATTTGTACTAATTACTAGCGATCGAGGTCAGTATGTAAAAACCGCTAATGTCCTAATAGCCCCAGGCTTACCTGACTATTTAGAATTCAAACCTGAAATTACGTGCATTTTTTGTGAGAAAGGCTACAATCAAAAAGGTCTGATATAGACACACCATTAGCACCTAAGTCAACCCTTGTAGCGAGAGCCTTTCGGCCAATCGCTTAGTAGTTAAGCTATAGAAAGTCAATTCAAGACCATCGATGCTTAACGGCAGTTTTTAGAACTTACGTACTTACTATAGAGCATGAATCTATTTCAACTCTTGTAGCTCCCAAAATCCAACTCTGACGTGGCAATCGCCAACAAGAACGGGAAAAAAGGAGCATAAACGAGTGTAAGTTCTAGATCTCGATTCGCTAACACCATCTTCCGATTTTTTTTAGTTGAAGGAGCATGAGGATTACGGCATGACCCAGGCAAACTTTGGACTCGCAACCCTAACTCCACCCCCCAGTGAGTTTGAGTTTTTGCTCGCAGAGGAAGTCGAACAAGACGAACTTATAGATATTTCTTCCGATTCAGAAGAGGAAGAAAATAAGCCTGGTAAAGTTCGATCTACCCGTCGGCCGAGGCAGACGAAAAAGAAACAGTATACAGAAGATTCAATTCGCCTTTACCTCCAAGAAATCGGTCGGATACGGCTGTTGAGGGCAGACGAAGAAATCGAACTAGCCCGAAAAATTGCCGATTTACTGGAACTAGAGCGCCTGCGCGAGCAATTATGCGATCGCCTAAAGCGGGAACCTCATGACAGCGAATGGGCAGCAGCAGTAGAAATGACTTTGCCTCAGTTTCGCCATCGCCTTTATCTGGGGCGGCGGGCTAAGGACAAAATGGTGCAATCTAACTTGCGCTTGGTAGTATCGATCGCGAAAAAATACATGAATCGGGGATTGTCTTTCCAAGACCTGATTCAAGAAGGTAGCTTAGGCTTAATCCGCGCGGCAGAAAAGTTCGACCACGAAAAAGGTTACAAGTTTTCGACTTACGCTACTTGGTGGATTCGGCAGGCAATCACTAGAGCTATTGCCGATCAGTCTCGCACGATTCGGTTGCCCGTTCACCTGTACGAAACCATTTCTCGCATCAAGAAAACCACCAAACTGCTTTCCCAGGAAATGGGGCGCAAGCCTACCGAGGAAGAAATTGCTACTCGGATGGAAATGACGATCGAGAAGCTGCGATTTATTGCCAAATCTGCTCAGCTACCGATTTCTCTAGAAACGCCAATTGGTAAAGAAGAAGACTCTCGCTTGGGCGACTTTATCGAAGCTGACGGCGAAACTCCTGAAGATCAAGTTTCCAAAAATCTCCTACGGGAAGACTTAGAAAGCGTCCTCGATACCCTCAGCCCTCGCGAACGCGACGTGCTTCGCCTCCGCTACGGGTTGGACGACGGCCGGATGAAAACCCTAGAAGAAATCGGGCAAATCTTCAACGTTACCCGCGAGCGCATTCGGCAAATCGAAGCCAAAGCCCTCCGTAAGTTGCGCCATCCCAATCGCAACAGCATTCTTAAGGAGTACATCCGCTAATGCTCTTGAAGTCGTGCCGGATGTCTGGATAGACATCGATAAAAATGCCAAAAAGCCCTGCATCGCAGGGCTTTTTGCTCGTTAGGCTATCCAACAATCAGCCCTCACCCCCAACCCCTCTCCCAAGGGAGAGGGGAGCCGGAGGTGGATAATGGGAAACCTGCTTTTGCTAGCCAGATTTGGTATTAGCTGTTTTATCGGTTCGAGAATCATTAGAAAGCAGGCTCAGCCAAGCGGCCGTAGTCATAAATAGTTTATTGTGCTTAGGTATTTAAGAAGATGAGGAAAAAGCGCGATCGAAGTCGATCGCGCAGCCAGTAATTTTTTACCCACAGCGTCTAGAATTCATATAGTTATTTCCAGGAGTTGAGGCTTGAATAACCCCGGTCTGCCGAAGAAAAAAAGTAAGGCTCTGCCATCAGGTGATGATATTCCAGAGGCAGTAAGGGATGCGCCCCTGGCTTCTCATGGATATCGATTGCAGCCAAGGATCTTAATCGGCGGTGTGGCAGGATTGGTAGCGATCGCTTTTCTCGTCGGTCTAGTCATGAGTTTGGCAGGGCCCAAGCCTCAAGTTAATTCTTCTGCGCCGAGTTCTCCCAGTCCAGCCGCCAGTAACCCAGCGGGTGCAAAAGATTACATCGATATTGAAGGGCATCGCCATTATCGCTATGAAGAAGCGCCAGCATCGAGCCTCAAAACAGTTGCAGGCAACGGTCGGATTAAGCTCCGTAAAGCTGCTGCCCAAAAATTCGAGGAGATGGTAGCATCGGCTCGTCAATCGGGTGTCATCCTCGTTCCCATTTCTGGCTTTCGTTCGATCGAGCAACAAGAGCGGATATTTTCTGAAAAGCAAGCCCAAAGGAATCAATCGGTGGCTGAGCGGGCAGAAGTTAGCGCCCCCTCTGGTTACAGCGAACACCACACTGGTTATACGATCGATATTGGCGATGGCAAGGTTCCGGCCCTGAATCTCAAGATTGACTTTGAAAAAACCGCCGCTTTTAAGTGGCTGCAAGCTAATGCTGCTCGTTTCAGCTTTGAAATGTCTTTTCCCCGCAACAACGCCCAAGGAGTGAGCTACGAGCCTTGGCACTGGCGCTATGTTGGCGATCGAGACAGTTTAGAAACTTTTTATAAGGCCCGCAATAAATAAATAAATTTGTAGAAATGTTACATTATTGTAATAATTGATTGTAGAGATACGAGATCTCGTCTTTCTACAAGGTGTATCGATTAATGCAGCAGACATCTTTGAATTTAATTGCGATCGGCATTTTTGGCATGACGCTTTCTGCCCTGTTAGGGCCTGCGTTTAACATCTCGCCAGCAGTACCTGCGATCGCGGTTTTTGCCTTCCTCGTGCTAGCAACGATCGACTCTTTTAGCTGGCAAGGTAGAGGGGTTTCGATCTTGGTAGATTGGTTTGCCAGGTTTTCTCCTGAATACCGCCAGCGGGTAATCCATCACGAAGCGGGTCATTTTCTCGTGGCTTATTTATTAGGAATTCCCATTGCTACTTATACACTTAGTGCTTGGGAAGCCTGGAAGCAAGGTCAACCGGGAGCGGCAGGTGTCGCTTTTGACGATCCAGAGTTAACTTCACCTCTGCCGCCAGGAGCTATCCAAAGGTATTACACGATTTGGATGGCTGGCATTGCTGCCGAAACCTTGGTATATGGCAATGCTGAAGGCGGCGCAGAAGACCGTCAGAAGCTCCAGGGGGTAATGGCATTGCTGAAACGCCCGATGGGGGAATTTCAACTTCAAGAACGTCAAAGTCTGTTGCAAGCTAAAACCCTAATCCAGGAAAATTGGGCGGCATATGAAGCTTTGGTGACGGCTATGAATCAACGTACAACTGTAGCAGAATGCTGTCAGGCGATCGCTTCTAGACAACAAGTAATAAGCTTGCCCTGAGCAGTTCGACAGGCTCACTGTTACACCTGCCGAAGGGTAATAAGTAATAAGTTAAGAATGTGCCAATTTGGATTGGAGGTTTGGAAAGAGCGATCGCTTTAATTACTGGCTCCCTCCGTGACTTAATCCAGAAACAAAAGCACTAATAGCTGGTGCTACTGCCTGTAAAACTGGGGACAAAATTACCACTGATGCGGCGGCAATAATGATAGTTGTCGCTAGTCTCACCACTTGGTCAGATGCTTTTTGGTAAGTGTCAAACTTATAATCTATCTTCTCGACATTAGTACGTAGTTTTTCAACATCAGTACCTAGATGCTCGACATCAGTTTTAATTTGTCTCAACTCAGCTAGCACTTGCTGCTGAAAGTTGTCGGGACTCTCGGTTGCTTGCATTTACTTCTTTTTGACTTTCTAATAAATAGTTCCTTTGTGCTTGCTATTGCTGTGCTTTGGCTTTCAGGGCGTAATCTTTAAATCTTTCCAAGTCGGCTTGCAGTGTAGATTCAACAATTCGTCCTAGAAATAGGTTATCCATTAACTTACCGAGCGGTCCAGGAATAGCGTAAGCGCCAGTTAATTTGACTATACTACTGTCGTGGCGATCGTAAAATCTAATTGCACCCCGATTGGGCAAACCATCAACCGATTCCCACTGAATAATTTGCTGGGGAACTACCTTTAAAATTCGCGAAAGCCAACTAAATTCAAACCCGCCAGATGCCAATTTCCAACGGGATAATTCCGGATTTTCTTCTAGAACTGTGACAGATTCAATCCACTTCATCCAGCGAGGCATCTGTTCTAGATCGGACCAGAGGTTCCACACTAGATCGATCGGAGCCTCTACTTCTACTTGGACGTTATGTTCTAGCCAATCGGTCATTTGAATTGTGAATTATGAAGTATGAATTATGAAGGGAGATAGAAGTTCAGAAGTTCAGGAGTTCAGGAGTTTAGAAGTCCAAGAGTGAGTAGTTAATTCTCGCCCTCTCCGCCCTCTTCGCCCTCTTCTCTCTCCTCTTACGGTCGATCGCTTTTAATCTTCTCGGCATTCGCTAAAATTTCTCTGGCTGCTTGTCTGCCAGATTTGGTTGCTCCTTCCATGCTATCAATGTAATCTTGCTGGGTGTAACTACCCGCGAGGAAGAAATTAGCAATGGGAGTTTTTTGGGGAGGACGATAGAGATCCATTCCTGGGGCTTCGCGATACAAAGATTGAGCCAGCTTGACTACGCTGTACCAAGTCATGTTCAATTCGCGAGCAGAAGGAAAAAGTTCGCGAACTTGTTGGAGAACGTGTTGGGCTATGGCTTCGTTACTTTCTTTGATAAACGGATCTCCAGGTGTTAGCACTAGTTGCAACAGGGAACCTTGTCCTTCGCGGTAGTAATCTTGGGGACTAGTTAATGCTAAATCAGCAAAACAAGAAAAATCGGCATCGGCTGTATACAGGAGATTGTCTATGCCTTTGGCCCTCACCCCTAGCCCCTCTCCTGACCTCACCCCCGATCCCTCTCCTGCAACGAGAGGGGAGATGGGAGAGGGGGAGTTCAACTCCGTTACCCAGCCATCGAATCTTAATTGCACCGTGGCGACGGGTACTGCCTCTAACTTGTAGATATTGTCGAATACCGACCACTTTCGCCAATCTTGGGGCAATAGCCGCTGAATTCCTGGCACGTCGCAGGCAGCAACAAAGGCATCAGCCGCGATCGTTTCTTCGGTTTCCCCTTGGGCGACGACTAAACCAGTTACTTTCGTATCTTCATTTTCTCCGGTAAAGAGAACTTCTCGGACGCGGCGGCGAGTGTGGATTTTAGTTCCCCGCGCTTCGAGGTATTGGACGATCGGTTTGTGCAAGTATTCGTTAGGCGAACCCGACAGCATTCGCAGCATTGAGGCTTCAGTTTTAGCCGCAAAAAACTGGAAAATTGTCAGCATACACCTAGCAGAAATATTTTCGGTGTCGATAAAGCCGAGGGCGTAAGCGATAGGATTCCACATCCGCTTTAAACTGCCATTGTTGCCCCCATGAGAGCGAAACCAATCGGCAAAGCTGATTTTATCGAGTTCGCGGATGTTTCGCATCGCCCCTTCAAAATCAATGATGCCGCGAACTATGGGGCTAGTACCGAGAGCGATCGCATTTTGCAATTTATCTAGGGCTGACAACTGAGAAGAGGTAAAAAATGCCTTCAATCCATGAAAAGGCGCACCCAAAAAGAACCGAAAATCTAGAGCGCCAACCTTCCCTCCTCGGTTGATGAAGGTGTGAACGTGTTCTTTTTGCAGGAGGTTTTCCAACGCCCCGACTTTCTCCATCAGATCGAACAGTTCGTAGTAGCAGGCAAAAAATACGTGCAACCCCATTTCGATATGGTTGCCATCAGGATCTACCCAGCTACTGACTTTACCCCCGACAAAGGGGCGAGATTCAAAGATTTCTACTTCGCAACCAGCATCAACTAGATCGACAGCGGTTGCCATTCCAGCTAATCCTGCCCCGACAATTGCCACGCGCATCCGCTATATCCTTTTGAACTTCGCTTGTATATTCTAAAGTATCTCAAGTTTTAAGTAATTATGGCTATTCCCTTAGCGAGCCTCCTTCGGAGGAGCTTCGCTAACGCCGAGCTAATCGATCGACTAAATCGGCTCTCATAGCGTCACAAAACCTTCGGCGGTGGGTTACGTCGCGGATGAAAATTTATCGGTTTCTTATCAAAATCATCGCCGCGACTAACCCACCCTACGACTATTTTAAATGCAATGGCAGACTATTCATTCAAAATCGAATTGTGGCATTCGCTGAAGCAAGCCCAATCCCAACTCTTTAGAAGAGATCGATCGCACTTCAAATAAAGCCATAATATCGTTCAATTTGGGATTGCCGCGAGAGGCTCCTTTCAACCCTTTAGCAATAATTAGACCGCAGAAACCTTTAGTTTTTTGACAGCGTTGCTCCCACTTTTTGCGAGCAGCAATATGTACCGGATCGTCTTCCATAAACTCGCCAAACAAGTACAAAGTACCATTCTCTGCTTGTAATAAGCCTAAATCGTAGCGATCGCCATCGAACGGATCTTCCCCAGGATTGAAGCAAATGCCTTTTAACCCTCCAGCCGCCTGGATGTTCTCGATCATGGTCTTGGCTTTGGGACGAGAGGCTTGAATTAAAACTACAGGCAAACCATCTCCTAACGCTTTAATTTCTTGGGCTTGATAGCAACTGACCTGAGAGCGTAACGATGGTAAATTTTCCCAAGGCATCATGCCCAAGCTCAAGAAAGCATCTTCTGGCACTAAGTCGTCTCGCAGCGGTAAAGATGTTTCTTCAGTCTCGCCTTCATCTCCATCCATCATGTTCAAGAGTTCGGATGACAAATCTGGCAAGGTGGCAACTTTAATCGAGACTGTATTGCTCGCTTCTATTTCTGGAGGCAACTTGAGGCGAAAGCTTTTGCTCAAAGCTGGCAGCGGATCTTGGCTCAATTGACGCTTGTAAGTCGCGATAAATTTGCAGAAGGCTGTGAGGGCTATGTAAAAGGCCTTGGCTTCTTCGGGATAAAGAAACGGCCGCATTCCTTCTAAAGGATGAATGGTGCCAAAATTAGGTTGAATTTCGTCTAGCGACAAATCGGCTAAATCGATATCGTCGTCTTCCCCTTCATCAGCCCGCTCGAAAGTGACAAACAAGCAATCTTGCCCTAAAAAGGCTTCTTCCATTTGCTCGAAAGAATCTTCCCTCAACACCTGAGAGCGAAATCGCTTTAGGGAATCTAAGGAGCGATAAAACAAGATGCCGTATTCCATCCCTAGCATTCCCATCACCGAAGCATAGAGCGTTTCTACGTCCCATTGGTTGACTTCGATCGCTACAATTTGATGGTCGGCTAGCTTTTCCCAAGGGGCTTCATACCAGAGTTCAAAAGCTTTTTTGGTCAACAACTCGGCATACTGAGGCGGTAGCTTGGGCGGTCTGGAGTTGGCAACTTCTTGAAATCCCCGAAATAGTTCGTCAATTAGGGGTAGTTCGGCAGCATAATCGATCGCGATGTCTAAATCTTGTAAGACTCCTCGCAAATAAAACTGCATTTGTCGATCTCTGACGACAATTTTTTTCGGTCTGGCTGGCTTGGCTGGACTTTGGGGATGCTCGATGGCTCGCAACAAAGTTCTGACTATCGCTTCCGGGCCGCTTTCGCCTGGGACGACTTCCATCGCCCTAACTACCCCTTCTACCCCATCTACCCAGAGAATACATTCTCCTTTAGGGTCGTCATCAAAATCCGGGTCTGCTGCTAACCCCTGCAACGGACGGCGATCTCCTTCCCAAATACTGGGAATTTGCGGTAACTGTTGCAGCCGACGCTGGGTAGAGGGATTCAATGGAGTCATAAGCAAACCAAAAGTAACGATCGAGATCGGGATTTATGGCGGTGTCAAATCAAGTCAAAAGTCAAAAGTCAAAAGTCAAAAATTGGTTTTTGTCAGAAGCTCGATCCTTCGGCTAGGCTCAGGGTCAACTCCTCCCAAAAACTTTTTCACTTCTTGGGGGAGGCTTGTATTCGTGGGTTTTTGGTCGATTGGCGTTAGGGGGCAAGCATTCGGTTAAAAATCTCGATCTTAAACTATTTATGTTATCGTCCAAATGCTATTTCCTGCCCAGACGCTACGCGCCAACGCGCCAGCGGCTTCTCGGAGAATACGCTCGTCCAAAAGTCAAAAACTAGATACCTCAGATAAGCCAGACCATCGATTTGGTAGCCGACCGCTTTGAGAACATCTGAAACCGCTTTATTCCCAGCTACTATCATCGTAGCTCTCTGATTGCCATCTAGACTTTGCGATCGGTTAAAATCGATCGGGTAAAATTCCGAATGCCTGGGTACAGTCAGAAGCCTTTTGGGCTTCGCCTTTCAAAGTCTACCTCTTCTGTTCGATCGATGACCCTCTTTTCTCCAAAATCTCCTATGATGTTCTTCCTCTCTCCAGAAGCGAACGGGAGTAATTTGTCCGATCGCGATAAACTTGAGGCAGGATAAAGATGAAAAATAAATCGACCAGTCTATATCTCACAGCCGTTTAGGAGAGATAACAGCAATGACATCAACAACTCAGTCACCAACCAAAGGGATTCAGCTAACCGAAGCGGCCTTAAAGCAGGTTTTATTTTTAAGAGAAAAGCAAGGAAAAGATTTGTGTCTGCGGGTGGGCGTGCGTCAGGGCGGCTGTTCCGGAATGTCTTACATGATGGATTTTCAAGATCCCAGCCAGATTAGGGACGACGATGAAGTCTATGATTATGAGGGCTTCCAAATCGCCTGCGATCGCAAAAGTATGCTTTACCTCTATGGTTTAGTCTTAGACTACAGCGATGCCATGATCGGTGGTGGCTTCCAGTTCACCAATCCCAATGCTTCTCAAAGTTGTGGCTGCGGGAAGTCCTTTACCGTTTGAGGGAGATGGGGAGAGAGGGAGAGAAGGAAACAACTAGGAATTCAACACTTCATACTCCACACTACTTCTCACTTCTTGTAGAGACGCGAGATCTCGCGTCTCTACCTCCTAAACTTCTAAACTTCTAAACTTCTAAACTTCTAAATTCCTTTTCAAAAATGACCGAAGAAACTAAATCGCTTTACGATCTTGGGCTGGAACGCTACGAAGCTGGTGAAGGACCTGATACTCTCATACCTGTGTTTCAAGAAATTTGCGATCGCTATCCCAAGCGCGGCGGTGCTTGGAGTTCTCTAGCTTGGCTGTATATGTTGGACGATAAGCCGGAAAAAGCTTACAAAGCGGCTCTCAAGGCGGTGAAGCTCGATCCTAGCGAACCTCAAAATTGCATTAATTTAGCAATAGCGATGCTGGCAATTGGCAAACCTGGCGTGCGAGAACAGATTGAAGCGGCTCAAAACGTGATGTCGGTGAGTTCGGAATTAGAAGACCAAGTAAAGGAAAATCTGGAAGACGGTTTAAAGCGCAAGCCCGATTGGGACAGTTTGAAAAAAGTGAAAACCTGGCTGTTTTCCGCGTAGTTCCCCCAACTATCGAAGTTACAAAAACTTGCCTTCTGACTTCTGACTCCTGACTCCTGACTTCTGACTCCTGACTTCGTTAAGAAGTTTGTCCTTCAGCCTTGAGTTGACCTTTAACTGACTTAACCAATTCCTTCTGGGAAGTCGAGGAACCATTACCCGAACTGCTCAGGTAAATGACTTGAGTGGGATGGGCGAAGTGAATTCCTCGATCGTGCAGTTCTTGTTTGAGCCTGAGATTGATTTGTTGCTGGATATCCATGTACAGGTTGTAATCGCTGCTGTAGACGTAGTAGACCACTTCAAAATTCAGGCTGAACTCGCCATAGTCGCTGAAATGCGCTCGATCGAACTGAGTTTTGTCGAAATCTTCGATTATCCGCTGCACTAGAGCGGGAATTGCCTGCAATTGCTCTTGAGTTGTCTGATAAGTCACCCCAAACTTGAAGGCTACTCTCCGTCTCCACATCCGCTTGAAGTTTTGAATGCGAGAGTTGGTCAAATCTTTGTTGCAGACGACAATCTCTTCGCCGCTGGCGCTTCTCAAGCGAGTAGTTTTAATCCCGATTTGTTCGACTTCGCCCATCAGATCCCCAGCGATGATGAAGTCGCCGATTTCAAAAGGACGATCTAAGAGGATGGCAAAGTAACAAAATAAGTCTTCGAGAACGCCTTGAGAGGCTAGAGCAATAGCAACCCCCCCTATTCCTAAGCCTGCGAGAACGGCTGAAACATTAAAACCTAAGTTGTCTAGCACAAAAATAATGCCCAGCGCCCAAGCAGCGGTTCTAATTGCTGGTAATAATGCCCTGCTCATTTGCTGGAGATTGTTATTCTCTCCCTTCTCTCGCCAGTACAAGCGGAGGAGATATTCTGCAATCGAGGTTAGTAGCCGAATGGCAATCAGGGTAGCCGCAATCAAGAGAGAGGCGCTAATCAATCGACTCATTAGCGGATTGAGAGTCAAGTTTTGCAAGGCTACATAAAACGTCCCCAAGTAAAGAATCGGTATCAAGCTGTGTTCGATCAGCCTGACTAAAGCATCATCAAAATTAGAGGCAGTTTTTCTGGCCCAGTTTTTGAGACGATGGATAACAATGGCCTGAAGAATTTTAATGGCTAAAATTCCGGCGACCGCGATCGCAAAAGCCACCAGATAATCTCCTACGCGATTCTCCAGAAACTTCTCTTGTAAGAAATCAAACGACATAGACCACCTCCAAAGCGTTTGGCAGATTGGCGATTTTCTACTCGATCGGCAAATGATATTAGTGAAATGCAGCGATCGCAAAATCTCTATTTAAAATAGCAGTCGAGAAGGCACGTCTGCATCTTGAGTAAGCGAATTTGCAATATTATTTCCTGCTCAAACCCTTAATGTTAAAAGGCTTTGCCCTATAATCAACAAAATTTATTAACATTTTAAAACTGCAATTTTTAAGCTAAAACCAGAACTTAATATTCCTATTTGCTATCAAAAATTCAACCTTATTTAACTGTTTTTAAATATAGTTTTTGATTGAGAGTAGCTATTATATAGCGTCTGCGCTCGATCGCTTCTCTAGTAGAGCCAAGTTCTCTTCCCGCAACGCCACGATCGCTAATTGAGTGCGATCGCGCAAATTTAACTGACTCAAAATATTCGTAATGTAATTTTTGACGGTCTTTTCGGCCAGGTGTAGAGAACCTGCAATTTCCCGATTGTTGTATCCTTGGGCGATTAAACGCACGATATCTTTTTCTCGATCGGACAATGCCGCCCAAGTGGGAGAATCTTCTAATAGTGCTGTCGCTGGAGGTTTAGTCAAAACTTTGCTGGCAAGTCCGGGACCGATTTGAGTATAGCCTTTGTGAATCAGATGAATGGCTTGGGTCAATTCTTCAAAGGGCGTGTCTTTGAGCAAATAGCCCGACGCGCCTGCCTGTAATGCTTGAATTACGTATTCTCGATCGTCGAAGGTAGTAAGCATCAGCACTTTGGTAGCAGGAAATCGCTGACAGATCTCGCGAGCGCCTGCAACTCCATCCATGACGGGCATTCGCACGTCCATTAACACGACATCGGGTTTTAAGCTAGCGACTAATTGCACTGCTTCCTGTCCGTTCGCAGCTTCACCGACTACTGCCAGTTCTGGTTCAGTTGCCAGTAAAGCATTCAAGCCGCGTCGAATTAAATCTTGGTCGTCAACTAGCAACAGGTGAATCGCCATGGGTTTTCCAAGGGGAGAAAGAGGTTCGGGCTAATCCGGTTAGCAAAACTTGGTTTGCCCTCACCCTTTCCCCTCTCCCAAGCTGGGGAGAGGGGCTTAAAACCTCAACCAAATCTAGTTACAGCAAATTGCGACTGGATGAGGGACATCTACTCTTGCCTTGGTAGCTGAGCCTTTCGACAAGCTCAAGGTAAGACCTGCCGAAGCTTGCCTCTTGCTATACTTTTCGAGTTTTTCCGTCTTTATGCCACACAAATTTATCTTCTTTGCTTATGGAATTGCCCTAGCGATCGCTTTGCTCGAAGCCATGCTGATTCAACGTACTGGCCAGTCTAGTTTTTCCTGGAAAGAAAGCTTAACATCTCTGGGAATTGCGATCGGACACCGAATCAGTAACGCCATTTTTGGGGCGATTTCGATCGCGTCCTTTTCCTTGGCTTGGGAACACCGCTTATTTACCATCCACCTCGATCGATGGTGGGCGATTTTCTGGCTTTTTCTGGGAATTGAATTTTTCTACTACTGGCACCATCGGGCTGCCCATGAAATTCGTTGGCTGTGGGCGACTCATGCGGTGCATCACTCCCCCCGACATCTCAATCTATCGGCCGCCTATCGCTTGGGTTGGACTGGGTGGTTGTCTGGCAATTTCTTATTTTTTATGCCGCTATGTTGGTTGGGATTTCATCCGATCGCTGTAGCCATGGGTTTAGCATTGAATTTGATGTATCAGTTTTGGATTCACACCGAGCTAATTGGTAAACTTGGCTGGTTGGAGTGCTTGTTGAATACGCCATCTCACCATCGAGTCCATCATGCCGCTAACCCAGAATATATCGATCGCAACTATGGGGGGGTTTTAATTATTTTCGATCGCTTGTTTGGCACGTTTACCGAAGAACGCTCTGATGGTCGCATTATCTACGGATTAACCCACTCGCTGCGCTCTCATAACCCCTTGACTGTAGTTTTTTATGAGTGGGGTAGACTGTTTCGAGATCTGATAGCTGCCAAGACTTGGCGCGATCGCTTGAGAGCGATTTTCGGACGACCTACCTAATGTGAGTTCGGAATTCGGAATTCGGAGTTCGGAGTAACGTGTAACATGATTTTATGAAATCGATACTAATCGTTACTACCATCCCAGAGACAATTACCTCTTTTTTATTGCCCTTTGCGAGTCATTTTCGCGCTCGAGGATGGCGGGTAGATCTAATGGCTTGTGGGGTTCCAAATTGTCCCGAATGCGTGCAAGCTGGCGATCGCGTTTGGGATATTCAATGGTCGCGCAATCCGCTAGATCCTCGCAACCTCATCGTTGCTCCTGGCGTTATTCAAGAGGTGGTAGCGCGAGAACAATACGATATCGTTCACGTTCACACCCCAGTAGCAGCTTTTGTGACCCGATACGCCCTCAAAGATGTCAGAAAGTCGGGGAAACCATTAGTAATTTACACCGCTCACGGCTTTCACTTTTATCAGGGCGGCAATCCTTTAAAAAATGGGATCTTCCTAACTTTAGAAAAGCTAGCTGGCTCTTGGACCGATCGCTTAGTAGTAATCAATCGCGAAGATGAAGCTGCCGCCAAACGCTACAAGCTGAATGCTCCCGAAAGAATTGGCTATATGCCAGGAATCGGCGTAGACTTGCAGCATTACGGCCCCGGTGCTATTCCTGAAGCCGAAATTCAGCAATTTCGCCAAGAACTGGAACTATCCCCAGAAACTCCCTTACTGCTAGCGATCGCAGAGTTCATTCCCCGCAAGCGCCATCGAGATATTTTAATGGCATTCGATCGCTTAAAAAATGTTTCTGCCCATCTGGCGTTGGCTGGTGACGGGCCTTTATTGCCAGCAATGCAACAATTAGCCTTCGATCTGGGAATATTAGATCGAGTACACTTTCTGGGGTATCGTCAAGACATTTCGACGGCGATCGGAGCTTCAGTAGCGACTATTCTAGTTTCTGCCCAAGAAGGTCTGCCTAGAAGCGTCATGGAATCTTTAGCCTTAGAAACACCAGTTATTGGTACAAATATCCGAGGAACTCAAGAACTACTAGCGGGTGATTGCGGTCTTTTAGTCGAGGTAGGAGATATTGAAGGAATTGCGAAGGCGATCGCTTGGATATTAGAACACCCCGAAGATGCCAAAATTATGGGGCAACGAGGACGAGAACGTGCTAGCAAATACGACCTCCGTTACATCCTCGAACTGCATGAGGCTTTGTATTTAGGGCATAGGGCATAGGGCATGAGGCATGGGGCATAGGGCATAGGGCATAGGGCATATAGAATAAGGAACACCGAACAGTAGTAATGATTGACATTAAAGATTATTTTAACGATCTAGAATTTGATTTTTGGGCAGACAAAAATAACCTGATTCCTCCAGAACGATTTTTAATCGAAAACTATTTAGATCGATCTGGAAAAACTTTAGAGGCTGGCACGGGAGGCGGAAGAATATTATTAGAAATGAGAAATTTAGGTTTTACGTCTCTTTATGGATATGATGTTTTACCTGATTTTATCGAAAAAGCTAAAGAAAGAGATAGCGAAGGATCTATTAATTTCAGCGTCCAAGATGCAGCCAAATTAAGCTACACCGATAGTAGCTTCGAGCAAGTCATCTATTTACAGCAACTACTTTGTTTCCTAGAACCCGAATCGACTAGAATACAAGCTATTCAGGAGGCTTACCGCGTTTTGAAACCAGGAGGCAGAGCCTTATTTTCGTTAGTCAGCCTTGATGTCAGAACTCGGAGCTATATTCATAGGCTGTATATATCATATTTGTCTCTTTTTCGGAAATTACGCGGCTCGAATCGACCGATTCAATATATGCCTTGGTTGACAATTCAAGGCAACAAATTCAACTTTGGCTCGATAATCGATCGCGGCCCGCAAGCATATTGGTTTAAAGTTGCAGAAATTGCCCAAATCTTCAAAGATGTAAATTTTAAAATTATTGCGATCGGTTCTGAATATCAAATCGATCGAGGCAAAATGTGTAAAGATCCTGATGAATTGGCTTCTGAACCTTTAGAAGGGATACTATATATAGTTTGCCAAAAGTAATAATACCAAATCCGATTTTCATATCATCCATTCAGCCCTCACCCCCAACCCCTCTCCCACCTCACCCTACCCTCTCCTACAAGGAGAGGGGAGCCGGAGGCTCCTTTGAGGGCAAAGTGGAAAATAGGTTTTGGTATAAGATATGGATTTATTTAAAGTAGGTTAAGCGTAAGCTGTAGGTTGGGTTGACGGCAGGAAACCCAACGAATCCATATTATTAAGCACCTACACTATATAAACCAAAATCATTGGCGATCGATTTGGTTAAAAATACAAACCTGTATTTGAAGATTTTTTTTGCCAAAACTAAAATTCCTTTCTTCTCTACTTGGCCTTTAATTTCTGTTTGAGTATTAGCACTCATGAAAATATTCTCGCCATTGCCAATACTATAAGTTGCACCGATAAATGGTAAATCTCTAACATCAGCTTCAGCAAATGTTTGAGAAAAATGATTGTAGCAATCGGGAACGGGAAATACTAAGTGACGCAGACTATATCTCATAATCAAGCAAGTGCCGCATACGTGATTAAAAGTTTTGAGATTGAGCCATAAAAATTTCTTGCCCTCTTGATATACATAGCCTTTTTTGAAAAACCAACCATCGACTCGATCGTTTTTTTCGACAAACTCTACTAAGTGTTTATTGACGCAATCATCGCCATCAACTACCAAAAAGTGAGATGGTTGAAATTTTTCGGCATATTCTAAACCTTTAAGTATTCTCCGGGCCTTATCGGCATTTTGTTTTTCGATCTTATCGCTCCAGCCAAACTCGTAGCCAGTCGATCTATTGTCATCATTTTGAAAAATCGGCGGAGGGAAATCAACTATAACGTAGTGAATTTCAGGGCGATCGAATTTAGTATCTGGTTTTTCGTTACAAACCACCACTACTCTAAAATTAGGAGAAGTTTGATTGCAGATAGATTTAAGGCATCTTTCAAATAGCTGGGATAACAATTCCCAAGAAGTAGAGATCTTTTTGTTTTTTATTGGTATGATAAAAACTAACATATTAGATCCTTAATTCAATTTTAATTACTAATTAAACGTTATACATGAATAATATCCAAAAATTAAATATACCGCAATTAGATAAAGTTAACAATTACTAGATAGTAATTTTATCTAGCGATTTTGAGACGGCTATTTGTCGCTCTGGTTATATAAGTGGTGAAGGTGCAGACTAAACGATCGCCACTTCCATATCTAGCATTCTCTGCCGTCAAAAATCATAGCTCTTTAATAATTCTGGCTGAGATCTGGCTCGATCGACAGGGAACTATGATAAACGAGATGGGACGGTTAAAGTCTAGAAATGACGATTGCCAAATTTAGCTATAAAAAAGGGTTGGCTCGCTCCAGCTTGCTGGTGAAGTTCATTTTAGATCGGTTAGCGGCAGCGCTGGCCCTGTTGGTATTATCCCCCTTGATGCTAATCGTGGCGATCGCGATTTACATCTGGATCGGTCGCCCGATTGTCTTTACCCAACCCCGTCCGGGCAAAGACAGTCGCATCTTTACCTTTTATAAGTTTCGCACCATGACAGACGAGCGAGACGATCGAGGTCATCTTTTACCTGACGACCAGCGGCTAACTCCTATCGGTCAGTTTCTCCGGCAAACCAGTTTAGACGAACTGCCCCAACTGTGGAACGTTCTCAAGGGCGATATGAGTTTGGTGGGGCCGCGCCCGTTAATTGTAGAATACCTCCCCCGCTACAGCCCCGAACAAGCCCGCCGCCACGAGGTGAAGCCAGGAATTACAGGCTTAGCCCAGATCCAGGGTCGTAACGCTCTGGGTTGGGAAGAAAAATTTCGTCTGGATGTTTGGTATGTCGATAATTGGAGTCTGTGGTTAGATGGCAAAATTATGTTTTTAACACTATTCAAGGTTCTACAGCAAGAAGGCATCAACCAAGAAGGCTACACCACTTCAGAAGAATTTAAAGGGGAACAAAAATAGGAGTTCAGAAGTTCAGAAGTTCAGAAGTTTAGAAGGAAAGAAGGGAAGGAGTTCAGAATCACTAGTCTATGAATACTTTTATACCAGAGCTTTCAGAAGAACAGTTAGAGCTTTTGCCGACTGAGGAAGATGTGGCTTTTTATGAGAGACATGGTTGGTATATTTCACCACAGGTGCTATCTGATGAGATAATCGATCGGGCAATTGCAGGTAGCGATCGATTCTATCGGGGCGAACGAGATGCAATACTTCCAGTCAGCACTGGCTATAGCAATTGGCAACCAGCAGATGGCTGCGATGTCGTCCGCAATAACGAATTTGTCTCTTTACAAAATTGGGAACTTCGACAGTTGGCGCTACAACCAATTATTGGGGCCATAGCAGCTAAGCTATCGAGAACTAAAGAAATTCGACTGCTAGACGATCAACTAGTTTACAAGCCGCCTCAAGATCTTAATGGTAAAAGTGCTGTGGGTTGGCACGCCGATCGCGCTTATTGGTCTACTTGTAGTTCTAACAACTTACTAACTGCTTGGATTCCTTTTCACGACTGCGATGAATCTAGAGGGCCTTTAGTCGTGCTAGATAGAAGCCATAAGTGGTCTGGAATTGAAAATACCAGGTTTTTTAACAACTCTAACCTAGAAGAAATGGCAGATAAATTTGGCCGAGAAGGACGGCAAGTTGTCAAAGTGCCTATGACTTTAAAAAAAGGTCAAGTTAGCTTTCATCACTGTTGGATAATTCATGGCAGCTACCCCAATCGCAGCGACTCATTCCGATTGGCTATGGCAGTTCACCTTCAGGATGAAGCCAACCACTATCGACCTTTCCGCAACTCTCAAGGTCGAGAAATACACATTTTTGATGAAGTTTTATGCCGGAAATTACCCAATGGCGAGCCAGATTTCAGCGATCCGGCCGTGTTTCCAGTTTTGTGGTCGGGATAAACTGATTCCATAAATCCAAAATTTCTCTTGAAACAAATATAATGGAAATCCAAATAATCGATCGCGATAGCAATCTATGGTTTGAAATTTTGCAAAAACTCCGACATGATGTTTATCATTTATCAGATTATGTTTATTTAGAATCTTGCCGAACTGAAACTACAGGTGAAGCTTTTTTGCTAGTAGATAAAGAGCGAATATTTTTTCTACCTTATTTATTGCGGAAATGCGAGGATATTGAGAATCAAACGCTCGAAACTCAAGAAAATTTTGATGTAATTTCACCTTATGGCTACCCTGGAATTCTTTTAAGCGAAGCCGCAGCTAACACTTCAGGATTTCCCGATCTAGCTCTTCACGAAATGAAGCAGACTTTTAAAAATAAGAAAATTTGTTCCGCTTTTATTAGATTGCATCCTATTTTAAATTCAGATTTCGATCGAATCTTTTCATCGCCAACTTTTACAGATAACGGTCAAACAATCTCGATAAATCTAAAATTATCAGATGCCGAGATTTGGGCGCACACGAGAAAAGGACATCAAAGTACGATTAATAAATGCAAACGTCTCGGATTTAAGGCTAGGATGGTGCCATTTTTAGAATACATCGACGAATTAATCGAAATTTATCAAGAAACTATGAACCGTGTAGATGCTGAAGCAAAGTATTATTTCGATCGCCAATACTTCGATCGACTAGGAAACTTAGGAGATAAAATTCATTTAGAGATTGTAGAATTTGAAGAAGAAGTAGCTGCTGCTTGTTTATTTTTTGAATGTCAGGGCATAGCTCAAGCACATTTGGGAGGAACAAAAACTAAATTCTTACCTCAATCTCCATTCAATTTATTATTAGACTATGCTAGATTTTGGGCAAAAGATCGTGGAAATGAATTTCTACATCTAGGAGGTGGAGTAGGAGGCAATAAAGACAAAGTATATGGTTTTAAATCAGGATTTTCTAGGCAAAAGCATATTTTTAAAACTTTACGTCTTATTATAGATGAAGCCAAATATCATTATCTAGTCGATTGTCAAGCAAAAAATCTCAAAATTCCCCAAGAAGAATTATTAAAGTCTAACTTTTTTCCAGCTTACCGATTAGCCAATAAAGGATAGAGTGAAGATGAAGATTAAAACTCATCGCGCCGATAGTGTCACTAGCTTCAGTAGGTTATTAAAATCAGTATTAGATAAATTAGTAGCAGCGATCGCTCTAGTAATTTTCTCTCCAATTATTCTAGTATTAGCGATCGCCATCTATACCCGCATGGGCAGCCCTATTGTCTTTACTCAACCTCGTCCGGGAAAAAACGGTCGGATCTTCACGTTTTACAAATTCCGCACCATGACCGACGAACGCGATGCTAGGGGCAATTTCCTCTCTGACGAGGAACGCCTCACAGCTTTAGGGGAATTTCTGCGTCGAACCAGTTTAGACGAACTTCCCCAACTTGGGAACGTCTTAAAAGGCGATATGAGTTTCGTCGGGCCCCGCCCCCTAATGGTAGAATATCTCCCTCGGTACAACGCCCAGCAGGCTCGCCGTCACGAAGTCACACCTGGAATTACAGGCTGGGCCCAAATCAACGGTCGCAACGAGATCGATTGGCCAGAAAAATTCAAATTAGATGTGTGGTATGTCGATAATTGGAGTCTGTGGCTAGACTTAAAAATCCTTTTTCTCACCTTTTGGAAAGTCGTGCGTCGAGAAGGCATCAACCAATCCGGTCATGCTACCGTCGAAGACTTTATGGGCAACTAAACCTCAGCGAACCTCCGCGTTACCTTTGCGTACCTCTGCGTTAAAAAAATGAAACTAACTTGGCAAATACTAGAAAATTTAGCTCGAGAATACGGCGACTCTTTCTATATTTTAGATGTCAGCAAATTTGAAAATAACTATCAAGAGTTCCTGAGTTATTTTCGCTCGATTTACCCTCGCACCAATTTTGGCTATTCCTACAAAACCAACTATACTCCCAAACTGTGTCAAATTGCCGATGCTCTAGGCGCTTATGCCGAAGTTGTGTCGCAGATGGAATACGATCTAGCTATTAAGATCGGAGTAGAACCGTCGAGGATTATTTTTAACGGCCCATTAAAACGCGATCGAGATTTGAAAAACGCTATTTTAAACGGTTCGACTGTTAACTTAGATTCATGGCAAGAAGTAGAAATTCTTAAAGATCTAGCTGAGAAATTTTCCGCACGTAACTTTGCCGTCGGATTGAGATGTAATTTCGATATCGGGATCGATCGCATATCTCGATTTGGTTTCGATGTTGAAGGTGGCGATTTAGAGTATGCTTTCTCGGTCATCTCCCAATTACCTAACTGTTCGGTAGCCGGACTTCACTGTCACTTTTCTACCCCCCAAAGAAGTATAGAATCCTATGCTTTACGAGCTAGAAAAATGCTAAATTTGACCGGATTATATTTTCCAGAGCGCCCGCCTAAATTTATCAACTTAGGGGGAGGATTTTTTGGAAAAATGGATGAAGAACTACGAAAACAGTTTGATTGTCATATCCCCAGTTATCGAGAATACGCCGAAGCGATCGCTCCTGAATTTGCCCGTCACTTCCCTCAAGATACGGGCCCGCAGTTAATTTTAGAACCTGGTGTAGCCTTGGTAGCAGATGTCATGCAGTTTGCCTGCCAGGTAGTGGGAACAAAAACCATTCGTTCTCGTCAAATTGCTTTGGTAGCAGGTAGCATTCACAATATCAAACCTACCCTAACTGATAAAAAGTTAGCGATGAATGTCTATCGCAATGAAAGTAGCGATCGAGGAGGGAACTTGACTGGAGATATCGATTTAGTGGGATATACCTGCATGGAACACGATTGCCTGAGTAAGATCGATCGAGGAGAAATAGGAATAGGCGACTATGTGGTGTTTAACAATATCGGAGCTTACACGATTGTATTTAAACCACCATTTATTAGTCCTAATAGTCCAATTATTAGTTACGATTCAACCGATAAGACTTACGCATTAAGCAGGCGCAGAGAAACTTCTGAAGATGTTTTTGCTACTTATATTATTTAAAACAGGAGTTCATAATACAGGAGTTAATAAGTTCAGAATATAGAAACTTAGAAGTTTAGAACGATTATGAATATTTTATTATCTTGTATCGGACGGCGAGGTTATATAGCCGAATACCTTAAAGCCGATCTCGATCCAGGAGATCTACTTATTGGTACTGGTAATTCAGAATGGACATCTGGGTTTAAACACTGCGACTTAGCTGTGGTTTTACCCGATATTTATAGTCCAGATTATATACCTGCTTTAATTGAGATTTGTCAGCAGAAACAAGTAGATGCACTGCTTTCTTTTTCCGATCTAGATATCGACGTGCTTTCTAGGCATTTACCGCAACTGCGCGAGGCAGGGGTTTTACCGATCGTTACTAGCAGTACGGTCAACGAAATTTGTTTTGACAAGCACTCTACCTACAACTTTCTCAAACAACACGAATTCAACACCCCAGAAACTTTTATCAGTTTCGAGGAAGCGGTGAAAGCTCTAGAAACTGGACGAGTTTCATTTCCTTTATTCGTCAAACCTCGCCGAGGTTCTGGGAGCAACAATTTATTTAAAGCACGCAATCTCAAAGAGTTAGATGTCTTTTTCCATTATGCTGCCGAGATGTTAATTCAGGAAACTATTAGCGGGCAGGAACATGGATTTGATATTTGTAACGATCTAAAAGGAAATGTATTGTCTGTAGTCCCCAGAAGAAAATTAGCAATGCGTTCTGGAGAAACAGATCGAGCCGAAACTAGCGATAATCCTAACTTAATTGAATTTGGGGTGCGACTAGGAGAAAAATTAGGCGCTTTAGGACACGTAGGGCCGCTTGACGTTGATTTTTTTGTCGATCGCGATCGCATCTTTGTCTTAGAATTAAATCCTCGCTTTGGTGGCGGATATCCCCTATCTCATCTGGCTGGGGCTGACTTTTCCCGGTTAATCTTAAAGATGGCTAAAGGGCAAAACATCGAACCTCAAATCGGTAAATATCGCCCTCGCGTCGTGATGATGAAAGAGTACAGGATTTTGGGAGGCGATCGAGAGGCAATTTTGAGCAATGTCTGCAAAATTGCCTGATTGAAGTATTGCTTGAGATCGCTTATTTAACCGAGCTTTAACGAAGTCAGGAGTATCGATTAGAACGGGTTTTAGGGAGTACAGCAGCATTTTGGCTCAGTCGTGAATCCCAATATCGCGCCGCTTTAGCACGGAAAGAAGAAGGAAATAGTTTAAAGAGGTAATATTAAGAAAACAAGGCAATAATTCCGGCTCCAGGATCTAGCTGTTTTACTAACGATTCGCCGATGAGAACCGCACCAGCACCAGCTTGAGCTACTAAATTGATATCGTCAGCAACGTACAAACCCGATTCGCTGACTACCAGAATGTCTCGTTCTTGTAATTGATTCTTTCGAGCGCTCAAAAGCTGACAGGTAGTTTGCAAATCAACGGAAAAATCTTCTAGATTGCGATTGTTAATACCAATTAAGTTCGCGCCTTCTAAAGCTAATATCCGATCGAGTTCTTCAGCCGTGTGAACCTCAATTAATGCCGTCATCCCCAAGACTTGAATAATCTTGATAAAGTATTGGAGATCTTTATCGCTGAGGATAGCAGCTATTAGTAAAACAGCATCGGCTCCGTTACTTCGAGCCAAATAAATTTGGTAAGGATAGATAATAAATTCTTTGCAAAGTAAGGGTAAATCTACATTTTGGCGAATTAGAGACAGGTTTTCAAAGCTGCCTTGAAAAAACTTTTGGTCGGTCAGTACCGACAAACAACTAGCTCCTCCTTGCTGATAAGATCTAGCGATCGCCACCGGATCGAAATCTGCCCGAATTACCCCTTTGCTAGGAGAAGCCTTTTTGACTTCAGCAATGACGGCTGGTTTGGTTTTTCCCTGACGCAACGCCTCTAAAAAATTACGCGGCGCGGGTGCTTCTTTTACCCGCTGCTGTAACTTGGGTAAAGGCAAGCGATCGCGCATTTGCTCGACTTCAATTTCTTTATGCCAGACAATTTCTTCTAAAATATGACGCGGTTCCGCTTCTGGAACCTTGACTTGATACTGCAAAGAACTAACAGAAACTGCTGGATTTGGCGATCGTCTTCTAATTTGCATGGGTAGTTCGTTAGTCATTAGTCATTGTCATTGTACATTCCCTGCCAACCTTCTATTCGTGCGGTTGCATGATGGTGTTATGCCAGTCGATCGATTTAAGCTGGCTCATTTGGCGGCATACAAATTGCATCGCGGACGAAAAGCCTAGCATAGGCGGCCGAGTCGCTTGTCACGAATTCCAATACTTTTGAGCAATTGCTTCAGCAGTAATTTTTAAGTCCGGTAAATAGTTCGCTACTACATTCCAAAAGGCGAACGCGGTTCCTACAGGTAATGGAAAGAAAATAACATTGCTCTCCAAGTAATATTTGAAATTCTCTCCCCTGGAAATCGGCTGAAAGAAATGACCAAGAAACTCCAGTTTTACGAACGCTATGGAGTTGAGGAATATTACATTTACGATCTCGATCGATTTTGAACTATTTATCCGTCCCTCCAGTCTAAAGCTATAGATAACAAACTGGTGGAGGAAATCTAATCAGTGTCAGCAGTGCCAGATGAGGCGCTCAAGGGCGATCGCTCTGCCGATAGTTACTCGATCGAGCAATGCTTGCGAGGCGATCGGCAAAGTTTCCGCGCGCTCTATCAGCGGTATCAGCCCAAAGTTAGGTCGATGCTTTACCAACTCTGCGATTCTTCTTCTCTAGACGATCTAGTCCAAGAGGTGTTCTTACGAGTGTGGAAAGGATTACCCCAACTGCGGCAAACTTCTCAATTTGCCACCTGGCTTTATCGCATTACTTGGAACGTGGCTAACGATCGCAGGCGACAGTTAGCTTCGTTCAAAGATCGGGAGCGAAACCTCTCTCAGATGCTGCCGAGTTCGCCAACCGATCGACTGCTAGACAACTTACACTATCAAGACCTAGTGCGCCGAGGATTAAAGCAACTCAGTTTCGAGCATCGTTGCGTCTTAGTGATGCACGATCTAGAGGAAGTCCCGCAAAAAGAGGTGGCCGAGATTCTAGAAATTCCTGTTGGAACTGTCAAGTCTCGCCTCTTTCATGCCCGTGCCGCTATGCGGCAGTTCCTCCAGCAAGCAGGAGTGCAGCTATGACTAAGCAAAATGATGACGATCGCCTAATCGAGTTTCTTCGCCAACATCGGCCATCAGTGCCACCAGTAGCGCCGGATCTAGAAGACCAGATCTTGCAAGCAGTGGCAGCTTCAGATGTCAAGCATCCGCGCCGCAGACTCTTGTGGGTGCTACCACCAGCGATCGCCGCTGGGGCGCTAATTGCTTGGGTGGGATACCAAATCTTAAGTCCTCCTCAAGTTCCTAAGATCGCAGTCGATCCAGCTAGTGTCGAAGCTTTTCTAGAAGACAACTGGAATGCAGCTATCGGCGAAACTCCAGAGGTAACACCTAGCGGACCAAATGGATCGGATTGGCTGTTAGAAGCTTCTAACGAATAGGGAACGCGCTAATAAGTCAAAAGTCAAAAAAAGAGGTAATTTTCATGGGGCTACGTCGATTTTCTCTCTTAGCAGTTACGATTCTCTCTCTCGGTAGTGCTGCTGTCATTACCAATCCTACTGGGTTATCTGCTCAAGCCCAACCAGATTTTCCTTTGGCGCAGCGGGGCGATCGCAATCGTTTGGTTCAGGAACTCAATCTCAGCCAAGATCAAGTAAATCGCCTAGAAGCAATTCGCCAACAGTACCAATCCCGGATCTCTCAACAGAAACAAGCTTTATCCCAGGCACAGCAAGAGCTAAGAACTTTAATGGCAGGCACGAGTTCTGCTAGCGACATCCGTAATAAATACAACCAAGTCAAAGGATTGCGACAGCAGCTAGCCGATACGCGCTTTGAAAGTATGCTAGCTATGCGCGAAGTTCTCAACCCCCAACAACGCCAAAGGTTTGTCGAATTGATGCAAAATCGACGCGGCAAATTCCGCAACCGCGCCCCCAGAGGCAATGGATGATGGGAAAGTAGTTCAGAATACAGAACTTCAGAAGTTCAGAAGTTCAGAATACCAGCTTGAAGGAAAAAGATTTGTAGGATTGGTATCATCTCTAATCAATGCTTTTTGATAAAGTGAGAAGGCGATATTCCAGAGGTAAAAGAGAACTGAGAAAAGGAGAACTCAGGAAGAGCGAGAAGAAAAGGAGGATAGTTTTAAGTTAAATTTCTCCCTTCTGCCTTCTAAACTCCTGCCTCCTGAACTCCTTCAAGCTGAGCGTAGCCGAAGCTTGAACTTCTGTTGGCGCAGCCTGCGCTCGGCGCATACTTATGAACTCCTGAACTTCTAATTTGCTTATGCCTCTTTCTGGTTCGACTCCAGCTTTACTCGTGCTAGCCGATGGTACATCCTACCGAGGTTGGTCTTTTGGTGCCCTCGGTACGACTATTGGCGAAGTAGTATTTAATACCGGAATGACGGGTTATCAAGAGGTGCTGACAGATCCTAGCTACTGCGGTCAAATCGTCACCTTTACTTATCCCGAATTAGGAAATACTGGCGTTAACTCTGAGGATGAAGAATCTAAATGTCCTCAAGTCAAAGGAGCGATCGCTCGTAATATTTGCCAACAACCGAGTAACTGGCGATCTACCCAGTCTTTGCCAGATTACCTCAAGCAACACAAAATTCCTGGAATTTACGGGATCGATACTAGGGCGCTTACCCGCAAGATTCGATCGGTTGGGGCTATGAATGGCGCGATTTCGACGGAAATTCTCGACCCAGCCGAGTTACTGCTGCAAGTGCAAGCCGCCCCTAGCATGGCAGGATTGAACTTGGTATCGAAAGTCACGACCGATGAGATTTACGAATGGTCGGAACCGACCAACGCTCGTTGGGAATTTCGACCCCCTGCAAATAATCGGGGAGAAACTTTCACCGTTGTCGCTATTGACTTTGGCGTTAAACGCAATATTTTGAGACGACTAGCCAGTTATGGCTGTCGGGTAATTGTGGTTCCCAGCAACACCAGCGCTGAAGAAATTTTGAGCTACAGTCCAGACGGCATTTTTCTCTCCAACGGCCCCGGCGATCCGGCTGCCGTTAATGAAGGGATTGCCACTGCCAAAAAACTTCTAGACTCTCAGAAACCAGT
Source organism: Cyanosarcina radialis HA8281-LM2 (assembly GCA_019359615.1). Classification (GTDB taxonomy): domain Bacteria; phylum Cyanobacteriota; class Cyanobacteriia; order Cyanobacteriales; family CCAP-1448; genus Cyanosarcina; species Cyanosarcina radialis. The sequence goes on from JAHHHA010000005.1 coordinate 70,954, forward strand.
TTTTGGGATTTGCTTGGGCCACCAAATTCTCGGTTTATCTCTAGGAGCAGAAACCTTCAAGCTGAAATTCGGTCATCGGGGGTTAAATCAACCCGCTGGCTTGCAGCAACAAGTCGAGATTACCAGCCAAAACCATGGTTTTGCGATCGCACCGGATACCTTAAACAGCGAGGTCGAAATTACTCACCTCAATCTCAACGATCGCACCGTCGCCGGATTGCGGCACAAATCTCTACCCTTTTTCTCCGTTCAGTACCACCCGGAAGCCAGTCCCGGCCCTCACGACGCTGACTATCTGTTTGGCAGATTTATCCAAGCGATGCGAAGCTCTAAGACGCGATCGTAAGGGGTAAAGAATTCCCCTCGCCCCTTATCCCCAGAGGGGGCCCCTCCTTCCCCTTTTCGCAATCGTCATAAGCAAAACCAATTATTTTTGGACAAACCCCTACTATGACTGCGGGTAGATGAGTAAAATTGATTTTGTGTTAAACTCTTCCTTAATTGTTTTTCGATCGATTGTAGGAGGGTACTATTCCTGAGCCATTAACCCTGACCGTCAGCTTAAGGGGTACTCGCGAAGTTAAAGAAAATTGCCAGATATTCTATTTGGCAGGATTGTTGGATGCTTTTTCGGAGCCAACATTCAAGAAAGTCGTCAGCAAGTTTATTGAGGAAGGCCCAAAAAACGTGATTTTAGACCTTTCTAAAATAGACTTCGTTGATAGCTCTGGATTAGGTGCTTTGGTGCATTTAGTCAAGCAGGCACAAAGCGCCGAAGGGACATTACAAATAGTCAGTAACCCGCGCGTCACCCAGACGGTAAAACAAGTTCGTCTAGAACAGTTTCTTTCACTCCAGACTTCAATTGAAAAAGCTCTAGAGAGAGTTCAAAACTAGCAACCTACCTTGCAGATCGCAAGTACAAAAGAGCTTCTGTGCCAGAAACTCCAAATAATGCTGAAGAAAATTTAGCAGCGTTACCTTTAGTCTCTAAAGATAAGAGCGCCGATAGTGTTGGGGATCTAGAGATTGCCCCCACTGAAGTTTCGATCGAAGAAAGGTTAAACTATCTCCGCCCTGCTGTTGGTTCGAGTGCGCAAGTCAATCGGCTGTCGCCAACAGCATTGGCATACATAGGAGATGCAGTTTTTGAATTGTATATTCGAGCTTATTATCTGCTACCGCCACAGCGATCGCCGAGTTATCATAATCGAGTAGTAACTCACGTCCGGGCCGAAGCTCAAGTTCGACACCTGCGATCGCTAGCATCTCATCTCACCCCAGCCGAATTAGAAATCTTACGCCGAGGACGCAACGCCACTCGCGCCGCTCCCAAGCGTCTCGATTTAGCAACTTACCAAACAGCTACCAGCTTTGAAACCCTAATTGGATACTTGTATATTACCGATCCCCAACGATTGACTCAGTTGTTGGGATTTTTGGATCTCGATCGAGAATGAAAGAGAGAGAGAGGGAGAGAATTCTTTGTTCCACACTCTTGTACGGGCGCAAAGCATTGCGCCCCTACTCTTGAACTTTTGACTTTTGACTTTTGACTTTTGACTTTTTAAAGATGGCTCAAAAAAATCGTCCAGCCCGCGCTTTGGGGAAATCAAACCGAGAACAGCCGAGGCGCGATCGCACCTCGACTGGCAAACCTATTCTTCGATCCCCAGACCAAAAACGTCAATTCCGTACTGCTGGTAAAGCTCAGATCGTCGATCGACCAGTTCGACGCGATCGCCCTCAACCCGATATTGGGGAAACAGAAGAATCAAACGACCTGTTATACGGCCGCCATCCCGTTCTGACAGCCCTAGAAAATCAACGTCATTTCAACCGGATTTGGGTTATTTCTCGGTTGATGTACCATCCTCAGTTTCACTCTTTGCTAATGCAAGCTAAATCTCAGGGAACGGTCATCGACGAAGTAGATCCCCAACGTTTAAGCCAGCTTACCGACGGTGCCAACCATCAGGGAATAGTCGGTCAAATTGCTCCCTATGCTTACGATCGGCTAGAAGACTTGATTGCCAAGGCTCAAGCGGCAACCGATCGCCCGCTGATTGTAGTAGCCGAGGGCATCACCGACCCGCATAATTTAGGAGCCATTATCCGCTCGGCTGAAGCTTTAGGCGCTCAAGGATTGGTGATTCCTCAACGTCGTTCTGCTGGTATTACCTCAACGGCCATGAAAGTGGCAGCGGGCGCTCTAGAAACTTTCCCCGTAGCCAGAGTGGTCAATCTCAGTCGCGCTCTAGAACAATTAAAAGCGGCTGGTTTTTGGATTTATGGCACTATTTCTGATTCTGGTAAAGCATTACACAGTATTGAATTTGCGGGATCGACAGTATTAGTAGTAGGCGCAGAGGGAGAAGGTTTGAGCCTTTTAACTCAAAAGAGTTGCGACGTTCTGGTTTCTATACCTTTGTCGGGCAAGACACCCAGCCTTAATGCTTCTGTAGCCGCCGCCGTTTGCTTGTATGAAATTTACCGCCAACGTTGGTCGCCTTTACTCCATATAAAATCTCCAGAAAAATAGAATTCAATAAGAATAAAGGCAAGGTAGTATAACGAAATGTAACAAAATATAGGAAAATGTAACAAAATATAAATATTCATCACAAGACTCGATCGCATCTTCTGGCAGAAAGCAAACCATGATAAAGGAATTTTTGAAGGAAATTATGCTTAACATCCTCCAGTTCTTAGGATTGGCTTGGTGGGTTGAAGTGATTACGGAAACACCCTTATGCCTGTATTATTTTGGGCCTTTCCTGAGCGTCAAAGAAGCTGACGATATGAAGACCGGATATCTAGAGGATCTAAAACTAGAAGGCGCTCAAGGCATTAAAGTGGCAGTTAAACGCTGCAAACCCCATAATTTAACGGTTTGTCAGGAAATGGGGGAGACTCCTGACCGCCAGAAAGAAGCATCTCTGAGCGGTCATGCGTCGTAGGGGAGAGAGCGAAGAGAGCGAAGAGGGGGAGAAGTTTCTTAACTCAACACTCAACACTTAACACTCCACACTTCCAAAGCTCCTGAAATCCTGCCCCATGCCCTATGCCCCATGCCCCATGCCCCATTGATAATTCTCTTCGAGCCAGCGATCGATATCCTTTAAGACTAGATCGGGCACTTCCCAAGGAAATAAATGGGCTGTCTGAGGATACGCTCGCCACTGGCAATTTGGCAGATGTTGCGCTGTTTGTCGGCTGGAATGGGGGCTGATGTGGTAGTCGCTGTCTCCAACTAAGAACAGAGTCGGACACTGAATTTGCTGGATATCGGCTAACCTATCGTACCCTTGAGCGATCGCCTGGTAGAGGGCTTTGGTGGCGGCGCGAGAAGTTTTGAGATAGGCCCAGACGGCTTCTTGGGCTATATATTGGTACGCAGTGGGCGTATGTTGGCGGATGAGGTAACGAAAGAGCGATCGCTTGCCAAAAGTATCGATATTCCATTGCCAACCCGGTATGGCTAAATTCAAAATCGAAGCCAGTCCGGTATAAAAATTGTCCTGCCAGCTAATTGGTGGGTGATCGCTTCTGGGACTGGCAGCAGTAGCCAGCAAGATTAGCCCTTTGACTCTTTCTGGCAGTTTTAACGCCAATTCCATCGCTAAAATGCCGCCTAACGACCATCCCAAGATTAAGCAGTTTTTTATCTGGAAGCGGTCTAGAAGCCTCTCTAGGTCGCTTAAATGATCTGCCATGGCAAAACTGCCGTTAGCAGGACTATTGCCATATCCTCGCAGATCTGGGGCTAAAGTTTGGAATCGTTTCGATAGATGCTCCGTAAACACGGACATCGATCGCCCCGAACCGGGATGACCGTGCAAGCACAGGATCGGGAAGCCTTCGCCGTTGATATAGCAATGCAATTGTTGACCAAACCAATTGTCAATTCGCAATTCGCAATTCGCAATTAAATACAATAAATATTCTAATTGTTAATTAATCGGTACAGAGCCAACACCTGGTTCAAGAGAATCAGCCCTCACCCCCTTCGGCAAGCTCAGGGGAGAGGGGTTGCCGGAGGCTCCTTTGAGGGCAAACCAGCTTTTGTTAAGCGGATTTGGTATCATTCTTGCTCGTTCGTCGTTGGGAGCCAGACACTAAAACTTATTGGCGTTATCATCATCCTTGAGATAGATATCGAGCGCTTGCAGTTCGTTGGACAATACTAAAGCTTATAAAGCTTATTTTTGTCGTTACACTTTAAAATATTTTGATAGAAAATCACAGACTAGACTGAATCTGGGCGCTTACAACAGCGGTGACAAAAATATCGGCAATTAATCATAAAATTCCCCCCTAAAAGATGGTTAAAGCTATTGCTGCGTCTAGTAGTTGGGCGAAGGAGATCGCCACTCTGCCTAGCCTAGACCAAATACTCGATCGCACGCCGCTGACCTTTCCTCCAGATACCTTGGCAAGCGAGGCGATCGCCCAAATGGGGCAAACCTTTAACGATCGATGCGACCTCGATCGATCGGCAACAGCATCATCTCCGGCGCTCAGATCTTCCTCTTGCATCCTAGCGCTCCAAGGATTGTGCCCCGTGGGGATCTTAACCGAGCGAGATGTAGTGCGGCTCTCGATTACGGGAATGGATTTCTCCCAGGTGACGCTCGATCGAGTGATGACGCAACCAGTCGTCGTGCTGACGATCTCAAGGGCTAAAACCATCTATGACGTTTTAACCCTCTTCCAGCAACACCAGATCCGACATCTGCCAGTGGTGGACGCTCAAAGGCAATTGCTGGGCATCGTCACCCGCGATCGCCTCTGCGAGATCTTACAGCCTGCGAATCTGTTGAAATTGCGCCAGGTGTCCGAGTTGATGGCGGCACAAACGATCTGCGCTATGCCCGCTGATTCTATCCTCAGTATTGCCCACCAGATGGTGAACCAGCGCAAGAGTTGTGTCGTAGTAGTCGAACCCCTAGCAGCCCATCCTGAAATCTTAACTCCGCTGGGAATCGTTACGGAACGAGATATGGTGCAGTTTCAGAGATTGGGCATCAATTTTGCCGCCACCGAAGCCCGAACGGTGATGAGTGCCCCCTTGTGTTGTCTCAAACCAACCGATTCGTTATGGGAAGCCCAGCAGGAGATGCGGCGGCTGCGGGTGCGGCGATTGGTGGTGGCAGGGGAGCGAGGGGAATTGCGGGGAATTTTGACCCAAACGAGCTTGCTGCGGGTGTTCGATCCGGTGGAAATGGCAGGGATAATCGAGGTGATGCAACAACAATTCGATCGCCAAACCCAAGAATTAAACCGCACCGTGCAACAGCTTGGGCAGGAAATTGCCGAGCGGCAACAAGTTAATGCGGCGCTGCAAACCAGCCAACAGCAGTTGCAGACGGCGAATGAAGAGCTAGAGCAGCGAGTGGCAGACCGGACGCAGGAACTCTCTCAAGCTGAAGAGCAATTTCGGATTTTGGCAACCCATGCACCAGTGGGGATCTTGGAGATGGATGCTGCTGGAGACGTGGTATTTGCCAACCATCGTTGCTTAGAATTGACCGGACTTTCGTTGGCACAGGTCATGGGTAAAGGCTGGGAAAAAGCCCTGCATCCAGAAGACCGAGAGCGGGCGATCGGCAAGTGGCATGAGGCGATCGAAACCGGACGAGAACTGCAATTAGAATATCGATATCAAACGCCGCAGGGTCGAGTCAACTGGGTAATTGGGAATACAACGGTGTTGCGCGATGAAGCCGGAACGCTCGCTGGATATTTGGTGACGATTACCGATATTACCGATCGCGTCCGGGCTGAAAACGAGCGCCAACAAGCCGAAGCCGAACTGCGAGAACAGCAACAACTGCTGCAACAAGTTACTGAATCAACCTCGGCGATTTTGTACGTCTACGATCTGGTCGAGCAACAAAATGTCTATACGAACGCTCAGATTGCCAAGGTTCTGGGATATTCTCCAGAGGCGATTCGAGCGATGGGCAGCAACCTCTTTACTAACTTGATTCACCCCGACGATCTGCCCAGAGTGCTAGCAAAAGTCGATCGATGTTTCAGCGTCGCCGATGGAGAGGTCATTGAGGAGGAGTATCGGATGCGCGATGTCAATGGAGATTGGCATTGGCTCCAAAGTCGAGACAGCGTATTAAATCGCAATGCCGATGGCACTCCCAAGCAAATGGTCGGTGCTGCGATCGATATCACAACTCGCAAGCAAACAGAGGAGGCACTGAGAATCTATACTCAGGAGGTCGAAGACCTGTACAATCGCGCTCCCTGCGGGTATCACTCCCTAGATGAAAACGGCACCTTCATTCGCATCAACGATACCGAACTCGACTGGTTGGGTTACAGCCGGGATGAAGTCATCGGTCGGAAAAAGTTAGTCGATCTCCTCACTCCTGAGAGCTTGCAAGTCTTTGAAGAAAATTTTCCCGCGTTCCTAGAGCGGGGCTGGGCGAGGGATTTGGAGTTCCAACTGGTGCGCCAAGATGGCACGATTTTGCCAGTGCTGCTGAGCGGCAATGCCGTTCGGGATGCGTCTGGCAATTATGTCATGAGCCGTTCTACGCTGTACGACATTAGCGAACGCAAGCAAGCCGAAGCCAAAATCCACGAACAAGCGGCGCTGTTGGATATTTCTACGGATGCGATCTACGTCAGAGATTTAGACGACTGTATTTTATATTGGAATCGAGGGGCAGAAAAGCTCTATGGCTGGTCGGCAGCAGAGGCGATCGGCAGGTCCAGTGAAGAACTCTTTCACACCAATCCGGCGCAACTAGAAACTGCGATCGCTACCACGCTAGATCTAGGCAGTTGGCAAGGAGAATTACAAAAAACCACGCAAACAGGTAAAGCGATCGTCGTCGATAGTCGGTGGTCGCTGGTGAAGAACGAGGTGGGACAACCGCGTGCCATTCTCACCGTCAGTACCGATATCACTGAAAAGAAACAACTGGAGCAACAGTTTCTGCGGGCCCAACGACTCGAAAGTATCGGGACCCTGGCCAGCGGCATCGCCCACGACCTCAACAACATTCTGACACCAGTGCTGGCAGTGGCTCAACTTTTGCCCCTACGATTGCCAACGTTAGATGAATCGACCCAACGCTTGCTAGAAATTTCAGAAATTAATGTCAAGCGAGGCAGCGATTTAGCCAAGCAAATTTTAGCCTTCGCTCGCGGCTCCAAAGGCCAGCGCCTGCCCCTGCAAATCGGTCATTTACTGGGAGAGATCGCCAAAATTGCCAAAGAAACCTTTCCCAAATCGATCGAGATTCAAACTCAGGTGGCGACTGCTGGTTTGTGGTTAGTTCGTGCCGATGTCACCCAAATCCATCAGGCGGTACTCAACTTGTGCGTCAACGCGCGGGATGCCATGCCAGAGGGCGGGAAGTTGACAATTGCGGCAGAAAATTTTCCGATCGATCGAACCTTTGCCCGAATGCACCTCGATGCTAGTGTCGGTACCTACATCAAGATCTCGATCGCCGATACCGGAACGGGTATTGCGTCGGATGTCCTCGATCGGATTTTCGATCCGTTTTTCACCACCAAAGAGCCAGACAAAGGTACGGGCTTAGGGCTGTCTACCGTGCTGACGATCGTGAAAAATCATGGGGGATTTCTCGATGTAACCACCCAAGTCGGACGAGGCACGAGCTTTCAGGTTTACCTGCCAGCGATCGAACGAGGTGAAGAACTGTCTTGCCCGCTGCCAACCGACCTAGAGGGCAATGGCGAACTAATTCTGGTGGTCGATGATGAAGCCGCGATCGGGGAAACAATTAAAGCCACACTGGAAGAGCATCATTACCAAGTGTTGGTGGCTGAAGATGGAATTGAAGCGATCGCCCTCTACTTTCAACAACAATCTCATATCCGTCTGGTACTGGTGGATTTACTCATGCCGTCTTTTGACGGACTCAGGCTGATGGCCATCCTCGCCAAGATCGACCGTCGAGTACCCATCATCGCGATGAGCGGCATTAGCTCGAACGATCTGGAAACGGCGATCGATAGAGAGTGCGTGCGAGCTTTCCTCACCAAGCCCTTCACCGCTCAAACGTTACTGGAAACGGTAAGGCAAGCTTTAACAGGTTCGCATCGAGGTTAACGCGATCGGGTTTGGCTAACCGGATTTGGTATAAATTGCTTGTAGGGGCGCAATGCTTTGCGCCCCTACCCAAGGCGTGTCATAGATCGGGAAACCGCTGGTCTAAACCACTTTCTCCATCGAGTGAGATTGCAGTACCGACATTAATTGGTCGATGCCAGTTTGAATCCGTCGTGTCACCGTCATGGGGCTGATGCCGATCCGCTGCGCTGCTTCTTTCCGAGGTAGTTCCCGTAAAAATACGAACTCAATAGCAGCTTGGGTTTTTTCTTCCAACTGCTCTAAAGCTGCTTCTAGCTGTTGCCAATCTTCATGACGGTGCTGTTTGGATTGCTCGTAGGTATCTGGAAGCGTATCTCCCAAGGTAACTGGCGAATCCATGGCCTGACCGACTGTAGCATCTAAACTCAATGGCAGGCGATTTTGCGTGGCAGCCTTGCTTTCTTGCCATTCTTCGATCGATACTTTTAAGGCTTCGGCAATTTCGTTATCTCTAGGATTCCGCCCTAAAGTAGCAGCTAACTCCGAGCGCACTTTTTGTCCTTTTTTTTGCAGTTCTTGCCAGCGGCGAGGAATTTTGACGATGCTACCTTTATCGCGCAAAAAGTGCAAGATTTCTCCGCGAATATAGGGAACTGCAAAAGAACTAAAAGCACAACCTTGGTGAGGCTCGAATCGTTCGATCGCTCGAATTAAGCCGATATATCCGATTTGTTCTAAATCTTCAAATGGCTCGTTGCACTGATAGCTGAGTCTATAAGCAATTTGACGTACTAATCCTGAGTTGAGCAATACCAGTTGATTGCGCAGGGCTACTGAAGGATTTTTATAGTAAGAAGTTAAAAGCGTAATAGATTTAGAGTAGGAATTATATTTAGAGGTCATCATAAAAACTCTTCTCAGTAGAGACCGGATTCCCTGGGGGAAATTCGGTAGAGCTACATAATTTTTTATTAACTACAAATCCATTCTCTGCACTTATACAAATACACACCATGGTCATTTCACTGAAAATCTCTGTGATAATCGATCCTCGGACTACGCATAAACACGTAATTCGTCATAGCGATAGATATCCGCGCTGAAAAAATATATTTCCTGCTGGAAGCTTGGGCAAATGAGCTAGAGAATTGCAGAAAAACTTAGAGAAAACGAGATCGATAAATATTCGATCGCTAATTTCTGCCGTTTCAGAAGCTGAATAATCTTCAAGGCTCCCAACCTCAACGCATATTAGTTGAGATGGATTCATCTTAGAAACTTTCGCTATAGCTGAACATAGATATAACGTCTTCATTTTTCATCAACGAAAGTCATAAATCTCTGTAAAAACCTTTCCAATAAGCAATCTGGAGCAGTCTAACTACTTCAGCTTTGTAGCTGAGATCGAGTGACTGCCCAAATGGGGTAAGTTTAGCCCGTGCGATTGCACGGATCGTCGTCCTGGTGTGAAATTATCGCTCTTTGAAGAGTTGGCGATCGATCGGCGATCGCAGAAAGCTTCTTTAGTTAAACTACACCTGGTGAAACTCCGATTCCCGAATTAACACCAAAAATAAGCATAGTTTAGTTTTTATTTTTAACCGATCGAATTTGTTTAAAGTTAAATTTGTCATTACTAATCACCACTCGACTGCTAATTCCTGTTTTGGCACAAACAGAAATAACCCAAATCCGAGAGCTTAAATTCCCGTTCGATCGACCAGCTAGTAACTTCTGTAGAGAAGTCTGACCTAGAGAAACAAACCCTGGCGGTTACGTTTATATCTCCCCAGGCTTATAACTAGCAGGCTAAAAGGTAAGGATTAAGAGCGGATTTGGGATTTAAAGATTGCCAAATCAGGGTTAGATCTGAGCCTTTCTATTAACAGCTAATCAGTTTTGCTCTAATTAGGGAGTGACAAAAAGTTGTAAATTGTTGTAACTTTCTCATTTTCACTTCCCTGTTTTTTAACTACGTTTAGGTAATAAAATTAAATCAGGCATAAAAGTAGATATGGATACCAAGCTAGAGTAATTAGTTGATAAACACTAGATTTTACTGTTTTTTGCTTTTAAACTTTAGATTAACAAGATTGAGAACAGCCAGGAGGGCTATTCCCCAAGTCTATGTCAATGCCGACAGTTGCAGTCTAACGTCAGTTCGGCATAGAGCTTGTACCCTGATGTTATCGTAGCTAGTGGGAAGCTAGCACTAACGTGATTGCTAGGTTTGGACAGGTTAAGGTCAAAAAATCTGCCTTAACTCCGAACTCCGTTGGCGCAGCCTGCGCTCGGCGCATACTCCGAATTCCGAACTCAGGTTAGTCTAGGGGAGAATTCCCCTTTGTTTGATGGTAGTCTCTGTGAGTTGAGACAAGCTCGGCCAAGGGAGGAAATTAAGCTTTAGTACCCGCAAGTCGGGGTGGTTATCCCAGTGAGAGTAAATATTTTGCCAGTCGATCGAGAAAAATGGCTCTAATTCTCCGATAGAGTCAATTAGAGAGCGATAAACTCTGCGATCGATTTCTTCGTTAATGCCAACATCGGGGCGGGTTTCCAGATCGAAGGCGAGATATTGTCTTTCTTGTTGATAAATAATCCGAGCGCGGTACAGTCCGGTAAGAATATCCTGCAATTCTGGACGCTTAACTGCCTCATCCAACATAGATTCGGTCAAATTAGTCCTGCCTAGAATCAAGCTGCTATCGGATCGCCCCGTCACCGCGATTAAATTGGGCAGCCAGTTGCTAGTACGGGAAATAATCTTTGCTAAAGGCTCATCTGCTGCGGATAAATCGGCAGCAGTCAAAATCGCTGTTTTTAATTTTCGCCAGTTGTAAAAGGCTACTCGATCGCCTAGCAGGTAGCGCACTAAAGGAATTCCTTGCCATCTGGTAATGCAAAGGCTACCGTCTACTGTTTCTAAAAAAGCATCAGAAGCGATCGAGTGGAAAAATAAGGGAATTGGTAAGTTGATGCCCAATCGCTCGGCTAAAGTCGGATGGCGAGTTAATAGCTGGCGCAGGGCAACCGTGGCTAAAGATTCAACTCCCAATCCTCCGGTATCGGTACTGCCGTACATGGAAAACATGAATGGGACGTTCTCAGCAATGCCAGAATTTCGTTGTAACCCAGTGCGGAGGTTTTCAGGAAAGGGTTCGCTCAAAGCGACATACCGTAATTTCTCTAAAGGCAAAGGCTTTTGCAACTGTTCGGCTAAAAGGTGCAAGTGAGCGATCGCAGAAGGGGCAATAAACAAAATAATCTGTTTTACCAAATGCTGGGTATTAGCGATCGTCTCGATAATTTCAGGGAAACTGCTCCCAGGAGCAAACAGCCAAAAAGGATAAGGTAACTTGAGATTCATGGCGTTCAAACTGGCAGCAAATTGTACTCCCCCAATCGAACTGCCCAAACTCAAGGCTACAATTGCCAGCGTTTTCTGTTGATGAATGGCAAACGAGCGTTCGAGGAAAAGCCGCATTGCCAGTACGGCCAATCGGTTGCGAGATCTTAAATAAGGCCAACAAACTGGATTGCCAGAGGAACCAGAAGAACGAAAAAGGGCTAGTATTCGATCGGCATCGTCTCCTAGCAATCGATCGAACGGATAAGCCAAGATGTAAGATTTTTTGTCCACCGGGGGCAACTTCTCGAACGATTCTCGGATATTCGCGCCTCTGGCTGCGAGGAAATGTTGGTAAGCAGGTACGCTTCTATAGGCGCGTCTGGCTATATTTGCCGCTTTTCTTGGCGAGCCTAAAAAGGTCATGGGGCATAGGGTATAGGGCATAGCCATATATCATTTATTCTGCTTAGATACTTATACACATCTCTGTCAAACCTGGAGACTCTGCATTCGTTCGCGCAGCGTGCGCCTTGCGCTCTCCCCCCTAGCCCCCCTTAAAAAGCGGATGCGCTGCGCGGATGTTCCCTCCGCAAGCAAGCGCACCAAGTAGGGGGGAATGGAGTCAAAGTCCCCCTTTTTAAGGGGGATTTAGGGGGATCTAGATGTGAAGCCGCATAACCGATAACTTATGTATACACCCTCTCTTAGCCTTCTATTTAATCCCTTTAAACCGTTCCTTAGCTGCCTGAAATGCTGCTTGCATTACCGCTTGAATTTTCTTCGGATCGGGTTTCTTGCCTCCGATTAAATCGCCAAAGTAAACGCAAGCACCTTCTCCTAAAGCCCAGGTGTAGGCGGCTGCCCAAGAAGCGGCGATGGCACTGCCCATGATGGGGATAAACTTAATTAATTCCCGCCCGATCGCTTGGGCTAAAAAACCTCCGGCGATGGCGCTGACTAATCCTCCAGCTTGGGATGGGCTGAGGGTTTGTCCGTACAATTTTCCTAGCAGTCCGACCATGGAAACTTGCAAAGCCGTGAGGACGGGCATGGTGGCAAAGGGTAAAGGTACGGCTGCTAGGGTAGCTGCGATCGCGGCAAATGCCAAAATGTAACGTCGGGCAGTATCTCGATAGAGGTTGCCGATTTGCTGGCTAACTCCTTCATTTAATAGCAGGTGAATCGCTCCGGCTTCGGCTTCTGGTAATAAGTCGGCTAGAGTGTCTCTCAACGCTTCCAGTCCATAAAATACTGGTTGATAGCCGTCTTCTTCTAGAGTAAAGTCGATGAGAACCGCTCGATCGAACAATCCGGCTAAGGCTTGCTGCGTGGCTTTGAAGGCTCGATTTACCTCTTGGTAGTCGGGGGGATAAGGGGGATGATCGATCGCTTCTGGGGGATAGGCTTCATGTAAGCAAGTTACCGCTAGCAAACAGGGAATGTGGGGATACTGTTGGCGCAACTCTTGCGCTACTTGTCGCAGGCTGTCGGTGGCAAAATCATTAATTTTCACCGTCAGAATTAGCACTTTAGCGCCGGAAGTTGGCTGTTCCAGGTCGCCTGCAAGCGCTTGGGCGATCGCTTGCGTGTCTTGGTTAACATCTCCTAACCCCACGGTATCGGTAAAAATCAGTAACGGTAAATCGGTAGATGGATAGGCATAACGTTGAGTATGTTGGGTGTGAGGGCGAAATCCTTGCCCGACAATTTCAGCGGAAACTCCCGTCAATCCCCGGACGATCGAACTTTTTCCGGCTTGGGGTTTGCCAATTAACAGGGCTTCAGTCGTTGGCAGTCGATCGCGAACAGTTGCCAGAATTTCTGCTACCTCAGTTTCGCTGACGCTAAACCACTTTACTATCGTCTTGGCTGTTTGTTCGATCGGCAGGAGTTGTCTCACTCGTCCTGTAGTCTCATGCCAGATTCCGCTCAAACGGTTTTGCCAAGACTCCTTAGTTAGCTCAGTTGCCGCCTCTTCATTGGCTTTGCTAGCTTGTTGGGGTTCGGCTGGTGGCGAGTTAGGATCGCGTTCCTCTGTCATTGACATCTAAATCTTAAAAACGGCAAACATTAACCATAATCTTATAACTCCATATTAAACATCTTTAGAAATCGTCAGAAAACTGCTACCAACGAGCGATCGCCTCCTGTAGGAGAAAGTAACTTACCGCAAGTTACGATCCCAGATGGTTTAAAAAACTAAACGTTGCACTATACTTCATTTCTCCAAAATCGACACCTAACAATTCGTCAGGTGTCATCTCGATCGGCTGCGGTTATGTTGTTTGTAGAAGTTCAAAAGCTTCTTCATTAATTAATCTCAATCCAGGAGAAAATATGCGTCATTCATTGGTTTTAGCAGGTTTACTGACTGGACTTTCATCAATGGCAATTCCTCAAATTGCCAAGGCTCAAACGCCTCCCATAGTCACCTCAGATCCTGGCCTCATCACTGCTTACTTTACTGGGTGGGTAAATGCTTCAAGCCGCGTGGTTACAACTGCTCCCTTTCCCCCCAATACTGGATGTACTGTAACTGATGGGTATATCACCAACCCGGCCGATCCAGGTAATAAAACACATCAAGATGCACTGTTGATGGCTTACTCGACTGGCAAAAGAGTGCAGCTAACGGTTCAGGGATGCTACGTTGGCAGACCGAGAATTATTGGGGTGATTGTATTGCCTCGGTAAGCTCTATAAGGAGTTAGGGCTATCTCTAATCGTAAATTTCTCCAAAATTAGTAGTTAATCGATCGTCTCAATTGACAGTGTGTGTTTTCAATGCGACTGCTACCTTGTGCTTTTACTAGGTGTCCGTCGCATTTTTTTATGGTTTGGCGATCGATGTGTGATTATACTTTATTTCTCCAAGATCGACACCTAACGAATCGTTAGGTGTCATCTTAAAAGGCTGAGGCTATGTTGTTTGTAGAAGTTTGTAAGCTTCTTCATCAGTCTCAACCAATCAAGGAGAAAGTTATTAAATGAAAACCGAAAATCGAACGGTCAAGAAGGCTCCATTTGCAGGTATAAAACTCAAGCGATCGTCTGCACTACTGTTAGGACTTATACCGCTCTTGTTTGCCAGCCCTAGCTATGCTGCTTATGACTATAAGATTCAACCTGGCTCTGCCTGTCAGCCAGTAGACGGGGCGCAAGCTGGTGACTTTCTGAGATATCCCAACTATCTCTACAACAGGTCTAACTCGATCCGATATGTGGTTTGTCCTCTAGTAAGGGATACTTCATATCAAGCCAAGATCGATATGGGCATTTGGGTGGCAAGTGGTGGCGGCGGTCTTAGTTGTACGTTGCTGACGACAGATTATGTAGGTGGAAGTCTCAAATTCACGCCCAGTTGGAACCTGCCTTTAGGAAGCTCGAATACCTTGCCACACCCTCACTACTTTAAGCTGGAGGCAAACGAAACTTTTTGGAGCGGTCCTTATTCTATCCAATGCATACTACCGCCTAAGAGTAAGGTGTTTTACTCTATATCCGGCGAGGATGCAGCCACTGATAATGGCTTCTAGCTTTAGGAATTGCCCTATTGTGACTCTTTCAATTAGTTCGAGGAAGCAATTGTTTCCATCTCTAATCGTAAATTTCTCCAAAATTAGTAGTTAATCGATCGTCTTAATTGACAGTGTGTGTTCTCAATGCGACTGCTACCTTGTGTTTTTACTAGGTGTCCGTCGCATTTTTTTATGGCTTGGCGATCGCTTTTCTCATCTGCACTTTTGTTGAGGGCGATCGCTATAACTCATGAGTTCAAAATCAACACCTAACGAATCGTTAGGTGTCATCTCAAAAGACTGAGGCTATGTTGTTTATAGAAGTTTCAAAGCTTCTCAATCAATCTCAATCTAAGGAAAAAATATGCGTCGTTCATTAGCTTTAACTAGTTTAATTACTGGACTTTCATCTCCCGATCGAAAACCTACAAAAATGACTAACAAACAACTATTTGGTACGCCCAAGCGCTGGGGCTTGGCAATTTTGGCAATAGCAGGCACTTTTTCTGCTCTCGGTAGCCCAGCCCATGCCACCACATGGTTCGATTTTGACGATCGGCCCGGTGCTATCAATATCAGCAGCGATAGTCAGAACCCCACCATCATCAACCAAGTCACGGTCGTCTGTCCTGCCGCAGGATTCGTGGTCGCGAGGTCTTCTTCTACGGCTTTCCTGCGCAACCTAGTAGGAACTAAGTCAACGGGTTTTGTTGTCTTTTCCATCTCGATCGACGGGAAGAGGGCGATCGGCAATGATGCGGTCGTGGTGCAGAACCTAGGCCCGAATACATTTGCTAACATCCCGGCCAGCGTCCAGAGGATTGATGCCTGCAACGCAGGGCAGACAATTACCTACTTCCATACGGTTCATGGATTTGCTGGACTAGGAAACCAGGTGGCCACCGAAGGTCGGTCTAAGCTTGTCGTCGAGTATTTCAATCGCCGGATCTAACTGGCTGCAAGTCTTGGGGGTGAGGTCGCTGCGCTCCTATTCGCAAGACGACGCACCCCTGAGTTGCTCGTTAGACCTCTGGCATAAATCCAAAGGTGGGCAAAGCATTCGGACCCGTATTTGGTCCCCCGAATGGGCGATCGCTATTTTCTTCAACTCTATTTTTGAGGTGCGATCGAGGCGCTACCAAACTGCTGTTATTACTCTCTTGATTAAGGAGACTTCTTATGACCGTACACGCTTTCTCTTCGACGCGATCGAGTAAAGTTGCTCGACTGGCAGCATTTCTCTACGGTGTAATCTGCTATGCCATCTTCTTCGTGACGTTTCTTTATGCCTGCGGATTTGTAGGCAACTTTTTAGTCCCTCGTTCTATAGATTCCGCACCAGCGATTTCTTTGGGCAATTCCCTCTTAATTAATACTGCCCTGCTAGGGATTTTTGGCATTCAACATAGCGTCATGGCTCGTCAGGGCTTCAAAAACTGGTGGACTCAGTTCGTACCAAAGCCCGTCGAACGGAGTACCTACGTGCTGTTTTCTAGCCTCTGCTTAATTGCCTTGTTCTACTTCTGGCAGCCCATGGGAGGCACGATTTGGAAAGTAACAAACTCGATCGGGGTGGCGATTCTGTATGCTTTATTTGCATCTGGCTGGTTGCTGGTGCTGGTGACGACATTCTTAATCAATCACTTCGATCTGTTTGGACTGCGCCAAGTCTGGCTTTATCTGCGGGGCCAGGAATATACCCAACTCAAGTTCGGTACGCCTGCACTTTACAAATACGTGCGCCATCCCCTCTATGTCGGCTGGCTACTGGCTTTTTGGTCAAGTCCAACCATGACTGCGGCTCACTTGGTATTTGCCATCATCACCACAGCTTATATTCTGGTTGCAATTCAGTTTGAGGAACGCGATCTGGTGGATATTCATGGCGAAACCTATGCCGATTATCGTCGCCGAGTGCCAATGCTGGTTCCTTTTACTCGTCGCCGCCAGCGAACATATTAATGAAATTGTGGGATAGCCATCTTGGCTATCCCACAATTTCCTGACTGACTTAGACTGGCTCTATTTAAGGCATCAACTCCGATCGACTATATTCGATCGCTCCTAAAGCTTTAAGCGTTGCCTGCTGCGCTGCGGTCAATCCCCTCACGCCAGTAATGTTGGTGCCTTCGTAGGGGCGATCGGCTCTCAGGGTCGTCCGACATTCTCCTAGCTCGACATCCCAAAGCTTAATCGTTTCATCGGTACTACCGCTAGCTAGAATTTGGCTATCTGCACTCCATGCCACCGATAACACCGAGCTAGTGTGACCGCCTAAAATTTGATGGCATTGCCAGTTACTAGCATCCCACAACCAAATGGTGCGATCGTCAGAACCGCTGGCGAGGATTTGACCGTCTAGACTCCAGGCGATCGCTCTGACGGGTTCGTTATGCCCTTCTAAGACTTTGAGGCACAAACCCGTTTTCGCCTCCCAGATCCGGATGGTGCGATCGGCGCTACCCGTAGCCAGGAATCGACCGTCGGGACTCCAAGCGATCGACCATACCCAATCTTCATGTTCTGCCAAAACCCTCAGACATTCTCCACTATCGGCATCCCACAGCTTGACGGTTTTATCCTCGCCACCGCTGGCCAAGATCCCCCCAACCCCCCTTAATAAGGGGGGGGAGATCGGACTCCAAGCGACGCACAACACCCAGTTAACATGACCCGACAAAATTTTGACGCATTGACCGCTATTGACATCCCAAAGCCGCACGGTTTGGTCGTGAGAGGCACTAGCGATCGTTTGTCCGTCTGGACTCCACGCCACAGACCAGACAGCATTGGTGTGGCCTTCAAAGGTTTTCCAGCAATACCCCGTTCCCAGATTCCACAAGCGGACTGTTTGTTCGTCAGAGACAGTAGCGAGCATTTTGCCGTCGGGACTCCAACTAGCGCACCAGATCCTCGCAGATGAGATCGATCGCCTGGAACTATCCGCACGGGACAAGGTGCGATCGCAGTTTCCGGTTTCGGCATTCCATAACCGCACTATGCCATCGTCGCTGCCGCTAGCAAGAACGCCGCATGGGAGCGACCAAGTTACCGTTCTTACCGCTCCCTGGTAGCCCTGTAGAGTTTTCAGGCACGCACCAGTTCGAGCATCCCACAATCGCACCGTGCAATCTTGAGAACCGCTAGCCAAGATCCCCCCAACCCCCCTTAAAAAGGGAGGCGTTGGCGCAAGCCTGCCGTCAGGCATAGGGGGGAATTCCCTGCGGGAACGCTGCGCGAACGGACTCCAATCTACAGACCAGACCCAACTGTTGTGATTGGAAAGAACGTGCAGGCATTCTCCAGTGACAAAATCCCAAAGCCTGATAGTTCGATCGCGAGAGCTACTGGCTAGGGTTTGACCGTCGAGATCCCAGGCGATCGAGGAAACCGAATTACTGTGTCCGACTAAGGTTTGCAGGCAATTGCCAGTTTGAGTATCCCACAGTCGAATCGTGCGATCGTCAGAGCTACTGGCGAGGATTTTACCCTCTTGATGCCAAGCGACGCACCAGATTTCATCTTCGTGACCTGACAAAACTTTTAAGCAATTGCTAGTTTCTGGATGCCACACTCTGACGATTTTATCGGCGCTGCCAGTTGCCAACATTCCATCTGAGTTCCAGGCTACGGATGCCACTGCTGCGTCGTGAGGTAAAGTGGCAATACAGTTACCACTATGAGGTTGCCAGAGTTTGACAGTTCGATCGGCGCTACCGCTAGCCAGGAATTGTCCGTCTGCACTCCAAGCGATCGACCAAACCCAATTTTGATGCTCTGGCAAGATGCAATCGCACGAGCCAGTGTTGAGGTTCCAGATCCTGATGGTGCGATCGGCGCTACCGCTGGCGAGGAACTGGCCGTTTGGACTCCACGCTACCGACAACACTAAATTGGTGTGACCGTGAAGAGTTAACAAGGGTTGACCGTCGGCAATTTGCCAGATAATTATCTTGCCGCTGCCATCTCCAGTCGCTAGC
Source organism: Cyanosarcina radialis HA8281-LM2 (assembly GCA_019359615.1). Classification (GTDB taxonomy): domain Bacteria; phylum Cyanobacteriota; class Cyanobacteriia; order Cyanobacteriales; family CCAP-1448; genus Cyanosarcina; species Cyanosarcina radialis. Next base: position 89,887 of record JAHHHA010000005.1, read on the forward strand.
AGGTCGCCGCGAGCGTGGCGAAATAATTCTGCCTCCTTGGTAGGGGCAAAGGCGACGGAGAAAATAATCCCAAAGGTTTGAGTAAAAATCGATTTGGCTAGATCGGACTCAGTGAAATTGACTTGGCGCAAATTCAAGTTTTGCAGGTAGGCATGCCACAGGTTGAGATGAGAAAAGTCATAACCCGTCAGATCGATTTGCAGCTTGATGGCTAGGTTAATGGCATTGCCGCCCCCATAGCCAGTTAACGGGATGTCCGATGTTCTTAAAACCTCGATTAGTCCCTTTATTTGTCGATCGAGGGCTGAGGTAGAGCTAAAATTTGCTCGAAATCGATCGGCAATTGGTTGCAAAATCAGTCGGTCTTGGCTTTCTCTGATATAGTCTTTGACTGTGGTTTTGAGCAGCGCGTGACTGACAAAGAGAGAAAATTCTTGACTCATCAGTTCGTCCGCGACTCGATCGATTAAGCGTTCGCTGACATATTCCATTACTACGGGTTGCTGAGTGTAGCTTCCAGCTTGTCTCTCTAGCAGACTGCGCCAAATCAACGCTTCTAGCGCCTCCAAGATTTTGGCTTTCGAGACGACTGGCACCATATCCTCATACAGTTCGTCTACTGTCGTCCACTCGCGATCGATCGCCAGCCAATACATGATGCTTTGTTCTACTGCCGACAGGCGCTGAAATTGCCGATCTAACAGGCGGCGCACTCCGTTAAACACGGCGGTATCTTGTTCCAGAAATTCCCTCACTTGCCCGTCGAACAAGTCTTGAATCGAAGTGGCGACAATCTTCAAGGCTAGGGGACTATTGCCGTAGCGATCGCCCAATTGTTGTTTTTCTATCGCCGAACCTACTAACCCTTTGGCCTCAACTAGTGCCATGGCTGCTTCTTCCGAACCTTTGAGAGGGAGCGATCTTACCGCCAGTTCTGCCCCTTCAAAAGTTGCTATTTCCGCTGGTTTTTCCCGACTGGTGACGATGATACTGCTTGAGTGCGCGGTTTCAGCTAACGCTCTGAGTAATTCCCCATATCCTTCATAATCGGGGCGATATACTCCCGTTCGCCCACTTTCGAGAATCGTTTCTAGGTTATCTAAAATTAGCAGACAGCGGGAAGCTCGCAAGCAATGAAGGAGTTCCCCGATCCGAGCTTGAGTTGACTGTTGATGCGATAGAAATTGGACTAACTCTGCCAGGAGATTTTCTAACGGTGGGGCATTGCGGAGGCTGCGCCAGATAACATATTCAAATTCCCCTGCTACTTGCTGGGCCAGCTTCAGAGCTAGGGTAGTTTTGCCAATGCCACCCATCCCTAATAAAGCGACTAGACGGCAGCGATCGAAGCGCACCCACTGCTCTAGAGTAGCTAACTCTACCGTGCGGCCATAGAAAGCCGAGACATCTGGGGCTTCTCCCCAATCGATCGAATTCGGAGTCGAAGAAGCGAGAAGTGTTGAGTGTTGAGTGTTCAGTGTTGTAGGAGGTGTGGAGTGTGAAGTGGGTCGTAAAGAATTCTCTCCCCTCTCCCCTCCCCGTGTCTCCCCTCTCTCCCCCTCTCCCTCTTCCTGCCATCGCCGCAAAACCGAGCGACAGTTATTTTTCGTGACTTTTTCTCCTAAAGTCCGGCTCAACTGCTGCCATAACTGAGCGCCAATGTGCCTCATGTATTCGGTTTCGTAACCAGCGGTAGAGGCAATTTGTTCGTAGGTTTTGCCCGACCACACTCCCGAAAACACTATTTCTTGAACGTTACTGAGTCTTTGGGGATGTAATATTGCCTCCACTATTTTCAGAGCTTCTTTAACTGTCATGCTTTTTGCTTCATTTTCCCGCGATACCAAACATTTAATGTTGAGAAAACCACTTATTATTTTAGCTCGACATCAAGCATTTTTTCTTACTTTTTCTTACTCTGCTATTGAGATTCGATTTCAACTATTACCCGCCCCACTCCAAATTCAGTCCAGCAGCGTAAGGAATTCTATCGGCCTTTAATTTCAAAAAATAAAAATCATTTTTTTTAGCAGCTAGACATTTTTTCTTACTTTTTCTTACGGTGGATCGATCGCGAGCTAGGCGATAACCAAAAAAGAGACAAAGAAATAACTTTTGTAGGAAATTTTCAATCTCAACCAATTCCTAATCTCAATCGAGGAAACTATATGAACTGTTCTAGCGACACTTCATCGCTCAGCTTTATCGATCTGCCAGGAGCAACCACAACAGTCAACGTTCCGGCTGGAACCAGGGCAATAATCCTAGCTCGGTTCTCGGCCGAGTCGGCTTGATGATTGGAGTCTAATCGTTCAGCGAGTCAAAGTCTAGGTCGCGATCGCCTGCTCGATCGGGAATATCGATTAACTCGATCGAGCGATCGCTCTTATCTTATAGGCTCCTTCAAATTATGCGGGGAAGCGATCGGCGAGCTTGTTCGTCTCGCTTCCTGGCTTTTTATCCTCCATCAATTTGGTTCGGGGAAGCTTGTCACTTCCCCATTTCTTTACTAATTTATTCAACAGCACCCAACTGTTAAGCTGAAATTTAGATGGTTTGGCAGGTGTAGCGTTTAGGTAAGAGCCATGTTCGCTATGATTATTGTTAAGAAATAACCCATGCTTAAGACGATCGCGATGCCAACTACTGAGATAAAATCTTTCTCATTTGAGGAATTCCTCGTCTGGAATGAAGGACGATCGGATGCCAGATTTGAGTTACGTTATGGAGTCCCGATGCCGATCGTCGAACCAACCGCGAACCATGAAGATGTCATCGCGATGCTCTGTATGTATTTAATTAATTTTTGCCAAGCCTCTGCTTTACCTTACGTGCCGCGACAAAACAAACAGATTCGCCTTCAACCGGATGCCGACGGTCGAGAATCTAGTCGATATGCGGATATTGTCGTATTCGATCGGGATGAATGGCAAAGAATGAAGCAATCGAGCATTTCGGCTGCCGCTTATATTCCTCCACCGCTTGTCATTGAAGTAGTCAGTACGAATTGGCGAGACGATTATCGCACCAAGGTTGATGAGTACGAGGCACTGGGAATCCCCGAATATTGGATTGTCGATTATGCTGGACTGGGCGGGATGCAATATATTGGCACGCCCAAACAGCCGACTTTAACTGTTTTAGAATTGGCGAATGGAGAATATCGGCAACAGCTATTTCGGGGCAGCGAACGCATCATTTCTCCCACATTTCCCACATTACAACTCACAGCAGCGGAAGTTTTTGCCTTTGGACGTTGAAATGTTAAGCCTGTTCGACTCGGCACCGCCGATCCTTCAATTTATCGCTTGGTGGGGAGCGATAAATTATTCTGAAATGTGCAAACTGTTCGTTATCACGAATAACGAGTAATTGAATAATTGTCTAGAACTGCATCTGAGCTAATAATTAGTCTAGTTCCCGGTGCGAAACTCGAACAACAATACAGTCTCAATATTTTTATCTTCAAATCTAAAAATATCGAGAAGACCACGATTTTGTTCGCTAGCTAAATTACCTAATAACATCCATAGTTAGGTTAGCCAGGTAATGTTAATTACTTGGTTTTTGCCGGATAAAAGCATCAATTTAATTTCTCTTTTTGGTGAGATATATTCAAGCTCGACCGATAATGGTGAGGTTGTGAGCAATTATGCCCCAGCCCACCCAGCGTTTCAATCCCATATCTCCTCTATACCGACAACGTTGCAAGCCAAAGCAGCGTTTGAGGAAGCTAATACGCCCTTCGACTCCCGGCGTGCCAATGACGACCTTTGACAAAATTCCTCTTTTTTTCCTGCTGGAATATTCTGCGGGATGCTTGGTTAATTACTTGTTCTACCCGTGGACGAAAAATTTCCCAGGTTTTGAGCAATTTATCGGCTTTGAAAGAATTCAAACTTTCGAGGATGAGTTTCACCTTTTGAGCTTGTTTAATGGCGGCTGTGGTGACAGCAATCAACTTGGTATATGCTCCAAGCCTTTTTTGCTGCCCCGTTTGATTTAGAGCTTTCGACCAACTATCTATCTGCCGGGAAATTCTTCTCGCTGTGCGATAACGATGACGAAACAGACTAGGATTAATGGTTTGGCCTGCCAGCTTCATCAAGACCTTAGCTTCAGCTAAAATCTGGCTAATCACTTTGACTCCATCTGATAATAAACTATACTAACTCTTGTGCCAGATCCGTTTCCGTCATATTGCGCTGAATCCAAATTTTGCTATCCTTGATGTCTATATGAATGAAACAGTTGTAAACTCGCTTTAATCCTTCCCAACCAACCTCCAAAAGCTGGTAGCGATCGCGTTCTGAATCGAACAAAAGCTGACACTCAATCTCTGATTCAGAGTTACCAGAGTCAACATTTACCTGAGAGGTTAACAGTTGGCGGACAATTTGGCGATAACTATTTACTCTTTCCATTCAGTAATTACCTCGTTGAGGCAATTAAAAATCTTTCCGTTGACAAGAAACAAGAAATTCAACGGCTATTAATAGATGTTTTTAAAGAGCTTTCCTGCTATTTGAAGATCGGTCTAAGTCTTTGTGAGTAAATTCCTTGCCATTGGCTCCGGTATAGTCGGCGACAATGTGACCGTTACCTGTAACTCGATACTTGTAAGTTACCAGTCCTTCTAAGCCTACAGGACCTCTGGGTGGGAGATTTTGAGTGCTAATCCCCACTTCAGCACCAAAGCCATAGCGATAACCGTCGGCAAACCGAGTCGAACAGTTGTGAAAGACTCCGGCTGCATCCACTTCAGCTAGGAACGTCGCTGCTGCTTGAGAATCTTCAGTCACGATCGCTTCAGTATGCCTAGAACCGTATTGGTTGATATGGACGATCGCATCTTCGAGAGCATCTACTACAGCGATCGATAAAATTAAGTCGTTATATTCTGTGGCCCAATCTTCTTCAGTGGCAGCTTTAATTGATAAAATCTGGCGAGTTTTTTCGTCGCCGCGCAATTCGACTTCGCGGATGTCGAGGGCATCTTTGACGGCTGGGAGGAACTGGGAAGCGATCGCTCGATGCACCAATAAAGTTTCGATGGCGTTACAGACGGCTGGATATTGAGTTTTAGCATCCACCGTAATGGCGATCGCTTGATGTAAATCGGCGGCTGCATCTACATATAAGTGGCAAATCCCGTCGGCATGACCTAAAACGGGAATTCTCGTATTATCCTGGACGAATTTGACAAACGAGTTAGAACCTCTAGGGATAATTAGATCGATATATTTATCTAGCTTCAGCAGTTCTAGGGTTTGTTCTCTGGTCGTCAGCAATTGCACTACATCTGGATCGATCGCAGTTGATGCCAATCCTTGTCGAATTACTTTGACGATTTCGGTACAAGAACGCACTGCTTCGGTACCGCACTTGAGAATGACTCCGTTACCAGATTTAATCGCGAGACTAGAAATTTGGATCGCCGCATCGGGACGGGCTTCAAAAATCACTCCCAGCACTCCCAGAGGGCAAGTAACGCGCTGGAGGATCAATCCGGTATCTAACTCCCGCTGCATCTGGATCGCACCTACCGGATCGGGTAATTTGCCCAGATCTCGGACTCCAGCGATCGCTTCTTTAAGTTTATTCTCGTCCAGCTTCAGGCGATGGTAGAGAGGTTCGGGAATGTTGCCTTTTGCTGCTTGGCAATCTGCCTGGTTTGCTGACAAGATTTCTGGAATGGCAGATTCTAAAGCATCGGCGATCGCTTGAATTGCCCGATCTTTGACTTCAGTTGATATCACCCCTAGTTGTCTAGCAGCTTGGCGAGTTTTTGGGGCTAGATCTAAAAGCGAAAGGGAAGCGTTCTGTAAAGTATTCATGGGTGCGATCGAAGCTATCTGCTTTGACGATTATAGCTGTTGCGAGTTTGCGTGCGATCGAGAAAACCCATCGCCAACCCAATCCCCAAGCTGGAAATCTGGTAGTCGATCGGGCTTTAATGGCATCTTCATCGGCTCTTGGCATACAGCCCATTGCCCAACTAAACTAAGTTTATAGACTTAGTTTTTTAAGCATATGGAGACTGTAAATATCCATCAAGCCAAAACCAACCTCTCACGCTTGTTGTCTCGCGTGGAACTTGGGGAAGAAATTATTATTTCCAACCGAGGCATCCCTATTGCCAAGTTGGTTCCGTTTCAGGCCTTATCCAATCGGCGAGCTAGTTTAGGGCTAGATCGAGGGCGCTTCACCGTACCAGAAGACTTTGATGCTCCTTTGCCAGAAGAGATCTTGGCAGCATTTGAGGGTGGTGAAGAGTGAAGCTCTTATTAGATACTCAATGCTGGTTGTGGTGGTTTGCCCAGCCAGAGAGGTTAAGTGAGGAGACAGTTGCACGCATCGCTGATGAAACCAACGAATTGTGGCTCTCCGTTGCTAGTATCTGGGAAATCGGGATTAAAGTGGCGATCGGCAAGCTACCATTGCCAGAACCACCAGATAGCTACATTTCTAGCCGGATGGGGCAGTTGGGCGTGAGATCGTTAGAAATTACAGCAACTCACGCTTTACGAGCAGCCTCATTGCCATTGCATCACCGAGATCCGTTCGACAGAATGTTGATTGCACAGGCACAGTTGGAAAACATAACACTCGTCAGTGCTGATGCCATATTCAGGCAGTACAGCGATGTGGCAATTCTTTGGGCAGCTAATCCGTGAAAGTTAATCGGGTCGCAAGGTTGTCATTCTGCTACGGACAAACAACCTTCAGTGGTGGGCGCTCGTCAACTCCACTGCCAATCTGGAAACCGTTTCGTGCTGGAAATCGGTTAGTCGATCGGGCTTTAATGGCATCAACTCTCGATCGAATTCCTGGCGATGTCGCTGAGATTGAGATTGCCCTCGATAAACCACAAGAATGCCTGGGTGTCGAGTAGGAGTTTCATGGAGCATATTCCTCAAAGCTTGCCAATGGCTCATCAAAATCATCTGCTATTCTCACTAACCCTTTAGCACTACCAAACGTAGGAATTGCTCTTACTGTGTTGAACGGCACAATTTTAAAGGATGTTCCATCACTGCGGATGATGACAACTTCTTCCCCACCTGCTGCTGCTTCAATTAGCTTTGCCAATTGGGTTTCCTAGCGTCAACTCAGCCTACGACGATCGACGATCGCACTCTCGATCGCGATCGCTTCTCTATGGAATCACAGGGCTTCAATTTTAACGATCCCACCCTCAACATTATCAACTTGCAATCGATAAACGTAGAGCATTGCCATTAGTAAAGGGATGGAAAGTCGGGTGACGATGTTGCCTGTAAATGTGGGCAAACAACTTCATTCAACTTGCTCGCTGACGCGGCGGATATTGAGGACATCGCTCATTTGCTCGATCTGGGTGAAGATACTTTCTAATTGTTGCCGATCGCGCAAATCTATACAAAGATCGATTAACGCTGGTTTGCCAGCATCAGTTTTCACTTGGGCTTTACGGACGTTGATATTTCGATCGCTCAGACGCGACAATATATCTTTAAACACTCCCACGCGATCGGCCATGGAGCAACCACCCAAATTACTTGATGTTGTCCGCCAAATTATTCGCCTCAAACACTATTGCGATCGAACTGAAGAGCCGTTATATTGACTGGATTAAATGTTATTCAATTTGTTCGCTGACGCGGCGGATATTGAGGACATCGCTCATTTGCTTGATTTGGGTGAATATGCTTTCTAATTGTTGTCGATCGCGCAAATCGATACAAAGATCGATTAAAGCTGGTTTGCCAACCTCAGTTTTCACTTGGGCTTTGCGGACGTTGATATTGCGATCGCTCAGACGCGACAATATATCTTTAAACACCCCCACGCGATCGAGGACTTCAATTTGAACGCTCACCGGATAAGTCGAACACCGTCCAGCATTGGTAATAGTGGGGTTCCAACTAACTGGTACTAAGCGATCGGCTTCGACATTTTCGGCATTGGGACATCCCATAATTCGCTGCCGATAGTGTATGCTTCCGTTCCATTGGATGCCCTTGTTAGGTAACTTACTCGGCAAACATCTCAGCCAAGGTGTCAAGAACCACTCTTTGTTCGTCTTGACTAATTTGACCAAGCTTTTTGACCAATCGAGTTTTATCTACTGTGCGGATTTGATCCAGAACGATTTGCCCATCCTTGCCCTGAAACTGACAAACAACACGAGTAGGGTATACCTGCCCTTTCGTAGTCATTGGGGCAACTATAACCGTAGCAATATAACGGTTCATCTCATCTGGTGAAATGACGACACAGGGTCGTGTTTTCTGGATTTCACTTCCCACAGTGGGGTCAAGATTAACTAGAAAAACCTCGAAACGATTGACTACCACTCCCATTCAACTCGATCCCAATCGGTAGTGTCGATCTCATCAAGAAGAACATCATCATGTTGCCTAGCCATTGCCGCAAAGGCTTCATCCCATCCCGTTCGTAAGCGTGGTGCTGCGCGAATAGTTAGACGATCGCCCTGCACTTCAATTTCAACTTCTGCATGAATACCGCTTTGCTCTAAGAGCAGTTTAGGAATACGAACACCTTGAGAGTTGCCAATTTTAACAATTCGGGTTCTAATAGCTGCGCCCATGTCTGAATGCTTTCAAGAGCAGATGAAAACGTAACTACATTGTAGCTACAGACAAAGAAATCGTCAAGTGAAGTAAAAAAATGGGCTGAAGCTACCTAACGTTAGACTGAATTTTTCCGCCTAATATCCATAAATTGGGGATTAGCCCGACTAGGTTTGTCTGCCTAATCTGCTCGACTGGCGACGTACCCTAGATCTACGAGCCAGACCTCTCCCCTGTCAGGACTGCTCATATTCTGCTTCTTGGCGGTCTAATGCTAAAAATAGCTCCTCCGCGTTCGAGACTAAATCCTCGTCCCTCAACGGTGGAAAGTCAAAATTAACTAGCCGCCTCAAGATCTCCAGAGCAACTAGCGATTGCTCTGAAGCAGGCAACCGATCGAAGCTGTTAAGAATTTCTTGAGCTAAAGCAGCCATAAAGCTTCATTCAATATCTGTCTAGACTTCACTTCTAAACTCCTCATTCAATTTGTTCGCTGACACGGCGGATATTGAGGACATCGCTCATTTGCTTGATTTGGGTGAATATGCTTTCTAATTGTTGTCGATCGCGCAAATCGATACAAAGATCGATTAAAGCTGGTTTGCCAGCATCGGTTTTGACTTGGGCTTTGCGGACGTTGATATTGCGATCGCTCAGACGCGACAATATATCTTTAAACACCCCCACGCGATCGAGGACTTCAATTTGAACGCTTACTGGATAAGTCGAACAACGCCCAGCATTAGTAATAGTGGGGTTCCAACTCACGGGAACTAAGCGATCGCCTTCAATATTTTCGGCGTTGGGACATCCTTGGCGGTGAATCGAAATCCCGCGACTGCTACGAGTCACAATTCCCATAATCGGTTCTCCTGGGATGGGATTGCAACATCCAGCCAGGTAATACATCAACCCCTCTACTCCTAGAATGGGATTCTGCTTCCCAGAGGTCGGCGGGCAACTCGGATATGAGTTTTCGTTTACCGCTAACACTTGGGCTTCGGTAGTCTCTGCTGGTAGTTGTTGCTTCTCCTTTACCGTGTCTCGCCAGCGGTTCACCACTTGGTTCAGCGTCACTTCTCCATAACCCAAAGCAGCCAGTAGATCTTCAACGCTGTGATAATTGCAGCGTTCGGCTACCGCGTGCATTTGAGGCGACTTCAGTAAGGCATCAAAGCCTTTTTTGCCCAATTCTTTTTCTAGCAGTTCTCGACCGTGGGCCACATTTTCTTCGCGGCGCGATCGCTTGTACCATTGCCGAATCCGATTCCGCGCCCCAGTAGTTACGGCAAAGTTCAGCCAATCTAAGCTAGGACGGCTGTTTTCTCTGGTGAGAACCTCGACGATATCCCCATTTTTCAGAGGCGTTTCGATCGGTACGATCCGGCCGTTGATTTTAGCGCCAGCACAGTGGTTGCCCACCTCGGTATGAATCCGATAAGCAAAATCTACAGGTGTCGAACCATGAGCCAGCGGGATCACGTCGCCCTTGGGAGTGAATACATAAACATCATCGTCAAATAAATTGTCTTTGATATTTTCTAGATATTCTTGAGCGTCTTTCAGGTCGTTTTGCCATTCTAAAAGCTGCCGCAACCAGGTAAATCTTTCTTCAATTTCTGTTAGCTTGCCGCGTTGAGAACCACCTGTTTCTTTATATTTCCAGTGAGCCGCAATCCCGTATTCTGCGACTTGGTGCATTTCTAAAGTCCGAATTTGGATCTCTAATGGCCGACCGGAAAGCCCGATTACTGTTGTATGTAGAGACTGATATCTATTAGGTTTTGGCAAGCCAATGTAATCTTTAAATCTGCCTGGAATCGGTCTAAAAGAATCGTGAACTATTCCTAAAGCGTGATAGCATTCATCTTTATTTTCGACCACGATTCGCATCGCGGCAATATCGTAGATTTCATGAAATTCTTTCTGCTGTCTTTGCATCTTTTGATAGATGCTATAAAGATGTTTGGGACGACCGCTAATATCGAGATAATTAATTCCAACTTCCTTCATCCGATGCTGTAACATTTCGGTGACGTTAGCGAGTCTGGCTTCCCTAGCCGTGCGTTTCTCAGCTACTAACTCTTGAATTTGGCGATAAGCTTCGGGTTCGAGATACTTAAAAGATAAATCTTCCAATTCCCATTTAAACCGCCCGATCCCCAACCGATTAGCTAGGGGGGCAAATATTTCCATCGTTTCTAAAGCGATCCGTCGCCGTTTGTCGTCTGCTAAGTGTTCTAGCGTCCGCATATTGTGCAATCTATCTGCCAGTTTGACCACGATCACGCGAATATCTTGCGCCATCGACAAGAACATTCGGCGAAAGTTTTCGGCTTGCCGTTCTTTCTTACTAGAAAAGTTAAACTTAGATAGTTTGGTGACACCTTCTACTAAATGCCGGACTTCTGCCCCAAACATTTCTTCTAACTGTTCGGGGGTGACATCAGTATCTTCGACGATATCGTGCAAAAAACCAGCCGCGATCGTCGCACTACCGCCACCTAAATCTCGTAACAACCCAGCCACAGCTACTGGATGGCAAATATAAGGCTCTCCAGAAGCGCGACGCTGATCTTTATGGAGGTTGTAGGCAAATTCAAACGCCCGACAGACCAATCCGACATCAGGCGGACAGCTTTGAGTAGAACATTTCCAGGTATCCAAGCATTCCTGTAGCCAGTCGGGAATCGCGCAATCGATATAAGGCTTAGCAGGAGCAATAGGGGCAACAGCAGGGGTTTCGGTGGTAGTGTTCATAAGGCGGTGCATTCAACTGGGAGATCGGCTCGGTCTACGGAATGTCACCTTTTGGCAGCATCAGCAAATGCTAAAGCCGCTATTGGTAAAAATTCTTTACATTCATTCTAGTCGAACGAGTATCGAATGTTACCTACATCACCATCCGATTATTTACAGCAATTTTTACGAGCGCTAGAACAGTTGCAAGCTCGACCCAAAGAGTCGCAGCCGCAAGCGTTCTCGCAAGTGCAAGAGATTTTTGAGCGTCAAGTTATTAACTTCAACACTGAGGGGTTAGATCCAGCCTCCGCCTCAAAAGTGCGATCGTATCTCACAGAGATGCACAAGCAAATGCGCCTGCTGCAAACCGATATGGCGTTTTTGCAATCTGCCCGTTCCGATGCTACCGCCCAGGCTAGGCAAACCAGCGTGCGCGATCGCCTCTCAGTCTTAATCGGCTACTGTCAAACTTTACTGACAATTATGCGATCGCCTTAGTTGAAGCGAAATTTAATTATTTTTTACAAAGCCTCTTGCTCATACCAAATCGGGTTGGTAAACCCTTTTTATCGTTAAAAGCATAATACTGACTTGTGGGATAGCCCTCTGGGCTGTCCCGCAAGAAGGGAAATTCAAAGCCCCTCTCCTCGTAGGGGAGGGGTTTGGGGAGAGGTCAAAGCGGGTCGCCTCCCAATCGATCGCCAGCATGAATTACCTGAAATATTTATATTTTCGTTGTTTTTGTTTTGTACCTATTTTTATAAAGATTGATTTAGAGGGGGTTTAAATTCCTGGGCAATTAGACAATAATTCAAATCAAAGAACAAAAACTAAGAAGCAAAGATTCCAGCCCTCAGTTTAAAAAATCCTCGTAGGAGAGAACCCACAGTGAAGCTTGCAGTATACGGAAAAGGCGGTATTGGGAAATCCACCACTAGCTGTAACATCTCAGTTGCTCTAGCCAAGCGCGGCAAGAAAGTTCTGCAAATCGGCTGCGATCCCAAACACGACAGCACGTTTACCCTGACAGGATTCCTGATCCCAACAATTATCGACACCTTGCAGTCGAAAGACTATCACTACGAAGATGTCTGGCCCGAAGACGTGATCTATAAAGGTTATGGTGGCGTTGACTGCGTTGAAGCTGGCGGGCCTCCAGCGGGTGCTGGTTGCGGCGGTTATGTAGTTGGCGAAACCGTCAAGCTGCTGAAAGAACTCAACGCCTTCGACGAATACGACGTGATTCTGTTCGACGTTCTCGGCGACGTAGTTTGCGGCGGATTTGCCGCCCCCCTCAACTATGCCGACTATTGCTTGATCGTCACCGATAACGGTTTTGACGCTTTGTTTGCTGCTAACCGGATCGCGGCCTCAGTGCGAGAAAAAGCCCGCACTCACCCCCTCCGCCTCGCTGGATTAATTGGCAACCGGACTGCCAAACGGGATCTGATTAACAAGTACATTGATTCCGTCCCCATGCCAGTTTTAGAAGTTTTGCCCCTGATCGAAGACATTCGGGTTTCCCGCGTTAAAGGTAAAACCTTGTTTGAAATGGCAGAAAAAGATCCCTCTCTCAACTACGTCTGCGACTACTACTTAAATATCGCCGATCAAATCTTGGCGCGTCCCGAAGGAGTCGTTCCCAATGATTCCCCCGATCGCGAATTGTTTGCCTTACTATCCGACTTCTACCTCAACCCTACCAAACCAGCAGTCAAAACCGAAGAAGAAGAACTAGACCTGATGATGGTTTAAAGAAGTGTTGAGTGTTAAGTGTTAAGTGTTGAGTTTAAGAGTTCAGAAGTCAGAATTAAACCCAAAACTCAACACTCAAAACGCTTTCCTTGTCTCCCATAGCAATTAATTAATTGGAGAGGAAACCAAGACCATGACTGTTGCTGCCGAACCGCAAGCATTAAATTTTGAGTGTGAAACTGGCAACTATCACACCTTTTGTCCGATTAGTTGCGTCGCTTGGCTATATCAGAAAATTGAAGATAGTTTCTTCCTCGTCATTGGCACCAAAACCTGCGGTTACTTCCTGCAAAATGCTATGGGAGTGATGATTTTTGCCGAACCTCGCTATGCCATGGCAGAGTTAGAAGAAGGCGATATTTCTGCCAAATTGAACGACTACGAAGAACTAAAGCGCCTGTGCGACCAAATCAAACGCGATCGCAACCCCAGCGTTATCGTTTGGATCGGTACTTGCACCACTGAAATCATCAAAATGGATTTGGAAGGCTTAGCACCGAGACTGGAATCGGAAATTGGCATCCCCATCGTAGTCGCCCGCGCCAACGGTTTGGATTACGCCTTCACCCAAGGAGAAGACACCGTTCTGGCAGCCATGGCAGCCCGTTGTCCCGACAAAGCGCGGGAATCTGACAAAGAAGAACGCAACGCCATTCAAAAACTACTCCACTTCGGCAAGAAAAAAGAAGAAGTAGCAGCCGAAGAATCGGAATACGCCGACCATCCGCCATTAGTCTTGTTCGGTTCTTTACCCGATCCGGTAGTTACCCAACTAACTTTGGAATTGAAGAAACAAGGCATCAAGGTATCTGGTTGGTTGCCAGCTAAACGCTTCACCGAACTCCCGGTTTTGGAAGAAGGTTATTACGTCGCTGGTGTTAACCCCTTCCTCAGCCGCACCGCCACTACCCTAATGCGTCGCCGGAAGTGCAAGCTGATTGGCGCACCCTTCCCCATCGGCCCCGATGGCAGCCGCGCTTGGATCGAGAAAATCTGCTCGGTATTCGGGATCGAACCCAAGGGTTTGGCAGAAAGAGAGCAGCAAATTTGGGAAAATCTGGAAGATTACCTCCAGTTAATTCGTGGCAAGTCGGTATTCTTCATGGGCGATAACTTGCTAGAAGTTTCTCTAGCCCGCTTCTTGATTCGCTGCGGTATGACTTGTCCAGAAATTGGCATTCCTTACATGGACAAACGCTATCAATCTGCTGAGTTAGCATTACTGGAAAAAACTTGCCAAGAAATGGGCGTGCCGATGCCCAAGATTGTCGAGAAGCCAGACAACTACAATCAAGTGCAGCGGATTTACGAACTCAAACCAGACTTAGTAATTACTGGCATGGCTCATGCCAACCCCTTAGAAGCACGGGGCATCAATACTAAGTGGTCGGTAGAATTTACTTTCGCTCAGATTCACGGCTTCTCGAATGCCCGCGACATTCTAGAATTGGTCACTCGTCCCCTGCGCCGCAACAACAGCCTCAAAGATTTGGGTTGGGCAAAATTGGTGCAAGAAGAAGCAAAAGTCTAGATTTCCTTTGGATTCGGCAATTATTTTTTATGGGCGAACTTAGAGTTCGCCTTTTTTATATCTTGTCGTAGGGAAAAAGTCTTATGGAAGATAAGCCTGTAAATTTATTGATGGATAAAAAATATCTGATAATAAATTTCAGTACACTGCGATCTAAAAATGACTCAACCGCCAGAGCCGCCAGAAGAAATTCAATATGAGGAAGTTGCCCAGCAATCGTTGTCGATAAATCCGGCTCCCGGACAACCATTACAAACAGTTCCAATTCCATCTCTAGCAGAGGAGCCGGATCGGCCAACAAAAGATTGGGGCGAAAAGACAGAAGAGTTTCTAGATCGAGCTTTCAAACCACTCGAAGCGATCGGCAACCGTGTATTTGGAGAAAATTGGAGATTTTTATACCTTACAGGACAAGATGCCCTTACGCTTTAGCTGATTCTCAAAACTCCAGAGTGGATTGGAGAGTCAGTTTTCGGTAAAAGTTTTTCTAGCTTCGATGTTTGTCTAAAAGAGAATCCACTAGGATCTAGCTTTTATGCCTGTTTTGTAATTGTCTCTCTTGATATTGTGTTCTGGATTGCGCTTGCAGGCCGTACAGTAGGTCGTATCTGGTCAGATTTGATTAAGCTAAAGAAAGATAAAGAAAACATTGTAGACAACTCAGATGAACCGTAATAATACGAGCCTCGATCGAGAAGCAAAAGCTGGACTAAGTTCTCTGCTACAGCAGACTGCTGTTGTATTTATCGGCTTTCTAGTCATTCTGCTACTAAGCAGAGGTAGTCCTTCGCCTTTCATTGTTGGCTTAAGCTTTGTTCTAGGCACTATTTATGTAGCCTGGAGCGAAAAGAGACGAATTCATAAATCTAGACAGTTACTAACTAAACTGCCAAAACTTACAACCGCAGCAACAAACGAACAAACCAAAGATATAGAGTATCTAGCAAAAGTACCTATCTCATCTATATTGATTTCAATTTCTAATCCAGTTAAAAATATATTCAAGTCAAAGGATAATGAAGATAGTTATAGGAGTGATGGGACCGGGCGATCGCGCTTCAAAAACTGAAATAAAATTAGCCTGCGAAATCGGTCAATTAATTGCCCAAAATGACTGGATATTGCTAACTGGTGGCAGAAATACAGGCGTGATGGATGCAGCTAATAAAGGTGCTAAAGCTGCCAATGGGTTAACTGTAGGAATTTTGCCAAGCGATCGCTCTGTTGGCATTTCTGAAGCGGTAGATATTGCCATTTTTACCGACATGGGTAACGCTAGAAATAACATTAACGTTCTCTCTAGCAATGTAATAATTGCCTGCGGTATGGGTGCTGGTACTGCTTCCGAAATTGCTTTAGCTCTCAAAGCCAATAAACAAGTTATTTTGTTAAATGCCGAGCGAGAAAGTCAAGTTTTTTTCCAAAAATTGGGAGCAAATAATGTTTTTGTAGCTCGGACACCAGAACAGGCGATCGATCTGGTCAAAGAAATTCTTAGTAATTCGCCACTGAAGGATAGATCGCCAATAGGAATGCAAGACAGTTAGCCTAGAGGCATACCTAGAGGTTGAACCTCTCTTGCCAAACTAATATGCGCCAAAGACAGCGAAATGTCGTTGTATTCGATCGCACTTAAAGCCCACTGAAGTTCCAACGTTCCCATCCAGAAGCGGGCGCGATCGATAATATTCGGCAAGGCGGGATAGTCGCTTTTCATACCCCGCACGATATTCTCTCCATAATTGCTCAGTAGTACGGCCAAATCGCAAGCTGGATCGCCCAAACCAGCAGTCCCAAAATCGATCGCTCCGCTGAGGCTCTCCGAAATCGGGTCGAACAAGATATGATAAACCGCCAAGTCACCGTGGATTAATACAGGCGTATAGCTGAGGCCTAGTTCGCCTGCAACTAAGGGCGCAAACAGTTCGTTTATCCAAGTTTGCTGGTGGTGCCACAGGTGAGGAAAGAGGATTTCTTTAACTCGATCGTACAACTGCAACCAATGTTCGCGAGAACGCACCGTATCGGATTCAGACACCCCAGCACTAACTAAAACTTCATTGGGAATGCTATGCAATTGGTGGTGAAATCTAGCTAGTTGCGAGACGATTCGCGCTTGTGAGGATTTACTCAGCTTCAACAGGGTGTTACGGGAAAGAGGTTCGCCTTCAATAAATCTGTAGCTAGCAAAACCTTTTTCCAAATGTTCAAAGCGGGGAACCTCTAGAACGAGATGGTTTTGCACTACTTCCAAAACCTTGGCTTCTTGTAAAAGAGCCTTTTTTCCCCAGTCTGTTTTGGCAAAGCGGCATACTAGCTGGCGATTGACAACTACCACGTCATTCACCATGCCATCTCGATTAAAGTCGAGGCGATCGAAAGATATATGGGGATAGACAGTACGAATTTTTTCCAGATATGAAGCAGGGATATTCACGATAACTCCTAGTAGCGATCGCTATTAACAAACAATCAAAATCGACCGGACATTTAGCCAGCGACTGAGCGACTTCACCGATTTGTCTGTTAGTTGGAGCGACGTAACACTGCGAGTTAACTCCCTAGAACTTTCCGCTATCTCCTATTTTAAGCTAAAATCCTAACGTTAAGTTTTGTTTCGCTGCGGCGATCGCTTCTTCACGAGTCATCGGCAGAAGGAAAGGTGCTAGCATTTCCTAGAAGCGAGAAAGCTTTAGAACAGAGGAAGAACAACAATGGCATTTGGACAACCACCTTTACCCTACGACTTCAACGCCCTAGAACCGCATATGTCGGCCCGGACGTTTGAGTTTCATTACGGCAAGCACCACGCGGCTTACGTTACCAACCTCAACAACTTGGTGAAAGACACCGAACTGGCTGACAAGCCGTTAGTGGAAGTGATTCAGGCCAGCTTCAAAGACACAGCTAAAACGGGTATATTCAATAACGCTGCCCAGGTTTGGAATCACACCTTTTTCTGGAATTCTATGAAGTCAGGCGGTGGCGGCAAGCCCAGCGGGGACTTAGCAGCTAAAATTGATGCTACCTTTGGTAGCTTCGATAAGTTTAAAGAAGATTTCAAAACTGCTGCGGCTACCCAATTTGGCAGCGGTTGGGCTTGGCTGGTGATGGAAGGGGATACCCTGAAAGTAACTAAAACCCCCAATGCCGAAAACCCATTAGTTCACGGCCAAAAACCCTTGCTAACTCTAGATGTTTGGGAACACGCCTATTATTTGGATTACCAAAATCGGCGACCAGACTTCATTCAAACCTTCCTCGACGAGTTAGTTAACTGGGACTTTGCTACCCAAAACATGGCTTAAGCAAAAGCTCGCAAAAAGGGAGTTCGGGAGTGCGGATGAGTAAAATTATCTAACTCCCGAACTTCTGAGCTTTTTTGAGCGATCGAAATTCATACCAATTTTCAAAAGTAGTCAGAGATTTCGTAGGTTGGGTTGACGCTAGGAAACCCAACGACCCCAACCCGAATGCCGCTAGAAGCAAAAAAAATTTAACAAAGGCAGATTGAGATGAACAGCGAAGATTTAGCCAAATATATAGAAGCCACCGACAGCATCTCAAAGCCTTGGCTGCTAGTGCAATTACGCCTGAAGAAATTGCAAGAACGACGCGCCACAATTTCAGCAGAAGAATACGAACGAGAGTTAGCCGATCTCCATCAAGACCTGATGAAACTCGGTGAATGGTGGCGGGGAATCGAGGCAGAAGTTTTTTAATGAAAAGATTAATTGTCGCCACCAGCAATCCTGGAAAACTCAAGGAAATGCAGGAGTATTTAGGCGAAGGCGAATGGGAATTGCAACTCAAGCCCCCAGAATTGGAAATAGAAGAAACTGGCGACACATTTTTAGCTAATGCTTGCCTGAAAGCATCAGAAGTCGCTCGATCGCTCTCTAGTTGGGCAATAGCAGACGATTCTGGCTTAGAAGTCGATGCCCTCGGCGGGATTCCTGGAGTCTATTCAGCCCGTTACGGTCAAACCGACAGCGATCGCATCGAACGGTTGCTTAGAGAACTAGGTGACGAAAAACAACGTCAAGCACGATTTGTTTGTGCCATCGCGATCGCTCGTCCTGACGGCACAATTGCCGCTCAAATAGAAGGTTACTGCCCCGGAGAGATAGCTGATGCTCCCCGTGGCAGCAACGGTTTTGGGTACGATCCGATTTTTTACGTCCCCTCGCACCGACTTACTTTTGCCGAAATGTCGCCAGAGTTAAAGCGATCTGTCAGCCATCGGGGCCTAGCATTTAAAGCCATTTTGCCCCAACTAGATAAACTAATGTAGAGACGTAGCATGCTACGTCTCTACATTTCCTAAACGGCTTCGAGATTCTTTTCTCCGGTGCGAATGCGGACGATTTGTTCGACTGGACTGACAAAGATCTTCCCGTCGCCAATTTCACCCGTGCGAGCAGCCGCAATGATTTTTTCAATCACTAGATCGACTTGATGGTCCTCAACGACGATTTCCACCTTTAGTTTTTGCAGAAACTCCACAGTATACTCAGAACCGCGATAACGTTCTGTCTGACCTTTTTGACGACCGAAGCCGCGAACTTCAGAAACCGTCATCCCCACAATGCCAGAATTGACTAAGGCGATTTTTACCTCGTCTAGCTTAAAGGGTCTAATAATTGCTTCTACCTTTTTCAAGGCTTTTTGCTCCTTGCTTTATTCTTCTATGCTTTATTTCTACATCGAACTTGATACCTTGTATCACTTCTGACCGGAACTATTTCGTAATTTTTAATACATTAGAGGCAGGAGTTCGGAATTCGGAATTCGGAATTCGGAGTTCTCCTCGGCTCTCCCTCGACCTCTTCCCCCTCTCCCACTTCTCCCCTTGTCACCTTCTGCTCAAGAAACGCTTCTCGATCGCCTTACTTCCTTACCTCTGATTCTCGCCGGACCGATCCTACGGCGAGTAGAATCTGAGGCCGTTACTGTTTGGCTAGCCCTCCAACACTCTTGCCTGGTGACTCTGCGGGTTTACTCGACTGAAACTGGCAGCGGTGCCAAAATCGATCGCCTGGAATTAAAAGGTTCGCGATCGACGGTGCAATTAGGCCAATATCTCCATATAGTGGCTGTTACAGCTAAACCGTTGGCAGACTTCCATCTTCAGCCAGGACAAATCTATGCCTACGATCTCGACTTTGGGGAAACAGAGGGCAATTTGACTCAAGCATTGCAGGGCCAAGATAACTCTGCTAATCCCACCATTAGCTATTTCGAGCATCAGCTACCCACATTTGCCATGCCTCCTGCCGATTTGAACCATCTCCAAATCGTGCATGGTTCCTGTCGAAAACCTCACGGCGAGGGACGCGATGCCCTCTCGATCTTGGATGGTTTAATCGCGAAATACCCTAGCGATGCTAATCAGCGACCGCAGCAGCTATTTTTAACCGGAGATCAAATCTATGCCGACGATGTTGCCGATCCGTTACTAGAGGCGATCGATCGCATCGGATCGACTTTACTCGGCTGGAAAGAAGATCTACCGCTTCAGACCCCAAACGAAAAGGCACTTCAGCCAGGAGAGCGCAGCGATCTCGCCAGAGATGAAGGCGGTTTTACCGCTATGTTACCCGACCAGTCAGATAAAGCCAAAAGCCACCTGTTCCGATTGAGCGAATTTTGTGCAATGTATCTGTTTGCCTTCTCGCCAGTCCTGTGGTTCTGGGATTTTCCGACTCCGGTTAATTTAGCTGGCAGCCGTCAGTATTGCCAGCGGGAGTTAGCAGCGATTGAGGGCTTGGTAAGCGATTTAGGTTTAGTCAGAAGAGCCTTAGCGAATGTGGCTACCTATACAATTTTTGACGACCACGATGTTAGCGATGACTGGTATTTAAATCAAGAATGGTGCGAAAGGGTGCTGGGTAAGCCTTTAGGCAGGCGGGTACTTCAGAATGCCATGCTAGCTTATGCCTTATTTCAAGCTTGGGGAAATACACCCGATCGCTTTACCAACGGCCAGCCGGGAGAACAATTGTTAGCAGCAGTCCAAAAGTGGTCGATGTCAGCAGGTAGCGATCGATCGTCTTGGGAAGAGATTACTAAGTATTTAGGCATTCCCCAAATCGACCCTGAAACCGACCTACCTAAATTCCAACTCGACGAAGATGTGTTGGTATTAGATCGAGATTATCCCGATCGCACGCCGATTTTAGATTGGCACTACAGCATCAGCAGCTTTAAGCATGAAGTTATCGTCTTAGACACCCGCACTTGGAGAGGCTATCCACACCAAGTCAAAAGTCAAAAGTCAAAAGTCAAAAATTCTAGCGATCTACCGATTCTCCTATGCCCAAAAGCTTTTGAGAGGCAGTTGCGACAGCCATTGCAAGCCACCAGCAATTCAGAAATTGAAATCACCTTGGTGGTGGTGCCAACTAACTTGGAGAGTTTGTGGATCGTCGATCTGATTCAAGAGTGGCATCTGCGGCAAGGCGAAATGTTTTCTACCGATGTGGGCGATTCTTGGACGCTGAACCGTATCGGTTTTGCTAAGTTGCTGGCAGAATTATTTCGACAACGCGATCGCATCGTCGTCCTTTCTGGCGATATTCACTATGCTAGTGCCGTTCGCATCAATTACTGGTGTCATCGGCATTTGGGCGAAGATAGTACCGCCAGCGATCGCCCCGATGGCTGGCAAGAATCATCGCAAGTCTTAGCCCAGCTAACTTCCAGTTCCTTCAAAAATGCCGAGAAAAAGACCTATTTAATTAACACCAAACTTAAATCTCTCCTCCCTGAGTTACCCCAAGACTGGATGGGATGGAATCAACCGCCGCGATTGGTTGAAATTCAAACTATCCAAGAAACAGTCCGACAAATTGCCTTAACGCTGCCAGAAACCGGACCGATCGTCAGGCAATCAACTGGTGGGCGCGGTAATTGGCAAATAGCTTGGGAAATCGCCCTGGCCGATTGGCAATCTCTTCCAGATTGGCGCTATCGCATTGAATGGATCGATCGAGAACTCGCTAGAGAATTTAACGTGCCCGACGAGCGGGCGGAGCGGTTGCTGGTAGATTGGAGGTTGAAAGAGCCGAGCGATCGCTCCTCTTGGGGCAAAAAGCTGTTCGATTTGGTGTCATGGCTGTGGCGCAACCGCTGGTTTCAAGAAGGAAAAGAAGCTATAGGACACAATAACTTGGGCTTAGTTACTTTTGCCTGGCCCGCTAACAACGAGGAAGCTAAAGCTGTCATTCAGGACGTTTACTGGCGCTCTCCTTGGCAGCCAGAAGCGATCGTCTCTAGTCGATACTTAGTATCCCTACAATTAGATCCGCCGCCGCCCCTACCCAAAGCGATCGATTGACAGTCTGTTCGAGCTAATCGTACTCGTTTGGGTTTTACAATTTTTAACATTCGATCGATAAAGATATATTAAAGTTTTTTGCGAAGTTCCAAGCGGGGATCGGAGAGCGTGGTAAGCTCGGAAATGTTGACAAGCCGCTTAAAGAAAGGGATGGAGAACACACATTTGCCAGCAGCACAATCCCCTCAACTTTCCTCGCGTGAAGATATCAGCGAGTATGTAGCACACCTACAGCTTCATATGGCCCTGCAAGCGCGTAATTTAGTTCCAACTTTAACGCAAGCCGCAGACAGCCGAGAGGTATTGCTGCAACAAACCCAAGCCAATTTTGAGAGGATAGTTTCCCGACAGTCTATCTAGGCAATTGAAGATAATAACGGCAATGACACCCGATTAAAAGTGCTGTTCGTTGTCGATCGATTAAATCAGATTGAAACCAGATCGATCGGAGCTTTTTGGCTCCGATCTTTATATAGGAACTAGTGCCAAATAGATCGTAATTGATGTTTATTGAAATCATTCAATCGCGCGATCGAGTTATGGTATAGTTCATTCAGGTTTCTCTAGGGTAAATACCAAATAGAGGGCAATGAAAAACTTGCCAAAAATTATCTGAGGCGGTATTTCCCGATCTACGCTCAGCCGTCTGACCAGCGATTTAAACTCGCGGCAGCAACTAAGTAGCTGTTAGTTCTTATCGAATTGCTAGATAGAACGATCGCAGTTGCTTAGAAGTGTGAAGTTTGAGATCCACCCGATCGAGAGGAAAAATTAAGTATGACTCAATCAAAAGAACTCATTCAACCTTATAATGGCGATCCCCTAGTAGGCGATTTATCGACTCCCATCAATAATTCGGCTTTTACCAGGACTTTTCTCAATAATCTCCCAGCTTACCGCAAAAATTTATCTCCTTTAGTGAGAGGATTAGAGATTGGTTTAGCGCATGGATATTTTGTCCTCGGTCCTTGGGTTAAGGTCGGTCCCCTGCGCGATACACCAGCAGCTAACATGGCAGCATTCATCAGCGCGATCTCTGTGCTGTTGGTCGCCACTGCTGGTATGTCTATTTACGGTCTAGCAACTTTCCAAAAGGATGATTCTAGTTCTACCGACCCCCTAAAGACTGCTGAAGGCTGGGGCCAACTAACCGCAGGATTCTTTGTGGGAGCGATGGGTGGTGCTTTCGCTGCTTATCTACTACTAGAAAATTTTGCTGGGATTGATTCGATTTTCCGTGGCACGTTCCACTAAACGGCAATTTAAAGTAGTTAGAGGCGAGTATAGCTAATTGACTACTAGCCGCTAATCGCTCGATTAACAAGTTTGAGAATTGAGAAAATAATTCTCTGCTCCCTGTAGCATTTTTTGTCAAATCTGTAACTTTAGTTAGGAAGATTAGATATGACAGGTTCATACGCAGCTTCGTACTTGCCCTGGATATTAATTCCCGTAGTTTGCTGGCTCTTTCCTTTGGTAGTTTCAGGTCTAGCGTTTCTTTACATTGAAAGCGATGAATAACTAACCTGAGTTCGGAATTCGGAGTATGCGCCGAGCGCAGGCTGCGCCAACGGAGTTCGGAGTTAGGGAGATTCTTTAACTGACACCTGCTCGAACCGATCGATTACATTAGTGCTAGATTCTCATCATTGATGATATCGTAAGGTTTTCAGGTTATCCCGAACTGACGTTAACTACCAAATTCCTGCTTAGTATAGTGCAAGCCAAGTTAAGAAGCATCCAATTAGCAAATCTGTTGTAGGGGCGCAAGGCATTGCGCCCCTAACTTTTTGATGGGTTCGCGCTTTTCCCAAGAACCCTTTCTGATAAGACAGCCAAACCAGCAGCGATCGCTTCTGCCAAAATACTGACAAGGCGAAATAAAGCCACCACGCTCAAGAGCAAACCAGCAGGAAAATGTTTATCTAAAAGAGCGATCGCAGTAGCTTCAAATACCCCAATGCCTCCAGGTGCGCCAGGTACGATCAGACCTAACAACCATGACAGACTAAAAGCACTCATCAACTGAGGGATGGAATGAGGATTTACAGTTGTCAATGCCTTTAAAGCAAATAAAAAACCAGTACCGCGTAAAATTAAAAATCCCAACTCTCCCAACAAAGGCAATAATGGATAGCTTTCTAGAAGTGTTGAATGTTGAGTGTTGAGTGTTGAGTTAAGAATGCTTGTTGCCTCACCCTCTCGTTCTCTCGCCCTCTTTCTCTTCAATCGCCTTAAAAGTTGAATGACGAGGTTCAAAATGTGAGGATGAATCGCGACACAGATCCCTATAAAACTGCCAACCTGTACGATCGAGTTAGTTGACTGACTGCCTAATAAAGTTATCAGTAAGGCAGCAGCGGCCATCAACAGCGGTTCGAGTAAAACGCTTAAAGTTGCCACCCCCAGAGAACCGCCAGCTTGAGTTACGGCCCAAATCCGACCGGAAAAGTGCCAGATGTTGCCTGGTAAATATTTAGCTATATTGGTTTTGAGATAAACCTGAAGCGCCCAACGATAGCTAAATGGTTGCTGGAGCGATCGCAAAATCCCAGCCCAAACCAAACCCGACCAGGTATGAGCCAGTAAAGTGACGATGAGAGCGATCGCTAAATTCGTCCATCCAGCATTATCGATCCGAATTGCTGCTACTTCTTGAGCGCGATCTTTAAGTACCTTCCCCAAAAAAAACAGCGTACCGCCAACGATCGACCAGCGCAGGTAGAATCGAGGCGATTTGAGATTGGGAAGACGAAACGGCAAATTTAGACCTAAGAGTTGGCAGCGGGGGTTAAAACTAGCGATCGACAAAACAATCACTGTGCATAACTCACCCTACTAAACTGGTGGCTGGAAAAGCAATAAGGGACGCTCGGCAACTTAAAATGAAAAGAAACAGTTATACCAAATCCGATTTTAAAGACCCTTTTTCTTGAAGTCCGCCTGTGCGGACTACCCTATGCCTTCGGCAGGCTACGCCAACGGGAAGCCGCTAACCCGTCTACGATTGTATAGCTGCGGTTTCAACCGCCAAGCTGAAATAACCAAGACCTCAAACCCTGATGCCCGCACCCACTCTTACTCCAACTAATATCGCTTTTCCTCTCACGGCTGTAGTCGGTCAAGAAGCCATCAAATTAGCCTTACTGCTAGCAGCAGTCGATCCGGGATTGGGAGGAGTTGCGATCGCTGGTCGGCGCGGGACGGCAAAATCGGTGATGGCCCGCGCCCTCCACGCCTTGATTCCACCAATAGAAGTCATCGAAGGTTCCCCTTGGAATGCCGATCCGGAAGAGGAGGGGGGGAGATGGGGAGATGGGGAGATGGGGAGCATTCCTAACTCAACACTCAACATTCAACATTCAACACTTAACACTGCCATAGTTCCTGCGCCATTCGTTCAGATACCTTTGGGGGTAACGGAGGATCGGTTGTTGGGTTCGGTGGATGTCGAACAATCGGTTAAGCGGGGCGAACCCGTGTTTCAGCCGGGATTGCTGGCCCAGGCCAATCGAGGCATCCTCTACGTTGATGAAATTAACTTGCTGGACGACCAGATCTCTAACCTACTGCTTACCGCTTTAACTGAGGGGGTTAACCGCATCGAACGAGAGGGGATTAGCTTCGAGCATCCCTGCCGACCGTTGTTTATCGCTACCTACAATCCCGAAGAAGGGGATCTGAGAGAACATTTGCTCGATCGAATTGCGATCGCCCTTTCTGCCGATAGCGTCCTGGATTTGTCTCAAAGAGTGGAGGCGGTAGAACAAGCAATCCAATATGCCAGATCTCCTCAAGAATTCCTCCAACACTACCGCGAAGATATCGACGGCCTCAAAACCCAAATCATCCTGGCACGGGAATGGCTCAAAGATGTTCGCATTACCCACGATCAAATTGTTTACTTAGTAGAAGAAGCCCTTAGAGGGGGCGTACAGGGACATCGAGCCGAACTATTTGCTGTCCGAGTTGCCAAAGCCGCTGCTGCTTTAGACGGACGCACTAGCGTCACTGCCGAAGATTTGCGCCATGCGGTCGAACTGGTAATTGTCCCCCGCGCCACCATTGTCGAGACACCCCCAGAACAACAACCGTCGCCACCTCCACCACCTCCACCCCCACCAGAGGACGAGTCGCAGCAAGAACAAGAGGAAGAAGAGGATAAAGAAAATCCCGAAGAACCGGAACAGCAGGAGTCTAGTATCCCCGAAGAATTTATCTTCGATCCAGAAGGGGTGCTGCTAGATCCTAGCGTTCTCTTCTTCGCTCAGATGGCTCGCCGACAGGGCAAATCGGGCAGTCGTACCCTAATTTTTTCTGAAGATCGGGGGCGATATGTCAAGCCGATGTTGCCTAGAGGACCCGTGCGGCGAATTGCCGTTGATGCCACCTTGAGGGCAGCAGCACCTTACCAATTAAATCGCCGCCGACGGGCAAATGCCGGGACGCAACTTGGCGCGTCTGGCAAACGGGTATTTGTCGAATCGGGAGATATTCGCACCAAGCGTTTAGCCCGCAAAGCGGGGGCGTTGGTAGTGTTTGTAGTCGATGCTTCCGGCTCGATGGCCCTCAATCGAATGCAATCGGCTAAGGGGGCGGTGATGCAGTTGCTCGCAGAAGCCTATCAAAATCGCGACCAAGTGGCGCTGATACCCTTTAGAGGAGAAAAAGCCGATGTCTTGCTACCGCCAACCCGATCGATCGCTTTGGCCAAAAAACGACTGGAACGCTTACCTTGCGGTGGAGGTTCTCCTCTAGCGCATGGCTTAACTCAGGCGGTCCGGGTAGGGACGAACGCTCAAATGTCTGGAGATATCGGTCAGGTAGTAATCGTGGCGATTACCGACGGCCGGGGCAACATTCCCTTAGCGCGTTCTTTGGGCGAACCCATGGTAGAAGGAGAAAAGCTAGATATCAAAACCGAATTGTTGGAAATTGCCAGCCGGATTCGGGCAGTGGGAATGCAGCTATTGGTAATCGATACTGAAAATAAGTTCATCTCCACCGGGTTTGCCAAGGAATTAGCCCAGCAAGCTAGCGGCAAATACTATCACTTACCCAAAGCGACCGAGCGAGCTATAGCTGCTATGGCCAAAGGTGCGATCGCTGACATTAAATCTCGCTAAATCTTCAACAGTGAAGCAGAAGGGGAGGTCGTAGCGATCGCGTTTCAAGCAAACCGACGGCGCAGTAACGGTTGGATGGCAACCAACACCACCGCATCAAACGCTAATAGGACCAACAACGCCCCACCGAAAGTAATTATGCCCCAAGGGGCTTGCATTACTACGCTGCCCAAAGTCCAGTGGCTATGGAGATAAAGATATCGAATCGGCTCGATCGCATAGCTAAGAGGATTGAGAGTAGCCACGATTTGCAACCATTTGGGCATAAAAGATAAGGGAACTAAAGCGGTGCTAGCAAACAGTAAAGGCAAATTAGTGACGAAAATCACCGCAATCAGTTCGATATGACCTGGCAAGGCAAATGCTAGACCCAAACTTAAAGCCGTCACGCCTAAAACCAGCAAAAAGACAATCGCGGCGATGGTCATCAATCCCATGAAGTCAGGAAAACCAGCCCCTAAAAACGCACTAGCAATGACAATAGCTGCTGTCTGGATCAGGCTCTGGACAATAATATAAATCGCCGAAGCTGCCACGATCGAAAACCGAGAAGCCAGCGGTGCGACTAGCAAGCGGTTGAGAAAGCCAAATTCGCGATCGAACATTACGGGCAAGCCCGCATTGAGCGCCCCAGCAAATGCCGTAAACACGATTACGCCAGCACCGAGAAACTGTCCGTAATTTAAGTTATTGCCGAATAAGTCTTTAGGGGCATTTTGAAACAGCGCCCCAAACAGCACCAACCACATCAATGGTTGCAGTACCCCGGCAATCAGAGTAGAAGGACGGCGCTGTAGTTGAATAAACAGGCGCTTGGTTAATGCCAGGGTTTCCTGGATGAATTCGCCCGTAAAATTGCTATCGTTCCCCGTTGAATCGGCTGAGGGCGATCGCAGGTTAATATCGGATTTGGAAGTTGTAACAGTACCACTCATTTCTCTCTCTCCTAATTCACGCATTCAGGCATTGGTGTTATCGGTCTGGCAGGGCGGCTTTGATTTAACAATTAAGGTGTGCTACAAACCTAGCTGGCTAAACCCGCCCCTACAACTCACCCCTATGTATGGCGCGTCTTTACATTCTGAACCCCTGAACTCCTTCAAGCTGAGAGTAGCCGAAGCTTGAACTGCTTTCATTTCATGCTCTGTTTTTTCTCGGCTTTCAGGTCGCGACTGCCAGCGGCGGCCAGTTCTGCATCCATCAACGTCTGGCCGGTAGCTGCCAAGTAAACGTCGTCCAAACTGGGTCTGGCTTGGGCAATACCAAAAGTTGGTAAACCCGCTGCTTGAATCGACTGTTGAATTGACGTGAGGGCATCGCTTTGAGGTTTCACTACTAAGTTTAGCGAGTTCCCTTGAGCCGGATTGATAATGACTTCCTCGACAAAAGGCAGAGAAGATAACAAGTCTTTAGCTTTTTGAGCTTCTTCGACGGGGGCAAACTCCCGCAACCGCAGGGTAATGCGATCGCCTCCTAAGCGATCTTTTAACTCCGAAGGCGTACCAGCGGCAATTACTACCCCTTTATCAATAATTGCTACTCGATCGGCTAAAGCGTCAACTTCTTCTAAATAGTGGCTGCTCAATAAAATCGTCGTTCCCTGCTCTCGCAGTTGGCGCAAGAAATCCCAAACGATGACGCGACTTTCGATATCTAATCCTACTGTCGGTTCGTCTAACACCAAAACCTCTGGCTGGTGCAGCAAGCCAGCGGCTAAATCCAGGCGCTTCCGCAATCCGCCAGAATAAGTCCCGGTTTTCTTATCGGCATATTCTTCCAATCCCAGAACGCTTAACATCAAATCGACTCTCTGTTTTGCCAAGCTGCTGGGGAGGTGATATAAAGCGGCTTGCAATTCTAGGAGTTCGCGCCCGGTCAAGATTTTATCGATCGCTACTTCTTGAGCCACGTAGCCCAATTTTTGCCTTACCGCTCTGGGTTTCTCCACCACCGAGATCCCCATCACTTCTAGCTGGCCCGCATCTGGTTTAGCTAAAGTACACAAACATCTAATCGTCGTCGTTTTGCCAGAACCATTCGGACCGAGCAGCCCGAAGATTTCACCAGGTTCGATCGCAAAAGAGACATCTTTAACCGCTGCGACTGCACCGTAGCGTTTTTGTAATTTTTGAATGAAAACGGCTGGAGCCATGATTAATGCTATGCCTCAAGGCTTGATACAAATCTCAACAATCCCGATTTCTATTTTAAAAGATATCGTCAGGCGATCGCCCGTTCTTAAGGTAGTCGAGTGTTAATCGTGCCAGAGTCATCGTAGACGCGCAAAAAGCTGCTTCCCGCTAGCCGATCTGGAAAAACCACCAGGTTGTAAACATTTGGATCGCGGGCTGAAGGTACTTTCATCGCTTCCACATTTTGGAGGTTGTAGACAGCCTCTCCCAAAACTTGTGTCGGCGCAACCCGACCTAACGCATTCATCAGTCGCCAATTGCCAGTTAATTCCTGTAAATTTGTTCCTAAGATCTGCTGATGGTTAAGCTCAGTTAGATCCAGAACTGCGCTCGATTTGTATTCAATAGATATTAGTAGTTGTGGCGGTTTTAGAATACATTGAAGTTGGGTTGAAGCTTTGAATAAAGCTTCAACTTCTAACAAAGCAGTCACAGGATTATCTGCCAAATATAGCGATTCAAACGCTTGAGGCTGATTGTACCTTCCACCAAATCTAAGAGAGCCAATGGAAGACAAGCAGGTATTCAGGTGTCTGATATGAACAACGCGAAAAACTAATCCTGGCATCGATCGAGTGGGAAGTGAAGCCAGAGTAGTGATGAGTTGATTCCCCGTTAGCACTTATACTGTAACCTCATCCTGGTTGTCCGACTTCCATTGCCCAGGCTAGGGACTCGACAACTTCAAGTTTGCCCTCATTGATGAAAAATTGAGGTGTCAAGCCTCCTAGATCGGGATGGGGCGAGTTCAGCCAGATGTTAACGTAGTACATCTGTCCCCCCATAAATCGGCGCAGTTGGTCTATCAGTCGATCGTATCTGGCAGTTTCATCTTGAAGTTCTGGTGAGTCAAGATTCTTTGTCGGATTCATTGGTTGCACCGCTAGTTTTGTCTCTAGTCTAGCCTGGTAATCATGCAGCTAGAGAGGATGGGATTTTGTGGCTCTTGCTAGAGCATTAAGCGAGTAAATTTTTACCCAAGTTGACGATCTAGAGACACTACGAGAAATCGATCGCCCACTCTGGGTTAAACTCAAACTGAGATTAGCGATCGCATTTCCCCTTATGCAAGTCAACTGGCAAACCGTTAAAACCTACGAAGACATCGAATATCACAAAGCCGATGGGATCGCCAAAGTGACGATTAACCGTCCTCACAAACGCAATGCCTTTCGGCCGAAAACTGTAGTCGAGCTTTACGATGCTTTTTGGGATGCTAGGGAAGACACGAATATCGGCGTAGTTTTATTTACTGGCGCAGGGCCTCATACCGATGGCAAATACGCTTTTTGTTCTGGTGGCGATCAAAGCGTGCGCGGCGAGGCTGGATACATCGATGATGGCGGTATCCCCCGCTTAAACGTCTTGGATTTACAACGCCTGATCAGATCGATGCCCAAAGTAGTAATTGCCTTAGTAGCTGGGTATGCGATCGGTGGAGGACACGTTCTACATTTAATTTGCGATCTGACAATTGCTGCCGATAATGCTATTTTCGGGCAAACTGGACCCAAGGTAGGCAGTTTTGATGGCGGATTTGGGGCTAGCTATTTGGCTCGGATCGTCGGACAAAAAAAAGCGCGGGAAATTTGGTTTCTCTGTCGGCAGTATACAGCAGCCCAAGCTTTAGAAATGGGGTTAATTAATTGCGTTGTTCCGGTCGAAGAATTAGAAGTAGAAGGAATTAAATGGGCAGGAGAAATTTTAGAAAAAAGTCCGATCGCTATTCGCTGTCTCAAAGCTGCATTTAATGCTGATTGCGACGGTCAAGCCGGACTGCAAGAATTAGCTGGCAATGCCACTTTACTTTACTACATGACCGAAGAAGGTGCTGAAGGCAAACAGGCATTTTTAGAGAAGCGATCGCCTAACTTCCGTCAGTATCCTTGGCTGCCATGAGGGAATAAGTAATAGGTAATAGGTAATAGGTAAATTAAAAGCACCTTTAATAAATAAAGGTGCTGAAGGTTTTCAAAAAAGGTTTTTAATGTTTTATATCATGCGGTTTTTTAGAAACGGTGCTAAGCTTTGGCTGAATTCGCTGTCAGTATTTTAGCGTTAGAGGTATCTGGGCTAGCTGAAAGTTGTGCTTCCAGATATTCTAAAGAGCGATCGCAGACTTTAGTGTTAAGCGTTTTTTGTGCTGCTGGAGACAAAATCACCATTTCTTCCAAAGCTTCCCAAGAGGGTGCAAAAGGTGGGAGCGCCAAAGCACAGGCTTTCCATTCACCTCTTACAGGCGCTCCTAACTGCTGGCAAAGTCCGCCCCGTCGTCCTTCCGGTTGGAAATATCGACAATACCGACAGGCAGAAGTTAAAACATTGGGCATTTTCATTTGGAGTCCTTCAGAGGAATAGCCTCTTTAATTATTTCTACTTTCTATGGTTAAATTCTGCCATGGTGCTTGACAGTAGCTCAAATCTGTAAAATAATTGTCCTGTCTGGCTTACAGCGATCCCCGATCCCCAACCTCCTTTAGATTTATTTTAGGTTTGCTTTATAAATAGATACATTATTAGATAAATAGGTAAACACAGTATTTTTTGATACTTTTTGGGGATGAACCAGATGGGGATCAAGTAAAACGACAAGCGGTATCTATACTCATAAAGCTAGATTCGATCGAAAAATTGGGGTATAGATCGATCGAATTAATAAATGTACGAATTAAGTATCAATAAGAAACAATACTTAGTAACGATTAAGCTTTAGATAGCGATCGCTAAGTAGTAAGTAACTAGCTATTATTGCTACTTGGCTCCCTAGACCATATTCTCGAATTACTCAGGGTTTAGCTTCTGTCAAAAGACGTAATCGCTTTCAGCCAAAATACCCGATTAAATTTTGCTACCTGCCGATCGAGCATATCCGTTATCGCTATGACTTCGAATTACAAAAAGCGCAGATTCCCCAGCGTTCTATTTCTGCCGCTGGCGTGGGGCACTGGCAGCGGGGACAAAGAGGTAAGTGTTGCGATCGCTTTTGCAAAGTTTGGGCCCAACGAGCAAACGCCGTTTGAGGATCTTTGGCAGGTTCGCGCTTAGCAGCAGGTAGAGAAGTCGTCTGTAGCGATCGCTTAGATGTGTTTTCGATATCGGGAGTATATTGAGTAGAGGCATCTCGCCATTGAGCCGGAGAAAAGCGAATATCGATCGGAGCATCGGGCAAGAGGGCATTGAGCTTTTTCAAAATTCGGGAACGCTCTAAAGTTAAAGTTTGCGACCAAGCAGAACTCGAAGTAGCAACCCAGAGAACATCGCGAGCAATCCCTACTGGTCTAGAATGAGAAGCAACAGCGGCTCCCACCGCTTCCGTCCAGCAATCTAGTATTCTTTGAAACTGCTGTAATTCTTTAAACTGAGCTTGATTTTCTAAAGCACTTAAGAGCTTATCTAAGGATCTAAAAGACATAATATTAGGAGTTTAGGGTATAGGGCATAGGGCATGGGGCATAGGGCATGGGGCATGGGGCAAAGATTATTCCCCCTCTCTTTCTCTCTCCCCTTTCCATGCCGAAAGTAGCAGCGGGGAGTAGTTTAGAGATAAATTACTTGTTACAATCAGCAGCGAGTCAATACTGGTGAGGACCCAGCTATGAGTTCAGAATCTTCAGTGGCATCTCCTAGTCACTCTATTAACCCAATTCTAAGAGCCGCGCTCGGCAGTCTCGATATCCAGCTTGAGGAAGAACTAGCGCGATATCAACGACAACGCCTAGAAAATGAAGCTACGCCACTTCCTGACTGGGAAAATCGACAAGTTACCCAACCCTTAGAATCGATGGGTAATGCTACTGGAAGCTATGGTAGTGCTGGGAATGACAGCCAAGAGATTTCATCTTCTGCTGGAATGTTAAGTCTAACAACGATGGTGCCAGGAGCGCTGAGTGCTACCAATTTTGAGACGCAACCTCAAACCCTTCAGAACTTCACGCAAGTACCAGTAATAAATCCGACCGAAATACCTTCTCCTTCAGTCCAACCAACTATAAGCCAGCAGCCAGCAGTTGGAGGATCGGCTTTAGTTCCTACGCAGCCAGAACCTACATCTCCTAATGACTACTTATCATCTTCTGAAGAACTACTCCGCAGCTTAGCTAAAGAAGAAGCCAAAAATCAGCAAAAAAATAGCCTCCTCGACACGTTGCTGACTCCTTGGGCAATGGCCTCTATTTTACTTTTATTGCTAGCATCAGGGGCGATCGCCTACATCTTGCAAAATCCATCTTTCCTGAACGCTGGAGGCACTAGCGGTTCCGGGCAATCGACTGCGCCAACGGGGAATCAAAATGCAGGTGGGACGAACATTGCAGCTAATCGATCGTCTGCCCCACCAATTCCCGATGCTCCCAACCTAGCGACTGAGGAAAATTTTTCCGAGCTTAATTTGGGTAACTTGGGTGGATTAGATCCTGTCTCGCCTCAATCTCCAGTTCCCAATCGCACTGCCGTCACCCAACGAGTTGCCCCTCAAACTAATCCTCGTCCGGCGACTAACAGCAATCCCCAGAACCTTGTAGGGGCGTTGCTCCCTTCCGATCAACAACCAGTAGTTACATCTGCCCCCGCGCCTCAATCGGTACCCAATAGACCAAGCTCTGCACCTCCTGCCGCACCAGTAATTGAATTCTCAACTTCTAGCGCTCGTTCTACCCCGAATCCCGATCGGCAAGGAAGAGAGTTTTTCTTTGTGATGGCCGATTATACAGATGAGAGTTCTTTGATTCGAGCCAGGAAAATTGCTCCCGATGCCTTACCCGTCCAATTATCAGAAGGCAAAAAGGTGCAAATTGCTACTTTTTTCCGAGAGTCTAAAGCTCAAGCCTCAGTAGAGCGGCTTCGCAGGCAAGGAATCGAGGCGCGAGTGTATTATTCCCCATAAAGGTAGAGGCAAAGAAAGCGGAGAGAGTGGAGAGTGAGGAGAGGGGGAGATGGGGAGGCAGGGGAGGCAGGGGAGGATTTTTAACTCAACACTCAACACTCCACACTTAACACTTCCTGAACTCCTCTTTCATAATTCATAATTTATAATTCATAATTCCTAGAGCCATGGGATTAATCGATCGCCTTTGGCGGGCAATTAGAGCCAACATTACCAGCCTGGTTTCTCAAGCAGAAGATCCAGAGAAAATCTTGGAACAGGCCGTGGACGATATGCAGCAGGAATTGATTAACCTGCGGCAAGCTGTGGCTGGGGCGATTGCTACCCAAAAACGCACTGAGAGACAGTGCAGCCAAAATCGCTCCTCGGCGGCGGAGTGGTATCGTCGCGCTCAGTTAGCCCTGCAAGCGGGCAACGAGGAGTTAGCGCGGCAAGCTCTGACTAAACGAAAAACTTATCAGGAGACAGAGGAGGCGCTGAAAGCTCAGTTAGAGCAGCAAAATGCGATCGTTACCAAACTGAAGCGAGATATGCGGACGCTAGAGGGCAAAATCTCGGAAGCGAGAACGAAAAAGGATATGTATATTGCCCGCGCTCGCTCGGCTCAAGCCACCCAAAGGTTGCAAGAAATGCTGGGAAATACGAACGCCAGTACCTCGCTTAATGCCTTTGAACGGATGGAAGATAAAGTCATGCAGCTAGAAGCCCAATCGGAAGCGATCGCTTCTTTGAATGCTGACGAGCTAGAAAAACAATTTCTTTCTTTGGAAGATGCCGATGAGGTAGACGACGAGCTAGCTGCGATGAAAGCCCAAATGCTCTCTGGCAATAATCCTCCTCAATTAGAGCAGGGGGATTGAGAGGGGAGGGGGAGATGGGGAGATGGGGAGATGGGGAAGCAACTAGCAATTTAACATTTCGCACTCCACACTTTCTAAATTTTATTCCCGATTTGGGGTTTGAGTTTATAAACTGGATAAGAAGCCCCCATTTTTGATTTTTTTTGAAAATCTATGTGAGTTACTCAAGAGAGAGGTTTAGACTGGAGAGGGACTTGGGAATAATTGCTACATAATTGAAGTTAAACCTAGCAGGCGATCGCCTAAGCTTGCTAATACTTTAAGTAAACGCCAAGAGGATAGACAGCATTATGGGATTATTCGATCGCATTGGGCGAGTCGTCAGAGCCAATCTTAACGACATGGTGAGCAAGGCTGAAGATCCAGAAAAGATTCTGGAGCAAGCCATCATCGATATGCAGGAAGACTTGGTATCGCTCCGCCAAGCAGTGGCTCAATCAATTGCCACTCAGAAGCGCACCGAGCAACAATACAACAAAAATATGACCGAAGCCAACAATTGGCAGCAAAGGGCGCAGTTGGCTCTTACCAAAGGGGATGAGAACCTGGCGCGCGAAGCGTTGCAACGGAAAAAGAATTTTGGCGAGACTGCGGCTCAACTTAAATCTCAGTTAGATCAGCAAGCTGGCCAGGTAGAAACCCTTAAGCGCAACTTAATTGGCTTAGAAAGCAAGATTTCGGAAGCTAAGACCAAGAAAGATATGCTCAAGTCGCGGGCTGCTGCTGCTAAAGCTAACGAGCAGTTGCAAAATACTATTGGCAACTTAGGTACGAGTAGTGCCATGGGAGCCTTCGAGCGGATGGAAGAAAAAGTGCTGATGATGGAAGCGAAATCTCAGTCAGCCGCAGAACTAGCTGGAGCAGACTTAGAGAGTCAATTTAAGATGCTAGAGTCTGGCAGCGGTGTAGATGATGAGCTAGCAGCAATGAAAGCTCAAATGCTGGGTGCTGCTCCTCAGTCGAGTGGAGTGCTGCCTCCGGCCAATGCCAACCAAACCGCTAACCCTCAACCAGCTACGCCTCCTGTAGATGCCGAACTAGAGGAATTACGGAAGCAAATCAACCAATATTAAGAGAAGTCAGAAGTCAGGAGTCAGAAGTCAGGAGTCAGAAGTCAGGAGTTAATTTTCTCCCCTGCTCCTCTGCTCCCCCTGCTCCCTCTCTCCCTCACCCCTTGCGAGTCATTTCAAATAAGTTCTTGGCTTGAGAACTGAGAAAACCTTGAAACAGATCGATCGCACCTGGAGCGACTTCAACCGGATGGCGCTCGGCGATTTCGTAGTAAGCATAAGTCCAAGGAATCTTGATTAACTCCCCGGTGCTGTCGTCTCGGACTAGCACGTTTTCGATCGCAGCTTGGGTGGCTGTTTGTTGCAGTCCCGTGCTGACGCTGCCTTCAATTTTGGCTTTCATGGGAATACCTAGTTCGGCCAAGGCTCGCGCCGTGCTGGCAATATCGGGATAGCGCGGAGTTTGCTGGCGATTGACGTAACCAGTAAAGTGATTCACGGCATAGCCGTGTAACAGTACCCAAGCCCCATATTGGGTAACTTGATTTACTGCTTCCACGATGGATTTTTGAGGAGGTTCCCAAGGGCGGATAAATATCTCCTGAAGTCGGGTGGCAATTCGATCTAACTCGGTTTCGGGGAAAGCGGCGGCAATGTCTTCGATTAGAGTTTGGGAATTGAAAAACTGACCGGAAGCCACTATTTGAGCAATTACATCGGCAATCTTCTCCGGTAAGGCATCTACCAACAGTTCGCTAACAAACAGCTTGGGCAAGTCAAATTCATCTTGGTCTGGATGCTGGTAGTGCAGGGCGTAAAGTTGCTGTTCGGGAAATTCGTACTCTCCAGCGACTTTGTAACCTAAAGCTTCAACTATGCGGCCGATGTAGGGAATTCCTAATTCGATCTTCCCCTTGGGAGTGTCAGCAGTCAGGCGTAGAGAACGAAAAGCAATGTGATCGTTAGCTAGCGTTCCTCCAGCGGCTTCGATCGCTTGTTGATAGGTGCGAGCATATGGAACTCTGCGGCTGTAATCCTCCCAGAGTTTAGCCCACGTCAAACGAGCAATCTGGATGTTTTTCATCATTCCCAACCTCGATCTAATATCAAATCCGGTTCTCATACCATCCTTTGCTGCCCTCACCCCCAACCCCTCTCCCACGGGAGAGGGGAGCCGGAGTCGGGGCGAGGTCAAGACGGTTTTGGAAACCGGATTTGGTATAACTAGCCACGACCTTCAATTTCCAAGATCTACCTCTATTGTAGATTTACAATCTCTACTTATTACTTATTACTTGTTACTTATTACTTAACGATCGCGATCGCTAAATACTTTACCAATTCGATGCTGTAAATCTTGGGCGGCTTGGTAAGGATCTGGTGCTAACTTTATCGGTCTGCCAACTACAATATAATCGGCACCATTTAAGAATGCCTGCTCGACATCAACCGTGCGTTTTTGATCGTCTACGTTGGCGATCGGTCGAATTCCAGGAGTAACTATCAAGAAATTCTCTCCCAATGATTCTCTTAACGAACGGGCTTCTAGTCCCGAAGAAATTACGCCATCGCATCCTAACTGCAAGGCTCTTTTGGCTCTCGACAGTACCAGGTTTTCGACATTGCATTCAAATCCTAAATCATCGAGATCGTGGCGATCGAGGCTGGTTAGAACTGTGACTGCTAATATCTTTAAATCTCCTTTTTCTTTAACTGCTGCCTCTAAAATCTTGTCATTTCCATGAACCGTAGTAAAAGTGGCATTTTTATTTCTTAATTGTCTGACGGCAGAACCAACTGTTTGGGGTACGTCGAAAAACTTCAAATCGACAAATACTTTCTTCCCGTTATTTGCCAGCCAATCGACTAACTCATAGTAGCCTCCAGCCATGAAAAGCTCTAATCCAAGTTTGTAGAAAATTACCGTATCTCCGAGGCGTTCTACTATTTCTCTCGCTTCTTTATTACTTTCAAAATCGAGAGCAAAAATCAATCTTTCACTGACGTTAATATTCTTGGTAGATAGATAAGAAGTTTTATTCATGGTCTGCGATTTGCAACTAAATAAAGCGGGTAAGTTGAACTCGATAACGTTCTTTTTTGGTAACTGCTACTTCTCCAACTTCGAGTCTGCCTTTACCGCTAAGGGCGATTAAGTCTCCAGATTTAACTAAATAACTCGGTTGAGTAACTTCTTTCCAGTTGACGCGAACGTCGCCACCATTAATCGAGTCAACCATTTTGCTGCGAGAGAGGCCAAACCCTGCCGAAGCGATCGCATCTAGCCGCATTGATGCTTCGGTGGTGGTTAACTCTTTCTTTTTCGGTTCTCGAACTTTTAATTCGCTCAATTGAATCTGCCTGGTTTTTACCGTTACCGATCGCACTTGCGTGAGGCTTGCAGTTAAAAACTCTACCATTTCAGGCACTACAATTACTTGCGCTCCCTGTTCGCCTAAAACGATGATGTCGCCCGTTTTATCTCTAACGATTCCCGTCGCTAACATTGCCCCTAAAAAGTCGCGGTGGGTAGCGGGATCGAACAGGAAATTCCCAGCAATTTCTAAGGCTGCTAGGGGAATTTGGCTGGGATCGAGAGGCAATTCCGAACGTGCGATCGCTAAACGTTGGCGTTCGGCTTGAGGGTAGCCGCCACCCGCTAATAGTTGAACTTCCTCCAACCGCTTAAATACTTGCTGCGCTTCGATCGATTCTGGGGGAGAAAGAAAATCTGTTACAGCTACTTCCCAGGTTTTAATTGCCTGTTCAGCGCGATCGATAACACGGGCGACGCTATCTCGATTTTCTACCCCTTTTAACAGTTCTTCTCTTGGTAACATACTGACTAAATAGGATTTATTTTTAACTTATCTGCGATCGATCGTTAACAATTTGAAATTCTTTAAGTGCGGGCAAAAAATTGCTATTTTCATGGCTGGAGCGGCTGAGTTTGATTAAAGCAAAACGCTGTAAGGGAGTGAGGTTTTTCCATTGGGATTGAGCGATAGTTACGTCAAATTCTTGAGCTTTTTCTTGGACGGCGATCGGAATATTTATATCGTCCATCCAGGCAGGTATATCTTCAACTGGCAGATCTTTAGCTGGCACGCCTGTACGCTGTATGACTAGCCGATTTAAGAACTGACGATAGGTTTGAACTTCAGAGGCAATCGCACAAGGTAAATCTACTAGTTGTTGGCGTTCTTCAGCAGCAAACTTGTGCCAATCTTGCAATTTTAATTTAATTCCACAAGTATCTAACTTCATCCTGACTTGCATCGGAATACAGCGTAAAGATTCTACAAAATCGGATTCAAATTGAAAAAAATCAGTCATGACTCCAATGGGTAATTAACTTATTACTTGTTACCCTTCGGCAGGCTCAGGGCAAGCTTATTACTTATTACTTAACAATGAATCGTGCGATCGGGCATAATCGCTTCTTGCAGGTTGGCTTGATGAAAATTGACATCTCGCAGATTAGCTCCTGTAAGATTAGCTCCTTGAAGATTGACACCTCGCAGGTTGGCTCCTCTCAGGTTAGCACCTGTGAGATTAGCTCTGCTGATATTCGCTTTACTAAAATTAGTCCACCTACAATCCGCCCCGCTCAAATTAGCCCCGCTCAAATTAGCTCCAAACAAATCAGCTTTAATTAAATGCGCTGCGCTCAGGTTAGCTTGCTGCAAATTAGACTTGTAAAACCGAGCTTCCATTAATTCGGCTTCGTGCAAATTAGCATTACTCAAATTTGCGCCAATTAAAACCGCTGCTGTCAAGTTAGTGTCGCTCAGGCTAGCGCCGATTAAGTTAGCATCGCTCAAATCGCCATCTTGAAAGTTTGCTGCTCTCAAATCCGCTCCCATGAGGTTAGCACGACTGAAATTGGCTCCTCGCAAGTCAGCCTCGTTCAGGTTAGCGCCGATAAAATTAGCGGAGATCGCTTCCACATCGATTAGTTCTGCTCGATAAAGATTGGCCAGACTGAGGTTAGCCGCCGTCAGGTTAGCTGCGATCGGTTTAGCCCCTTGCAGATCTGCGCTTTTAAGGTTAACTGCTTTAAGATTTGCTCCTCTCAGATT
Source organism: Cyanosarcina radialis HA8281-LM2 (assembly GCA_019359615.1). GTDB lineage: Bacteria > Cyanobacteriota > Cyanobacteriia > Cyanobacteriales > CCAP-1448 > Cyanosarcina > Cyanosarcina radialis. Next base: position 129,982 of record JAHHHA010000005.1, read on the forward strand.
GGCTCCAATGAGATTGGCTCCGCTCAAATCTGGTTCTATATCAGGATAGCTATCTCTCCATTCCAGCCACCTCACCGCACCCGCTTCAAGTAGTGCTAAATGCTCTACATTTGCCATCAGATGCGCGTGCCTACGGTTGATTTGGGGTCAATATCCTCTTGGAGATCGATTTCGGGAGCGATCGAGTGCGTTGTCATCAAGCTAGTTAGATTAGGGTAGCCATATTCAGATTAACAGGCGATCGAGGTTTGATGAAATCGATCGCTCGTTACCGCCCTTCCACTCGCCAAATTTCAATCCTCTTATCATAACCGCCACTGGCTAAAGTCTGCCCATCAGGACTAAAAGCGACAGAATCAGCCGAGTGTCCTTTGAGGGTGCGAATTTGTTTCCCTGTCGCCAGATTCCAGATTTTGATGGTCTTATCACTGCTGCCACTAGCTAAAGTCTGCCCATCAGGACTAAAACCAACGGAATTAACCTCCTTGGAATGTCCAGAGAGAGTGTGGATTTTTTTCCCAGTGCCAAGATTCCAAATTTCGATCGTATCGTCGCTATTATCGCTATCGCCAAGACCGCTAACGGCCAAAGTCCGCCCATCAGGACTAGTAGCAACTGTCGTAACCAAAGCAAACAAATCGGGGTTTTCAGTTAGTGTACGGATTTCTCGGCCCGTCGTCAGATTCCAGATTTTGATGTTCTTCTCATGACTGCTGCTAGTTAAAGTCCTTCCATCCGGGCTAAAGGCAACGAAAATCACCCATTTTGAATGTCCTTTCAGGGTGCGAATTTGTTTACCTGTCGAGAGATTCCAGATGATGATCGCGCCGTCTCTACTGCCACTAGCTAAAGTCTGCCCGTCAGGGCTAATGACGACGCAATCCACCGATTCGGAATGACCTTTGAGGGTGCGGATTTCTGCCCCTGTAGACAGATTCCAGACTTTGATAGTGCTGTCGCCACTGCCACTAACTAAAGTCTGACCGTTGGGGCTAATGGCAACCGAATTAACCTCTCTAGCATGACCGGAAAGGGTGCGAATTTCTTCCCCAGTAGCCAGATTCCAGATTTTGATAGTCCTGTCGCCGCTGCCGCTAGCTAAAGTCTGACTGTTGGGGCTAATGGCGATGGCAACAACTGGCTGAGAATGTCCGGTGAGAGTTTTTGCTAGAGAAAAGCTAGATCGAGAGTAGTAGGCAACGCTGTTATTAATGCGGCGTGGAGTGTTACCTTGCGATCGCGGTGTTGGTGCTGGTGTAGTTGTGGTACTACGTAGCGCTGTCGCAGTCCTAACAGGAGGAGAGGGGTTAGTTGAGGGGGGATTTCTTCTCGGTACGGAAGCAAGCTTGATATATGTATCGATCGGAATCCCAAAATAATCGTTGTCTCCAGTTCTACCATCAGGTATAGTTGCCCCGTTAATCCCCACTAATAAACCCTCGTCGTTTAAGACCGGGCCTCCACTCATCCCTGGTTTAGCGACATTGGTATAAACTAAGCCATACCCATTTTTAGGCTTTGCCACCCGCCCGGAAAGGTTCCCTGTTAAAAATTTATATCCTCGCTCTGGATTGATGCGATCTGGTTCAGCCCAGCCTGCGACAAAAACCGTTGCACCTTCGCTCAGTCGCTCCGAATTGCCTAACTCTGCCTGACGGTAATTAATCTCGCTACTAAATTGCAATACCGCTAAATCTACCCCACCCAGTCTTTTGATTTGGCTAGAATTCACTTGGTAGCGTTTGCCATCAGAGGTTTGAACCGTATAAGTTCCAGACTGCTCGACTACGTGCCAGTTAGTGACAACCGTGTAAGTATTTCCTTGCTTGTCAACAATTACTCCCGAACCAGTGTTAGCCCCATCAATTCGTACCGTAATCTGTTGGGCAATACCATTGACTTCCGTGGGGGATAATCCTACAGCAAGTTGCGGGATCGCGATCGTTACTACCGTCCCTAACAAAATTGCTGGCAATTTAGGCAAAAAATTCATCGCTCAGGTGATATAGGCAAGTATTGCTCTTAATGTAGCAATAGGATAAATCGAAGGGCGACAATCGCCTGAAGTGCGTTGTCATTAAGCTAGTTAGATTAGGGTAGCAATATTCAGATTAACAGGCGATCGAAGTATGGTAAAGTTCTCGATCGCCTCTGAGTCCTTCCTCCCAACAGGCTAGATACAAAACGTTGAGGATCTTAGCGATCCGGTTTCAACCATTTTGGTTTGGTACAAGAGAAATTATGAAGCAGAGATTACGAGCCTTTATATATCTTCTCAGTGAAGGTAATCTTAAAGTTTTTGGCACCATTTTTATTACAGGATTATTTGTAATCCTAGCCAGAGTTCTGGCACCAGTTCAGATCGCTAGCGATCAGGGGCTTCAGTTACAAGCCGCTCATCGTCTGGTGCAAGGTCTAGGGCTAACAGTTGCCTTAAGTTTAAATTTCGATCTCAATCAACCACCAAATTCTGAATATCTCACCCATTTCCCGCCAGCATTTTCACTACTCGTTGCGTCTTTGCTATTTTTCAAGATGCCGCTGGCAACTGCTCTCAAAATCATCTATGGGCTGACAACCATAGTGGGCTGGTTCTGTTGGGCGGCGATCGGTAGTCGTTTGCTCTCAACATCCTTGAAGGTGGGTAAATTCTTGCTACCTCTACAGTACGTCATAGCTGTCATCCTGCCTATCTTATACACTCCATCTTGGAGCACTCAAGGAACCGATATATTTTTGTGGTCTGGCGTTCCGGCGATCGTACTTTTACTCCTTCATTCATCTGACAACAGATTTAAAAACATATTCTCGATATCGGCTGGACTGCTATTTGGATTGTTATTTGCCTTTCGCTATAACAGTATTTTTCTGGTGTTAGCCGCATTCCTGATTCTACTTCAAGTTAATTTTCCAAGATTGTTAGAGTTGAGTAAAAACTATACTATTTTTCTTGCTTCGTCTTGTTTTTTTATTGTCCCAGTTTTTATTTATAATAAGATGGTTATGAGTGGCAATATCCTACCAAGTCAGGCTACACGAAGTAAAGGATTGCTAATTACTGAAGGAATTGATGAAATCTTGAAAAGTCTATCGATGACATCAGTTCTATCTGGATTCATCCCAACAAGTTTCATAAGTCACATACAATCTTACACCCTAATAAATTACGTATATGGTTTGGTTTGGTTCTCGATCTTATTATCTGCTCCATTTATTGTTGCTTTATATAAAAAGTCTAATATTGTCGCAATCGCGAAAGATACTGCGATCGCTATATCTCTTTTGCCAATTTCATTAATTATATATTTTATTGCTGCGGTATTTCGCGTCTCCTATAGTCCGATCGATATTGCTAGATATTATCTCCCTATCAATTTTTGTCTGATTCTGATTATCTACAATCTTGCTACCTTACCAAACGATCGAATTTCACTTCGATTAGGAAAAGAGCAACACCTTAGAGCGAGATCGCTCTTACAAAAAATTAGCTATTTTATCGAGACTGCTACTTACATTTCTATTTGTCTATTTCTGGTTTTTAATCTTTTTTATCGGCCTGCTGCTTTCGCCTTAAAAAAATTTACAACTTTCACCGATCTATTTCTAGGAATCACTGCGGTGCCCAAATTGGAATATCCTGCTAACAAAATAATTACAGAGTACGATCGCTCCTTATCTGTAATGGAGGCATTAGCTAAGGAAGATGCAAATACGCTGTTCTTCGTGCAGGATGCTGCTATCCTTAGTTATAATAATCCCGATAATTATCGCAGAATACCCAACCAGCAATTTTGGGAGAGAGCCTTCGTAAGTAAAGCTACAAAAATGGTTTGGGTTATCGCCGATCCAAACTGCTCTCAAATTTGTACTTCTCAAGATGCTCTGGTGGGAAATTCAGTTCCTATAGATTTAGCTTTACCTCATCTAAAACTGCTGTTTGTCGATCCATTTAATGGCACAAAGATTATGATTTCTGATTTGCCTGACAAGTATGAGTTTTCTAGAAAACGCTAAAGTTAATCCCACCCCTAAAGCCAACTTTTTGCCCGCTGGCGGCAGAAGCTGCCAACGCTCGGCGAGGATGTCAAGAATCAACCCTACCCCTCAAAAGGTGTGGTAGAGGGTTAGGGTTCTTAATGTACCTCACCAAAGCGATCGATGCTATATAGTGACTAGATTTGCCTGAGTTCAGAAACGGTTAGAGCGAATAATGATGCGGCGCGGTCCGACGTAAATACCGCGCTTGGGACCGTAATAAATGGTGCGGCGCGGTCTGACGTAAATATTGCGCTTGGGACCGTAATAAATGATGCGGCGCGGTCTGACGTAAATATTGCGCTTGGGACCGTAATAAATGATGCGGCGCGGCCCGCGATAGACGACTGGATGGGCTTGAGCCGCCAGAGGAGCGATAGCTGGGGCTAGAGCCACAACAGCAGCCAGAATCAGGGAGATAGAATTAGGTTTAAACATCTGATTCGATTTCCTCGCTTGAACTACTTCTATTTAGACTAGAACTGCTGGCTAAAGGTTCAAAGTCAGACGACCTTATTTTGCTAAATGGCTCGTTAACTTAAAGCTTTATCCCACTCTAATTGATGCGCTAAACCATACTTGATAAAATCTTCTTCTTGGGCGCGATCGCTTTTGCCAAAAACACCTAAACTGTATGGATTCTCTTGCATCCGTTCTGTGACTTCTTGGCGTTCAAACTCAATGGCTTTCTCTCTAGCCCAATCTGGTTTAAAAAAGTCTACAACTAAAACGGTTCGATCACAATTAGTGTAATTATGAGGACAATGCGGATAGCTGTGATCTAAAACCATAAATTCCCCTTCATGCCAATAATACTTATCGTGGCAGATTTTCATCGCTACATCGCCTTGGGGTACGATTAACCCTAAATAGCCGCGATTCATATGAGGATTGTGGTTAACGTGCAGTTTAATATCCAATCCGGGACGAAACGTACCAAAATAGACATTTCTGAGGATGTCATCTTCGATCGAATTTGCTTGGGCGATCGCTTTAGCTAAATTAGGAAAGTATTTCTCTCTCAGTATTAGTGCTTTTTCTGCTGCTTCATCAGCACTGTATTCTGGATATTTTATTTGGTGGACTTTAATGTATTCTTCGATAAAAAAACCTTGAAATAAAATCCCAAAAGCACTGTATTTTGAATTACCTTTAGTTTTAATGGTTTTACTTTTAGGACCCAGAACCTCGTAAGTAAATTCTAGTTCTTCTTCGGACGCGCGATCGATAAACCCTGTAAACTCATCTCTAATCGCTTGCCAGCACTCTTGCAAGTTTTTGAGGAAAGAAAATTGGTCTGGGTTGAGATGATATTCATTAAAATTTTCCATGGTCTTTTCTCCTCAAGTAGCTCAAAAGAGATAGCGTTTGTATATGCAGCCTACTTTTGGGATGGCCGCGATCGGTTTAGTTTGGCTATAGATTAAGTATAAAAAATATTTTTAACCAGGTAGGTTGGCAGACGGCTGCGCAATAGTAGTACAGGAAATCCAAGCAGGTATTCAGCAGATCGAATGGATCGCATTATTAGGTTGTGGCTGAAATAACTAAGGGATTGTCACCTGTGTCTGGGATAAGCACCAATGGCCCAACTTGATTTGAAAGCTCTTTGAGAATTAAGGCAATGAGGTTTCTCGATCCTTTTGCAAACCAAATTTTCTGTTGCTTGTCGTCACCAGAATATTCTGTAATGTTGAGTACAGTCCATTCGCCGGAATCGCCACCAGATTTTGAAACAATGGATGCTTGCCAGCTAGCACCGACACCGTTGTCATCTACCTCAACGTCGAAATCTGAGAGTGCAGGAAGAACTTCCTTTACTTCCCGACCAGTGGGAAACTTAGAGAAAGCGTTTGGATATCCAACCCCAATCTCGTCCAACCAATCCTTCATTTGCTCGTCTAGAAGGAAAACAGTCCAAATAACCCCCATATTCACAAGCTCCAAAAAGATCGGCCATAAATGAGATCGGGCTTTTCTGTAAAGGATTTCAATGGAGGAAATGAGAGCGATTGCCCACTTTTCGCCCTCGCTACCTAGAGGTGGTCGATCTCAATAGCTGAATTTCAGCTACGGTCAAGCCTGTCTTTTGACAGATAGTTTCCACATCTAACACGTCTAACAACTGCCGAGCAATTTCTAATCTTTCCTCTTGTCTGCCTTTCTGTTCCCCTTCTTTAAGTCCATCCTGCCGTGCTTTGAGAATGGCATTGCGGTTGTCGTGCAAAAACATTTGCCGTTTCTCCAAAATCTCTAGTTCCTTGCGACTGAGCTTGCTTTGCTGTGCTACTGTAAAGGCGTGGTTCAGTGCGGGCACGGCTTTCATCGCTGGTGGCACCGATTCTAGTTCGTTGGCGCACTTGAGAAAATACAGCCACTTGTCAACCATAGTTGCCAATTCGTCTAAGCTTTTGTGAAACTTGGGTAGCTCCACAAACACTAACTCGATATCGTCGCTGTAGTCGGTCAGATCGTCTTTTTCTTTTAGTCGATAGCGGGATATAACCCGATCGATTTTGCCCGCTGGTGGAGCATCGCTGCTAGGAAACATCTCAAAGTCAGTAATCGTAAGGGCAATTACCGGATTGAGCAGCGTGTAGTCCTCGCCTACTCCCAGTTGAATCGAGAAGGCTTTGGCAGCGTTGTACAAAACTCGTTTCTCAAACCCCAGGACGTTTAATACCTGCATCTCAATGATGACGGTTTTGCCATCTTGGAGAGTGGCTTTGACATCCAGGTAAGAATCTTTGATGCCTTTGATGCGCGGGGCTTGATATGGATCGAGAACGACTAGATCTTGAATGGTATCTCGTTCGTAGTAAAGAATGGCATTGAGAAAGCTAATCAAAATATCTTTGCTTTCTTTGGAGCCGAAGATCTTCTTGAAAGCAAAGTCAGTTTTGGGGTTGATAAAGACAGCAGGCATGGCAGGTAGCTGCGATCGCTTGTCTTAATTATATCGTGGCTGTCTTTGCTGCATACCGATCGGGATCTGGCGGGTAATTAACCTTAAGATTTTAGACTCCAAACGTTAAAATATTGCCTAGATGGGTAGTTTGATTGACTGAAGTTTTAGGTCGTTTCGTTTGGTAGTTCATCGTTATCCTGAAAATACGCATCAATATTTAGCGACAACCCCCTCTCGACAACCAGGGACAGGGTAAGCAGGTCGAGATTGAATTCTCGATTCCAATTGTTTGCATAACCAACAAGTGAAACATGGCCGTCATACTTAGATGCAAGAGTACGCCAAGTAACAAGATCTTGAGATGCGGAAGCAAAGATTTTAGCGATCGTCTCAGCAACTGAAGTTCCTGTTGAATCTATCTTTAAAAACCATTTCCCATAGTCAAGGATTCGCATTGTTCCAGACTTTTTCCCAATGGGATGAAGCTCGCCAGTATTCCATGCTTTCGTTGGGTTTAGTTCCAGCCCGCTAGTGATGCTTTCCCGGTCTAGCTCTGATGCCTTAAATTCAATATAAACATAGCACTCATCAAATTGACCTCCTAATTCACACATATGCGTGAGTTCTTCCAGAGGAGGAGGCTGCGGGACTGGAATTTCATTACCGTCAGAATCAAATAGCTGCATATGTTAGACCTAACTATAGTTAAAAAATCTCCCTAAGAAATTGTTACATAGTGATGGAAGCGATCTTCATTTCGATACGATGTTGTTAGTCCTGAGTCAACCAAAATATCGATTTATCTTCGAGCATTAAAACCTTGGTATCTGTACTCATTTAAGTGCGAGGTTTCCCGTGTCTGAAGCTCCCGAACTAGATCTAATTATCAAAAACGTGCGGGTAGTGCGTCCCCATCGAGATGCTGTCGAACTGCTGGATTTGGGAATTAAGGATGGGAAATTTGCCCAGATCGCTCCTAATATTAGTCCAGAGGCAGGCAAAGAGGTCTTTGATGGTAAAAACCTCATCGCTTTTCCTGGGGTGGTTGATGCCCATATGCACGTCGGTATTTATCAACCGCTCGATCGCGATGCCGTAACTGAAACTAAAGCCGCTGCCACGGGCGGGGTGACTACTAGCTTAAATTACATCCGTACTGGGCAGTATTATCTCAACAAAGGCGGGTCTTATAAAAACTTTTTCCCCGAAGTTTTGGCATTATCTGAAGGGAATTTTTTTGTCGATTACAGCTACCATATCGCCCCAATTAGCGCCACTCATATCGATGAGATGCAAATGCTGTTTGAAGAGTATGGAATTAGTTCGTTTAAGATTTTTATGTTTTACGGCGGTTATGGTTTACACGGACTTTCGGACCAACAAAACCTATTTTTGATGATTAATAAAGAAGAAAGATACGACTTCGCTCACTTTGAATTTATTATGCGCGGTCTAACTAAGCTGAGAGAATTATATCCAGAAGCAAGCGATCGCCTCAGTCTCAGTCTGCATTGCGAAGTAGCCGAAATCCTCAACGCCTATACCAAAATCGTTCAACAAGATTCTACCCTTACTGGTTTAAAAGCTTATAGTGCAGCGCGTCCGCCGCATTCTGAAGGCTTAGCTATTTGTATCGCTTCCTATTTAGCACACGAAACTAATTGTTTGAATATCAATTTATTACACCTCAGTTCTCGCAAAGCTGTAGAAGCCGCTTTGATGATGCAAACCATCTTTCCTCACATCAATTTTCGCCGGGAAGTAACTGTCGGACATTTGTTATTAGATGTGGATGCACCTACAGGTAAATGGGCCAAAGTAAACCCGCCAATTCGTTCTCGTGCTGACGTTGAATATTTATGGCAAGCTGTATGCGATCGCCAAATCGATTGGATCGTTAGCGATCATGCTTGTTGTTCGGCCGAGCAGAAAGCTAGTTGGCAAGATCCTAATAATATTTGGCTGGCTAAATCGGGTTTTGGCGGTACGGAATACCTACTTTCTGGAGTGTTTAGCGAAGGTAGTAAAAGGGGGATGTCTTACAATCATATGGCTGAATTGCTAAGTTGGAATCCTGCCCGCAGATTTGGATTGAATTCAAAAGGCGATATCGCCGTTGGTTATGATGCCGATTTAGCCCTACTAGATCCCCAGGAAACCTTTGTGGTTCGCGCATCGGAGTCGGAGTCGCAGCAAGGCTACACGCCATTTGAAGGATTGGAGTTAACCGGACGGGTAAAGAGTACCTTTTTGCGGGGAAATCCGATCTACAACAACGGACAGGTTTTAGGTTCCCCCACTGGACGATATCTGAAAAGAAATTAGAGTCAGAATATGAAGCTATGATAAAAGCGGTTAAAATCTTAGAATTTACTGAATCTTGTCAGTGCGATCGCCCTAGATTTGGGTAAGATACAGATAAGTTTGCCGCCTAATTACCTGAATCCGAAACTTAGGCTGCAATTGGTTTGACGTAAAAGTGATAAATCCTTTGTAATTAAGTGAAGTTCAAATTCCTCAGCTTGTTCCGATTGTGAATGATAAAGAATTGAAGAAAATAATGTCAAGGGTGCCAACATATGTAGGTTTAGAGAGAGTGATGCGCTTTGCCCTGCTAAAATTTCTTCACACGAATGGTGTTTATATTCACAGTGATTTAGACGATAATCCTTCATCAAACGTTAAATTCGCTCAAAATCAAATAAGTGTAGACAATGATAAAGTCATACCCATGTATGATGACACCTGCCGATTTCTTGCCGAACACTTCTCCGCCGACTTCGCCAGTTGGCTGCTAGGAAGATCTTTCACCCTGACAGAACTCCAACCCTCCGAACTATCACTCGACCCGATTCGAGCCGATGCCTTGATTTTCCTAGAGTCGGACGAATCCATTTTGCATATCGAGTTTCAAACGCTCCCTAAAGATAATATTCCCTTCCGCCTGCTGGATTACCGCGTGCGAGGCTATCGCAAACATCCAGCTAAACCGATGCGGCAAGTGGTAATTTACCTGAAGCAGACTAGCTCGGAGTTGGTGTATCAAACCAGCTTTACGATGGAACGCACCAATCATGAATTTGATGTCATCCGGTTGTGGGAGCAACCTGCTTCACTCTTCCTGGAATATCCAGGACTAATTCCCTTTGCGGTTTTGGGTCAAAGTGCGGATGCAGAAGAAACGTTGCGCCAAGCGGCTCAAAGGATCGATCGGATTGCCGATCCTCAAAAGCAAGCAAATCTGATGGCAGCATCAGGGATTCTAGCGGGGCTAAAATTAGAAGAAAACGCGATCTATCGTTTATTGCGGAGGGATGTCATGCAAGAATCCACTGTTTATCGTTCGATCTTCGCAGAAGGAGAGGTGAAGAAACAACGAGAAATCGCACTCAACTTTCTACGGGAAGGCTTAGCAGTTGAAACCGTCGCCCGTGGAACAGGTTTATCGATCGAGGAAGTCCAACAGCTTCAACAGCAATTGAACGAGTCTCAGCAAAACTAAGCCTGATGCAGTTCATCGGTTTGGCGGGCAGAGTTTGAGAAAACCCGTATGATGCAGGAATTTGTTGTTTGTATCAATAATTGAGATTACTTATCTTTCAACTCTTGGATAAGAAAGCCTGAAAGTAGAGCTTAAAAAAAGCTTTGAAAAAGATCTTTGTCAAATTAGGGATGAAGACTTGCTAGCCAGAATAAAAGCTGCGATCGCCATTGAGCCAAACTTCGTAAACGATCAAATCGCCTATGCTGAAGACGAAGGACAAGTGATTTTGCATTATTCTCAAGATGACAAACTCGTTCTAGTAGAAATACTAGACTTTCGGCGCTCGATCTCGAATGAGACTGTGACTGCATTATTAGCCTCCTAAGAAAATGGCGAAAATAAGAGGAGGACGAGCGATCGAAACTAATTATTAAGGTCAATCTCTTGCTTATAAAAATAGCAATAGTAGGGGCACATTGTACCCCTACCACTAGCAGAAAATCCTGAGATTTGTCTGAATCTTAATTACGCTAGATTGGCTTGAAATTGCTGTTGTAACAACCGGATAATAGCCGCTTTTTCCAAAAGTCCGACTAGCACCCCATTGTCTCGAACTACAGGCAATTGAGTTAACTGTCGTTGTTCTAGCAAATTCACTACTTCTAGAAGCGAGCGATCCGATTCGACTGCGGTATCAGAATCTATTGGTTGCATCAGTTCGCGCACGTAAGTTTCCGTCCATGAAGAAGTAGGAATGGTTTTCAAACTATCGACAGCGATCGCACCAATTAATCTTCCGCTATCATCTGTGACTAAGAACTTACGCCACTTAGCTTGTCCGATGACATATTCGTTAGCAAATGTCCGCAGCGATAGATCGGCAGAGACTATCGGACTATCGGGAACTACGGCTTGTTGTGCGGTTAACCCTGCTAATTGGTTTTGCACTCTGGCAGTTTGGGTAGCTCCATTGGCATTTTGCAATAAGAACCAACCGATTAACACGTTCCAAACCCCACCGAAAGTACCGTACAGGAATAGGGGAATTAAACCAGAGGCGATCGCTACCCAACCAAAAACCTGACCGACTCTACCAGCAAATACGACACCTTTATAGGGATTGCCAGTAATTTTCCAAACTAGGGCTTTAAGGATATTCCCGCCATCTAAAGGCAAGCCAGGAATGAGGTTGAACAACGCCAGGGCTAAGTTAATGGAAGCTAGCAGCCCGACGATCGCGCCTAGAGCGCCAGAAACTCCTGTAGTCGTGCCAATTAAGGTAAAAAGTCCAAACAGGACTAAGCTGACAATAGGTCCGGCGATCGCTACCCAAAAGGCTTCTCCTGGAGTTTTTGATTCTTTCTCTAAGTTTGCCAGCCCGCCGAATAGAAACAGATTAATCGATTTGACTTCAATGCCCTGCTGTTTAGCTACAAAGCTATGCCCCAATTCGTGGGCTAGCACCGAGGCAAACAACAACAATGCCGTCATCAATCCTAGCAGCCAGGATGCTAAACCCAATCCCGGAAAGCTAGATGCTAGGGCGCTGCCATAGTTCCAAGTTATTAATAACAATACCAACAACCAGGAAGGATGGAGGTAGAAGGGAATTCCAAATAGGTTGCCAACGCGAAAAGAATTGTTCATATCAAAACCGTGGTATGTGGAGCGTGGAGTTAAGAATTCTCCCGGTGTCACTCCGACCTGCTATGTAACGAAATGTAACAAGGGTTTAATCTGTTTGCCTAGCGTACTATCCGCCCTCAGAGGTTCGGTTTTGGGAATAGAGCGCTAGAGGGTATACCTCAAACCCTTGGGCATAATAGAGTAGATGGAGTGCGAGCGAGCGAAAAGTTTAACCTTACTTCTCAACTTCTGCCTCCTGAACTCCTGAACTCCTGAACTTCTAAAACTATGGCAGTTCCCGAACACCAAAGCATCCGCGTCTACGATCGCGAAGAAATTCAGCAGATTTTGCACCTAGCGATCGCCCGTCAAGCCCAAGATCGAGATAAAGAGTTTGCTTACGAGCATATTGTCGAAATTGCAGCGGAATTAGAAATCCCGCCTGAAGCCATCCAACTGGCTGAAACCGAGTGGTTAGCCCAAACATCCGATCGGCAAAAACGACAGAATTTTAATATTTATAAACGCAAAAAGCTCCAAAAGCATTTCGGCAATTATGTAATTGTTAATTCCTTTTTAATGGCAATTAATTTCTTAAGTGCTGGTACGATTTCTTGGGCTTTATACATTTTGCTGTTTTGGGGAATGCCGTTAACTCTAAAAACCTGGAATGCTTATAAATCTGAAGGGGAAGATTACGAAAGAGAGTTTGAGAAGTGGAATCGTCGGCAACAAGTACGGCGATCGCTGGACTCTTTTTTTAAAAAACTACTGAGCGCTTAATAAAAGGACTTTCTCGTAATTTAATGAGGTTATTTGCTTAGCTATCCAGCAAATCCGGCAAGTCTTCAAATGACAAAAAATAGATTAAATATCTCAGCGATCGTCCTAGCAGGAGGACAAAGTTCTCGCATGGGTAGAGATAAAGCCTTAATTGCGATCGCTGGCGTACCCATGATTCAGCAAATTTGCCAAGTGGCTCAAGCTTGTGCGGCTGAAGTTTATGTAGTTACCCCGTGGGTGGAAAAATACCAGGAGATTTTACCGAATAATTGCCATCCGATCGCAGAAAGCCAACCTCAAGGCCCGCTGGTGGGATTTGCCCGTGGATTGAACCAAGTAAAAACAGATTGGGTACTGTTACTAGCTTGCGATTTACCCAAGTTAAAAGTAGAGGTGTTGCAAGCTTGGGCAGAGAGATTAGCAGAAGTACCAGAAGAAGCGATCGCTACTCTTCCTAAAAATCCCAAAGGTTGGGAACCATTGTGCGGATTTTATCGCCGCAGTTGCCTACCATTATTGAATGAGTTTATTAAAGATGGCGGGCGATCGTTTCAAGATTGGTTAGCTCAGCACCCTGTTGTCGAAATACCAATATCAGACTGGGAAATGTTATTTAATTGCAATACCCCAGACGATATCGCTCGATTATGAATCAGCAATTGCCTCACCTCGTCCATCGCATTGTCGATCGCTTGCAGTCAGTTCGGGGAGTAGCCGCGATCGCTTTAGGTGGTTCGAGAGCTAGAGGTACTCATACCGAGAAGTCAGATATAGATCTGGGAATTTATTACCAGCCAGAGAATCCGATCGATCTAATTGCTCTAAATCGCCTCGCTTCCGAACTCGACGACGATCGCCGCCCCAATCTAGTTACCCCCATTGGTGGGTGGGGAAAATGGATTAATGGCGGCGGTTGGTTGCGAATAGAAGGCGTACCTGTAGATTTTCTCTACCGCGATCTGGCTGAGGTTGGCGGCGTTATCGATGATTGCCATGCCGGGCAAGTGACGATCGATTACCAACCAGGACATCCCCACGGCTTTGTGTCGTCTATTTATATGGGCGAAGTTGCCCTGTGCGCGTCACTTCACGATCCAGAGGGCGTTTTAAAGGCTTTAAAGGCGAAGACAACTCCCTATCCCATTAATCTTCAACAAGCGACGATCGATAAGTTTGCCTGGGAAATTAGTTTTTCTCTGGTACTTGCCCACAAGTCAGTCGCACGCGGCGATGTTGCTTATGCAGCAGGTTGTTGTTTCCGCAGCGTGGCTTGTATGAATCAGGTTTTATTCGCCCTGAACGAAGATTACTTATTAAACGAGAAAGGCGCTGTAGCAATTGCCAACGGCTTCGCGTTGCGTCCGCAAAACTATCAACAACGGGTAGAGTCAGTGTTTGCTTTGTTAGCGACCGATCCCAAAGCCATATTCGATGCGATCGCCATCCTGGATGGAATCGAGCGCGATCTGGGTCAATGGTACGGCGATCGACGGTTAGTAATCTAATATTTGTTAACACCGCGATCGAAATCCCTGCTAGATCCTCCCTAGCCTCCTCAAATGGAAGTTAAAAAAATGGGGTAATGATTGGGGATAGCCCTCTGGGCTGTCCCACAAGATGGCGGGCAGGATGCCATTGGTGTCAAGTTAACGGTCAAAACCTTTATCCGTCAGGGGTTGAAAACCCCTGCCTCATAGCTAAAGTCCTCTAAAGAGGACTAAATTGAGGTAGAGTTAGTCCATTTTAATGGACTTGGGCTATTAGCCAAGGGTTTTCAACCCTTGGCGATTGACGCTGAAGATCGAGGTACAACAATGGCTCTAGCCCTAAGTTGACACCAATGGCAGGATGCCCAGCCCAGTCGACAATTACGCTATGTCACCCTTCAAATTTCATCATTCATAATTCAGAAAAGCCAACGTTTTTTCCAGCGAGAGGTAGGTTCTAAAGAACTAGATTGCTGCTCGATTTGACGGCGCTGTATAATCTCGGCGGCTGAGTCGCACAAATGCGGATCGCTATAGGGAATAGCAGCGCGAGTTTGTAAATGTTCTTCTTCTTGCAAAGAGAGGGGAGGTAAATCTGTAGCCGTGAAGCTGGCAACCGTACCAGGCGATCGCCTGCCCACAGGAGTTGTAGCCCCAATTTTTAATCCTGCTGCTAGCAAAGCCGATCGCACCGCTGCCGCACAGGAATAGGTAGCCAATCTGCCATCTGGTTTTAAACATTGGGCGACTAAAGCTAAAAATTCCACCGTCCACAATTGCGGGCATTTGGGTGGCGAAAACGGATCGAGAAAGATAGCATCTGCTTGAAAACCAGAATTTTTGATCGTAGCTATCGTCTTTCTGCCATCGCCAATAATCAATCGTGCTGTTAACTTATCGGTTTTAACTTCATGAGAGGTTGCTAACTGCGTCAAGATTTCTACTATTTGGAGGTTGTGCCATAAGTTAGAAATGCTTTCAATAGCAATTATGGGCGTATTTATATCTAATTCCAACCCGATTAACTCTACTTGGCAATTAGGATTAACTGCCCAAACTTTCTCCAACGCTGCGGCAGTGTTATAGCCTAGTCCGTAACAAACGTCTAGGAGTTTTATTTTAGGTTTACGAGCTACTCGTTCGATTTGTGTAGTTTCGACAAACTTCAGATGAGCTTCAGTTTTCGCCCCTTGACAACTATGAAAAGTTTCACCAAACTCGCTCGAAAAGAAAGTCAACGAACCATCTGCTGTTAGTTGCGCGGTTAATTTACTATCCACGTACTTATTACTTATTACTTATTACTTATTACTTATGATAGTTGAGCCAATCTTGAATTTCTTGAGCTAACCACGCACATTCCTCATCGCTTAAACCATCTCCAAAAAAGTGAGAATAATTGCCTGAATAATTGTGAGAACGAATTCCCAATTTTAGCTCGTTACCATTACCATGCAAAAATATACCTAAAATAGCAGAAATATATCCTTTGTGTCGCAAGTAAGTAAATCTAAATATTTGGCGATCGATTTCAAATACATCTCCATAAAATTTTATTTGATAGTTTTGTCCGCAGTATTGCAATAAGTTAAAAACAATAAATAATAAAAAGATTAACCCAATCGGATACCATAAAATAAATCTAGCCAATGGAGCTAAGAATACTAAACCGGCCGAGATAAATAACAATCTTCCGATTTTAATTTCTCGGCTAGGGATGCGAATTTCTAATGAGTTGGCAGACTTGTTAACCTCAATGCGACTGCCAGCAGGTTTACCAATTTTTTTGAGAGCAGACGCGAGGCGATCGGGAGAAGCTTTAACTAAACCAGATTCCATCATTTTTAAGGCTTCGCGAGCCGTACTAAACCTTTTTTCTACAGCAGTTTCCGTCAGTTTTTCAATCCAAGCGATCGCCCCCGAAGGCAAACTGACGCGATCGGCAAATTGAATTCGAGAATCTTTGAGAGGTAAATCGGTAGGAGCAACCCCAGTTAATAAGTGAATTAATGTGGCTCCTAAAGCATAAAGATCCGAAGCCGGAACCGCTCTTCCCCAAAATTGTTCTAAGGGGGCATAACCGCTAGTGCCCACAACCGTAAAAGTCACTCCCGTAAAAGCTGCTTTATCTTGAACCGCGCCAAAATCTACTAAATAGATCTGGCGATCTTCTCCTAAGATGAGATTGCTGGGCTTAATATCGCGGTGCAAAACTGGGGGACTGAGTTCGTGCAAATAAATCAAAATTTTGAGAACTTGGGTGGCAACATCTTTAACTTGTTTTTCGGAAAAGCGTTTGCCCTGTTCCAATAATTCTTGTAATGAGTTCCCTGGAATATAATCTTGGACTAATACGAACCAGGGTAAGCCTGCGCCAGTTTGGGTATCTAAAGAAAAGAAATCTCGATAGCGAGGAATTTGGGGGTAATTGAGATTGGCTAAAACTTGAGCCTCTCTTTCAAACAGCTTCAATTCTTCCCACTGCATCTGAGGGCTAAACGCTAACAATTTGACCACCACCTGTTCGTTAGTTTGCAAATCTTTTACTAGCCAAGTTTGACGACCTGCCGCCGTTCGTCCTAACTGGCGTTGTAGTTGATAGCGTTCTTGAAGTATCTGTTCTGCCTGCAACATTCTTTGCGGGTTGCCCTACGCCCTACGCCCGAATAACTTAGCTTCCAGCATAGCCTGGGAAATCGGAAACCTGCCAGTTCGCGTTACAGCTACTAGTAGTTCATCAAGTTAGAAATGATGGATAGCCCTCATCCCCAACCCCTCTCCCACCTCACCCTACCCTCTCCACCTCACCCTGCCCTCTCCTACAAGGAGAGGGGAAAGGAAGTTCCTTTTTATTGGAGAGGGAAAAGGAAGTTTTTGTTTACTGGAGAGGGGAGAATAGATCCCTCAATTTAAAGTTGACAGACCACTAGATTTTTAAGCCACAATAGGAGAAGAAAATTTTTAGATAACTCTATAGTAACGACGCTAGCCCCTGTCGGAAATAAATGAAATCTGGTTCTGATTTATTATTCTCACCACTATCTCTGCTGCGATTTTACCTGTGGCTTTTAGGAACCGCGCTACTGCTGCAAGGGACAATCTCGCTGCTGCTGATTTTAGCTAACATCGAGCCGTTAGAATATCTTGCTAAACTGCTGACAAGCGATCGCCTGCACGCCGCTATCCATATCGGCTGGGGAATGGCGATTTTGGGACTGCTAAAGACGGTAAATCGCGATCGATTCTTGGCAGGGTTGGGGTTTGCCTTTGGCGGGTTCTACCTAATGCTAGGAGTGTTAGGCGCGATCGCTGAATATCCCTTGGGGATGACGCTGAGATGGAGCGAAGATCTATTTCACCTAGTTGTCGGCCCGGTAGCGTTGCTGCTGAGTTGGAAAACTTTAACATTAAAAGGCGATCGCCATTACACACAAGACTCAGGCAAAGTCTTTAAACGTAGTGGCGCGTCAAACTTAAAGTAGTGGAACAATACACCTAAAACAGTTCGATCGCGAACTCCGAGGTAGTTTACTCATAATGATAACGGCATTGAACGATAATAATGCAGTCGTCTTGCACTTGATAAACTAGACGATGTTCTTGGTTAATCCGGCGCGACCACAACCCCGACAGATCGAACTTCAACGGTTCTGGTTTCCCTAAACCCTCAAACGGCTCTCTTTGGGTATCTTTTATCAATTCGTTGATGCGCTTGAGGATTTTTTTATCGGTTTTTTGCCAATACAAATAATCCTCCCACGCATCATTTAAAAACCTGATGTCCATGCCAAGGCTGCTCCGATCGCTCACCAAGCTCATCCGGTTCGAGCAAATTCTGTTTTTGGTGTTGCCCAGCTTTTAATTCTTCCAATGCTCTGTAGAGCCGCTGGGCATTTTTGGGACTTTTAAGCAAGTAGAGCGTTTCTTGGATGGCATTGTAATCTTCTAAAGACATCATGACCACTGGGCGCTCTGATTGACGAGTAATGATAATGGGCGCATGGTCGTCACAAACTTGGTTCATTACTGAAGTGAAGTTTTTCCGTGCTTGGGTATAGGTAATAGCATCCATCGGTGTAATTCTACTCTGTATCTTCTATTTTACCGTTTAGGTACTTAAGTGGCTACAGACTTGAACTGCGGTATGCCCTTTCTGGCCATGCCTAGCAGCAGCCAGCGTCAACTAAAGCTAGAGCGATCGCACTAGATGAGCGATTGCTATGCCCTGCTGTCTGAGAGGAAACTATAGAAGCGATCGAGAGGCTTCAGTTCGGGGAGCACATTAACGAACGTACTTCTGCAACAGTAAACTCAATTTCTCCTTAGTCGCGGCTGGTACTCGATCGAGAGGAGTGAGAATGGCGTGTTTCAAAGCCGAGTGCGCCTCAGATTTCGGTGGATTTTCGTGGAGGCGGCGAACGGTTTCTTGAATCACCTTTTGAGCGTTGCTGGCATTAGCTTGAAGGTTGGCAATTACCATCTCTACCGTCACGCTATCGTGTTCTGGATGCCAACAATCGTAATCAGTGGCTAAAGCTAGAGTTGCATAGGCAATTTCTGCCTCTCTAGCTAGTTTTGCTTCTGGCAAATTAGTCATACCGATTACCGTTCCACCCCAACTGCGATAAAGATGAGATTCTGCTTTCGTAGAAAAGGCAGGGCCTTCCATACAGACGTATGTACCGCCGCGATGCAAAGTGACGTTAGGGAAATCGAGGGATGCGATCGCTTCAGCTAAAATCCCAGCCAATTTGCTACAAATTGGGTCGCCAAAGCCAACGTGAGCCACTATGCCGCCACCGAAAAAAGTAGAAACTCGGTTCTTGGTTCGATCGATAAATTGATCCGGCACTACCAGATCTAAGGGTTTAACTTCTGCTTTTAAAGACCCAACGGCGGAGGCAGAAATAATATATTCCACCCCCAACTTTTTCATCGCATAAATATTGGCCCGGAACGGCAATTCTGAAGGCATGAGATGGTGATAGCGACCGTGACGGGCGAGAAAAGCTACTCTTGCGCCTTCTAGCGTGCCTAAAATCAAAGCATCTGAAGGCGAACCAAAAGGCGTATCGACTTGCACCTCTTGTACGTCTTTGAGGGCATCCATTTTGTAGAGTCCGCTACCCCCGATAATTCCAATTCGAGCCTCAGTCATGACTTATTTCCTAACAAGCACCAGCATTTTGAGAGTTTATGGCTTGCCGATCGAGTTTGTCAATTTTATCTCGATATTGCCGATCGACAACACTACCCATGTTGACCAGCGCCGATCGATTCAAATTGCTGCCAGCAAAGATACAGTGCTCGTGGGACGTGAAAGCAGCCTTTCCATTTGCCCCCTTTCAGATTTAATAGCACATCTCCACGGCGATCGAGGTAGCCAAACCACTCGCCGTATTCTGGATCGGCAAAGTGCGACCAGGCATAATCGTGTACCTTTTGATACCACGACCAGCATTCGGGGCGCTGCGTCAAACGATAGCCCATGGCTAGGGCTACCAGCGTTTCTAGGTGTACCCACCACAGTTTTTGATTCCACTCCAATTGTTGGGGCGGATGACCCTCAGCATCCATAAAGTAATACAATCCCCCATACTCCTCATCCCAAGCAAAATTGAGGATATTGAGGACGACATCGATCGCTCGATCTATGGTCTTGGCATCCTGGCGGCGCTGGGCGATGTCCATAATAAACCACATCGCTTCAATGCCATGACCGGGGTTGAGCAGTCGTCCTTCAAAACAGTCTACGTGCGAACCATCGGGGGCAACGTTTTCGTACATCAACCCGCGTTCCGAGTCGAGAAAATCTGTCATCACTTCCCGCACGGTTTTGTCTAAGATACTCTCTAAGCGATCGCTAGGCAGCAGCCAACTCATTTCCAGCGACAGATTGGCTAAAATCATCGGCACCGCTAGGGTTTTCAGGGGACGAGTACCGGGGTAGGTCTTGTTATATTTTCCCTTGGGGTTATCTTGGCGGCGCAACACGTTATTGTAAGCTTGCAGCGCCACTTCTTTGGCCCATTCTTCGCCAGCGGCGAGAGCGTAGCGACTGAATGCCATGGCGGCAAAGCAGTCAGAAAAGATATTGTAGGGCTGCACCAAAGGCTCTCCAGTGCGATTTAGGGCAAAGTACCAGTTACCCTCTTCATCTCGACCGTATTTAGCCAGAAAATCGGCACCATTTTTAGCAATTTGCAGCCAATCTTCTCGGCGTTCCAACTGCTGGTAAAGCATCGAAAAAGTCCACACCTGGCGATTTTGCAGCCAGATAAACTTATCGGTGTCGTACACCTTACCAGTTCGATCTAGACAAGTGAAATAGCCGCCTTTTTCCCAATCGATCGAGTGTTTTTCCCAAAAAGCGATCGCATCTTCGAGCAGGGCATTTTTATAAAGTTCGGCCAATTTTTTGTATTCTTCGGTCATAAAATTAAATCCAGACGATCGATCGTAATTATGTAGTGATAAGGTGCAATGCGATCGCACTACACGTTAGATGGTCTGCGTGGAGGAAATGAGCTATAGCAATTCTCAATTTAATGGCTCTCCTCCATTTAAGAGGATAACTAAAACTTATTTAAATAAGCAAGCTAACAGTTTTTCACGCAAAGAATCGAATGTATTAAAGCCATAGCTTTGTCTAATAATCAATTTAATCTTATTATTAATTCCCTCCATGACTCCACTAGTTGTTCTTTGAATAAAGTAATGGCAAATCTCCTGAGTATGTTTGGCTAAAGTTTCAGCCGTCTGACCGAAAAGACAGCGAGCCAAAACTAACCACTTTTGAAACCTTCTCAATCCCATTTTCACAGTCGTGCTGGTTTCATAAATATCTCGAAGTTCCTCTTTTAACTCATAAGCAATAGTTAAGCACGGAGACTGATTTAATAGTTCTTGTAAGTCGAGCTTTTCTTCTGGAGTTAAATCTGGACTATTTTTCATCAGCAAACAGCGATTTTTTAAGCCTTTTAAATCTAATGATAATCGAATTTTATTCAAAGCTTTGTTGACTAATTTCATGACGTGAAATCGATCGATTACAATTACAGCTTGGGGGAAAACTTTTTTAATTACTTTCGGAAAACCGCCCCACATATCTACACTAACTTCTTTGACCTTTTCCCTAATTTCCAGGGTTTGCTGGTTTAAAACTTCGATAATCTCATCGCTTTGATGAGAATCAATTACTTCTAATAAAGAGCTTTTGTCCAGGTCACTCACCACAGTAACAAAATTTCCTTGCCCTTTTTGACGACTAAATTCATCTAGGCTTAAACGCTCAGGTAGTCCCCAGTCTTTTTTTTCTACTGGCCATTCTTTGAAAAATACTGGTGACTATTTTCGGGCTTAAATCTTCATTTTGACTCACTTGTTCGGCGGTTAACTCTTTCACTCTTTCATAAATATACTCTTCGTACCTGACGGTATATCGTCTTCTCGTTTCGAGAAAACTAAGGCGTTCGGTTGAAGTTTTTTGGCAGTTAGGACATTCAAATTGGCGACGAGGGACTTGCAGATAGACTTTTTGCCCACAAATCGATAAATCTCTGACTAAAATTGGACGATCTTCATGTAATTTATCAGTGTAAGTTTGACAATGATGGCAGTTAATTCCCTCATTAATTAAATCTAATTTTAGAATAATAAACCCTGCTTTTTGATAACAAGTAAAGACGGTGGCATAGGGCAACCCTAATAAGGTATCTAAATGAATATCCATGGTAACGGCAGAGGTAAAATGTAGCGCCAGCTACATTTTACCTCTTTATGCTCAGAGAGCCGAATTTTTGAGACAATTGCCGTACAAATGCAGCGTGTTCTGGAGAATTTAATCCTTGTTGTAAAACGGCTAAAACAGTAGTCATATCGCCTGCTAATAAAGCACCGATCGCCAACCATAAACCTGGAAAAACTCGACTTTTAATAATGCCTGCTTCATCGGCTGTCAGCGTTACATATTCGCCGTTTTGTAAGCTGAACCAATCGAGTCTATTATCCAATGTTTGCCAAACAATATATTCTCTAACTCCATTGCGACGATAAGCTTTCTTTTTATCGTGCAAGTCATTTGCTGCACTGCTAGCCGCCACTTCTGCCACTAATTCGGGTGCGCCTTCCACGTAGTCGTCTTCACTAATACGTGCTTGCCTGCCGCATCTCTCATCAATTAACAGCACTACATCAGGTTGCGGTTCGTTATCTAGATCCAGACGAACGGTAGAATTGTTGCCTAACTCTACTCCAGGAGTAAAAATTTGATAATTTCCTAACCAAACAATCAAACGTCCATGAGGTTTGCCATGACTGTTGAATCGTAACGGTGAGGCCACATACACAACTCCTTCAACTAATTCAGCTTTTTTGATGTGTGGCATGGCTGTATAACGCCGCTCGAATTCTAACAGAGAAAGGCGATCGCCACTTTCTAAAAGCGGAATGCGATCGCTTGAATTTAAACCTAGTTTCACAGAAGCTGTCATCAATTCCTCCCAGATTCCCTTTCCGATCTCCAATTTTTGACTTTTGTACGGGCGCAATGCTTTGCGCCCCTACGACTTTTTTACGCTTCCTCTTCTAAATCTAAAAACTGAGGCTCCGATCGATCGATATCTCCGACGATCGATCGAATTCCTTCTAAGGTAGCGGGAATGCTGCGGGGATCGATAAACATGACTTTGCTGCTATCGCTCTTGCCAATGGTAGATCCCATATCGAGATAGCCTAAAGCAAATAACACTTCTAAGGCTTGGGCGGCTTGGGGGTTGCTCTTGATTTTTTGGGAAATAATTTCAGCCGACTCAGCGATCGCTTGAGCTTTGAGGATTTGTTGGCGATATTCAGCCTGTGCTTTCAGGATCAGTGCTTGTTGTTGGGCTTGTGCATCTAAAACTACAGATTTTTGACGCGCTTCTGCGTCTAAAATCCTGGATTCTGCTTGCCCTCTAGCAGAGTTAATCGCTGCTTCTCTCTCCCCTTCAGAGTTGAGAATTGCTGCCCGCTTTTTCCGTTCGGCTGACATCTGCAATTCCATCGATTCTTGAACCGCTTGAGAAGGGATCAAATCTCTAAGTTCTACCCTTGTGACTTTAATTCCCCAAGGCTCGGTGGCAATATCTAACTCTCTGAGGAGATACTCGTTAATTTTAGTCCGAGCAGTAAAGGTTTCATCTAAATCTAAAGTTCCCATTTCGGCCCGAATTTGAGTGAGAATTAAATTCTGTAAGGCTGAATAGAGATTTTCGACTTTGTAGTAAGCTTTTTCCATATCAATTATTCGCCAATAGACCACCGCATCAACGGTAATGCTAACGTTATCGCGGGTAATACAAGATTGCGGCGGTACTTCCATCACTCGCTCCCGGATGGTGGCTTGATAGGCAATTCTTTGATAAACCGGAATCATAAAATTCAATCCCGGTGTTAGTTTTTTACCGTTATACTTACCTAAAGTTTCAACTAAAGCTTCTTCTCCTTGCTTGATAATCTTGACTCCAGAAAGTGCCGATCCACCTAAGAAGATAGCTATAACCAGACCGAATAATGGCTCCATATGCTTAATCCTTTGTTAGTTATTAATCTGTCAGTTAGCAATTTTTGGCACGTTCGCTGCGCCTTCTACTTCGCTCAGTACATCGCTCAGTGCAAGCATTTAACTCAATCGAGATGTTCTGGCATCACAATCAATGTAGTGCCTTCGCGTCCGACTACATAAACTTTGCGATCGCTCTCGATCGCACAACCCGTTTCTCCACAACGCGCCCGCCAGGAATTGCCTTCATATAGCACCCGTCCCGTCTGTCCTGGTAAAATTTCTGTTAGTGTCTGAGCCTCCGTAGCATCTTGAATAGCACGAACCTTGCGCTTGGGCACGAAACGATGGCTGATGAAGACAAAAATTGTGGAAAAAAGCATCCAAAGAAAAATTTGTAACCCCACCTGCGACGGCAGCGCGATCGCTACTAATGCCACCCCAAAAGCGCTGATTCCCATGACGAAAGCAGTAAACGCAGTGGGAACGACAGCCTCGATCGAGCAAAGTATAATCCCAGCTATCAGCCAGAGGGCGCTAGGGCTAAGCCACATATTAACCTCTCAGTCATTACATTTTTAATATTGCATAGTGTTAGATGGAACCATTCCACCATTTCCCCTTATGAAGAGTTCGGAGCCGCAGATCGATCGCCATTTGTGGGCAGCCAATCTGTCGGCAAAACTAATACCTGCTGGCAAGCTAGTCGCCAATAGATATCAAGCACTTGCCCCGCAAATTTGGCTAGATACCAATCCTCAAATCGCTCCATCCGCCTTTGAGCCTCAATCTGATGAGATTGTTCCTTACCAGCGGTTAGCCGATCGATACCTGCATTGTCCCCAAGTGTATGGATACACAGAGTCGATCGAAGATTTAGGATCGCCAGGGGTACTGTTGCTGAAAAACGTACCTCTAGATCCTGAAGGTCATCTCATGCCATCAATTATAGAAGCGTGGTCTGAGGCATCGCCAGTACGTCAAGTTTACTGGCTGTGGCAAATGTTGCAACTCATGCCCTCTTTAGCCGAACTCAATGTCGCTTCTAGTCTCTTATTGGGGGATAATCTCCGAGTGGATGGATGGCGAGTGCGGCTATTGCAACTTTATCAAGATTCAGGCGATCGATCTGGAGTTCATAACCTCCAAAAACTGGGAAATTGTTGGTCATCTTGGTTTCAGGCAGCCCAGGAACCAATAAAAAACAAACTGCAAGCTATTTATCAAAGGATGCAGGTCCAAAAAGCAACAGTAGAGGCAATAGCTCCACAACTCAATCTGTTGTTACTCGAACAAGCGGCACAGTCGTCCTTAAGCTTGCAGGTAGCAGCAAAGAGCGCTCGCCATCCAGATAGCTGCTATCCCCACCCAACAGAGGAGCAGAGCGGAATTTCTCCCCCTCTCCCCCTCTCCCCCTCTCTCCCTCTCTCCCAGCACCTTTCGATCGTCTGCACTCCTACTAGAAGTAATGCTGAAGGGGCAACGGTCAGCCGATGGGCAGTTAAGTCGATTCAGGTTCTGGTACGGGCGCTGTTAAAAGAAGTTGCCGAACAGCCTCAAATTATGACTCCGGAGGTAGTAGCGCAGCAGTTAGAGGTAATTATTCGCGTTACTAATAACTTACTTGCTGCCCGCAATGAGGAACGACCAGAATTGCGCTACCCATTGGGGGCGACACTAATAATGGCAATTCAGTTACCGCAGCTAGTACGAACTGCCAAGGGGACTGCTAACGCGCCTGAACTCTACATCGCTCGACTGGGAGACAGCCATGCTTATTGGCTCGATGCCCGTCAAATCATACCCCTGACCGACTCTAGCCCAGCGATCGATCCAGCCGAAGTCGAATCGAGTGCTACCACTATCCCTCAAGCCTTGGGTATCAGCGATCCAGTGCTCTTACACCCTCAGATCCAGAGATTAATTATCGAAGAAGACGGGATGTTACTGTTGAGTTCTGAAAGCCTTAGTCATAATTGCTTAGAGCAGTTCGGGAGCGACTGTACTCCAGCAATTTTGGCAGGCAAAATGGCACTTGAGGAAGCGGTGGAGTCTTTAATTAACTTAGGCGATCGCCATAATTTGTCAGTAGTTTTGACTCATTACCGCGTTTCCTTACCGCTAGCATAGAAAATCTCAAAGTCAAAATATAAGATGGGTTGGCCCTACTGTGCAAAAATAATAAGGTTGTCTTTGACCAAAATCTGGGCGTGGTATCAGCGGTATTAATACCGTTGGAGAGGAAACACATAAAGTTATGAAAATTGGCGATCGCGTTCGTATTATTGAATCTGTAATTGTTTACCATCATCCCGAACACCGAGGTCAACCCCTTGACATCAAAGACCGAGAGGGAGAAATCGTCTCTTTTGCTAATGAGTGGCAAGGTAAAGCGATCAGTGCCAATTTCCCTGTGGTTGTTAAGTTTGACAAAAAATTCCGCGCCCACTTGCGCCCAGATGAGGTAGAAGTTTTGTCGTAACCAGAAGAGGGCGAGAGGGCGAGAAAATAATTCCGAATTACGAACTCCTGAAATCCTTTGAGGTTAATGGTGTGGCAGGGCGGGTTCAATTGCGCCTTGATGGTTAGGGGAGAAGAGGGCTGGCAAAACCCGCCCCTACAAGCGAACTCCTGGCTTATTTTCTCCCGCGATTGAACCAACCCATAATATTGATGTCGCCTTTAAGTTTCTCTGCCTCTTGCTGGTGCAGTTCGGCCGTGCTTTGATACCACTGACAGTAATCGGCCATCGCTTGTCGATATTCAGCTTCGCGGCGAAACTCGTGCGCCATGCGATAAGAGATAAATATTTCCGCCGCTGGTGAGCGGATAGGATTAATTTGGATAAACTCCTTGGGAATCATCTAAATTGGGGTTTGAGGTTTTACATTAGGAAAAGGCTGCTTTATCTTTTTTAGCCTAATATCCACCTCAGTTGCGTACCCAAAATGTCAGATGCCTTAGAAACTAATTTGAGCCGCTTCGATCGTCTGACAGCAACACCAACCTCTGATGATGAGGCTTTATCGCCGATGGCGTTGCAGCAACAGGTAATGCAGCAACTCCGTCAAGGCTTGCGCCAAGGACAGCAAGAAATGGCTGACTGGCAGGGGGGATATTTAGCCGTTTCAGCCGTTCCAGGAGCGGGCAAATCTACTGGGATGGCGGTAGCAGCAGCTTTGGCGATCGCTCGCTATCAACTTCATTCTCGTCGGCAGTTGGTAGTCGTTACTTTCACGCGATCGGCTGCCAGCAACCTCAAAGCCAAAATTCGCGACTGCTTGCGCCAATTATCTCTACCGCAAAATGGCTTTATTGTCAATACGCTGCACGGTTTAGCTCTCAATATTGCCAGTCGCCATCAAGATTTAGCGGGTTTGAATTTAGAAATTGCCACCTTAGTGTCGCCCAACCAAAGCCACCGACTGCTGAGATCCAGCGTCGAACAGTGGATCGTGGCTCATCCCAAGCAATATTTCTCGCTGTTGGAGGGGCACGAGTTTGACGGGGAAGAAACCGAACGACTGCGGCGACAGTCGGTGTTGCGAACTGAAGTGTTACCCAACCTGGCTAGTATAGTCATTCACGAAGCCAAAAGCTCTGGACTAATGCCCCAAGATTTGTGGCGCTTGAGCCAAACTGCGGCTGATAGTTATGGAATATTATCGATCGCGGCTGGCCTGTACGAGCAATACGAGAATAATTTGCGCCGTCAGAACTTAATCGACTACGACGACATGATTCTGGCAGCTTTAAGGGTATTAGATAATCCTACCGCTAGAAAGCTCTGGCAAGAGCAAGTTTTCGCCGTTTTTGAAGATGAGGCTCAAGATTCGAGTCCGCTTCAGACTAAGCTGCTAGAGATTTTGGCAGCGGAGGAGGGAGATGGGGAGATGGGGAGATGGGGAGATGGGGAGATGGGGAGATGGGGAGAAGCGAACCCAATCCAAAATCCAAAATCCAAAATCCAAAATCTCGTGCGCGTGGGAGATCCGAATCAAGCGATCAATTCTACTTTTACGCCTGCCGATCCGGTTTATTTTCGGGAGTTTTGCCAGCAATGCCAACAACAAAACCGCCTAGCGACGATGGATCGAGCCGGACGCAGTACCCGAATTGTCATTGACGCGGCCAACTTTGTCCTGAAGTGGGTCAACGATTCTAAGATGGCTGGCAAGGAACAACCTTTTAGCCTTCAGGCGATTCGTCCGGTGGATGCTGACGATCCTCAACCCGATGCCAATCCGCTACCCGTGGGACAAGGGTTAGAAATTTATACCCCGCGAGATGTTTATCATACGGTACAACTGATTGGAGAGAGGGCGATCGAATTATTTGCCGCCGATCCAGAAGCCCGCGCTGCCGTGCTAGTCAGGGAAAATCGTCAAGGGAGTTTTGTCGCCGAACAGTTAAACTATTTGCGATCGCGTCAGCCCAAAATTGAAGTTTACGACGTGGCTCAGAGCGATCGCTATACTCACATTCCTGCCGAAATTTTGGCGCTGCTGCAATTCGTTGACAGGCCTCATTCCCCCGATTACTTAAAAGCGGCGCTCGAAGTCTTAGTTCAGCGCAAACTGATTGCTACCCAAGATTTAAACGCCCTTGCCACCCAGCCGGAAAAATTTCTCTATCCCAGTCCTTTAGATCCCCCCCCAACGCCGTCGGTATTAGCAGCGCGGCGCTATTGTTGCCGATTGCTCGATGCGCGTCTGAAGCTACCTCTTTACCAACTAATTACTTTTATTGCCTCGGTCATATTGAAGTATGACAAAACCGAACTCGCTACCTCCGATAAATTAGCCGAACGAATCATACAACAAACATCGGGCAACCCTTCCATGAGTGCGATTCTAGG
This sequence comes from Cyanosarcina radialis HA8281-LM2, assembly GCA_019359615.1. GTDB lineage: Bacteria > Cyanobacteriota > Cyanobacteriia > Cyanobacteriales > CCAP-1448 > Cyanosarcina > Cyanosarcina radialis. The sequence goes on from JAHHHA010000005.1 coordinate 158,704, forward strand.
TGCTTTGAGCGAAATTGTCAGTTCGGAAAGATTTGAAGCTGTAGAAACCGAAGATTTAGAATCTCGCTACGTTCGCAGCGGGCAATTAACGGTAATTACCATGCACAAAGCCAAAGGGTTGGACTGGGATTATGTTTTCATCCCCTTCTTGCATGAAGATGTCCTTCCTGGAACTACTAGAGTGCCGAACGCCGCCCAGTTTTTGGGAGATTTTACCTTAGCAGAAGTCGCCAGAGCGCAAATTCGGGCGGATCTGCACGGTAAACCCCTGCTGACGGTAGCTGAAGCTTGGGAACAAGCAGCTAACCTGAAGACAGCCGAAGAATTTCGCCTGCTTTACGTCGCCATGACTAGAGCCAAACGCTTGCTGTGGATGTCTGCTGCTCAAAAAGGTCCTTTCCGCTGGAACACTTTTAATTGGAATCAAGGAGACAACTTGCAAGAGAAAAAACCTTGTCCTGTATTACCTGCTTTAAAAAGTCGATTTCCGCCGCCGATCTTCCGGGAATCAATACAAATATAATTCTCCGTCTAGCACAGCCAGAGCATCCAATGTTTTCTGATTCTTTGAATGCTCTTAGCGCCTTTCTGGCTTTTGATAGTTTTTCCGGGACGACTAATTAAAATGTTGCCGATAATTGTTGCGACAGTAAGCTAGAAGTCGGCGATCGCCACTGCCGAGTCGGCTAACTCGCTGATATCCTTGAAGCCCTATCTGGTTGCTGCTGGCCAGCAAGGAGTTAGGTCGCAAGGCGATCGAGTGAGCATATGTAAAACGATCGAATGGATCTACTACATTTAAATCCATCCCACTACCATCGATCGAGCCATAAAAGCAACTGAACTCCGAACCTGGGATATAAAACGCTCCGATCGCCTTACCATTTTTGGTTTCAAACACCATATACTCTTTGCCGTATTGCTGCGGCTTAGAGGATTGACCGTAAACGTAAATGCCATCTTTTATTTGCTTGATTTCCCGTCTAATTGGGACATTTGACGAGCGGGCGCGAACGGCTACTAATGGTTGTTCTGGCGATCGAGCTAGTTTGACAGCAGAAGCCATACCGAGTTCCGCGCTACTTGCCAACAATCCTAAACCCAGCAATAAACTAGTTAGTGGCTTTTGGTTTCTTTGTAAAAGAGATTTCCAGAGTTTTCTTCCCAACATGGCTTCCCCCCAAGTATTTAAACCTAATATCCAGCGAAACTGGTTAAAACCAATACCCACTAAAGGCAGACAACTCTACCCTCTAAGGGCAGACCTAAATTATCTAAGAAACTAATTTTTGTTTATATCTTCAATAATAGGGAATTTCCCTGGTGCTTGGTTCCGGTTGCTTAAACATTCTTATCCTTGCTAACGCGCTTAAGAGTAACTTCATTAGCAACCATCAGCCTTCCGGAAAAGTTTACAAAACTTTACAAAAAGAAGAATGTAGGAGTTATCGAAAAATTTCCCAAAAATTAAAAGGACGCAGGCTAGCTGCGTCCCGACTAGATGTTTGCGATCGAATCCGTGTAATTAGTAGTGCGAGCGTCTCGCTCGCGGCATCTCGATCGCGATATTGCGATTGAACTTTGAACTCCGAACTCTGTTGGCGGAGCCTGCGCTAGGCGCATACTCCGAACTCCGAATTCCGAATTCATTTTAGCTCGCTACATACTCCCGCACGTTGGCATGATGACGGCGTAGATGAGCTAAAGCTTGGTGTTCTAGCTGTCTGACTCGTTCGCGGCTGAGATTGAGCCGCTGGCCTACCTTAGCCAGAGATAGTTCGTTGCCATCTTCCAAGCCGAAGCGCAAACTAATTACTTCTCGCTGTTGGGGGGTGAGTTCTGCTAGTAAGTTTTCTAGATCTTGCCGCAGAGCCTCTTGGGTGGTGTAATGCTCTGGTGAAGGAGCGCGATCTTCCAACAGATCGGAAAGTTCGGTGTCTTGGTTATCTCCCACCCGCACGTCTAAAGAGATGGGCTGACGGGCAATATTCAAGTATTCTCTGATCTGGGCTGGTTCCAGTTCCAACGCTTGGGCGATCTCGGTTGGGGTAGCATGGCGACCCAATCGCTGCGAGAGTTCCCGTTGCGTCTTCTTGATCTTATTGAGCTTTTCGGTAATGTGGATGGGCAAGCGGATGGCTCGTGCTTGCTGGGCTATAGCTCGCGTAATCGCTTGGCGAATCCACCAATAAGCATAGGTAGAAAACTTGTAACCTCGCGTGGGATCGAACTTTTCTACTCCTCGTTCTAAGCCCAAAGTGCCTTCCTGGATCAGATCGAGGAATTCCATATTGCGCTTCTGGTACTTTTTGGCTATGGCTACCACCAAACGCAAGTTAGCTTCGATCATCTTGCGCTTGCCGTACTGCCCTAACTGCATAATCCGGTTCAGTTCGGGTTCTTCAAGATGAGCGTCTTTTGCCCACTCAGAAGAAGTCGGTTCGCGCTGGAGTTTTTCTGCTAGAGCTTCTTTTTGCTCGCAGAGCGCCATCATTTGTTGTACTTGCTTGCCGTAAACGATTTCTTGCTCGTGCGTCAATAATGGCACGCGACCGATCTCATGCAGATAAGTACGAACCATATCAGCCGTAAACATTGGCTTAGTTGTTTTCTTTGGGGTTTTTGCATTAGGCATGAGAGTGGTGCCTCCGTAAACAAGCGACTGAGAAAATGCAGGGGTAAACTGCTCGAAGATGAAGGCTAAACGGTTGACGCTGTAGCCGTTGCTGGCTGTCTAAAGCACGCATACCATCCGAAAGGATGAAATTATAAACTGTTCATCCTGAATATTTCATCCCTCACTAGAGCAGTTTTTGGAGGAAATTTTCTACCTCGATGGTGGTGTCATGGCTAGATGGCTGATTTTTCACCTGAGAGTTTGTTGCTCGTAACTGAGAGACCAGAAATCCGAAGTCGATATGAGTTTGTTTAATTCTAGCTTATGACATATTTAGACTGATGTAAAGAGGAAAAAGTTCACCTCTAAATGTTGCAGTCAATTTAGCTGTCGAGCCAGAGGTGGCTGACAGCGTTTGCTAGCCCTAGTACTCGTGTATTACTATAATGGCTCATCCAGTCGGTAACTGCTAGAGGCCTAAAAGCGTGATAACCGAACGAATTCAGGGGCAATCTCCTCCGTTGTCATAATACACCCATATTACAAAGATTCCCCCTTACCACCGAGCCAAAGCGTGAGGTCTTACGCTTCGATTGTGCGCGTCCAGCAGGTGAACTAGGACGATCGCCAACAAATATACCACTCCGAGTTTGAAGTCAAAATCGGAGCCAATTTGACAATTTTGATGAATTAAGTTTAATGCAGATCTAAATCTAGAGCATCCTGGTTTCATTTCCTGATACCACAGGGACTTATTGATGATTCTCTGCTAGAGGCAAGAGTATCACTCCACGTTCAATTCGCTCATGTTAGCCAGAACAAATTTAGTTCTGATTATCGTGCGATCGCTGTTCCAAGGCGAGAGCGCGCGCTGCTTTGCAGATACCGCATACCGCAAGGGTCGCCGAACGATTCCGAAATGCGATCGCGCGTGTCAGCAGGGAAACTTAGATTACTAAAAGTGGATTGCGGTGAGTTGGTATAGGCGATCGCCTATACTCAAAGAGTAGTTTCTGGCAGTCGGCACCGTGGTTTCTCAGCCCCTGTCCCAATTCTTACCCAGCACTGCCGACTTGCCCTGCTCGGATGAGACCCCCGTGGATAATGAAGACCAGAATCTGCTGCCCAATGTCTTGCTATTTCTACTCAAAAGCATTTGGGCCGAGCGGATGGACTGGTACTTTGGCGTGGATATGGCGGTCTACCACACCACTGGGGAAGACCCCACTATTCCTGTGGTGCCCGATGCCTTTTTGAGCATCGGTGTGGAGCGGCGCAAGGGGGGCAAATCGCGCCTCAGTTATGCGGTGTGGGAAGAAGCCGGGGTGGTGCCCATTCTCGTCTTGGAGATGGTATCTCAAACGCTCAGGGGTGAGTACGACGATAAGATGGGTATCTATGCCAAGTTGGGAGTGCTGTACTACCTGGTGTACAATCCAGAACTCTGGGGGCAGAAGCGCAACAAGAAGCATCAAGCGTTTGAAGCCTACAAGCTGGTGGGTGGGGAATACCAGTTGCAAGTTGGAGAGCCGTACTGGATGCCCGAAGTGGGGCTGGGCATCGGGCGCGCTCAGGTGATGTCAGACAACGAGTTGCAGGAGCAGTTAGCCTGGTTTAACCAAGGGGGCGATCGCTATCTGACAGCAGAGGAACGGGCAGAACAGCAGCAAGCACGGGCAGAGCAGGAGCAACGCCAACGAGAACGGTTGGAAGCGTATTTGCGATCGCAAGGCATTGACCCGAACCAACTACCGGATTAGCCAGACCTCGATCTGGCAGGGATTTTGGCGATCGCCCCCTCCCTTCATCGCTTTACCTCTAACGCTTCGCGAACACCCATCCACCCATCTACTTCCTACTCCCCACTCCCTTCTGATTGACGAGGTATTTTTCCAGGTCATCCAGCTAGAGTACACTCGATCGTATTGTTTCTCGCCTGCTCCAATGCGCCGCGACCCGCTCTTTTATAAACTGTTTCAACAATCCTCTGAACTCTTGTTTGACTTGATTGAGACTAAACCTGAAAATGCCTCTGACTATCGCTTTGACTCAGTTGCAGTCAAAGAACCAAAGTTTGAAATTGATGGGGTGTTTCTGCCACCAGAAAATCAGATGGGCGCAGTCTACTTTTGCGAGATTCAAATGCAGAAGGATGAACGGCTTTACGAAAGACTGCTAGCGGAATCGACGTTATATTTCTACCGCCATCGAGACCGTTTTAGTGATTGGCAAGCCGCGATTATTTATCCATCACGCAGTGTGGAACAAAGCGACCTGTATCCTCACCGCACGTTTCTCAATGGTGAGCAAGTGCATCGCGTGTATTTGGATGAATTAGGGGAGGTGAATTCTCTACCCGTCACAGTTGGGGCGATCGTCTTAACCATTGTGGACGAGGCTGAAGCCCCAGAAGCTGCGAGAGCCTTGATTGCACGAACAGAGCAGGAGCGATTAACACCCGCCCAGAAACAGGACATAATAGATATTGTGACTTCAATTCTGGTTTACAAGCTCACAAATTTAAATCGGTCGGAGATTAAAGCGATGTTGGGCATAGATTTAACCCAAGAACCACGAGCGATTCGGGAAGCTAAGCAAGAAGGACGAGAAGAAGGACGAGAAGAAGGACGAGAAGAAGGACGGGAATTGGCTCTGCAACGTCAACGATCGCTGATCCTCCGCCAACTGACCAAAAAGGTGGGAGCCTTGAATGAAGCGATCGTCGATCGCTTCTCGTCCTTATCGGTTGAACAACTCGAAGTCTTAGGGGAAGCCTTACTCGATTTCACCACATTGGCGGATTTGGAAGCTTGGCTAGAGGCGCAGGGGTAGAGCGATCGCTCGAAGCTTGGAAGTATGGTTCGGGACAAGACTCATTTGAGAGTTCAAAATAGCGATCGCCATAAAGAGGTAATTTCTTATAGGCTGGCTTCCTCTTCATCTGATGTCATCAAAAATCCTTTTTTGTGTTTGTAGACAAGACCAGAAGATGGATTGAGTTCTAAGTTTGTGGCGTGTTAACAAGATATTTTTCCAAATCGTCAAGGATGGCATTAATCGCAAAAATATCGTTCTGATGCCAATGTTCGCCAACAAAATAAATTTTATTTTGTTGAAAAACTTTGAGTTGTAACCATAAAGGACTTTGTTTGAGCTTCTCTAATGTCTTCCGATCGTCTTTGCTTTCTGAAGCCACAAAGAAAAGAACATCCCCATCAATATCAGATATTTTTTCCTTCGATATATTTTCGATATAAAAGAAATCCCCTCGCTGAAATTTGGGACGTTGCAGACCAATATCCTTCAAGACCGATCCAGAAAAATGCTTGTCTCCGTAAGACCAAATGCCGTATTCTGATGCTGTATTGGCAATCGATACCTCCATTGTTTCGCGGCTTTTGCCCAAAGCCTGTTGAAGTTTTTCGACTCGTTGCCAATATCGATCCATCAACTGTTTATGAACCTCTTCTTTTCCCAATACTTGAGCGAGTTCCTCTAACATATCTCCCCAAGAGGGTAAAGGAAAAGGTCTGTTGAGTACGATCGTAGGCGCAATATAAGACAATTGTTTGTAAATACCTTTAAACTCAGAACCACAAATAATTAGGTCTGGTTTAAGTCTCAAGATTTTTTCTATATTCGGGCTACTATAATCTCCAACAGATTCTACTTGCTCTAATTTACCTTGAAGATATTGGGGCAGCGACAAACCCTTATTGAAATAATAAGTTGATGCAATAGGACGGATACCTAATGCCCAAGTATTTTCAAAACTATCAAGGGTCACTACCCTTTCAGGATTACGAGGAATGCAGATTCTACCCATTTCATGTTGCACGGTTCGGCAATTTTCAACAGGCTGTTTATAGCTAGTAATACTGATATCATGAGTTGTGGAACAAGCCGAAACCAGTATTACTGCTAAGATATTCAAAAGCATCAAACGAGTGAGGCGACGCAAATAAATACTTGTGAACATCTAACACACTCTAAAACTTCCATGAAATCGTCCCTTGGACGGTGAAAGGGCTGCCTGGATTCACAAACGTTCCAGACCCAGCAGCCGATGTGTAATACTCTACATCAAAAAGATTACGGAAATTTAGAGCAGCACGGAATCGATCGCGTTCATAAAAAATGGCTACATCTGTGCGGAAAAAACTAGGTAGCTCTACAGTATTAGCTAAATCTGCGGCTACTTCACCAACATAGTAGAAGCCTAAACCAAACCCTAGCCCTCGCAGATCGCCTTGTTGAATTCTGTAGGTTGTCCATAGATTAAAGGAGTGTTCGGGAGCAGAAAATAATCGATTGCCGACAGGAATATCATTATCTTTTGTGACTCTGGCATCGTTGTAAGCATAGCCTGCAATAATATTCCATCCCGGTAAAATTTCGCCACTGATATCTAATTCAATCCCTCGGCTTCTTTGTTCTCCAGTTTGAACCGAAAAGCCAAGATTATCTGGATCGTTCGTCGTCACATTGGTGCGGGTCAAATCGTAGAAGGCAAGGGTAGTAGAAAGTCTGCTGGTTAAGTCAGCCTTAATACCGACTTCATACTGCGTCCCCCGTCCTGGTTGGAATGACTCTCCGCTAGCGGATATACCAATAGTTGGGGTAAAAGCCTTAGAATAACTAACATACAGAGAAATCGCTGGAATCGGTTGATAAACAATCCCCACCCGTGGGCTGAATGCGGTGTCCGATTGGCTCGTTTCTGTGTTTGCCAGTCGATCTGTTGTGCGTTCCTCAAATATATCGACTCGTCCACCTATTAGAAGCTTCAAGTTTTGGGCAAGCGCGATCTGGTCTTGGATATAAATACCAAGCGTATCTCTAGTGGTTGAACTGTCAAAGGTTGAAACACCAGTAGGAAAAACAGTTTGGTCGTAGACTGGATTAAAGATGTCTAACGGGGCCGCAGGCACAGATTCAGAAGAACCGTCGCTAGTATTTCGATTCAAACTAAAGCCGAATAAGATTTGATGCTCGATTGAGCCAGTGCTGAATTTACCCAGTAAGTTGGTATCAAGAAAGTAAGTTTTGGAAGGTGAGCCAGATGAAAAAAAACCTTCTCGATTTAGAGTTCGATTATCTTCAGCCAGCCCAGTGGGATAAATCTCAAACTGTTCGCTATTGTCGTAAAAGGTATAACGAAAGGCATTACGTAACTTCCAGTCGTCATTAAATCGATGTTCCAAAGCATATCCCACTCTGCCAGTGATTATGGTGTCGGCTGGTTGTGGTCCACTCAAGCTCAAACTGCGGCGTACTTTTCCATTCGGGTTCGGTAACACAGAGCCTATGGCTGGAACTCCATCAGGTTGGTTTCCCTCTCGTGCCACTCTGTTGTAATCACCTTCTATAATTAGATCTGTATTTTTCCCCAAGCTAAAGCTGAAACTGGGGGCAATAGAAAGCTGTGTCGCTGAGTTAAAGTCAACAAAAGTCTCAACGTTTCGATAAAGCGCATTCAGGCGGTAGAGAGAGGTTTTTGAATCGTTCAACGGCCCAGAGAAATCGATCGCTCCCTGATAGTCATTAAAACTACCAATCGTCGCGCTGATTTCGTAAAACGGATCGCGTAATGGTTTTTTCGTGACAAAGTTAATCGTTCCACCAATACCGCCCGATCCGCTGTCTCCATACAGAACGGAGGCTGGTCCCTTCAGCACTTCTAGCCTTTCCACATTGGCAAAGCCACCGTCATTAGCGATCTGTGAGTCAGGAAGTCCATTGACGAGAGCACCATAAGACTCGAAGCCCCGAATCGTGAAATATTCTCTACTTGACTCAGCCCCATACCCAATTGCGGTTACACCGCTGACATTTTCCAATCCGTCTGTGATTCTTCTGGCATTGCGATCGCGCAGCACTTGTGGCGGTACAACCTGAATCGATTGGGGAATATCGCGCAAAGGTGTATCGGTTCTCGTCCCTACACTGGTATTAGGGACGCGATAGCCTTCTTCTTGCTCCCCAGTCACTACGACTTCAAGTTCTTCTTCCTGTTGCGCCACTAATTCTGCATTCAACACCAAGCCACTGGCAGCGGGAACAATTTGACCCGTGGGAATGGCATTTATCCCCGCGATCGCTAGTTGTACTCGATTTCCTTCTAAGGTCGTCACCGTAACGCTTTGAATGCCGCTAGCCGGATTATCCGATCTAAACGCTTGCCCATCGGGTAGTTTCAGCACCGCATTAGGAATTTCTGCAATCAGGGTATTTCCTTCTTGGCGGGTGGTAGCTTGTAGGGTTTTGCCTTCTGCTGTTTCTAGGGTAACTTGCAAACCTTGGGGAGTAGGATTTAACTTCACGGCTGTTATCCTAGCGATCGCAGCTTCAGTTTGAGCCAGCCATTCTTTCACCGTGGTTGCTGCTTGGGGAGGTTCTGCCCGCGCCGCCTCGATTGCCAATACGGAAAATAAACCGACCAAAATTAGCGATCGCTGCCACAAATTCAATATCACAACCCACACCAGTTAAGTTACTAAGAATTTATCTCAGTTAGCTTACAGGAAATAAAAGTTGCTTATGTCACTGTAATTCGGCTCAGACGGAATTTCTTTTCGGCTCAAACGGAATATTTTTGCACGTATCCTTTTTTGTCAGTTTCGGTACGCGATCGAGGCTAAGCTTTGCAGAAGAAAGGTTTTGGTAGAGGCGATCGAATCTTGGCAACAATGCTTTCATTGGTGTCAACTTAGGGCTAGAGCCGCTGCTGGACCTCGATCTTCAGCACCAACCGCCAGAGGTTTTCAACTTCTGGCTAATAGCACAAGTCCATTGAAATGGACTAGGTTGACTACAGTTATACTAAATCCGGTTTGAAAATACCCTTTATTTTTTTAGTCCGCGCAGGCGGACGAAAGTTTGTATAGCTGCGGTTTCAACCGCCAGCGCCAAAAAGGGGTTATCTCTGCGGATTTGGTATTAGTCCTCTTTAGAGGACTTTAGCTATGAGGCAGGGGTTTTCAACCCCTGACGGATGAAGCTTGCGATCGTTAAGTTGACGCGCATGAATGCTTTGCACCTACTCAAGCGGAATATTTTTTCATGTAGTCTCGCGGCCGCATTCCAAACTTCTGAGAAAAAGCTCTACCAAAAGCGGTAAGGTCTTTGTAACCAACAATTTTGGCAGCTTCTCCCACTTTCCAATTGCCTGCTTCTAGCAGTTGTCTTGCTTGCTCCAGGCGATGGTGATGCAGATAGCCGAATACCGTAGTGCCAAAAATCTCTCGAAATCCTCGCTTGAGGCTACACTCGTTTAATCCTACAAGTCTTGCCAAGATTGCCAGTGAAGGGGGGTCGTCCAATCGTTGCAACAGAAGCTCTTTAGCATGATGTATTCTTTCTACGGCATCAGATCGATCGAGATAAGATGAGCGATCGCCATCACCGATCTCGATTTCTAGATCGATCGTCATCCCGATTAATTCTAAAACTTTGCCTTCTAAATACATCCGCTTGGCAATTCCTTGATAGGGACATCGGACGATTTGTTTTGCCGCCATCTGCATCGCAGGGGTTGCGGTTCCCATGCGACTGTAAAGCTCGCGATCTAAAGGTCTTATCCACCGCTGTAATGCTGGGGGTAATTGTCCTTCTCGATCGGCAGCAAAGGAATAAAGTAATTCTGGTTGCATTTGAATGACAACCTCAAGGTATGGTTCTTTCTCCCCACAATCGCAAATGTCTTGAGGAAACAAGCCACTACCGTAGAAGCCATATTGTCCACTACCAAGACAATGATATCTGTCTTGATGCTCTCCAGAAAAATGAAAATGATACTCTAAATAATTTTCTCCTTCTGGGGTTCTCAGCATCATGCGATCGTGCAATTGCAGCTTGCCGAGCGTTAATTGCAACCCTTCTCGCAGTTCGATTTCTCGCGTGTACCCCCGTCCTAAAGATGGTGGATATCGATACGCTACATCTAATAAATCGTCGGGATCTGGATGTTGCGATCGCTCTACTGTCTCTTGATGTAATATTTCATCGTAGGCTTGCCGAGAAATAGTAATAGTCATGGAGGTGCGTCTGCTAAGATCGCAGATCGTCAATTTTAATAAGAAATTATCTCATTAAACTTTCACAAATGTAGCGATCGGATTCAGATAAGCTGCCAGAAATTCATCCATTGGCAGTGGATCGGCAACTAAATATTCCCAATCCTGCATCCAAAGTTCGTTAAATAAATTAAACGACGTGCCAAAGCATCTATCGCTTCAGCCGCCGAAAAACGCCATAAGCATTATGGTAGAGCCATTGGCTTTACTATTGCGGCTCTACCTCAAATAACCAAACAACCCCTACTACGATTGATGCTCGAAATTAGGGGCGTATTGCTCCAGCAAATTGCTCACGTTCTTGAGCAGATCCTTGCCGGAACTCTTGCCAATTACTTGCCGTTCTGGGAAGAAGTCGGGACGATCTAAGTTGCGGCCGATCGCTTCCGATACTTGTTGGGCGATTAACTCTTGCAGTTCCTCTTTCGCTCGTTGGCGCTGATAGATCCCTCCCTCTTCTGTAGTGGCATAAAGAGGGGGCAAGCGGTTGAGGGCATAAGCAGCAATATCGCCTACATCCATGATCCGATCGCTGGTAGCTTGAATTTCGGCTACTCTGGCGATCGCTTCTGTCAGTACCAATTCTTCCATGACATTAATAAATTGCTTGCGAGCGACTGTCACCACTTCACCAGTCAGCAGCGCTGCCATCAGGCGATCCATCGCCATGTATTCATCGATCGAAAGCTCGGAGGCGTTATCGCAGATTCTTGCCACTTCAGCTTCCATGGCTGGCGTTAGATAACCATCGCGCAGAGCTTGTTCGACAATTTTTTCAATACTCATGACATCTATATACTTGTTCTGATAGGAAATAGTCCGCTGATAATTATAAGAGTTTAACAGACTTTAGGGTTTTAAGGGAGCGGGAGGAGATGGGGAGATGGGGAGATGGGGAGATGGGGAGATGGGGAGATAGGGAGCAGGGGAGATGGGGAGATGGGGAGATGGGGAGATAGGGAGATGGGGAGATAGGGAGCAGGGGAGATGGGGAGATGGGGAGATAGGGAGATGGGGAGATAGGGAGCAGGGGAGCAGAGGAGAAAATTAACTACTGACTACTGACAATTGACATTCTGAACTTCTGAACTCCTGAACTCCTGAACTCCTGAACTTCTTATTTCATTCCCATCCGGCAGAGAGCCAAGATGCAGGGTCGATCGACTCTCCCTGGACGTACAATCCCCAGTGTAAATGAGGGCCGGTAGAAGCGCCAGTGGAACCGATCGCGCCGATCGCTTGACCTGGTTTCACCAAATCTCCTTCTTTGACTTTAATCTTGCTCAGGTGCATAAAGATACTGACTACACCTTGGCCGTGATCGACTCCGACGACATTGCCGTGGACGCGGAAGCCTTCCGATTCCCTCCCGACTAAAGCCACGCGCCCAGCAGCGGGGGCTACTACTAGCGAACCGAACCCACCAGCGTAGTCTACGCCGCGATGGTAATAATCTTTGGCAAATTTGCCGTTGTAGTAGCGACGAACGCCAAAACCCGTACTCCTGCGACCTTTATTCGGAGCAATAAAGGACCCACTCCAATATTTTTGGGGAGTGACTAAAGCTTTAAATGCTCTCACTTGTTGGCGTTCGGTTTCAGTGGCATTTCGGCTTTTGCCCGGTGGTAAATTAATCCTTTGGATGGGAAAACGCCGATTGCTAACTTTGACAGTTAGTTTTTCCGATTTACCTTCGCCAGATACTTGAATTTGCCAAGTTCCAGGACTATCTAGGGGAGTGGTAGGCAGCAGCGCTCGAAACCGATTGTTGCCAATGGGAAACGTGGAGTAGGTTTTATCTTTAAATCTTACCGTCGGTGCTGCACTGCTTCCTGGATTATCCGATCGCACCACCACCGAGAGGGTATCCCCCAGCTTGGGACTGGCAGGTTTGATTTGCACCTGCATCGCTGCTAATGGGGTCGCTAAAGCGATCGCGCTGGCAGCTATGCCCACATTCAGACCAACGAATTTGTAGAGACGTGGCACGGCTACGTCTTTAGGAAAAGACGGCAGCAAAGTTGTAAATCTAGTCATCAGCAATCTATCGATCGTCACTTTTATGCTCTCGATAGACTACCACTGTGTGAATTAAGTTTCCATCGGTTGTTTGGAGAAATTTTTAAAATCCTCGTAGGTTGGCGTTGAGCGCAGCGAAACCCAACGTTAACGAAGTCAGGAGTCATACCAAATCCGGTTCTCATACCATCCATTGCTGCCCTCACCCCCAACCCCTCTCCGTTCCCGCAGCGTGCGCTTTGCGCATTCCCCCTGCCTCCCCTTAAAAAGCGGATGCGCTGTGCGGAGGTTCCCTCCGCATACAAGCGCACCAAGCAGCGGATGCAAGTCGTGGCGAGGAAACCTCGCCGAGCAGCTTGTACCAAGCAGGGGGGTGGGAGAGGGGAGCCGGAGTCGGGGCGAGGTCAAGACGGTTTTGGAAACCGGATTTGTTATCAGGAGTATGTTTTTGCTTCATTACCGGAAAAAGGTTTGTCATCAGGATTCGGCCTCCTTCGCTTTGAGCTTCAGGTTTAGTATGCTTAAAGTTAATAGAGCTTAATAATTTTTTATGGCAAGCAATCGGTGCTAGAAGATTTTCGACTGATCGTTGATTTGGTAGCAGTTCTGGCAGCGGCGGCTGTCGGCGGAGTTTTGGCTGGGTTATGCCGCCAGCCAGCTTTACTGGGCTACATTTTGGGTGGAATGGTGGTCGGTCCGACGGGACTGGGGCTAGTTAAAGAATTGTTGCAAATCGAGACTTTAGCCCAATTTGGTGCTGCGTTTTTGTTGTTTGCTCTGGGGGTCGAGTTTTCTTTTGCCGAGCTTAAAAAAGTCCGAGCGATCGCTTTAGGTGGTGGCGGCCTGCAAATCCTCCTGACTATAGGCGTGACAGTGGCGGTTTGCTGGCTGACAGGGGCTTGGGAAACTTTACCAGCTAAGGGAGTGTTTTTAGGGGCGATTTTGTCCTTGTCCTCGACAGCGGTGGTGCTGAAGTGCTTGATGGAGCGCAACGAAACCAGCACTCCCCACGGGCAGGTGATGCTGGGGATTTTGGTAGTGCAAGATCTGGCTCTGGGCTTAATGTTGGCAGTTTTGCCAGCCCTGAACCAACCAGCCGAAGTCATCGGCCTGGCTTTAGGTCAGTCGCTATTGAAAATCGGTTTATTCGCTGCTGGGGCTGTAGCGGCAGGGATTTGGCTGATTCCGCCCCTGCTGCGCTTGCTGGCTAAAACCGAGAGTCGAGAGCTATTTTTACTCGGTGTCGTCACCTTGTGTTTGGGGATCGCCCTATTGACCGAGCATTTAGGACTGTCGATCGAAATGGGGGCATTTGTCGCCGGATTGATGATTTCGGAAGTCGAATATGCCGATCAAACTCTGACTTATGTAGAGCCGTTACGAGATGTATTTGCCGCTCTATTCTTTGCCGCCGTGGGGATCTTGATCGATCCGGTTTTCCTGTGGAACAATCTCGAACTGATATTAGGGCTGGTAGCTTTAGTATTGCTGGGCAAGTTTGTAATTGTCGCCCCTATAGTCCGCCTGTTTCGCTATCCTTGGAAAACTGCCATCATTGCTGGCTTGGGACTAGCTCAAATCGGTGAATTTTCGTTCGTTCTGGCGAGCGAGGGGAGAAATTTGGGGTTGGTTTCGCGCCGAGTTTACCTGTTAATTTTAGGGACGACCGCCGTTACCTTGGTAGTGACTCCCTTCGTGCTGCAACTAGCACCGCAATTATTGAACTGGATCGAAAGAGTACCTTGCTTGAAACACTATTTCGATCCGACAGAACTGCCTCAAGAAGTCGCAGTTCAGCCGAGTTTGTCCGGTCATGTCGTCGTCTGCGGCTACGGGCGAGTCGGTCGAAATTTGGTAAAACTGCTAGAAGACCATAACTTGCCGATGTTGGTCATCGACCAATCGGAAGCGATAATTCAAAAGTTGCGCGATGCGGGCGTGCCTTATATTTACGGCAATGCCGCTAGCTTGCACGTTTTAGAAAAAGCAAATCTCGATCGCGCCAAGTCGATGGTCATTGCCCTGCCGGATGCGATGAGTACCAGACTGGCTTTAAAGCGGGCCTTAGAGTTAGCCCCAGCCCTCGATGTCGTCATCCGTGCCAACAGCGAACGAGATATCGAACTGCTTTACCAATTGGGAGCTAGAGAAGTAGTTCAGCCAGAATTTGAAGTCAGCTTGGAAATGGCCACCCATTTGTGGAGCGTTTATGGGATGCCAGTATCGGTAATTCAAGGGGAAGTGCAGCAAATTCGCAGTTCTCACTATCTCGATCTACGCCCTACCGCCTCAGCCTCAGAAATTACTCGCAGCTTGCAATTAGCGGCTCAAGAGATGAGCAGCAAGTGGTACACCCTGCCAGAAAAATCTCCCTTAGTGGGCATGACAATTGAAGAAGCTAATATTCGCTGGTTGACGGGCGTGAGTTTGGTAGCAGTGCGCCGCGCTGAGGGCGAACAGCTAGATTATCCTGCTCCCCAAACGATTTTAGAGGCAGGCGATCGCTTTTTACTTGTCGGTCAACCAGAAGAGCAAGCCGCTTTTGACGAACTGGCCAAAGGAGCGGTTGCAGTTCCAGGTAGCACTACGCCCTGTCAGTGGTTGGTAATTCCGGATGGTTCTCCAGCAGTGGGGAAAACTTTGCAAGAGTTGCATCTGAGGCGACAGTACGGCGTGCAAGTTCAAGCCATTCGCCGCGAAGGTAAGTTCATCCGCTTTCCCGACGGTCGGGTAGAACTGCGCTCTGGAGATTTGCTGCTGTGGTGCGGCGGCAGTTATCCGCTCAATCAATTACAACAGTGGATCGCGCCGATAGCTCAACCGGAAGCCCTGCCAGTGCCCACGATTAAGGTGCAAGTGAGCGAGGCTTTAGAGGAGTTTCTGCCGCTCGATAGCAAGCGAGAAGGTTAACAAAATTGGTAGGGGCAAAGCATATATAGCCAGTCTAAATGATTCACTTTCCAGCCCTCACCCCCTGTGTCCCCCCTTGGTAAGGGGGGAGTTGGGAGAGGGGAGCAGGAAATCTCACAACTCATTTAGGATCGCTATACATATAGCCATTTGTTGATGTGGGGTTGAAGAACAAAACCCCACCTACAATATCTACGATCGCCACCAAATTCGATCGGCTAAACCAAACCGCAGACATTATTAATCAATGGTTAAAGAATCCAAAAAAGCCCTAGCTTCGGGAAAAGTGAGATTGCCATCTTCAGCCACGACGATCGCTTGATACAAAGTCGGTCCGTCGGGATCGACAATCATCCGCTGGATAATACCTAGATTGTTCTGTCCCCTCATCGTCACCTCTCTGCCTGGATACCCATTTTGGGTAATCTGTTGTTCGCTGATGACAGTGGCGTTAGTGCTTTTAGCTGCGCTATCCCTGGCCCCATCTAACCCTTTTTGCACGTCAAAAGTCGCTCCAGATGGCAATGTAACTTCACTTTCAGCCGTGCCGTAAAATCGTTTGTTGGTATTATCGCTGTAGCCTACTAAGATAAACTCTGCCGAGTCAGCATTTTGTTTTTGTTCTGTCGGTTGGGCGGGAAACCTAGCATTATAGTTACCGCTTTGAGACGAATAAGCGTACCAATTAGTAGTATCGCTATTAGAGTTATTGACAGGCTCAGTTGTATCAGGGGAAGAAGAGGTAACTGGGGAGTTGCTGGGTTCGGGTTCGACGCTGGGAGAAGAATTAATCGATTGCTCGCTGCTAGAGCTACTATCGGCACCAAGCGCCTCTAAAACCTTGGTATTCACATAGGTATTGAATACAAACAGTGGTATACACAAAAACAAACCCGCGATCGTCCAAGTTTTTTGATGTGCTTTAAAATCTGGCAGGCTTTGCCATTGCCGACTTCTCCAACCCCAGGCATTACCTTTGGCTCCCAAAATAAAGGGCATGACCATATTAACTAGGGGAACCCAAGCTAATAAACCGATCCACACTCGGTTAGAGAAAGGCCAGAATTGCGGTGCTAAAAAAGCTCCCCAGTTCCAACCCTGTATTTCGTGAGGTACGGGGACGGATGTATTAAACGTACCCCCACCACCTACCGGACCGGAAGAAAACCCCCCAGATTGGTAGGATGGCTGCTGCTGATAGGGATTTTGCCCCTGATATGGAGGTGTTTGGTAGGGATTGGCAGGCTGCTGGTAAGGGGTAGAAGATTGATAAGATCCCTGCTGATATGGGTTTTGCTCCCCGTAGGCAGGCTGTTGGTACGGATTGGCAGCCGGAGGAATCTCTGTGGGTGGGGCAACGTTTTGGGGCTGGTTGGGAACTGTGGGCGGGACAAATTGCGGTGGCGACGAAGGTACGCTGCCAGAAGAGGGTTGCAAGGCATCGAGCATTTGTTTGGCGCTCTCATAGCGATCGCGAGCATTGGGTTCGATCGCTTTATCTAATACTGCTGCCAGCGAAGGGCTAACGGTCAACGCCTCCTGATGCCACATAATTTCGCCCGTGCGGTGGTCGGTTTCCAATTCTTGGGGCATCTTGCCCGTCAATAAATAAATGGCTGTCAGCCCGATACTATATAAATCGCTTCCGTAAACTGGTCTGCCAGCGGCTTGTTCTGCGGGCATAAATCCGGGCGTACCGATGACGATCGAACTAGCGGCACCGCCTTGAGAAGTCATCACGGTTCCCATGGTTTCCCTGACTGCCCCAAAGTCGATTAAAACTGGCTTGTTATCGACATCTCGAAGAATAATGTTATCGGGTTTGATATCTCGATGCACGATCCGCTTGCTGTGGACGAAGTTCAGGACTGGCAAGATATTCTTCAAGATATCTCTGACCGCACTTTCGCTCAGTCGTCCTTCTCGGTCTACTTTTGTGCTTAAAGTTTTCCCTTCTACCCACTCTTGAACTAAGTAAAACTGCTCGTCTTCTTGAAAGTAGGCATATAAAGTAGGAATCTGGCTGTGACGACCTAAATCTTCTAAGATCGCAGCTTCCCGCTGGAACCGCTGCTGCACTAGCTGTTGAATTTGAGGATTGTAAGTCACGGGCTTGAGTTGCTTGATCACGCATCTGCGTCCCGACGGCATTTGGGTATCTTCTGCCAAAAACGTACTGCCAAACCCACCTTCGCCCAGTTCTTGAATCACCCGATAGCGGTAGTTCAACACCTTTGATGTCATGTTTCTATCCTCAATTT
Source organism: Cyanosarcina radialis HA8281-LM2 (assembly GCA_019359615.1). Lineage (GTDB taxonomy): Bacteria > Cyanobacteriota > Cyanobacteriia > Cyanobacteriales > CCAP-1448 > Cyanosarcina > Cyanosarcina radialis. The sequence continues at coordinate 176,586 of JAHHHA010000005.1, forward strand.
CCCCTTGGTGCACCTAACTACATACAGCTTGCCCAACCCCAAGTACGGAAATTATCTTTTTCCTACTAATCTCTGAGCGTTGGTGCTAGAGGAGCGTGCTAGCACGTATCGCTCGATCGCCAAGCCACAAAGACCACTGTGCGATCGAGCCATCTGCATTTTAACGATAACGATCTCTCCAACTTAGTAGAGTATATGCTTTGGACTGCTGCCAACAATAGATTTTAGATCGCGGCCGCCTGTTTACGATGATTTCGGTTTTACTTCAAACTCTAATTTGGAACGGTAGAAGCAAACATCAAATTGAAGAAAAAAGTTAGTCTCACGTAGAATCAATGGTACGTTCTGACTTTCCACCCATGCAAATATTAATTCCGTTGGTGGAAATTCTCCGATGTGAGCGATCGTAGCAAAGGGCATTGCTAGACGATCGCCAAGATTACCTGCTAATTGAATGATGGCTTTGCGATCGTCCCAAATTCCCCCTAACTGAAGGCCGAGTTCGTATGGCAAAACATTAACCGTAGCCCCGCTATCGACTAGCCCAACTGCTTCGACTCTCCGATCTTCTCCATGCAGCGATAACGGAAGTCTCGGCAGGCTGTCAAACTCGTTTTGGGTTGGGCTAGTAGTTGAATATTTAAGCCGCATACATTATTGGTGATTTGTATCCGAATGCTTGAGGGCTTCCATTAAAACTGCACCTGCCCCAAAGCAATCGTATGGAGTCGGCAAATCATAGGTTTTAAAAGGTTCTAACGGTGAAATATCCTCAGCCATCTCCAAATCCTCAGCCAGTATTCGGATGAGCTTGAGTTTCTCTGTGGGAGAAAGCCGTCGTGCGGCAGGAAGCAATTCAGCTAATGTCATACGTTATGTTCCTCTTTTGGAGAACTCATACCTACACCTTGCCCTACAGTAACTTAGGCAAGCTCAGAGGGTAGGCGTAATTTATGCCAGCGTACAGATTATTGCAGTACCGGACTCATTCGATCGACAAGAACCACCAACAGAAAAAATAACAGATGCTATCGCTCCAGATGTTCTGGTGGTGGGAATTTCATCTGAAATTTCCCACCATCGCTTGTCCAAGACAATACCAAACTTCATTCGATCGAGACTGATTAACTTTCCCTGTTCTTCCAAGTAATTTAAAACGGCCTTATCTAGATATATATCTTGAGAATCGAAAATTGGCTCGATGACTTTAGCTCTATCATTAGAGCTATTAACTTCTAACTTCATATTACCTCCTATTTTTTGATGGTTTACAACGCCCACTCATAGTTTAATCTAATCAATGCAATTTGTGCAGATGCTGGTTAATCGTCACCTACAAATTCTTAGATTTTATTACTGTGGTGCTAGGCTTTAACTTCAGATTAAAACTCGCCTACACCCGAAAAATTCTGGGTAAAATCGAGAACTGCTTTTGTTCGATCTAACAAATCGATCGCCAGTGCATCCTTCAATAAAAACTAGAGATGGCTATAACTGAGGGACGATTATAGGCCGTCTTGCTCTGGAGACTAGCAATTTATTTCGATTCAGGCTTTACGATCGATCGCTCAAATCGCCTCAAATTTCGATCGCCTTCACGCCCAAACCTACCATTTTTCCGTTGCCATTTTGAGTAACAGAATCGATCGCCTGTACGTCTTCTAACAAGCAGTAAGGACGGCTGTAACTGAGTGGTGATTCTAAGTGATGCCGTTCTAAAAAATCGCGATCGCCTAATATTTGTTCTGTCGCCCCGTCGCCTACAACTTTGCCCTCGCTCAGAACGATGGTGCGATCGCACAACTCTAAAGCCAAATCTAAGTCGTGAGTGGCAATTAATTGCGTTAACGGCAGGCTTTGTAATAAGTAGATTAACTGGCGGCGCGATCGTGGATCGAGTTGAGCCGAAGGTTCGTCGAACACCAAAACTTGCGGTTGCATGGCCAGTACCCCAGCTATAGCCACTCGCTTTTTTTCGCCCCCAGATAGGTTTTGAGCGTTTCTTTGAGCGTAGCGTTCGGGATCTAGCCCGACAGCGTGCATCGAGAGAGTACAGCGATCGTCTAATTCCTTCCCCTGCAATCCCTGATTCATCGGTCCGAAAGCAATATCTTCCCAAACGGTAGGCATAAATATTTGGTCGTCAGGATTCTGAAATACTAAACCCACAAAGTTCCGGATGTTACGCAGATTCTTAGGTGCCATCTGGTACTCTCCTACCACTACCTGTCCTTCCTGGGGTAGCAGAATCCCGTTGAGGTGCTGGAGCAAAGTTGATTTTCCAGAACCATTAGCGCCTACTAGCGCCACTCGTTCGGTCGCTTTAATATGTAAATCTATTCCCTTCAGCGCTTGAGTTCCATCTGGATAGATATAGCTAAGATTTTCAATAGAAATGGGATTGTGGTGCATGGAGGTATAAGTAATAAGTGATAAGTAATAAGTAAAGAATAGCGACTACTATTTTAAGTAAACAGCTTGCCCTAACAAAGCCAAAAGCGCTGTCGAGGTTAATGCCAAAATATCTCTTCGTTGATTTTTGGGCATCTTTCTGAGGTGCGGTAAACCATCGTAGCCGCGCGAGAGCATGGCATAATGCACCCGTTCTCCTCGTTCGTAGGTGCGGATAAATAAAGCTCCGATCGCATTGCCAATTACCAACCGATGCCAGCGCCTGTTACTCATCAAGTTGCGAGAAACTGCGGCTCGTTGCATCGAGTTGAATTCCTCGATCAACACCCCGATGTAGCGATACATCGAGGCCAGAATTGCCACCAGCAAGGGAGGAACTCGCAGCGCACCTAGTGCTTGAAGCAGCACCGGAATTGGAGTGGTGAGAACTAGCAAATTTAGCAGCAATAGCGACAATCCTGCTTTTAGGGTAACGCTGCCTAAAACTGTTAAACCCGTAGTGGTAATTCTCAGCCAACCCCACTGCCACAGAACTTCTCCCCCATCGCGGAACAACGTACCCAGTAAGATAACCCCGACAAAAGATAGCTCGACGGCAAATCGCTTCAGCAGCACCGAAAAAGTTACTCGACTGGCCAGCAAAACTCCTAGAATACCGACTCCATAAATTGCCCAAGTCCACCAACGGCCGTTAGGGGTAAGAGCGATCGCCAGTACCATTAATAGCACGCACGAGATCCGAATTTGAGGAGTCAGATCGTGCCAAGAAGTTTGCTTGTGGCTGTCAACATCTAGGCGAACCCCACCAATATGTAGTAGCAGCATAGGATTGAAGTTAGTTGTAATATTTCTTGTTTCCCCTGCCGTTCTTCCCTCTCCTCGCAGGCTACCGTGTATACATAAGTTATCAGTTTGAAGTTCAGCCTTATCGATCCCCCTAAATTTCCCTTAAAAAGCGGATGCGCTGTGCGGAGGGAACCTCCGCATACAAGCGCACCAAGCAGCGGATGCAAGTCGCGGCGAGGTTCCCATCTCCTAGCGGAGACGCTTCGCGTACCGTCAGGTCGTCCGCAGGACTTACGCCGTGCAGCTTGCACCAAGCAGAGGGACGAAGAGATCGGGTTCCCCCCTTTTGAAGGGGGGCTAGGGGGGATCTGCGAGGGTGTAGGCATCAAAACTAAAGATGTGTATACACGGTAGCCTACAAGGAGAGGGGCTGGGGGTGAGGTCGGCTTGTGACAGACCTAAAATAATGCGTTTTAAGAAAGCCAAAGCGATCGCCCTCTAACGCACCCTACCGGATCGATACGGCCAAAATGAGGCATTGCGGTTGGGTTCGTTGGGTTTCGCTTCGCTCAACCCAACCTACAGTTATTCCAATTGAGAGGCATCATCGCTCTCAGGGGACTTGCGAACTACTAACTTCCCAATTCCCCAAGCTAAACCAAAGGTAGCTAGAGTGCCGACTAAACCAGCTAAAGGAGTAGCTACAGACTCCGGTACGCCTCTAAGGGCATACTCATCGAAGATGGCGTAGAACGGCAATTTTTGGGCAGGTTGTTCTTCAACCGCCTTGCTATCGAATTTTAAATCTTGGGCAACCCGGTCTAATCCATCTGGATTTTGGCTAGCTAGAGGAGACAAAAATACAGCTATTAGCAGGGCAATACCTAAGCCAGTCAGGAAAAATATCCGGTTGCGGGTACGAGAAGAGTTGTTGTTCATAAGAGAGAGAGGGAGATGGGGAGATGGGGAGATGGGGAGATGGGGAGATGGGGGAAATTAACAACTGACAACTGACAACTCCGCACTCCACACTTCCAAAGCTTCTGATTTAACGAGATGAAAGGTGATGCAGTGTAGAAGCTCTGGGTTTTCGGGGCGGACGATAGAACAAATCCGGTCGAGTGCGCCAAATATAGGCTACGGTGGCGACAGTAATCAAGGCTTCGCCGATACCGATTAAGACGTGCCAACCTACCATGGCGGTTAAAGCTACCGCTAAGGGTGTCGTTCCCGATATAGCCAGTTGAAACGCGCAGATGGCAGCAGCTACTACTACGCTAACCCAAGAAGCCACAGCCGTACCGATAACCATACCTGGTAACTTGTCTTGCCCGATCGCTTGTCGAATGGCCTGGAATAAGTAGTAACCGCCAAACGTGCCAATTAATCCCATATTAAAAATATTGGCTCCCATGACGCTAATACCGCCATCTTGAAACAGGAAGCCTTGGACGATAAACACTGCTACCATTACCAACGATCCCGCCCAAGGTCCGAGTACGGCACCCGCCAGAGTTCCGCCCAGCAAGTGGCCGGAGGTACCGCCAGGAATGGGAAAATTAATCATCTGAGCCGCAAAAATAAAAGCAGCACAAACCCCCATTAAGGGAACGGTTCGGTCTTTATACTCTGCTTCTACTCGCTTCAGTGCTAGAGCAATTAATCCCACAGAGATTGCCCAGGTAACTACACAAACAGGTGGATTTAAATACCCATCAGGAATATGTAGTGCGAGATAGGGCTGAAAAGTCCATTCTAACCAGCTTGAGAATAACTCTGAAGGCAACATAGTGACGTTCATAACTAAAACCAAAACTCCTAAAAGTTGAGTAGATGGCGACTTGACTGGCTGGAGACAGATTTCAACTTTCTTTCAGTAGATACTCTACTTAGGGGGAAATACAATCCCCTCTAGAGGGATATAAAGTCGTTAAAGCCTTAAAGCTTTCTAAAACTTTTCGACGAACCCACGGGGATCGGCTAAATCGGTCGCATTTGCCATATCGCCTGAATGCTAATTCCCAAGCCTAAGAGGGTAATTAGTACCGCGCTGGCTACGGGCAATCCCTTCACCCATCGCCCTCGTGCGGGTAGTCGATCGAACAGTCGTTTAGAGCTAACTAGCAGCAATCCCAACCCTGTCAAAGTAGCTGCTAGTCCCAAACTGAAGGCGAATACTAGCATCAGTCCAGAGCCAATTTGACCGATCGCGATCGCGCTGAGCAGTAAAACCAAAGCCGAAGGACACGGAACCAAACCACCAGAAATTCCTAAAGCCAGTAGGCTGCGCCAAGTAACAAGCGAACCGTCTGCACCAGGAGGTAAATGGGAGTGAGCGGGACCGCCATCATGACTGTGGTAGCCGTGGATGTGGTGAGAGTCATCAGCAGCGAAAGCTAAAACTAGGGTTCCAGATTCTTCCCCATGGTGATGGTTATGGGAATGTTCCCCATGGTGATGGTCATGGGAATGTTCCTCGTGGTGATGGTGGTGATGAGCGTGAGAATGTTCCCCGTGGTGATGATGTTCGTGAGAATGTTCTCCATGGTGATGGTGGTGGGAATGTTCCTCGTGATGATGGTGGTGATGTTCGTGAGGATGTTTCCAGCGGGACTTTTTGAAGAGCGGCAGATTAGGGAATCGTTCTTTCAACAGATTGATGCCGATCGCTGCTACCAACAAACCAGATAATAAGCTCAACCAAGGAGTAAGCTGTTCTGCCAAGATATAGCGGGAAGCAAATAGCGTTACCAACCCCAAAGCGAACACGCCAATAGTATGAGTAATAGTAGTAGTCAATCCTAAAAACAGAGCGTGTTTTGGGGTAGCTTGCGATCCTACTAGGTACGCACCGACGATCGTTTTCCCATGTCCGGGCGATATCGCGTGAGCCGCACCCCAAACAAAAGCCCCTGCGATCGCCATCAATAAGCCCCCAGCGAGCAATTCAGTCGAACGCGGCATCAAAGCAAACTGGCGATTATCTGGACTAAAGATCGAATTTTGAACTTGGCCTTGATAAAAGATCGTCGCTACGCAACGAGCCGTAGGCACTCCTGGCAGAAACAAATTGTAGTCGATCTTTAAATCTTGAATCGGCTGCTGCCAAGTGTAAGTTAATAGTAAAGTGCTGTGAGTATTACCTTGGGCCTGCAAATTAGGTGGCAAATTAGCTGTATCTGATGCTCGAACGCTAAGGATACCATTTTGGTGATTACCATCCGTCAGACGAATGCGATCGCCCAAAGTAACTTGCAATTGAGTTTGATGTTTGTCAATTTCCCCTGACGACAACCGACCATCTCGATCGTCGTCGGCCGAACCCACCAAACCAGTAGGAAAAGTCAAAGTCATCGCGGTTTGAGTTTCCCCCACCATCACCTCAGCCACCGCCAGATCTGCCCAGTGAGCCTGCACCGGAGTACCAAAAGCGATCGCCAGCAACAAAGCCCCCACAAAAGAGATAAATCTAATCCTGTATCGATGCCATGTCTTATACATATATATATCCTCCAACCCACGACTGATAACTAAAACTCTGCGCACCTTTGCGCCAATCTCTGCGCACTTCTGCGTTAACAAAGGATCTCCAACCCCCCCGATCAGTTCAATCCAGCTAGTCCTATCCCCAACCCCAAAGCCAGCCGCGCCTTCTCATCAAATGTGGGGTCAACCTTTTGAGCTTGTTGGAAAAAATTATTAGCAGCCGTTTGGTTTCCCAGAGCTTGTTCGATTTCCCCTGCTTGGTAAAACAATCCAGCATCCCGAATGCCCGATCTCAACGCCTCTTGCATGACTTTCTGCGCTTCACCCCAACGTCCCGCGCTACCCAAAGCCGAAGCTAAAATACTCAGAGTTTCAGGATCGCGGCGGTTGCCAACTTCTTTGAACATCAAAGATAGGGCTGATTTTGCATCTTCAGGATTTCCCCTTTCTAATAGCAACCGCGCCAACTCTCCTTGATGTCCGAAACCGACTAGATCCTCGCGCAGCCTAGCTTCCGCTCGATCTTGCAATTCCGTAGCCTTAGCCTTATCGCCTTGCAAAGCCTGAACGCGAGACATTCCCCGCAAAACGACGTGATCGTAAGTATTAGGCGCTTTTTGCAAGCTAATAGCAAATTGAGAGTAAGTTTTCTCGGCTTGTTGGTAATTTCCCCGTCTCACCTCTAACTGAGCCAGATTCAACAAAGCTGGAGGATGTTCCGGCAAGATCCGCAGGCTCTCTCGATAAAGCTGTTCGGCTCGATCGAGTTGTCCTTGCTTGTAGTAGAGGCGGCCGAGTAGAGTTCGCGCCCAAACCGAACTGCCAGCTTCACCTGGTTCTTCCAGAGCGATCGCTTGTTGCAAATCTTGCAAGGCTTCTGCATCTCTCCCTTGAGCCACCCGCACCAGAGCGCGTAAAGTTAAAGTTCCTAAAGTAGGGATGCGATCGACTAGGGTATTAGCCGCACGCTCGGCTTTATCTACCCGACCCAGAGCCAGATTAGATGTCACCAAGATCGAAAAGGTATCCTCGTTGCCAGAGGCCGATTCGGCTAGTTGAATCGCTTGTTTGAAGTCGTGTCTGGCTTCTGCCACCCGCGCCAAGACGATCGTTGCACCTTGATTCTCAAAGGGCATTTTCGCCAAAGATTGTTGGGCGTTCTGTTCTGCCAGTAAATACCAACTCGCTTCCCCAGTAGCGCGAGCCATCTTCAGATAGGTTCTAGCCAAAGAAGCTTGATATAACCCGCTTTCCGGATCTAAGCGCATCTTTCCTTGATAGAAAGCGATTTCTTTTTGTAATGCCAGGGTGACGTTACTCGATGAGGTTTTCTCAAACGGGTAACGATAGGCACTGTTGGTTCCCGATCCGATCGTCTGCGAAAATAAATGCCAACCGATAGGCACAGCTATCAGAGCTATACCTACAACCGATAAGCCGATTACCAGGGACTTTGGCAAACTCCTTCTTACTTTTGGCTGCTGCTGGCGATCGTCAACCTTGGTACTTTGCATCTCACTAACTCTCCAGTTTTGAGTAAAATCATCTTTTCTGCTTCCTCCCCTCTCCTATCTCCCCTCTCCTGCGAGGAGAGGGGCTGGGGGTGAGGTCTTACTAGTTAGGCAAAGCCAAGTAAGGGAAGGACCCAACTAACGGATCGTGTCCTTGAGCGGGGTTTCCAGGAGTGCCAGCATAGGAGACATTATCGGTAGTCACTGCACCATTAGTGAGAACCTTGAGGGTCAGATCGATGACATCATCTTCAAGCTTGCGACCGCAGATCGGACTTTTCTTAGCATTCAAGCAACTGGCAGGAATACTAGGGCTGTAGTTACTCGGCTGCGTGGTATCGATCCGCAGCACATCTGGCAAGAAAGCACCAGCTATAGCCGCAATCTGAGTATCGTTGTTACCCAAGGCTTTTAAGGTTTTCACCGCTTCTGCCACCACTGGAGCCGCCGCTGGACTCAAATCTTGGCTGGGTGGAATGGAATTGAAGGCATTGAGAAAGTCGTTGGTATAGATCAGACCCTCATTTACCCCCGGTCGCCCCAATCGTTCAAACTGCTTGAAAGTGCCATTTGGCTGCTGTACCGAGATGGTTTGCCAGACATCAAAAGTGGTGGCATTCATTGAACCTTTCAAAAACGCTCGCGGTACGCGCACGACTACCGTGTTAACGTTGTAATCTTTCGCAAAGTCAACCGCCTTGTCAGGAGTGCGGAAACTGGTAGTAGACGGTAAAGGTAGTTTAATAAACCCAGCATTTTTTAACAGAGTGGCACGTAAGGCAAAAAAGCGCGTCACATCAAAAAAGAATGGATCTTCTCGCAAGCCAGCAAATACGCTCAATTTATAACCGCCGAGATCGATCTGGTTAACAGTAGGAGTAGTAGCTTGACTCAAAGGGGTGGTGAAGATGCGATTGCCAGAAGTGGTTTTATTAGTGACTAAGTATTGGCCATCGCGAACGGCAACCACCGTTACGTGCTGCCGACCGAAAGGATCTGGGGGAGTAAACCGGAAGCGGAGTAGAATGTTTCTGGTTCCTGTTGGCGTGGCATTTTTATCGGCGACGCGGGTGATATTGAAGTCGTATAAAGCGGTAGTGCTGAAGTAATATTGCTGGCTGGGAAGCGATCGCGGATTGCTGTTCATTACCAAGATCAGATCGTCAGCAGCAGCAGTCCGGTTCCGATCGATTTCGCGGAACGCATACAAATCAGTCAAACTGACGTTGCGCCCCTTTGTATCGACTTCTCCGTCATCGTGGTCGGATGCCTCAGTATACCAAGGGCTAATCGCAGCCGTTGCTGTCAGCGATAGGGCTAATAGACCTACTCCAATAGCTTTTTTGAGATTCATTTGAGTTGCTCCTCTGATTGTCAGAATCAGTTATTTTTAGCGATCTTGAGGTTCGATCGACTTTTCAGTTGCATTTTCTTGCCGTTAAATGCTCTGTTTCCAGACCAAAACCTGCTCGTTTTTTGTTCGTTTATGTCGCGAAAGACAAAACATCTCCCCCCAACTCCCTTTCATGTTGTTGAAAAGGAGATGTTAATTCTTGATTGGTGTTGGGTTGTAGGCGTACCCTGCGGGAAGGCTACGCCTACAACCCAACCTACAATTCACCGTTTTTGACTTTTGTACGGGCGCAAAGCTTTGCGCCCGTACGACTTTTGACTTGATTTAATTCGGTTCGGCCAAGTAGGGGAAGTTCGCTAGCAACGGTTGATGGCCCGTACCGCCAGCGTTAGGCCCTTCGTAAGAAACGTTATCGGTCTTGACTGCGCCATCCGATAAGACGCTTAAGGTGATATCGATTACGTCGTCTTTGAGCATTCGACCGCGAATCGGGCTGAGTTTGCCATTGAGGGCGTTGCCATAGCCGCTGGGGCCGGTGGTATCGATTCGCATCACGTCGGGCAGAAAAGCTCCCAAGAGGGCATTAGCTCGATCGTCGCTGTTGCCCAAAGCCTTTAAGGTTGCTTTGGCTTCGGCCACAATCGGCGCGGCGATTTTAGCAGCAGGTTCTTTTCCTGCTAGGGCATCAGCTTGGAAATCAGGACCGACGCTGTTGTAAGCTGCCAATAGATTTTGACGGATTAGTAGGCCTTCAGCGATTCCAGGTCGCGCTAGCTGCTCGAACTGCTTGTACTTGCCGCCTCTATCTGGGACTGAAATTGTTTCCCAAACATCAAATGTGGTCGCAGGCTTTTCCCCAAAAGTTTTAGTACCTTGGAGGAATTTAATCGGAACTCGCACCGCGATCGCATTGACGTTATAACCAGCGGCAAAATCATATCCAGGGCTGCGGAAACCGACTTTGGGACCGAAACCAGCTAACCCAGCCCGAACGCGGAAAAACTGCTCGACATCGAAGAAGAAAGGGTCTTCTCGCAAACCAGCAAACACTGCTAATTTATTGCCCTCTACCGACATCTGGTTGATTATCGGTTCGGCATTGAGTGGGGTGGTGGTGTGTCCTGGAGATTTAATCGCCTTACCGCCTCGAATAATCGTTGCCGTAATGCGTTGCTGTCCTTTATCGTTCGGTTCGCCAAATTCAAACCTCAGTACCACATCTTCTTTACCAGTAGCAGCAGCATCGTTATTGCCCACTCGCGTCACTTTAAATTCGTAACGGGCGTTAGTGCTAAAGAAGTATTGTTGTCTGGCTAGCGATCGCGGATTGGTGTTCATGACCAAAACTAGATTATCGCCATCAGCATTAGGGTTCTGGTCTTTTTCGCGGAAGACGTATAAATCGGTCAAACTCAGGTTGCGTCCCTTGGTATCCACCTCACCATCGTCGTGATCGGAAGCGTTGATGTACTGGGGAATAGTGGTAACGCCCAAAGTTAAAGTTAGGGCCAGCAAACTTAAGCCAATAGTTTTTTTCAGATTCATTGGGGGAACTCTGAAAGAAAAGCGGGGTGAAGATTTGTCATCATCGGTCGTTCGATTTGCCATACTTGTCTCCTTTGGGTTTTGATTTATTTTCGATTCGCCTAATCCTCGGTTGCCAGACCGAAAACTGCTCATTTTTTGCTCGGTTTTGTGGTTAAATGCGATCGCAGGAACACAGCCAAGCTGAAGCTTTCACTCCTAACGGGGTGCAGCTATAGCAACAAAGGGCTATGCGGTTGGCACTCGATCGATGTGGCTCGATCGATGCCTAGATGAAATTAATGTGGATAACTCCAGACCGTAGACTGCGGTAGCTTTTAAACGCTTGGCTGGAGATTTTCCTTAAAGATCGCATTTTTCTCGATATGAGGTCATCGAATCAGTGAAATTTAGCAATCTACAGGTATATACGCAGGGTTCTTCGAGTTGGATCTATGAGGGCAAAAATTTTTTTTCGCCTAGCTATCAAAAGGTTGTTCTACTTAGATGAAAGCCCAACAAGATCTCGCTGAACCTGCTTGGTTGGCGCAGATTGCTCAGCAAGATCGAGCCGCCTTGAGCCAACTGTACGATCGCTACCACCGGATAATTTATGCGGTGGCTTTCCGGGTGCTGAATTCTGCCGAAGAAGCCGAGGAAGTCGTCATTGATGTGTTTTCTCAGGTATGGCGCACCGCAAATCGGTACGATCCAGAGCGATCGCGGGTAGATTCTTGGTTGTTCATGATGACTCGCTCTCGCGCCTTAGATCGGCTGCGGGCGTTGCAGCGGGCCGCAAAAGCGGTAGCAGCTTCGGTAGAAGTCGCCCAAATTCCTTTCTCGGCACAGATCCCAGATCCAATTGAAGACGTATTAATTAATGAGAGGCGCGATCGCGTTTTAGCAGCCCTGCAAGAACTGCCAGAAAATCAAAGGCTAGTTCTGGAGTTAGCTTACTACCAAGGGCTAACTCAGGCAGAAATTGCCGCTCGAACTGGCGAAGCTCTCGGCACGATTAAAACCCGAATTCGTCTGGGATTGAGCAAACTGCGGGGGATTATCGATTCCGTGTAGTCGATCGAGCTAGGATGGAGCTATAAAATGAATAAATATTTTTTATTTTAATAGCTATTATTTAAAATGAACAGCAATCTCTCACCAGTTACCAGACGTATAGCGGGAGTAACGATCTATGAAACCTGAAAACTTCAGCGAACTTGCTGCCCTATACGCGCTCGATCTGCTCGATGGGGATGATGTCCGTCTAATTGAAGACGACATCTTAGAAAATCCAGAGTTAGAAGCCGAGCTAGCACAATTTCAGGCAGCCGTTGCCACTATTCCTTACAGCACTCCTCTAGTGCCAGTTGCTCCCACTCTCAAAAATCGCTTATTCGATCGCATTGCGACAGAAAAATCCTCTCCCTTTTTTAAGAGGCATAAGGATATGGAAGGGGGAGAAGAGCGATTGAGTCTACCTTTTGTCTCGATATCGGATTTGACCGATCTAGCGGCTAAGGCTTCCTGGGAACCGCAACCAATTCCAGGAGTAGAGGTGGCTAAAGTTCATGTAGACGCAGATAACCGCGAGATTGCTTTCTTCCTGCGAGCGGCTAATGGGGTAGAATTCCCCAGACACCAACACGCCAGCCAGGAGGAGATTGCGATTTTAGAGGGCGATCTCTCGATCGACGGCGAGCCTTATGTTAGCGGCGATCGCATCCATTCAACTCCAGGTTCCGTTCACACCCCAACGACTAAAGCTGGTTGCTTAATCTTCGTCCGCACTTCGCTCGATGATGAAAATCTTCCCGATGGGTAATTACATCAAAGGCTAAAATGGTGCGTTACGACGGATTGTTAAATCTAGGTCAGAGTAAAGGTTATTGCCGTCTAACGCACCCTACTTTAATACAACAAATTCAGCTTGACACCCCAGTCAATTCAGTAGGATGTGTTACGCAGCGTAACGCACCACCACAGCTTACATTTATTTATGCTCAAAGCCGAACATCGAGTAGCCATCCTCCAACATGAAGGACTCAAGGGAGTTCAAGGGAAAACTGGGCTGACATTGTTACGCTATAGCGAAGCCTCGATCGTGGCAGTTATCGATTATCAATCGGCGGGAGAATCTCTAGAGCAATTGACCGGAATTAAGCGGGATGTGCCAATCGTAGCCTCGGTAGCTGAGGCCCTATCTTACAATCCCGACGTGCTGGCGATTGGGATCGCTCCCTCTGGTGGAGCGATGCCAGATAGTTGGTGGCAAGAGGTGAAGCAAGCCGTAGTTGCTGGGTTGTCAGTGGTAAATGGCCTCCACACCCCCCTGGCTTCCCACCCAGATCTGCAAGTATCGCTAGGACCAGATCGATGGATTTGGGATGTCCGTCAAGAACCACCTGGATTGCAAGTTGGCAGCGGTAAGGCCAGATCGCTTCCTTGTTACCGCATTTTAACGGTGGGTACAGATATGGCGATCGGCAAAATGTCGGCTAATTTAGAATTACAGCGGGCCTCGAAACAGCGGGGTTGGCGCTCTAAATTTCTGGCCACCGGACAAGCAGGCTTGATGATCGCTGGCGACGGAGTAGCCCTCGATGCCGTGCGGGTAGACTTTGCGGCTGGAGCGATCGAACAAATAGTCATGCGCTTCGGCTACGACTACGATATCTTATATGTCGAAGGACAAGGTTCGCTCCTGCATCCTGGTTCGACCGCCACCTTACCGCTGATGCGCGGCTCTCAACCGACTCACTTGATATTGGTACATCGCGCCGGACAAGATCTCGTTCGCAATTGCCCTGATGTCAAAATTCCCCTGCTCCCAGAAGTAATTCAGTTGTACGAAGCAGTAGCGCGTGCAGGTGGGGCGTTTCCCAGTACCAAAGTAGCTGCGATCGCTCTCAATACTGGTCATCTTAACCCCACAGCAGCCCAGCAAGCGATCGATCGAACCGCAGCCGAAACTGGATTGCCTTGCACCGATGTCGTCCGCTATGGGGGCGACAAACTCTTAGATGCCTTACAGCTAAATCTTTAGATATAAAAATAATTAGATAATTCTTGTGGGATAGCCCTCTGGGCTGTCCCATGACGAGATGTGTCTGCACCCTAGTGCTTCGTCAAGGTAGAAGTGATGGCTAGCTCTCACCCCCAACCCCTCTCCCAAGCTTGGGAGAGGGGAGAAACAACCTGTCAATTTGAAGCTGACAGACTACTAGCCTATTCCCCTTGCTGTTGGTAAGCCAAATAAACGGCCTCTAAAAATACCTCTGGCCTCAAACCTGCTGGAATTTGTTCTAGGGCGACGATTTTTCTGACTGGACGAGCCATTTGCAAGCTCAAGTCGGTTCTAGCTTGGGGTGACAGCGCCGTTCGCCGCTGTAAATATTCCCGAATGGCAGCAAAGTCATCGGGTAGCAATTGTGAGATATTTACCATTTGCGGCAACTGAGTTGCTAGTTCTCTGGCCGGTGCGGAAATCGCAAAGCTGGCTGTCGCTACTAGGTATTCTTCCTGAATGACAATGGTTCCGGCTGCCCAATCTCCCAATCGTTTTTCCTTCGCACCAAAGATGATGAAAAATACTCCAATGAAGATGATGTCATCGATCGGCCTCAGAAGCGATCGCAAGGCTGCTTGTTGAATCCCAACTCGCCGCCCGTCATCTCTAATTACTCGAATTTTGGTATAGCGTTTTTCTGGAGTTTGTCCTTGCCACAACGTCTCAAATAAGACGAAATAGCCAGTATAAATAACATAGTTGAGCAATAAAAAAATCGCTCTAAACCAAAGCTTTAGGTCGTCACTACTGCCCGTTGTTGATTCTAGTATATTCGCTATTTGAGTGGAGAAAATAATCCAAATAAATCCGGTCAATAATATGGTTAAAGACAAGACGATATAATCGATTAGTAAAGCTAAAGTGCGATTGCCAATTCCAGCAAGCGTAAATTCTAACTCTACACTTTCTGGAGTTTGAAGAGCGATCTTATTTAATAAGTGCATATTTTAAATTATGAATCGTAAATGATGAAAGCCGCACCGATTATTGAGGCTGAATAATAATTTTTACTTACCAATTTTCTTCGGAACTAAGTTCGCGCAAATGCAATCCCAAGACTTCATTGCGAATGCGAAGATCGTAGTAAATAATGGCTTTTACACTTTGCCACAATGGTAATGCTAACAAATTTATTGCTAGCATTAATATATAAAAAACAACTATAGAAAATAATAATATCCAAAAAATGTAAGCTGGAACGGGATTCAATATTATTTTGGACAGCATCTCGACAATAAATAAATTTTGAAATTCCACATAAAGCAATTGAGCGACGATAAATATAGGCAAGTTAATCAAAAAAGTTACAATTTGGATTGTTTGAATGCGAAAAACAGAGCGGTTAGTTAACTGCCAACTTCTACTAATAGATCTGGTAGCCGATAAGTTTGGCTCGATCGCTAATAAAACTTCAGATATTATTAACTTAGAAGAAATCCAAGTCATGGTAGAAATCAAAACTAACCAGACAATTATTATGACTAAAGGATTCTGCTCTAAAACGGTCGAACCTACTCTAGAAACTAATAAAATAATAGCAAATACCAGCGATAATAATAGATAAACTAATATAAACCAGAAAAAATAATTAAAAATCCTAAAATTGAGGAAAACAAAAGACTCCAAAAGCGCTTTTTTACTTCCGCCCTAGCAGTTTTGATGCTTTTCGGTCGATCGATCGATTCTCGAAATCCCAAACGCGAGATCGTTGCCGAATTAATTAAAGATCTACCGTGACAATAAAGCAGGAAGATCGACCACAGCGGTACGATTAACCATAAGTCAGATAAGTCAAATCGGTCGTTAATAATCAGTAGCAGCAAGGGAGCGATCGCCAGCAAAGGCAGCAACGACCACAAAGTAGCTCTGAGGGCAAGACCGAGATATAACTTCAAATGCGATCGATAAAGCTTAACGCCAGCGGTGACAGCATTGCCAGCACTAAGCGGTCGCCAGGAATTGCCGGAACTGAGATGGCCAGACATAGATCGAACTATCTGGGGAATTGAGAGCGATCGATGTTATTTTAGATTACTTTTAAAGATAAATCTGTGGCGAATTTGTATGAACGTTCGGCGTTGGATCGCACGGCGGGAACCCAACTGGAAGCGTCTCGATACCCTGCTCGATCGAGTGGAAACTAAGGGGTTAAAGTCTTTAACAGCATTAGAAATCAAGGAATTAGCGAGCTTGTATCGATCGGTTTCTGCCGATCTCGCCCGCGCCCGCACCAACCAAGTCAGCAATACTTTGGTACAAAACCTGCAAATTCTGACATCTCGCAGCTATAACCAAATTTATCAGGGTTCTCGCCGCCAAGAATGGCAAGCCTTGTTAGAGTTCTACCGCTGGGGTTTTCCGGCCGTAGTGCAACAGACTTGGAGATATACTGCTGCCGCCACGGCTTTGTTTTTGCTGGGATGTTTGGTGGCTTGGTGGTATACCTGGCAAGATCCGGTATTTTTATCCCTTTTAGTCCCAGAACGGCTAATTTCTCAAGTGCGCGATCGCCATGAGTTATGGATGGGTTCGATCGTTGGGATCGAGCCTTTAGCATCCACTGCCATTATGACTAATAACTTACAAGTGTCTTTTGCCGCTGTGGCTGGTGGCATTACTGCTGGGGCGATTACGGCTTTTATGATGGTCTACAACGGACTCCATATCGGTGCTATAGCCACGTTGGTAGGACAAAATAATTTGGCTTATCCTTTTTGGGCGTTCGTCTTTCCCCACGGTTCCCTAGAATTACCTGCCATCTTTTTTGCTGGCGGTGCGGGTTTCCTCCTTGCTAGAGCGATTTTGTTTCCTGGCAAATATCGCCGCGCTGATGCTTTAAAATTCTACGGCGATCGCGCGGTTAAATTAGTATTCGGCATCGTCCCGATGTTGATTATTGCTGGAGCGATCGAAGGATTTTTTTCACCTAGTCCTCTAGTTCCAGAAATATTTAAATACATTGTTGGCGTTGGGCTATTTACTCTATTGTCGATCTATTGCCGTCGCCAAAGAGTGCAGCCTTAAATTTTATTTGAAATCCAACAAGTAACATCTACAGCGATTAGTAACTCGGCGAGCTAGAAAGTTGGTACTATTTACCGCATCAGTTGTAGGTTGGGTTGAACGGAGTGAAACCCAACACCCCAAGAATGTTGGGTTTCAATTATGGTCGATCGACCGAATTTGATATAAAACGCTTTATTGACCACAGATGAACACAGATAAACACAGATGAAGATGTTTAACGGTTGACTAAAACCTCTTGTTTGTTATTAGAGGCAATTGGTGCTGCTAAAGCTTCTTCTATTTCCGCACGTCCCAAACGAGCCTCTAAAATCTTCATTACTTCTCTGCCGAAGTCGTTAGGATTTTGCTTCCAAGCTTGCAAGCATACTTCCCCAAAGAAGGAACCTAGAGGTTCTGGATTCCACAGCAGTTTTTTCGCCGTCCAGGGCATTAGGCTCATCGGATCGTATCCGGGTTTGAGAATATTTTGCTCGAAAGCATATTCTTCTAAGTGCGTGTGCGGTTGCAGCCCGATGAAAAAGATGGCTGGTTCGACTTTATCAGCACCAAAAATATTTTCTAATTCGCGGTGATAGGCAACAGTCTGTCTGATGGTTTCTGGGCGTTCGTCGATGACGTTAAATGAGTAATTAACCGAAACCAAATCGTTAAAGCCCGCAGCTTTTAAATCGCGGCAATTTTCTAATACCGTCCGCAGGTTGTAACCCATGCGCATTTTTCGCACCAATTCTTGCGAACCGCTGGTGATGCCAATTTCAAAATAGTTCATCCCGGTTTTCACCATCAGATCGCACAATCGAGGTGTCAGGTTGTCTGCTCGAATATATGCCGCCCAATGAATGTCGTCCATGCCAGCGGCGAGAATTTTCTCTAGCAACTCCTCGGCATCGTCGATAAACTTGCGGGCGGGAATAAACTGGGCATCAGTAAACCAAAAATTGCGAATGCCGCGATCGTATAGTTGCCGCATCTCTGCTACCACTTCATCGGCGGGATTGATGCGTACTTGTTTGCCCTCGATTACCGTGTAAATGCAATAGCAGCAGTTGTGAGGACAGCCCCGCTTGGTTTGCACGCCGATGTAGAAATCTGGATCTTGCAGGTAGTAAGGCAATTCCGGCCAAATTGTCTCGATATAGTCGTAGTTGCAAGCAGTTTTTTCCATCGGGGTAGGGCGTTCGTGAATCATGCGATCGCGCGGCGTACTTTCCCCGACGACATAACAGCGTTCGTCGCTCAAATCCTGCCCTTGCAAAACCTTTTGGAGTAATGTTTCCCCTTCTCCTACAGAAACGATCGTCCCTGAAGGTAAGCTTTTGCCCAATTGCTCGTAAAACACGCTCACCGCACCGCCCCCAACGATGGCACGAGCCTGCTGTTGATATCTTTTGGCTCGATTTAACCCGCGTTTAATTAAACCCAGGTTGCGCCAGAGTTCGGTATAGTAAGCTGCACTAATTCGCAGTCCGCCTAATGCTCCTCGCAATCTGATGAGGGGGTTAGGAGCGTAGTAGAATTCAAAAGCGTGTTGGAGTGGGTTGCCGCCTCTGCCGCCTACTGGTGCATAAATCTGGATATCTCGCCAAGAAAAGACTAGTAGAGTCGGTTGAAATTTGTCTACGCGGGCATCTAAGGCCCTAGCATAATCCAATGGCGGTACTGTTCCCAGATCGAAAATCTGCTGCTCGATTTGGGGGAAAAGTTTGTGGATATAATCTGCCAGGTAAACCACCCCGATCGGAAATATCGGATTGCAAGGAAGGCGAACGTAAAGAATGCGATTTTCCATGGCGACGATCTACTGTTAGGGACAAGCTTCGTCCCTTTCAGGTTGGACTTGTTGACATATCTTTACATTAACATTAAAACCTGAAAGCTGAGGTTTAACGATATCGATCGCCAGATGTATGGGACGAGAAAACTTCATAATTCATCATTCATATCCCAGCCCAGGCTGGTAGCGATTCGATCGGCCAGAGTCATTGGATCGAAGGGTTTGGCGATCACTCCGGCAATGCCTAACTGAGAAAACCGCGCTCGATCGGCTGGCTGGATCTTGGCGGTCAATAAAATTACGGGAATATCTTTAGTGGCAGAGTGATTTTGAAGCTGCTGAAAGGTTTCCACTCCATCCATATCTGGCATCGAAACGTCTAGCAAAATCGCATCGGGTTGTTTGGCGATCGCAATTTCTAATCCTTCACTACCAGAACTAGCAAGCAAAGTTTCCCAACCGCCGACATCTTCCAAACAGCCTTGTAGCACTTCTTGCACGACATCTTCATCATCAATTACCAGCACTCGTTTGGTTGCCATCTTCAGCCGTTCCACATTTACAAAGCGATGAATCTGGTGGTACAGGTAAGGTGAAATAAAACGTACTACCTGCCCCCAAAATACTTTCTGCCCAGATGCGTCCGCCGTGTTGCTGGATGATACTGCGGCATATGGTCAACCCCAACCCCGTACCTCCTTTTTTGCGAGAGTCTGAAGCATCTACCTGTTGAAATTGCCCGAAGACGCTCTCTAGCTTGTCAGCAGGAATTCCTCGCCCTTGGTCTTTAACTTGGAAGAGGACGTAGGGTGTCGGTTCTCCCGCGTTGGCGCTAGCCTGTGCGCTAGCACGTATCGCTTCGGCAGTTACCAAAACGGTGCTGCACGGTTGAGAGAACTTGATGGCGTTACCGATCAGGTTGGTTAAAACTTGGACGATCGAGTCGGGGGCGGCCCAAACCTCAATTTTTAACGGCACGACCGATAGAGTAATGCCATGCTGTTCGGCGTTGCCCCGCATGGTATCTCCCGATTGCAGCATCAGGGTAGCGGCATCGCAGGGTTGCTTCACCAGGGCAACTCGACCGGATTCGAGTCGTCCTAGATCGAGAATATCATTGACGAGGCGAACTAGTCGATCGGTTTGAGTGGCCGCAATTTGCAACATCCGCTGGCCCCGCTGGGGTTTTCGATCGTAGACTCCATTAGCCACTAAACCCAAGGAACCGCGAATGGCAGTGAGGGGAGTGCGCAATTCGTGGCTGACGATCGAGATAAATTCGTTTTTCATCTGGGCGATCGCCCGACTTTCGGTGATATCTTCTACCGTACCGACGTGTCCGGCGATCTCTTCCCTGGCAGCAGAGACGGGTGCAGTTCTCAGGCGGCAAAAGCGCACGGTGCCATCTGGCTTAACAAACCTGATTTCGCTAGAAAATTCTTGGTTGTCTGCGGTTGCTGCTTGCCATTGCTGGCTGAATTCGGCTCGATCTTCAGAGTGAATAAATCGCTGCCAACCATCTCCTAAAGCGGCTTCCCAAGTAAAGTCCCCGATTGCCTGACAGCGCGGATTAACATAGATCCACGCTCCGGTAGCATCGGTTCTAAAAATGCCAATCGGTGAAGATTCGCTCAAGGAACGGAATAGAGCTTCGCTTTGCCGGAGGGCGTTTTCAATTCGCTGGCGTTCTGTGAGTTCTTCTTGGAGTTGCTGGTAAAGTTCCGATTGTTGGATGGCTATGGCTAATTGGGTAGCTAGTTGCTGTAATAAATTAACTTCCCAGTCTTGCCAGGTTCTCGGCTGGCCGCATTGGTGAGCGATCAGCAGTCCCCAAAGATTATCTTTTTGGACGATCGGAATTACTAACTTAGCGCGAACTTGAATCTGGGCCAAAAAATCGACTAAACAGGGGACGACTTCGCCCCGATCTCGGTCTGCGAGGGTGTAAATTCGCCCTTGGAGGTAGTTATGGCGGGCTTCTTCGGGAAAAACTTCTTCGGGAAAAACGAAATCTAGAACTTTAATCCAGCCGGGAGAAGTAGCTTCAGCGATCGCGCTTCCCGTACCATTAGCCCAAACTCGATAAACCAAAACTCGATCGGCCTGAAGTAACGATCGAACTTCTTTTACGGTTGTCTGCAAAATTTCTCGCAAATCCAGAGACTTCCGAATTCGTTGGGCGGTTTCGGCTAACAATCGTTCTCGTTGTACCTGCTGGCGCAGTGCTACTTCAGCTTGTTGCGGTACTACTAATTCGAGAATGAGTAATTTGCCCAGACGGTGCAGCGTTCCCCAAACGAACTTGGTTTGCTTTCGATATTTGACTGCTAGTTCGAGCGGATGATTTGCCTCTTGATGTTTGTGAAGATATTGCTTGACTAGTTTGCTTTGTTTTTTGCCGAGGATGTCTTTGAGCTTCTTTTTTAATAATAACTGCGGGCGTTTGCCGATAATTTCCATCGCATCGCCACTCACTTGTTGAATGGTGAGATGAGATCCTTTCAAAACTAGTAATAAGCGATCGGGCATTTAAGCGGGGATTTATGTAACTTTGCTCTAAACTAGCAGCCTAATTCTAACTCCAGATCGAGCTTGTCAAGCTGTCAGCAAGGCGATCGCTCTGGTGAAATGAGTCGATGGGTGGGTCAAAAGACTTGGGGAGTCTGCCCCCCAAACCCCCCATTGAGGGACGGCTGCGTCCCCTCTCGCCCCTTTTTAAGGGGGTGCGAGGATGTCAGCATCAAATCGAGAACCGCTATCTATCATATTTACAGAGTTAATTTCACGGCGATCGCTGTTTGACATCCTATGCGTTTCGAGTCTGATGTGAATTGCTGCGTTCCTCGGTAGGATCTAATGAATTACCATCGTCAAGTCAACGATCGAGTATGGCAGCAAATTAACGATCGGCAATAAATGAGCAAATTTGACAGTCGAGTAGTCTTAATTACAGGAGCATCTGCTGGGATCGGTGCAGCTTTAGCTAGGGAATTTGCCTCTGAAGGAGCTAATCTAGTTTTATTAGCGCGGCGCATAGAGCAGTTAAAGGCGATCGCCGATACGATCGATCCTACGGGGAAAAGAGTGCTTTGTCTTACCTGCGATGTCACTCAAAATGGAGAGGTAGAAAAAGCTGTAGAATTTGCTCGTACTAAGTTTGGCAATATCGATATCGCGATCGCCAATGCTGGTTGGTCTTTGAAAGGCAATTTAGAAGAACTAAGTTTATCCGATTATCGCCGTCAATGGGAAACTAATGTATTTGGCGTACTCCGCACTATTTACGCCACTTTAGCTGACTTGAAAACAACTAAAGGTCGGTTAGTAATTATCAGCAGTGTCAAAAGTTATCTGGCTTTTCCTGGCGATTCTCCTTACAGTACCAGTAAATTTGCCCTTAGAGCTTTATGTCTGTCTTTATCAAAAGAATTAGCCCCATATGGAGTTTCTGTGACTCATGTATGTCCCGGCTACGTCGCCACTGAGATCCGACGGGTAGATAATCGAGGTGTTTTCCAGCCAGATTGGTCAGATCCAGCGTCTCCCAAACTGTTAAAAACTCCCGAACAAACCGCTAAAGAGATTGTTAAAGCGATCGATCGAAGACAAACAGAACAAGTCCTTACTCTTTACGGCAAATTAGCGGTTTTAATGCAACGACATTTCCCTTGGCTGCTGTCATGGATAATTTCGAGGTGGGAAATTAAGGTAGTTGCTAAGAAGAACTAGAGTCAGGAACGATGGCAACGAGAATGAACTCCAACAACCTTGAGAACCAGCAATCGATCTGGTTGGAGGGGAGATCGACATCCCAACTACTGGCAAGTTTATCATCGTCTTTAAGGATGAAGCTACGGCCGATCCGCAAGCGCTCCAGTCTACCCTGAACGATGTAGCAGAACTTCGCCCAAGCCCCACAGTAAGACCTAGCACCCCAACCACTAAAAATTCTCGGTAGCAATGCGATCGATATCCCTTTAGAGACGTAGCTTCAAGTCCTAAGCGTTGTTCTGGTTAACTGAAGTGCTAGAATCAGTTTACTGATTTGTAATCGAATCAGTAAGCTGATTTGTAAGCGGATTGAGTGCTATGTTAAATGGGATAAAATCACTCATCGTTACCGTGACCGACGACCAACTGGAAAACATCGATCGGGTTGCCGATCGGCTAGCCGCTAAGGGACTTAAGGTAGAGCGAGTGTTGCCGATGACGGGAGTAATTGTGGGAACATCTACTCCCAAACAGATATCCGCTTTGGAACAGATAGATGGAGTGATGAGTGTTGAAGAAGAGGGGGTGGCTTATCTTCCTCATCCAACTGCACCCGTTCAATAAATCTTTTTGAAGTCATTTATTTTTTCTCGATCTGTACCAAAGATATTGTTCTGAATGCCAAAAATCTTCTGCGAATCGCTTGTTGTAAAGAATGCTCGATTCGACTGCAAATCACTTCTGGTCGATCGACTCTTTGATATAGCATTTCTCGCCAAGAAACACCCCCCTTTATTCAGAGCAGTAATAGTAAATTTATGATTCAAGTAATTATTAGTCCCCCATCTGTATTGGAAACAGGTATAAAAGTAGAACGAGTTGATAACTTCAGGTTGTTTAAATTTACCGATGAGCTTCAAACTCGTCTTGAAGAACTGCTGGAAAACAATAAAACTGGTTCCTTAAATTCAGATGAAAAAGCAGAGCTAAATAGCATTCAAGAACTCGATCGCCTTTTTACTTATCTCAACTCTCTCCTAATTGCCCAGCAATGACAATTAACGAAATTACTAGGCAATATGTCCGAAACCGGGCAAACTACCTGTGCGAGTATTGTCATTCTCCTGAAAAAATCAGCACCTCTCGTTTTACTATCGACCACATTCAGCCCCGTTCGCTGGGCGGTGCTGATGACGCTAACAACTTAGCTCTTGCTTGTAGCCGCTGCAACCAGCGTCGGTATAATTTTATTGTTGGACGCGATCTAGAAACATCATCAACGTTGCCTTTATTCAATCCGCGTCAACAACTCTGGTCGGAGCATTTTATCTGGACGACAAACGCGACAAAGATTTTAGGTGTAACAGCCGTTGGTCGAGCTACTTGCGATCGCTTAGATCTAAATGACGAACGCTATCGGGGCGAGAGATCGATTCAAGAAGCTCGAAATTTATGGGTAGCGGCAGGTTGGCATCCACCAGTAGACGATCCGCAACAAACGGAAATTTAACCACAATAAAGCTAGCAGGCAGAGAGCCGCATTTTTTCAATCAAAAGGTAGATGCGATCGCACTGGCTTATGCTTTTTGATAGAGAATAATTCGATCGCTTTAATGTAAGGTGGCGGCGATTTAGATATACTCTCCGAATGCGGAACCAGAGCAACGACCGACCTCAGATGGCAAACAATATTCCAAGCGATCGCTCGACGCTGCTGTCAACTTCAGAACCGATCGCTGCTGTCATCCTGCAATTAGCCGATGGGACGATCGCCGCGTGCAATCCGGCAACCGCAGAGATCTTGGGCTACACCGCTGAGGAACTCATCGGTAAAACCCCGTTCGATTTGACCTGGCAAACGATTTATGCAGATGGTTCGGCTTTTTTACCAGCCGATTATCCGGCTATTATTGCTTGCCAAACCGGGCAACCTTGTATTCAGGTTAGCATGGGCTTTTATCGCCCAGACCGGGAGTTGATTTGGCTGAAGCTAGACGCGCAACCCTTGTTTCGAGCTAGCGAATCCGCCCCTTATGCAGTGGTGACGACGATTTCAAAGCTCGCCGAGCCAAACAGCTTGCCCCCAAGCGCTCCCGATTGCCAACTAACTGAAGCCGCTTTGCGAGAGAGCGAAGCTAGGTTCCGCCAAATTGCCGAAACGATCGAAGATGTCTTTTGGATTTCAAATCCTTGGGAGCGGCAGATTTATTATCTCAGCCCTGCTTACGAGCGGATCTGGGGTCGCTCGCGCGAGCGAGCTTATACCGATTACCAAAGTTGGTATGAAAGCATCCATCCCGAAGATCGCCCGCGCTTGCAAGCTGCTTTTTTTCAGCAAATTCAAGCGGGTAACTTTGATGCCGAATACCGGATCGTTCGTCCCGACGGCTCGATGAGATGGATTCACGATCGCGGTTTTGCTGTCAAAGATGAATTCGGCAACTGCAAACAAGTGGTAGGGATTGCCGAAGATATTACAGAGCGCCAGCAAGCCGCAGCCATTTTGGGAGAAACCGAGCAACGCCTGCAAAATATAGTTGCTAACGTCCCCTCGATCGTCTGGACGGCGGCTCCCGACGGGACGATTAACTGGGCGAGCGACGGCTGGTATGCCTATACGGGCATTACTCCAGAGCAGAACGCCCGCGACTGGCCGCAAGTGCTGCATCCCGACGATCTCGATCGCTGCCTGACTCAGTGGCATCGGGCCTTAGAAGAGGGCAGGGAATACAAAATTGAAGTGCGGAATCGGCGGCACGATGGCGAGTACCGCTGGTTTCTGACTCAAGCTACACCGAGACGCGATCGCACTGGTCGGATTATCGCCTGGTTCGGCTCGACTACCGATATCGACGATCGCAAACAAGCCGAAGAGAGCCTGCGCCAGAGCGAAGAATTCAAAAATCGAATGTTAGATAGCAGTCCCGACTGCATCAAAGTTCTAGATCTAGACGGGCAGTTGACGTACATGAATGCAGGTGGGATGTGCCTGATGGAGATCGACGATTTCGCTTGCTACCATAACGCTGAATGGCTCGGCTTCTGGCAAGGGAAAGACCGATATCGAGCAGAAGCCGCACTCGCCAGTGCTAAAGCTGGTGAAATGGCTGTATTTCAGGGATATTGTCCGACGGCCAAAGGCACGCCGAAATGGTGGGAAGTAATTGTCAGTCCCATTTTCGACGGTACGGGACGGGTAGAAAAGGTATTGTCGCTCTCGCGAGATATCACCGCTCGCCAACAAACCGAAATCGCCTTGCGGGAAAATGAAGAACGGTTGCGGTTGGCTCTAACCGCTGCCAACCAGGGGTTGTACGACTTAAATATCCAAACCGGAGAGGCGATCGTCTCGCCGCAATACGCTCTGATGTTGGGCTACGACCCGCTGGAGTTTGAGGAAAACAATGCCAAGTGGCAAGAACGCACCCATCCCGACGATCGAGAGCGAGTCAGCCGAGCCTACGAAGATTACATTGCTGGTAGGAGCAATCGCTACGAAGTGGAATTCCGGCAGCGCACAAAATTGGGCAATTGGAAATGGATTTTATCGATCGGCAGCATTGTGGAATGGGACGACGATGTAGAACCGCTACGGCTGTTGGGGACACACACAGATATTAGCGATCGCAAGCAGACCGAAATGGCGCTCCAAGAGAGCGAAACTAGGCTCCAACTGGCGTTGATAGCAGGCAGGATGGGAATCTTCGACTGGAACGTGCCTACGGGGGCAGTAGTCTGGTCGGAGGACCATTACACCTTGCTCGGTTTCAGACCAGGTACGATCGAACCCACCTATCAAATTTGGGCTGAGTGCGTTCATCCAGATGATTTACAGACCGTCGAGGCTGCTATTCAACAAGCTATGGCGCAACAGACAGAATATTGCCAGCAGTACCGGGTAATCTGGCCCGACGGTAGCGTCCATTGGGTTGAGGGGCGAGGACAAGTTTTCTACGACACCAGGGGTCGGTGCGTGCGGATGCTCGGTGTCCTGATAGACGTTAGCGATCGTCAACAAGCCGAACTAGCCTTAAGAGATAGCGAAGAACGCTGTCGCTACCTGGTAGAGTCAATTCCCCAATTGGTGTGGACGGCCGATCGATCGGGGGTATTACTAGACGTAAATCAACGCTGGATCGACTACACGGGCGTAACCCTAGCCCAAATTCACCTCGATGGCTGGGCAAGCATCGTTCACCCCGACGACGCACTAGCCATGAACGATCGCTGGCTGGCGGCCCAGACCGCAGGGAGCCACTATCAAGCCGAAGGTCGGATGCGGCGGGCAGATGGCATCTATCGCTGGCACTTGCATCAAGCTATGCCGTTAAAAGACGATCGCGATCGAATCGTCAAATGGTTTGGCACGGCGACCGATATTCACGATCGAATAGAATTGGAAAGGCAACGCGATCGCCTGCTGGCACAAGAACGAGAAGCCAGGACAGAAGCCGAACGGGCCAACCGCTTGAAGGATGAATTTCTGGCAGTGGTATCCCACGAGTTGCGCACGCCCCTGAATCCGATTTTGGGTTGGGTGCAAATCTTGCAAAGAGGCAAGTTTAACGAATCTCGCCTCACCGAAGGCTTAGCCGCGATCGAACGCAACGCCAAACAGCAATCTCAATTAATTGAAGATTTGCTCGATATTTCTCGCGTCATGCGAGGCAAACTAACGCTCAAGTCAATTCCTCTGAGTTTACTCCCGGTTATTTCCACTGCTTTAGAAACCGTTCGCTTAGGAGCAGAGGCTAAAGGACTTCAACTTTACCTGCAACTCGATGCCAACGTCGGCCGCATCTTGGGAGATGCAGGGCGATTGCAACAAGTAATGTGGAATCTGTTCTCGAACGCCGTCAAGTTTACTCCCAAAGGGGGACGAATCGAGGTGCGACTGGAAAGGGTGGTGGAGAGAGGGGGAGATGGGGAGATGGGGAGATGGGGAGATGGGGAGAGAGGGAGAGAAACAGGAGAGGTATCTGCAATCTCTACTGTCAAAGCTTTTGCCCAGATAAGAGTTGCAGATACGGGGAAAGGCATCAGCGCGGAGTTTTTGCCTTACGTGTTCGACTATTTCCGTCAAGAAGATAGCTCTAGCACCCGTCACTTTGGCGGATTGGGGTTAGGAATGTCTATTGCCCGTCAAATTGTCGAAATGCACGGCGGGACGATTTGGGTAGAGAGTCCCGGTGAAGGGCATGGTGCAACTTTCTTCGTGCAGTTCCCGCTGCTGCCAGAGACCATCGTTCCTCAACCAAAACTAGAAATACCTGCGACCGAGTTATCCGACTCGTTACCTTTAGCGGGCATTCGAGTGTTAGTGGTGGATGACGATACCGATAATCTCCAGTTCTTAACGTTGTTCCTGCAAGAAAACGGCGCTATTGTCACTGCCGCTGCCTCGGCTTCAGAAGGCTTAAAGATCGCCCAGCAATCCCCTCCAGATCTTCTTCTCAGCGATATTGGGATGCCAGAGATGGATGGTTACAGCTTGCTAGCAGCCATTCGGTCTTTGCCCGCTGAAATTGCCAGCGTGCCCGCGATCGCTTTAACTGCCTACGCCCAAGAAATCGATCGTCACCGGGCCCTAGCGGTTGGCTTTCAAGAACACCTAGCAAAACCGATCGAATCAGATTTACTGCTCGCTAAAATCTTGGCAGCGATCGATCGTTCTAAACGTTCTGCCCCCTAAAAGTGGGGCAGGCATCCTGCCCGCTTGTGGGATAGCCAAGATGGCTATCCCACAAGAATTACCCCACGATCTTTTTCCTTTCTCTTTAATACCAAATCCAGTTCTCATACCATCCTTTCAGCCCTCTCCCACCCCCCTGCTTGGTGCAAGCTGCGCGAACAAACAGGGGTCGGGGTGAGGTCGCCGATGGGGAGAGTAGGAGAAGGCGATTTGCTATAACTTCTACTATCTAGCCTTTAGCGAGAATAGTTGTCGGAGTTACCAGTATCGTTCTTGAAGGCATCAACGGTTCTTTTAGCCGTGTCTTTATACATCTCACCCATATCTTTCACGGCTTGGGCTGATTCTCCGGCAATGTTTTTCACTCGTTCGCCAGGAGCATTTTCCGTGGCGCGGCCTTCTTGCTTCCACTGGGCATTAGTTTCAGGTCGATCGAAATAGCGATCGCTAGAGTTGGAGCGATCGTTTCCCAGACTGACATTGGTATTGAGCAGGAAAAATCCTACTAACAAGGCTGCCAAAAACTGTTTGGCGGGAAACTGCTCGATCAGAAAATTGAAGGGGGCGATCGTCCAGGCAATCAACTTTTTCATCACATACTCCATTAGTACATTCTCAATCCGAAATCCAGACTAACTAGCCCAAAAATAATGTTCCTCTACCATAAGTCGTAAGCTTTTTAAGATCGGGGATGAAGAATGAGAAAACGTAGATTAATCAGTCTAAAGATATAAAATTTACCAGCGATCGGTCTAGATTTTGCTTGAGATATCGATCGTAATTCTCACCGCAAGTAGAGAAAGCCAGACAAAGCATTTTCTAAGCTGGAAAAAGACTCTTTTCAAGTCAAATTTATCATTAAAAATAAAAGGAGCAGTCATGAGCCATCACTCATCAATACATCAACTGAGCCAAGAAATGCAGCAGTGCATTCAAAACTGCTGGGATTGTTACAGTCTTTGCCTCAATACTGCCACTACTTACTGCTTGCAACAAGGAGGACACCACGTAGAAGCTGCTCACCTCCAATTAATGCTTGATTGTGCAGAAATTTGTCAAACCAGTGCTAATTTCATGCTGCGGAGTTCCAGTTTCCACGAGCGAATTTGCGGTATTTGTGCGGAAATATGCGATCGCTGCGATCGAGATTGTCAAAAGTTCGGCGACGATCTGCAAATGCAAGCTTGCGCCGATATCTGCCGTCGTTGTGCCGAATCGTGCCAGCAAATGGCAATGGCAAGAGTTTAATTTAAGTAATAAGCTTGCCCTGAGCAACGCCGAAGGGTAATAAGTGAGAGAAGAACTGGAAGGCTTCTTACTTATTACCTTTGTTTGGTAATTTCAACAGCAGAGGTAAACTAAGATGGTAGACAAAAGTGTTACTAAAGTTGATGCCGAGTTTTCTCCTAAAGGTGAAATGGGGCAAAAGTATTTAGCATCGGGGGTCAAGCTTTCTTTGCGCCTGTGGGAAAACGAACGACCTGGAGAAATGAAACCCGCAACTAGTCGAGATTATGAAACTGCTGGCTATGTAATTCAAGGACGCGCTCAGTTGCATCTCGAAGGGCAAACAATATTACTAGAACCCGGTAGTTCTTGGATCGTACCTTCAGGGGCAAAGCACGCTTACCAAATTTTAGAATCTTTTACAGCAGTAGAAGCAACTTGTCCGCCAGCAGAAGTTAAAGGACGCGATCCGCAGTAACTAAGAATACAGAAGTTCAGAAGTTAGAAACTTTAAATTCTCCCTTTCCTTTTAGAAGAGGGAGAATTTATTTTAATCGACAGTATTAGGGGAGCTTTCCTAGTCCTTAACGATCGATCCGTCAATTTTAATTGGATCGTCTATTTTTTTAGGATCTAGGTCGTCAAATCGGTCTAACTACTAAGGATTTAGTAAGAGATAAAATGCAGCACGTCCCGAAGAACGCTGTAACCAGCTAAATCCCAAAGCAAGTAAGCCAAAAAACCAACCATGGCCAAGCGTCCGTTCCAAAGTTCGGCTTGGGGGTTCCAACCAAATATGAAAGCGTTGCGATCTGTACCATTATAAGCTCTAGCAACCGGAGGATTGCTAGTAGTTGTTTCAGGGTTAGTAGTCATGCGTTCTGTTCCTAGAAAAGTGGTTTGCTACCTTCATACTATTGATTCAATAAATGCTTGTTTTCTATCTAAGGTATTAGTTTGATTGGAATTTTAGAAATTTATGCGATCGATATTTGATAATTGCAACTAGTTTTTTATACTTTGAATGTAACAATAAAATGTTTGATATTCAGTGCCTATGCCTTTTTTAAAATAAATTTTTATCTTCAATTATAAACTGTTGGGCTTAAGTGTAACCAGATTTTATGTGCTTGAGACTGGATCGATAATAACTATCTCAAGCAAATCGATCGAGTATTACTGTTTTGCACCCGATCGCAATGCTTTTTATGCAAAACAGCACTTAGGTAGCAATTGCAGATATATTTCTTTAGTTAGAAAATCTCAAAATTAAAATCGTACCCCAGGAAGAGGCGCGATGGCAGCAATTTGCAGAATATAAGTGAAAGCAACTCAACAAAAGGAAAATAGATATGAGTCAGTCTAAATCTACTAATGAAAAGCATCCCGATAATGCCGTTCCTGTAGGAGGCGATCCGATTACTCCTTCGGTCGGAACAGCGCTTACAGGTATAGGAGTCCTAACCGCGATCGTTGCGCCGATATTAGCAATCTGTATCGGGATTATTAGACCCTAATTTTAATAATGTCTAATCCGAGCGTGGGGTAAAGCCCGCTACTGCGGGCTAAATAAAGAAGAGCTTGTTATCAACCAACTGAGAACTTTAAAATGGCACTCGAACTGAAAATTTCTAATATTAAGTGTTCTGACTGCATCGAGACAATTGAAGAAGCGATCGCGATCGTCGATCCTAACGCCCAAGTGCAAATAAATGAAGAGTTAAAAACAGTTAGAGTGGAACCTAAAGATCCACAGCAGGCGATCGCATCTGAAGAATCTATTAAGCAAGCTATAACTGCTGCGGGTTATCAAATTATTCCTACCTCTTGACCGAGTGAGCGACAACAGGCGAATCTGGCTGGAAGAAACCCGCCCTGCCACAGCGATAAGCGATCGCCTGCTATCTTTGTTGCATCCGAGTAAAAATTAAACCTGGCATTTATTAGTTAAGTGGGATCGCGATTTGAGAATATCAGTTATGGAAAATAGCGATAAATATCTTTACGGTGTAGCACTCGTTGAAATGTAACTGTTTCACCATCAAACATCAGACCAATTCGATAATCACCTATCCGAATCCGATAAGCATTTTCGTATCCTTTTAACTTAGTTAAATTGGCGATTTACTCAAAGCTGAAAATATTTGGTATTTCTTCAAATACGAGTGACTCGATCGATTCAAAGTATGGGGTACTTTTAAGATTTTTGAGATCTTTCAGAAAGCTAGGTAGGTACTGTGTATTCACTCTTTCTTAAGTTCTGCTAAGGCTTCACTGATGCTACGCGGTGTTTCGCCTTGGACTTCCTTCATAGCCAGAATTAGGGCTTCATCTTCAATAACTTCCAACAGGTGTTGATAATCATTAAAATCTATCACGACTTGCTGGATATTACCTTCAGCGTCAGCAATTAGTTTTCTGACAAATGGATATTTATCTACTTCCATCTGATTTTTAGCCTGTTTGTTGCTGTCATCTTATCAGTGTAGCGCGATCGCAGTCCTTGGGTTGACCTCTCCCCCAGCCCCTCTCCTGCAAGGAGAGGGGAGCCGGAATTTCCCCCTTCCCTTGCTCTTAAGGGGGCAGGGAGGTTAGGTTTATTCAGCACAAGCGATCGCAATGCGCTTCAAAACACTCTCAATATTTTGTCTGACTTCTTCATTTTTAATTCTCAGCAAGCGTAATCCCCGTGCTGATAAGATGCGATCGCGATCGGCATCGTATTCAGTTTGCTGTTCGTGAATTTCTCCATCAACTTCGATTATCAACCCAGCCGCATGACAGTAGAAATCGGCAATAAATCCATCAATAATTTGCTGGCGGCGAAAGTGAAAACCCTGCAAGCGATTAGTTCGCAGGTGTTGCCAAAGTATTTTCTCTTCCGCTGTCATTTGATGGCGCAATTCTTTGGCACGTTGGATTTTGGTTGGGGAAACATTTTGTCCGATAACAATATTTTGATTTACTTCTTTTTTAGGTGTGAAATTATTCATTTATGTTAAAGATGAAAATAGGTTGTGGCTGACCTCTCCCCCAGCCCCTCTCCTGCGAGGAGAGGGGAGCCAGAGTTTCCCCTTCCCTTGATTTTCCCCCTTCCCTTGATTTTCCCCCTTCCCTTGATTTTCCCCCTTCCCTTGCAGGGTAGGGGGGTTAGGTCTTTCCAGATTTTTGCTGAGAGGCGGGATTTGTTACTGGACAGCTAATACTTTGAGTTTGAGTCTGCTTTTGGGTATTAGCATTAGCAACTGCAAACCCAGCGCCGAAGGAAATACCCGCACCGAGAAGAAGGGCTAGCAGAGTTTCTGAGAGGCGTAGGTTAACAGACAGTACAGACTTTTCTTCTGACTGATGGAAATTATTATTTGGTATCATGGTATTGATTCCTGTAGAAGGGAATTAAATTGCGAACTTTGCCAGTGCTGACCGCGAATCAGTGCTGGCTTGCTATTTGAGTGCAGTGGTTTGTCATTTTCTTGCTGGGAAATTCTTCCTCCTTTATTTCTCAATCTTGTTCTTACTGGACAGCCAAACATTTGCCACTTTGATTTGAACGAATGCCCAAAACAACTCTAAGAGATACTGAATTCTCTTGAATCTGATAAACCATAAAGGTTTTTTAGCTTTTGTCAATCGGTGAAGCCTTTCTTGAAAGTCAGCGTAACGATCTTCAGGTAAAAGCCTGTAGATTATACTTGCTGCTGGCGATAAGTTTTTAATTTTTATGTGTTTATTACTCGTCTGTAGTCCAGGTACTTCTATACCCAGCCATTGGTTAAGTTGCAAGAGCCACGAGAAGAGACAATACATTAGGTACAGCAATCCGAAAGCCACCAGTCCACTTGCCAATATTACTATCAAGATACTTATCCATTCCTTGCCACTGAAAAATCCTAGCCAGAGCCCCATTAGGTAGATTGAAAAGATACTCATTAGCCCTACAAATACCAGCATCAACCAATACAATTTTTTTACTAGTTCTGCTATACAAATCATTAGATCGAGCAAGATCCCAGCTTCTTTATGCAGTACCCACAACGCTAGGAACAACCACACTAGCTGTCCTGAATTCTTCTTTTTTGCCATATTAAGCTCCTTCTAAAATAGAGGAACCTTCTGCTGCTCTAGCAGCTAGTGAAACACGGTAATCTCGAACTTCTTTGAGCGTTATTGCTCCCAGACCTGTCATTTTGTAATACTTTCGTCTAGCGCCACCTGTTACCTCCTGCTCGTCACCCCAACGCCAAACGATCAGTCCCTTTTTCTCTAGCCTATTTAAAGCTGGATACAAACTACCGAAACCTAGTTCGCTAGGTCTGCCCAGATTTAGCTCGTCAAGAATTTCTAGCCCATAGAGTTCGCGTCTTCCAAGACAAGTGAGAATATCTTCGTCTATGGCTGAAAGTCTTACTGGCTCTTCTGGTTGAGATTTTTTGCCCATAATCCTTAGTTGATTTAGAAGAACTTTACAATCCCATAGTATATTAAAAACATATAAGTATCCATCTTTTTCTAAGATTGACTTTTCACTGCATTGGCAAGACCCCTCTCCAAACCTCTCCCCCACAGGGGGAGCTTATAGGTGTATGTTTTCAAAAATTGGCTCTGTGAGGGATTAGTAGACGACGAAAACAATGGCTTTTCTTCCCCTGCTCCCCCTGCATCCCCTGCTCCAGAACCACCCCAAATCTCAAAAACATACCCTTGAAAGCACAGGGGGAGAGGCTTTGAATGGCTTCAGTTCGATCGCCTTTCGCCTTTCTCCCCCTTCCCTCGCTCCTTAAAGGGGTTGGGGGGTTAGGTCACAGCCGCAGGCATACCCAAAATATCCTCAATGCGGGGCATTTCTTCTAGGGGAATGACGCGCCCTTCATCCTCAAAACCAGCAATGCGATCGAAGTTTAAATATCGATACAAATCGCCAGCAAACGGATTAATTTTCTTCGCCACTACATCTAGATATTCCTGAACCGTGGGAATCCGCCCCAACAGGGCGCAAACTGCGGCTAATTCCGCCGAACCGAGATAGACTCGCGCATCTTTGCCCATCCGGTTGTTGAAGTTGCGAGTCGAAGTGGAAAATACCGTCGTGCCGTCGTTTACTCGCGCTTGATTGCCCATACACAAACTGCATCCCGGCATTTCCGTTCTTGCGCCCGCCGCGCCAAAAACGCTGTAAACACCTTCTTCTTTTAATTCGTGTTCGTCCATCCGCGTCGGGGGACAAATCCACAGGCGAGTTTTTACCGATCCAGCACCTTCTAACACTTTGGCAGTGGCGCGATAATGACCGATATTGGTCATGCAAGAACCGATGAATACTTCTTGCACCGGATCGTTAGCAACTTCCGACAGTAACTTGATATTATCTGGATCGTTAGGTGCAGCTACGATCGGTTCTTTAATTTCGTTCAAATCGATTTCGATGACTTCAGCATACTCAGCATCCGCATCGGCTGACATTAACACCGGATTGGCCAACCATTCTTCCATTTTGGCAACGCGACGCATAATGGTTCGGGCATCTTGATAGCCTCGTGCGACCATGTTTTTCATCAGTGCCACGTTGGAACGCAGATACTCGGAAACTGTCTCGATACTCAGCTTAATCGTGCAACCCGCACAAGAACGTTCTGCCGTGGCATCGGTTAATTCAAACGCTTGTTCGACTTTCAAATCTGGCAAGCCTTCAATTTCCATAATGCGCCCGGAGAAGACGTTTTTCTTGTTCTGCTTTTCGACGGTGAGCAAGCCTTTTTGAATCGCGACGTAGGGAATGGCGTTGACAATATCTCGCAGCGTCACCCCAGGTTGCAGTTCGCCTTTGAATCGCACTAACACTGACTCCGGCATATCCAACGGCATCACCCCCAACGCCGCCGCAAACGCTACCAATCCCGAACCAGCGGGGAAGGAAATGCCCAAGGGGAAGCGGGTATGAGAGTCGCCCCCAGTTCCTACCGTATCTGGCAATAACATCCGATTCAGCCAAGAATGAATGATCCCGTCTCCAGGGCGCAAGGCCACACCGCCACGAGAGGCGAAGAAGTCGGGCAAATCGTGGTGAGTTTTGATATCGACGGGTTTGGGATAAGCTGCCGTGTGACAAAAACTCTGCATCACCAAATCGGCACTGAAACCCAGACAAGCCAGTTCTTTGAGTTCGTCGCGCGTCATCGGCCCGGTGGTATCTTGAGAACCAACCGTTGTCATGTGTGGAGTGCAAGCAGTTCCAGGGCGAACTCCGGGTAAACCGCAAGCTTTGCCCACCATTTTTTGCGCTAGGGTGTAGCCTTTGCCAGTTTCAACGGGCGCTTGGGGACGAGTGAAGGTGGTACTGGGTGACAATCCCAGGGCCTCGCGGGTTTTGTCAGTCAGGCTGCGTCCGATCAGTAGGGGAATTCTGCCGCCTGCCCGCACTTCATCTACTATGGTTTCTGGTTTGAGGGTGAAGGTGGAAATAATTTCCCCATTTTCGTTGGTAATTTCTCCTTTGTAGGGATGGATGGTAATTACCGTGCCAGTTTCCATCTCGGAGACATCGCACTCAATCGGTAAAGCACCCGCATCTTCAGCCGTGTTAAAGAAGATCGGCGCGATCGCACTTCCTAATATATACCCCCCTGCCCGCTTGTTCGGCACGAACGGGATATCGTTGCCGACGTGCCACAATACCGAGTTGATCGCCGATTTGCGCGACGAACCCGTACCGACGACATCGCCGACAAAAGCGACGGGATGCCCTTTTTGTTTCAGTTGAGCGATGGTTTCGACGCTTCCCGGTTGCCTGGATTCCAACATCACCAAGGCGTGTAAGGGAATATCTGGCCGAGTAGTGGCGTGGGGTGCGGGGGATAAGTCGTCGGTATTGATTTCTCCAGGTACTTTGAAGACGGTAACGGTAATTGCTTCCGGCAATTTGGGGCGAGAAGTAAACCATTCCGCATTTGCCCAAGAATCGACTACTTGCTTGGCGTAGGGATTGGTATCTGCTAGGGCAATGACATCGTGATAGGCATCAAACATTAACAGCGTCTTGCTTAAAGCAGCAGCAGCGGCAGATGCTATGGCTGCATCTCTCGATTGCAGCAAACTAATTAAAGACTGCACGTTATAGCCGCCCATCATCGTTCCCAATAGGTATACGGCAGCTTGAGGTTTGATTAAAGGGCAAGTAGTTTCACCCTTGGCAACGGCAGTTAAAAAGGAAGCTTTGACATAAGCCGCCGGATCGACACCAGGGGGAACGCGATCGCGCAATAATTCCAGTAATGTCTCTTTTTCACCTGCTGGCGGGTTTTTCAGGAGTTCGCACAATCCCTCTGTCTGTTTGGCATCCAACGGCAGCGGGGGAATACCCAGTGCTTCTCGTTCGGCAACGTGTTGGCGATAAGATTCAAGCATTTTTAACTCTCTACAGTCGGCGATCGACACTACTACTAATTATTGTGGCTAAAAGAGATAGCATTTGTAAGCTTTGCTGCAACTGCCATCCAAAATTCCCATTTTAAAAACATTTTTTCTTAGAGTCCGCGCAGTCGGACTTCGTTTGTATAGCCGCGACTTCATTCGCCAGGTGCAAGTAGTCTCGGTCTGGCTGAAAAGGTCGCCATTCACTATTTTCATTGATTAGGATAGCAGTATAAAGCTCGATAAAAATATTAAATAACAGAAACTATAAAACTTAGACGATCGAAGATAATTGCAGGAGTTAATCTATGAAATTCGTTTTAATTTCTAATATCCTAGAACATCAAGCCTTTGCTGATTTCGTCAGGGCGGCGATCGCAGCTTATCCGGGAGCAGAATTTTTGGTAGCAGGCGATCTCCTCAATATTTTCCCAGAACCAGGGGAAGACTTACAGGGTTCGATCTTCTACGAACTCTATGGCGACACCATCGTTACCGAAATGGACAAGCTGGTACAAACTAGGTTTAAACACCCAGAACAATCTGGATTCATCCAACCGCTCAAACAGATGTTTTCACCCCAAGGCGATCGCTTCTTGGAAGCACAAAATATAGCCTGGAGACGCTATCAAAAACTGTTCGCCACTTTAGAGAAGTCGATCGAGGGGAGCAAATTTCATTTTATTCCCGGCAATATGGATTATCCCCAGATTGGGAATAGCCTGACTAAAAATTCTTATCGCCTGCATCAGATCGATCGCGATGTATTTGAAAAAGACGGCGTGCGGATCGGGGGATTAGGTGGAATTCCCAATACAGTTCATCCCTTCAAAGGAGTGGTAGAAATTTCCCCCTACGAAATGAGTGAGGCGGAATACGCTAGCAGACTTCACGATCTCTGGGGAGTTGACGTTTTAGTTACTCATGTTTGCCCGGAAGAATGCCCGATCGTTAATAATTTTTTTGCCAGCAGCCCTTTAAAGTTACTGATCTGTCGAGCGCCATTTAATTTTAGAAAACAAAGCGATTTTCGCGGACAGATGGAAATTGAATCTATAGGCGATAAATGCGTTATTAAAGTTCGCCCATTCGATTATCCAAGCAATCATGCATTTGTCATCGATCTAGTACCAGGAAAAATCAATCCTCCATCTGTTGAGATGTTCAGTTGGAATTCTACTTTAACTACTTAGGTACGGAAGGTTGGGCGATCGCTGCCACATATCATAACAGTTTTATTTGTTTGAGATCGTCGATCGGTTCCTCAAAAGAGCAAGAACCAAAAGAACGGAAGAAATGCTGTCTGGATGCTTCTACTTCAGAGATATTCAAATAGCGATCGCGCCAATAAACTCCATCTTGATGCCATTTAAAACTTGTAACTGAAGATTCCGCTAGTAGTTCTATTCCCTCTGTCAGCGTCACTTTTTGATAATAAGCTAAAGCAGCTAAAAAAGCAACATTTAGAAAGCCGTACATCTGTGCTGATGGGCTATTTGGCTCATAAGTTAAGCGATATTTTCCCAGTAATGGGTGATGCAAGCCAGCGGTAGCTTTAAATGGGATTTTAGCTGCGGCAAATGCCAAGATCGATCGGCAAATTCGATCGCTTTCAGGAAAAGCTTCAGCCGTTATTCCTCCAGTCCGAATCTTTGCGGCTGCATTCGTCGATGCCAGAACCTCTAGATAGCTGTCAAGATTACTAGTAAAAGGAATTTCAAAAAAGGCTTCAACTCTTAGCGGAAGCCGAGGGATTATGTTGGCAATTTCTGGGGGAGAGACAGGAGAAAATTCTAGGGAGGCGATCGCAATATTGTCATGTTCGATCGCAGCTTTTACCTGTGATAAATCCGCTTCCCAATCTTGAGAAATAATGGTACTCAAAGTCCATTGTCTGGGTTGGCTATCTTTTGACGCTAACGTTGGTAATAGTCCTAAAAACTCATTCAATCTAGAGGCTGGTAATATAAAACGTCCTAGCATCCAAGCGTCAGCAGATCGACAATAGCGATCGTAATTTGTCATGGCTGCTGGTAGATCGAGTTTAGCTGGTGGAAACAGTCCAGCATAGTCTACGATCGATTCCAGCAGAGTTTTAACAGATGCCAGCATTTGGTATTACCTTATAGATGCTAAATTGACTAATTATTGGGATGCTATATACCTGCAAGAGTTTCCAAAAATGTTCCATATAAGCCGATAAATATATCGCGATCGCTATTGCCTCTAACAGCTAGTCCAAACGTCTGAAATTCTTCATCAAAGACAATTGCTTTCATCCTTCTACTTCCTCCAACAATTCACTTGAATCGCCAGGGTAAAAGCTATCGCTTAGAATTTCCTCTAAACCATAAAGACATTCTTGAGGAAAAATTTTTGCTGGCAGGTTCGTTTCTCCCATAGCTAAATCTTTGCCATTTTCATAAGTTTCTAACAGCGCCTCTTTCAAGTAAGGCTTAAGGCTAGGATTATCATTAATTAAGCGTAATAGATCGCGACGTTGAACTCTAATTGTTGCCAACCAACTGCGACTGCGGCGTTCTGATTGATATTCCCATTTCAATAAATGTCCGATTAATATGCTCAAGCGACTTCGTAATTCCTGCCGTTGCTGTTTCCCCAAAGATTCGATTTCCTCAATCAGATTCGGTAAGTCAAGTTGACTCCATTGATGACTTTGGAGTAAGGCAGCTTGCTTTTGCGTCCAGGAGTAAAAATCTGTTTCGTAAAGATCTTTCATTATTCAGCATTCATAGGTAATTCAATTCGCACTGTTGTGCCTCGATCGATCGTACTATTTACTTCTAATTTGCCTCCATGTAACTCAGTTAAGCGTTTAGCGATCGTCAATCCCAATCCGGAACCTTCTTGGGCGTGCAATTGGCGATCGAACTGCATATATGCTCCCAAATTAGCCATCTGTTCGGCCGTCATACCTCTACCGCGATCGCTAATTTCTACAATAAACTTATTTGACTCTAAAGTATTAATTACTCGTACTGGCGTGCCGACCGATGAATATTTGAAAGCATTATCAATAATCTCTTCGACAATCGTATTTAAACTACTATCGGATATGTTAACTGTAGCTGCTTTTAGATCTAAAAATAAATCCGCATCTCTACTTGCTTTTTTAGCCTTTTGCTTAGCTAGTTCGGTAATCGATGTGACGGGGAAATCCGTATAGCTTGTTCGCAACATCTCGATCTTTTTCGGATCTTTAGAAGTAATTTCAATTTCGGCATATAACAAAAATTTTTGAATCAAATCTTGTAATCTTTGAGCAGATAAATAAATTAATTCTGCCATCTCGCTAACTTCTGCGGCTGACATTGAATCGGCCGATAGCATCAGCAATTCTGCCGAGCCTAAAATTCCGTTTAAGGGGGTTCTCAGTTCGTGAGGCAACGATAAAGTAATACTATGACGTAAATTATCGAGCTTTTCTTCGGTTTTTTGCTCGATCGCTTCTTGTTTGGCTAGCTGAGTGTTAATCGCTTTCAGCAATTCCTCTCTGGTAAACGGTTTAGTTAAATAATCGCTCGCTCCCAACTCCATTCCCTGACGAAAATCTTCCTTTGCTGATTTAGCTGTTAGAAAGATTACCGGAATTGTTGCCGTCAAGCGATCTTGTCGTAAATTCTCTAAAACCGTATAACCATCCATTTCCGGCATCATTAAATCGCAAATAATCAAATCAGGAATTAGCTCTTTGGCTAACTGCAATCCCCTCGCACCATTATCAGCACCGATCGCATCAAAATCTTCTAATTTCAGAAATCTAACAATATTAGCTCTGACTGCTTCTTCATCTTCGATCGCTAAAATCTTTTTCACTATCTTGCTCCTTAGAATTTACAAGGCACGATCGCTGTAAAAGTCGTGCCGAAGCCAACTTGGCTATTAACGCTAATTTTTCCTTTGTGCAGATCGACCATAGTTTTAACGATAAATAAACCCAAGCCAGTGCCAGAAATATTACCTACATTTCTACCTCGGTGAAAAGATTCAAATAGCTTGGCTTGGTCTTCTAGAGGAATGCCTATACCAGAATCTTGAATTTGAAAAATGGCTTCGCGATCGTTGCAGTCGAGATCGAATTTAACTATTCCCCCTTGAGGTGAATATTTCATCGCATTTGATAATAGATTGCTCAGGATATGTCTCAATAACTTCTCATCCATAAAAACATTTTTACAATCTCCAAAGTTAGTAAAAAATATCTGATGCTTGTTACCAGCCGTAAGCTGCATTTCTGAGACTAGATTCTGGCAGAATTTCTCTAAATCTAAAGTTGCTGGATTAAACTGTAATTTTCCTGACTCAGCTTTCTCGATTGCCAAGACATCTTCCAGAAGTTCCGTCATCCGCTTAGTAGCCGTGCCAATTTGGCCAAATAACTCCGATTTTTCGGCTGGAGGTAGCTTGTCTGCATAATATTCTAACAATTCTGCTGACGATAAAATGGTAGCTAAGGGAGTGCGAAATTCATGAGATGTCATCGAAATGAAGCGAGATTTGAGTTCGTTGAGTTCCTTTTCTTGAGCCAGAGCATTGCGAATTTCGATCTCCGCTTGTTTGCGCATCGTTACGTCATGAATTACCCGACAAAACCCTTTGAGCGAGCCATCTCGATCGCGCCTAGAGATCGTCACCACATTAGCCCAAAATACCGAACCATCTTTACGCAGCCGCCAACCTTCCTCTTCATAACGGCCTTGAGCCTCAGTTAAGATTAATTCATAATCGGGATGACCGCACTCAATGTCTTCATCAACGTAAAAGCGAGAAAAATGCTGACCGATAATTTCTTCGGCTGTATATCCCTTAATCCGCTCGGCTCCAGCATTCCAGGTAACAATATAACCTTGAGGATCGAGCAGATAAATAGCGTAATCTTTAACGGTTTCTACTAAGTAACGAAAGTTGGTTTCGCTCTCTTGCTGCTTGGCATCAGCAAGTTGTCGTAAGGCAAGTTCGGATTGCAGTTCTCGATCGATTGCGAGCAGTTGGCGATCGCATTCTTTAAGTTTAGAGGTCAACTCACCTTCAATTTGCTGCCGTTTGGCGCGTTGGCGCGAGCCTGTGCGGTAGCACGTATCGCTTTTAGCTAAGGTGACAGAACGACGCATAACAGCAGTAGCAAATCTCACAGTTTCTACCAGTTGCTCGCGCAGCCGCTGCTGTCGGCGCTGCCAAATCGAGCTTGTCAGCAAAAAGCTAAAAATTCCTCCAACGAGAAATGCGATCGCCAGCCAAAAGTTGTCTATCATGCTGTTGTAACCTTTGAGAGAGAGGGCGAGAGGGGGAGGCAGGGGAGGCAGGGGAAGCAGAGGAGAATTTTTAACTCCACACTCAACACTCCACACTTAACACTTCTAAAGCACTCAACACTCAACACTTAACACTCCACACTTCCTAAACTTCTGACTTCTGACTTCTGACTTCTGACTTCTTACCCTATATTCCTATTCCCTGTTTCTGCCCGATCGTTTAACCTGGAAAAGCGAGTATAGCGATGTCGATCGCATCTACAGGAGTGTAATTCGAGCGTGATGTTTGATTGTGTTATTGTTGGGGCTGGTCCTGCGGGTGGAACTGCTGCTTATCACCTGGCGAAAAAGGGACGTTCTGTAGTCGTACTGGAAAAGGCAACTCTGCCTCGATACAAGCCTTGTGGTGGTGGAGTCTCTCCGGTAGTGCAAGAATGGTTTGATTTTGATTTTACCCCTGCCATTTCCACCAAAGCTAATACCATTCGCTACACCTGGAAAATGGAAGATCCGGTGGAAGTGGAACTCAAAACCAAAGAACCGATCTGGATGGTACGGCGGGATATATTCGACCATTTTTTGATCCAGCAAGCTCAAAGTCAAGGCGCAGAACTGCGAGATAACACCGAAGTTACAGGAATTGAGTTTAAAAGCGACCATTGGCAAGTCAACACGCCCAACGGTCCGGTTACAGGCCGCTATCTGATCGCCGCCGATGGCGCTAAAGGCCCGATGGCTAAATGGTTGGGCTTCAAAGATCGCAAGCGACGGTTAGCTGGGGCGTTAGAAGTAGAAACACCAGCCCCCATCGGGAACAGCCCCCAAGTGTTCTTTGAATTCGGCATGGTGAAAAACGGCTATATCTGGAACTTTCCCAAAGCCGACGGCTATTCGATCGGGGTGGGAACGTTTATCGGCGGCGAACCCCAAGATTTTAAAGGGATTCTAACTGAGTACGGACAAAAAATGTTTGGGGTTGATGTCAATGCCTCCAAGCAATACGGTCATGCCCTGTGTTTGTGGGATGGCGATCAAAAGCTGCATACTCAAAATGCCATCTTAGCCGGAGAAGCTGCTTGCGTCGTCGATCCGTTCACGGCTGAAGGGATTCGTCCTTCCATCTTTAGCGGGTTGAAGGCAGCAGAAGCCATAGATCGAGCGATCGCTGGCGATGGCAATGCCTTAGAAAAATACACCCAAGTTATCAGCGAACAATGGGGAACCGATATGAAGTGGGCCCAGCGCCTAGCTGGAGTGTTTTATCGCATTCCGAAAGTTGGTTACAGAGTCGGCGTGAAAAGACCAGGCGCTACCATCACCATGACCAAAATCTTGTGCGGCGAATTGCGTTACTCAGAAGTTGCTCGCTTGGCGATCGAGAAGCTCAGCGGTAATTTGATTCCAGGTATGGGAAGGTAGAAGAGGGGGAGAGGGGGAAGAAAAGTCAAAAGTCAAAAGTCAAAAATTAATTCTAAACTTCTGACTTCTGACTCCTGACTCCTGACTTCTGAACTCCTGAACTTCTGAACGCCTAAAGCAATGACCAAAGCAAAAGCTTTATTAGATCGGGGAATCGAACGGTTTGAGGCGCGGGATTTTCTAGGAGCGATCGCGCTCTTGGATGAAGCTATTGCCCTAGATCCAAACTGTGGAGATGCTTGGTCTTGTCGCGGTTTATCCCTCGGACATCTCCAGCGGTATGCTGAATCTTTAGCCAGTTTCGATCGCGCTCTCGAATTAGATCCGACAGACCGCCGTTCCTGGTTTAACCGCAGTTTGGTACTCACCGATCTGGGCGAGCATAAAGAAGCGATCGCTAGCTTAGATCGACTTTTAGAACTTTACCCCTTCGATTATGAAGCCTGGGACTCTAAAGGGAACTCTCTGGTGACTTTAGGAAGATATACCGATGCCCTCAACGCTTACGAACGCGCTCTAGAATTCAACCCCAGCTACTACAAAGCCTTTACCAACCGAGGTACTGCTCTCATTCATCTCAAACGCTTTAAAGCCGCGATCCGCAGTTACGACCAGGCGATTAGCCTCCAACCGGACGATCCGATGGTGTGGTACAACCGGGGTTGCGGCTTGATGTCGTGCGCCAACCCAGAAGAAGCGATCGCCAGCTTCGATAAAGCCATTGAAATCGACCCGAATCACTCCCCTAGCTGGACTAATCGGGGAACGATGCTGGCGAAACTGGAACGGGAAAAAGAAGCTTTAGAATCCTACGAGCGATCGGTGAAAATCGATCCTAGCGATACCCACGCTTGGAACAATCGAGGAATTACCTTGCGACGTTTGGGAAAACCGAAAGAAGCGATCGCTTCCTACGATCGAGCGGTAGAATGCGACCCCAACAACTACGAAGCTTGGGACAATCGAGGCTACGCCTTAGCCAAAATCGGCAAATATCAGGAGGCTCACGCCAGCATCGATCGTGCTCTAGAAATCAACCCCCATCACGTCAACGGCATC
The DNA here is from genome assembly GCA_019359615.1 of Cyanosarcina radialis HA8281-LM2. Lineage (GTDB taxonomy): Bacteria > Cyanobacteriota > Cyanobacteriia > Cyanobacteriales > CCAP-1448 > Cyanosarcina > Cyanosarcina radialis. The sequence continues at coordinate 221,315 of JAHHHA010000005.1, forward strand.
TACAACAAGGGTTATTGTTATGCTTGCCAAGGGAAAACTACCCTAGCAGTAGATTGTTTGGCTAAGGCCATTAAGATGAATCCTGCTAAGTATCTTCCGGCTGCTAAAACCGATCCAGATTTGAAGAGTTTGCGAAAAAATCAGCGGTTTCAAGCCATCCTCAAAGGGCAATTTTGAATCATCGCCCTCACCCTAAATCCCTCTCCCACGGGAGAGGGACGAAAGACTCTAACCACCTGAATTGGTCATGGAGAATTGCTGGCGGCTGAACTGGGAACTGGTTTGACTCCGGCTCTCCTTCTCCCTGGGGAGAAGGGGTTGGGGGATGAGGGCAGTTATAAAGCCCGATATTCCTTGTTTTAAAATTCTGCATTGCCCTGCACGATCTGTTTTAAAGTAGTAAACGTCTCTAAGCCGATCGCTCCGCGCCGCAATCCTTTTTGGTTAGACATTCCCAAGAAAATCGCATCACCTCGTTTGGGATTGCGGCAAAACCTGGGAGAAGAGTTGATATAAAGCGAAGCGCTATCTATACCCAAAGCAAACTGGCGGCTTTCTTGGTAAGATTCAGTTACCAAACAGTCGGCGTGGCGGCTGCTGTATTGATTGATCCAAGCGATCCCTTCTTCTAAGTCATCCACCAGCTTGAAAGCCACGATTTTATGCAAGTAAGACTGACTCCACTCAGCTTCTGTTGCCAGCACCAACAAATCGGGAAAACTATCTACCAATTCCGCATCACCGCGCAGTTCAAACCCTTTTTCTTTCAAGCTATTCCACAGCATCGACAAGCAAGAGGGCTTTTGATTGCGATCGATCAACACTTTTTCGATCGCGTTTACTGGATCTGGCTCGCTGGCATGGCTGTCTAAAATCGCCCAGCGGGTCATATCTAAACTGCCGCTAGCAGACCAATAGAGATAGCAATTACCCATAGCCGATCTTAAAACTGGGGCGGTTGCCTGTTGCATCACCTGCTGGATCAAACTCGGACGGCCGTAAGGAATGACGAGATTGATGTATTTGTCTTGAGTGACTAAATCTTGAATCGAACTTCCTTGTTCTGTGGGCAAGAGTTCTACCGAGCCTAACGGCAAGCCTGTATCTTCCAGTGCCGTTTTCAAAGCCTGAACGATGACGGCGTTAGAATTACTCGCTTCGCTACCACCTCTGAGGATTAAGCTGTTGCCTGTTTTGAGACACAAACCTGCCGCTATCGCTCCTAAATCGGGAAAGGCTTCGTAAATTAAAGCGATCGTTCCCAGCGGCATCAATTGGCTGTAAGTTTGAGCGCGATCTAGTTGATGAGAACTATTCAGCACTCGCCGAATCGGATCGGACAACTCGCCAATCCGCTGCAAAATGTCGATCGTGGTTTGCAATCTCTCTGGAGTCAGCTTCAGCCATTCGATCGCGATCTCTGGCACTGCCATTTCTCTACTGGCTTCTAAATCCAAAGTGTTAGCTTCTAAAATGTCATCGAAGGAATTAGACAGCGCTTGGGCCATCGCTTGAATTCCCAAGCTGCGATCTACTCCCTTGGCAGTTGCTAGTTCTAAGGAAGCTTGATAAGCGCTGCGCACCGCAGTCATAGAATCGGAAGCAAGGCTGTAAGCACTCATCTTTACCATGATTAACGTCGATAAGCTAGCCAGACCATTATGGCTGGTAGGATTGCTAGCATTAGCGCCAGGATCGCCCACAAGATTGCATTAATACTTCCTGACGAACGCAGTGCTAGAGGCAACCAGACCATTAACAAAACTACAACAATCCCCACCACCAAGGGCAAGTAACTGACTCCGATCTTGGCATGGGCAGTATTCCAACGATGGCCCATCCAGCGCCAAGAACGCTTATATGGATAGCTGGTAGCTAGTTGCTCGATCGCATATCCATTCTCTTCCACCACAAAAATCTGCTGGCAGCGATTACAGCCGAAAGCTTCCGTCAGCGTAATCGGCACCAATAGTCCCCTTCGTCCACAGGGGCAAGGATACTCAGTGTTTAAGTCTATCTTCTGAGGTTTGTGAGATGGCACAAGCAGTTGGTGACATACTCTTGTTTTTCGATTCCGGTTATCGATCGCAGATCGCCATCGATTCAGGCATCAAATCTGCTATTGCGTCGATCTATTTGAACTTCATAAGCTGGATTTATTGCTTGCTCGATCCAAGCGATCGACTCGCTTTACCACGAACGATTATACCATTTCTAAATAAATGGGTGAGATCGTCCCTGTCAAAATTTGGGCATAGCTGCCAAAAATCCCAGTTAACGAGTCTAAATCTAAAGATTATTTACAAAGCGGGTAACGCGATTCGAACGCGCGACATTCACCTTGGCAAGGTGACGCTCTACCACTGAGCTATACCCGCAAAATTCACTGAATATCTATCGTCTCACAATTACTACTGTTTGTCAACTTCATGTAGGAGTTCAGAAGTCAGGAGTCAAGAGTTAATTTCCTCCCCATCACCCCATCACCCCATCACCCCATCTCCCATTGCGGTTCAAACTTCTCCTGGGGCTTCCATTTCTGCATGGTAAGCAGAAACGGGTAGCGCTGGGGTTTCTTTATTTCCAGGATCGTAGTCGCGATCGACACCAGATGGCTTAATCTTGTAAACTTGGGTCATGAGACTGGCCATTTCTAAGGCATTCATCCCATAATCCCAACCCTTGTTACTTTTGATGCCCGCGCGTTCTAGGGCTTGCGGCATCGTATCTGCGGTCAAGATGCCAAAAATTACTGGTACGCCAGTTTGAAAGCTAGCAGCAGCAATTCCTTTAGCTCCTTCAGCCGCCACGTAATCGAAGTGAGGAGTTTGGCCTCTAATTAGCGCCCCCAAGCAAATTACAGCATGATAGCGACCTGTTAGCGCCATCTGGCGAGCTACCATCGGTAACTCGAAACTTCCAGGTACCCAAACGTAATCGACCTGAGTTCCTTGGGGATTGACATCAACCCCGTGGCGTTTCAGACAATCTTGACACCCCTCTAAGAGCTTGCCAGTTACTAGATCGTTAAATCGACTGATGATAATGGCAAACCGCAGAGAGCCGTCTTGAGTAAAAGTTCCCTCAAAAACTGCCATGACGATCTCAATAATGGGTAGATTGAAAATTCGCAATTGTCAATCCGCAATTGGCAATTCAAATATCGAAACTGCGAATTGCGAATTGTTAACTGCGAATTGCTTTGACTGCTGACAACTCAATACTAGCGAGAGCGATCGCAAATCTTTATTCTTAAAGCTGACTAAACCACCAAAAAGTTTAAGACACCCACTAAAATGACAAGAGCAGCCCAGGCAATAGAGCCGACGTAGATCAGATTTTTCGACCGCTCCCAGTTCTGAGGTGCAGCATAGGCAACCGGAACGCCAACCACCATGACAAACGATAAAACTACCAAAGCCGTTAGTGCTAGGTTAAAGACGAGTTGAAAAATGATAGACATTTATTAATTCTCCCAAGACAGCAAGAAACTTTATTTAGTTCTGAGCGAGATAGTTTTGAGGGAACAGAGGTTGTTTGAAAACTCTGCATTCTACACTCGGCACTTTATGCTCGCTTTGGCCCTGAGTAGTACGCTACCAAAAATTGACCCTCTTGGGAAAGGGGGAGAGGGAGATGGGGAGATGGGGAGAGAGGGCGAGGAAAACAATTGGCCCTGTTTTACACCTATCCGCTACATCCTCCTGCCACACTTGTCACTTCTTCAACTTCTGTCTTCTTTCCTTCTGCACGAGACGTTGCCTGCAACGTCTCTACATTCTGAACTTCTGAACTCCTGAACTTCTGAACTTCTGAGAAATGGATTTAATTTTGTGCCACACTACCGCCGATTTTGATGCGTTGGGAGCAGCAGTAGGATTAACGCGCTTGCATCAGGGCGCTAAGGTAGTGCTGGCTGGAGGCACTCATCCAGCGGTGGGAGATTTTTTGGCTTTGTATCGGGATGAATACGCTCTCATCGAACGCCGCTCGGTTAATCCCAAACAGATTAGATCGCTCATTATTGTCGATACTCAACAGCGCGATCGCTTGGGAAAAGTAGCTGAGTGGTTAGACTTACCTCACCTCAAATCGATTCAAGTTTACGACCATCACCCCCACGCTCAAAGCGATATTCCTGCCACGAAAGTACAAATCGAACCAGTAGGAGCCACGACAACTCTAATTGCCGAAAAATTGCAGCAGCAGCAAGTTCGACTGACCCCAGCCGAGGCCACAGTTATGGCTTTGGGGATTCATGTCGATACTGGCTCTCTGACCTTTGAGGGGGCAACCGCTCGCGATGCGTCGGCTTTGGCGTGGCTGATGGCCCGAGGGGCAAACGTGCGGGCGATCGCCGATTATCTCGATCCAGGGTTTTCACCGCAGTTACAGCGCCTCTTGCCAGTAGCTTTGTCAACCTTAGAGAGCGAAACGCTCAGGGGTTACAAAGTAGCTTGGGTGCTGCTGAAAACCGACGGTTATATTCCTGGGTTATCGAGCTTGGCATCCCGGCTGATGGAAATTACCGAAAGCGATGCCTTGCTGTTAGCCGCTGCCGATCCTTGGGGCGAAAGCGGAGAAGAGAGGTTAACAGTAATTGGGCGATCGCAAATCGATCGACTCGATCTCAACGATTTATTCCAACCCTTGGGAGGTGGGGGACACGCTCAAGCTGCATCCCTGATTTGGCGAGGGAGGGACGCATCAGCGACATTAGGCACCTTGGTCGATCGACTGCGAGATGCGATCCCTCACCCCCTGACGGCGCGGGAGTTGATGTCATCGCCCGTGCGGACGGTTAGACCCGAAACTACCATCGGCGAAGCCCAAAGAATTCTGTTGCGATACGGTCATTCTGGACTTTCGGTAGTCAACGATCGCGATTTACTGGTGGGAATTATCTCGCGCCGCGATATCGACTTAGCGCTACATCACGGTTTCAGCCATGCCCCAGTTAAGGGCTACATGACTGACAATCCCAAGACGATTACCTCCGATACGCTGCTGCCAGAAATCGAGTCGTTAATGGTGACATACGATATCGGTCGTCTCCCCGTACTAGAGGCAGGGCAGTTAGTTGGAATTGTCACCCGTACCGACGTGTTGCGCCAACTCTTACAGGGCAGGGAAGGAGAGAGGGCGAGAGAGCGAGAGGGCGAGAAAGAGGGAAGTTACCCGGCTGTGCCTTCACCTCCAGATCTGCTATCGTTACTGCGCGATCGCATAGCACCGCAATTATGGGAATTATTAGCCCAAGCCAGCCACCAAGCCGAACGAAAAGGTTGGCAGCTTTATTTGGTAGGGGGAGCAGTACGAGATTTATTGTTAGAAGTCAGGAGTTCGGGAGAAAGTCAGGAGTCAGGAGTCAGGAGTCAGGAGGAAGCAAGAGAAGAATTATTAACTCAACACTCAACACTCAACACTCCACACTCAACACTCAACACTCCACACTCAACACTCAACACTCAACACTCCACACTTCATACTTCTTTAACAGATCTCGATCTGGTAGTCGATGGTTTTCACCGAGTTGCTGATGTGGGGGCTGGAGTAGAACTGGCTAGCGCTCTGCAAAATCTTCACCCTGAAGCCCGCTTAGAAGTCCATGGAGCCTTCCAAACGGCCGCCTTGTTGTGGCACAAACATCCGGTGTTTGATTCCTTGTGGGTCGATATTGCCACCGCCAGAACTGAATTTTACCCCTACCCAGCAGCTAATCCCGAAGTAGAGGCCAGTTCGATTCGCCAAGATCTTTACCGTCGAGATTTCACCATCAATGCTTTGGCGATCGGACTGACAAATCCTCGTGCTGGAGAAATACTCGATTTTTTTGGTGGCTGGCTCGACTTGCAGAATCGCCAAATCCGAGTTTTACACGCCAATAGCTTAATTGAAGATCCTACCCGGATCTATCGAGCGGTACGATTTGCCGTCCGCTTGGGTTTTGAGATCGAACCGCAAACCGAAGGATATATTCGTTATGCGATCGACAGTGGCATTTACGAGCGATCGCTTTTGGCCGATCGTAAAACCCCAGCTTTACAAACCCGCCTCAAAGCAGAACTCAAGTACATTTTGCAGGCTTCTTATTGGGAAAAAGCTTTAAAACTCCTGGCCTCTTTGGGGGCGCTCAAGTGCCTCCATTCCCATCTAGAACTAGACGATCGCCTGTGGTGGCAAGTACGATTGGCAGACCGCTGGTTGCGTCGATTCGACCCTAAATTAACCTTAAGTCATTGGCAGATACGTTTAGAAGTCCTAATTGCTTGCCTTGCCCCTGGGGAGCGAGGTTTAGTAGCTAGCAATCTCCAACTGCCCGCTGACAGTATCGAACGATTGCAAAAACTAGCTGCGGCTAAAGCCCAAATCGACAGGTCATTGCCGACTTGTCAACGTCCCAGTCAAGTAGTACGAGTGCTGAGTCAGTATGAATTGCCCGCTTTAATTTTAATTGCGGTTCAAAGCGGACGTTCCACCCGGCAAAAAATTTGGCAATATCTCACTCATTGGGTTAACGTTCGATCGCTTTTAAACGGCAACGATCTCAAGACATTGGGATATCGGCCGGGACCTCTATACAAGCAAATTATCGACGACCTGCTAGCAGCCACTTTAGATGGAGTTATCAGGGATCGCCCCACGGCTGAAACTTTTTTGTTAAAACATTATCCAAAATCCTAAAAGATCTGCAAATTGTTGGTTATTCTTTTCCCGAACCTCTGGACATTCCAAGGTTTGGGGGATATTTTATAGCCATTCTGGTGTTGGATGAGGTAAACTTTGACCCTTCGGCAACGATCGGGGTTAACCTCTCCCCAAACTCTTTTTGCCCTCACCCCGCCTTTCCCCCAAATATGAACACTACGACCAGGCCAGTTCTGAAAAACGGTCAATATATTCTCAAAAATAGACTGCGTAAAGGTATTTTTAGCGTTACTTATCGAGCCACTGACAGTCAATCTGGGCAAACGGTGGCGATTAAAACTCTTAACGACAGGCTGCCCCAACAGCGAAATTTGACCCGATTCAAACAGCAATTTCTTCTTACTGCCCAAAAGTTGGCTGCGATCGAACATCCCCATTTGGCGAGGGTGCTGGATTATTTTGAAGAAGGAGAAAAACCCTACTTGGTGATGGCTTACCTGCCAGGGCAAACTCTAGAAGAACTCGTTTCGACACCTCAACCTCTAACCGTATCTGTTGCCATTCACTACATTCGTCAGATCGCCCAAGCAGTCGGTGTCTTACACCAGCATGGTCTACTCCACCAAGATCTCAGGCCCCAAAATATCATTCAGCCTTTGGGTAAAGATACTTTAGTGCTAACTGAATTCGACCTGGGCAGTAATTTAACTGATGGGAGCGGGCAAACTCAAGTTAATCTTTTATCGACTGGATACGCCCCCCCAGAAAAATACAGCTTGTCGGCTCAACTCACGCCAGCAGCAGATATTTACTCTCTGGCAGCTACTTTGTATTTTTTGCTCGTCGGACAACCCCCAATACCAGCACCAGTCAGGGCCAGCTATTTGGAAAAGTCTCTTCATGGCAATAGGGGTAAAATTGGCGATCGCTTGTTAACCCCAACTCTAAGACAAGCTCGACCTCGCTTGAATTCAGCCGTCGAACTGGCGATCGTGCGAGGCCTGCAAGTATCTCCCTTAGAGCGTCCCCAAACCGTCAAATCTTGGTTAGCCATCCTGCCTAGAACCCAACCTCCTACTATTAGCAATAGCTCGGAACGACGAGCGATCGCCGTTGACTTCGATTTTGGCAGGCGATTTGGGGAACAAGGAACTCAGAAGATTTTAGACGCGATACGTGCTAATGCACAGGCTAACACCAACGAGTCATCGGCCCATCAGGCTGACGATTCCACTAGTGCTACTGTCGTGCCCATCGATCGAGATTTAAGAGCAAAAGAGCCAACTGTAGTTCCAGAGCTTCCCCCTGCTGTCGATTTGACCCCTCCAGAGCCAGAGTTGGAATCGACAGAAAACGATTTGGAGGTGGCAACCGATCGAGACTTTACCGTCGCAGAGCGATCGATCGACCTGGAAACCCAAACTTCGAGCGCTCCAGTCGAGCCAGAGCTAAAAACAATAAAACCATCGCTGAGTCTCAAAACTCGATCGGGTAACATCTTCGTCATCCTCACCGACAAGAAAAAACCCACTGTCGATCTCGTCCCTAGCTTGAGGGATTTTTCTGAAGCAGCGATCTCCAACTCAGCAACTCCAGCCCCGCAGAATTTAGAGATGAAACAGCCATCGGCGAGCGCTGATGGTAACATCGGATCGGGCAGTGCGTTGAAACTAGAAGAGGCGATCGCTACTCCTGCAAAGCAGGCCGAGGAAAACAACAATCCCCTTCCTACCCCACCTTTAGAGGCAGTGGTCAACCAAAAACCGAGTCAAAAGCCGAGCGGTAACGGAACGAAAAAATTACTCCTGCGATCGCTAATTATGACCTGGGCCGTGGCAGCCTCGGCTGGGATCGGCTTCGGTTTAGCTTTGCGGTTTAATCGACCTATAGTGGCTGGTTCTACTATTCTTCATACCGATCAATCCTTTCCACCGCGCGAGCTATGGCCGATTAAAGAAGGTCAAAACTCAAAAGATAGGCTAGGCAAGCCTATTCGCAATTAACAATTCGCAATTCGCAATTGTTACAGCAAATTGCGAATTGACATATTGTTTGGTAACAGAGGATTGAGAAACCAAGCTATAATTTTTGGCAGAGATGTAAAGAATTTTTGCGATAAATAAAAATTTTGTGATGAGTAATCCTGTAGTTCACGCCTTTTTTGTGGGCAGAGCCTTAGCGGAAGCTGTCAACCAGCAATTAGAAAACGCTCTTACCAATACTTTGAGCGAGCTAGGAAAATTTGATGCCGAACAAAAAGAACGGTGGCGGCAATTCACTCAAGAAGTCATGGAGCGAGCCGAACGCGACGCAGCAGTGACAGGCGCTCAAACCAGCGTTTCCTCTCCTGGAGTGCAGTCAGGAGTGGGAGATCTGCAAGCAACTATTGACGAACTGCGAGCGGAAATTGCCCGTTTGCGGGCCGAGTTGCAACGCTATCGCAATCGAACGCTTTAAGGAAGTGTTGAGTGTTAAGTGTGGAGTGTGGAGTTTAAGAAGTGTTGAGTGTTAAGCGTGGAGTGTGGAGTTAAAAATTCTCTCCCTCTTCCCATCTCCCCATCCCCCCATCTCCCCATCCCCCCATCTCCCCATCTCGCCCATCTAAGATAAAGTTAGGAAATTGAGTGCCTGTTCTGCCCGATCGCGCCGTCACCTCGAATAAGTACATGGAACACCACGTAAAACTGAGGCGTTCCAGTAACAACGCTCTGCCAAATCCCGTCGGAAAAACCTACAACCAGAAAGCTTATCGGTGGAATCGCAAACGTTACTCCCGCCAGCGGCGTTTTGTTGACATTTGGGCTTTTGTCATTGCCCTAATGACTGGTTTATGGCTCAACCGCAAACCCTGGAGTTATCCAGGTGGGTTTACTGAAGCCAAACAAGCTGCTAGAAGAAGGCAGCAAGCTATTTGGATTCGCGAAAGCTTTTTGGACTTAGGCCCGACTTTCATCAAGCTCGGACAGTTCTTTTCTACCCGCGCCGACCTATTTCCGGCAGAATACGTCGAGGAACTCTCTAAACTTCAAGATAAAGTGCCTGCTTTCAGCTACGAACAGGTAGAGGAAATTATCGAGCAGGATTTGGGCAAGAAAGTACCAGAACTATTTAGCAGTTTCGATCCCATTCCTCTGGCTGCTGCTAGCTTGGGGCAAGTCCATAAAGCTCAGTTGCATAGCGGTGAAGAAGTAGCGATTAAAATCCAACGCCCTGGATTGCGCCAATTATTTACGATCGACTTAGCTATTCTTAAAGGAATTGCCCGTTATTTCCAAAACCATCCCGATTGGGGCCGGGGTCGAGATTGGCTGGGAATTTATGAAGAGTGCTGCCGCATTCTGTGGGAAGAAATTGACTACCTCAATGAAGGTCGCAATGCCGATACATTTAGAAGAAACTTTCGTCCCTACGATTGGGTGCTAGTACCTCGAATTTTTTGGCGGTATACCTCGCCGAGGGTGTTGACGTTAGAGTATATTCCAGGCATTAAAATCAGTCATTATGAAGGTTTAGAAGCCGCTGGTTTAGATCGGAAAGTGCTGGCTCAACTCGGTGCTAGAGCCTATCTCCATCAAATCCTCGATAACGGTTTTTTCCATGCCGACCCCCATCCTGGCAATATCGCTGTCAGCCCGGAGGGAAGTTTGATATTCTATGATTTCGGGATGATGGGGCAAATTAGTCCGATTACTCGCGAAAAACTGATGGATACTTTATTTGGGATCGCGCAAAAAGATGGCGAGAGAGTGATGAATTCTCTGGTAGCATTAGGGGCGCTGGCAGAGGCTGAAGATATGGGACCAGTACGGCGATCGATCCAATATATGTTGGATAATTTTATGGATAAGCCGTTTGAAACTCAATCGGTCAGTCAAATTAGCGACGATCTCTACGAGATTGCCTACGACCAGCCTTTTCGCTTTCCAGCGACTTTCACTTTTGTGATGCGAGCTTTTTCGACCCTAGAAGGTGTCGGTAAAGGCTTAGATCCAGAGTTTAACTTTATGGAGGTTGCACAACCATTTGCAATGCAGCTTATGGCAAATAGTAACGGTTCTTACGACGGTAATAGTTTCTTGGGCGAACTGGGCAGGCAAGCAGCCCAAGTCGGCTCGACGGCTTTGGGTTTACCTCGCCGGATTGAAGATACAATTGACAAGTTAGAGCGCGGCGACCTGCGAGTGCGGGTACGTTCGATCGAATCAGACCGAATTTTACGCCGCCTCAGTAGCATTCAGCTAGGAACCAACTATACTTTACTAATTAGTGCTTTCACTTTGTCAGCCACGATTTTGTTCGTCAACAACCAACCTTGGCTGGCTTTAGGAGTGGCGGTAGTAGCCATTACTTTGTTAGTAATACTCATCCGGCTGCTAATGCGCCTCGACCGTTTCGATCGAATGTTCTGAGCACCAATTGCTGCATATTGTTATGAAATGTCGCTTCACTGGCCTTACTGATACGGGAATGGTTCGCAGTGTCAACCAGGATAATCACTATATCGATGGCAAAGATCGATATGGAATCGTGGCCGATGGCATGGGAGGACACGCAGGCGGTCAGGAAGCCAGTCGGATCGCTACTCAGTCGATCCATAGTTCTCTCGATCGATGTTGGGAATGGCCCGAAGATTCGGTCATTTTGCTACAGCAAGCCCTGTTAGATGCTAACCAAGACATCATTGAGGATCAAAACGAGCATCCCGAACGAGCCGATATGGGCACTACCGCAGTCGTGGTGATGCTGCGAGAAGATAAGCTGTGGTACGCCCACGTCGGAGACTCTCGCTTGTACCTGTGGCGAGACGGCCAACTCAAACAGGTGACAGAAGACCACACCTGGGTTTCTAGAGCGATGAGGATTGGCGATTTGACCCCAGAGGAAGCGCGATCGCATCCTTGGCGGCACGTCTTATCTCAATGCTTGGGCCGTAAGGATTTGCGACAAATCGACGTGGAAGCTTTAGAGGTAAAACCAGGCGATCGCCTCCTGCTCTGTAGCGACGGTTTGACCGAAGAATTACCGGATACTTCGATCGCCTCCTATTTCCAATCTGACTCTGACGACGAGCAGAGAGCAACTAATCTAATTAAAGCTGCCAAAGAAAAAGGCGGTAGGGACAATATTACGGTGGTAATCGTTGAGATTGAGGCAGACAATGCCGACCTGTCGGAGGAGAAATAATTTATTCGGGCATGGGCTTCGGCAGGCTCAGCCGAACGAGAATGGCGCATAGCGCATTGGTAGCCCTTTCAAGGTGTATTTCTCGATCGGCGTAAGTCATATATAACTTGGGATAGACGTAGCTATGCTGCGTCTATCTTTTTATGCGGATGAGCGCGATCGTCAAGTTTAATAGCAAATCCGGTTCTCATACCATCCATTGCTGCCCTCACCCCCAACCCCTCTCCCACGGGAGAGGGGAGCCGCAGGCTCCTTTGAGGGGAAACCAGCTTTTGCTAAACGGATTTCGTATAAGTACCCGCTCCTATCCCCCATGCCCATGCCCCATGCCCTATGCCCTATCTCCCTAATTATCTGAGTACATATACTCGATAGTTCGTACCGAGCAGTTTTTTTTGTAACACCTTTATACTTTTATGTTCGGAAGGGAACTCTAGAAGATATAGTTCCATCTTTGCTAATATCGGAGAATATAGAGTGGTCATTTTGTCAAACTTTTGTTATCTTTCTTCATAAGAGAGGCATAAGTGCGGAAATTCCCCTCTAGATCTCGTATAACCTGTCAACCTTATTTACCGATATCAGGAGTCATACTATGTCCCAACCTAACGAACTATCACTAGAACAGCAGTTCAGCATCAAATCCTTTGAAACCCAGGTGCAAAACCTCGATCGCGAGCAAGCCCAACAATTTTTGGTGCAGCTTTACAGACAAATGATCGTCCAAGAAGCCACATACAAAAATCTGCTAAAGCACCAGTGGGGACTAGAACCTTACAAAGCGGAGTAGTGCTTCTTTTACAGGAGGCGACCTCCTTCTCTCGCTTGGTTCCAGCGTGGAAATGAGCCGGGGATGCTGGGGCGTCAACTTTAACTTCAAACTGCGGCTGAGCCAGCCAACTTAAAAGTAAGTGTTAAATACCTTTGAATTTATTGCCCGTTTAAATAAAATTTAATTATTTAATTAATTATTCTTAAGAAAGAATCGATCGCTAGCAGTTCAAAAGCTGCGGATTTACAAAACTTCTCGATTCGCGTTCTGCGGTAAATTCAAAACCTATTGCTCCAACTGTTTTATAGGCTACGATTGGAATAGCCCTATTACTGTTGGAGGTAATCTCTTGGTTCAAGACCGCGATTACACCTTAATCATCGACAAAAGCGGCAGTATGTCTACCCCCGATCAAAAGGGGGGTAAGAGTCGCTGGGATGCAGCGCAAGAGTCTACTTTAGCGCTAGCGAGAAAATGCGAACAATTCGATCCCGATGGGATTACGGTTTACTTATTTTCTGGCAGATTCAAACGCTACGACGACGTTACCTCTAGCAGGGTGGCACAAATCTTCCAAGAAAACGAACCCTCTGGGACTACCGATCTAGCTGGGGTTTTACAAGATGCTACCAATAGTTACTTTCGCCGCAAAGCTGCCGGACAAAGTAAACCTAATGGTGAAACCATTTTGGTCATTACAGATGGGGAACCAGACGATCGCAAGGCAGTGATGCGAGTAATTATCGAAGCCTCTCGCCACATGGATCGAGATGAAGAGTTGGCAATTTCGCTGATTCAAGTTGGTAATGACAATACGGCAACTCGATTTTTGAAAGCGTTAGACGACGAACTCACGAGTGCCGGAGCTAAATTTGACCTGGTGGATACGATAACGCTTGAGGATATGGAAAACTTTACCTTAACTGAAGTTTTGCTCAATGCGATCGCCGATTGATACTAAATTCGCATTGATAACTCTGTTTATGATGGCGGTTGAAACCGCAGCTACACGATCGAAGTCCGCCTGCGCGGACTAAAAGGAAACTATGATGGAAAACCGCGATTACACCTTAATTATTGACAAAAGTGGTAGTATGTCTACCCCCGATCAGCCAGGGGGTAGAAGTCGTTGGGACGCAGCCCAAGAGTCTACTTTGGCGCTGGCGAGAAAATGCGAACAATTCGACCCGGATGGCATTACCGTTTACTTATTTTCTAGTAGATTCAAGCGGTACGATAATGTTAACTCCAGCAAGGTCGCTCAAATTTTTCAGGAAAACGATCCGGCTGGTACTACTAACTTAGCTGCTGTCTTACAAGATGCTGCTAACAATTACTTTCAAAAGAAAGCCGCAGGGCAAACGAAAACCGGGGAAACAATTGTAGTGATTACAGATGGGGAGCCAGACGATCGCAAAGGAGTAATGCGAGCGATTATCGAAGCATCCCGTCAAATGGAACGAGATGAAGAATTAGCCATCTCGATGATTCAAGTCGGTTCGGACGCGACTGCCTCTCGCTTCTTAAAAGCTTTAGATGATGAGTTGCAAGGTGCTGGAGCTAAGTTTGATATTTGCGACACGGTTACGATGGACGACATGGCAGATATGACCCTCGCTGAAGTCTTGCTCAATGCCGTGAGTGACTGATATCAAATCCAGTCGATCGACCATAATTAATGTAGGTTGGGTTGAACGGAGTGAAACCCAACATTCCGGGAGAGTTGGGTTTTGCTGCGCTCAACCCAACCTACGATCTCCTCTTCTTAAGCTCCGCGCTGAATCTGGGTGAAGATTTCATCTAGGATTTCCTGCGCCCCTTGTTGTCGCAACTTGTGGGCTAGTTCGATCCCCATTTGTTCGGCGTTAACCGCAGCGTCAGTAATGCTATCTTTGACCAATTGTTGGCCATCTAAACTGGCAACCAAACCGATCAAAGTCAGGTTATCGCCGTCAAAAGAAGTGTTAACTCCGATGGGAACTTGGCAACCGCCTTCTAATTCTCTTAAAAAAGCTCGCTCGGCATAGCAGCGTTGAGCGGTAGGCGTGTGTTCTAAAGCTTTGAGTAACTCCAACACTTCGGCATCGTCGCCGCGACATTCGATCCCCAGAGCGCCTTGCCCGACCGCGTGGAGAGAAACTTCGGCTGGAATGACTTGATGGACTCTATCGCCCATCCCCAATCTTTGCAAGCCAGCTACCGCTAAAATAATACCGTCGTACTCGCCAGCGTCTAGTTTGGCTAAGCGAGTATTCAAGTTACCTCGAACATCTTTAAACGTCAGATGGGGAAAGTAGTGACGCAGTTGTGCCAATCTTCGCAGGGAAGATGTGCCAATGACTGCACCCGTTGGTAGGGTTGCCAGTTGTTTGTCTCGATGCTTTTCGTTGACTACCAGGGCATCAGCGGGGTTTTCCCGCTCGGTAACGCACCCCAAAACTAAGCCTGTTGGTAAGTTGGTGGGGAGATCTTTCAGAGAATGAACGGCAAAGTCGATCTCATTCTGGATCATGCCAGTTTCTAGTTCTTTGGTAAATAGTCCCTTATCGCCGATCTTGGCTAGGGCGACATCTAAAATTTTGTCCCCTTGGGTACTCATCGTGTGTACTTCAAAGGTGCGATTGGGGAAATATTTCTGTAGTTGTTCTTGCACCCAATAAGTTTGGACCAGGGCCAATTGGCTTTTACGAGAACCGATGCGAATCGTGCGAGTAGGAGCAGAAATTGTTGGGGACATAAGAGCGATCGAGCTTGGTGGAGCAAAAAAAGTCACCTATTCTAGGCTACCGCAGGAGGTGATGAGTTTAGTTAATGGAAGGGCAGCATTTGCGATCGATCTCGACCTCGCACGCGGATGTTATTGCCCAAATGCTCGGCCCGTCCGAAGTTTGGTTAATTTGGCAACTGTAAAATTGACTTTCGAGCTATTGTTATTCAGTAAGAGAAAATTAGTCTTTTTGTAGTTGTCGAATTCCTATCTCTCGGTAGGGAAAAGTAAGACTGCCGAACTAGCCGAGTATTTAGCCTAGCGGCTGCGAGACTTGGGTGTTAAACCTGAAGTTTAAAAGTTAAAAAAGAAAGTTCAAAATTATATTTAGGTGGTATCTCCGGAATCTGCTTTTACTCTATTGGATATAATAAAAAAACGTTCCTTTCCAGTCTTGAATTACCCCGAACAGCCGATCTAAACATCTTTTGAGGAGAAAGCTAGATGCGCTCTGACAGAAGCCATAGTGTCAATGAATTTAAAAAGTTATTTCCTAATTACGCCGCCGGAATTCTATTGTTACTGGCAGCGATCGCAGTATTTTTGTTAGGTTTATTCCCGCATTCAACGACTGACGATCGATTTGTCATTGCGGCAATTTTATTCGTTGGTGCTTGTGTTTTACTCGCTTGGACTCATCAACAAAATATCGAGCATAGCTATTTAGAAAGCTTGCCTAAATCGATCGACGAGATCAAAAAAGTCGGTCGAGAATATTATAAAAATACGGCAGCAATTCAAGATAATAGTGTATTCGTTAAGGAGCTATACGAAAAAATCGATCGATCTGATAATGGACTAATAGAGCTAAGAAAATATTTAGAAGAATTACTGATAAAGCAGCGACAAGAAAATGGCAATCTGCAACGCAAGATAGAAAGTTGGCAAACAGCAGCGATCGGTTTCTTTCAAATGTTGGAACGAGCTATAGATTACGAGAAAAAAGAAAAAAATAAACGTCTTTTGGAGAAAATTATAACTGAGTTTGAACGCAGTTTAATGAATTTAGGACTAGAGCGGATAATTCCTCAAGTTAACGAACCGATAAACGAGATCTTCCACGAAGTCGTCGATGAAATAGAGTCAAATGAAGTCGTTTCAGGTACTATTTTAAAATGCTACAGTTGGGGTTATCGAATTGGGGATACCGTGTTGGACAGGGCGCAGGTAGCTTTGGCCCAGTCGCTAGAAGATCGAGAACCAGCGATTCTACCTGCTGAAAGCCAAGCTGAAGAAAATGAATCGATCGCCGCTGCAAACGAATTAGAAATAACAGGACAATAACCCATGGATATGAATAAAAATTATGCTATTGGTATCGATCTCGGAACGTCTACTTCCGAAATTTGCGTATATAGAAACGACGAACCATTTCCGATTGGCGATCCTAATTGGCGATCGCCGATCGTCCCTTCACTAATTGCCATTAACAAAAAAGGCGAATTATTAATAGGAGAAGAGGCACGCGGTTTAGTAGATGTATCCGGGCAAGGCATCCGCGAAATCAAACGCAAAATGGGAACTGGAGAAACGATTAAGCTGCTCGATCGAGAGTATCGCCCGGAAGAAGTTTCCGCTTTAATTCTTCGCAAGCTCAAAGAAAATGCTGAAGAAGCTTTAGGAATTACCATTGAAGAAGTGGTGCTATCGGTTCCAGCTAACTTTCCCGATGCTGCTAGACAAGCTACCCTCAATGCTGGCGAATTAGCCGGACTCAAAATTATGCGCTTGATCAACGAGCCAACAGCCGCTGCCCTAGCTTTTGGAATTAAAAATATTGGCGTTGAAGAACAATTGGCAATTTTTGACTTCGGTGGGGGAACACTAGATATAACTATCTTAGAGATGGTGGCTGGTGTCCTTGATGTCAGGTGCAGTTTTGGCAACCCTCAACTAGGGGGTAAAGATTTTGATGAAGCAATGATGACTTTACTGCTGCAAAAATTAGAAGCTGTTAACCCAGGAGTAGAAATTTCTGATATTGCTTATCGGGCACTGAAGGAAGTAGCAGAGAAAACGAAAAAGGCACTTTCGACAGATAGCTTTCATCGAGTGAGAGTCCCTTATTTTGCCACTTGCAACGGTAAATCGATCGATTTAGACGTGGAAGTGACGCGGGCAGAATTCGAGATGGCAATCGCTCCTTTATTGGAACAAGCTAGAGAGTGCATCCGGCAAGCGCTAGCTGCCAGACAACTGCGTCCGAGCGCGATCGATCGCATCTTACTCGTAGGAGGAACGACTTATATCCCAGCGGTGCGGGAATTAGTCACAGAAATGTTTGGCAAAGAACCAAAAGCTGATGTCAACCCCGATTTAGCCGTAGGAATTGGCGCTGCGATTCAAGCAGCACTAGCTCAAGGTTTAATTAATGAAGAATCTGGAGTTATTCTCACCGATGTGGCTCCTTTTGGCTTGGGAATCGATATCGTTACCAGAATCGGCGGGCAATATATATTAACGTACGAACCTTTAATTCAACCAAACACGACAATTCCCTACTCTACCAAGAAAACTT
This sequence comes from Cyanosarcina radialis HA8281-LM2, assembly GCA_019359615.1. Lineage (GTDB taxonomy): Bacteria > Cyanobacteriota > Cyanobacteriia > Cyanobacteriales > CCAP-1448 > Cyanosarcina > Cyanosarcina radialis. The sequence continues at coordinate 239,204 of JAHHHA010000005.1, forward strand.
ATCGCTTGCTCCACGCCGAACAAGAGCAAGTAGAAATTCGCCTTTATCAAGATAATACGGGCAAAGCTAAATTACCCAGCGAAACCATCTACACCGGAATTTCTGGCGAAATTATCGATATTCCTCCCGCCGCTGATGGCAATGCCTATCCTATAGAAGTCGAATTTTCTTACGATATCAATGGCATAGCTAAGTTAAAAGCGACGATATCTGGAACTAGTAAAAGTATAGAAATTACCTACGATCGCTCTCCCCAACGGATGGATGTTCAAGACAAATTTAACGCCACTGCACGAATTAAAGATTTATGGAAACAAAATGCTAGAGCGAAACAGTATGAAGCCGTGATTAACAAAGCCGAACGATTTCTCTCCACTATTCCCCCTCAAGAAAGAGAACCTTTATCTCAAATCGCGATCGATCTTAAAGTTGCCCTCGCTACTGACAACGTAGAACAAATTGAAAAATGGGGAAATATTTTAGTAGATACCATGTTTGAAATGGGATTGTAAATTATGAGTTTGATTTTTAACTTTTGACTTTTGACTTTTGCTATATTATGGTTTACGAACTATATCAAACCCTCGAAGTATCGCCTCAAGCCGAGCTAGAAGAAATTCGGCGCTCTTACTATCGGCTAGTCCGAAAATATTCGCCAGAAAGACATCCAGAACGATTTCAAGTCATCCGAGAAGCTTATGAAACGCTCTCAGATAAGCAAGCGAGGCAAAATTACGATGCCCTGCAAAAATATGGCGATGAAATTCAAGTTCTGATCGAGCAAGCTGAAGCTTGCATGAGTGAAGAAAAGTGGACGATGGCGATCGATTTGTTAAAACGCATTCTTACTTTAGCACCTGGTGCAGATGCGGCTCGCAATCGTTTAGGGATTTGCTATATTCATAGCAAGAATTGGGACTTTGCAGTTAAAGTGTTTCGTGCCTTAACCAAAATTAATCCCCACGTTCCGCTTTATTGGTTGAATTTTGGTTATGCCTACAAGCAGCAAGCCGATATTTTAGATAACGAAGATTATCGGCGAGGGCAATTGTACCATCAGGCTCGCGAATGCTTTCAAGTATGTACCAAGCTAGAATCTTTCAATCCAGAACCTTATGTAGAAATAGCTCGTACCTATTTAGAAGAAAGTAATTATGCTGAATCTTTAGTTTGGTCCGAACGTGCAATTGGTGCTGACGGTAAAACTGATTTTCAAGATTTTGATACTCTATTTTTTATTTGTATTATTTACTGGCGGAGCGGCGAGTTTGCCCATATCGATCGCACCGCCCAAAGAATTATTTCTTTATTACCTGCTAATGATGATGCCCGTAAATATGCCGCAGCCAGATTTTTTAATATGGGTTTAGACATATTTAAATTCGGCGTTAAACAAGTTAATTATAGTTTGTTTAGAGCGGCATCTAAATTTCTCAAAGCAGCTAAAGACTTTGACCCTAACGATATTGAAATCAAAGATTTATATCAAAATGTTGAATTAATGGTTGCGGGAGTAGATAGCTTGGAAATAATTAGACAAGATTCTACGATCGTCAATGAATTAAAAAGTTTGTGCGAATTTATTTTAGCCGATCGCTGCTATTATTTTGAATCTGATGAAGAGAAGAACAAAATCTACGATCGCCTGATGGAAGAAATTTTTGCTAATCCACCTAACTTGATTCTAGATTCAGTCAAGAAAATCAAATATAACTATCTAGCGATCTATCAGCTAAATAGCGACCTATTCGGGCAAATCGAACAGGCTATTTATCAGTGGTATACCCACCAGTCTTCTGGCAATTACAACTCTTTTTCAGGAATCGGCAAGGAAATTGCTTCAACTTTAAAAAAATGGCTGAAGTGGCGGTAAAAGACAGAAGTTCAGGAGTGCAGAAGTTCAGAAGTTCAGAATTCACAAAGCAAAAGTTAAAATCCTTCTCTTCTGTCCGTCTGTAACTCAAATTAGCTCATTCTCTGCTTGACCAGCATCATCAGTTGGCTGACTTGCTTTTTCAACAAGTCGATTTCTCCTTGCATGGTTTCATTTTTTTGAGTTAATCTTTGCACTACAGCTTTTAATTGCTGAATTTCTTCTGCGGCTGCGTGGGGAATCGATCCTCCTAAATTGCGATCGCTAGACCGATTGGCTAATTTTTGATGCCGCAACTTGGCTTTAGAAGCTGCCGCTCTAATTGCTGAGATTAAAGCTTTTTGGTCGAAAGGCTTTTCAATAAACTCAAAATATTCTTCCAGATTGGGAATTTTATTGACGATCTCAGCTTTCCGACCCGACATGACGATTAAAGGAGTAGCTTGAACTTCTCGATCTGTTTCTAGTTGTTCTAAAACTTCCCAACCATTCATGCGGGGCATGAAGCAATCTAACAAAATTAAGTGCGGACGTTCTTGGCGAATGAGATTTAGCCCTTGAATGCCGTCTTGAGCTTCTAAAACATCAAAGGTATTATGAGGGAGCATTTCTCGGATTTGCATCCGAATCACTTTGCCGTCATCAACAATTAGGACTTTTTGTTTTGCCATGGCCGCATTGGGAAATTTAAATGGGATAAAATTTTGGCTTCATATATCTTTATAATTCCCAGATAGGATGGGTAAATTAAACTGAGAAAGAAATTTTGAAGCCCCTATGCCTGCGGACACCCCTTTTGGTGAGGTTAAATCGATGCAACGGAGAATTATTGCCACTGTTATTCTACTCACAACTAATATAACTGCGCCAGCCCTGGCAGAAAATCCTGCCCAGACGATGCAATTGCTGTCTAAAAAACAGTGTCCGCAGTGCGAACTCAGCGGGGCTGGATTGACCATGGCAGAGTTATCTGGTGCTAATCTCAACAGTGCTGACTTGCAGCGGGCCAATCTCAGCCGCACTAACCTCAGCGGTGCCGACTTGAGAAACGCTAATCTCAGAGGCGCTTCGCTCTATGGTGCTAACCTGATGGGGGCAGACCTGACTGGGGCAGACCTGACTGGGGCAGATTTACGGGATGCCTATTTGGTCAATGCCAATTTAGTTGGGGTCGATCTCAAGACGGTTTACTTGCAGGGAGCCATCGGCGTTCCCAGCTATGCTGGTACGCCGGAAGACTTCTATCGATGGGCGGTGGCAGAGTCTCAAAAAGGCAACGAGTTAGGAGCGATCGAGCATTACGATCGAGTCATAGCTGTAAAGGCTGATTTTGCGCCTGCTTACCTCGGTCGGGGAGTATCTCGCTATCGCTTAGGAGATGAGGCTGGAGCCATTCAAGATGTCAAGACAGCTAGCAAGTTGTTTTCTACCCAAGGTAATACTCAGGGCTATCAGGCAGCCGAAAACTTCATTAAAGGCGTAGAACTAGCCCGCCAGCCCCCGAAAAAAGAACGTGAAGGAGGAGGTGGTGGTTTCCTCAATTTTCTAGGAGGCATTGGGTCGTTCCTGTTGCAGTTACTCCTATAGGCTGCTTATCGATCGCTTGCGTGCGATATTATGGCTAAATCTAAGGACTCGCCATCTGCACCACCTTCTCTAACAGCCAAGGTGCAAACCGCTGACACCAAATCGCTAGATAACTTTGCCAGCCGACTAAAATTTCCTCAGCGTCTTTTTGCAGTCCAATCGTCAGGGATCTAGCAACTTGTTCCGGGGCTATAGCTCTAACCCAACGAAATAACTCGAAGTCGCGCACCATATCGGTATCCGTTAGGGAAGGCATCAAGGCGACAACCTGAATATTGTGTTCGGCTAGTTCGCGGCGCAAGGCTTGAGTAAATCCTAAAAGGGCAAACTTAGTCGCCGAATAAGTCGCCATTGTCGGCGCAGCTACTTTTCCCATTAAGCTAGAAACGTTGACAATCGTTCCCTCTTTTTGACTCGCCATCCGCCTGGCCAGCAGATGAGTCATGTTGTAAGTGCCTAACAAATTCAGGGTTAGCTCTTGTTGCACCTGGGGTAATTTAGATTGCAAAAAGTTGCTTTGGTAAGCTACTCCAGCACAATTGACTAACAGATGAATTGGCCCGTAAGTGCGCCAAGCTTGAGCCAAGGCAATATTAACTTCTACTGTCTGCGTCAAATCGATCGCTAACACCACAGCTTCTACTGCCATCGACTCAATTTCGCTGGCCACTTCAGCTAACTTTTCTCGGTTGCGTGCTACCAAGATCAGCCGCTGCATTCCTTGGCGGGCTAGTTCTAGAGCAATCGCTCGCCCGATTCCTCGTGAAGCCCCTGTAACTAGAGCCACTTTGCCGTGAATATCCATCAGTTTTTACCTCCAAAATTTTACAGGCGGAGCAGGGCAGGCAAGATGCCTGCCTCACAAGAATTCAATCGAGCATTGGTATGAAGCTTGAGAGCGATGACAAATCAACCCAGGGCAAATTTCCTGGTGTTTAGACGGGGAAGTATTACCCAATTTGGTTTTGAGAGCTTTGTATTTCTTGAGTCCGCGCAGGCAGGCGGTGGTTTTATAGCCCTGCCTTTAGTCTCCAGGCAATTTCTGAATCTATCTGCGAGGAGAACTTTTTACAGCGGAGCGAGAGGCTGTAACACTAGCAAAAAGAAATGAATAGGCTCATAGGTTATACCTCTCCTAGAGTCGAGTGTCGATCGAAACGATTAACCAAGCACACTCTAACAACTAAATCAAGCCTGTGCAACATTTTTTAATAAATTTTTTTAATATTTCTTTACAATTGAGAATCGGCGATCGCCTCTACCAACAACCTAGATTTACCCGACGCGGAGCTTCCGGTTACTAATTCCCTAATCCTATAGCCGATAATCGATCCCCTTTCTCAAACGGGCAATTTTCTCAAACCCCAGTTTAGCTAACATTTTTTCATAAGTTTTTCTAAATACTTGAGTAACCAATGTATCGCTTGTCTCTCAATTCGATCGTTCCTGAAAAAATTGTCATCTTAAATACATAGGTTTGACATCAAAAAGACACATAGCTAGGCAGACATAAATATTTATGGTTGAGGTGAGGGCAGAGAAAAGACTAGAAATAGCTTAATTTCCCCAAGACAAGTAGAATAGCGATCGAAAGTCATCGATGACTGAATCTCACTTAAAGCGAGTTCTGACATTTGAGCCGATATCGATCGCCCTCAGCCTTTTGGGTTTCGCACCGAGAACTAGTCTCAACTCCAGCTTGAAGTCAAACTTTTGTAAAGATCTATGTAAATCTCAGACCGGGCGGTTGTTTTTGAGAAATTCCCATCGCTGGGTCGCGATTCCCTGGCAGATGAGGTGTAAAGAGGATGTTGTCAGTCTCACTTCAGCGTTTTTTTATCTAATTTGTTTTATCGATGGCTACCGACTCTGATATAAGTTAGATATTAAGCTTTGTAAGATTTTCTAAGATTAGGGAGATTCCAACGTGGCAATTCCTTTATTAAGCTACGCCCCCAAGAGTCAAAATCAACGGGTGGCGGGATATGAAACCCCTGGTGACGAACAACCGAGAACTTATACCACCGATAACATCCTCTCTCCTGGAGATATGGGTGTCTTGATCGAAGCCGCCTATCGTCAAATCTTTTTCCATGCCTTCAAGTGGGATCGCGAAGTGGCGCTGGAGTCTCAACTCCGTAACGGTCAGATTACCGTCCGCGACTTCATTCGCGGATTGCTGTTGTCTAAAACCTACTACAACAGCTTCTACGAAAAGAATAGCAACTACCGCTTTGTCGAACACTGCGTCCAAAAGGTGCTAGGGCGCGATGTCTACAGCGAACGGGAAAAGATTGCTTGGTCGATCGTGGTCGCTAATAAGGGAATCGCTGGCTTAGCCGATGCCCTATTGAACAGCGAAGAGTACCTGTCTAACTTCGGTTACAATACCGTTCCCTATCAGCGGCGGCGAATTCTGCCAGGTCGGGCGCAGGGCGAACTTCCATTTAACATCAAGTCTCCGCGCTACGATGCCTACCACCGCGCTCAGTTAGGCTTCCCTCAAATTGTTTGGCAGATGGAAGTCAAGAGTTTTGTGCCCCAAGACAAGCGGGCCAAAGCTGGCGATCCTTCTCTGTACAAATCTTTGGCGCAAGGCATTAATTTACCAACGAGCGTCCCACCCAGAGTTACAGCGTCAAATATAGGCGATTACGAATCTAAAGTACCTCGTCGCCGTTAGAGAAGTGTGAAGTTTGTAGGGGCAAAGCATTTGGACGGTTAGTTATTGGCATGGAGCTAAGACTTATCGCCGAACGCTTTGCCCGCAGTTGAGTGTTGAGTGTTGAGTTAACGAAAGTTGATTCAGCACTTAACACTCAATTTTGTTTGAGGCGATGGCGCAGCACGTCTAATAGGGTGGTGAAGTTTGGGGGTAAAGGAGCGATCGCGCAAATCTCAGTTCCCAATTGGGGATGTTGTAAAGTCAGCCGCCAAGCATGAAGAGCTTGTCCTGAAAGGTTCACACCGATCGATCGCCCAGAACTGTAAACCGGATCTCCAACGATAGGATGACCGATATGGGAACTGTGAACCCGAATTTGATGGGTGCGTCCGGTTTCTAGTTGAAAGTGCATCAAAGTATAATTACCCAGCCGTTCTTTGACTTGCCAGCGAGTAACCGCAGGGCGGCCGCCTTTGGTTTCTGGCACTACAGCCATTTTCTGGCGATCGACTCGATGGCGACCGATGGGGAAGTCAATTGTGCCGCTATCGGCTCGCGGAGAACCATAGACGATACCTAAGTATTCTCGACGGGCAGTTTTAGCTTTGATTTGAGCTTGCAAGTGTTGGTGGGCAAAATCATTTTTGGCAATAGCGATCGCCCCAGTGGTATCTTTATCCAAACGGTGGACGATTCCTGGGCGTTGCACCCCACCGATGCCGGAGAGATCGTGGCAATGAGCCAAAATTGCATTTACTAACGTTCCCGCCTCATGGCCCGCCGCTGGATGCACGACTAACCCAGCAGGTTTGTTGACGATCAGCAAGCAGTCATCTTCGTAGAGAATATCGAGGGGAATAGCTTCTGGTTGCAAGTCGAGAGGTTGAGATGCCGGGATTGTAAGATGGATGCGATCGCCTGGTTTGAGTTTGGTATTTTTGTTCGTACAGATGCGATCGTTAAGTCGCACGCAGCTTTGAGCGATCGATTTTTGCAGTCGGGCGCGAGATAGATCGGGTAACTGACTGGCTAGCCAGAGATCGAGGCGGTTGATTTTGCCTTGTGCTTCGACTTGCAGATCGATTTCTAACTCAGTTGGCGATCCATTGACCCTGGCGGTTGAAACCGCAGCTACACAGTCAAAGTCCGCCTGCGCGGACTCAAGACTAAACGATCGATCGCTATTCTTATGCTCCATACCCCCCAAATATTTTCCCAACTCGAGTCAAATCGACGTTACCGCCGCTGATAATGACACCGATTCTAGCTCCTGGTGCTTTCACTGCCCCGCCAAGTAATGCCGCTGCTGCTAGCGCTCCTGTTGGTTCTACTACTATTTTCAAGCGTTCCCACAACAAGAACATAGTGCGGACAATGGCCGCTTCCGATACTGTCACCATATCATCGACGTAATTTAGCACCAAAGGAAAGGTAATTCGACCCAAACTGGGAGTACGCGCCCCATCCGCAATGGTATCGGCTCGCTCGATCGTTTGCAGGGTTCGGCTGTGAAAGGAACGGGTAGCATCGTCGGCCAGTTCTGGTTCTACCCCGATCGCTTTACACTCAGGTAAAAGAGTTTTGGCAGCAATGGCACTGCCAGAGAGCAATCCGCCACCGCCGCAACCGACTAAGAGTAAATCTAGTTCGCCGACTTCTTCGATTAGTTCTTTGGCGGCTGTCCCCTGACCCGCAACGATCTGAGGGTGGTCGTAGGGCGGAATTATGGTTAAACCTCTTTCTTGGGCTAAAGCTTGGGTTAATTCTTCTCGTTTGCTTTCTTGACGTTGGTATAAAATTACTTCCGCCCCGTACCCCCTAGTAGCTGCAAGCTTGACGGCGGGCGCGTCGTCAGGCATGACGATGGTAGCAGGAACGCCCAGCAATTGTCCGGCCAGGGCAATCGCTTGGGCGTGATTTCCCGAAGAAAAGGTGATAACACCTTGTTGTTTTTGGGCTGCCGATAGCTGCGAGAGCGCGTTGTAAGCCCCCCGAAACTTAAAAGCACCCGCGCGTTGGAAGTTCTCGCATTTAAAGAAGACTTGGCTATTAGTTAGTCGATCGACTGTAGTTGATGTGAAAACAGGCGTTCGACGAGCTACGCCAGCCAAACGTCGAGCGGCGGCTTCGATGTCAGCGAAAGTAACAGAGTGAGGCTTTAGCATTAGACCTCATGCAAAAGTGAAAAAATTATTGTTTATCAGACTAAAGCCCTCAAAGCCCTAACTTATTACTTATTACTTATATAGCCAGTCTAAATTATTCATGAAATTGTGGGATAGCCGTCCCGGCTGTCCCACAGGCAGGCAGGATGCCTGCGCTACAAGATTGTTCGCCAATGAAATAGACTCGCTATATCTTAACCGCACACCCAAGCTGTTGGGGATCTTGCGTATCTATAACATAAATAGCATAGTTTTGGAGAACATCGATCGCGGCTCGCTGGACGTTAGGTTCGACAAAATCGTGAAACAGAATAATCGCTCCTGGCTTTAAGTAGGGAGCCACAATTTCTAATTCTGACTTCACTCCTTCGTAGTCGTGAAGGCTATCTTGAAAAAATAGATCTGGTACTACCTTTTCTAATACTTTGGGCATCATTTCTGTCGATGGTTGTCCGCGATGCAATTCGACGCGCGATCGCAAATTCTTAGGAATATACTTGCCAGCATGAGAATAAAGATCGAACGTATAAACCTTGCCAGAATTGCCAATATCTTCTAAAGCCGCAGCTAAATAAGCTGTAGAATACCCCCAATAAGTCCCCGTTTCAAATACGCAATCGGTCTTGATGGCTCTACATATATTATACAAAGCTTGAGCGGTATCTGGATGCACCGTATTCGAGCGAGCCAATCCTCGGATGATGTTCCTAATTACCTTAAGGGGGATAAACTGACGCAACCAATACTCCCGTTGTCGAATGACATCTACAGCATCAATAGCACTAAGATAGGTAAAATCATCGGGGATATGACAATGGGTTTTCAGGAGATGATGAAGGCTAATAACTTCCACGATCTATGGCAATGAATTTTCTCAAGATGGCTTAACAAACTGCCGACCAGTATAGTCTAAATAGTGTAATTTAGGATCGATCTGGCGGTGCTGGAAAAATTCGGTAACGGCCTTTCTCGCTCCTGCCCAGTGACCGTAATCGTCGATTTGAATTACGCCCCCTGGACTGACGCGATCGTACAAATGCTCTAGGCAGGATTTGACGCTTTCGTACCAATCGCCATCAACGTGCAGCACGGCAATTTTCTCCACCTCAGCCACGGGCAGAGTATCTTGAAATAGTCCTTTGATGAGGCGGGAACGTTCTAAAATTCCGCATTGCTGGAACAGATTTTCTACCTCTGACAACTCGCCTCGGCACTTGCCAGTCCAGAATTTAGCTCGATCGTAGTCGGGATCGGCAGCGGTTGGCGGCGGTAAACCCTCAAAAGTATCGAACACCCATAACTGGCGATTTGAGTTCAGGCGATTGAGAGTTAACCCCATGAAGGCAGCACTACCCCCAAGGGCCGTGCCGCATTCAACTACGTCGCCAGGAATTTGGCGATCGATCGCGTATTTAATCGCCCGTTCCAGCCCGCGCAACCGGGCAGTCGAACAACTAGTGTAGGGACGAATGAGGCGATAGTTTTTGGCAAACTCTGTCGGCAAGATAGCATCAGCTATCCGGTTGGGAAGATCGCGCCATTGCCGCCACTTGGAGGAAATCTTATCGATCGAGAGCGTGGAAAAATTCAAGTTTTTATTCTCAATTGTATGGATGGACAATTTATACAGTAAAGGTTAAAGGTTAAGGCGGAAATTTCCCCCTTTTCGCATCATCTTCGATCGCTCGTTCGTAAGCTAAGGCAATTTTATCGGCGGCGCTAGCCCAGGTGTATGTTTGCGCTTTTTGGTTGGCAGCTTCCCCCAACCGCCTCGCTAGTAATTCGTCGTTTGCCAGACGTTCCAAACAGTCGGTTAAGGCGGCAATATCGCCTACTGGTACGGTTAGACCATCAACGCCGCTTTCAATCAAATCTGCCATGCCACAGATATTAGTAGTGACAATTGCCAATCCCATGGCGGCCGCTTCGATCGTTACTAAAGGTTGTCCTTCAAAATAGGAAGGTAACGCGAAGATGGAATTTTGGCGGTAAAGTTCGATGAGTTCCTCGTTGCTCGATAGTTGGGGAATTACCTTAACTCGATGACGCAGATCTGGAGCAAACTCTGCTAATACTATATCGGGATCGAGACTGCATCCAGCTACAGTAAACGACAGAGACGAGTGACGTTGCATCACCTGACTGACGGCGGGCACTAAATCTAACTTGCCCTTTCTTAACGACCACGTACCTAGAAATAAAATTCCAGAGCGAGGATAGCCCGATTTGACGGCGGCATTACCAGCTAAAATAAACTCCGGCTCGACACCGCTGTGATGTTGCGTCAGCCGATTTCCAGGCACACCCATTTGTTTCAAATAAGCGATGTCTTCAGAATTAGAGCAGATAATATGATTGGCGTGCCGCAGTCCGTAGGTTGACTGTAAGGTTAAAATATCGACGTACCGCAGAGATAAGGGGATCGGCAGATTTTTTTGCCTGTTATAGGCGATCGTTGCTTGTCGATTGCGTTTTTGGATGCCATAAGAAAATAGCACCACTGGCGGCAGATCTTTTCTAATTTGTTTGGCGATGCAATAAGGGGCTGCTAAAGGTTCGTGGATATCGACTAGATCGTACTTTTTTCCCTCTCGTGCTAGGCGATCGATTAGCTTTGGTATTTGCAGTGGTATCGTTAATTTTCGCCAAAAACTCGATTTAGTTGCCTGAAAACTTTCTGCAAATAGATAATCGACTTGATGCCCCTGGGCGCTCAATATATCTCCCGTACAGTACATGGTGCGAGACATACCACCAGTACGATTGTTGGGGACGTTAGCTATACGCAGAATTCGCATTTTTGTCCTACATCTGAAGCTACAGCTTAGTAGCAACTGTGAGAGAATGAACGGCAAACCACTTAGAGATAGCACGAGGGCGATCTAGCCATTTAATTCGACGGCTGGGAGTGCCCGGTACGTACAAATAGTGACCCACGCCATCGATAACATCAATTCGGCATTTCAATTGTTTGAGTTTCAGCACTCGATCTATCAGTTTGAGAGGATGATTGATCGGTTGTCCCACTTCAGTAAAAGGTCTTCCAGTTAGTTCTCTATAGACGCGCAGCACTCCCAGCGAACTCAGATAATTTGGCGTAGTGACCATTGTTCTGCCGCCTGCTTTGGTCACTCGGACTAATTCCGCTAGACCTCGATCTGGATCTGGGATGTGTTCCAATGTTTCCAAACTAATAACGCAGTCAAATGTATTATCTGGAAAAGGAATGTTTTGGATATCTGCCACCATCACTTCACAGCGAGGCCAATTTTGTAAAAAACCTTTAGTAATTTCGATCGCAGCATCGGAGAAATCCGCCGCCACCAAATCGGCACCGCATTCAAGCAAGTATTTCGAGAAACCACCCCGTCCGCAACCGATTTCTAGAACTTTAAGCCCACTTAGATCGCCTAGATATTGCCTCACCATGAGATGCCAAGGAGAGTTATAGTTGTCTTCTCCAAATTCATCGATTTGGTTATGCCATTTATCGTACAAATCTTTCGCGGTACTGTCATTCATAATAGTTTCCCCATTTAACAGGCAATCTCGATCTCAAACAGCAATTCTTATATAGCGAGTCTAAATCATTGGCGGACAATCTTTCTGGTGGGGCTTGCGGTGAGCTTGTCGAAGTGTAGGCTTCTACCCTGCCCGCTGGGACAGCCGGGACGGCTATAGAGATACTAAGTAGAAAGGTGCAAAAAAAACTAAGTATGTAACAAAAAGTAAAGTTGTCCAAAACCCTCTTCACTTCTGACTTCTGACTTCTGATTTCTGACTTGCCTGAACGATAAATATTCAGACTGACCTACTTAGTTAGCGGCTGGCTTAAATAAAAAATTATATAGGTATTCTCGTTTGTTAGTATAATTTTTTTGATGTTTTTCTAAAGAAAATTCTGACAAAGACGACCATTTACCTTCATACAAAAAACTCCCTTGATAGCCTAAATTAACTATTCGATCGAAAACAGATTCGATCGCTCGATCGCTCAAATGATCGGGGACGATTTCCACCAAAATTATCGGCTTGTTTTGTAAAATTGTTTCTTTTGCTCCTTCTATAACTTCATACTCGTGTCCTTCTACGTCTATTTTGATAAAGGAAACATCTTTGAAGCGGTAATCGTCCAATCGATGAATCGGTATGGCGATCGTTTGATGTTCGCAGTCTAATTTTCTATAAGTAGCTAATCCGGCGGCTAATTTAGTTCTAAATCTGCCTCTTAAAATCGGAATATGTAAGTTCATCGTACCTCGATCGGCCGATAAGCCAACTACACGAACGTTAATTCTGCCATTTCCTAATTTTTTGCTATATTCGACGATCTTATTCGCACAAAGCTCTTGGGGTTCAAATGCTTCTACAACTTCACATATTTGAGAGAGCGCGTAGGTGTACAGTCCGGTGTTGGCTCCAATATCGATGGCTCGCTGTCCTTTGCCAATGATTTCGTTTAAGTTTAACAGATCGAATGGCAGCATCCCAGTTGTTTTTCGATAACTATATTCAACTGGCAAATGTAAATTTGTAGGAATAATTTTTAATATTAATTGCAGTAATTCTTCTTCAATTCTCATATTTTATATTTATTTCTACTCGATAACTATCTCGAACTTCAACTTTGATAACCTGCATCTAAAAACCAATCTTGATAACGTTCGCTAATTATATTATCTAATTCTAAGTCTAATTTGTTTTTATTTTGTTCGACTGCTACAGCCTCTTTTGAAATGTGTTCGCTCAACAAAAGACTTTGGGAATCAACGTTAAATAATAAATATTCAGGTACTTTCATTTGACGCATAAGCCTACCAATATTGGTATTCTTTATGCCGATTTTATTGCGAATAAAATAGCTAATTTCTCTAAATAGCTTATATCGCTCAAAACGTTTCATTTTTTGCTTGACATTCTCGATCGACCATTGTTGAGCTATAGCCGCAACTATCTTATCGCTAGGATTCAATCCGATTCCCTTAGCTAAAGTTTGAACTGCTACTTCTAGATCTATAACTACATCTTCATATCTCTGCCAGATCGTATTTTCCATATTTTTAATCTCGAAATATGTAGCGATCGCTCGATCTAATATATCTAGTAGAGAATCTTTATCTCTGGCCCAGACAAACATCCGTTGAGTAGAAACGGCAACTTCTTTGAGATCTCTATATATATAGCAGGTTAATAGTTGTCCCGATGCCGCCATTTCAGCTTGGTTGGGTATGAGATCGTGACTTTTGATCGCATGAATAGTATCAGCTTTTGCCCAATCCTCAAACTGCTGTTGGAATTCGTCCCATCTACTGGGGTGAATAGAACCATTTCCTACACCCACTCCCATTTTTTCTAGCAAGCTGCAAACCAGATTGTATTGAAGAGTCGAACCAGATCTGATCATGCCATTACAAACAATTAACACTTTAATTATCTCCCATTCTCAAAATAAATTTTGGCACTATTTATTAGCATAATCTCTACTTAAGGACTTTCAGACTTATGCTCGATCTTATGCAAATACGCATAAGTTGTCAAGAGATTAATTAACAACCATGGCGAACTAGAAATCAAACTGAATAAAATTACTCCTTTAACAGTAGAAACATTTATAAACATCAAAAGAACTATTTGAACGCCAATGGTAATGGGAATATTTAGCCAAGCGTACTTTATCCAACCTTTAGTAAAATTCAAAAACCACGTTAGTTGTACGACCGCTTGAAATAAAGAATTAAATATCGTCCAATAAAGCTCGTCTTGGAGATGAGAATACTGTCCTCCCAAAATCCACAACAATTGCCTGGGAAACAGATATAATATTGCTCCCACAATAATGATTAATAAGCTAGACCCAATCGTAATTTGTAAATAACGTTTGCGGAGCAAAGTAAAAGATTGACATCGAGCAAAGTTGGGCAAGATAATATTACTTAGCAACGCGTTAAAAATAGCTAAGATTACCGTTAGCCTTCCTAGCGCACCAACTTCGGCAATAGTTTCTGTATTGCCAAACAAAGTTATCAGCCAAACCTGGATTTGACCTTGAAAACAGTTAAAGATGGCGTTAGGGGCTTGATATTTAGCTAGCTTGACGATCTCTGTACGATATTCTGGATGAGCAGGTGCTTTTATATCTACAATATTATCGAGCGATCGCTTGAGAAATAAATTAGCTAATCCTACCGAAATCGAGCTACCAACTACTGCCACAGCAGCATTGAGAAAAACTAAAGAAGACAAACATATAATTACCAGCTTGGTGAAGGCAGAGATTAAATCTATTTGTTGCAGTCGATCGATCTTTGAATGTAGCTGAAGAACAACTTTGAAGACAGTATTAGTTAATTGGAACTTAAATACTAATAATACTGAAATTAGCAACAAGCTAGCATAAACAATAGCAGCACCATTTTTTATTAGCAGCCAAGCGACGATCGGCAAGACGACGATCGCCACTCTAGAAGCAAAGTAAAATCTAGTTTCGAGAGCAGTACCGATCAGTCGGCCAAAAAGATTTCGATCTTGCCAAACTTTACCACCAATTGATAGCAGTCCGGTGCTGATGCCGATATCAGATAGTAGATTGAGGGTTGCTTGAGCGTTGTTGGCAATAGTGAAGTAAGCGTATTGTTCTTTATTTAAAAACTGAACGAGCGCTATGCCGCTAGCTATTCCTAAAGCTTGACATAATGCCTGGATCGAGAGAAATTTGCTAAGAGTTTGCAACCAGTAACGATTTTTAGGAGATATTAAAGGCATTACGTAGCAACATTTAGCTGGTTTCTTAACTCAAACGTTTCAGTCATAATTTCATCCCAAATTGTCGTATTTTCTGCAATTTTACTCGTGGCGATCGAGCGATCGACCCTCAGCCATAGGGTTAATTACTCAAAAATACTTTCTGGATAAATCTATTTCATCGGGAACAATCGTCTGTTGGAACTAGGTCGAGACAGTAGCTACTACCTCTAGCAGAGATGCTAAGGAGAGGATGGGGATCGTCCATAACAGGAAAAAAGCAGTTATCTTAAAAGATGCTACATCGCTGAAGTTGTCTGACTAGACTTTAGGAATTAAAGGTAATACGATCGGCAAAGAAACATAGCGATCGTATCCGCCAACCAGTCTAGTCTACAGCCTGCCGACGAGATTGTAGCGTCACTGGTTTTTAGGATAGAGAAAAAAATTGAGGACGGCGATCGTCGCTTTGGAAAATGAATAATGCTAATCTGACAGCGATCGGAGATATTTTAGATTTTTCTGTGGTGTGAAGTTATGAAAGGTAATGGTTTGCCAAAATCTCTAACTCGATCCGTAGCAGGCTTGATGCTGCTGGCCATGACTGGGATGGTTCTGCCTCCCCCCCTGTCGGCTCAACCGCCAAATCTCATCGCCCAACTCGAAACAGCATATACTTTGGGCGGCGGCGATCGCATCCGGATAGATGTCTTTAACGTGCCCGAATACAGCGGCGAGTATCAGGTGCAAGTCGATGGGACTGTTAATTTGCCCATCGTCGGCTCGATCCGAGTGCAAGGGTTGACCCTACAAGGTGCTTCCGATGTCATTTCTAGTAGATATGCTCGCTTTCTCAGAAGGCCGATCGTCACTTTGAGTTTGATCGCGCCCCGCCCGATTAGAATTGCGGTGGCTGGAGAAGTGAATCGCGCTGGTTCTTATACCATTCCTCTGACTACTGGGGGGGTGCCGACCGTTACCCAAGCGCTTCAGCTAGCAGGCGGTACTACCCAAGCCGGAAACATTCGGCGCATTCGGATTACCAGACAGCAGCCGAGGGGAACGATTACCGTCGATTTGGGGCAAGTAGTACAGCAGGGTAACATATTTGGCGATATTTCCTTGCGGGATGGCGATCGCATTTTTGTCCCCGCTGCCCCCTACAATGCCCGTAACGCCCGACAATTTACCCCTTCTAATGTCGGCTCCCAGTCAACTGGGGCCCAAGTAGCGATAGTGGGCGAGGTTTCCCGTCCGGGCAGTTATGTTGTTCGGGGACAAAGTTTAGGGGCATATACCCCTTACAGCCCGCCCAAACTGACCGCTGCCATCCAAGCGGCGGGCGGGTTAACCCCATCGGCCGGGATTCGCCGGATTCAGATCGTCCGTCCTACCAGAACTGGAGGAACCCAGAGGATTGCAGTCAACTTGTTGCCTCTATTGCAGAGAGGCGATTTCGCGCAAGATATTTTCCTCGAAGATGGAGATACCATCTACATTCCCACCCAAAGCCCAGCTAATTTGGCCGAGAGCAATCTGATTTCAGCATCTAACTTAGCTACCCAAACCACAGGACCGATTAATATTGCGATTGTTGGGGAAGTCTATCGCCCCGGGACTTATCCCGTCAGAGGAGAAAGCGCCGGGCCCAATGGCACCCTCAGCCCACCCAGCGTTTCTCAAGCCATCAGAACCGCTGGCGGTTTGACTCCATCGGCTAGCATCAGTCAAATCCGCATCCAGCGGGCCAACCGAACTGGGAGAACCCAAGTCGTCACCGTCAATTTAGCGCGGTTGCTGCGACAAGGCGACTTCAACCAAGACGTTTTGCTGCAAGAGGGAGATAAGGTATTTATCCCCACGCGCCAGAACCCCAACCCCGATGAAAGCAATTTGATCGCTAGTTCCACCCTAGCTACTCAAACCACAGGGCCGCTCAATATTGCCATTGTCGGTGAAGTATTTCGCCCCGGTACTTATCCCGTCAGAGGAGAAAGCGCCGGGCCCAATGGCACCCTCAGCCCGCCCAGCGTTTCTCAAGCCATTAAAGCCGCTGGCGGCTTGAGTCCCTCAGCCAGCATTCGCCAAATTCAAGTGCAACGCACCACCAGAAATGGTGGAAATCAGACGATTAATGTCGATTTATCTCAATTGCTGCGAGAAGGGAATTTTGCCCAAGATATCTTGTTGCAAGAGGGAGACAAAATTTACATCCCTACCCGCACGGCCATTGATATCGCCGATAGCAATTTGATTGCTGCTTCTACCCTAGCTACCCAAACTACGGGGCCGCTAAATGTAGCCGTAGTCGGGGAAGTATCTCGCCCTGGGACTTACCCGGTCAAGGGAGAAAGCGCCGGTCCGAATGGCACGCTCAGTCCGCCCAGCGTCACTCAAGCCATTAAAATTGCTGGCGGCTTAACCCCCTCAGCCGGGATTCGCGAAATTCAAGTCCAGCGATTGACCAGAAGCGGTTATCCCCAAATCATCAAGATCGATCTGATGCAACTGCTGCAAGCTGGTGACTTCAATCAAGACTTGCTGTTGCAGGAGGGAGATAAAGTATTTATCCCCACTCGCACGGCGATTAACCCTGCCGAAACCAGTTTGGTGGCGGCTTCGAGTTTGGCAACCCAAACCACCGGCCCGATTAGCGTGGCTGTGGTGGGAGAAGTCAACCGGCCGGGAACTCAATTAGTTAAATCAGATGCGGCCGGTCCGAATGGCACTAACAGTCCGCCGACGGTAACGCAAGCGATTCAAATTGCTGGCGGCATTAAACCGACAGCCGATATTCGCAAAGTCCAAGTCCGACGTTACACCAGAACTGGTACCCAACAAATTGTCGATGTTAATTTGTGGCAGCTATTGCAGGGCGGCGATGTCACTCAAGATATCGCGTTGCAAGAAGGAGATACTATCGCTGTACCTCTGGCCGACAAACTCGATCCCACTGAAGCCGCAACTTTAGCCCAAGCCAGTTTTTCGCCGACTACGATCAGAGTCAATGTGGTCGGAGAGGTAGAAAGACCGGGAACGGTGGAAATACCTCCCAACACTCCTCTCAACCAAGGAATATTGGCGGCTGGTGGATTTAACCGGAGGGCGCGGAGAAAATCGGTGGAATTGGTGCGCTTAGAAACCAATGGCACGGTGACTAAGCGAGGTGTAGATGTAGATTTTGACAACGCCATTAGCGACGCAAATAATCCGGCTCTGCGCAATAACGATGTCATTATTGTCGGCAGATCTGGGATAGCTAAATTAGGAGATGGTTTAAACTCAGTTTTATCTCCTCTAGGTTCGTTTTTCGGGTTCTTTAACTTCTTGAGAATCTTCACCGATTAACGGAGGCACGCTCTCGCTATCGAGATCGATTGAGAAGCCCCAGTTTTTTCAAGCTGGGGTTTCTTGGAATTTTTGAGTTATTTAGTAGCCCAGACCAATACCAGAGGCCAAAGAAGCAGCGCTGTCGCCAGCAAACTGAGAAAATTGAAACTAGAAACCAAGCGTTGCTACATCGATTTCGATCGGGGATCGCTAAAAACGATTCGATCTCAACATCAGATCTCATAATGGTATAATCTAGCTTCAATAAATCGAACTGTAGCGATCGACAAGATCTATTCCCAACAATTGGGACTTGGGGAAGCCTGCAAAGACGATAAACTCAAAACACGGTCTAGCAGATCTTGGCAAGCAAAAAATAAATTTCAAAGGCAAATATGGAACCGAAGCAAGATCGCGAACTGGGGGCACTAAATGGGAATGCTAAGTTTCCCCAACCCTTGCCGCTAACATACCAGCCTGAGTTTCAGGGGGCTGACAAAGATAATTTAGATCTCCGCCAGCTAGTAACCATGGTGCGGCGGCGATGGCCGCTAATTGCTGGTATTGGTCTGGCAGTAACAGGAGCGATGCTGCTTTACACCTGGAGACAAGTGCCAATTTATCAAAGTCAATCTCAGTTATTGGTAGAACCAGTCACAGACGCTCAAGATCGCTTGCAAGAGCTTACCAGTGACGAAGAGAGTTCTGTAGATTCCAAACTCGACTACGAAACCCAAATTGAGGTGTTGCGCAGCCCCACAATTATGTCTGGGATCGTCGAGCGGGTTAATGCTACTTGCGAGCCTATCACCTACGGCTCGGCGATGGAGAACTTGTCGATCGCTCGCCTCAAAGACACCAAAATTTTACTCCTCAGCTATACCGGCCCTCAACCCAAACAAGTCAAGTGCGTATTAGATGAAATTACTAAAGGTTATATCAAATACTCGCAGCAACAGCGGCAAATCAGCATCAACCAAGGAATTGCTTTTGTCAACGCTCAACTGCCCGAACTGCGCCAGCGGGTAGACAAGATGCAAGCTCAACTGCAAGGTTTTCGCCAGCAGCACAATCTTTTAGATCCTCAAGCCCAAGCAGATAAGCTCTCAGAATTATTTGCCGAGATCGAAAAACAGCGAGTTGACAGTCAAGTAAAGCTCGGCGAAACCCAATCGCTTTATTTAACCCTACAAAAACAGATCGGGTTAGCTCCAGATCAGGCAGTTACTGTAGCCGCTTTAAGCGATGCTCCTCGCTATCAGAAATTGCTCGACCAGTTACAAGAGGTAGAAACTAAGATTGCCGTGGAATCGAGTCGGTTTACCCAAGATAGCCCCACGATTCAGGCATTACTAGAGCAACGTCGCAATCTCTTACCCTTATTGCGTCAAGAAGCGGCTTTGGTCTTAGGCAATAATTTAGAGCTACCTGGCGCTGTTTCTGCCTCTCCTAATGAAATTCGTACAGCTTTAACCCAACAGCTAGTAGATGCTGCTAACCAAATTCGAGTTATAGAAGTACGAGTAGCTGGCATTAGCCAAGCTCAAGCAATTTTACAGAAACAAATCGGGCAGATGCCATTGCTAGCTCGTCAGTATGCCGATCTCCAGAGAGAACTAACAGTGGCTACCGATAGCTTGAACCGCTTCTTAGGCGTTCAAGAAAGCTTGCAGATCGAGGGCGCTCAAAACGAATTGCCATGGCAGCAGTTGGTCGCACCCCAAGAAGCTGGAGCGCCAATTTCACCAAATTGGCCGCGCAACATAATCTTAGGTATATTTGCTGGTTTATTATTAGGGGCGGCGGTGGCCTTAATTCTAGAGAAATTGGATAACGTGTTCCACACTCTAGACGAACTTAAAGAGCAAACCAAGCTACCGTTGTTGGGGGTGATTCCTTATAACAAGCAGTTGCAAAAAGTTTATTCGCCTACAGAAATAGCTGGCTGGGTATCGGATCGAGATCGTCAGGCAAAGAGCGAAGACAAACCCGCACCCCGTTGGTATAATGCTTCGCCTTTCTTAGAAGCCTTTCGTTCTTTGCATACTAATATCGGTTTTCTCGGTTCCGATAAACGCATACGTTCCCTAGTAATTAGTTCTGCTACCCCAGGAGATGGCAAATCGACGGTTTCTAGCTATCTAGCTCAAGCGGCAGCTTCTATGGGTGAAAGTGTATTGCTAGTCGATGCCGATATGCGCCGTCCTCGAATAGACGCAGTATTGGGGTTAGAAAACGAGCTAGGACTGAGCAACGTCCTAGCTACAGATGTCAATCCCCGACAGGCAATCAAAGCAGTCCCAGGATGGGATAATCTTTCGGTCTTAACTGCCGGACATCCTCTGCCGCCAGATCCGACTCGATTGTTAGGCTCTCAAAAGATGCACGAGTTAATCGACTACTTTGAGGGCGAGTTCGATTTGGTGATTTACGATACGCCCCCGGTACTAGGATTAGCTGATGGCAGGTTAGTCTCGGCTCATACTGCTGGTCTGATTTTAGTCGTAGGAATGGCCAAAACCGATCGCGCTATAGTCAAAGAAACTTTGGATCTGTTGAAGCTTTCTTTAACTAATGTTTTAGGCGTGGTAGCTAATGGCATCAGCAGCAATATTATGGGTTCCTACGATTACTACAGCAAGTATTACAATAAGTATTACACTCACGATGGTGAAGAAGAATCCAAACTCGATCGAGCAAAAAACACCCTCATGCGAGGTTTGGGGAAGAAATAGTGAGAAATTAGAAATTAGAAGTTCAGAAGCTATGGAAGTGTTAAGTGTGGAGGGTTGAGTGTTGAGTTAAAAATTCTCCCCTGCTTCCCCTCTCGCCCCCTCGCCCTCTTCCCCCTCTTCGCTCTCTTCGCCCTCTCTCCTTATAGTGCTGCGTCTTTTATTTATTACCGAAAGGTTTCCACCAGATGTGGGAGGGTTGGCTAGTAGTGCCGATCGCATTTCTAAAAGCTTCTGCCAGCTAGGGGTAGAGGTAGACGTTCTTACTTGGAGTCGCCACCTCCAAGCTGGTGAGATGGTGCCATCTGTGGCAGATGGCGATTTGCCAAGGATATATCGAATAGGGCTATATCGGCATTGGGATTCAACTATGCCCCATACGCTCAACGTGATGGAGTGGCTTCATAAATCGCGGCGCTATGATGCGATTTGGGGGCATTATTTGTTTCCTAGCGGTTTTTTAGCTACCTGGTTTGCCAAGTTGCAGGGAATCTTCAGTACGGTTAGCGCCCGTGGGAACGATCTCGATCGCTTGATGTTTCCGCCAGGAGATTTTGCTCGCTTGCAGTGGACGTTGCAAACAGCAGATCTAGTAACGGCCGTCAGTCGCGACTTAGCTCGCAAGATCGCGTTATTGAGCCAGCGGGATGATGTTATCGTTATCAAAAATGCGGTAGACGATCGCATATTTTCCCCGCCCTCTTCCAGACGTAGCAGTGCTACGTCTCTACATTCTTCGCGATCGTCTTTAGGAATTGCCGCCGATGAAGTCGTGTTAGGCTTTTCCGGTGAGTTGCGGGAAAAAAAAGGGCAGCAGTTTCTTTTGAATGCTTTAACTACAGTGAGGGCAAAACGTCCTGCTTGTTTGTTAATTATTGGCGAGGTAAGAACGTCTCAGGAAGCAGCTTTGCAACTCTATGCTGCCCAATATCCAGAACTAGCCCAAAGGATTATTATTACCGGCCATTTAGCCTCGCCTCTAGCTGTAGCGCAACACTTGCGATTGTGCGACGCGTATCTTCAGCCTTCTTTGTGGGAAGGATTGCCCAATGCTTTACTCGAAGCGATGGCTTGCGGTTGTTTGTGTATTGCCAGCGATGCTGGTGGCATTCCAGAAGTAATCGATCGCTCTCAAAATGGTTTTATTGTCGATCGTCCTTATCTCCATCGGTTGGGCGAGGCGGTGTTAGAGTGTTTGGATTTGCCCGTGGAGGTTCGAGAGCAAATTGGGATGGCAGCGTGCGATTGCATTCGCTCGGAGTATTCTTTAGAACGAGAGAAGTTGCATTTACAAGCATTACTAAGAATTATGAATAGTAAATTATGAATGCTGAATTTAGTTAATTTTTAACTCGTCATAACTATTTACTAAAGCTTCTCCTGCTTGCTGCCAAGTGTAACGGCTGACAATTCTATCTCTGGCAGCAATGGCTAATTTATTTGCCAGTTCGGGGTCACTATGTAGCTGGCAAAAGGCATCTTTAATCGCTTTAGCCGAACCTGGCTTGACTAGTAAAAAATGTTCTCCACTGACACCGAGTTCTCTAACGACGGGTAAATCGCTGCTAATCACTGGCGTTCCCGATGCCATTCCTTCCAGGATTTTGAGGGGACAACAACCTTGGATGAGGTTGCGATCGTTAGCTGTTAAAGGGGCAACGATCGCATCAGCAGCTTGAAGATATCCGACGAGTTCGATTTGAGATACTGGCGGTAACAAGGTTAAGCGATCGCCTACACCTAACTCGATCGCTAGTTGTTTTAAGCTTTGAAAATAGCGAGTATTTTGAGAATTAGTTGTGCTACCTGCTGCCCCAACTATTGTTAGTTTAGCCGGAAAATCGCGATTGACTAATGCTAATGCTTCAACTGCCAAATTAACGCCTTGCCATGCCGAGAGAGTACCAAAATATAAAATGTGAAAGGGAGAGGGAGATGGGGAGATGGGGAGATGGGGAGATGGGGAGAAGATATTTAAGTTAACGCCGTTGGGGATAATGCGGATCTTAGTTGCAGGAACGCCTCGCTTTTGCAGAAAGTCGCGAGTGACGCAACTGGGGGTTAATATCAGATCGGATGCCTCTAAACAAATTTGTTCTTGGGCTGTTAGCTTCTGTAAGAGTTCGCGATCTTCCGCAACTTTGGGATAGCGATATTTAAGTTCGATCGAAGGCAATCCGTTGACTTCAAAAATTAGCTGGTCGCACAGTTGTTGTTTGTTAATCGCAATTGGAAAACCCTCGTAAATCGATCGAATATGTACTACATCAAATCGCCTTTTGTCCCACCAAACGCCCAGCATGGTGCGGAAATAAAGTACGCGGTTAATTAAGGTATCGCCAATGGCAGGTAGCGTTGTTTGGATGACACCCGGCCAGATTTCTTTAGCATTTGTTCCTTTAGATGTGGGCGAAACGGTAACTAATTGAATTTCTCCAAATGCCTCAGCTAGCGATCGAGTAAAAGCCTCTATGTGAATTGCTGCTCCCTTGGGAGCGGGAACGATATCAAAAGAGATATAAACTAGTTTGGGTTGGCTCATGGATTAATTTTGAAAGGACAGCCCAGAGGGCTATCCCACAAGAGTTGGTGTTTGCCAAAAGAAGGGGTATTCTTCTGGGCTTTTTGATAATTTTGCTTTGACTGGATTCTGTCTGATGTAATTCCAAAATCCTGCAAATTCTCGATCGCCTCTCACAATCCGATCGTATCGTTCTGGTTGCCAAATAGTGCCGATATGAGGCATTACTTGAGGAATCTGCTTGGCACTGTAGCTTTTGATGCTGTGGGCGATGCTACTCAAAGACCAATATTCGCGATACGTGCGATCGCACAGGCTAGCACCAACGCATTTTTGCAGGGGTTGCATTAGTAAATGTACGTGGTCTGTCATAACTACAAAATTAAAAATGTGATATCTCTGAGTATTAAAAAATAAGCAAGCATCGAATATAATTTGTCTGGCTGCTGGAGTCAGTTCTAATTTTTCCCAAGTGTTAAAAGTAATAAAATAGGTCGCACCTTCTAATTCCCAATGAGGTAGCATTCTTTGGGTTGTTTGGAATTTGCGATCGGCTTTTGATGTCATATTCCTCTTTAAATTTCTGTAGATATCTCTTATAGGCTCTCTTGTGGGATAGGCATCTTGCCTGTCCCACAAGAAAGACAGCCCAGAAGGCTATCGGAGGGCTATCCCACAAGAGCTAAAGGACAGCCCAGAGGATATTCCTTATTTCAGAAACCTTTGTTGACTAGAGCTTGATTTAGAGTTCCCTTTTTTAGTTGTTATGCGATCGAAAAAATGCAGAAATATCTAGCTGTGTTGGGCAGTTAGATCGATCGAATATGTTTAAGTCGATCGAACTTCTTGTAGGGTAGGCATCCTGCCTGCCCTACAAAAAAGAGGGATAGCCCAGAGGGCTATCCCACAAGAAAATGGATTCTTAGCAGAATCGAGAAGCAGAGATGTAACTTCTCGATCTGTTTTGATGTTTGACCGCCTACTGCTTCTCTGGCGCTGGCAACCCTCGCCTTTGCAACAACCGACGTGCATCTGGACTAGGATTATAGTTGTAGCCAAATGACGCTCGATTCGAGTCATCAAGAATCTGGGGCGTGAGCAAGATCACTACCTCTTGCCGTCCGTTAATCCGATTAGTCCTTCTAAATAAAGCTCCTAAAAGCGGAATATCGCCCAAAATTGGCACTTTAGTTACAGTCGTCCGATCGGTTTCCTGAATTACCCCTGTCAAAATCAATGTCTGCCCGTCTCTGACGCGAATTTGTCCGGATGATAATTCTCGCTTTTGGATCAAAGTAATGCTCTGACCAGCACTTTGAACTTCATTTCCTGGAATAGAAATTGTAGGAGCGATCGCCAAAGTAATGAAACCGTTGTCATCAATTCTTGGTACCTGGATATCTAAAATTAATCCTGCCTCTTTGATGATTGGCTCCTGAAGTGGCACGACACTATCCCCAGCAACTGATACAAAGCTGGTCTTAAATCCTGCCAATACCTCCGATGTTAGGTTGACTTTAGAGCGTTCGCCCTCTTGAATCACTAATGTCGGATCGGTGAGGATCTTGGCATTACCGCTGGTAATACTTGCTTGCAACAAACCAAGGAACCTTCTAGGGGTTTCAGTTACATCGGGAAGCCCTTGTCCGAGGCTTGCGGGAGTTCCGCTACCAAAGTTAAGCACTGCTGCTCCCCGATCGAACACGAAGAAAGAGTCTCCTATGCCAAAGGAAAAACTAGAAGATAAGTTATCAGTCTTCAACAGATTGATATCAATAATCTTGACATTTACTGCCACTTGGCGACGACGCAAATCTAACTGAGTCAATAGAGCCGTAGCAATTTCCACCCTACGAGGGTCGCCGATCAACGTGATTGAGTTCAGGCGCTCGTCTGGAGTGACTAACAGCCCTTTCAGCAATAAAGCAGCTACTGGCCCGGATTGCTGTCCTGGCACTGGTACTTCTGCCTGGGCGGCAATCCGACTGACTGAAGTAGAAGTGTTGGTAATTCTTTGCGCTCCCGGCCCTTCCCCCACTACCGTTACCTGAGTGGTAGTAGTGATCTGTTGTTGTTCTGCTCCCTGAGAAACTAGAAAGCCAACAGCTTGTCCTATGGGGACTTGATTCATTCGCAAAGAGCGGGAAATAATGTTGCGAGCGCCTGGAGGTAACTGACTACCCACAAAAATTGTTCGTCCGACTCGATTGGCTTGCAATCCCGAAAGTTGCAAAACGTAGTTGAAGACATCTTGAACCGATTCGTCTTCGATATTTAATGAAATCGGCGGGCCTCCAGATTGGCCTCCTACTCCTGGTTGTCCTGTGTTTGGATCGGTACCTGCGCCACCACTATAAAAAGCGATGTTGAACCCAGCAGAGCGAGCTAGTAACTCTAAAACTTCTCTAGCAGGAGCATCTTTTAACACTAGCCGAGGCACGCGAACAGCTGTTCCCAGATCGATATATGAAGCCGAAGCATCAATATTGGATACCGAAATATCTCCCAGCGGGGGCGGTACGGCCCTCGGTAAATAGGGAGGCGCGGGCGCTGTTGGTTGCACGATCCCAGATGCCGGGGCAGGATTGCCTTGAATGTTGATTTCTTGGTTGGGAACCCCTGGAGGCAGGTTAGACGGAGTAGGATATCCTTGTTGGGTATTTGGTAATTGAGGTATTTGAGTATTCGGCGGGGCTTCAAACGTCCTGGTTTGAGCGATCCTGGTATTATTTCCCGGCTTATTCGCTGTTGTCGGCTTGGCCCATATCGGCTGAGCGGACAGAACTAATACTGCTCCTCCGATCGACATTCCAATTCTATATATTTCTTTAGTCTGAATCACGTTACACTCCTCACAAAAAAACTAGCAATTCATCGAATCTGCGAACACAGAAGCTTGTTTGTATAGTTAACTCTTTCTTCCCTTCCCCCTCTTCCCCTCTCCCTACCGTGTATACACATCTCTGGTTTTGATGCTCGACTCCCTGGTAGATCCCCCCTAGCCCCCTTAAAAAGGGGGGAAACTTCTCAAACTCCCCCTTATTAAGGGGGATTTAGGGGGATCGAGAAGTGAAGCCGCATAGCCGATAACTTAATGTATACACCGTAGCCCCCCCCTCTCCTACTGAGCAGGTGGTGTCGCTGGCGGTGGTGCAGCGGTAATTTCCTCCGACGACAGTGGCATGATGGCTTTGAGCTTCAAATTAGTTGTCAGGTTTGGTTGTCCCACTACCACAACTTTTCCTTGCGAATCCACCACAAATTTCTGCGGATTTTCCCCGCCAATTTGAGTCCGCACGTCTTGAATAACGATCATGGTTTGCATTTGCTCGATACTCCTAAGCAACGACAGGAGTTGGGGGAAAGTGCTGGTCACGGTCATGTTAATGTTGTAAGCTTTCACTTTGCCATTTACTCCCGCCCCTAAAGAACCATCAGCCACGACTGGAGCTTGCGGCAAAGGTTGCTCTGGTTGAAAGCTATCTAACTTACCTTGAATTCCGCCGACAAACCGATTAACATCTATCAGCAAAGTATTCAAGCTTCTTTCGCTAGCGAGTAGCGATTGCACGACTTTATTTTGTTGTTTGGCAGCATCGAGATTGGCGTTAGCCGCATTAATTCTGTCTTGAAAAGCTTTTTTTTGCTCGATTTGAGTTTGCAGGTCGGCAACTTTTGTTTGTAACTCTTGATTGGCTTGCCAAGTCGGCATCACCATGTTCATTAATAAATAGCCCGCGCCTGCTATCCCTAAGATTCCTAAAACCGCACCTCCAACTGTCGGAGTAAAAGTAATACCAAAAGCAGTAGGGTAATTAGGACCCTCATCAAACTCTTCTACATCGCCCGGAGTAAAATCTTCAGCAGTTGAATACGTCATGGTTTAATTACTCCCTTATTTTGCAGGTTTCTCAACCTAGTTGTTAGTCCGGTAGCACCTTTACTTTCGAGTTCCAAAATTAATTGAGATGAAGGCACGTCAGTAACAGTAGTTTGAATTTTGTACTGCACTACTTTTGGTAGTTTGTATGTCAATTGCGGACTAGAATTTGTTTGCCCTGTAGTATTAGTTTGCGTTCCTTGTTTGGGCGTTTCTATGGGAGCTTTGTTGTCAACCAAATTAGCTGAAAGCAAATAGGTTTCTTTCGGTTTAAAGAAAGGCGATCGCTGCAAAGTTAACACGAAGTCGTTGACATTATTAAAAGAGGTGGCAGTGCCAGAAATCTCTAATTTGCTGGCTGCTGCTGCGGGCGGAGGGGCGGGAGCCGGACTAGCGCCAGGGGCGGGAGTAGCAGGCGGAGGGGCGGGAGCGGCGGCCGTTTGTTGAATGCTTTCGATTTGTACCCCAGGCGGAATGCGATCGCGGATATCTTGCAAGAGCGCCGACCAAGGTTTGACTTGCTCGAAGACCCCAGCTAGGGCTTGAGTATCTTGCTGGACTTGAGTAGTTTGAGCTTCGATCGCTTGAATTTGCTCGTCAAAACTCTTCAATTTGCCCAGTTCGGCATTAAGCTGCTGTTCTTGCTGGGTTAGCTTGGCGTTTTCTTGCTGCAAGAACCACCACACTCCCCCTACTAACGCCGGAACGAACAATCCTACGGCTACGCCCAGGTATAAAGGCAAGAGCGTCGCCATAGGAGTTTTAGGGCTGGGGTCGCTACCGCCGCGAACTTCTTTGGAGACAAATTCCGGGCGATCTTTGAGAAAATTGATATCTAGACCGTACATGACTTTAAACCTCCCGCAGTCCTAATCCCAAAACAGTACCTAATGCTGGTCTTTGCTCGGCCGGAATTTCTTGGTCGGCCTGAAGCCCTAAAGCCGCTACTGGGTCGATTTTCACGGCGGGCAAATTCAGCCTTTTGGTGAAAAAATCATCTAACTGCCCGATCGCACTGCCCGGACCTGCTAGTAGCATTTGTTCTACCTTGAGGTTGTCGTTTTGACTCAGATAAAAATCGATCGACCGTCGCAACTCATCCGATAGTTCTCCTAGCATTCTCATTAACGCTGCCATACCGGGGTTGATCTCGGTAGCACCCGTCCGAATGTTGTCAACTGGGGCGGTGTTGGGAATTGTCATTCCTTGCAACAATTCCGTATTTCTTGATGGTGGGAGATTCATCGCTCGCGACAGGGCGCTTTGCAGTTGGTAAGTGCCTATAGGGACGGTGCGGTTAAATTGAGGAACGCCGTTGACGATGATGGCAATTTCCGTACTGTCAAACTCGATATCTACTAGAACGACGGCTTCTTGAGGAGTAAATTGCCGCAATTGCTCTCTAATGGTGCGAATTAAGGCAAAACTGCCGATTTCTAGTACATCTAACTTCAGTCCTGCTTGCCCGAAGGTGTTGAGGTAGTTATCCGTCACTTCTTTGCGGGTGGCTACCAGCAAGACTTGGACTTTGGGAATACCGTCCTCGTCGTCTTTGACATCTAATTTTTGAAAGTCGAGATCGACTTGTTCGCGGGGATAAGGCAAGTAGAGGCTAGCTTCTTGGTTTAAAACTTCTTGCAGTTCTCGATCGGTTAATTCCACGGGCACGGGGACGATCCGCATGACCGCTTCCCGCATGGGGACGGCGGTGGCGACTCGATTGGCTTTAATTTTATGTTCGGCTAAGGTCGATTGCAGCAAGTCGGCCAAAGCTTGGGAATCGGCAATCTGCCCGTCTTCAAAAATGCCTTCCGGCACTTCCACAGACAGCAAAGACATCAATTTAAATGCTTGACCTTGCTTGCGGATTTGAGCGATATTAATTCTCTCCGGAGCTATTTCTATACCAACCCCTTTACCGCGTTTAGAAATTAAACCTTTTACTCGATCGAACATAGTTTTTGTCCGCTAATGCCTAGACTTAAGAATATACCATTTCCTTGCTGTTTTTTCCTAGATTTAGGAGTAAATGCTCTACCATCCAGAATTCGATCGATTGCCCGATATTTAAGGGTATTTTTACTGCTTCAGTCGCAATTCCTGAAACAGCCTGTAGAAACATTAAAGTTCTTGAGTGAAAATCGTTCGCAAGGGTGGCAATTGAGTCAGGATTGCGAGCTAATATAATTCCCCTGATGACCGATAACTCGACCTTCTAAAATACCTCCATTCTCAAGATATATGTACTGCTCGTTTGGCAAAAATAAGTAGTGGAACGTAATAAGTAGAGTTAAAAAGAAAGAGTTCGAGCGGCAGGCAATAGATACAATCCTTGCGGGGCAAGGATTTTAGCCTCATAAAACTCCTGCTTTTCATCTCCATTATTTCTATCCACCTACCTAAGTTT
Source organism: Cyanosarcina radialis HA8281-LM2 (assembly GCA_019359615.1). Lineage (GTDB taxonomy): Bacteria > Cyanobacteriota > Cyanobacteriia > Cyanobacteriales > CCAP-1448 > Cyanosarcina > Cyanosarcina radialis. The sequence continues at coordinate 269,105 of JAHHHA010000005.1, forward strand.
GGGAAGACAATAAATATTATTCCCAAATTCCTCGTCGATCGTAACGTCATCGCAAATCGTAACGTCACCTGTCGAGATCGGTGGAAAAGTTAGCAGCAAAGGATCGATCCGGAGTAGGATGGGTTACTGAAAATAAAAACGCGGTAGCGCTGGGAAACACGGCGACGGGGAAGATAAGAGGGACGAGGGACAAGGAGATAAGGGGAACAAGAAAACCAGTAAAAAGTCAAAAAGTAACGAACGATCGAAACTTAGTGTTCTCAGTGAAAATTTCCCATCGTTAAATACCGATTAAGTATTGAAGTAATAGAATGAAATGAGTGGGATGAAAATTTGGAAACGTTTTGGCATATTTACCCTATTGGGATTACTTCTTAGTTGGTTAATTAGTTGCAGTTCTGGTTCTTCGCCCTCAGCCGGGAAAGAAATTAAGTTTTGGACGATGCAGCTAGATTCACATACCAGCTATTTCGAGCAACTAATCGACAAATTTAAAGCTCAAAATCCTGGGGTAACAGTAGAGTGGGATGATGTTGCCTGGGCAGCGATGGAAAATCAAATCATCACAGCCGTATCGGCGAAAACAGCCCCAGATGTGGTGAATTTGAATCCTACCTTTGCTTCCCAGCTAGCAGCGAAGCAGACTTGGATGGATCTAGATGCGAACGTGCCTGCGGAAGTCAGAGGGCAATATTTACCAAACATCTGGAAGGCTGGCACTCTCGACGGCAAAAGCTTCGGTATCCCCTGGTATTTGACCACTAACATCACGATTTACAACCAAGATTTATTGAAAACCGCCGGAATCGCCAAACCCCCAGCAACTTATGCCGAACTGGCACAGGCGGCGCGGCAAATCAAGGATAAAACGGGCAAGTACGCTTTCTTTGCTACCTTCGTGCCTCAAGATTCATCAGAAATCCTCGAATCATTCGTACAGATGGGCGTACCGTTGCTGGACGATCGCCAGCAGGCAGCTTTTAACACCCGCGAGGGCAAGGCAGTATTTCAGTATTGGGTAGATCTATACCAGCAGGGGTTGCTACCCAAAGAAGTTCTCACTCAAGGACATCGAAGAGCTAGCGAACTTTACCAATCTGGAGAAACCGCCATGCTATCTTCCGGTCCCGAGTTTATCAACGTTATTGACAAAAACGCCCCTGAAATTGCCAAAATTTCGGGGGTAGCACCTCTAATTAGCGGCCCGACTGGCAAGAAAAATGTAGCCGTGATGAACCTGATCGTTCCCCGCGAAACCAAGAACCCGCAAGAGGCTTTGAAATTCGCTTTGTTTGTCACCAATACCGAGAATCAATTGGCTTTTGCCAAAGCGGCAAATGTTTTACCTTCTACTCTTGAGTCGGTAGAAGCATACAAGCGTCAATTAGCTGCCGATCCCAAGGGTTCGCTAGTTACGAAAGGGCTGAATATCAGTGCTAGCCAACTGTCCCAAGCTGAGGTGTTAATTCCACCAATGAAAAATATTAACGCCCTGCAAAAGGCGATCTATGGCAATCTCCAAGCTGCCATGTTAAAAGAAAAGTCAGTAGACCAAGCGATCGCAGATGCAGCCCAAGAGTGGAATGAGAAGGTAGGAGTTTAGGGGATGGGGAGATGGGGGGATGGGGTGAGGGGGAGATGGGGAGCGTTCTTCACTCAACACTTCACACTCAACACTTCGGAAAAAGTAGCCAATCAGGTAAAGCGATCCGCACAAGACGATCGCCTCATGGGGTTTGGCATTCGCTCTAGCTGCTTCTAAACCTAAGAACAGATCGCTGAAAGTTTGGCAATCTGCTAGTTCCGGACAGATACTTCGGGCGAGAATGGCTAATTGTTGGGGATCGGCCGAACTGTGTTCTGGGACTGGTACGAGATATAAGCGATCGCCTGCTCTCAATAACGCCTTGAAAATCTCGTCGTGTTCTTTGGTTGCAAGCATTCCCATTACCCAAATGACTGGAGAGGGCGAAGAATGTAGAGACGTAGCAGTGCTACGTCTCTCTACATATTGACGCAGTGCTCTAGCAGCAGCGGGGTTATGTGCCCCGTCGATCGTCAGGGGACAATTTTTCCAAGTTGTCTGCTGCAAGCGTCCCAACCATTTAGTTTTGTCCATGCCGGAGGCGATCGCTTCTAGGGAAATCTGCCACCCTTGTTGTTGGAGAATTTGTAAAGTAGCGATCGCCAATGCCGAATTACTAAGCTGAAATTCTCCCAATAATGGCAAAGGATACTTAATTCCTTCATATTCCGCCCATCTTTGTCCCTTTGTGGTTTCAATCTCTAATGCTGGTTCCACCCAAACAGCAGGACAATTCAATTCGGCAATTCGACCCTCTACTACTTTTCTGGCTTCTGGTGGCAATTGTCCGATAACCGCAGGACATCGAGATTTGAGAATTCCGGCTTTCTCTCTGGCAATATCGGCCAAAGTCGGCCCTAATTGCTGCCAGTGTTCCCGACTGATAGAAGTAATGACGGTAACGAGAGGGCGATCGCAAACATTGGTAGCATCCAACCGTCCTCCCAATCCTACTTCTATAACTGCCACATCTACTTGCTGCTGGGCAAAATAACACCAAGCAGCAGCGGTAATGACTTCAAACTGAGTGGGGGTTTCGTCCTCAGACAGATCGGCGATCGCATCTCGAACTTGCAGCAGCACTTCTGCCAACGTCTCCGGGGCAATTTGGCGCTCGTTCAAACAAATGCGTTCCGGCCAATCGACCAAATGAGGGGACGTGTAGCGTCCTACTCGATAGCCAGCTTCAGCCAACACCGACGACAGATAGGCACAGACAGAACCTTTACCGTTGGTTCCGGCAACGTGAACTATTGGGACTTGCTGGTGAGGATTGCCTAACTTGGCTAATAGTCCCTCAATTCGTTCTAGTCCCAGATGAACGCCAAAGCGTTGAAACGGTTGCAAGATAGAGTCAATGTCCACAGTAATTCAGAAGTTCAGAAGTTCAGAAGACAGAAGGCAGTTAAATTCTCTCCCCTCCCCTCTCTCCGCGTCCCCCCTCTCCGCATCTTCCCTCGCCCTCTCTCCTTTTTAGCACCATAATATATAATGTCCTCCTCACGAGCATCACTATGGAGCCATCTGCGATCGAAGATATTCATGCAGCGATCGAAAGTTATAACCCCTTTCAAACGCTAGCTATTGTCAGAGAGCAAGATATTTGGCAGGGAGAATTTTACGACTTAGAGACTTTCAACCTTCATGCTTCTGATGCGGTTTTTCAAGCCATAGAACAGGTACGCGCCGATACATCGGGGTTGGATAAGATTAATTCGCTAGTTATTACTGGCGGTAAAGGAGCAGGCAAGAGCCATATTCTCGGTCGGATTCGCCGCCATTGTCAAAAAAATGGCACGGCTTTATTTGTCTATGCTGGGGTCGAAAAGTATAGCCTCAACTTTATTAATTGTGAATTCCGCAAAACCTTAGCCGAAAGTTTCGATCGCCTCGGTAGTGAAGGTGTAACTCAATGGCAAGAATTAGCCACATTTATGGCTTACCAAGTTTGGCGATCGGGAAATCCTCACGCTCAAGTTATTCGCCCTCATAAACTAATTGCTAACCTGCACGATCCGGCTCAGCCTCAGTATAAGATCGATCGCTGGGTGAAGTTAATGACAGCTAAGTTTGAGTGCATATCTAGAGAGAAAAAAATCGATCCTAATCTAGTGCGGGCGATATTTTGGACGCTTTCAAGAGAGCGCGGGTTTGACGCAGTTAAATGGCTGTCTGGTCAAGAGTTAGCCGCAGATAAATCGGTAGCAATGGATTTGGCTAGCTCGACCATAGCTTCGCAAGCTCCGGAATCTAAAGCTTTTGATGATATCAAACAAATTTTGAACTTAGCTAGTGAATATAAGACCGTATTAATCTGTTTTGACGAATTAGATACTCCCGATACTAAATGCAGCGAAACTGGTTTAGAAATAACTCATATTGTAGCTCGATCGATCAAAACTTTAATCGATAGCATTAGTTTATCTACTACCAGCCAAGGCATTGCCATCTTAACGGTAATGATGCCAGAAACCTGGATGCAGAAAATCAAACAGATGCCTGGAGGAGTAGCCGATCGAATTTCAGCTAAAGGAAATCCCATTCACTTAAATTTGATGGATGCTAACTCCATTATCGATCTAGTCATTCTCTGGATGTCTCACTACTACCAGCAAAGGCATTTAACCGCACCTACAAAAATTTATCCCTTTGAAGCGGTATATTTAAGGAGTTGGGGAAATAGCAATTCACCTCGTCGCATCCTCAAGGAATGCGCTGCTAATTTTAAAATTCCTCGCCTCATTTCTGTGGAAGATGCTTACAACCAGGAGCTAGAATTACTGGAAAGTTCTACAAGTATCTGGTTGGAAGATAAAGTGAAATTGGCTAGTGCCCTCTATTTTAGCTTCCTGACTTTGAAAGGTAAGTCTATTGACGAATTTGAAATCGATTACCTCGAAAAACCAGTCAAACCTCAAAACGATAATAGTGGATACATAGATTTTAAGATTATTGGCAGGCAAAATGGTAAGCCGATAAAAATTGGAGTGTCGGTTTTACAAAGTTCTCAGCCTAAAGCGATATTAGCTGCTATGAGTCGCATAATTGCTTATCAGACATTTGATATGACTCGCTGTTGCTTAGTGCGTTCTAAGAGAATCAATCAGACTTCAGCTAAAGTTCAGGAATATTTGAAAAAGTTTTTATCTCCTCAATTTGGTGGGATTTGGGTACCGTTGACGGCTGAGGATATTAAGCCTTTGTTAGCAATTTTATATGTTTATCTCAATCGCAAAGACTCTAAGTTAGAACTAGAGCGAATTCTGGATTTTATTGAGAGTAGAAGGTTAGTAATAGATAATTATATCGTCAACGATATTTTGAGCGAACCAACTAGCAGTATTCCAGAAATTTTAACTGATGATTGAGTTATGTTTTCTGCCCTTCAAGGAAGCTACATCTTGTCCGATCGACCCTGCTGGCGTGTCAAGACAAAAATGAGGTATAATGGTTGGGTTCGTTGGGTTTCCTAGCGTCAACCCAACCTACAGCTATTGCACTGTTTTAGGTATGTTGTTTCAAAACTCTGGCGATCGAAGCAACCAAGCGTGCTGCTTGGCAGTAGACACTTTAATAAGTTTTTAATAATATTAGTAATTAAGCCATTTAATAGCAGCAGACACTCTCTATTAATTCTCGCTGAATAGAGGTGGTTGTGGCTAAAGAGAAATGTTTGATACAAAAAGTCGGGCTGAAATTAGCTACAACATTATTATCCGGATATTTTAGTTAGGTTATTGCCATTGGTATCTGCCTATCTCCTTGTATCCCACGGTAGTCGCGATCCTCGCCCTCAAGAGGCCGCGAACCAGTTAGCCGCAGAGTTCAAAAGGCGGTTGGATAATTCGCAGGCAAATAGCCGAGGACTACACCAACTAAGTCTCAGGGCACAGGCGCAAGAAAACAACAGCAGAAAGGAACCGGAATCTAGCTCCATCGGGCGGTCTATTAGTACCCTGGCTGTCAGTGAATCTTTAGTGGGCACGGCTACTTTAGAACTGTCACTCTTGCCTTTACACGAGGAAATTTATCGATTCGGTCGATCGGCGATCGCCCTTGGTTGCAAACACTTACAAATATTGCCCTTATTTCTCCTGCCAGGAGTACACGTTATCGAAGATATTCCCGCCGCAGTCGCCCTCGCGCAAACAGCCCTCGATCGAGATTTGCAAATTAACCTGCAACCTCACATAGGCGATCGTATCGGTTTTCAACAACTATTCGTCGATCGAATGGCAACATTAGGAGGAGAAACCAAGATTTTGCTCTCTCATGGCAGCCGTCGGTTGGGCGGCAACCAACCAGTTATCGATCTAGCTGCTAGAACTGCGGCAGAGGTAGCCTATTGGTCGATGTCGCCAACTTTAGCCGAACGAGTAACGTCATTAGTTGAAATTGGATATCGCCAAATTGCCATTCAACCGTACTTTCTGTTTGCTGGTGGCATTACAGATGCGATCGCTCAACAGGTTAAAACCCTACAACAGCAGTTTCCTCACGTCGAATTAATTCTCGGCCAACCGATCGAATGGCCGTCGTTGCTAGAGGCGATCGCAATTAGCTATGGATGAGGGGAGAAAAGTCAAAAGTCAAGCTTCGGCAAGCTCAGCTACCAAGTCAAAAGCTTGCACTGAGCGAAGCGAATGTGTCAAAAATTAATTCTGAATTCCGAATTCTTGCCTTCTGACTCCTAAACTTCTAAACTCCTGAACTCCTGAACTCCTGAACTCCTGAACCTATGAACAACGAACAATCGCAGAAATATGTCGGTAAGGTGTATCTGGTAGGGGCTGGGCCAGGAGATCCGGGATTGATGACGCTGAAAGGAAAGGGAATATTAGAGTGCGCTGATGTAGTCGTTTACGACGCTCTAGTAAGTCCGCAAATTCTCTTGATGATTAACCCCCAAGCCGAAAAAATTGATGCTGGGAAAAGAATGGGCCGTCATTCTTTGTTGCAGGAAGAAACGACTCAGCTTTTGATTGAAAAAGCCAAAACTCAAGCGGTAGTGGTACGGCTTAAAGGTGGCGATCCGTTCGTATTCGGTCGCGGCGGTGAAGAGATGGAAGATTTAGTTAAAGCTGGCGTATCAGTAGAAGTCGTACCGGGAATCACATCAGGAATTGCCGCCCCAGCTTATGCCGGAATTCCAGTAACGCATCGAGGTTACAGTTCTTCAGTCACCTTCGTCACCGGACATGAAGGCGCAGGCAAGTATCGACCAGCGGTTAACTGGCAAGCGATCGCTCATGGCTCGGAAACCATTGTCGTCTATATGGGCATTCACAACCTCTCCCATATTGTTGGCGAGCTATCTAGTGCGGGGCTGAGCCAGCAAACCCCTGTGGCATTAATTCGCTGGGGAACCACCCCACAACAGGAAGAATTAATCGGCACGTTAGAAACGATCGTCGCCCAGGTCGAAGCTACTGGATTTAGCGCCCCAGCGATCGCGGCGATCGGTAATGTCGTCAATTTGCACGGAATTTTAGCTAAGGGGGAAAAATAGTCGCCAGTAAGCCGACCAGAGAAATTCGCCAAAAAAAACGGTTAAAGCTGCCCCTAACGCCAAAAACGGGCCGAATGGCATCGGTTGTCGCCTGCTGAGCAACCCAATGGCTATTGCTCCTCCACCGATAAAGGCTCCGACACCGCAAGCCAGAAAACTAGCGATTAACAAACCCTTCCAGCCCAGCCAAGCTCCCATCATAGCGGCTAATTTCGCGTCTCCACCCCCCATCGCTGCTTGTCCGAAAGCAAAGGAACCCACAATGGTAATGATATCGAACAACCAAATTCCCAAGACTGCCCCGATAATGCCGTTCATCAGGTAATTGACGATATCTCCGTGCAGCCAACCTGCTCCAATCTGAAAGAGCAAACCGACTACCAATCCCGATTTAGTTAACGGATTTGGTAGCGTCATAGTATCTAGATCGATCGCCGAAAGGGCCATCAACCAGCTTAAAAAAGCCCAGTAACCCAGAGTTTGCACTTGCCAACCAAACACCCAAAATACTAAGACAAACAGCAAACCCATGGCTGCTTCTACCAAGGGGTATCTGGGAGAAATTGGACGTTTACAGTTGCTACAACGTCCCTTCAGCCACAGCCAACCCAAAACTGGGACGTTCTCGTGCTTTTTCAGTCGATGCGAGCAATAAGGGCAGCGAGAAGGTGGTTTGATGACTGACAAACCTGCTGGAACTCGATAAATTACTACGTTGAGAAAGCTGCCAATAGAAGCACCCAAGGCAAAAATTAACAGCAACTCTATACCAAACATAATATTTGTTGTTAGCGATCGCAGTTAAACACATTATCAGACAAGATCGTACACCGTAACGCTTAGTCCTTCTGCTAACAAAGTTCGATCGATAATTTTCTCGATAATTTGCCAATCTCCTCCAGCCAGGCCGCAACCTATTCTTGGCATATGGATGGATGCCCTATGGCTGTTGGTAAATCGGGCAACTTCAATCAGTCCGGTTTCTATAGCAGCATATCTGACTGGCGGCGAACCAGATTTTTGACGGCGAATACCGCTCTGTCCGATGAGATTAGCAACAAAAATATTATCTTCAACCCGGACGAACTGGGTTTTGCCCAGAGCAAAGTCATTTCCAGATTTATACCAAGCTCGATACTCTCTTTCTGGTTCCTGCCACTTTTTAGACAAAGCTAGAACGAATCCGGCTCCCCACGTTCCCACGCCATTACAAATATGAACTATTAGCTTTTTTCCCTCACCGATCGGGTTAGTTGCATCGCCGATAAGATACTGGATACTAGCAGATAGCATAATTTTCCTAGAAGATCGCTTCTAGCATTTAAGCTCAATCGATCGTTTATTGAAATAGCAATAGGACGATGCCTAATGCCATCGCCAATCAAAAGAGCCAAGCTGGGGTTTTAATCTATAAAATATGAAAGTTAGCGTCCTTCTAGAGCGATTTCACTCGAAGGCACAAAGCACTCTTCTGGTAAGAGTACGGGGTGGGCTGTAAACACTAAATTTCCTCGGTAATTGAACCGATTGATTGCCACTCCGGTTGGATGTTTGACTCGATGGGGAGTAATTTCAAAATAAGTGTGATAAAGCTCTCGTGCGGCTCTCACCAAAGAAGGATCGATCGTCGGTAGATCGGCTGTTGCTGTCTTATTTTCCGTGCGATACTGTGAGTTATAAGTCATAGGTTAAGTGTTGGTTTTTGACTTTTAAGTTCAGGAGTTTAATAAGTGAGAAGTGTTAAGTGTTGAGTGTTGAGTTAATAATTCTCCCTATCTCCCCATCTCCCCATCTCCCCATCTCCCCCTACTTCCCTTCCAAAACCTCGATCAACGCATCGCCCATAGCGCGACACCCGACGAGATTTGTATTGGCAGACATGATATCACCAGTGCGATCGCCTCGTTCTAGTACCTGCGATACTGCTCGTTCGATTTTGTCAGCGGCAGCGGGTTGTTGCAAACCATAACGCAGCATCATAGCTGCACTTAAAACTTGGGCCAAGGGGTTAGCTTTATCTTGTCCGGCGATATCGGGAGCGGAACCGTGAACGGGTTCAAATACTCCTAAGCCAGAACTACCTAAACTCGCAGACGGCAACATCCCAATGCTACCAGTAAGCATAGCCGCTTCATCGGACAGGATATCACCAAAAAGATTGCCCGTGACGATCGTGTCGAATTGTTTCGGATTTCTGACTAACTGCATGGCAGTGTTGTCTACATATAGGTGAGATAGCTCGATATCGGGATATTCGGCCGCTAGCTTAGTGATGCGATCGCGCCATAACTGAGATACTTCTAACACGTTCGCTTTATCCACCGAGCAGAGTTTACCACGTCTTTTCCGGGCCGTCTCAAATGCTACCCGGCCGATGCGATCGATTTCTGATTCTGTGTAAGCCATGGTATTCACTCCCCGCCGTTCGCCCGTTTCGGTAGCAAAAATACCTTTAGGTTGCCCGAAGTAAATCCCCCCAGTTAGTTCTCGCACTACCATAATGTCAACTCCCTCCACTACCTCTCGCTTTAGAGGAGAAGCATCGATGAGTTGGGGAAAAATTTGGGCTGGGCGCAGATTGGCAAACAATTTCAATCCAGAACGCAACCCTAGCAATCCGGCTTCTGGGCGTAAGTGCGATGGCAGGGTATCCCATTTGTAACCGCCGATGGCTGCTAGCAATACGGCATCGCTTTGACGGCACTTTTCCAGGGTGTCTTCTGGCAGAGGAACGCCTGTCGCGTCAATGGCTGCGCCGCCGATTAAAGCTTCGACAAATTCAAACCCGATGTTGAGTTGTCGGCCGACTGTTTTGAGGACATCGACAGCCACAGCCATAATTTCCGGGCCGATGCCATCACCTGGTAAGAGAGTAATGCGATATTGTGGGGCGCTCATCGTGATTTAATCGAGATTTTCTGGAGTTGAGACAAAAGCGTCATTATACTCTTCAATCGAGCGATCGCCAAGAGGGGAAAAGGCGATCGAGAAACTCCCAGACTGAGAAACCCGACACTTGTGGTGTGTTGGGTTTCACTCCGTTCAACCCAACCTACAATCGATCTTATTATGGGTGTTTAACCGGATTCGATATCACATTAAATTGAGGGGATCGACATCGATACTAAAACTTACTGACGAGGACAACAGAGATTTATGACGATCTGCGATCGCATTCAGCACTTCTGCTAATTCTGGCGACTCAAAAGCCACATCTCCAGGAAATTTGAGCAAAATTTGCCAGCGATAGCGATTGGCTACCCGCATAATGCTGGCTGGCGCTGGCCCTAAAACTTCATATTTAGCTGGTTCTGTTGGTTCTAAGCGGGCGGCCAGAAGTTCTGCCGCTGCTTCGACTTCTACTGCATTCGAGCTACTCAAACGCAACAAGAGCAAACGGCCGTAAGGGGGATAGTTTAATTCTGCCCGCTGTTGTAATTCTGTTGCCACAAAAGATTCATAATCGTGTTTTTTGACGGCTTGAATTGCTTCGCGATCGGGGTTATAAGTTTGAATAATTACTCTTCCAGGATCGTCACCTCTTCCGGATCTTCCAGCTACCTGAGTCAGTGTTTGAAAAGCTCTTTCTGAGGCTCGATAGTCGGGTAAATGCAATAAGCCATCAGCCGCCACTACCCCAACTAATGTAACTTGGGGTAAATCTAACCCTTTAGTTAACATTTGAGTGCCAATTAACAAATCGGCTTCCCCGTTAGCGAAGCTGGTCAGCAACCTGCGGTGCGCTCCTTTGGTGCGGGTAGTATCGCTATCAAATCTGATAAAACGTAAATCTGGATGATGCTTGGCCAGTTCTTCGGCTACTTTTTGCGTGCCGCTGCCAAAGAATTTTAAGTAAGGAGAACCGCATTCCGGGCAAGAATTGGGGTGCGCTCTGAAAAAGTTACAGTAATGGCATCGCAATAACTCACTAGCTTCCTCGTGGGTGTGATGGTAAGTCAAGGAAACATCGCAATGAGGGCATTCGAGGACGTATCCGCAACTGCGGCAAGAAACAAACGTACTGTGTCCCCGGCGATGAATAAATAGAATTCCTTGTTGCTCTCGTTCCTTGAGTTGTTGCAGCGCCTCTTGAAGCGATCGACTAAAAATCGATCGATTTCCTTGCTGCAACTCCTGACGCATATCCACCACTTCTACAGGTGGCAAAGGACGCGATTGAATCCTCTCTGGCAAGCTTAAGTAAAGTGTTGAGTGTTGAGTGTTGAGTGTTGAATGTTGAGTTAATAAATTCTCCCCATCTCCCCATCTCCCCCTCTCCCCATCTCCCTCTCTCACGCTCACCCAAGTCTCCAACGAAGGGGTAGCAGAACCCAAAATTAAGGGGCATTTTTCCAATTCGGCTCGCCAGGTTGCTACCTTACGGGCGTGGTAGGTAGGAACTGGTTGCTCTTGCTTGAAACTAGAGTCGTGTTCTTCATCTAAAACGATTAAACCCAATTGCGGCAAAGGGGCAAACACGGCACTGCGAGTACCGATTACCACCTGGGGTTCGCCTGCTAGCATTTGTCGCCAAGTGTCGTAGCGTTCGCCATCGGAGAGGGCGCTGTGATAGACGCAGACTTGATTGCCAAATCGTGCCCGAAATCGATCGGTTAGCTGCGGTGTCAAGCCGATTTCTGGCACTAGGACGAGAGCCGATTGGCCTCGTTCTAAAATGGGAGCGATCGCTTGCAGGTACACCTCGGTTTTTCCCGAACCCGTCACCCCATGCAATAACACCTTAGCAAATCCTTCAATGGCGTTAATGGCTGCCAAGGCTTCTCCTTGAGCGGGGGTCAGAGATTTAGGTTGCTCTGAGGCTAGATCGGGGTGAGTTTCTATCCGCAACACTTCCCGCTGCTGGATGACGATACAACCTTTCTCTTCTAGTAGCTTCAGCGTTGAGGAACTGGTGTGACAAATCTCTACCAATTCTGTCAGCCATAAATCGCCTCCATGTCGTCGCAAAACCTCTAAAATTTCTCTTTGACGAGCGGTTAGATCGATCGGCCAACTATCTGAAACTAGAGTAACTGCCTGTTTCAGCTTTGGTTTAGCTGGTTTTGGGTGTTCCAGGTAACTTTCTACCCAACCGCGCCGCAGCAACTCTCGCACTCCTCGACTTGCCCCTCTCACTTGGCGCTGAAGATAGGCAAAGCTATAGTCTCCATTTGGTTGCGCTCTCAATAGCTGTAGAATTTGTCGCGCCACAGGACTTAAAAACACCTCAGCCCCAGGAGGGATTTTAAATCCTCGCCCTCTCCCCATCTCCCCATCTCCCCATCTCCCCATCTCCCCATCTCCCCTTACCAACCGCAAACGGCGCTGCGATCGCTCTAGCAACCCAGGCGGCAGTCCTACTCCCAGGACTTTGATTAGCGGTGTATAGTAGTATGTGGCTACTAGATCGATCAGCTGCCAGTAAGAAGTCGGGAAAAATCCGGCGCAGATTACATCTTCAACTTCTTTTATTTGCAATCCTGCCAAATTGGGCGGTAAATGGGTTAATTGTCGAACGGCGATCGCTCCTACTTGAGTAGCGCCAAAGGGCACGCTCAATATATCCCCCGGTAGAACCCGCAAATCTGAAGGAACTCGATAGGTGTAAAGTTTTTCTTCTGCTCCCGGACAATCTACCAATACTTCGATAAATGGTTCTGGGGTAGAGCCAACCTCGTAAGGTGCTTTCGGTTCTGCTACTAGCCCCAATAAACCCAAACTAGCATTTAGCATATTTCAAATTTATTTCTCAGATCGGTAGTTTCTTTTTCCAGGGAACAATAGCACTAAAGAATTTGAGGGTTACTCGAATTGCAGTCCTGAAAAACAGGTATCTAGCTATTTTGTTTAGAATGTGGGGAGCGAGGAAACATTTCACCGCCATTTTAGCTCAGAGCTTGTGCTTATGAGCGTTCGCTAGCTTTATTTTATCAATTTAAGGAGAAAATAAATGCTAAGCTGTTGGCAATCTAGTTTTTATTCTTGTAATCTAGTTTAGAGTGCAGTGCGATCGCCCCCATTAATTTTATCTAGCAGTATTAATAAAAGAGGATTATTTCTCTATAATTAGTAAAAATTCTATCTTATCGATTAGTTTTTATCTATTAGTTGGTAGAAGCGATCGAAGATAAATCGGTAAAATAGACTGCTGAAAAATTCAGCAATATGACTAAAGAATAAAATATAACGTATTGATAAAATCGACGTGAAATTGCAGCAAAAATATATTTTCTAAAACAATAAAAATTGAACAAACAATTTTTAACGAAGTCATTGCCCAGTAAACTACCTCACACTAACTAGTTATGAACCAACATCAAATCAGTCAAATCGACCCAGTAATAACAGAATCATTCAATGATTTTAATCTGACAGATACCTCTACTTTAAAAGACCCCGATCTGAATGGTTTTGAAGCCGAGCTTTCCAACTTGGCAGATGAGTTTAGTGCTAATTACATATCGGAATACGACAAAGGAGTTTCCGAAGATACTGTTGGTGCTTTCTTTAAAGAAATGGCGCGTTATCCTTTGCTGAATGCAGCCGAAGAGATCGAATTAGCCCGGCAAGTACAGTTCCTCGTTGAAGTCGATCGGCTGGCAGAAGAGTTAGGGTCAGAACTAAATCGCCAACCGAATAAAACTGAAATTTCGCAATCGTTAGGATTGACCGAGCGCAAGCTGGAACACAGTCTCTACAAGGGTAAATCTGCCAAGCGCAAGATGATTCGTGCCAACTTGCGGTTAGTAGTTTCAATTGCCAAGCACTATTTAAATCGGGGAGTGGCATTTTTAGATTTAATTCAAGAAGGGGCGATTGGCTTAAATCGAGCGGTAGAAAAATTCGATCCAGAAAGAGGATATAAATTTTCGACTTACGCCTACTGGTGGATTCGTCAAGCCATCACCCGCACCATTGCCAACGACGCGCGGACGATCCGTTTACCAATTCATATCGTCGAGAAACTAAACAAGCTGAAAAAAGCCCAGCGGCAACTAAAACAAGAGTTGCAGCGCAACCCGACAGAAGCCGAATTGGCAGAGTCTTTAGAAATATCGCTAGAACATTTACGTCAACTAATGCAGTTGAGGAGGCGATCGCTTTCTCTCAACCATCGAGTTGGCAAAGAAGAAGAAACAGAACTATTAGATCTGCTAGAAGATAGTCACAATCTTTCTCCTGAAGATCAAATGAGCGACTCGATGATGCGCCAAGAGATCTGGGAGGTGCTAGACGAAGTTTTGACGGACAGAGAAAAAGATGTAATTGCTCTGCGCTATGGTTTGGCTAGTGCCGAACCCTATACTTTAGAGGAAGTAGGGGGTTTGTTTAACCTGTCTCGCGAGCGCGTGCGGCAAATTCAAAGCAAAGCCATGCGAAAATTGCGCCGGCCCCAAATTGCCAGACGCTTGAAAGGATGGCTCACTTAAAAAGAAGTGTGGAGTGTGGAGTGTTAAGTGTTGAGTTAAGAAGTTCTTCCTTGTCTTCCCCCTCCTCTCCCTTCTATTCTCCCAATTCTCACGTAAATGTCTTCTAACCTAATTCTGCGTCCAGTCGAGCCAGCAGATATAGATGTGCTGTTTAGTTTGATTCAAGCTTTGGCAGAGTACGAGCAATTATCTCATGCTGTTACTGGCAATGCGGACGAATTGAAAGAACACTTATTTGGTTCGCGTCCGTATGCCGAAGCAATTTTGGCAGAGTATGGCGGAGAAACAGCAGGTTTTGCTCTGTTTTTCTACAACTATTCCACGTTTCTGACTAAACCAGGACTGTATTTAGAAGATTTGTTTGTCTTGCCAGCATACCGCCGTCAAGGTATTGGTAAGGCGATACTGACATACTTAGCGCAACTATCTGTAGAGCGCGGTTGCGGGCGTTTGGAGTGGAGCGTTTTGGATTGGAACCGATCGGCGATCGCTTTTTATGAAAGTATAGGAGCCTCAATCTTACCAGACTGGCGGATATGTCGCGTTACTGGCGAATCGCTCGATCGACTAGCACGACCTCACCCCCAGCCCCTCTCCTACGAGGAGAGGGGAGATAAGAGAGGGGAGAAAGGAAGGGAGAGAGTGGATTGATTCTCAATTGTGCAATTCTGTATTCTGTATGATGTACTCTTCTTGGTAAATCTCAACCTATTGAGTTTGAGAACAGATGTGAGGCGATCGACTATGACTATCTGGGTCAACGAACAGCTAGATCCTTCAGGTTTAATTTATTCTTGTATTGCTTCTGGTAATGAAGGCATGGCTAAAGAATGCCACGAGTCTTTTAAAGAAAATCTCAGCGACGGACAAAAAGCTGAAGGCTGGGTAGCTCGCTTGCGAACAGTTAATTCCTGGGATGAGGTTCCAGTCAATGCGTTAAAGCTCGATTGAACGAAAGACAAATCAAGTCAGAAGTTCAGAAGTTCAGAAGAAAGAAGGCAGAAGGTAGACAGCAGGAGGCCGAAAGCAGTTAAATTCTCGCCCTCTCGCCCCATCTCCCCATCCCCCCATCTCCCCATCTTCCCATCTCCCTCTCTCCCCATGCTCACCATTGCTTTACCGAAAGGTGCCCTGTTACGCGATAGTATCGACCTCCTGCGATCGGTAGGATTAGACTTCAGCGCCTTTCTAGAATCGAGTAACCGCCAACTGCAAATTAACGACCTCAGCAATACGGCTAAAGCCTTGCTAGTCAGGGCGCAAGACGTTCCAGTTTACGTGGAATACGGTCAAGCCCAATTGGGAATTGTCGGTTACGACGTGCTGCGAGAAAAACAACCCCAAGTAGCTAATTTAGCCGATCTGCAATTTGGCACTTGTCGGATGTCAGTAGCAGTTAAAGAATCTAGCTCTTACCGCTCGGCTTTGGAATTGCCCCCTCACGGGCGAGTCGCTTCTAAGTTCGTTCGCTGCGCCCGCGAATACTTTCATACTCTAGATTTACCCGTAGAAATCGTTCCCCTTTACGGTTCGGTAGAATTGGGACCGATTACTGGGATGTCAGAAGCGATCGTCGATTTGGTTTCTACCGGCCGCACTCTCAAAGAAAATGGCTTGATCGAGACTGATGTTTTGTTTACCAGTACGGCGCGACTGATCGCCCATCCTTTAAGTTATCGCCTCGATCGCGATCGCCTGCACGATGTGGTCGAGCAATTGAGGGAAAAACCCTGTCCGGTGTAGAGACGTAGCATGCTATGTCTCTACAAATTGGGCAATTGGACGACGATCCCGATGAGCGAACCAATTAGCAAGGTGATGGTAGCTAAAGTCCCGATCGCAAAACCCAGCATTCGTTTTTCCGCAGCTTGGTAATAACCCCAAGCATACAGGCTGCGTCCGATTATCCATAAGACTCCGATCCCTGCACCAAAAACTGGACTGACAAATTGAGAGAACAGCCAGAGCGCGGGTAAAAATAATATCAGTTGCTCTAAAGTATTTTGCTGTACGCGCAATACCCGCTCGAAATTAGTATCGCCAGATGTTTCTGGAGGCAAAATTTTATACTTAGCTCTAGCTCTGCCGACATTAACAGTCAGAATTAGATAGAGTATTAAAGTTAAGACAGTAACTAAGCTAGGGAAAGGTGACACAGCATTTCTCCTGATTTGTTAATAAGGCAGGACTTACCGACAGACATCACATCTTGTAGGGGCGCAATGCATTGCGCCCCTACCATGGTATACGATCTTCTTTTTGACTTTTGACTTATGTACGAATGGCAGGCAAAAGACTACCATAAAAATTCAGCAGGACAGCATAAATTTGCCAAAGATTTAATAGCAAAATTAGAATTTAAAGGTAATGAAAGAGTTTTAGATATTGGCTGCGGCGACGGCAAAATTACGGCTGAGATTGCAACTTATGTGACATATGGTGAAGTATTGGGTATCGATCGCAGCCCTAATATGATTCATTTTGCCCGGAGCAATTTTACTACAGATAAGTTTCCCAATCTCGCCTTTGAATGTCAAGATGCTAGAAATCTTGATTTCGACGATCGATTCGATTTGATAACTTCTTTCTCTTGCCTCCACTGGATTATCGACCATATGCCAGTATTGACAGGTATGCAAAAAAGCCTAAAATCCGGGGGTAAAGTAGCACTGCAATTTGGCGGCAAAGGTAACGCTCAAAAAATTAAAGAAGCAGCAGATGAGGTCATCGATCGAGAAAAATGGAGGCAGTATTTTCAAGATTTCGATTTTCCTTATGCGTTTTATGGAGTCGATGAATATCGAACGTGGTTAAATGACGCAGGGTTAAAAGCTACGCGGTTAGAACTGGTTCCTAAAGAGATGATTCACCCAGATAAAGCTGCATTAGAAGCATGGTTGCGAACTACATGGATGCCTTTCACCTCTAGAGTTTCCCAAGATCTACAGTCTGAATTTATTGCCGATACGATCGAAATGTATATTCGCCATAATCCTCCTGACGATGAAGGAAAGATCTATGTAAATATGGTGAGATTAGAAGTAGAAGCAACTAAGTAAAGTCAAAAGTTAAAAGTTAAAAGTTAAAAAATGAATAATTCGAGGCGCGATCGCGAAACTGATTGGCGACTATTTCTCAGGCTAGTGCCATACGCTCGTCGGAGTGGCAAACTGCTAGCAATTTCGATAGTATTATTGATTCCTTTGTCTGTATCTGGGGCAATTCAACCTTTAATTATTGGGCAAGCGATCTCATTAATTCGGGGAGAACAAGTTTGGGATTTTTTACGCGATCGCTCTGATGGCTTAAACATTCTAACTCTGTTGCTGCTGGTAACAGTAATAATTCGGTTAGGATTTAGTGCCGTTCAAGGTTACATGGTGCAAAAAGTCGGGCAGAAAATCACGGCTGACATTCGCGACGATTTATTTAATCACGTTACTGCTTTGGCGATTAGATTTTTCGATCGCACTCCGGTGGGACGTTTGATTACTCGTCTCACTAGCGATGTCGAGGCTTTAGGAGATGTATTTACGACAGGTGCAATTGGCATTGTTAGCGATCTGTTTTCCATTGTAGTAATTGCGATCGCTATGCTTTTATTGCAATGGCAATTGGCTTTAATGCTAGTAGTAATGTTAATCCCAGTAACCGGATTGATTATTTACTTTCAAAATCAGTATCGCCAAGCCAATTACAAAGCTAGAGAAGAACTATCAACTCTGAATTCGACCCTGCAAGAAAACATTGTCGGGATTAATGTCGTGCAGTTGTTTCGCCGCGAAAGATTCAATGCTGAAATGTTTCGGGTTACGAATCAAGATTATATCAAAGAAGTCGATAAAACCATCTTTCACGACTCGGCTGTCTCGGCGACTTTAGAGTGGGTGGCTTTAGTAGCGATTGGGGCTGTTTTGGGTTTTGGCGGTTGGCTGGTGATGGGAAAAACTATCAGTTTTGGGATCTTATCTGCCTTTATCTTATACGCTCAACGCCTGTTCGATCCCCTGCGCCAATTTGCCGAAAAATTTACCGCCATTCAAGCTGGATTCACTGCGGTCGAACGAATTAGCGATATTTTTAACGAGCCGATCGAAATTAAAGATCCAGAAATAGTAAAGACGCGAAATCTTGCATCTGTAACAAATCAAAACGGCAAAAGAGGAGAAATTTGTTTTGAAAACGTGTGGTTCGCTTATAAAAATGATGAATACGTCATCAAAGACTTAGATTTTACCATCGCGCCTGGTGAAAAAGTGGCTCTAGTCGGTCCGACGGGAGCCGGGAAAAGTTCGATTATTCGCCTTCTCTGTCGCCTTTACGAACCTACTAAAGGCCGAATTACGATCGACGGCATTGACATTCGAGAATTACCTCAAGCCGAACTGCGGCGATATATGGGCGTAATTCTTCAGGAAGGTTTTCTATTTGCTGGTGATGTTAAAAGTAACATCACTCTAGGTGAAACTTACTCTTTTGATGAAGTCAAGCACGCAGCAGAAGTAACAAATGTAGATCGATTTATCGAACAGTTACCCGAAGGATATAACACCGAATTGCGAGAGCGAGGAACGAATCTTTCTGGAGGACAAAAGCAACTTTTAGCCTTTGCCAGGGCAGCAATTCGCCAGCCTGAGATTTTGGTATTGGATGAAGCTACTGCTAGTTTAGATGTGGGTACAGAAGCTTTAATTCAAGAAGCACTCGATCGCTTATTAGAAGGACGCACCGCGATTATTATCGCTCACCGCCTTTCAACTATTCGGAGCGTCGATCGAATTTTCGTATTAAAGCAAGGGCGTTTAGTAGAATCCGGTTCGCATGAAGAACTGTTACAGCAAAATGGTTTGTATGCCAGTTTGTATAACTTGCAAATGTTAGGCGTGTGAACTACCCCACCCACTCTTGGGATGGGTAATTCCCAGCAATCTTGTGAAAAGAGAACAGCAATCGATCGATGGCTAGCAGCATCAAACCACTTGGTTGGTCAGCGATATTTTGTCTCCCTCCGGCTCCCCTCTCCCTTGGGAGAGGGGTTGGGGGTGAGGGCAGCAAGAACCGGATTTAATATTAGTTCTGACACGGGGAGTTTTTCTCGATCGTTGCATAAATATGACTGATTCGGCCCAATTAGCTCTATATCTATTCTCAATTAGCCTCTGACAGCGAACCAACTAGAATTTGCTCAAACAGAAGTTCACCGCACTCTGAGGATCGTCGAGCTATGCTGAATCAACCAAAGATATTGAGCGATCGCTATCGAATTTTGAGAACTATCGCTAAAAAGCCAGGTCGTCAAACTCTCTTCGCCCTCGATCGAGAAATTCGAGAATTTGTCATCATCAAAGTTGTTGAATTCGGTCGCGGGTTAGGTTGGGAGCATTTCAAATTGTTCGAGCGAGAAGCCAAAACTTTACAAGGGCTTTCGCATCCGGCAATTCCCAAATATCTTAATTATTTTGAAATCGGTTTGCCAAGTTTTCAAGGATTTGCCTTAGTTCAAACTTACATTAATGCTCGCTCTTTGAAAAATCACATTGAAGGCGGACGAACTTTTACTGAAGCAGAAATTAAGCAAATCGCTCGACAGCTTTTAGAAATTCTAACTTATCTACACGATCGCCACCCTCCGATTATTCATCGCGATCTCAAACCCAGTAATATTCTCCTAGAAAATCGATCGGGGCATAGTGCAGGTGAAGTATATCTAGTCGATTTTGGTTCGGTACAAAACTTTGTCTCCGTCGAAGATGGAACGTTTACCATCGTGGGAACCTACGGTTATATGCCACCAGAACAATTTATCGGTCGGGCTGTACCTACTTCCGATTTATATAGCTTAGGAGCGACATTAATCTATTTACTTACCGGAAAACATCCAGCCGATTTACCATCAAAAGACGGTCAAATTCAACTAAATAGAATTACGAATTTAAGTTCGGGATTCAGTCACTGGTTAAAAAAGATGACAGAGCCAACTTTGGAAAAACGATTTAGTTCGGCTCAGATGGCATTAGAGGAGTTGAAGCGATCGCCCAAAATTCAAAATATCTCTACTCTGACTTCAAAAGCTCCTATTACTAAATATACTTTAATTAAGAATTATGAGGAAATTCAAGTTTTGATTCCAGGAAAGGGGTTTGATGGATGCGGTACTATTGCGAGTGCACTATTCAGTTATTTCCTAATTTCACTTGCTACGGTTGCAGTTATTAATTGGCTATGGATCGGCTGGGTAATTACTGGATTTGCATTATGGTTTTTAGTTGAATTATGGAGAGCTTTTATCTTTGAAATGTTTGGAAAAACCGAGCTTTACATTAACAAAAAAGAAATTGGATCGATCTACAAAATTTTTGGTTTACAGTTTCATTTGCCTCCACCGTCTTTGCGAAATAGTATCTTTCGCTTGGAACGAGTTGAACCACATATTAAGCGTCAGCCAAATCCAGAAGGTAGTGGTTATACCCATACATCCATACCTGGTTCCGTAGTCATTTGTGCAGATCGTAATTACGAACTGAAGAATTTGACGCTAGAGGAAGTTGATTGGTTATGTATGGAATTAAGCGATTGGTTAGCATTACCCATACAGAACCGAAAAATGCACGTTATTAAGGTCATTGAGGAATAATGCCTTCAAGGGTAGTTCTGAACTAATCCCTAATTTTTTGTCTGGCTGCTTCCAGTGCTTGCCGCACTTGTCCGAATCCCGTACCGCCATAACTATTACGAGCAGCTACTACTTGCCGAGGAGCGATCGCCTCATAAATATCTGCTTCAATAGCTGGGTGTAGCTGCTGCCATTCTTCCAAGCTCAAATCCTTCAATAACTTATTAGCTGCCAAGCAAGTTTTAACCACTTTGCCAACCAAATTGTAAGCTTCTCGGAACGGTACGCCCTTAGCAGCTAGATAGTCAGCTACATCAGTAGCATTCGAGAAGTCCGATTCTACTGCCTGTGCCAAACGTTCCGATCGAAATTCCAACCCTTCTTTGAGCAAAATCGTCATCGCTTCCAAACAAGCTTGTACCGTCTTGACCGCATCAAACAAAGCCTCTTTATCTTCCTGCAAATCTTTGTTATAAGCCAAAGGCAACCCTTTCATCAGCACCAACAAAGCTTGCAAGTGGCCGAATACTCGCCCAGATTTGCCCCGTACCAGTTCTGGTACGTCAGGGTTTTTCTTTTGGGGCATAATGCTAGAACCAGTAGCGCAGCTATCTTTGAGTTTGGCAAACCCAAATTCTTCCGACACCCAAAAGATAATTTCCTCAGATAGGCGGCTGAGGTGAACCATAATCAAACTAGCAGCGGCTAAAAATTCGATCGCAAAATCTCGATCGCTTACTCCATCCAAGCTATTAGCGTAAACATCAGCAAAACCCAGTAGTTCGGCACTATAGTGGCGATCGATCGGGAAAGTCGTACCAGCTAAAGCGCCGCATCCCAAGGGCGAGATATTCGTGCGGCGATAAACATCTCCCAAGCGTTCCCAGTCCCTTTGGGCCATCTGCAAGTAAGCCAACAGGTGATGAGCCAAGCTTACAGGTTGGGCGCGTTGTAAGTGCGTGTAGCCAGGGATAATAGTTTCGACATTGACTTCAGCGAGATCGAGCAGAACTTGCTGAAATTGACGCAGTTGTTGGCGAATTTGGTGAATTCGATCGCGCAGATAAAGGCGAGTATCCGTGCCGACTTGATCGTTACGAGATCGCGCCGTATGTAACTTTTTACCGACATCGCCGACAATCTCTGTCAGTCGCCTTTCTACCGCAAAATGAACGTCTTCCGCCTCAACTCCCGGCTGGAAAGTTCCTTGCCTGTATTCGGTGCGAATTCGTTCTAGCCCCGCTACCAACTGTTCCCCTTCTTCAGCCGAAATAATTCCAGTCCGGGCCAGCATTTTGGCGTGAGCCACCGAGCCAGTCAGGTCGTATTCTATCAGTTCGATATCGAAACTAATACTGGCATTAAACCGAGCGATCGCTGGATGCAACGCCAACTCAAACCGCTGACTCCAACCAGAAGTTTCTCGTTCTTTATTCATGGTGCGTGTTTCGTTGCTAGGTTGTGAGCGGTCGGAAGAGGGAGAATGAGGGGGAAGAAAGGGCGAGAGAGCAAGATAGCGAGAGAATTCTTAACTCAACACTCCACACTTCACACTCAACACTTTTCTAATTAGTAATACCTTTAAGCAAATAACCGATCGTCAATCCGATCAGCATGGCCCAAACTTGACCCGATTTGATGAAATTATCAAAAGCTTGCTGGATCTGCCCTAATATATTTGCGTCTCTGACACCAGAAGATTTAGCTGCTAACACCATCGAATCGATTTGCCAATCCCAAGACCATATTTGCCCCAGATCGTTCCAACTATAAAAACTGTGCCAGCAGTCTGCTGTTAACTGAATAACATTAACGCTCATCATCTAAACCTACTCGTCAAAAGGTTTTTGTTAACTAATGGGGGGTTCGGGAGGCTATAAGTCCCCCGGTATACCTGAAAGGTCAGCGGCGGGATATATGGACTCCCCACGCCTAGCGATGGGGTTCGATACCCCTGAGCTAGGCAATTGTCTGACCAGTTCTCGAATGACATCTGTTTTTGTCCTTTTTGTTCGCCTGCAATATCGATCGAGCCTCTTCATCTCGTCAACTGAAAGCCTGATATGCAAATCTTTTTGAGCCACTTTATGTACCAATATGGTACGCTCATTATATCAGCTAACCACTGACCAGATTGAGAGTAAAAGTCAGGCATTTTGCTGGGGCCTCCAAACTCTGGGAACGGGATTGAACCTTGACAATGGGTAGGGCGTTGTACCGAGAAAGATGGCATTGCCTGAAGCCATCGGTACGTAAAACTAATTTGGTTTGGTTGTACAAAACATTTGTTTCTTGTACAAAGATTCCGTGGGGCATCAGGAATCTCTAAACTGCCTGTGGAGGAACTGGAACGGGTCAACACTGTTGGGAGATGCATATCGATATAAACCAACAACTGACAGGGAAAACCGATGAAGCAGGAAATCGATCGAGAGCGATCTTGAGAGAGCCACACACCCTACCCGTCAGGGTTAGTGTGTGGAGAATGTCACTAGCCACTGTCTCATAGGTATCGCCAAAATACAATTAGACATCTCCAGCAATTCTTGTGGGGTAGTCATCATGCCTGCCATCGAGCTTAATTTCTGGAGATCCCTGTTAGCTATTAGCCGCCTCGACTCGCATCACCACTAGAGTCATATCGTCTTCATTGCGTTTGTCATCACCGATAAACTGCTGTACTCGATCGAATAGATATTCCAGAATTTCTGAGGCGCTAGCACAATGCTCGCAAGCCCACTGGAAAGCCAGTTTCAGGTTTTCTTCATCGAAGCGATCGCCGCTTTGGTTGGCAGCATCGGTAAACCCATCGGTATAGTAAATGATGGTATCTCCTGGATGCAGTTGCGTTTGACCGTCTTCATACTCAGCATCAGCGGTCAGGCCGATCAGCATTCCCACCGTATCTAAGCGTTTCACCTTATGAGTAGCTGCTTGCCACAACAAAGGCGGATTGTGAGCGGCATTGCTGTAATAGAGCGTCTGAGTTTGGGGATCGTACCTGGAATAAAACAAAGTGACAAACCGATGGGAGTTTTCCAAATCCGCATACATCACTCGGTTCAAATGGTGCAAAATCTGGGCTGGCGAGTGAGAGTTTAATACTTCCGCCCGCAACATTCCCCGCGTCATGGTCATGATCAGTCCAGCGGGGACTCCTTTGCCCATCACGTCGCCAATCACCATGCTCCAATCTTCACCAGCATTGCCGACCTTCTTGTTAGCTTCTAGTCGATCGTAGTTAGCTGGAATGAAATCATAGTAATCTCCTCCCACGCGATCGGCAATTTGGCAGCGAGCCGCCAAATCTACCCCTTCAATTAGGGGGCACTGGCGCGGCAGCAACCGCAGTTGAATTTCGGCAGCAATTTCTAACTCTCGATCTAATCTTTCTTTTTTTTGGAGTTCAACTGTAAGTTCGTTGTTGGCAATCGCCACGGCTGTTTGATCTGCTACTAGTCGCACTAATTTCTGCCTCGTTTCTGTCCACGTATATTCTGGGTCGCTGCTGAATACATAAAGCCGTCCTCGTTCCGTATTTTTTACCAAAATGGGCGTACTGAACATATGAATATGCGAACCGAGAAATCGACTGACTTGACTGTCGAAAGACGGTTTAATAGCGGTTAATTGGGCTGGGACTGAAGCCGCAGCAATTTGACGAGTTGCCATTTCTAAAGCTTGGCGAATCTCGCGAGACATAATGCCTTCCTGACAATGAAGGTGTTCTAACCGCACTTGCCCATTAGGTCTAAACAGAACCAGGGCGCTGGCATCAGCATCTGCTACTCGCGTTGCCATCATCGGAATTAACTCCAAAAACTGATTTAAGTTGTTGAAACTGCGCAGAGCAAATCCCAAAGAACTGAGCAAGTCTTGAATCTTGTTCTGTTCTCGATGCAAACGCGCTACCAGTTCTTTCAGTGCCAACACTGGGGTCATAGCTGAGATTTCAGTATCGTTCAGGTTGTTGGAATGAGACGGTTCGCGAGGCAGGGGTATAGCGGTCATGTTTTGCAGTGTTCTCCAGCAGGTTTAAGACCCGGCAATCGAGCAGGAATTTTTACTTAATACTAATTTTTTGGTCGTGGCAGATATCCTGCACTCAGGATAAAGGATAAGGGTAAAAGTAAAAGCTTTCCAGACTAACTTTTCTCTTTCTTAACCTTTCCTCGAGCGCAGCCAGTCTTCCATCCTAATAAATCTCCATGTATTGTAGTTGAGCCAAGTAGCTGATATTTGCAGCACTAAAGGTGTAAATAATAGCGCCGATCGGGCTATTTGCCAATTACCTCAAATCTTTTTTATTAATACACCCACAAACAGGCGATTTCGTAGAGCTTTAGACCTTCCGCACAGACACCTCTAGTAGGGGCGCAAAGCTTTGCGCCCCTACCAACGGTATACGATACTCCTTCTAACTGCTGGCATCAACCACGCGATCGCGTCCTGCCGCTTTAGCCAGAGCGATCGCTGCTTCTGCCGACTCAGACAGCGATTCCAAATCGGCCCCATCGGCGGGATATTGAGCTATACCAGCACTAAACGTGACTCGAAAATGAGTTTGATTGGGGGCGACAAACTCCTCAATCCGCAAATTTTCTAGCACTTTAGTCAGCCGCTGCACGCCATCTGGTTTCGACATCCCATACATTCCTAAGACAAATTCTTCGCCGCCCCAACGAGCTACTACATCTTCACCGCGAAACGATCGCAACAATAGTTGTCCGACATGGCGCAATACTCTATCGCCAGCCATATGACCGTAGCGATCGTTAATCTGCCCAAAGCGATCTAAGTCCACAACGGCTAAGCACAGAGGTTGTCGGTGTCGTTTGGCTAAGCGCAGCAATCTATCTAAATCTTGGATTGACTTATGACGGTTGGATACCCCAGTGAGCAGATCGGTTTCTGCACTCAAGCGCCACAGTTTTATCCTGTCCAAGCGATTGAAGATCCGAGCGATCAATTCCGGTCCTACAATCGGCTTGCTGGCAAAGTCATCAGCTAAGGCCGCAAATACTCGATCGATCGTGCTAGCGTCGGTGCAGGAAGTTAGTACCAAGATTGGCAAGCTACTCCAGTGCGGGTCGTTACGCACCATCTGACATATTTCTATGCCGCTCAAATATGGCATTTTGATATCCAGAATCAACATATCTGGAGCAAAAGCTGCCATCGTTTCCCAAAATCTTCTCGGATCGTCTAACGTTAAGACTTTTAATCCCCAAGGCTCTAACAAGGCTCGCAGAGCCGCTAAAGTTTGCGGATCGTCGTCTACTATCATCACCCTATCATCAGCCGTATGAGGAGATGCTAGCGCCCGATCGACAGCCTTTAACACTTGCAGAGGCAGCATCGGTTTGGGTAAAAAAGCCCGCACGCCAGCCATAGCAACTTCTATCCGTTCCGACAAACTATCTCGATCGCTAAAAACTAGCACTGGCACAGATGGCATCTTTTGGCTGAGTTCTACCAATAGCTCCAAAGGTCGATCGCTATCTTCATCGACGGCAATATCTAGCAATACGACTTGAGGACTGGTTCGAGAGAGCAGATTTTGGGCTGTAGATATATCTGTCGCAATTTCGGTTTTTAATCCCCAAATCCGCGCCTCAATTGCTAAATTTTCTGCTAACTGCCGATCTCCATCGACGATTAACAACCAAGGGCGATCGCGGTCTGGCAGTAATGATTCTACAGCGCTCTCTGGAGACGCTGATGTGGGAGGATTGGATAGCTGCTGGCGTTCTATTTCTTGGCGTAAGGCTGCTAGCAACTTCGTCAGACGTTGGCTCTGTTTCTGGGTCAAACGATCGACCTGTAATAAGTGTTCGATTTGGCGAGCTATTTGAGAACCGGAACTCAAACCAAAAGTACCCAAACAACCAGCTAAGGCATGAGCTTCCAGTTCTGCTTGAAAGCGAATTTTAGGGTCTGAAAGTGGAGGATTAGCAGCTAATTCCAGAATTTCCAGTTGTTGGCTCATCCTCTCTTGAAATTGCTCCCAAATTACAGCTAAATCCGCTACCGATGTCGGCATTTCTAAGTTGTCAACGCGATCGGATGCACTGAGTTGGCCGTTTGCTTCTAATGGTTTCAAGCGATAGCCAATACCATAAACGGTTTCCAGGAAATCGCTAGGCGCTCCTGCTGCTTTTAACTTCTGGCGCAACCCTTTGATTTGAGTCCTAACTGCTTCCTCTCCTGGGGTTTTATCAAACGACCAAATGCGATCGAGAATGGCAGTGCAGCTAAATACTCGACTCTTGTTCCGCAAAAACAGTTCTAAGATCGCATATTCTTTGGGAGTTAAATGCACCAGTTGGCGATCGTAAGTTACTTCGCAACTACTAGGGTTGAGTATCAAGCTACCCCACTTCAGAATAGGTGGTGAGGTTGAATTGCCTCGACGTAATAGAGCGCGAACGCGAGCGACTAATTCTTCTAGCTCGAAAGGCTTAGCCAGGTAATCGTCAGCACCTGCATCTAACCCTATGGCTTTATCGTGACTGCTATCGCGACCCGTGAGCAACAAAATCGGCATAGTATAGCCGTGCGATCGCAGCCGCTGGCATAAACTAATACCATCAAGCTTGGGTAAAATCACATCCAGCAAAATCAGATCGTAGTCACAACCTTCCACCAGCCCCCACGCCGATTCGCCGTCTTTAGCTACCTCGATCGCATAACGTCGATCGGCGAGCGCGGTTGAGAGTATTTGAGCCGTAAATTCGTCATCTTCTACGATCAAAATCCTCATAAAAACCTGACGAGCGCCAAAAATAAATTATGACTTCTAGAATAGCTTCCAAATATATATATACATTTCACAAAAAACACAAAGTCCACTTCCCGTCCTGAAGAAAGGAAATGGACTTTAATTCTAAGCCTGGCGAGGAGCTATTGTCCCAGGAAGCAACCCTCCAAGTATCTTCGCCGCTACCGCGTTTCACCGCCGAGTTCGGGATGGAGTCGGCGTGGGGCCGCAGTGCTAACCACACCAAGCAAGAG
>JAHHHA010000042.1 GCA_019359615.1 Cyanosarcina radialis HA8281-LM2
CGATAGAAGATTTAGAATATTTGTTGCACCAGCTTTTAAATGAAGGAGGATTGATTATTAAGTGGGGACGAAAACTCAAAAACAAGGGCAATGCTATTATCACAGTTTAAATGTACAACAGCTTAGCCCATTTGTCATTAGCATTATAAAATTGGACGAGAACTGGTAAGGTAACAGATGAAATCGAACTCCAAATTACTCTTGCCAGGTCGAGCCTGTGGTAATAAGCTGCTCGGTTCTTACCATAGGCTAAAGTCTCTTTGATTCTCCTAAAATGCTCTTTTAATCTTTCTTGTTCTGCTCCCAGATTACTAGCATTCTCAAACCAATTGCCAAAACTATGTAAATCGTCTTTGTGGAAAAAAGCGACGATTAAAGGAACGATCGTAATCGATATTCCTATACTTAAAATCAGAATTCCAATTCCCCAGGGATTCATGGATAAAAAAGGTGAAATCAGATTAACCATCTAAAACCTAATTTAATCGGATCGTTTCATAATTAATTTACATCAGGAGATCGCCCAAAACTCGCCATCATCCTCTAGTGCATAGCAATCCTATTCTCGGTCGCACCAGAAACTCTCTACCCCTCCCACTCCGGTTTGCGATACATTCAATAAAAGACATTCGAGCGATCGCCTACCCATCCATGAGTTACAACTCCAACGCCTCCACCGACTCAGAATTGCCAAATTCAAGGGCTGCTCAACACCAAGAGGCGATGACTCGCGTTGCGGCTGATAATGCTGACTATCGGACGGTAGAGCGGGAAAAACTCACGCCGATGATGCAGCATTTCGTGGATCTCAAAGATAAATATCCTCATGCTTTGCTGCTGTACCGCGTCGGCGATTTTTACGAAACTTTTTTTCAAGATGCCCGCACCCTAGCAGAATCTCTGGAACTGGTTTTAACTTCTAAAGATTCGGGCAAAGAAATCGGTAGAGTGCCGATGTCAGGAGTTCCTCACCATGCCTTGGATCGGTACTGCGCCCTGTTGGTCGAAAAAGGATTTGCGATCGCGATTTGCGATCAAATGGAAGATGCAGCGACAGCCCAGGCTGAAGGCCGTCAAGTGCGGCGAGAAATTACTCGCATTCTTACCCCAGGCACTTTAATCGACGAAGGAATGCTCAGCGCCCGTCGGAATAACTTTCTGGCATCAGTAGTTATTACTGGCGAACATTGGGGTTTAGCCTATGCTGACATTTCTACCGGAGAATTTCTTACCACCCAAGCTAGCGGTACGGAACAGCTAGCGCAAGAATTGATGCGCTTGCAACCAGCAGAAGTGTTAGTTCCCGTTAATGCTCCCGATTTGGGGGTGTTACTCAGACCTGGAGAAAAGTCCCAACACTTGCCAGAATGCCTGCCTCCTTCATTTTGTTATGCCCTGCGATCGCAACTTCCCTTTACTTTAGGCGAAGCTAAACACCGATTGACGCAAAAATTCAAGGTGCGATCGCTCGAAGGTTTAGGTTGCGAACATTTACCCTTAGCAGTGCGGGCAGCGGGGGGATTGCTGGAATATCTCGAAGACACCCAAAAAGAAAATGCGATCGCCCTGCAACCCCTACGAACCTATACCATAGCTGACTATTTGATCCTCGACTATCAAACTCGCCGCAATCTGGAAATTACTCAAACCGTGCGCGATGGCACTTATCACGGTTCTTTGCTGTGGGCGTTGGATCGAACCAGCACGGCTATGGGAGGTCGCGCTTTGCGGCGGTGGCTGTTGCAACCCTTGCTCGATGTCAAAGGAATTGAAGCTAGGCAAAATACCATCCAAGAGTTAAAAGAAAATAGCTTTTTGCGCCAAGATTTACAGCAGTTATTGCGTCAAATCTACGACTTAGAACGTTTGACTGGTAAAGCCGGATCTGGTCGGGCCAATGCGAGAGATTTAATCGCTTTAGCCGATTCTCTTCTAAGATTGCCAGAACTAGCCCAGTTAGCGGCTGAAGGCCATTCTCCGTTTTTGAAGGCTTTGCAGAAAGTACCCGCAGAGTTAGAACAATTGGGACAAAGGCTGAGGGCTTACATCATCGATTCTCCGCCCCAACACCTGATGGAAGGCGGTTTGATCCGCCCTGGAGTAGACCAGCTATTAGATGAAATGCGGGCTGCGGCTGAAGACGATCGCTTATGGATTGCTAATTTAGAAGTTACAGAGAGAAATCGTACTGGTGTTTCGACTTTAAAAGTTGGCTTTAATAAAGCTTTTGGCTATTACATCAGTATTTCTCGCGCTAAAGCCGATCTCGTTCCCGATGATTACATTCGCAAGCAAACTTTAACGAATGAAGAGCGTTACATCACACCAGAATTAAAAGAACGAGAAGCGCGAATTCTCACCGCTCAATCAGATTTAAATCGGTTGGAATACGAGATTTTTTTGGGTTTGCGGGAAGAAGTTGCTGAAGTCGCCGAACAAATTCGTCATATTTCGCGGGCAGTGGCAGCGGTTGACGTACTGTGCGGTTTGGCAGAAGTAGCAGTGTATCAAGATTATTGTCGTCCCCAAATGGTCGAAGGACGCGAAATCGATGTAGTTGACGGCCGCCATCCGGTGGTAGAG
Source organism: Cyanosarcina radialis HA8281-LM2 (assembly GCA_019359615.1). Lineage (GTDB taxonomy): Bacteria > Cyanobacteriota > Cyanobacteriia > Cyanobacteriales > CCAP-1448 > Cyanosarcina > Cyanosarcina radialis. The sequence goes on from JAHHHA010000042.1 coordinate 2,584, forward strand.
CAATCTTTGCCTGCTGGCTTCTTTGTGCCGAATTCGACTGGGATGGGAGAGGGGGAGATGGGGAGAGAGGCGCAACTAACAATTACCAATCTTCAATCGCCAGATTTAATTATTTTGACCGGGCCGAATGCGAGCGGGAAAAGTTGTTATTTGCGGCAGGTGGGGTTGATTCAGTTGATGGCGCAAACGGGTAGTTTTGTCCCAGCTAAAGCGGCCAAATTGGGGGTGTGCGATCGCATTTTCACTCGCGTCGGTGCGGTTGATGACTTGGCTACTGGGCAATCAACCTTTATGGTGGAAATGAATGAAACTGCCAATATTCTCAATCACGCTACTCCTAAATCTCTGGTTTTGCTAGATGAAATCGGCCGGGGAACGGCTACTTTTGACGGGCTTTCGATCGCTTGGGCAGTAGCAGAATATCTAGCAACCGACATTCGATCGCGAACGATCTTTGCCACTCACTATCACGAATTGAACGAACTAGCTTCGATTTTGCCGAATGTCGCTAATTATCAAGTGACGGTGAAAGAACTAGAAGATCGAATAGTCTTTTTGCACCAAGTGCAGCCAGGAGGGGCAGATAAATCTTATGGTATTGAAGCTGGGCGACTAGCGGGTTTGCCCACCTCAGTAATTCAAAGAGCCAAACAAGTTATGAGTCAGATCGAACAACATAGTAAAATTGCGATCGGCTTGCGTCAAGCACCTCTAGCTAACAAGTAATAAGTAATAAGTAATAAGTGTCGATCGCTGTAAAATAATAAAGCCGTAGCTGTAGGTTGGGTTGAACGGAGTGAAACCCAACAAACCCGATTGTCATGCCTCATTTTAGCCGTGTCACGCCAGTAGTGTTAGCGCAGCCGTTAGCACCGCTATCATTGAAGTTTGAGATTTAGAGCATAATGCTATGACTAACCTGAAGATATTTGTAGAACAAGACGGTAAAACCTATATCCTCAAACCCGATCGAGAATATATTGTTGGCAGCAGTCCCGACTGTAATATTCCTGTATCTGGCCTTTTATCTGGGGTTGATGTTGCCAGCCAGCATCTTAAATTCAGTTTTAATCAATTGACCGATACCTGGCACGTCTACGATTTAGGCAGCAGCAGCGGCACTTTTATTAACGCTCGTCTCGTCATAGAATCACCGATCGATCGATTAACCCGCATCGCTATTGCTAATAGCATTTTCTTGGTAGCACAACCAGAAGGCTCTCAAGCAACCGTTCTGCAATCAGAACCACCTCAAGAGTTTAGAGATTCCTTTGGTTCGAGCGTGCCAGAATCGACCCCGATGTCATTCGAGGAGCGCAGTTCCGATGATTCTAACCCCTTTGCCACTAGCATGAGTAGTACCTGGTTGGCGTGGAAAATATTAGTAGCAGATCCAGTAGGTGGTTTAGCAAAAGCATTTCATGCTCTGGGTGAAGCTAGAGCTTTTTTAGTAGGAATTGTCTGTAGTATTTTCTATGTTCTCAGCGTCATATTTCTGGTCAACCGCGTACTTAACGATGTTTTTGGACTCTTGACCGGATTATCGGGTGGATTTGGTAGCTCTCCTTCTGTATCGAATTCTATTCCCTTAGACGTTTACATCAAGTTAGTCATTCTCGCTCTTTTACAAATAGGAACTCTCGTGCTAGGACTTTTTTTAGCACGGAAGGTATCAAATACTGAAAGTGGTATTCAGCGAGATATTTTTGGTGCTGGAGTTTCCTTTCTTCCTTTGACATTACTGTTTACTTTAATAGCAGTATTTGGAATTGGCAGCATGGATATAATCCTAATATTAATCACTTTTGCTTCCTGCATATCAATAGTGATGACTTATCACTCATTTACGCTTCTGAGCAGGCTAGCTCCTAGTTTGGCAATCTATGCCGTGCCCTTAACATCTGTTATCAGTTATTTTGTTTTCAAACTAGGAGCCGATATTCTTTTTTGAGGGCATAGGGCATGGGCTTCGGCAGGCTCAGCCGAATGGGCATGGGGCATAGGGCATAGAATATAGATACGGATTTGTCCGAGCCGATATTATAAAGAAATTCCTCGCAATTGTTGAAAGAGATTTGTAGCATAGGAATCCGTCATTCCAGAAATGTAATCGGTAATTTTGAGTAGCTTGTGATAGCTGTCATCTGTAATTTCAGGGCGATATTCTACTGGCAACATTAGCCGCATTAATTGGCTCTTGTTACTGTTATCAAAACAGGCGTTGGCAAACTCAGTAAATAATTGTCCTAAGACTTCGTATCCAGCTATTTTGATACATACAACATCTGGATGTTCAAAAACTAAAGAGTTAGTTTGAACCTCAATTTCTTGTAAATGCTCGGCATATTTACTTTGAGATAGCAGATCGCGATCGAACTTTCCTTGCAGAATTTCTGATTCAAATTCTAAGAAAATCTTAGCGGCCGCGCGAGTGAGTTTATCGATCGCTTTGGCCCGCAGTTCCTTAATCTTTTCATCCTGGCTCTGTTCCCCATGTTCAGAGGTAACTTGGGCGATCTCGCCGAGTAGTGTTTTTGCCTGTTTGAAAGGCACGTATCCCATGCGATAGCCATCTTCAACATCAATAATCGAGTAGCAAATGTCGTCGGCAGCTTCGACTAAAAAAGCCAGTGGATGACGCGATCGCCAAGTCGATTTCTCGTCTCGTTTAATTAAGCCCACAGTGTCAGCTACTTCAGCAAATAATTCCTTCTCTGCTTGGAAAAAACCGTATTTTTTAACGCTAATCCCTGAGTAACTATCTAGCATATCTGTAGGCGATTCTTTGGGATATTTTGTAAAGGCAGCCAGCGTCGGACAAGTAAGCTGCATTCCTCCTAAAGTTGGCGACATTTCTAACCGCGTCAGGATGCGAAATCCTTGAGCGTTGCCTTCAAAATATGCAAAATCGCTAATTTGAGAGGCGCTTAGATCTGCTTTGTTTGACTGGTTATACCAAGCTGAAAAAGCCGTCCTAATTGCATCTTCTCCAGCATGACCGAAGGGAGGATTACCAATATCGTGAGCGATACAAGCAGCAGAAACGATATCGCCAAAATCGGCGGCACTAAACTCGGATTGTAAGTGATGTCGATCGATAATTTCAGCCCCGACAATTCTGCCCAAAGAACGACCGACGCATGAAACTTCTAGGCTATGGATCAAACGAGTGCGGATATGGTCGTTCTTCGCTAAAGGAAAAACCTGAGTTTTGTCTTTCAGGCGGCGAAATGGAGAAGAAAACACCAAGCGATCGTAGTCTCTTTGAAAAGGAGTACGTTCGGAAGTAAGATTTTCTAGCTTATCTTTGCCGAGTCTTTTGGGTGTTAGTAATTGTTTCCATTCCATCATGAGAATTTCTCAGATCGAATCTGGTTAGCATAGTTTGAGTTTGCCCTCACCCTAAATCCCTCTCCCACGGGAGAGGGACTTTGACTTTAATAACTCGTTTTCCTCTTGCTTCTCCATCTTTCTTTTTCCTCTTCTTCTCTATCCCTCTCCTGCGGGAGAGGGCAGGGTGAGGGCTGACTCAAAGTTTTAAAAACCGTATTTGGTATCATTTATCGAATCTGGAATAATGAAAATGGGCGAGTAACGGAGCCGTCTTTTGGTGCAGAATTAGATCTGAGAGCAGCAAAGCCGTCACTGGTGCTAACAAAATACCATTGCGATAATGTCCTGTAGCTAAAATCAAATTATCTAGCTCGCTCTCGCCTAAGATTGGCATTTCATCTGGGGTAGCGGGGCGAAATCCCCACCAAAATTCTTGAATGGGAAAATCTTGCAGTTGAGGGTAGAGACGAATCGCTCTGCTCAATAAAGCTTGAATGCCAGCAGGGGTATTTTCAGGCGTAAATCCGACATCTTCGCTAGTAGCACCAACGATAATTCGACCGTCCGATCGCGGCACGATGTAACTTTCCGTACCGAACAAAACTTGCTGTAAGGGTAACTGTTTTAAGTCAGACGAAGGCACTTTTACTGATAGCATTTGCCCTTTTTTAGGATAAACTGGCACTGACAACAATTGGTTCGACCAAGCACCAGTTGCTAACACGTAGCGATCGGCTTTGTACTCGCCAGCAGAAGTCTTGACGCTCTTGACTTTATCGTGCTGTCGATCGATTTCTTCAACTGCTACACCTTCACAAATATCGACTCCTAATTCTCGCGCCGCCATCCATAAAGCTTGAGCCAAAGCGCGATTATCGACTTGAGCGTCTTCTGGATACCACCAACCCCCAACGACTTCAGAACCCAATCCCGGCTGAAATTGATGGATCTGTTCGCGATCGAGCCAAGTGGTGTTTAGTAAGGAGTGTTGAGTGTTGAGTGTTGAGTGTTGTAGGAAGTGTTGAGTGTTGAGTGTTGAGTGTTGAGTGAAGAACGCTCCCCTGCTCCCCTGCTCCCCTGCTCCCTCTCTCCTGCTCTCCCCATCTCCCCATCTCCCCATCTCCCCATCTCCCCATCCCCCTCTCTCATAAACTGGTGCGAGAATGCCGCAGGGCCAATAACCTGTTTGAATTCCCGTTATGGCTTCTAGTTGGGCGATCCATTCTGGATATAACGATCGACTGTGCAAGCATAAATCGAGCATCGGGCCTGAAGGTATAGCTTCAGCTTGGGGTGCTAGCATACCAGCGGCGGCGTGAGCGGCAGCTTCTTTGAAGTCGCGAGATAGAACGGTAACGCTAGTTCCCCGGCGGCGGAGTTCGATCGCGATCGCTAATCCAATAATGCCGCCACCAATAATCAAAATCTTCATGCTATTCATCTTAGCCCTTGGACAAAAACCAGGGAAGTTCGGGAAGTTGCGATTTGAGTAATTTTGCTAGGCTGAGAATCGCATACTCGCCCCCAGTAAAACCCCTTAAACATGAAAATTTTGTCTGGTACGTCTCAGTCTCTCAGCATTGAGGAAATGACCTTTGCCATCCCTCAATTGCCAGCCAGATTAGAGAGGACGAAAATCGTACAGCTTTCTGATTTTCACTACGATGGTTTTTGTTTATCTGACGAGCTTTTAGCACGAGCGATCGAGGCGACTAATCGGCTGCAACCAGATCTGATCTTACTAACTGGCGACTATGTAACTCACAGCCCCAAGCCGATCCATCACCTGGCAGCAAGGCTCAAACATCTGAGCGCGTCATCGGGAATTTACGCCGTTTTAGGGAATCATGACTTAGAGTTTCCCGAATCGCGATCGCAAATTACCAATGGTTTAACTGAGGTTGGCATTCAAGTTCTTTGGAATCAGGTGGTTTACCCTTTAGGAGATGGTTTAGCATTGGTGGGATTGCCCGATTTCTGGTCGAGGGAGTTCGATCCGCGATCGGTTTTGGGACAGTTAGACGAGAATTTGCCGCGCATCGTTTTATCTCATAACCCCGACAGCGCTGAAAGATTGCAAAAGTGGCGGGTCGATTTGCAACTTTCGGGTCATACTCACGGCGGACAGATCGTGATTCCCCAATATGGTTCCGTCCCCACTTGGATTTATGATGCCAGACATCGAATTCCGCGATCGCTTTGGCCTTGGATTCCTTTTTTGCAAGCCAAGTGGCCTAGAGTTGTCAAGCATTGGGAATGGGCGCAAGGATTGCATCAAGTTGGTAACAACTATCTTTATGTCAACCGAGGATTGGGCAGTTTTCCGCCTGGAAGATGGTTTTGTCCGCCTGAAGTCACAGCTATCTCCTTGGTAAGGAGTCATGACATATCCGCTTAGCATAACCTGGTTAGCCCTCACCCCGCCCTGACGGGCACCCCTCTCCCGCGGGAGAGGTGACGGGGGTGAGGGCTGGATTCATGGTTTCAACCGCCACCGTAACCAGTATCTATACGCCTAAAAATATTTTGATAACATTCTCCATTCGACCCGACCAAGATTCTTCGATATGCTCGCCTATGGGGTCTTCGACGACAAACAGATTTTCGTTTTCCCGATACCCAAAATCTCTGATTAATAAATCCCGCATTTCTCGACCGCGAGCCGCAGCCCGTTCCTCAATAAATTCATTATGCCAACCGCCCGATCGCACTAAACCCCAATCTAAATAAATTTTCAACCGTTGGTTTCGATCTTTAAGGGCATCGCTAGCAGCAAATAACAATGCTGACGATTCTAAAGAGCCAAAAAAAGGAGCGATCGAATTGAATAGATCGAAATCTAGAGTTGAGTCCAATCCTACCCAAAATGAAGGCGATAAAGCTGCCATATTTTTGAAAGATTGGGGATATTGGGTAGCAATATAAAAGGCAGCTAATCCCCCATGAGACGAGCCGACGATTAGGTTATTTTCGCGATCGCCAATGGTTCTGTAATTAGCATCGATAAATCCTTTTACTGCAACTGCTAGGTAATTAGCATAGCGATCTAAACCTCCCCATTCTCTATCCTTAACGGGAGCGTGAGTGTATTCATAATCTCGATTTACAGGGCAAACAGCAACGACGAGCGCCTTCCGAATTCGGTTGCTTAAATACAGCCTAGTCATTATCTCTGCCATCTTCCAGGTTTTACCATAGGCTCCTCCTGGAAAAAAAGCCGTATCTCCGTCATTCATATAAACCACTGGGTAGCGATCGCCACTGACCTCATAATCCCGTGGCAAGAAGATATGAACTTTACGCGGCGAATCGCCATATTCTCCCACTTGGAAATTATCGTAAGTGTGAAAAAATCCGCCCCAGTGACCGCGATCGTGAACCCAGCCTTCTTGTCCGCCTTTAGTAAATTTGTCTGCCATGAACTTTCAAAAATATGAATTTTAAAACTTTTACATAAGTCGATAACTCATCAACTTTATCTGTGTTTATCTGTGTTCATCTGTGGTTTTTATTCAAACCTCTGATTTATACAAGAGGTCTAATCAAAAGAAAAAATCGCAACAGCTAATCGATTCTTTTAGCCATAAAAATATCCGGCTTTCCCAAACCGTTAGCATCCGGCATGACTCCAACGATCGCAAAACCAAGTTTTTGATAAAATTCGTAGGGATGACGGCGAAGATTTTTAATCTTACTAAGATGTTCGATAACATTAGGATAAAGGTCAACGCCTGCCAGCGTAGTCATGTTATCTTCATCATCCGTTCCGACCCATAAGGTTAAACCTCCTCTGGCTTTAACTTGTCGTTCTAAATCGACTACCAACGCCCTACCAATTCCTCGATTTTGATAAAGCGATCGCACTACTAAAGGATGCAATTCCCACACATTACCGTCGTATTGACTTATCCCCCCAATCCATCCCAAAACGTTACCTTGAGGATCGATCGCTATGCGGCTAATTCTATCTTCACCCAAAGATTCTCGCACTTCCTGACGAGCTTCTTCTATAGTTTCCCAAGCATCCGGCCAGTGTTCTTGGAATTCTTCTAGCAACAAACTAGCTATCTGTTCGATAGCTTTTTGGTTATCGGGATGTAGATCGATAATTTGCCATTCTGTCATTTGTGAAAATTTATAACAAAGTTTAGAGATATTTAAATTAGAGTCGATCCTTCATCTCAAGTTTGATAAAATTACAGGTTATTAATAGCTAGAAATAACATTATAACAGATCGTGCCTGATATTTACCAAGAGATTTGGAATGCAGATCGAGAATGCTGTGGCATAAAAGCTTTAGCGAAAGGCACGGAAATTAATGCCGATCTTAAAGCAAACGGTTATGTCATCGTCGATAAAGATTACAATCGCAATCGGCATCACAGAGTTTTGATTGAAATGGTAATTCCTGCTAGCAAACAAGCTAGCTATCAACAAGTAGAAAAGCTATTTAACAACTATACACTCGATCAAACCAAGCGCGAAATTAACACCGCTGAAGAAGAGAGAGAAATTGCCGGATTTATTAGAGCGATCGCTAAGAGCCAACCAATGCTAGTGGCGAAAGATTATATCTCCAAGCAATCTGGGCGTAAATTGTATGAAGACGTTTGGTATGACTTAATTTATCGGATCTGGTTCGAGCAATTCGATATCGGAGGCAACAGGGATTTAAGCGGTTTTGAACACGTAATTCTGGGCGAACAACAAGAAGGGAGAGCGCAAGGTTATCACTTTTGGTATAAATATTACGTTGACGAACGTTTTTGGTATAACAACCAGGAACTCGATCTAATTAACTTTTTAGGTTTAGACGGCAATGGCGATCGCCACTGTCCGGATATCGTTCATCTTTCTTATGAATGGAACGCATTTGACTACGAGCAAAAAAGGTTTCGGAAACTAACAAAACCTAAAGGCGTATTTTGGGTAGGTCCAAGCGTTGAGGGATTAATGGCGATCGCTACCGTTCGGTTTTTACCGGAAGCGCTAGCACCAAAACAAGCGACGATTAATGGTGCTGTCTATCAACTTAAGTTATTCCGCAGTCCAGACGATCGGCATCTGCGCACTTTCTACCCAGAATTTATTGGTTTTACCTAAATGGAATTATCGAGTTTTCTAAGCAAGCAGCGATCGCTTCTTCTACGCCATTAACTACTAAAGCTGGCGTTCCTAATTGCAGGGCAACCTCTTCTACTGTCAGATCGTCTAAAAATTTTGGTTCGTCGTGCTTGAGCATAATTGAGGGGATTAAAAGGCGATCGCCCAAATCTTTTCCAGCTAGATCGTGCAGCAAATCTTCACCAGTTAATAAGCCTGTAACTGTTATCTGTTGTCCCCAGTATTGGCTAGCAAGAGCCACTAAATTTACTTCTAAACCTTGAATTCGATTCAACCGCTCCACTAAAGGTAAAAATGCTTTTTCTACAGCATTACCAACTACCCAAGTCAACTTTCTTGAAGGTTGGATTTTCTTCGGTAATTTGCCTTTCACCACCCCTTGGAATTCTTTGATAAATTTGCGAATAGAACCGACACCGTTACCTATTTGCGGATAGTCTTCGTAGTGAGAAGCTGGCGGCAATTCTCGATCGGCAATTAAAAACCATTCGTCAGCTAGCCAAGCAAAAGTAGTACCTAATTCAGCTCGAAATTTTTCTTGCAGGGCTTGCACCTGAATTATTACTTCAGCGGCTTTTTCTGGCGTTACTGAGGTTAATTCATCATCTGTAGGGCGAAATTTGGTCAACCCTACTGGAACGACTGCTACAGAGGCAACTGTGGGGATTTCGTCGTCAGTTGACCTCACCCCGTTCGGCAGGCTCGCGGCAGCGCCCAACCCCTCTCCAATCCCCCCTGCCCCCCTTAAAAAGGGGGGTGGAAGAGGGGAGTAAGAGTTTAATTCCAGTTCCCCCCTTCCCTCATAGGGAAGGGGGGTTAGGGGGGTTAGGCCTTTCTGCAAAGAAGCTAAATCTAGTAAAGTACGTTCTAAGTGAATGCCATCATTAATTCCAGGACAAACAACTACTTGGGCGTGAATTTGCAGTCGCCGTTCTTGGAACCACTTTAACTGTTCTAAAATTTGCCCAGCGCGAGAATTTTTGAGCAATCGGCTGCGGATTTCTGGTTCTGTAGCGTGAACTGAAACATATAAGGGAGACAATCGCATTTGTTCGATCCGTTCCCATTCTTTGACAGTCAGATTAGTTAAAGTTAGGTAGCTGCCATAAAGGAAACTGAGGCGGTAATCATCATCTTTGAAATATAAAGATTGACGTTTTCCTGGTGGTTGTTGGTCGATAAAACAAAAAGGGCATTTATTATTGCATTGCATCAAGCCATCGAAGAGGGCAGTTTCAAATTCTAGTCCTAAATCTTCATCCCAGTCTTTTTCGATTTCGATTTGATGAGTTTTGCCTGTCGCATCTATAACTTCTATGGCGAGAACTTCATCGGCGCATAAAAATTGATAGTCGATTAAGTCGCGGGGATGTTTGCCGTTGATGGCAACCAAGCGATCGCCTATTTCAAAACCGACCTCATCGGCGATCGATTCTGGCATAACTCTAGTTATTAAAGCTGGACGAATAGTAAGTTCGCTCATTCGGTATCCAGAGTTGTTACTTTACTCAATTTCGCTCTCACGCTTGAAAGGAGAGAAAAACTTTAGCTTCTTCTCTCCTTTCGTATTTATATTTTATCGTTATTATATCCAAAGCGTTTCAGTCAGGTTCGAGAGCGAGGCGATCGCACTCCTGCTAGCTCGACTCAGCGTAAGTTATGCTGAGCGCTCGACTGGAAGCTTTGCCATAGAGTTTCGATTTGCTGGTATGCTTCTGGAGCAGAAATTTTGCCGTTAGTTTCTAAATTAGAAATAAAACTCAGTCGTTGGGCAAATTCTTGTAAGTTGGCATTAAACACCAAATTTTCTGGAGTAAATTTTTTGCCCCGATAACGACTGCGGCTGTATAAATGATTTAAAAGTTGGTTATCCATAGTTTTCAACGAGATAGTAAATTTAGGCGTACTGTTAGTGCTACAAGCTGAAAAACAAAGTTTTCCTATCCGAACTAAAATTCTTTTAGCTTTCTGGAGTTTTAGGTGAGATCGCGGCTTCGATCGCGATGTCATCTATACTACGATCGCTCTTAAAGAAAAAATTCAGCAAAAGTACCGATTTAGTAAAATTCAGTTCGGTAAATTTGACTAAAACCTCTGTCCTAACTCAGATTTAGCTAGGGAAGGTTGACGAGATAACCCGTGATGGTGAAATGAGCACTACCCGGCAAAGGAGACTTTGCTCCTTCTAAGTTTGCCCGCATAGCAGGTTGCTCCCCAGCCTCGAAGTAGCGTTGAACGGTTTGGTTGGCGACGAAGGAATATGCAGATGTAGAACTGCCTCCGACATACTCTAAAGGTAGGAAATAGACAACCTTGTTGTCAGATTTCTTGAATAACATTGCCGCCTTCATTCCAGATGGATATGAGAAAGCATGAGTTACTAAGGAAACCGATTGAATCACCAAGCGCTTACCTGCTGGGACAGGGGGAAACTCAAAATAACATGATTGAGAATTATCGCAAGTACCACTTCCTGATTGTTGATATGGATTTCTGCCTGGTTCGTCAGCGATGCGAACTACTTGGGCATCGGCCTGATGGACTGCTAGCGTTAATCCCAAAGCGGCGCTAAGTGCAATAGCATTGGTGATGGTGGTAAATTGTTTGATAAAGTCCATAGTTAGTTTTCTGAGAAATTGAAATTGCAGGCTGACTCTAACTTAAACTGCCAAGTGAAAGCCGTCAGCCAGAAAAAGTCAGAAAAAGTAATAAGTTTTTCGAGTAATACCATTTATCAAAAGTAGCCGGAGAGATCCTCATGTAGAGACGTAGCACTGCTACGTCTCCCAGCCCAGTCATGTCGAAAGGCAATTAATGAAAATTGGTATAAATAGTTAAAAAGAGTTCGATCGCTAAGACAGCTAAATAATTGGCCTGCTGTCGGGTTAAACTCAAAGCTATCGATCGCTACTTGGGAGATCGGGTAGAAAAATGAACTTTTTTGATAAATTAAATGGAGCGATCGCACGGCATCAAACCTTGCTATTTATGGGATTGGAGCCAAATCCAGAAACCATCCCTAGCGAGTATTTCTCATCAGGAGACACAGCTAGTCAGATCGATCGATTGTGGGAGTGGCTGCAACTTCAAATTGCCCAAACTGCCGATTTAGTTTGCGCTTATAAGCCGACTCTCGGCTTTTACTTAGCTTTGGGTGCCCCTGGACTGGAATTGCTGCAACGCACCCTCAAAGCCATCCCGAATGAAATTCCGATTATTTTAGATGCCAAGCACGGCGATCTCAACACTAGCAGCATCTTTGCTCAGACAATTTTTGCAGATTGGCAAGTAGATGCTGTCACCCTCAATCCCTATGCGGGACAAGATTTTGTTGCCCCGTTTTTGGTTTACCCAGATAAGGCCGCGTTTATCCTCTGTTGTACCTCCAACCCCGCCGCTGCTGCCGTGCAAGGATATCCCACGATAGATGCCCCTCTCTACTTACAAGTAGTCAAAGAAGCGCAATCTTGGGGAACTCCAGAACAACTGGGTTTAGAAGTGGGAACTACAGCCCCCGATGCCATCGCTAGCATTCGGACATTAGCCCCCGAACGAGTCATACTAGCTCGCAGTATTTGGGCAGAAGGTAGCAACCTTACCAATATCCTTCAGGCTGGATTGAACCCCAATGGCGATGGATTGCTGATTCCCATTCCTCAAGATCTGCTGACGATCGATCGTCCGACGAGTGCGATTGAGTCTCTACGCGATGAAATCGATCGAACTCGCACTCAAATTATCAGTCAGAATTCTACTTGTAGCGTCTGGCTGCCGGATGTTTGTTTGTTAGATAAACACCCCTATTTAGATTTAATTTTGCAACTTTACGATTTAGGCTGCATCATGTTTGGCAGTTTTGTCCAAGCATCAGGAGCCACATTTCCCTATTACATCGACTTACGCAAAATTATCTCAAATCCCCAAATCTTTCATCAAATTTTGGGGGCTTATGCAGATGTTCTCAAAGATCTCAAATTCGATCGCATTGCTGGCATCCCCTATGGTTCTTTACCCACGGCTACCGGATTAGCATTACACCTGCACTACCCAATGATTTTTCCCCGCAAGGAAGTCAAAGCCCACGGTACTAGAAAGGTAATCGAAGGCAACTTTCAATCTGGGGAAACAGTGGTAGTCGTTGATGATATTTTGATTAGCGGTAAAAGTGTCATGGAAGGCGCGGCTAAGTTAGAATCAGGCGGATTAAAAGTGAACGATATTGTCGTCTTTATCGACCACGGAGAGGGTGTAAAAGATAGATTAAAAGCCAACGGTTATCAAGCTCATGCAGTTTTAACAATTTCAGAAATTACCGAAACCTTGTATCGAGCCGGGAGAATTACCGAAGAACAATTTAACTTGTTAGGAACAACATAATCGAAACAATTGTCAATTCGCAATTTGCAATTCGCAATTGATTTGATAGTTACTTCCTAGCACCATGGCGATCGATCGCCTGCTGTAGCATCTCATTGGAAACGCATCGCCGTTCCGAACAATAAGCCACTAAGTTGACTCCATCGAGCAAGCGGGCGGTACTGACCCGAACCCGAAAATCATCAGTAATAAACCAACAGCGTTCTTGACCCTGGTTGTTGTCGTATTCAGTATCGATCGTCAGAATACCGTCCGAGCCAAACCAATAACGGCTGATTACTGGGATTTTTTCTACATATCCCTGGTTGCGGATGATTTTTCCAGATAGCCCGGTTTCATCGTCGGGCAGATCGATCAAGATCGCAGCGTAGTCATCATTCGGGATCGCATCGTCTAAATTTGACTGCCAGGCAAAACTGGCACCGCCTTTGGCCAGAGCCGGATCGATCGCTTGGGAGATACAAATCTCCTTGACTCGCGGATCGTCTGGTTCGATAAGTTTGATGTATAAATTTGATTCTCCCGACTCATCTGCTACGACATCGAAGCGATGCACCGTGCGATTGGTAAACCATTCGCCCGCACTCTTGCGGAAGAAATCCATCAGGGTCATTGGAGGAGTGAAGAACATTGGGATTGTGAGTTCGGAGTTCGGAATTCGGAGTTTGGAGTTCGGGAGAATTAATGAGATCGTTGCACCCGATCGAGAATCAATGATAATCCCGATTATAGAGGGTGCGATCGCGTCGTAGAATGACTTGCAGTTAGGAATAAAATTTTTTCATCCTCCATCCTTTCATTTAATGCCTCTCATCGCACCTTCTCCAGAAATTCTCCTGGCTCTTCAATCGGGGCAATCGCTACGCCAGTGGGACTTATCGTTGGTTAATTTTTCCAGTTTGGCACTGTCCAACGCCAAATTCGATCGAGTCAGGTCGCTCGGTAGCAATTTTGCCGCAGCTAAACTACAAGGAGCAGATCTCAGCGAGTCTGACTTTCGAGGAGCCTCGTTTGCCATGGCAGATCTCCGAGGGGCAAACCTGCAAAAAGCTTGTTTGAATCGCGCTGACTTGCGACAAGCCAATCTTCAGGAGGCCAAACTAGATGGTGCCAATCTCAGAGGGGCGCGTTATGATGCTGCCACTATCTTTCCTGAAGGCTTTGCCTACAAAAATTCTGGAGCATTGGGTCCGGGGGCAAATCTGGCGGGCGCATATTTAAATACAGCCAACCTGCGATCGGCCGATCTAAGTAATGCTAATCTCTTAGGTGCTTATTTAAGCGGTGCAGATTTGACTGGCGCTAACTTAGAAAACGTGCGTCTGAGCGGTGCAGATTTACGACGGGCTTTTCTAACCGGAGCTTATCTGCAAAATGCTAGGTTGAATGGAGCAGATGCCAGCGGGGTAGATTTTCGCGCTGCCGATCTGGGCGGAGTAGAAATGGAACATTTACAAAGTATTGCCGGATCTGACTTTACCATGGTGCAAGGACTATCTGAGGCAGCTAGAGCTAAGCTGCTGAATCGACCTGGCTCTGAATTAGATGTCTGGAATTCTTATACTCGCCGCACTACTAGAGAAAGTTTAATGCCACGAACATAGAGCAATTGTCAATTCGCAATTCGCAATTCGCGATCGAGATGTAGGTTTATTAGCTAATTCAGAAGGGAAGCTCAGGGAGGTCAATCTTGCAGGGGGGAGTCAATTCAACTACGGGAAATTGCTCGACGTGAATACTATCCTGCTCTCTAATATATCTCCTGCGGCTTTCTTCCCTGACAGTCTCTTCATTGAACAACTCAATAAAACTGCCATCCGAACCGATACAGTTGCGAAGGCACAAAGTTCGTTCATGAACGAAGTTGCCTACGGAACGACAGCCTCGAAAATCGACATTTTCAAAGATTACTACGATACCTTCCATAGCGTCAAGATTAGCTTCCCGCAGGTCAGAACCACTGAAATTAGTACCACTGAAAACACAGTTGGTGAAATTAGCTCGGAAGCAAATGGTATCCCGAAAATCACAGCCTATAAGGAAAGTGTTGGTAAAGTTAGCATAGCTAAAGTTCGCTCCTCGGAAATTGCAATAATTCAAACCGTAGCTCTTGGAATCACACTCTCTGAAATCCGAAACGACTGGACTAGTGTTACTCAAATCCAACCCACTAAAATCTCGCTCCCCAGCAGCGTATCGAGCCAACAACTCTTCTCTAGTAATCTCGGCCATAATCAAACCTTTCTATTAGTTACCAGGTTGGGTTGACGGCAGGAAACCCAACGAACCCGATCGCAATGCCTCATTTTAGCTTTTGGGATAGTCAGATATAATTGTCCAAGTCTTTTTGTCCCCCTATGACTCGCGTAATTGGTTCGATCAGCGGTACGTCAGTAGACGGAATCGACACCGCACTGGTAGAAATTGTCGGTACAGACATCGATCTGAAAATCGAATTGCTCTCTGGAGCTACTTACCCATATCCAGAGGCTTTGAAAAACCAAATTTTAGCCGTTTGTGCTGGCGAAAATTTATCAATGGCACAGTTGGCAGAACTAGACGATGCGATCGCTTATCGATTTGCCCAAGCTGCGATCGCTATTCAAGACGGACACCAAAAAGCCGAGCTAATTGGCTCTCACGGACAAACGGTTTACCACCGACCCCCTGAGTTGGTAGCAGGGGAGCAGGGGAGCAGGGGAGCAGGGGAGAATTTTTCACTCAACACTCAACACTCAACACTTAACACTTCCAAACACTCCACACTTCATAAATTGGGTTATAGCTTGCAATTAGGTCGAGGTGAAGTCATCGCTCAACTTACGGGCATCCCCACTATCAGTAACTTTCGGGTAGGCGATATTGCTGTTGGCGGGCATGGTGCGCCTCTGGTTTCCAAAGTAGATGCTTATCTGCTCGGACATCCGACGCGACATCGGTGCGTGCAAAATATTGGCGGTATTGGAAATTTAACTTATCTACCAGCTAGGGATAAATTTGGGCTTGAAGGGATCGTAGGCTGGGATACAGGGCCGGGAAATAGCCTCCTAGATATAGCCGTGCAGCACTTAAGCGAGGGCAAACAAACTTACGATCGCGATGGTGCTTGGGCAGCTAGCGGCACTCCTTGTCAAGCTTTAGTCAGTCAATGGCTTCAGCATGAGTATTTTCAAGTTCCCCCACCCAAATCTACCGGCCGGGAGTTATTCGGTTGGGATTACTGGCAGCAATGTTTGGCAGACGCTCAAAGCTATAATTTGAATCCTGCCGATCTCTTAGCGACGATCGCAGAACTGACAGCAGCTTCGATTGTCGATAGCTATCAAAAGTTTCTCCCCCAAATGCCAGATGAAGTATTGCTGTGCGGGGGCGGTAGCCGCAACCTTTACCTCAA
Organism: Cyanosarcina radialis HA8281-LM2; assembly: GCA_019359615.1. GTDB lineage: Bacteria > Cyanobacteriota > Cyanobacteriia > Cyanobacteriales > CCAP-1448 > Cyanosarcina > Cyanosarcina radialis. The sequence continues at coordinate 18,813 of JAHHHA010000042.1, forward strand.
AAAACGGCTGGCAGAATTATTCTCAGCCCGATCTTCGCACCCAGTTGCAGTAATGACTACCGATGACGTGGGTTTAAGCGCCGATTATAAAGAAGCGATCGCCTTTGCTGTCCTGGCTTACTGGCGCAATTTAGGCATTCCTGGCAACTTGCCAGAAGTCACCAATGCTAGAGAGCCAGTGCTGTTAGGCTATGTTAATAAGTAATAAGTTGTAGGTTGGGTTGAACGGAGTGAAACCCAACACCCCAGAAATGTTGGGTTTCGCTATCGCCAGGGCTAGGGCCTACGTTAATTATGGTCAATCAATCGGATTTGATATGAGACAATCGATCGGCAATTTTTCTGACAATATCTTCTTGAGATTGAGAAATATCTATAATTAAATCTGCCTCCGGTTCTTCCAAAAGAGCCAATTGATTTTCCAGCATTACTGCTTTCATAAAATGATCTTGGCGTTTTTCCATTCTGGCTCGAATATTTTCGTAGTCTCCTTTGAGATAAACCCAAAAAATTGACTCCAGATCGCCTTGTAAGATTTCTCGATAAGCTGCTTTGAGGGCCGAACAAGCAACAATGGCATTGTCTCGATCGCGCCAAGTTTCAGCCATCAAATCGTGGAGTTTTTCCAACCAAGGTTGGCGATCGCGATCGTCTAAAGGTATCCCATTGCTCATCTTGTCTTTGTTTGCTTGAGGGTGAAAATCGTCGCCATCGTAGAATGTCCAACCTAAGCGCTGACTCAGCAGTCTACCGATCGTGGATTTACCAGAACCAGATACACCCATAATGATGCAGATTTTTGCCATCTGAATTATGAAATTTCGTGGTTAATTAAAACTTAAATCAAACGCGCAGGCGACGACGAAATTCCATTGCTTGTTGAGGGTTAGGAATTTGAGCGGCTAAAGTTTCTACTAGTTGAGTAGGCGTGATACCAGAATTTTGTTTGAGGGTACGCTGACAAACAAAACCAGCCATTGGCCCGATGAAATTGCTTAATTCTTGTTCGCAACGTCGGACAAAATTAGGGTCAATTTGGCTAGGAGGAGCGGATACAGGCGCAGGATTGACAGTTAGAGTATCTGCTGATGTAGATGTTTGAGGTTGAGTTTTAAAACTAGCCATCAGAGTTTGAGCGGATTGGCGAAACTTATCTTGTTGCTTGGCTGGAACGCGATCGCTTAAACGTTCGATTAGATCTGATGCGGTTGAGGCTTGTAAGAGACTTTGCTTGAGGATTAAACGAGCCATCGGCCCGATTGCTTCTCCTAAAAGTGCTTCTAACTTAGCCAGTAATTCTGGAGATAGTTTCAGTTGAGCCTCGCTGTAGAACCGATCTGAAGTCGCGGTCGGTTTGACTCCAGGCCCCACTGCTGGTGGAAAACCACTAACTGTCTTTAAAGCCTCTAGTACCTCTACCGCCGACTGATGGCGTTGGGTACAACTTTTGCAAACCATTTTGTCTAAAACGGCTGCCAAGCGATGGTTAACCGTTGCTCGATCGCGCCAGAGAACGTCCCCCGTATTAAAATCTACTGGTAATTCTCTAGGCGAGATGCCAGTTAAAGCCTCGATCGCTGTCATTCCTAAAGAATATATGTCGCTATTGAGTCGCGGATGACCTAACGCCTGTTCTGGGGCGATATAACCCCCAGTGCCGATCGCTACTGTCAGCGGTGAAGAAACCGCTTGCCCTTCGCTGACTAACTGAGTGCGAACTTTCTTGACGGCCCCAAAATCGATTAACACTAGCCTGTTATCTGGTTTGCGCCTCATGATGTTGTTGGGTTTAATATCCCGATGGATGACACCATAGCTATGAACGAAGGTAAGAATAGGCAAAACATCTTCTAAAATTGCCATCACCACCGTCTCCGGTAGCGGCTTTCCTGGCAGCATTTCTTCGCTTAAGGGATGCCCGTCGATGAATTCTTGAACTAAATAAAACTCTTGATTGTCTTCAAAATAAGCTAAAAGTTGGGGAATTTGCTCGTGTCTGCCGAGTTTCTCCAATATTTCTGCTTCAGTATTGAACAAACGTCTAGCTAAATCCATAAACTGAGGATTGTGGGTGGCTGGCATCAGATGTTTGACGACACACTTGGGCTTACCAGGTCTGTGAGTATCTTCAGCAATATAAGTTTGCCCGAATCCGCCAGTTCTGAGAGTGGCGATAATTTGATAGCGACCTTTTAATTCCCGTCCCAACATATAATTTTTACCATTTGTCGATCGTGAGGCTAAATATCGACGGTGAGGGAACCTTAACAAATTTAGCTGCCGATCGAGCCATAGATACCAGATCTGCCGATCTCAAACAACTAAATTCAGCCCTCACCCCCATCCGCTCTTCTGCCCCCGCGACTCCCAATATTGGGAATAGTAGAGAGATGGTATTTGCTTAAGCAAAATAACGGGTAACACCCAAAACCACCAGCGATCGCTGTTAACGAAGTCAGAAGTCAGAAGTCAGAAGTCAGAAGTTGGTTTTGGTAACGGGGATTTATGCCCTGCTTCCAAAACTTTTCCCCTTCAAAGGGGAGGTTTTAGACCCCATTTCTTCGATAATGTCGGTTTCCCAAAACGATCGGATGGTAATTAGATCGTAGCAATCTCTAGAACATAGTGGGAAGATCGCTAAAATGGTCGATCGCACAGTCCCAAAGTTAATTAGGTTGCAGTCCAAGAATTTATGCTGCTATCTATTAGGACTCTCTCTCCAACAGTTCTTCTAAGGTAGGCATCGGAGCCTGCCTTACAAGTGAGTTATTGCAGATGTCTAATAGGGTAGCGATCGCCAATTTAATCTAAACCTGGGTGTCTTTCAAGGTTAAAAAGTGTTCTTTTGTTGTTCATTGTCGGCCTCACTGGGACAGCCCAGAGGGCTATCCCACAAGTCCAGGCAAATGCTAATTGCGATCGACCTTTGCTCAATGCTTTGCTTCTACATCTTGTTTGTTTTCTCGCCCTCTCGCCCTCTCGCTCTCTCCCCGTCTCCCTAAGACCCCACAGCCTGGAGGAATTGCTGGACGACTCGATCGAGTCCTACTGAATGAGAAGCTTTGAACAGCAGGCGATCGCCTGGTTTGACTATCTCTGTTAACTTGCTTACTAGCGCGGCATAACTCTCGGCAGATACGCCCGCAAAGTTCTCGATCTGGGGAGTTCCTATCGCTCCCGTCGCAATGGCTTCGGTTTCTGGATCGTCGATTAAAACCAGCAAAACGTCTAAGTTGAGTTGCCGCACTTTTTCTCCAACCTGGGCGTGAAATTCGCGCGATCGCTCTCCCAGTTCCTTCATCGTTCCTAGCACGGCAATATGGCGCTTTCCTGGGGTCTGGTCCAGCATTTCTAGGGCTGCCAGCATCGATTCTAAGCCTGCGTTGTAGGTTTCATCTAAAATTATTACATCGTCGGGTAAGTCGTAACGCTGCGATCGCCCGGAGGGCATATTGACTGCCAAACCTGCTGTTAACGGGGTCAGATCGATTTGCAGGAGTTTAGCCACTGCCAAAGCCGCTAAGTAGTTGAGGGCGTTATGATTGCCAGCCAGGGGCAAGGGAAACTCTACCCCTTCCACCCGCATAGTATCGGGGTCGATGAGTTCTCCTGGGAAATCGCCCCCTTCCAGTCCGTAGGCGATCGTTTTTCCTTGCCAAACGCTAGCAGCAGTTTCGATTAACCGCTGGTTATCGTGATTGAGGATCGCCACGCTATCGGCTGGCATTTCGGCCAGTAACTCGCACTTGGCTCTAGCGATGGCTGCTTCCGAACCCAACAACCCAATATGCGCGGTTCCCACGTTAGTAATTACACCGATAGTGGGTAGGGCAATCTGGGTTAATTCCGCAATTTGACCGACACCGCGCATCGCCATTTCAATGACGGCAAAATCGTGTTCGGGGCCTAGTTCTAAGAGGGTTTTAGGTACGCCAATTTCGTTATTGAAATTCGCTTGAGTTTTCAGTACCTTTCCTTGGGTAGCTAGTACCGCCGCGATTAACTCCTTAGTAGTGGTTTTACCTACCGAACCAGTGACACCAATGACGGGGATCGAGAATTGACTGCGCCACCAGCGGGCGATCGCCTGATAGGCTGCTAGGGTATCTTTCACCAGCAGTTGAGGTATCGGTTCTGGCAGTTGGCGATCGACCACGACTGCAATTGCCCCTTTAGCGATCGCTCGATCCACAAAGTTATGTCCGTCAAACTTCTCTCCCCGCAAAGCGACGAACAACTCCCCCGATTTCAGATTGCGGGTGTCGGTGACGATCCCGGTAATTTGGCTACCTAGAGCCTGATTTGACAAGTTAAAAGGAGTGCTAGAGAGGATTTCATCGATCTGAGCTAGAGGTATTTGACCAAACATTTTTGCCTTTTGTCTTAAATTGAATTCAGGTTCGGACTTACCATCCCCCAACTTTGCACTCTTGTAAAGACGCAAGAGCTAGCCTCTCTACAACTCCGAACTCCGTTGGCGCAGCCTGCGCTCGGCGCATACTCCGAACTCCGAACTCATATTTAGGTATTTTACGCGCTAGCTCGATCCCCGCAGCAAGATCGATCCGCAGATTCACGGAGTGCAAGATTGCCTTAAAAGCAATATGATGATCGCATAGTTGGGATAAAGTATACCTAAATTTAACTACAGTGAATTCACAAGTAATGGTTAGCTAATAATCTAAATTGCTTTGTGAGTTAAAGTGCCCTTATAATCTGCTCGATTAGATATCGATATACTCAGTCTCCTAAGATGTTCGATTAGCTAGTTTATATAAAAGTGACTACTTTGACCAACCATAGCCCGCCACCGATTAGCGAACTAGAGCAGCAGGTATACAAACATTTGCTGTTCTACGCTCAATTAGAGCCTGCCAGCCAAGTGCTAGACAGGTTTCGCCAGCTATTTTTGAGTTCGGCTGGATATCCCGATCGAGAAATTAATTCAATTTTAGAAAAAATTACTCTCTCCAAACACTCAGAGAGAGACTTTCCCCTGTTTCTCAATCGCTGCTGCTACATTTTGATCAACCGTTGGCAAATGAGTCCTCAAACCCAAGGAGTCATTCCAGAGTTGGTAGCCATGTTGGCACATCCGCCTTCTGGAGGTAATTTTCATTCCCGTCGATCGAGGCGCTTGCTCCAACTATTGAAACTCTTTACTGAAACCGAACAATTTCAGAAGTTACAGCGTACTGCTCAAGTAATTGGCCAACCCCCAGATTATACGAGTAAAAACAACAATAAGGTAAAAAATTTAATTCGACACTACCCTTATTTATATCAGCATTATCTCATTAACGAAGATAGCGGTCACGAACAACAGGAAGCTATCAGACAAATTCAATCTCAAATGCAACGGCGTTTTGAGTTAGATTTATCTCAATATGTCACTTATCAGGTACGACTGGCACAACTAGCCGATCGAGGCGCTCTGACATCAAAAAACGATCGTTTAATCCAACCCGTTAATAATCCCACCTTATTGAGCGATCGCGATTTAGCAGTTGCGCTCAAACATTTTATTGGTAATGTCGAAGGTTCCTATTCTTATCGAGATTTAGCCCATCGTTTTACCCTCCACACCAATCAAGTATCCTCGTATAAAGTTTTTAAAGATGATTTCTATCAATATTTAATTTCTTCCATTAACTCTAACTATGGTAAAAAACAGTTCAATCATCGATTGTATAATCACTTAAAAAATATTTTGCCGGATAACGATTTTCAAAAACCCGACGAGTTCATGATTATCCGAACTTGCACTCAATTATTGAATTACCTAATAGTTGAGAGCCATCAAAAGCTAGATCACTATGTTTTTGTCGATTTAATTACCAATTTAGGTCCAACTTTTACCACTGGGTTACTACTAAAAATAGTCCTTCTTTGTAACAAAGTTAAGCCCCAATTAGAAAAACGTTTTACGGTTTTATTCAATCATTATGAGTCCTTTGATGAAGACGGCGTTCCTTGGTTGATTGCTTCATTAGAGAATTTGAATGTAGCTTTCAGCACCCACTTTGGTAAAGCGGATGTTTCTTGCTTGAAGCAATTGATGTAAAGCAGGATTTACCTTTATTGCTCCGCTTCAGTTTCTAAAGCTAGTTCTTGGGCTAAATTCCCCTCAAGTGCTTCCAAAACAGCAATCGGATCGGCGGGTTCCTGCATGACTTCGGCTTCAGGATCGGTTCGATCGACGACATCTGGTAAATCGGTACGGAGTTCTTCTAAAAGCGCAATCATCTTAGCAATTTTCTGTTCGGAGAGGAGATTGAGTTGTAGCATCAGTTGCGTGCGCTGTTCGGCAAAGTTTTCTTGACGAGTTTGTCTTACTAGCACCCCAGTAGAAATTAGCAGGGCGGCGGCATCTAAGCCTTGAGATGACCAGCTAAAAGGGGGCAGGTGAAAGGGTAAAAGAGAATCAAAAAAGCTGCTACCAATCCACAGAATCAGTAGGAGCAACAAAAGATAGAGAAAGATCGAGTGGCTAAAAAACGACGCGATCGTTTCTAGTAGCTGTTGGTAAATGGGAAGAGAGCGATTTTCTTGGGTCTGGAACGAAGTGATGGCTTCAATATTTTTGGTAATCGGATCGGGTAATGGAACGGTGAGAATTTGCTTTCGAGCCGCGTTGGAGTTGAGTTTATTTGTATTCGAGCTAGAGTGTTGCTGGGCTGTGTCGTTAGCGCTGTGCTTCATGTGGCAACTCCTAAAGATGTCAAAAAAGTCAAAAGTCAAAAGTCAAAAGTCAAAAACTTTTCTCCTCTTGAGAGGAGGCTTGTATCCACTAGTTTTCGATCGTCGGTAGGTAGTTAATTATCAAAGCTAAAATGGAAGAGAAAAGACTGAGGCGTTGGCGCTAGAGGAGTGCGGTAGCACGTATCGCTGGCTGGCTAGGAAGTAGAGATATGAAAAATTTATGGTCAAAATTGTTAGAGCTTAAAGAGGCGATCTATAGCCCGAACAAGGAGTTGGGGAAAGATCGGACTATCTTATTAGATTCTGCTGAAGCAGCCGAAAATATGGCTTTCATGCTTGGGGGTCGATGGGATAATTGTAATGGTGTGGTTTTATCCACCGTCGATGAAATAGCGATCGAGGCATCCGCCAACCTAGTGGGAGCTAGGTGGTTTTACCAGGGTAAGTCTTGCGCTTTATTACCGAGATTGAGCGTTGAGGTTTTCCAACAACGCCTAGCGGCTGGAGAGAAGTATTTCATCAATGCGAATTTAATGGGAGCCGATCTGAGCAATTTAAATCTCAGTCAAGTGAATTTAAGTTGGGCTAAGTTGCGGGGAGCAAATTTGAGTGGTGCCAACCTGCGGGGAGCCGACTTGACACAAGCAGATTTGAGCGATGCTAACTTGAGTGAAACTGACCTGACGGGAGCTAACTTGACGCACACTATTTTGAACCATTCAGAGCGATCGTCAAGCCGAATGTGAAGTGTTCTCTGGCTCCTAAAGCCGATCTTCTCAGCGTGGCTTTTATCCCCTTAAGGAGTAGTCTAGGGGATTTAGTCGATCGAACTGGCGAGGTGCTTTTGAGACTTAATTAGTATTAGTCGTCTTCTCGATTTGAGCCTTCTCTTCCCTCATCTGCATCTTTTCTTTCCTCACCTATATTTTCTCTTCTCTCATCTACACCTTCTCTTTCCTCACCTATATTTTCTCTCCTTTCCTCTACACCTTCTCTTTCTTCAGATCGTTCTCCACCAAGCTGGCAACCGGGAAGCATAAGAGCAGAAAGTGTCAGCGCGATCGCTCCTACAATTTTTATAAAAGAACTGTTTTTTCTAGATCGATCTATCATGAAAAATCTCCTACTCAAACTCTCTTTAGATCTCGCTTTTACCTCTAGATTAACCAAGTCCTGGCTGACGAACTTCCCGTTATAGAGAGAGATTAATTTATGCCGATCGATAGAAATATTTTCTAGCTAAATCTTACTGCGATCGTCAAGTTTTATCTGCTCGATTTCAAGTTTCAATCTTTTCAAGGTAGAATCAATCTAAATATGTTCGGCTAGGAGAAAGTGCGGAGTTCTAAACCTCTAAACTTCTAAACTTCTATTGTTATAATAGCTCATGGCTTTTTCTACTCCTTGTTTGAGGCTGAATTCGACTGCTTCAACTACTAGTTTGAGTGCTTGAGAAATGACCTCAGTTTCAGCAGCCGAAAATTTGCCCAGAACGTGAGAAATGGCACCGTTATTTCGCTCGTCGCGGCCGATCCCGATCCGCAAGCGGGGGAAATTTTGAGTGCCTAGATGTGCGATGGCAGATTTCATTCCTCCCTGCCCGCCAGCAGAACCAGAAAGGCGCAACCGGATTCGCCCTAAAGGCAAGTCCATATCGTCATAAATTACTAAGACTGATTCTGGGGGCAACTTGAACCAATCTGTCACTGCCCGAATTGCTTGCCCAGACAGATTCATGTAAGTTGTGGGTTTGAGCAAGCGAATTTTTTCGGAGTTAGGCCCCAAACTCTCACCAAACCACCCCTGAAATTTGCGATTTTCGCTCCAATCGATTTGCCAAGAACGTGCCAAAGCATCAACTGCTGCAAAACCGATATTGTGGCGCGTTTGCTCGTACTTAGGTTCTGGGTTGCCCAAGCCAACAATTAATTGAGGAATTACCAAAGTAGGTTTGGTCGATTTGGCATTAGTTTCGGTCATCTGTTGGCTGGTTTGGAAGTAGAGACGCGCTATGGCGCGTCTCTGATTAAGCTGGACGCTGAAATAAGGTTTCTAGATAGACGCGGGCACAGGCGCGATAGTTTGGTGATGCCTCTGTTACCTTGCTATTTCCATTTTGCAGCAAGAACAGAGAGAGTGCAGCAGCGAATACTCGATCTTGATCCCAAGTGGGATGAGTTTCCAGGTAGGACTTGAGGGATTGGTGTAGTTCCTCTGGAATTTCTGTCAGGATACTGACGTTGGCGTTCATAGAACTCCTTTTAGGGTCAAAAGAATTTCAGAGAGTGTAAGGAGAGGCAGAGACTGGCAAATAAAGGTAAACATCTCAAGTTCAAGCGATCGATGCGAACGTCTCGATCGCCACCTCACCTCGATCTACTCGTCCTCTTTTCTGGGTAGTCGCACTATTGTCTGATTCCTTTCTGGGGATGTCAATATTGCAAAATGTTACAGATGATGATTTAAGACCAAACGATTTACGAAAAATCGGCACTTTAGACCGATTTTTCTTTATATATGTTTACAATTAGTGCCAAAATAGCGATCGCGATCGCAGTTTGAGAAAAATCCCCAGCTAAGCCATTCAGACCCGAACGTGTCGTTAATCCCTGTGGAAAACTGCTGATAATTTGTGGAAAAGTTGAATTTCTCTGGGGAAATAATGGGGAATTGATGGGGAAAATTTCGCCGAAAGATAAGAATTGCAAAGACGTAAAAGAAGAATACAGAAGTTGAAGAAGTGAGAAGTGAGAAGTGTTGAGTGTTAAGTGTGGAGTTAAAAATTCTCGCCCTTCCCCCTCTTCTCCCTCTCCTCAAGAGCGATCCTTATTTATTCTTCAGTTGGTTTTTGGCTTGTTCGAGGGCAATTTCTTTAACAGCTTGGTAAGAACTGACGTTGGCCGCACCTTCTATAGCTTTGACTGCCAAATCTTGAACTTGTTTCAAAGCCGACTCTAGTTGTTTGGCCAGATTTTGAATTCGGGTTTCGTTATTTTGAATTGTTTGCTCTAAAGATTGCCACCTTTGTTCGTAAAAGCGTTTTTGTCCTTCGACTTCTTTGGCATATAAGTCGGCTTGCACTTTAGTCTGGTAATGGGCGATCCCTTTACCTTCTTCTGTGGCTTTTTTGAGTGCGGTTTCTTTTTCTTTCGGTAAGGCTTCTACCTTAGCTTTGTATTCGGCATATTGTTGTTCTCGATCGGCGATCGCTTTTTCTCGTTCTGCCCATTGCTTTTCTTGTTGTTGCGTCAATTCTTCTAACTCTTTCTGGAGTAGTTTTTGACTTTGCTCGTATTCTTCATTATTGAGCTTGCGTTGCAGTTCCAAGTTATATTTATACTCGGCTGTTTCTCGCTGCTTGGTTTTATTGAAAGTTTCGTTACGCTCTTTGACCGTGCGTTTGCGTTCTTCTTGCTCTCGATCCCAAGCTTTTCTTTGCTCTCCGACTTCTAGGTCTAACGCTTCGCGTCGCCGATCTAATTCTTCAGCAAAAGCCTTAGAATTATCTTCATAAGATTTAATTAATACGTCTAAGGTATTGTCTGCTAGTTTCAGACTATGTAATTTTTTCAGTTGCTCGATTTCAGTAGCGACAGAACTGCGAATTTCTTGCAGACGAGTGGCTTGAGTAGTTAGTTGTTCCGATAAATTACTAACGGCGCTACCAAATCCTAATTGAATTTTTGCTAACCCTTCAATCGTATTATTCATTTGTTGTTGCAGAGAGAGCGATCGATCCATAATTGTTTTTGGTTGAGTAGAAGTTGTGTCTTTAGTTGCGGTTTGTTTTTCTAAGGCTTGGTTTTCTTTACTGAGTCGATCGAGTTGAGCTTTGAGTTCTGCTTTCTCTTTAGCTACTTCATCAAATGCCTCTAAAATCTCAGCTTTGGTATTTCTTTCAGTTGGTTTTTTGGCTACCATGTTCGATCTCCATAATTAGGTGGAAGAGAGGGGAGAGGGGGAGATGGGGAGATGGGGAGATGGGGAGATGGGGAGATGGGGAGATGGGGAGAGAGGGGAAAATAATCTATGCCCTATGCCCTATGCCCCATGACCCATTCATCATGATTCTGCTTTTTGGGCAAATTTGCCTGTAGAACTTTCAAACGCTCTCATAGCTAAAGATTGTGCTTGTTTGAGGGCAGCTTCTAGTTGAGTGGAAAGACTTTGAATCTGTTCGACTTGTTTGGCGATCGCTTCTTCTAAAGATTGAATTTTGAGTTCGTGACTCTGCTTGGTCGCTTGCCATTCTTTTTCAAATAAATCGGCTTTAACCTTGGCATCTTTGTGAACGTCTTTAATTGCCTCTTCTCTAGCTTTCTTCACGGCTTCATCTAATTCAACCGTAAATGCTTCTACTTTCTTGCGATTGGCTTCAAACTCAGCTTGGTTGTCAGTCAATACTTTTTCGCGTTCGGCCCAGTTTTTTTGTTTGGTTTCGTTAGTTTCTTGGAGTTCTAACTCTTGTTTGCGTTTTTGAGATTGATAAGCATCAACATTAATTTTTCGAGTCAGTTCTAGGCGATATTGATATTCTTCTTCTGCCTGTTGGCGCTCTTTAATTAAGAGTTCTTCTTCTTTTTGAGTTCTAGTCTCAAACTCACTTTGTTCTTGTTGCCACTCTTTGCGATATTGAGAGGTTTCTTTTTCTAATACCTCTTTTTGACTCGTAGCATTTTGCTGAAGTCCCTTTAGTTTTTCTTGGTGTTCTTGAGTTAAAATATGCAGAGTATCCGCTACAATTCTAGTTTTCTGTAATTCTTGAAAGTGTTCTGTTTCGACTTCGATCGCTTGTTTGAGTTCGTCTAGTTTCGAGTTTTCTTTAGCTAGCTTTTCCGCCAATCCGTTAACTATAGTGCCAAAATCTAATTGTAGGTCGGCTAAACCTTTAACAATGCTATCGACTGTGTATGTAGAAGCTACTTCTAAAACTTGCTTGTTCTTTTCTTTCTCAACTTCTTCTTGTTTAGTGGCTATTTTAAATTCTTCCCTTTTCTTTTCAGCGATTATTCGATCGAATGCCGCCATTAACTGTTCTTTGTTGTCTGGATTCGCTATTTTATTCACGTTGAAACTCCTAAAATTGCCTTAGAAAAGGATGAAATCGCTAAGACGCAAAAACTCTTTGCCTCTGAGCGCTTCTGCGCAAGACATAATAAGCCACTACTCTACTTAGATTTAGAGTAGAGTTCGGCCTGTTAGTAACGATCGAAATCCTGAAATGTTCTCTTTAGCTATGCTGCCAGTATTTTAACCGCGACAGAACTATCAGAACAAATGTACTAATATTATATTTACGGAAAGTGAAATTGTCAAGATATTGACTGCACGAGGTTTAGAAGATTTTGCTACTCTGCCGCATCGCTCGTTCCTTTGAGGCGCTGAAGGATAATTTGCCCAGCTAAGGCGACTAAACCAACAGTCGCCAAGGCAAAAATAAAGGTTGCCAGCGTGGAAGCGCCGACGACTAGGGTGCGAACCGCAGAAGCAATGTTAATCGCGATCGGACTGCTAGAGTTAATGGGCTTGGTAGCATAGGTTTGGGCGATCGAAGAGGTAAGAGAGTACATCGCCATTGCCATGGTGCCAGAAATCAGCGCCCCCGTGAGACAGCGCAGCGGGGTTAGTTTTTTGTCGGTATTAGCGGGTTGAGGGGTGTCGTTCATCGGGAAATCCATCATTTTGTGTCGATCTTAACCTCGCGATCGAGCAGTCGGGCAAAAGCACGCAATACTGTAGTAAATGAGGGCAAGCGATCGCCTCTGACCGTCCTTTAGTGCTAGGTCAACAGCGCCGCTGCCGTTACTCAAACACGGGGGACCATAGCTCAATGACAGGGACTTCCCAGCCAGGTAAGAGGTCTGGAACTGTTATTACATCGTCATTGGCGAGCAAGATCGCCTCTCGTCCAGAACGGTAAATCCTCACCGTTTGTTCCTCTGGGTTAATCAGAATTCCAACTCGCGTTCCTAATGCTAAAAACTCCTGAATCTTAGCTTCTAGCTCCTCCACTGAATCGGTAGGAGACTTGACTTCTACCATTAAGTCTGGTGCTAGTTCGGCAAACGATCGAGGACTGCGGCGCAATCGTTCGGCTGTGACAAATGAGGCATCGGGGGCACGCACGTCTCGATCCGGATTGGGCAGGCGAAATCCAGCACTAGATGCCGTCACTCGACCTATTTTACGAGGGCGCACCCAGTTACCCATGCGCCGAATCATCTCGGCAGCTACCTCATCAGATTCATAACCAGACGGACTCATAACAACTATTTTCCCTCGTACCAACTCCAATCGGCGATCGGGATGCTGAGACTGGAGTTTCTCTAAGTCTTGAACGGTCGGTGTCATACTGCCTCCAGGAAAACTTGCCGTTGCTTTACATTGTGGCACTGTTTTATCAGCCAAGCGGCCTCGAATAGCGATCGCCGTATGCGGAATTCTTAAGACAAGTTTAGAAAAAAAATCAACTTGATAGTACAAAAGTATTATTAGAGAGCGCGATCTTTTAAGTCTTCTTCTTTTCCCTCTTTAAATATTATCTGACTATATATAATTATTTCTAACTTTACAAACTAAATGATTATCAATAATCACAATTATCAACCAAATTCTCGAAAGCACATTATAGAAATTCACAAAAATTATGAGAAGTTGTTTAAGTTATTTCGGAAATATGAACCTGGTAAGATAATTAAAATAGTTTTTGACAAAAATAATGATAGCACTAAACGAGGACTCAATTTTTGGCGAATCACATATTTTATCTTTGCAATTTTAGCACTTTGGATTCTAGTATTTTTTTGGGATTGGGAATTTATTGTCTTAAGCTTATGTTTGTTGGTTGTCAGTGTTGCAGGTGCAGTTTTTACAATTAGGCAATATAGTCAAGAATTAGAAAAAGCGATAAAAGAAATCATCTATCAAGAATTTAGTCTCGAATACTCTGATTATGAAGAATTACCTGAAGCATATAAGGTAATGCGTCTACGTTTAAGAAGTATTCGCTTTTATCAAGAAGTAGTCAGCGGCTTTTTTAATAATTATCTTCCAGGAATCTCAATCAAACCTGAAAGTGAAGAAATCTTAATAGGAATTGATAAGTTGATAGAAATTATCAAAGAAACTATTTACATGGTAGATGAAAAAATATCGGCAATATCGAATCAGCAGATAATACCAACGACTATTGATATTTTTGCTAAAAACATTTTTGTGCCAATAATATCTGGTGCGGTCGCTGGTATCATAGTTAGTGAAGTGGCACAATGGACTTCGGTTAGAAAAATAGCTATTATTTTACTTTGCTTATCTACTTTATGTTTAATATATCTTGGAACTGAAGCATACTCTCGGCTAATAGTCAATTTACATACGAAACGGCAAGAATTACTGGAATTTAAATTATTTTTAATATTGCTAGAAAACGATTTATTCTTACTGGAAAGCAATTTATGGTTTTATTATTACCAAGAAGCAACTGATTAGTAGAATAAGCTAAGCCCGCTAAAGCGATAGCTGCTAAAACTAGCATAACGCCAAGGAGATTTGTAAATCCATTTTTATTTTCGATCGAGGTTTTTCATCGCTCTGTAACCTGAATAGCTGTAGGACAGAATTTAGCAATCCAGATTTCTAAATCGGGGTGGGAAATTGTGGCTTTTACCCGTTCCTGGATTTGCTGCGCTTGCTGGTTGGATGCAGCCAACGCAAACACCGTTGGACCGGAACCAGACATCATGGTTCCCAAAGCGCCGCTGGTTTGAAATGCTTCTCTAAGTTCTAAAACTTGAGGATAGGCTGGCAAAACGACTTTTTCTAAGTCATTGTGGAGCAATTGCCCGATTTTTACTCCATCCTGATGAGCGATCGCATTTACCAACGGGCCAGAATGCACCCGCGCCGCCCGCGATGACAAAGTTGTGGAATCTGAAACGTAAGTGCTGCCGAATTGCTGGCGATAAGTGGAATACGCCCAAGCGGTAGAAATAGCCAATTTGCGATGTTTGCCCAATACTACATACAAGTTATCTAAATCTGGCAGCGGGGAAATTTGTTCGCCTCTCCCAGTTGCAATCGCCGTTCCCCCAGCTAGGCAAAAAGGCACATCCGAACCCAATTTTGCGCCTAATTCTTGCAATTCTATTTGAGTTAGTCCTAAATTCCAGAGTAAATCGATCCCGACTAAAACCGCAGCAGCGTTGGTCGAACCGCCAGCTAAGCCAGCGGCGATGGGAATTTGCTTGTCGATCGTTATCTCTACTCCCCCGTACTGAGAGAAAGCATTGGGGAACTGCTGCACCATCAATTCTGCCGCTCGGTATGCCAGATTGGTAGCATCTTTTGGCACTTGGGGATGTTGGCAATGGAGTTGAATTTTATCGACACTGAGCGATCGCAAATCGATTCGATCTGCCAAGGAGATGTTTTGCATCACCATCGCCAGTTCGTGATAACCATCCGGGCGATCGCCTAGAATTTCTAAATACAGGTTGATTTTGGCTGGAGCGATTAAGGTGTAGGAGCGCATTTTAATTATGAGATTGACAATATTCTAAATGGTTAAATCTCATCTTTCTGATTCATCTTCTCAGATTTCCTGTATCCATCCAACCATAAGCCACTTCAACCAGGAGTTTACCGCCAATTTCAAGCTCTCGATCGCGAACTGGCTTGCCTCCAAGCGCAGCATAAAATTGACGTGCGGAATTATCAGCTAAAACCCACACCAGCATCGAATCGATACCCCATCGAGCTAACCTTTTTGCTACCGCCTCTACCAAACAACGTCCAATACCTCGTCCTTGATAGTTTTGGAGGATATTGATGGCAGTCAACTCGCCTTTATACACCGGATCGCCAGTACGCTCCCTCCCTCCGCTGGCAAAACCGACAATCTCGCCGGATTCTTCCTCGGCAACATAAGTAAAGTAGCCCCGTTGTGAGGTATGGTTCAAAAACTGATACCAATAGTTTGCTCTCTGCTCGTAAGATAGGCCATCCAAATACGGATCTGGCATGATTCCTCGATAAGTTGTTCGCCAAGTATCCACATGAACCCTGGCAAGCGTAGGTATATCGTTGAGGGTGGCATCTCGCAAAATCATAGGCGATTATAATTATTTTTTTCCATCTGCGATCGCCATACTCCTAAACGTTTAATCGATCGGCTAAAGTTACCCATTCTGGTACGCTTAAGTCTTCGGCGCGAACTTGGGGATTTATATTTAATTCTTCCAGTAATTTGGTCAGGCGATCGCGATCTACTATCCCTTTCAAATTATTTCGTAACATTTTGCGCTTCTCAGCAAAACCGAGTTTTACCAAAGTTTCCAACCACTTAGGATCTTTAGCTGGAATTTCTATCTGGCGAGGACGCAATCTGACTACGGCTGAATCTACTTTAGGTGGTGGGTAAAATGCTTTGGCTGGTACGTCGCAGATAAACTCGCACTCCGCTAAATATTGCACCCTTACAGATAAGGCTCCAAAGGCTTTTGACCCTGCTTTAGCGTACAACCTTTGCGCTACTTCTTTTTGTACTAGTAATACAATTAAATCGAAAGGATGTTCGCGAGGCTGAGCGATCTTACCTAACAATTTTTCTAAAATCGGCCCAGTGATATTATAAGGAATATTGGCAACTACTTTATTCGGCTGTTGAAAAGTAGTCAAATTAACCAGATGCGATTCTAAATCTAAAGATAAAACGTCTCCTTGAAGGAGGAGAAAATTTTCAACTTTGCCGAATTTTTTGACTAACTTTTGACACAAATCTCGATCGATCTCTACCGCAACGACTGCTTGAGCTAAAGGTAACAGTCTTTGGGTGAGAATTCCCGTTCCAGGTCCGATTTCCCACAGTCGATCGCTTGAAGATATTTCCGCAGCCGCCACGATGCGATCGAGGGCTTTTTCGCTGCGGAGCCAGTGTTGAGCGAATTGTTTGCGGGGATGAGGCGATCGCATTAAGATTTTATAAGTTAGTAGATTTGACAAACTGTAGCTTACATATAGCTTTCAAAACCTGTAAAAGCTGAATTGCTGATTCAAACTCCATCAAATTGAGTAAAGGCATCATCTGATAAATTGGTGGATTTCCTCGCTCGATATATACAAATTGGTGGAGTTCTCCATTTGTTACTAACCCCCAGATCGATGGTTGACGCTCTAAGCTTTGATAAGCATAAGTCAGCAATTGTGGCAAACCCACTGATGGAGCAACGCCACTATTTTTAGATTCAATAACTAAAACCCAAAACTTAGAATTACCGCTTGCTGCTTGAGTTTTATTGACTGCCAAGATATCTAATCTTCCAGTAATTCTAGTCTCCTCATCTTCAATCTCAATATTTTCAATCTCCTCTTCTAATGCGATCTTAATCGGATAGCGATAGAAGCCAGCCAACCGCATTAAGGGAAAAACCGTCAAAGCTTTAACTAATCCTTCATATACTTTGCCCTCTGATAAATAGTTACGGAAATCATCTCTAATTTGATTGAGTTCCTGTCGTTCAAATTCAGTTAATAGTTCTAGTGACAACAAGGGAGTAAACGAGCCATCCCAATACATTTGAAATCCTAAAAGACGATGGACATCGCCGAGGGATAAGTTTTTGGTATTGAGGATTGTCATAGATTTATTCTGGAGGCGATACGTGCGGAGTACGCGCTGCGCGAACGCTTGGAGGTTGGTAATTATATTTTATCAAAGCGATCGAGTAATTTCTTCAAAAGGCGAACCTATATTTTCTTTAACAACGCGATCGCTAGCGAAACTTTATGAGAAGATCGGGAATATTTAAGCCTCACAATGGAGGAAATTGTCTGGTGCAACATGAAATTCGTTACAAACCAGCATTTGCCAGTATCTTTTTGACTTTAAATCCTGGCGAGAGCGTTACGGCTGAAGCTGGAGCCATGACCAGTATGGACGCTCAACTGTCGATGAAGACAGAGTTATCTGGGGGATTTTTCCCCGCTTTAATGAAGAAGTTTTTTGGAGGAGAATCTTTATTTGTCAATATTTTTACTAACACCACTCAACAACCTCTAAAAATTGTTTTAACCCAATCTACGATCGGCGATATTCTAGCATTGGATCTGCGTGGCGATCGCAGCATATGTTTTCAACCGGGAGCTTACATCGCTCATACTCCAGGTATAAATATGGGGGTACAATGGGCAGGATTTTCTAGTTGGATCGCAGGTGAAGGACTATTTAAACTGAAATTAAGCGGTCAAGGTTTAGTATTTTTTGGTGCTTACGGAGGCATTACCCAAAAACAAATTAACGGTGAATTTGTCGTCGATAGCGGTCATTTAGTAGCTTACGATCCAGGCATTAGCATGAAAGTTGGGCTAGCAGGAGGATTAGTTGGCTCTGTCACCTCTGGAGAAGGGTTAGTAAATCGGCTTTCTGGTCGAGGAGATATTTATTTACAATCTCGCAGTATTGACGGCTTAGTAAGATTTTTACGCCCTAAATTCTAAAAGAGGAGTATTAGATGAAAGTTAAACTTTTACATCAGCCAGATAGTGCGATCGCTCATATTACCCTAACTGCTGGAGAAGAATTAGTCGCTGAAGCTGGGACGATGATTGCCATGAGCGGATACATCAATGCTAGCACTACTCTCAGACAAGGCAAAGGCGGCGGAATTTTAGGCGGACTCAAGCGTTTAGTTGGTGGCGAGTCCCTATTCTTGAGCGTATTTCGCTCTCCCACATCGGGTGGAGAAATATTTTTAGGTCCGAAATTTATGGGCGATATATTGTCCTATCAAATGACCCCAACTGGCTTGGTAGTGCAAGCCACTTCGTATTTAGCTAGCGAATCAAACGTGGATATCGATCTAGGGTTTCAAGGCTTTAAATCCTTCTTTTCTGGCGAATCGATCTTTTGGCTAGATATGAGCGGCTCCGGCTTGGTGCTACTCTCGGCTTTTGGCGGCATTTATGAAGTACCAGTCAACGGCGAATATATAGTTGATACCGGACATATAGTTGCCTTTGAAAAAAGCTTGAGTTTTGATGTTACTAAAGCTGGCACTAGCTGGCTTGGAGCGATATTAAACATTGGCGGAGAAGGTTTAATTTGTCGATTTAAAGGACGGGGGAAAGTTTTCTGCCAAACCCACAATCCAGGAGGGTTTGGTAGTTTAGTTGGCTCTCAATTACCACCGAGATGAGGTAGAAATATGGATGAAATTGCATATCAAATCGAACATTCGCCAGCATATGCTTCTTTAATTCTCAGCTTGCGGGCCAATCAAACTGTATTAGTGGAATCTGGTGCAATGGCAGCGATGGACTCTAACATTAAAATGCAGTCTAAAGCCAAAGGTGGCTTGATGAAAGGTTTGGGCAGAATGGTGAGCGGCGAATCATTTTTCGTCAGCGAATTCACGGCTGAAGGCAGTCCAGGACAGCTTTATGTCTCTCCTGGCGTTCCTGGAGATATTCAACATTACGTCCTTCGAGGTAATGGATTGATGATTCAATCTTCAGGATTTGTCGCCGCTAGTCCTACAGTAGAAATTGATACCAAATTTCAGGGCTTTAAAGGGTTTTTTAGTGGAGAATCGTTATTTCTCCTGCGGGCAACAGGCCAAGGCGATATTTGGTTTAGTTCTTATGGGGCGATCGTCGAAATTCCAGTACAAGGCGATTATGTCGTCGATACTGGCTATATCGTGGCATTTGAAGACTCGTTAAGTTACAACGTCGAACTTTTAGGAGGCTTATCTTTCAAAGGTTTAAAAACTGGAATTTTAGGCGGTGAGGGACTAGTTTGTCGTTTCCGAGGACAAGGAAGTTTGTGGATTCAGTCGCGAGAAATTTATGGGCTGCTCAACTTCTTAAATCCCTTCCGTCCGACCAAGAGTAATTAGACGTAGTTGACGATCGCAAACACTAGACTGCTTGCATAAGTCGATAACTTATCAAAAGTATCTGCGTATATCCGCGTTTATCTGCTCTCCATCTGCGTTATAAATAAAAATTTTCGATCGATGCAATAACTCTAATTAACGATCGACAATGAACAATTATCCAAGTAGCCGCAATCCGCCTCCTAGCAACCGCCAATTATTAATTATATTGGGGTTATTTGTCGGGTTCATAGCTGGGATAATTTGGCTGCTGGGATTGTTAATTAATAATCTCGTCTGGTTGATTCCTGTTAGCGTCGAGCAACAATTAGGGGCGTTGATAATTCCAGCTTACGAACAGCAGGCAAAACCATCTCCGGCTCAAGATACTGTCAATGGATTGTTAGAACGTCTAGAGAGTAATTTACCGTCAGAAGCAAGCCAAAATAGAAATTATCGAGTCTTATATATTCCTAATTCGACGGTAAATGCTTTGGCGCTTCCAGGAGATGCGATCGTCATTTATGCTGGCTTAGTGAAACAGATGGAGTCAGAAAACGAGTTGATGATGGTATTGGGACACGAACTGGGACATTTTGCCCATCGCGATCATATGCGGAGTTTGGGCCGTCAACTGCTAATACAAATAGCGATCGCAGCTTTTCTAGGAGACACTGGTTCTTTGCAATCAGCAGCGGCTTCAGGAATTGTCGCTTTGAGTCAATCTCAATATTCTCAATCCCAAGAAAGTCAAGCCGACGAATTTGGTTTGACCCTATTGCAAAAAACTTACGGACACGTCGCTGGCGCAACTGATTTTTTTGCTCGCTTAGATCGGCAAAAAGGTATAGACTTCGATTTTTTAGCTACTCATCCCAATCCAGGCAAACGGGTTGAGGAGTTAAAGCGTTTAATTCAGCAGAGGAATTATCAGGTTAAAGATCGATCGCCCTTACCCAAGACGATTTATCTAGAGGAGAGGGGAGTTAGCCAGTAGGTTGGGTTGAGTGACAACGAAACCCAACGCTCGATGGGTGCGAATGTTGGCGGTATAGCTACCCCCGAATGGCGATCGCAAAGATGTAACAACGAAATTTAACGCCGGATGGGTGGGAATGTTGGGTTTCACTCCGTTCAACCCAACCTACGTCTTTTGAACTCCTTATTTGCCATGTCCATGGGTGGGGCAAGGAGGGGCTGAAATCGATCGATCCAACCATCCAGATGCTTGCTGGAACCTCGGTAAGGCTTCTTCTGGCTGTTCCTTGAGCAAAAATACTAAAGCAGCAGCAGCTTGTTCGGCAGCGCGAGCAGGACGATTAGATTTGAGACGATGCCAATCTCTTTCGTTAATCGCCAAACGCTCTGCTAGGGCTTGAGCCAGTTCGAGAGTGGTAAGTTCTTTCAGGTTAATGGTTTTAGAAAGTTGAGTTGGTTCGGGCATAATCGATCGATACTGTTGAGTGTTTTAGAGATGGTCGAGAGTTGTTAAGTTATTGTCTTACCGAAAAATCTTGGCTAAACCCTCCTTGGATCTCCATCAGGAGGATGCCAACCACCTTTTATCCACAAACGACGAGATTGGATAATAAATCTTTCGTTGTGTTCGTCATCATTTAGATCTAGACGATTACAGGTGGCTCTACCAAACGGAGATATCCCGATAATTTTCAATCCGTCTTCTGCCCAAATAAAATGTTCTGACCATTTTTGCTGACGCGGATTAAATAAAGGAACCTCTTCCTGGGTTTCTGGATCGATGCCTGTAGTAAAATTATACCGATACCCGTTACAACGCTGACAAGCTAAGGCGAGATTTTCCGCAGTCTGAGATCCGCCTAAAGATTGAGGAACGATATGGTCTATTTCAAATAAAGCAGCACTAGACTCTTCTGAAGAATGGCAGTATTCACACAAATATTTTGCCCGTTCTCGAACCAGTTTACGGATAGTCTTATCGATCATTTAGATTCAGCTATTATTTTGGCATTTATCATGGTAAAAATTTGGTTTAATTCTAAAATTCCAGCTAATTCTGCGGCTTCTTCTGAACTTAAAATATCGATTTTACTCTTATCTGAAAGTTCGTCTAAACGTTCTTGAAGTTCATCAGTGAATTTAAATAAATAAAGCTGTCTGACTTGACTTATTCTTACTCCTGTTTCTATCCAAGAAGACGGTTTGACCATAGTTTGTGTAATCATATTAAACCTCATGTTACATTTTTGTAAGCTTTGGTGACGAGCGATTATTAATAGCCGATCGCAGCGATCGCCCTTCTCCCCGTTCTCTCCTCTCCCTTATTATCAATGGTATTTATCTTTAACTTTAGTCTATGACCCATAATGAAAAACCATCCTCACCGTCATCGGATGGTGATGACTTTGAAACCGCACTGGCAGAAACAGAGCGATCGCTTATCGCCTTAAAAGAGCGTTACGCCCAAGTGCAGCAAGACACTCAACGTCAAGCCGAACTCAAAGAACGCCTCAATGAAGTCAAACGCGAACTCCGCCAGCAGCGTTCCCCGCAGCTAAAGGCAGAGTTAAAACAAATCCAATCCCAATTGGAAACTATAGAACTCAATCTAGAGAGCCAATTATTCTCCTGGGGCAGTCTCAAGGAACCCTTTTGGCAAGCCGTGCGCTTCGGAGGCCTTGGGCTGGTCATCGGCTGGGTGTTGAAGTCTTGTGCTAGCTAGGAACCAACTCCATGCGCTTGTCTTAAAATCAATGACCCAATTTCCTTACGACCAATTCGCCAAGCAGTATTTAGCAGAGTTATTAGCACCTCTAGGAGAAGTAGAGACTAGCCGAGACGTACCGGGAGAAGTCAGACAGATAGATGTTTGGTTTGCCCCAACTTCACAACCAACCGCTACTCCCCAACTACTGGGCTTATTAGGTAGATTTGCTGCTAGCCCCTGTCTCTTGGAGCCTTTTCGCAATCAACCAACCCCAACCGAAGTTCGGAGTTGCTTGCTCAAACTATTTGAACTCCAAGGCGAACTCCAACGTAAAGCCAAAAGAGATGAGGAAAGAATTTTAGAAGACGATCTACCTCGATTATGGATTATCTCACCATCTGCTTCTGAATCCCTCCTGCAAGGCTTTAACGCCATTGCTGATGAAGATAACTGGCTCTCTGGAGTTTACCTGTTCGGCAAGTTTTTCAGGGCAGCGATCGTGGCTATTAATCGACTACCCCTGACACCAGAAACGCTTTGGTTAAGAATTTTAGGCAAGGGTGCAACTCAAAAACAAGCGATCGACGAACTAATAGCACTGCCAATAGCGCACCCTTTACGGACAAATGCCCTGGATTTGTTGGCTAGCTTGTCGGTTAACTTAGAAGCGCGTCAAAATTTAGATAGCGAAGATCGGGAGTTAATTATGAACTTATCACCAGTATATTTACAGCGCCTGGAAGATGCCATGCAGCAAGCAAGGCAACAAGGAATGCAACAAGGAATGCAACAAGGAATGCAAACAGAACGACGTACCACGATCGAAAATCTATTAAGACTTCGCTTTGGGGCATTGGATGAATCCTTAGTGGCGCTCGTGCAACCAATACTAGAATTGCCACCAGAAGAATTCACCCCTCTGCTGCTGCAATTATCTCGCGAAGAACTAATAGCTAGATTTGCCGCCTAACTACTAATATTTATCCTCTTTCAATTAGCGATCGTTTAAAAAATGGTAACAACACGAATTTTAGAAATATTGCGAACCGGACAGCCGGATGAGTCAGCGACGATTCAAGGCTGGGTGCGAACCAAACGAGAATTAAAAGACTTTACCTTTGTCGAAGTCAACGATGGTTCGTCGATGGCGAACCTGCAAGTAGTTCTCGATCCCGTTTTGCCAGACTATGCAGACGTGCTGAAACAATTGAATACAGGCACATCGATCGCAGTTTCTGGGATATTGGTAGCTTCCCCAGCTAAGGGACAGCGGATCGAACTGAAGGCTCAAACTGTAGAGGTTTATGGCGAAGCCGATCCGCAAACCTATCCGCTGCAAAAGAAACGCCACTCGTTTGAATTTTTGCGGGAAATCGGACATTTGCGATCGCGTACTAATACTTTAGGCGCTGTGTTTCGAGTTCGCAATGCTTGCGCTAACGCCATCCATCAATTTTTTCAGTCGCGGGGCTTTTTATGGATTCACACCCCTATCATCACCGCTAGCGACTGCGAAGGCGCTGGGGAAATGTTTCACGTTACTAGCCTCAATTTAACCGATGTCCCCCTCACAGAGGCTAAGGGAGTAGATTACAGCCAGGATTTTTTTGGCAAACCGGCCTATCTGACCGTCAGCGGGCAACTAGAAGCCGAAGTCATGGCTATGGCTTTTAGTAACGTCTACACCTTTGGGCCCACTTTCCGCGCCGAGAATTCTAACACCTCTCGTCACCTAGCCGAGTTTTGGATGGTAGAACCAGAAATGGCTTTTTGCGACTTACAAGGCGATATGGATTTAGCGGAGGAATTTCTTAAATACCTGTTTAAATCCGTTTTGGAACAATGTCCCGAAGATATGGAGTTTTTCAACCAGCGGATCGATAACTCGGTGCTAGCTACTGCCGATAATATCATCAACAACCAATTTGAAAGGGTGACTTATACAGATGCGATCGCCCTTTTAGAAAAAACCAATAAAAAATTTGAATATCCGGTCAAATGGGGCTTAGATCTACAATCGGAACACGAACGCTACTTGGCAGAAGAACTGTTTAAAAAGCCCGTCATCGTTACCGATTATCCAGTAGAAATAAAAGCATTTTATATGCGGTTAAGTGATGACGAAAAGACGGTAGCAGCGATGGATATTCTCGCGCCGAAAATTGGTGAAATCATTGGTGGATCGCAGCGGGAAGAACGATTAGACGTACTAGAAAATCGCATTCAGAAGCAAGGATTGAATCTAGCCGATTACTGGTGGTATTTAGACTTGCGCCGCTATGGAACTGTACCCCATGCTGGCTTTGGTTTAGGGTTTGAACGCCTAGTGCAATTTATGACTGGCATGGGCAACATCCGCGATGTCATTCCCTTCCCTCGCGCCCCCTTGAGCGTGGATTTTTAAATCTAACCAAGCGTCGGTTTGCAGGTTAGACCTCTCGCATAAGTCTATAACTCATCAATTTCATCTGTGTTTATCTGTGTGCATCTGTGGTTTTTACTCAAAATCTGATTGGATGCAGTAGGTTGTCAAAGATGGACAAGACATTTGGTACTATGCGTCATAATTAGCGACATCAAATAGCTTTATGCTCGATCGCACCACCTTGGAAACAGAGAGATTACTTCTGCGCTTACTAACCCATGCAGATATAAAGTCAATTCAGGATGCAGCTAGCGATCGCAGGGTTGCTGATACTACCATCTCTATTCCCCATCCATATCCTGGCGGTGAAGCTCAGAGATATGTATTTAAAAAGATTGCCGATTTTGAGTCAGGGGAATCTGTTTCATTTGCGATCGAGAGCAAAGCGGAAAAAGCATTTTGTGGAGTTATAGAAATTCGAGATATCGATCGAGAACATTTGCAAGGAGAATTAAGTTTTTGGCTAGCAGTTCAAGCCTGGGGAAAAGGTTATATGAGCGAAGCATTACAACCAATTATTCGCTTCGGATTTGAAGATTTAGAACTCAATCGCCTCTACGCCTACCACATGGTAAGAAATCCTGCTTCAGGTAGGGTATTGCAGAAAAATGGGTTATTGCCAGAAGGATTGTTACGCCAGCGAGTCCGCAGGTGGGGAGTATTTGAAGATGTAAAGTTATGGGCAATTCTGCGAACAGACTGGCAAAGCAAAGCAGAATAATAAACCGATCGATCTCCCCTTTCTAGTAAACAAAAAATTCCTTTTCCCTCTCCTTGATGGAAGTTAAAAAAATAATTGGGTAATTCTTGTGGGATAGCCCTCTGGGCTGTCCCAATGGGGTGGGCAGGATGCAACCGGATTCGATATTACTGCTCGATCGCAACTTCTGGTAAACGACCCCATTCATTCCACGAACCATCGTAGTTGCGAACTTTGGGATAACCCAGCAAATATTTCAACACAAACCACATATATGCAGAGCGTCCGCCAATGGCACAGTAAGGAAACACCTCTTTATCGGGCGTAACTCCTCGACTGGCGAAAAGAGTTTGTAACTCTGCGGCAGACTTAAAAGTACCATCCTCATTCAAGGTCAGGGTATGTTGGAGATGCACAGCACCGGGAATGTGTCCCCCGCGTTCTTCCCCTACTGGGGGATTCATCATGAAGATTTCGCCCCGATACTCTTCAGCAGTGCGGACATCTAGCAACACAGAATCCGGCCGATTCAGAGAGGCTAGAACTTCTGGCTGCAAAACCCGCAAATTGGCATCTGGCGGTTTTACCTGATACTCAGTGGGAGCGAAATCGGATAACTCTGCTGCCAGCGGCCGACCCTCTGCCACCCATTTTTGATGCCCGCCGTTGAGAACGTATACCCGATCGTGTCCGAAGGTTTTCAACAGCCAGAAGATTAAAGCTCCCGTACCAGGATAACTCCCGTAGGCGATCGCAGTCGTTTCAGAAGTAATACCCGATCGCGACAGCAATTTTCCCATGTTAGTTGGGTCTAAATTCATCCGCAGATCTGGGAGCAGCAAATCGGTAAGAATATTCCAGTAAACTGCGCCAGGGATATGAGCGTTCTGATATATTTCTGGATTCATATCGACTTCGATCGCCCGCACGTTCGGATCGTCAAGGCGATCCATCAACCATTGGGTATCGACCAAAACTTCGGGGTGGGCATATGAAGACATCGATTTTTTCCTCTCAACTGTGCGCTTAGCTAAGATTAAAAGAGGCCGATCGACTTCGCCTAGTCCTCGATCGAGTACACTTTTAGCCACTGTGCCGATGACAATTCCCTTACAGGCTTTATTTGCAGCTATACATCAAATCCAAGACGAACGAGATCTCAAGTCGCAAATCGTGCCAAAAATTGGTGAATATTTTGCCGCGAAGCGATCGGGAATTTTTTTCTTCGATACTCTGCAAGAGATGCTGGGCGAACGGTTGCCATGGGGAAATAGCCCGCTGGAAAAAACCTTGGACGTTGCCTTCTCGATCGAACGCAATCCGGTGGCGCGTTATTTAGTAGAACGTCACGCTCCCGTGCATGAGGCCCTGGTAACATCACCCAAGGTGTGGACGACGATTTGCCCTCGTCCCGACCATTGGCACGTCATGGCAGGGCCGATCGTCAGTCGGGGTAAATTAGTAGGGGTTGTAGGCTGCACCCGCGATCGATCCATGCCTGCTTTCGATTCGCAAAATCTCTCGGATTTGAGCGCGATTTGTTTGCACTTATCGGCGTGGACGGCAACAACAAGAGCGCCACAACGATCTTTGGAGAGCGATCGATTAACTCCTCGCGAATTACAAATTGCTCGATTGGTAGCTTTAGGGCGAACTAACGCCGAAATTGGCAGCGAATTGTGGATTACAGAAAATTCTGTCAAGCAAGCTTTGAAGCGAATGTTTCGCAAACTTGAGGTTTCGTCTCGTGCGGAGATGGTGGCGCAATTGTCTGCTTCTACTAACAATTATTTGGCAAGCGTATAAAGATGCCTGCGCCACTCTGCGAGAACAAGCGTGGGGTTAATTGCGAATTGAGTTGACTTCCTTGCCATTTGGCAAAGTGTTGTGTTAGAAACGAGTTGAAGCACTTAGATTTTGGATTACGTACCCGATCGCATCCCTACTATCTACGGGAAGCTGCAAATTCGGGATTTGACTGCGGCTGCTGAACCCAAGTCAAAATCGCTTCAAATCTAAAGGTCATTTAGTGCTTTGAATAGCTTTTTATGCAGCCCAAAAATACTTTGCGGCTTCTGCGAGCCTTAGCTCGACAGGGGCTTGACGTGCGATATAACGATCGCTCTTACTCGGTACGTCGGACAGATTCCCCCGATGCTCCCACAGCAGAAGTCCTTTTACCTGAAAGCTTTCCGGTTGAGGCCAAAGCCTTCAAGCAATTGGCTAGCTTGGCGACTGCCAAACATCCCGCTGGCGGGCGAGTTTGTCGCGTTTGTGCCACACCCGATTTTCATCCCGGTGATGCTGGAGTGCCTATCGGCTCTGTAGTGGAAACATCACAGCAGGTGATTCCTGCTGCTGTCGGCTCCGATATCAACTGCGGAATGCGGTTGCACGTTGCCGATTTGTCTGTGGGAGATTTTTTATCCCAACGCGATCGCTTCGTGGAATTAATGAAAGGAGATTACTTTTTTGGCACTCGCGATGTCACCATGACGGCTCGATCGATGCAAGCAATGTTTCGAGATGGAGTGGCTGGCTGGTTGGATACCATGCTAGACGGGCCCACGGGAAGTATCGTTCGATCGAATCTGCATCAACTGGCAAAGGAAATCGATCGCATTTTTCTTTCCGGCTCGATGTCAGGACATCAAAAATGGGCACCAGAGGAATTAGTTCCAGAAACCGGAGTAGTTCGAGATGGTGGATTGGCAACCATTGGCGGCGGCAATCACTTTGTCGAAGTGCAGTGGATCGATCGCATAGAAGATCGAACTTTGGCCTATCAATGGGGGGTGCGAGAAGGACAGCTAGCCTTCACCATCCACTCCGGCTCGCGCCATGTGGGGAAATACATCGGTGGGATGTGGCGCGATCGAGCGCGATCGTTGTGGGTAAAAGGATTGAAGTATCCAGATTCCCACTTGTTCCCCCTCTCAGCAGTTACCCATCCAGAGGCAGTGCAAAATTATCTCCAAGCTGAAGCCACCGCTGCCAATTATGGCTTTGTCAACCGACTGCTATTGGCAGAGTTGTTACGGCTGCGACTGCGCCAAGTCTACAGCGAGATCGAAGCACCGTTAGTTTACGATTTACCCCATAACATCACCCTCCCTGAAGGACAAGGCTGGGTGACGCGCAAGGGTGCGTGTCCGGCGCATGAGGGTCAACCCGTCATCATTCCTGGCTCTATGGGTACGCCATCATATCTATTAGTCGGATTGGGAAACCAAGATTGGTGCTGTTCTGCCTCCCATGGGGCCGGAAGGTGGCGTTCTCGCTTCGATCTAAGCCGTCAAGGGAATCGGGAAAGCGAGGAGGAGTTAGGGTTAACTGGGGTTGACTGCATTACCTTACGAGAAGAGAGACGGATCGAAGAAGCGCCTGCTGCTTACAAGCCCATTACCCCTGTAATTGACGCTCAGGTACAAGCTGGATTAGTGCGAGTCGTGGCTCGGATGCAACCGATTCTGACGTTTAAGGCTTAAATTAGACCTGTCTTTAAAATGTCGGTAGGGGCGAAGCATTCGGATTTAAAACCATTGATTTGACCGATATTTTGTCACCCGAATGCTTCGCCCGCCCAAGGATTTATGCAAGAGACGACCACGAACTGCGTTTACAACCAAGGATGAAATTGGGAGTTTGTTCTATGATGCCGAATCTGTCACAAATGACAAATATTGAGCTAAAGCGGTATATTTCCGATCGTCGAAACGATCGCGAGGCGTTTCACGCTGCTATGGAAGTTGTGATGAGTCGTCGGAACCCTGCTAATCGCCATCCATATCCCTTCGATCTTGCCAATCCTGAAGTTGAAGTCGAGGCAATTTTGAGAGCTAAGTTGGAACAGGCTGAGTAGCAGTGGTTTAATTCGTCGGTAGAATGGTGAGGTTCAAGCCATCAGGAGACAAGACCATGAATAAGTCTGTCCTCAAGTCTTGGCAATTGCCAGTAGCTAGTGTCGCGATCGCCTGCGGGTTAGCAATCGCGATCGCCCATCCGGTCAATCTTCTAGCAAACGCCCAAACCACAACTACCCCATCTTCCCCATCTCCCGCCGCTGACTCAACGACTCAGAAATTATTGGGGCAATGGCAATCCAAAGCACCATCGGGGGAAATCCTCAATTTGCTTTTTACACCCGATGGCAAGTTATTAGTTTCATTTATTAAATCTTCAGCCCCTGAAGATAGAACGCCAACTGCTGAAGTCGGTTATCGTATCGATCCGACTCCGCAACCCATGCACATCGACTTGCTCTTTCCTGGCGATCGACAATCGGTCATGACCATCTTTGAGTTTACCAAAGACGGTCAATTGCGTTTAGAAATTAGCAGTGCCGATCCAGGGAAACCCAGGCCCAAAAACTTTTCTGCCGGATCGGCTTTGTTTCAAAAGGTTGCCGACTCTACCTCGTCGTCTAGTAATACGCCATCGGCTCGATCTGAAGCGCCAACTAGTAAAACTCCCCAAACTGAAGCGATCGAATACGTTAGTTCTACCAACAAAGCCCAAGTCGTTCACCATTTACAAAAATCGCAATTTGCCACCAATAGCGAACAACTGGCCGTAAAGTTGCCTCCAGAGACAGAGAATTATCGCTATCAAATCGTGCCTCAGAACAAATCTGCTAAGAGCGCGATCGTTATCGCTCAATCCAAGAAAACCGGATTGAAAAGCTATACCGGAGCGGTATTTAACTACAAAAATAGCGCGGGCCAATCTACCCTGGCCATGACGATCTGCGAAACTAACGAACCCACCTCGACTCCTCCGGGTATCCCTCAGCCTCCGAAAGATAGCCCCCAGCAAATTAAATGTGCTGATGGTTCTTCTCAAATTCAAGAGCAGTAACATCTGAAATATGTAGTGCGAGCATCTTGCTCGCTAGCCACACGCGATCTTTGATGTTGGAGCTAACGCGCACGCTACGCGTACTGTCAGGTCGTCCGCAGGACTTACGCACTACCGTTTATTACGGTTATTCAACCGGATTCGATATAACAGGAATTTGTCTGAAGTCGATCGTTGTACGCTCGGATAATGTAGCGCAAAAACTCTACAGCATCGTATGCTCGGCGAATCCGAGACGTGTAGATTTGGCCGCAGCCTTCACGAAGAGCGAGCGCTTCTCGAACGATCGGGTGCCATCGTTCTGGCAAGTGGGAAAGGGCATATATCCCAGCACCAGTCTTTGAAGTGATATCGCCTTCGCAGAACGAGTACCACAAACGCAGGACACCCAGAACCGCCCACTGAACGCTATAGTCAGACAGCAATTTTGGTAATTGGATTGGCGAACGAGTCCAACTTTGCCAATAGGTGTTGAGGTTATCGTGCAGTCGGGCGACAAGCTCATCCCAACTCACAGTAAAAGTAAGCGTTTGAGGCGACGGCCCCAGAAGGGCAATTCCATGGTGCTTCAACACCCACCATGTCACCAAATTAATATCTCTGTACCCTTCTAGGTGGAAAACACCATCAGCAACGTAAGGTGAAGGCGCGATCGCATCAGGCAAACAGCCCAGATCGTTCCACTGAAGATAACTTCCGTCTAATTTCCACTTTGGATACCTGGCTAAAAGAATTTGATGGCTCGTTTTGAGATGGGTAATGTCTTGTGGGGTTGGTCTACGTCGCAACACAGCGATAAAGTCAATATCGCTCATCCGTTCGTTAAATGCCCCAAGCGCGATCGAGCCATGCAAGTAAAACGCTTCAGCGAGATCGGGAACAGAGCGATCCAGAAGTTGCATATAGTCGTCTAATAGAGGATAAATTGCTTCTGGAATTTTTGCGTTCATCACGATCGCTCTATCTCGATCTAACAAGCTGCTCGGTACGTAAAACCCAGCAGGGTAAGGCTCAAAACTGCTTCTTTACCTAATGTATAGTATCGAGTCGATCGGTAGCTAAAAAATACCCCCAGGGGAATTCGAATCCCCGTCGCCTCCGTGAAAGGGAGGTGTCCTAGGCCTCTAGACGATGGGGGCGTATTTGCAGCGCCTATACTAGGGTAACTAATGTCATTTGATATGTCAACTAGGGCGATCGAACTAATCGTTTTTGATGCTTTTTCGTAACTCTGCCAGCCGTTGCTGCGTCTTCGGATCGAGGGCATCGATCAGAAACCGACGCGAAGACGGTTTTTTAGGTTGATGCTGGTGTTTGAGTTGACGAGCGGTTGCTTCAACTTTATTAATCAGCCGTTGGGCAGAAATCCATTCAGCACCATATCCCATCACCATCATTTGCTGCGTTCGATCGGATGTGGCCACAATCAATCGCAATGACGACTGATAAAGATTGCGCCCGTCGAACGTCGCACACATTTTTTCAATGTATGTATCTGCCGTTTGCCCGAACTCGGTAAAATGAACGGATAAATTTTCGGTGATGACTTGGCAAGAACTCGGTCCACTTTGCAAATAAGCATCAAACACGATCGTCGTTTCCAGTCCCTCAAAAGCACTGTAGCTGACTAAGTCCTCGATTAGCTTTTGCCGCGATGTCTCCAGTCCCAAGCGATCGCGCACCCGACTCAAAACCGATGAGGCTCCAATTACATTGTAGCCATCAACCAGTAAAGCAGCCTGTAGTCGCGAACGGGACATGATTTGGGTTCGTGGTTTTGGATCGAACTTTCATATCTAATATCATAAAGTTTTTTTAAGCACTTTCCACTGTATCGATCGATACCAGGAAGAAAATAGAAGTTCAGGAGTTCAGGAGTCAGAAGTCAGAAGTCAGGAGTCAGGAGTTAGTTTTCTCCCCATCTCCCCATCTCCCCATCTCCTCATCTCCCCATCTCCCCATCTCCCCATCTCCCCATCTCCCCATCTCCCCATCTCCCCATCTCCCCATCTCCTCACTCTCCCTCGACTTGCATCAACCTTTGTTTGAGTCGTTTTGGCTCTCCAGAATCGACTACACAACCTTTTTCTAATAAAACGGCACCATCGCAGTAATTTAGCTCGTCTAAGCGGTGCGTTACCCAAAGAGCCGTCAAGCCTCGGTTTTTCACCAAACGCCGAACCTGAGCTACTAAATCTAACTGCGAATCTGGATCGAGTAGCGCCGTGGGTTCGTCTAATAGCAGGACTTCGCAGCGGCGGGCAATCGCACCAGCGATCGCGATTCGCTGTTTTTGTCCGCCGCTGAGAGCGTAAATGGGTCGCCTGGCTAAACCCCATAAGTTCACCGCTGCCAGAGCTTCCTCTACCCGTCGGCGAACTTCTGCCAAAGGCAACTTTTCTTCTACCAACCCAAAAGCGACATCAGCCGCCACGCTGGGCATGACTAGCTGATGGTCTGGGTTTTGAAATACAAAACCTACGGGTTTGGCAATCTCAATTTCACCGGATTGGGGAGGTAGCAGTCCAGCTAACAATTTGAGCAAAGTTGACTTGCCGCTGCCATTAGTACCTAAAAGCATCCAAAACTCGCCTTGAGGAATTTCTAGCGAGCAAGATTGCAACACTGTCTCTCCCTGCCGCCAACTGAAGCCCAAATCTTTAACGGCGATCGCCAATGGAATATTTGACATCTGAATGATGAATGATGAAAACCCCGTTGTTTTGCCTGTAGAGATCCGGAATCTCGCATCTCTACAGGCAGCAGAAATTTTAGATCGCTGATTTTATCGGGTTCATTCTACCAAGGCAGCAAAGCCAGGGGGTTTACCAGTAGTAGCTGTAGCCGATTTCTGAGCTACTGTCACCGCACAGATTTCCTGGCTGAGAACAGTTACCTTCTTATCTGGCTGGCGATCGCAAGTCAATTCTAGTAGGCCATTGCTGGCAGAGCGCATGGCGGCAACGATTTTTTGGTACAACTCTTCGGCATCCGTTTCAGATTTCCGTTGCACCGATAGCGGTATGGGCGTATTTTTCAGCGTTAATTCGACAATGTACATATGAGATTCAGCCGTTGAGAAGGAAAAGATCGATTATTTAGCAGTCAAAAGCAGTTACCCAGTTGCAGGATAAGAAACTTACACCTACTATATAATTATTAAAGCTCAGTAAAGAAACGTAAACTGAGTTGACATTCAAGCTATCTTTATGCTGACAACTGGATGCAGATTCAGCTAGCTCCAGTTGAAGTCGTTAAAGCAAGCTGCTGTAATTATACCTTTGGAGATTTGCTGTCCATGACCATAGCGATAGGACGCGCGCCAGCGAGTCGAGGATGGTTCGACGTACTCGACGACTGGCTCAAACGCGATCGATTTGTATTTATCGGCTGGTCCGGCTTACTACTATTCCCCTGTGCCTACTTTGCCCTGGGGGGATGGTTCGTCGGCACCACCTTTGTCACCTCCTGGTACACCCACGGACTAGCCAGTTCCTACCTAGAAGGGTGTAACTTCTTAACCGCCGCCGTCTCCACCCCCGCCGACAGCTTAGGACACTCCTTGCTGCTGCTGTGGGGACCCGAAGCCCAAGGAGACTTCACCCGGTGGTGTCAGTTAGGGGGATTGT
>JAHHHA010000043.1 GCA_019359615.1 Cyanosarcina radialis HA8281-LM2
GGGAGATGGGGAGATGGGGAGATGGGGAGATGGGGAGATGGGGAGATGGGGAGATGGGGAGATGGGGAGATGGGGAGATGGGGAGATGGGGAGATGGGGAGATGGGGAGATGGGGAGACAAGGAAGTTTTGTTAGAAACCTTGATGTTGGGGTTGCGGTTGGCAGAAGGAATTAGCTTATCAGTTATAGGCCAAGAATTTGGCGAATCGACTATAGAACGTATTTGTAGTTGTTTGCAGCCTTATGTTCGGCAAGGGTTAGTAGAAATTATTGAGGGCGATCGAAGACTAAGATTAACCGATCCGGAAGGGTTCTTATTTTCCAATACTGTTTTAGCTGCTATATTTGGCTATTTATAGCCCAAAAGTTTGATAGTGAAAGATTTTGAGCTTTCTTCCCGATCGAAAGAACCAAATTAACCAGCTATAGCGATCGCCTCTCTACATCTTCACTCTGCCACAATCTGGATCTCGTCGAGTTGAGCGATCGTCACATCGGCTGCCTCTAAATGCGCTGCTTCCCGGTTGCCCCAGCAAATGCCAATACAACCTGCGGCCCCTGCTTTTCTGGCCATCTCGATATCGCCAGCCGAATCGCCTACCATTAGTGTTGCTTCCGGTTCGACTCCTAAGCCTTGGCAAGCTTGCTGAAATAAGATCGGATCGGGTTTGCTCGGTCCTGAATCTACACCCATTTGCAGCCGAACGTAGGAGCCTAGTTGATGTCGATCGACAAAAGCTCTAACTGCCGCCGTACTAGCTGCTGAAAGAATCCCCAATTTTAAGCCCGCTGTCGCTAGAAATTGCAAAACTTCTAGAGAGCCAACAAAGAGAGGAGAGGGGGCAGAATTTTGAAAAACTCGATCGGCTTCATCAAAAGCGCGACTGGCAATGGCGAGCGACTCCAGCCATCCCCTTCCCGTCTCAGCCACGTAAGCCGCCGCCGCAATTAAGTTTTCCCGACGGCTGCCAACCGCCAATAAGCCTGTAGGATCGAGGCGATCGCCATCGATCCCAAACGCCATCAACAGGGGTTCTCCCACCCCTGGAATTTGGGCATCGAGCGCACGCGAGCGCTTTTGTCCTAAATTTCTCAGATACTCTTCCGAATCCTCCAGCGTGCCATCTTTATCGAAGACGATCGCCTGAATCTTGGGAAAAGTTACATCTCGACAGCGTATTGTTACCAAGGGTTAGGGGATGGGGAGATGGGGAGATGGGGGGATGGGGGGATAGGGAGATGGGGAGATGGGGAGATGGGGAGAATTTTTAACTCCACACTCCACACTTAACACTTAACACTTCCTAACCTTCTGAACTTCTGAACTCCTTTATTCTTCTGTTGCCGATGGCAGTTCGTCTTCAGAGATATCCAAATCCGCCGGAGCGATCGCACTGCCGCCACCGCTACCATTTTCTTGGGTTTTAGCCTGCATTTGATCGCGATACTTAGCCGCCATTTCATCGGCCATGTCGTAGACGCGATCGCGGTTTTTCAGCATATCGCCTGGTTCGGGTTCCAGTTGTTTGGTAGAGAGCGAAATTCTGCCCCGTTCGGCATCTAAGTCAATGATCATCACTTTTAATTCATCGTTGACGTTGAAGACGCTGTGGGGAGTATCGATATGTTCGTGAGAAATTTCGGAAATGTGCAGCAGTCCGCTGACACCACCGATATCGATGAAAGCACCATAAGGTTTGATGCCGCGCACCGAACCTATGACTACTTCGCCCACTTCTAAGCGGTTCATCTTGCGTTCTACTAACGCCCGCCGATGAGATAGCACTAGGCGGTTGCGTTCTTCATCGACTTCGAGAAACTTCAGCGGTAGTTCTTCTCCTACCAAATCTTCTTTAGGCTTGCGAGTGCTGATGTGAGAACCGGGAATAAAGCCGCGCAATCCCTCAATTCTTACCAACGCCCCACCGCGATTAGTGGCAAAGACTTGAGAGCGGACGGTGGCATCTTCAGCTTGCAACTGCCGCACCCTTTCCCAGGCTCTCATGTATTCAATGCGCCGGATCGAAAGGGTAAGTTGTCCGTCTTCATTCTCGTCAGTCAGAATGAAAAATTCCCGCGTCTCGTTCGATTGCAGCACTTCTTCAGGGGCATCAACCCGATTGATTGACATTTCCTGCACGGGAATGTAAGCCGCTGTTTTCGCGCCAATATCAATTAGCGCCCCTCTCGGCTCTAGACTGAACACAGTTCCTGCCACGACATCGCCGGGGCTGAAGTGATAGTCGTACTTATCGAGCAGAGCGGCAAAATCGTCGTGAGTAAAGCCAATTTCTGTAGAAGCTGTTTTCTGACTGACCATGTATGTTGTGTTTCCTAGTTGTTGTTATCTCCGTATTTACTGTGCCTATTGTCGATGTTGGTGTCGGGCATCTCGCGCCCAAGCTGACATCTCCATTGCCTCATCCAGCCCTATGATTGCTACTTAGATAGGGAATTTGCAAAGCCCAGACATGATATTATAATACGTTCTGCCTATATCAATACTATCTATTTCTTTAAAGACGCACGCAGCGAATTTGTAGGGTAAAGGTTAAAAAAGAATTTCCTTTTCTCTCGCCCTCTTCTCCCTCTTCCCCTTTCCCCTAAGTATTAATGGCTATGCTAGATTGAGTCTGTTTAGCAGATTGCCAATGTCTGGGAATTCTTGCGGACGAATATAACAACTCCAGAGGTCATTCGAGCGATCGCTGCAATTATGGAAGCTTCTTTTGAACTTACCCTCCAGATGGTAATTGCCGTTATTGCAGGAATTGGCGCTCAAGTAGTAGCTGAGTTTCTCAAGGTTCCCAGCATTGTCTTTTTGTTGTTATTTGGCATTTTGTTAGGTAGAGATGGGCTGCACCTGCTGCACCCTCAGAGTTTTGGCATTGGGTTAGAAGTATTAGTCGCCCTGACGGTAGCAGTGATTTTATTTGAAGGGGGACTGAATTTAGAACTGCGACACCTCGATCGAGTATCTAAAAGCCTGCGAAACTTGGTAACGCTGGGGACGATCGTTACTTTAATCGGGGGTGGAATGGCAGCCCATTGGCTAGCAGAATTTCCGTGGCGAATTGCTTTTCTCTACGCTTCCTTAGTAGTAGTAACGGGGCCCACTGTGATCAGTCCGTTACTCAAACAGGTCAAAGTAGACAGACAAGTTTCCACCATCTTAGAAGGAGAAGGAGTCTTAATCGATCCGGTAGGAGCGATCTTAGCGGTTGTGGTGCTCAACACGATGTTAAACACCGATACCGCGCCTCTGGAATCTTTGGTAGGAATAGTTTTGCGCCTGGGGATCGGTAGCGCCATCGGCGTGGCTGGAGGCTGGATGATGGCCTGGATACTCAAGGAAGCCAAATTTCTTTCTGAAGATCTCAAAAACTTGGTAGTGCTAGCTGGCTTGTGGGGATTATTTGGCTTCGCTCAAACCCTGCGCAGCGAATCGGGATTGATGGCGACGGTAATCGCAGGGATGGTATTAAGAGCTTCAGCGGTGCCAGACGAACGCTTGTTGCGCCGATTTAAAGGGCAATTAACCATTTTAGGGATCTCGGTGCTGTTTATTTTGCTCTCAGCCGATCTTTCGATCCCTAGCCTGTTTGCTTTGGGATGGGGTAGCGTCTTGACGGTATTGGTGCTGATGTTTGTCGTTCGCCCCTTAAGCGTTTGGTTGTGTACGTGGAATAGCGATCTAAACTGGCGACAGAAGTTATTTATCTGCTGGATTTCTCCCAGAGGAATCGTATCTGCTTCCGTAGCTTCTTTATTTGCGATTTTATTAACCCAGCGGGGAATTAACGGCGGTGAAGCGATTAAGGCTTTGGTTTTCCTGACGATTATCATGACGGTGGTTTTGCAAGGACTGACGGCTGGTGCGGTAGCTAGTTGGCTGCAAATTACTTCTCGCGAAGCGACTGGAGTGGCAATAGTCGGTTGCAATCCTTTAAGCCTGCTGATTGCTCGCTTCTTTCAAGAGCGGGGAGAGTCTGTGGTATTAATCGACACCGATGCCGAAGCTTGTCGCAAAGCTGAAGCCGATGGGTTTCGGGTGTTTTTAAGCAGCGGTTTGGATCGGGAAGTTTTAGAAACCGCCGGACTCGACGATTTAGGTACTTTCTTGGCGATGACTAGTAATGGAGAGGTGAATTTAGTGCTAGCGCAACGAGCCGCCGAAGAGTTTCGTCCCCCTCGCGTTTTAGCGGTATTTCCGCGCGACCCAGAAACTAGCACCCAGACGGCTAATCCTAAAGTTCATCAAGCTTTGATGTCGCACTTACCGATTAAGACTTGGAATCAATATCTCAGCGAGGAGCAAGTCAAGTTAGGAAAAACCGTTCTTAAAGAGCCTGGATTTACTTTTCAACAAGGGCACCTGCAAGCTTTAATTCGGGCTGGAGAGTTAGTACCCATATTGGTAGAACGAGAAGAACGCTGGCAAATAGTGTCGGCTAGCGAAGATTGGCAAGAAGGCGATCGCATTATCTATTTGCTGCACGATCCCAGACCGAAACTGATGCGGCGGTTATCTGGTGCGACTCCCTATTCCCGGTTGGCACTCGAAAAGTTGTCAGAAGTTGAAGAAATTCCCATCCCGACTCCAACTGCGATCGATGACTCTTTGGCCAATCCCAGCTTAAAAGAAAGTACGGCAGCATTGCCCTTGCCACCTCCAGTTTCTAGCTAAAGCAAGGTAGATAAAGCTTTTTCAGATTATATATCTATTGTTTCTATCTTATGGAAGACGTAAAAGTTTTTGTTTTTGCTTAGGCTATGAAAATTGTCCTCAGAAGCGATCGATTCGCTTCCCACCATTTGTTTAAAAGGTAGATATATGACAACTTATGTATTTCGTTCGCTTAAAGCGATCGCCAAACGGTTGAGCCTGTTACTAGTAACTGTAGTTGCGATCTTAAGCCTCGTCCAAACAGCAGCGATCGCAGCCTCCGATAGTGCTGAAACCGAAGCACCTGTTGCGCCCAGTATAACCGAACAGCTTGCTGATGAAAATGTTGACGAGATGAGGGAACAACGCCGCGAGTGGCAAAGTCAGGTTTCCTCATCAGATGAGGCTAAAAATGATGAATCGAAACCTTTGGGCGAAACCTTAAAAGAAAAGCTCAATCTCGATGAAATTACCGAAGGCTATAACCCAGAAAAATCATCTTAGGGGTTAGGCAAAGATACCATCTACGATCGGGGTGCAATACGTTGCGCCCTTATGTTTTAGACTGCGTGCGATCCTAGATTTGCTTAGCAAATTCCGATCGCCTTGGCAAATCTTTAGGTATGTTTTCATTTAAAAACTCCATAACTTCACGTATATCCAGCGGCAAACAATTACTATCCTTAAGGTAGATGCGGCGCTCAAAATCTATCTTTAGAGAGAGGATTAGCCGCCGAAAATGCCGAACACTAATGATAATCCCATCCGATCGGTCCAACGATAAACGATGAAGTCTGAAATTACCAAATCGATTTCAAATCCAAGTCTAACTGAGGATATGGAATGTTTGACCTGCGGGTCAAACCAGTTGCAACGCAATGGTTATCGCAACAAAATTCAATGTTACAGATGCAAATGCTGTGGACGGCAATTCTTAGAGTCGTACAAGCAAGTCCGGTATTCCCAAGACATCAAGGATCTTTGCATTCGGATGTATTTTAAAGGCATGAGCGCTCGCAGGATTGAAAAATTGACGGATATTCATCACACGACGATTTCATCTTGGATTCGAGATTTAGACGCTAGCAATTTGGTGGTGTTTAAAGAGAATGAATTCGATCGCATCGATCGCCCAATGTATGCTCGTCTCTAAATAGATAGACGGATTTTGGCGATCGCTTTTAAAATCTTCTCTCGGTTTTTAGCAGATTGCATCCACTTTGGCAGTCGCGAAAATAGGCTCCGATTAGACCAGCCGTAGCCTTCATCTGGTTTTTGTTCTCTCAGTTCTGCACTCACAAAGGCTTCGATAAAATCTAAATGTCGCAGATTGTAAGCCCATAGCGTCTGGCCGCAACAGGGTGTCTGAAGCCACAGAGGGTAGTGAAAGTAATCGTCTGTTGGCTCGCTGTCGCTACGTTGAACGATCTTGCTCTCGGACCAATCTTTGGTAGAACCGCAAGCCGTACAGGAAAATCTGCGAGGCGCAAACCCATCGTTATTATTTGGATCGAGCCGACGTATAATAGCGCAGAAACTACAATTAGGGCATCGCACCAGAAACTCATCCTGAAATGAGTAGATGCTCTCCCCGCTATCTTGGAATCGTTCCATCTAATTAGCATGAATTGGAAAAGTTTGCCGCCTCAGTTATTAAGCGCGATCGAGATCGTATCTACAATTTTGATGGCAGGAGCGATCGCCTTAGAGTTGGGTAATTTTTATTACCAATCAACTTTTGACCAACGGCTCGATAGCTTGTATCCAATTTTAGCGATCGCCCGCTTTGCCATGGCTTGCCATTTAGTGGAAGCAGTAATTTCAACTTTTTACGCTTCTAAACGCCACCAAACACCGATAAAATATGCTATTTATACTTTTTTTGTCGGTACGGTTGGGTTATTAAAAATTAGCGATCGCCAACCAAATCTACCTGAAAACAATTAGAGACGCGCGATCGCGCGTCTCTACATTCTGTATTCTGAACTTCTGAACTCCTTCAAGCTGAGCGTAGCCGAAGCTTGAACTTCTGAACTTCTTTTTATTTCACCCATCTAAATTGATAAGGCTCATCATCTTTAGCACCCCAAACTAAATTCCCAGCAGCATCGAATCCTCGATCTAAAGTGTCCATACCTGTT
This sequence comes from Cyanosarcina radialis HA8281-LM2, assembly GCA_019359615.1. Classification (GTDB taxonomy): domain Bacteria; phylum Cyanobacteriota; class Cyanobacteriia; order Cyanobacteriales; family CCAP-1448; genus Cyanosarcina; species Cyanosarcina radialis. Next base: position 6,808 of record JAHHHA010000043.1, read on the forward strand.
TGATGAAGCACGATCCGATTGGTAATTCTGACAGCACCTTTATAATTAGTCGGACAGCCACCTGGCTGAGTTTCACCAATATAGTTTTCACCTTCGCGTTTTAAGAATACGCTACACTCTGTCGTCCCTAAGTCGTTGGTTTGGATGACACGCTTCTCTTCTGGTTGCTGGCAAAATCCTACCCAACTTTTGGGATTTGCTGGTTTAAATCCGGCCGATTCTACCTGGAGTTCTTTGCTGGGGGAAATTCGTAAGAATCTCTGGCGATAAGGTTTAGATAAATTCTGCAATAACGCTTGTTCTTGATAAAGAAAAACTGCACCAGCACCAGACGGATCGGGGTTGGCAACAGCAATCTTACAAGTGGTCATTCTGACCTTTGGCGCTTTGGGGTTGGCTTGCGCTTGGGCAGAAGTATCCATTACTCCTACTAAATGAGATACTACTTCCTCAACTTGCTGTCGTCCCCGAATTGCCAATCCAACAGGCGGGCCGCCACAGGCATAAGCTGCGGTGCTAAGAAAAAGGATCGGGGCGATCGCAATTCCAGTTCCAATTTGAGAGGTTTTCAACTTCACGCTTTGCCACTACTTACTCGATCTATTTTGGCAGAAAACAAATAGCCTGTAACGCTCGTAGCAATCGCCGATACTGTCAAAGCCGTCTATACTGAGGGAGTAATACGCTCAAAAGCAAGAGCTATAGGGCAATTATTATGAACATCTTACTCACGTCCGAGCAAGTACAACGCATTCAACAACAACTCGATACAGGACGGTATGCAAGTGCTGCTGAAGTCATTGATGAAGCGTTAAAACTCCTTGAAACCAACAAAAATCAACCTCGACGGGGTAAAAAGATGCTAGCCGTGTTTGAAAAAACTGGTTTTATGGGTTCTTTGCCAGACTCAGACCCGCATCTCTCCAGCGACTATAAAGCAATTGTCCGCACAGAAATGGGTTTACCTCGTGATTCTCGCTGACACAGGCTTTTTTGTGGCTGTTGCCAGTCCCAACGATCGATTTCATCACTCTGCCATCAACGCTCTTGAAGCGATAGACGAACCCATTATTACCACTTATCCAGTTATTACTGAAACCTGTTATCTTTTACTCAGAGAAACTGGCAGCAGCGCACCGCCAAGGTTTCTCAGAAATTTTATCGAAAGTGAAGACTTGGAGATCTTTAACTTAGAAACAGTTCATCTACAACGAATTGTAGAGTTGATGGAAACTTATGCCGATATACCAATGGACTTTGCTGACGCTTCTTTAGTTCTTTTAACAGAATGCCTTGAAACTCCAAGAATTCTAACTAGCGACAGGCGAGACTTTTCAATCTATCGATGGCAAAATAACCGTCCGTTTGCTAATTTAATGCTCTAGGTTGCCAACAAGGGAGTTCTGGGTTGAAATTGTAGGATTTTTAAAGATGATAGATGAATTTATGGCAGCAGCGCTCGCCCAAGCCAAACAAGGACTGACCGAGGGCGGAATTCCAATCGGTTCGGTTTTGGTCAAAGACGGTCAAATTATCGGGCAAGGACACAACCAGCGGGTGCAGCGGGGCGATCCGATTACCCATGCCGAAATCGATTGCTTGCGAAATGCTGGTAGAATTGGCAACTACCGAGGAACTACCATTTATTCGACCTTGATGCCTTGTTATCTCTGTGCTGGTGCGATCGTTCAGTTTGGGATTAAAAAAGTTATTGCTGGAGAGTCTGCTACCTTTGCTGGTGCTAGAGAATTTATGGAGTCTCACGGGGTTGAAGTCATCGATCTCAACCTCAATGAATGCCAGCAGTTAATGAGAGAATTCATTCAATCTCATCCCCAATTGTGGAATGAAGATATTGGCAAGTAGGGGAGGGAGATGGGGAGATGGGGAGATGGGGAGGCAGGGGAAACAGGGGAAGCAGGGGAGAATTTTTAACTCAACACTCAACACTCAACACTTAACACTTCCATAGCTCCTGAACTTCTGAACTCCTGGTATATGAATCGCTGTCAGTGGGTGAAAAACGATCCTTTAGAAATTGCCTATCACGATACTGAATGGGGCGTTCCTTTGCACGACGATCGCCAATTGTTTGAGTTTTTGATTCTGGAGGGGGCGCAAGCAGGATTGAGTTGGATTACTATCCTCAGAAAGCGAGATACCTATCGAGAAGCCTTCGATGATTTCGACCCGATTAAAGTTGCCAGCTACGATGATAGCCAACAACAAAAACTGCTGCAAAATTCTGGAATTATCCGCAATCGCCTCAAAATCGAAGCAGCTATTACGAACGCTCAAAATTTCTTAGCTGTGCAAGAAGAATTTGGCAGTTTTGATACTTATATTTGGCAATTTGTTAGCGGAGAACCGATTCAAAATCATTGGACATCCATCGCTGAGATTCCTGCTCGAACTGACGTGTCAGATGCGATAAGTAAAGATTTAAAGCAGCGAGGTTTTAAGTTTGTCGGTTCGACGATTTGCTACGCTTTCATGCAAGCCGTAGGCATGGTTAACGACCATACCGTTGATTGTTTTCGCTACCAAGAATTACTTTAAGGGCGAACGAGGGGACTTGAACCCCCGAATGGTGGAACCACAATCCACTGCCTTAACCACTTGGCTACGCCCGCCATCCCGATCTCTTATTATAGCATTTGACGCTCAGATCGATCGAGTACGACCTCAAACTCGCCGCGACCTGCACGATTGTGCTAACCAGCGTTCGATCGCTGCTCTTGCAGCCAGCCGTGGAACTCATCGAGCAGTTGTCTATCTTCTTCACTCCTCTTAGCCCGTCGGCGGGCAACGTACTCAGAGAAAGCTTCATTATCTTCTCGATGGGCAAAAAAATATTGCTTCACTTCTTCATCAGTCATTTGGCTGAAGTCTTTCATAACACCTCTCCGGCTGGGGGAATTTCCCAGTTCCAGACCCCCAATAATACACCCTAACCTCTCTCAAGAGCAGGCTATTCATTGAGGCGATCGATCTTCAGGTAGAGGCTAGAGAGAAGATGGAGGCCCAATTATTTTGACTTCAAGCCGAGCGATCGCATACCTGGGGTAGATTTCTCGACCACCGAGAAAATATACCTTTAATCAAAGGAATACGTATCTGAACTCCGAGAATTCCTAACTCCGAATTCCTATTTGCAATTTTTAATGAAGGAGACTGCCATGCTACAGGGAGTTGACTTAATACTGAAGACATCTGGCTTCCAGCAATGGCTGGCGCAAATACCAGGTCGCGTAGTCGATACGCCGGAAGAGGCAGCACTGGTCTTTTCGGGCCCGCGATTTTTTACGGCTTTAATCGCTGGGGTGGTTCTGGCGTTCGGATTTCAATTATTGCTAACTAATCTGTCGTTAGCAGCAGGAATCTCTTATTTGGGAAATCGATCGGACTCCCATGACGATCGCGATGCCCACAGCCACGATAGTTTGGGAACTACAGTCCGCAAGATCGGTACGGCGGCAGGATTGTGGACGTTGGTGACTGTTAGTTTGGCCCTATTTATTGCTTGCTTGCTAGCAGTCAAACTCAGTCTGATTAATAGCACGCTGTTGGGAGCAATTGTCGGTCTGACAATTTGGGGATTGTATTTTTCCCTGCTAGTCTGGCTCAGTTCTACTACCGTTGGCTCGCTAGTGGGTTCGGTAGTGAATGCGGCTGTCTCTGGCTTTCAAGCAATTATCGGCACTGCGACTACAGCTATAGGGGCCAAAGTCGCGAGAGATCAAATTGTTTCAACTACAGAAGCGGCGGCAGCGGCCGTGCGCCGAGAGATCGCCAATGGTATTGACCCCCAAGGCCTGCGGGAAAATCTCGAAGATTATTTAGACAAGTTGCGTCCTGCCGAATTGAACGTGCAGCATATCCGGCAAGAGTTTGAACGCTTGCTGAACGAAGCCGGATTGGAGTCGATTGCCGATGCCGATACTTTAGCTAATTTCGATCGCCCAGCGGTGGAAAAACTCATTAGCGATCGCACCGATCTTTCTAAGCGCGATGCCAAACGAATTATTGACGAGCTAGAAGCGGTTTGGAAACAGCAAACTGGCAAATTAGGGCGCGGACGTTCTAATTCTTTGGGTGGTTTGGTCGATTACCTCAAATCATCTCCACCAGGGCAACAGGTGGCTGACGAACTAGGCAAGCGTCTCGATTCGCTATTGGGCGAATTCCGTCAATCTCAAGGGCAGCAATCTCAGCCATCCCAAGCATCGAACGTGATGTCTCAAGTCATCAACGGGCTGATGGGAGTAGCTTTGGGCAGAACTGACCTGTCAGAACTCGACGTGGAAAAGATCGTGAGTCAATTGAAAAATGCTCGATCGAAGATCGGCGAGCAAGCTACCAAGGTAGTGACTCAGGTGCAAGGCGAAACCCCGCCGCCATCTTACAGTGTCGTGCGGGCTGATGTGGAAAACTATTTGCTCAATACCTACTCTTGGCAAATGACAAGGGAGGCGATCGATCGAGATTTTCGCCAAGTGCTTTACGATCCAGAAGCTAGCGCCACCCAGATTCGGCAGGAATTAGATAAACTCACCCGCCAAGATTTTGTCGAACTGCTCAGGTCGCGCGGCGTTTTCAGTCAAGATCGGATCGAAGAGATTTCTTCGCAGCTTGATGGTATTCGCCGCGATGTTGCGTACAAGGTCAGTCAGGTGGAAGAGAGGGAAAAAACTCTGGAACTAGAAGATCGTTTGGCTACCTATTTGCGCTTAGCACCCAGAGAAACTCTAATTAACCAAGACCTGATAGCTGGCGATCTCAAACCCATGCTGGCCGATGCAGACGCGAATGCCGAGCAGTTGCGCGGTCGCTTCGCTCACTTCAGCCGCATGAAGTTAATGGGTTTCCTCGATGCCCGTACAGACCTCACCTGGGAAGAAAAACAACAGGTTATCGTCGAAATCGAGAATATCGTGCGGATCGTGGTGGCAGATGCCGATAGCCTGCAAGCGGGAATTAAAGCCAGATCTGAAGCTCAGTGGCAAAAGGTAGAAGAATACTTGCGGCAAACCCATAAAGCCGAACTCAATCCTGAAGGCATCAAGCGAGATTTCCAAACGTTGCTGGAAGATCCGCAAGCAGGAATTCAGGACATTCGCTATCGCTTGTCGCAGTTCGATCGAGACACCCTAGTGCAGCTTTTAACCCAACGCGGCGACCTCAGCGAAGCTGAAGTTAATAATATCGTCGATTCAGTCGAAAGCAGTTGGCATCAAGTGCGACAAGCACCTGGTAAGCTAGCTGCCAAAGCCGCCGAACAATACGATAAAGTTTCCTCAGCCGTGGCTCACGTTCCCGAAGAACTAGCAGATTACTTGCGCAATACCGGACGGTCGGAACTGAACCCCGAAGGCATCCGGCGAGACTTAGAACTGCTGTTCTCCCGGCCGGAGTTGGGAGCCAGGGCTTGGCGCGATCGCATTTCGCAGGTCGATCGAGAAACGTTGGTGAAACTGTTGAGCCAGCGGGGTGACTTGAGCGAACAAGAAGTCAATCAGACGATCGATGGCGTGCAATCGACCATTCGCGGTTTGATCCGCGCCCCTCGACGTTTAGCCGCCCGCACTCAAAGCCAGTTGCAAGACTTCAGCAGCACCTTGGCAGATTATTTGCGCAACACGGGCAAGGCCGAACTGAATCCAGAAGGCATTCAGCGAGACTTGCAATTATTGCTCAACGATCCGCGTTTGGGTGCAGCTAGGTTGAGCGATCGCTTGTCTCATATCGATCGCGAGACGCTAGTATCCTTGTTATCCCAACGGCAAGACATGACTGAGGAAGAGGCCAACCAAATTGTCGATCGAGTGCTATCGGTGCGCGATCGCTTAATGGAGCAAGTAAAGGCGGTGCAATGGCAAGTACAAAAAGCGATCGATTCTGTCTTCGATAACATCCGCAACTACCTCAATTCCTTAGAGCGTCCAGAACTGAACTACGACAGCATCAAACGAGATGTTCGCACGCTGTTTAACGATCCGCAAGCAGGATTTGAGGCTTTGCGCGATCGCTTATCGCAATTCGATCGCGATACTTTAATCGCTCTTTTGAGTTCTCGCGAGGATATTTCCCCAGCGCAGGCAGAACGGATTGTCGGTCAAATCGAGCGCAGCCGCGACAACATTTTAGGTCGAGCGCAGTGGGTACAAGACCAAGTTCAGCAACGCCTCGACGAGGTGAAGTATCAGGCCCAGCGGCAGGTTGAAGAAACTCGTAAAGCCGCTGCTACTGCCGCCTGGTGGTTATTTGCCACGGCTTTGACCTCAGCTGCACTATCGGCGATCGCGGGTAGTTTAGCGGTTGGCCCGTACTAATCGGTTTATCCTGTCACTTCAATTCCTGGTAGAAGTTCACCTCTTTTTCTACCAGGTTTTTTGATTTCATGGCAGTTTTCAATTGAGTGCAGTCAATTCTTATTCTTGTGGGGTAGGCATCCTGCCTGCCCCCTTAGACAGCTAAAGGAGGCTATCCCATGCACTTTGGGACAGCCCAGAGGGCTATCCCACAAGAGTATTTATTCTACACAAATACCAATCGATCGAGACTTTAGATATATAACGCAGATGAAAGCAGATAAACGCGGATAAACGCAGATGTAATTTATGAGCGATCGAGAGCAAGAGATATATTCTCTCCCCATCTCCCCATCTCCCCATCTCCCCATCTCCGCCTATGCCATCCCTAATCGAATCAATTCGCCAACAGCCAGTCATTTCTTTTGCCATCCTGTTGGCCGTGATTTTGGTCGTACCCGTTATTTTTGAAAAGCTGAAGTTGCCAGGAATTATCGGTCTATTAGTTGCTGGCGTTATTCTCGGTTCTAATGGATTGAATATTCTCGATCGAGAATCGGAAACCATGAAATTATTGTCCGATATCGGTTTGGTTTATTTAATGTTTGTGGCTGGTCTTGAAGTCGATATCGAACAGTTCGATCGCACCAAACATCGATCGGCTGGTTTTGGCTTTTTGACTTTTATCGTGCCGCTAATTTTTGGTACCGTGGTGGGGCGGATATTTGGCTTTGGTTGGAATGGATCGATTTTAATCGGGTCTTTATTTGCTTCTCACACGCTTTTAGCCTACCCCATTGTCAGCCGCATGGGAGTTGTGGGGGATGAAGCGATCGCCGTTACTATTGGGGCGACGATCTTTACCGATATCGGGGCGCTTTTAGTGCTAGCGGTGTGTATCGGCATCCATGGTGGGAATTTTTCAGTAATTAGCCTCCTGACTTTGCTGGTATCTTTGGCTATTTATACCGCTTTGGTTCTCATTGGCTTTAAGCGATTGGGAAAAGAGTTTTTTCGGCGATCGGGCGACGAAGAAGGCAACCAGTTTCTATTTGTATTATTAGTAGTCTTTCTATCTGCTTTAGGCGCACAAATAATCGGCGTAGAAAAAATTGTTGGTGCTTTCTTAGCCGGATTAGCTGTTAATGAAGTAGTCGGTGACAGTCCCGTCAAAGAAAAGGTTGTGTTTGTCGGCAGCGTCTTATTTATTCCCATTTTCTTTGTGGATATGGGATTATTGATTGATATTCCAGCTTTTATCAAAAGTCTTTCATCATTCTGGCTGACATTTGCTGTAGTTACGGGATTGATTGCAAGTAAGTTTCTGGCGGCTTTCTTCACTCAATTAATTTATAAATACAGCCGACAGCAAATGCTGACTATGTGGTCTTTATCGCTACCTCAAGTGGCAGCCACGCTAGCAGCAACTTTGGTGGGCTATCAGGCTGGATTGCTGACAGAAAATATCTTGAATAGCGTGATTGTTTTGATGTTGGTGACAGCGACTTTAGGACCGTTGCTGACCACCAGATTTGCCAGCAATTTAATTCCTGTAGACCCTGCAATTAACCAGCACAATACTTCTTTAGAACAGCCAACAAGCCCCCTCGATCGAGATCTAATTTTTACAGTGGTCGTACCCGTCAGCAATCCCAAAACCGAGCATAACTTAATTGAAATGGCAACCGCGATCGCCAAGCAAGAATCGGGGCAAGTCATCGCCTTAGCGATCGCCAAAGCTAACGTCCACATGGACGCTCCCGATTTAAATGTAGCCGTTACTAAAGGAAAACAACTGCTAGCTAGCGCCACCGAATTCAGTCAAAACTTTGGTATCATCGCCGAACCGATCCTGCGGATTGATGATGACATTGCCCAAGGAATCAACCGCACCAGTCGCGAACAAAATGCCGATTTAATTCTGATGGGATGGAGTAATGTTAGAGGAATTCGCGCCCGGTTGTTTGGTAGCGTAATCGATCGCGTCATGTGGGCAACTCACTGCCCGGTGGTAGCAGCGAGACTGTTAGACTCGCCATCGAATATGCAGCGCCTGCTAGTCCCGATTGGTAATTTATCGGGATCGTCAAGGCTGGCGATCGAATTCGCTCGGATTTTGGCACAGAGCAATGGGGCAACTATTACCTTTCTCCATATTCGCGATCGTCGCATTACACCAGGTAAGGTAGCTTGGATGCAGTCTCAGCTTGAGTTAATGGCAGCAAAATGGGCACCTGGCGTTGAGTCTAATATTCAAATTGCGATCGGAACGGATGTAGTAGAAGCTATTGCTCGTGCTGCCAAGTCCTTCGATTTAGTCATCCTGCGTTCTCGGCGACACCGCACCACTGCTGGTGGATTAGCGATTAGCGATATTACTACTCAGTTGATGCCACGCCTAACAGGTTCGGTTGTTATCTTGGGAGAACCTCATATCAATTCGCAATTCGCAATTGACAATTAGCAATTAGAAACCTCGCAGATAGCAAAATTACCTAAAAATGTTCGCTAACTTCTCAACCAGATTTCTTCTTCCCTCTTCAGAAATAAATTTAGTTTATCTCTAGAGCGAAAGAAGCGATCGCTCCTTATCCACCCGATCGAATTTGGCAATTCTAATTCAGTCGTTTCGGCTTCACAAAAGGTTCAAATCTTTAGTAAGAACATTCTGAACTCCTGAAATCTCGGCCTCCCGAACTTCTTCCATAGAGATATCTGGCAGGCGTAGCAAATAATTTCTCAAAAAATTCCTCCTCAAGCAGGATTTTACTTTTGGGCGCAAACTCTATCGTTATTTGTATATCGATCGTTCGTCGATAGTTCCCGCTAGTGTTTGCCATTCAACTTGCCGATTGGAGGAACCAAAATATGAATAGGAATCAATACGCATTCAAAAAACTTTTCTTACCTCTTAGTGTTATATCTTTTGCCGTCTTCTTAGCACCTTTAGCCGCACAAGCTAGGGAAAATAAAGCGATCGAAGCTACTGCACCTGCAACTCTGCAACAGCCCAAAAACCGTGGGAGTGCCTCATCGACTACTACCCTAAAAATCAGTACCTCACCTAACCAGGTGCTTCCTCCTGAAATCACCACTTCGTCTGAAGTCATGAGTGAATTGCCGCTTGAAGTGGCTGAAGCACCCTCTTCAGGAGAAACAGAGTATTACCAAACACCTATAGAACCTATAGCCCTGCAAGTTGCTAAGGATCGCGACACCGTACCTGCTTTTACTCCCAGAGCAACATCTAATAACTCGCAGTCGCAAGCAAGCGAGCCAACACCTACTAACTCAAATCGAACTATTTCTACCAGAGGGACATCATCAAATGCTCGTTCCGTGCCTGCCACCGCTGCGCCCGCTCGTGCCAAGTCAAGGGTAATGCTGGCCCAGTCCGTACCACCAGATGTAACAACTCCTAGTTCCCCGACAGAAACTACTCCCACCACGCCGCCACCCGCACTAGACACCACCTCGCCTACCGCGCCGTCTTCCCCAAACGAGACTACTCCTGCAACACCACAAAACGAGCCGATAGATAACGTTCAAGTACCTCCTGTTGTGCCCGGTAGAGCCACTCGTTCCGGTCCGAGTTACATTGGCGTAGGTGGCAATATCGGTCTGGGCGATGGAGATACCGCTCTAGGTGAAGGTAGCTTTGCCGTGTTTAGCAAAATTGGCTTGTTGCCTTCTTTCTCGGTACGTCCGGCAGTTTTATTTAGCGATGATGCCACGATTCTGGTGCCAATTACTTACGATTTCAACATTGGCGCAGGTCCTACAGATGCACTGGGATTCAATGCCGCTCCTTATCTTGGTGTTGGTGCGGCGTTTTCCACAGGCGACGGTACCTCAGTAGACCTACTCCTCACAGGAGGATTGGATGTTCCTCTAAGTTCTCGATTCACGGCTACTGGCGCTGTCAATGTCACAGTCACCGGAGATTCGGCTATAGGTATCTTGCTGGGAGTTGGATATAACTTCTAGCTTTTCGATTAGCTGGCTCTAGATCGTGCCATTTCGATCGTATATCTGCTAGATATAAATTTCCTTTAGGGGTGCAAGGCCTTGCGCCCCTACTGTATACCGTGTCTGCGTCATAACCTCGATCGCCATCACGAGAAATTGGGATCGATATTCTCGATTAAATCGGCGGATGCGATCTCTACCAAACTATGTTGCTGTACCTGCCATCTCTCCCTCTTTTGACAGATGACTGGTAGAGTTCATCTTGTTATAAACTTGGGTAATTAAAAAATCGATCGATTCTTAATAATGATGAAGATACTTCTCTCAAATCTAACTAAAGAGCGCAGACTCAGCAGTGGTTAAATATTTAAGATTGATATAGATAGTGAAAACTAATAATTTTCTAGATTTAGATCGATAACTAAAATCAATCGAGTTGTCGATCGCAGTTCCAACCGATCGCCAAAGCGCATAAATAAAAGTCTATGAAAGACCAACTGAAAATCCTAGTTGTCGATCGCGACGATGCCAACCATCAAACGCTCGGTGGTGCTTTTCAATTGGCAGGGGTGGAAACGCAGATCGAAAGAGCGAGTAACTTAACAGCAGCGATCGCTACTCTTAACGAAATCGCCTGCGATTGCGTTTTTTTGGACAACTGCTTGCCAATTGAAGAAGTAGAAATGCTCGTCGAGCAGCTACAAACTTCCAAGGTAAAAATTCCCGCGATCGCTATGGTTGAACCGGGAGATGAATCTAATATCCGAGAACTGAAAAATGCTGGAGTATCGGATTATGTATTAAAGCCTAACTTATCTCCAGAATTGCTAATTTGGACGGTGCAAAACACGCTGCGGATAGAAGAAGCCGAAAGAGAGACAGCCAAAGCCTATCAGCAGATTCTCGACAATTACAAATCGTTAGCCCAAAAAAATCAAAAATTAGAGGAACAGCGGCAGCAAATTCACCTCCAAAATTTGGAGTTAATCGAAGCCGCCCAAATCAAGTCTAAATTTTTAGCCACGGTGTCTCACGAACTGCGAACTCCCTTAAATGCCATTCTGGGATTCATCCAGATCGTGCGGCGGCAAACTCAAGGATTGCTGACCAAATCGCAAGCCGATATGGTCGAGCGAATATACAAAAATGCCAAACATTTGCTCGCCCTAATCGAAGATATTCTCGACCTTTCTCAGCTTGAAACCGGGCGATTAGAATTAAATCGAGAGCCATTAGACATCGCCCAACTGATCGCTGCTACCGCCGAAAAATTGCGCCCTCTCGCCGATGAAAAAGGACTGGTATTGCAGGTAAGATCGCGCCTCAATAATTCCCTAGTCACGCACGATCGCACTCGCATCGAACAAATATTAGAAAATTTGCTCTCTAATGCCATTAAGTTTACCGAGACTGGCAAGGTGGAGGTAGAAGCCAGCGAATTGTCTGGCGATCGCTTAGCGATCGCGGTGCGGGATACTGGGATCGGGATGACCAGCGACCATCTCAAATACGTTTTTGAGCCATTTCGGCAAGTCAATCAAAGCAACTCCCGCAAATACGGGGGAACGGGCTTAGGTTTAGCGATCGTCAGCGCCCTAGTCCAGCTTTTTCGAGGGAAGATCGTCGTCCAAAGTCAGTTGGGAGTGGGTTCTGTATTTCAAATAGAGTTACCCCGCCAGCTACCAGGCTTGGTTTCCACCAAAGCCAGCAGCCCAGTACCCAAAAAAACGATCGGCACCAAGAAGCTATCGAAGCCTCTAATGTGTCCTGCGGCGCTCTACCAACTCCCAATTTTGTGGGCGTACAACAATATATTTCTACCATCACCTTTTTAACCGACGATCGAAGAAGGGCAAACAGCCGATAATTTAATAATTCATCATTCACTATGCTTAAAAAATCGGCGATGAAACGGGAACGTATTTTGGCAGTTGACGATCTACCCGATAACCTGATGATTGCCCAAACTATTTTGGAAGATGAGGGTTATGAGGTCAGTTTAGTTACCGACGGCGAGACAGCTTTAGAGGAGATCGCCCATTCTCCCCCCGACTTGCTGCTGTTAGACGTGATGATGCCAGAAATGGACGGCTATGAAGTCACTCGCCGCCTGCGCCAAGATCGCCGTTTGCCTTTTATTCCGATTCTTTTAATTACTGCTAACGACCAATCTAGCGTGGTAGAAGGCTTAGACGCTGGGGCTGACGACTTTATTCGCAAGCCTGTTGATGTCGAAGAACTGCTAGCTAGAGTGCGATCGCTGTTGCGCCTGAAGCACAGTATAGACGAGCGCGATCGCACTGCCCGACTGCGAGAAGATTTCGTCGCCCGTCTCACCCACGATTTGCGAATTCCTTTAGTAGCGGCCAACCGCATCCTCAAGTTAATGCGCGAAGGTAGGTATTGTGAAGTTTCTCCAGAAATGGGAGAAATGCTCGATAACACGATCGTCAGCAATAACGATTTGCTGCAAATGGTAAATACGCTGTTAGAAGTTTACCGTCACGAAGCTAGCTCTAAGGCTTTAGATTTTTCCGAGTGCGATCTTTCCCAACTAACCACCGAGGTAGTACATGAATTGACTCCTTTAGCTGAAGAAAAAGAATTGACGATCGCTTTAGAATTAGCAGCACCAAATATAACTGTAATGGGCGATCGAGTGGAACTGCGGCGAGTGTTAATCAATTTAGTCGGCAATGCGATCAAATTTACCGATAGAGGAAGCATAGCGATTCGCCTGGCCTCTGGGAAGGAATCGATAATCGATCGAGATGGCAGTTCTCCAGCCGTACCCGCAGCGATCTTAGAAGTAGAAGATACCGGACCCGGAATCTCTGCAACAGACCAAAAAACCTTATTTGAACGCTTCCATCCAGGCACAAATCCATCTTCGGGTACTGGATTAGGGCTTTATCTATCGTCTTTAATTGTGAGAGCACATCAGGGAACGATTAAAGTCGTCTCTGAATTAGGCCAAGGCAGTTTATTTAGAGTCAGTTTGCCCGTTAGGCAAGCCCTAAGTCAGGAGTTCAGCAGTTCAGCAGTTCAGAAGTTCAGAATGTAGAGACGCGATTCCCCTTGTCTCTACAGAAGTGAGAGGTGAGAAGTGTGGAATGTGGAGTGAAAAGTGTTGAGTGTTAAGTGTTGAGTGTTAAGTGTTAAGTGTTGAGTGTTGAGTTAAAAATCCTCCTCTGCTCCCCCTGCTCCCCCTCTCCCCCTCTCAATTATGCGACTAGAAGCCGGATGCCAAATTTCCTTCCAAGCAGAAGTACCCACTCCAGCCATTTTTATGCTCAGACCTCGAAGTGGCTTAGGTCAATGGGTAGCTAGCGAAGAGTATCTACTCGAACCCAACGTGCCAGTTATAGAATACGTCGATCGCTACGGTAATTTGTGCCAGCGGCTCGTCGTCCCGCCCGGTTCGTTTCAAGTGCGTACCGCTGCTAGCGTGGAAACGGCCGACACCATAGATGTCCAGCTAGGTGCTGCCTTCGTCTTAGTCCAAGATCTGCCCGAAAGCGTGCTGGAATTTCTCTTGCCCAGTCGCTATTGTCAATCAGATCGCTTAATAGAATTAGCAGTGGAAATCGTCCAGCAGTCCGCCCCTGGTTACGACCAAGTGGAAGCGATCCGCCGTTGGATTCAGACCAATATCGAATACCGCTACGGTACTAGCGATGCTTCGACTTCAGCCGTCGATACCGCCGAGAGCCGCATCGGAGTTTGTCGCGATTTTGCCCATTTAGGGATAGCTTTATGTCGCAGCTTGAATATTCCAGCGCGGATGGTAGTCGGTTATCTCTACGAACTCGACCCCATGGATTTGCACGCTTGGTTTGAAGCTTATATAGGCGATCGCTGGTATACCTTTGATGCTACCCAAAAAGAACCGCGCGGTCATAGGATTGCGATCGCTTACGGCCGAGACGCTGCCGATGTCGCCCTCGTCACGCAGTTCGGTCCCATGCAGCTTGTCAATATGCAAGTGTGGGTCAATAAAGGTAATTAGTAAGACTGTAGGTTGGGTTGAACGAAGTGAAACCCAACTTTCGCCATTTGGGATCGCTGTTTTCTCACACTATCGATTAAGAAGCCTTTTCTACCTTAGATGGAACTTCTCTTTAATTAAATATTTCGTTTGAAGGAAGGTAATCTTAAATTCGCTCGCTATTCTAATAGTAGAAATGAAAAGTTTGATTTGCAGCCAACCTCAAAATCGAACTGGATAAGCGAGGAGAAAACGATTGTATGCTATCTCAATCAAAAGGAAGATTTGACCTTCTACAGCCGCTTCGTAAATGGCTGGAAGCGATCGAAGTTGAAGATCCCAAATTCGCTCGATTATTGTGCAAGTTAATTCCTTCTCAATGCCCATTTGCTAAAGAAATTAAGTTCTGTCAGCGTACTATTTTGAGAATTCCACCTCTGTGCAAGCTTAACCCGCTTTACGATCAAATAGTCTATTTACGCTTCAAAGCTTTGACTTATCTAGTAGATGTATGCGGTGAAAATGTTCTCCTTTATTCCTAAGACAACTAATAACTAATAAATCTCCTTATCCTGGCGAATGAATTCGCGGCTATACGATCGAAGTCCGCTTGCGCAGCCTCAAGCAAGTTCATTTAGGACGCAGATAAACGCGTATACACGCAGATGATTTTGATGAGAGATTGACTCATGCAAAAAGTCTATTCTTAACTTATTACTTATTACTTATTACCTATTACTTAAAACCCATGGCTCCAGATATATTTGAACTGTCTGCACCTGAAGGTAATGCCCTCGTGGGTCACTTACTAGATTTAGGTCGAGATCCTCTAGGATTTCTGACCGCGTGCGATCGCAATTATGGCGAAATTATTCCCCTGCGATTGGGATTAACTTCTGCTTGCTTGCTTACCAATCCCGATGACATCGAACGGGTGCTAAAAGATCGAGAATGCTTTATCAAAAGTCGCGGTTTTCGGGCGCTAAAAACCCTTTTAGGCGAAGGTTTGCTAACCAGTGAAGGAGATTCCTGGCTGAGACAGCGGCGATTGTCTCAACCCGTCTTTCATCAAAAACGGATTGCAGACTATGGAACCATTATGGTGGATTACACCGAACGGGCGATCGCCTCTTGGCAAGATGGCGAAGTTCGTGACATCCATGCTGAGATGATGCGCCTGACTTTAAGCATTGTCATGAAAGCGATTTTTAACCAAAACGTGACTGAAGGGGAAGCCCAAAATGTTGCTCATGCCTTAGATGTGGCGATGAATTGGTTTGAAAGCAAACGCCAGCAAGGATTTTTGATTTGGGAGTGGTTTCCCCGGCCGGAAAACCTTCGCTATCGGGATGCCATTCAAAAAATGGATGAAACTATCTATAGCATCATCAAACAGCGGCGGGAAAGCCAAGAAGATTCTGGAGATTTACTGTCAATGTTGATGGAGGCTAGAGATGAAAATGATGGCAGCCAAATGAGCGACAAGCAACTGCGAGATGAGATTGCCACTCTGATGCTAGCCGGACACGAAACTACTGCCAACGCGCTCTCTTGGACTTGGATGCTATTAGCGCAACATCCCCAAGTGCGGCAACAATTACACCAAGAACTAGAAGATACTTTACAGGGAAGATCGCCTACTGTAGCCGATCTTCCCAACTTGCGTTATGCCGAACAGATAATTAAAGAGTCGATGCGACTCTATCCGCCCGTGTCATTGTTGGGACGTGAAGCCGTGCGCGATTGCGAAATCGGTGGCTATCAAGTTCCCGCTGGCTGCGTGACTTTAATCAGTCAGTGGGTGATGCACCGCAACCCCAAATACTTTGATAACCCAGAACAGTTCCTTCCCAGCCGTTGGGCAGACAGTATAGAAAAACAATTGCCCGCAGGCGTTTACATTCCCTTCGGCGACGGCCCGCGAATTTGCATCGGTAAAGGTTTTGCAATGATGGAAGCAGTGTTATTGCTAGCTGCGATCGCTCAAAGATTCGAGTTAAATCTCTTATCAGATTATCCCATTATTCCCCAAGCCTCCATCACCTTACGACCCGAACATGGCATTAAAGTCGAAGTTAGGAGTCTAGGAGTTTAGAAGCTATGGAAGTGTTAAGTGTTGAGTGTTGAGTGTTGAGTGTTGAGTTAAAAATTCTCCCCTGCCTCCCCTGCCTCCCCATCTCCCCATCTCCCCATCTCCCCAAAATCCTCCTTAAGGCTGATAGCTATCTGTCTGAGGATGCTTTCGTTCGCCTAACGAAAAGCGCCAAACTATTGCAGCGCAACTAAGAGGCTTAAAATAGTGGACGCTGTTCTGAAGCAAGCTAGCGAGTTAAAGCGATCGCTACTCGACTTTGTACTCGAAGCAGAAGGAGATCTGGCAGTATCGCTAGAAACCTTCAGTGCGGCTCAAATGTCCCAATTAGCTAAATCTCCTTATCAAGCAAGCGATCGCATCGATCTCGTAGTCGATATGTTCTTGACTGAAGGCCGAGTCGGAAATCGCACGCCTATCGAATTATTTTTAGCAGATAGACCAGATTTAACCAAGAGCGATCGCGATTTGGTAAATAGCTGGCAAAGAAGTGTTTTGGGCTTATTTGCTGTAGCTCAAATTGAGGATAGCGGTTTTGAATTAATGAATTGGCTGACTGCCAAACACTATCGCGTAAAAATCAAAAATGCTCAAGAGCAAAAGCAGTTATCGCGAGTCAAAACCGGAGAGATTTTATTGGCTCGAATTGCTCCAGTGACGGATAGTGGATGGATGTTTTCTGCACCTTGGGTGCTGTTAGGAAAACTAGGCAAACCCAAGCTAGCAGTAGCTATTGGCAATTTTAAGCAGTATCACAAAAAACATTTATACAGCGATGCGCCAGAATTAATGACAGAAGCTTGGCGATCGGTCGAACAGTATCACGATGAGTTTGTTGACTTTTTCGGCAGTAATGAAGTCACTTTGTCGGGATATGAACTCGATCGCAAAATGGCAGAATTTCAAAAAATTACCGCTCAAAATCGCTTGGATAAATCGGGAATTAACAAAGCAGAAATGCTGAAAAATTTAGAACGAGAAGCTGTTATTTCTCAAGTGGAAGCGTCAGAAGGAGCGGTAGGTGTAGGTAAGGCCTCTGCCGCGATCGATCGACTACTCGAAGATAAAGAAGCCCCGAAAATGGCGATCCCAGAAATTAAGTTACCAGAGCATTTAAAAAAAGCAGAATATGTCACGGCTCTGAGTCATCCTCAATGGGGACAGATGTTTTTAGTTAACTATCCTCGATTGAAGGCAATCTTAGAAGCACCAGACGATCGCGACTCTCAAGAAACTGAGAAAATAGTGCATCAATGTTTAGCCGACTCCGAAATGAATGCTTATGTTTGGGAGCGGCTAGCCCAACAATATCCAGATGCTATGGCCAGCTTGTTGCAACAGACGTTAGCTCGTCCCGGTTTTGAGTTGCAGCCAGATTTAAGAGCTTTACTACAAGAATTTAACAAATCTTTAGAACCAGAACTGCCAGAAACAGCTAGCGTGCCGCTACATTTGCATCAGCTTTTTCAAGAAGCTTTTTTGGAAGTAAATAAGCCTCAGCCTAAAGGTAATAACAAACGCTCTTCCAAAGGAGGATTTCAAAAATAATCCGATGGGGAGCGCTCAGTATTTTTACTCCTTTTTATCTCAATTATTTACGTCTTTAAGGAGAAACAATATCCAAAATTAACCGTTAGCTTATATATAGCATCGAAATCTGTGGAGGAATTGAAAAATGGGTAACATAATTGCTTGGATTGTCTTAGGATTGCTGGCAGGAGTCATCGCCAAAGCGATTTATCCAGGAAATCAAGGCGGTGGCATTATTGCTACCATCCTGTTAGGAATTGTGGGCGCTTTCATTGGAGGTAGCTTAGTTAGCTTGATCGAAACGGGAACTATACAATTAGCTGCTGCCAGCTTAAGCATTCCTGGAATAATCGTGGCGGTTATCGGGGCAATGATTGCCATCTTTTTGTGGGGTCTGTTCGCTCGCAGCACCACCTAATGGCAGAGCGATTTTCTTTCAGAAACGCTACGCGAATGCAGCAGGTTTTGAGTTAAATATCTAGCTAAAATCTGCTGCTAACTCAAAAATCAAAAAAAGCCGATTTTTATTAATCTTTACAACTTTTCTCGATCTCTGGTGTAAAAAAACTATGTCTAGTTACTTTTGTCCGATTTGCCAAAACATTTTACTGCATCATGCCAACCACAAACACGTCTATTGGTTTTGCAGTGCTTGTCGGCAAGAAGTACCATTATTGGGGGAAAATCAACTCGCTGTAACCTTGAGAAGTAGCGATCGCTTAGGCGGCCGATTACAAGCACAGTCGCTTACCAGTTAATAGCAGACGAACTGCGCGGAGGTTTCCTCGCCGTACACTTGCACCGAGCAGGGGGGAAACTCTCAAAGTCCCCCTTTTTAAGGGGGATTTAGGGGGATCTAAGCGCGGAAGCACATAACCGATAACTTTTGTATGCCCCTTAGCTCTCTAACGGGACGTGGCGCGACAGGCAGAAATGTCAAAATAGGGGTGAACGATTAAACAAGGTTAACTGTGACGGTAAGAGTTCGGATTGCACCCAGTCCTACTGGGAATTTACACATCGGTACAGCTAGAACTGCTGTATTTAACTGGTTGTTTGCCCGCCACCACGGGGGCAAATTTATCCTCAGAATTGAAGATACAGACTTAGAGCGATCGCGCCCGGAATATACTCAAAATATCCTTGATGGTTTGACCTGGCTGGGACTTAATTGGGATGAAGGGCCGATTTTTCAATCTCAACGGCTAGAGGTTTATCGCCAGCGGATTCAAGACTTGCTAGATAAAGGCTTGGCCTATCGCTGCTACACCAGCACCGCTGAATTAGAGGAATTGCGGGCAGCACAAGCAGCCAGACATGAGGCCCCCCGTTACGACAACCGCCACCGCGATTTAACGCCAGAAGAGCAAGCGGCTTTTGAAGCCGAAGGTCGCCGTCCGGTAATTCGGTTTAAAATTGACGACGATCGCGAGATTTCTTGGAACGATTTGGTGCGCGGTAAAGTTAGCTGGAAAGCCAGCGACTTAGGTGGCGACATGGTGATTGCTAGGACTGCTGACACAGCAGAATTTGCGATCGGCCAACCTCTATACAACTTCGCGGTGGTCGTAGATGACATCGATATGCAAATTACCCATGTCATTCGCGGCGAAGACCATATTGCCAATACAGCCAAACAGATATTGCTTTATGAAGCTTTGGGAACGAAAGTACCTGAATTTGCCCATAGTCCGCTAATTTTGGATAGACAAGGACGAAAACTCTCTAAGCGTAGAGGCGTTACTTCAATCTTTGACTTTAAGAAATTGGGGTACACGGCCGAAGCGATCGTCAACTATATGATGTTACTAGGTTGGTCGCCTCCTGACTCTACTAAAGAGATCTTTACCCTACAGGAAGCTGCTAAAGAGTTTGGTTTCGATCGCGTCAACCAAGCAGGGGCCAAGTTTGACTGGGATAAGCTCAATTGGCTGAATTCTCAATATCTGCACGCTCTGCCAGCATCGCAACTTTGCGATTTGCTAATTCCTTATTGGCAAGAAGCCGGATATGAGTTCGATCCGGCGACCGCCCACCCTTGGCTAGAAGAGATTGCCGCTCTCATCGGTCCTAGCTTGGTTCGTTTGCCAGTAAGCTCTAGCGATTTAAAAGATCCTCAATGGGTAAAACAGATTACCGATCTGAAGAACGACGAGGATAATCCCGGTCCCAGCTTAGTACCAGAGCCAGATGCAGTGGAGATGAGCCGATATTTATTTGTTTCTGACCTGGAATTTAGTGAAGAGGCCAAAGCTCAGTTACACCAAGAAGGCGCGAAAACAGCATTAGAGGGCATACTGAAGGCAGTAGATAGCGATCGATCTCTGACAGCGGCAGACTACCAAGAGATTATTAAGCAAGTAACCAAAGCCCAAAACGTCAAAAAAGGGTTAGTGATGCGCAGCTTGCGAGCAGCCTTAACTGGCGACGTACACGGCCCCGATCTAATTCAATCTTGGTCGATCTTGAGAGCTAGGAAATTGGATCTGCTCCGCTTGCAACAAGCTCTTAGGAATGATGAATGATGAATGATGAAGTGTGAAACGATCGCACCCCACCCCGACCCCTCTCCCAAGGAAGAGGGATCGGGGGTGAGGGCAAACCAGGTTATGTTAAGGGGATTTTGTATCATTCATCGTTCGTCAAGGAACTTTGTCATATCTGCTTTAGTCTCTAATTATGAAAAGATGTAGTTGTAGTAAGCAGTAATGAACTTTTTAGCGTCCAAGCAAAATTCAAAACTTCAAAAGCGATTTTGCTGGGCCAGCCTAATAGTCTCAGCGATCGCCTCAACCTGCATTTTAACTAACAGCGATCGCGCTTCTGCCCAAATCTTCAAAAATTTGCCGTTGTTTCAAGATCTCAACGTCAGCCCCAACTTTGCCCCCAATTCTCGCACGATGAGAGGAATTAGCGGCGGGGAGGTATCGATATCTGACGTGGTGGGAACTAGAGAAACGACAACCGGTCCTTGCGTCGGTTTTGCTGACGAGCAACCAGATCACACGCTGGTTTTAGATTCTTTTTTCAACTATTTACGCATAGAAGTCCAAAGCCCTAAAGATACCACGATCGCGATCGAAGGTCCTGGCGGAATCTGGTGCAACGACGACTATCGCGGCAAAAATCCAGGCTTTGGGGGTCAATGGCTTCCAGGTACTTACAAAATCTGGGTAGGCTCTTATAAACCCAACGACTACAACCCTTATACCATCAGACTCACAGAAAATCCCTGACCGAAGAGGACGCGGAGAGTTGGAAAAAAAGTATAGCGATCTATGTATCGGTTGTAATATTTCCGGCTCTCCTCTACTTGTAGTTAGCAAAACATAGCGCACCGCCACTATACTAGACTTAAACTATTAACAATAGCCCCGACTTTAATTTTGAGAAAATTCCATCCTATGCAGAAACAAAATGTTAGAGCATTAACTCCTAAAAGTTGCTATCAAAGTTTAATTTTATTTACGGGAGTTGCTAGTATCATTGCCCTCACCAGTTTGCCAACTTTAGCTCGGTTTTATCCCCGTTATTCTCTTTTTCAACCGTATGCCAGTAGAAATTATCCCTATCGTAGCTCCAAGAACACACTCGCCAATACGCTAGCTCAAGACACTAAATTTGCCAATCTCACAGCAGAATTGCAAGAAGCAGGTTTGCTAGAAACCCTCAAGGGAAAAGGATCTTTTACCATTTTTGCTCCCTCAGATGAGGCTTTTAAGGCTTTACCTGAAGAAGTCTTTCAGAAGTTTAGCCAGCCAGAAAACCGCATTCGAGTGCTGAAATATCATTTAGTATCTCGTGAAATTACCCCCGATGATGTCAATAGCGGTGAAATTGCTACTTTGGAAGGTGGCAGAGTCAAAATTACTCAAAACGATGATGGCTCGGTTAAGTTAAATGATGCTAATGCCAAACATCCATCTACCCTCGCCAGCAATGGTGTAATTATTGAAGTCGATCGCCTGCTTCTACCTCCTGATTTTTAACTATTGTCGCTAAATCCGGCCCTCACCCCGTTCGGCAGGCTCACGGCAACGCCCAACCCCTCTCCCAAGCTTGGGAGAGGGGAGTAACAGTCGCCCTACGTTATCGCCTGTTTTCTGTCTCCTTTTATTGCCAATTTCCTACTAGAACAAAAGCTGCCCAAAAATGGGGATGGCTGTACTTTTCGTCGTTAATGAGAGTTCGTTGAGCTTGACGCAGGGCTTCGGCTTTATTGATGCCGATTTTCTTGGCTTGCTGCAATTGGCGATAGAATTCGCTCATGATTCTAGCGGTGCTAGGATCGACAACTTGCCACAAGGTTGCTAGGGTGCTACGAGCGCCAGAACGCACGGCAATGCCCGCTAACCCTAAAGTAGCTCGTTTGTCTCCACTGGCGGTTTGACAAGCACTCAGAACTAATAATTCGATTGGTATGCGTCGATCGATCTTGTCAGATCTTAATAAGTTACGCAACTGGTTGATGTTAATCCGGTTATCCCAGGAAAGGATGAAGGTATTCTCGGCTTTAGAGCTAAACTGGGCATGAGTGGCTAAGTGAACTACAGGGAAGCGAGAAGCAATAATTTCTCGTTCGATCGCACTGCTAGTAAAAGTTTCGTCGAGTAGGGAGCGATCGCTAAGTCCAATTTCCTGAATTTGTCTCAGTTCGATCGGGACTTCATCTAAGTTATCAAAACCTTGATGTAATTCAAAGTCCTGACGAATTTTGCTCAGTCCAGCGGTGAGAGCGGTTAATTTAATATCGGCGACTGGTTGGGGATTGAGTAGTTGCAAACCAGGGGTTAAGGCAATAGCATATTTTTCTACTAAATACTGCTTGCCATCGTGCAAGACGGCCATAGGAATGTTACGCAAATCTCCATCTAGGACAAAAACTAGAGTCTCGATCTGACTGTTTGCTAACTCGGCTTCTAGCGGTTGAATTAACCAATTATACGCCTCTTGATAGAGAGGTAAAAAATCTGAAACGATACTTTCAGAACTGAGAAGCGATCGCTGTAATCGTTCTACTTTTTCTTCTAGTTGCTGTTGCGAGACTTGCGTGGTGTAAAAACTCGGCTCTCGATCGGGTAAGCTGAGAATAACTTCTAGCCGATCTGACAAAATAATTGGGTAAATAACGGCGGCATTGCGATCGATTTTATCGATTTGCTTGGGATTAGCTTCTACGCAGGCTTCTCTAAAGAAGTTATTGAGTTCTGCTAATTGCAAAGATTCAATTACCGTGCGAGCCTGAGTTAAATATTTCTGGCTCTCTTTATCTTTTCCTGCTTGTTTGAGCTTCGCCGCAAATTGTAGGTCTAACTCTACTAGCTGGCGATAAACTGGTTCGACACTTTCCCGAAAATTAAACTGAACTTCTGGGTTAATTGCCACTAAATCGCCGCGCAATGACTGGAGAGCGTTGAATGATTTGGTATAAGCTGCGATCGCTCCTTCAGTATCTCCTTGTGCTTGGTGAATTCTTCCTAACTGCCAGAAAAACTGATAAGCAATATCTGGAGCGGTAAAACTTGAGGTGACACCGATCGCATCTCTGGTGAATTTTTCTGCTTGGGATAAATCCCGATTGGCGGTTGGTAGTTCGTACAATCTGCCGCGATTTCCTAAAGCATAAGCTTCGGCTCGTTTATCTCCTAAAATTCTGGCTTGTTGGGCGGCATTAGCTAAAATATTGTCAATTTCACGGAAATTTAAGCGAACGGCTGACTCCTGAGAGCTAAAAGTTTCGATCGAACTCCGAGCGAAGTTAATTTGCAGGTAAATTCTGCTGTGACTGGGGGGTAAACTAGCAAGTTGAGATGAGAGCGATCGCCATAATTCCTCTGCTTCTGAATATTTTTGCAGTTTGACTAATAGACTTAGTTGATTTAGTTGTGCTTCCTGCTGCGTAGTTACTGATGGGGAAAGTTTTGCCGCCTGACTGTAAGCATTTAGAGCTTTTTGTCTGTAGTTCTCTTGTTTGCGCCGCACTTGTTCTCTTTCAGCTAGAGCTTGGGCGGTGTTTCCGATACTGAGATAAGTAGCCGCCTGCTCTTCAGAATTGTTCGACTTTTGGGCTACGTTTAAACTGCTTGCTAATATGATTTCTGACTGCTCTAGGTTGCCGACAAATCGCAGGAGATCGCCAAGACTTCGCAATCCCGTCGCGGTTGTCAAAGCTGGAGGTTTATTTTCGATTTTTTGCAGAGTAGCTGTTAATTCTGTTGGAGTTAATTCGCCTAGTTGTTGGCAATCTTTAACGGTAATATCTCGATCGAATACTTCTAATAACAGCTTGCAAGAGCGAGGGTGCATTCCCAACTCTTGCATGATTTTTGCTTGATTGATTTTGCTGCGGTCTAGATTTTCTCGATCGCCAATTTGTCGGTAAATTTCCGTAGCTTGTTGCCAAGTATCGAGAGCTTCTACTCCTTGTCCGGTTTCTCTTTGTAAATATCCCTGAATATCTAAAGTTTGAGCCAGCGCCTTGAGTTTTTCTCGACTGTCGGGTTGAATTTTGAGGATGGCTAAACTTTCTGCGATCGCTGCTTTTGCTGGCTCCCACTGACCCAATTTTTCATAGGTTAGAGCCAGGTTGCTCAAGGCCATTGCCTGATTCAATTTGTCTCCTTTAGCAGCAAAAGTATCGGCGGTTTTTTTCCACAATTCTGCTGCTTCCGAAAACTGTCCGAGTTGATATAACTTCTGAGCCTGGTTGACTAACTGAAGAGGACTTTGCTGAATTTGGGCGATCGTACTAAATGAAGTAACTTGGGCAATTACAGGAGTAATTACCATTGAAAGGAGGAAGAGCGAGATAGTTAAAAAGATCGATATATTCCTCTTCCACCGACGCTTTGTTCTAGGCAGCGTAGACGGACTTCGATCGTGTAGCCGCGACTTCGATCGCCGAGATAAACAACGAGTTATGAATACAGATTTGACATTATCGATCGAGTTATTGGGACGCATATCGTGTTCTTCCTATCAATTTACATTCGATTAAATTTGAATTATGTTAATACTTCGATCGAATCCGACTACTTAGTTGGGTTTCACTTCGTTCAACCCAACCTACTAAATTTACTTATAATAGAATCCAAAGATGTTTGCGGAGGATTTTTCAAGATGGAATGGCGACAACGAATATCTACAGACCCTTGCGTGTGCCATGGCAAAGCCTGCATCAAAGGAACGCGCGTTATGGTATCTGTTATCCTCGACAACTTGGCTGCTAAAGTTAGCCCAGAAGAAATTTTGCAAAGTTATCCCTCTCTAAGTATTGAAGATATTCAAGCCGCTATTTCTTATGCGGCCGAACTGGCTCGCGAAAGAATTATCCTAGTAACGATTGAAGCAGGTAGATGAAGTTCAAAATTGATGAAAATTTACCAATAGAATTTGCCGAAATGCTTCAAGCAGAAGGTCATGATGCCTTGACCGTTGTCGCTCAAGAACTATCGGGAAGCGAGGATAGTCTAATTGGGGAAGTTTGCCAGCAAGAAGATCGCATTTTGGTAACATTGGATTTAGATTTTGCCGATATTCAAACTTATCCACCTAATGAATTTCCTGGAATTATGGTATTGCGCGTGGGTCGTCAAGATAAACCCTTTCTAATTTCAGTTTTTCAGCCAGCTATCCGATTGATGGATCGGGAAACTGTGGCAAATAAGTTATGGATTATTGAGGAAACAAGAATTAGAATTAGAGGTTGAAAAGTAATTAAGGGCGCTATCAAAGTCCAGTACAAGCATGAGGCAAGGAACCTTGAGAGCCATTAACCGTGCTTTCAGGACGCTGAGAGCCGTTGCCCGTAGGATCGTAAGCTGTGAGAACGACTTCACCTTTATCGCCGATTACCCATCCTCTAGCCGGAACTATAGGCTGGGAAACCGTACTCTCTCCGACACCACTTTTCCGCTCCCCACTAGCTGGTAACTGAGAACTGGGAATCGGCTCTACTAAACCGACTCGCACCGTCTCGCTGTCGAGAGTTTCGTTGGGATTAGCGGGCAAACCGCCCCGTCCTGAGATGGTAAATTCGCTGCCCGCGCCCTGCTTGCAGGGAGTGCGAGAAATCTGGTCTTGAGGATCGACAACGTTGGCTGGCAATTCCACTAATCCCCCACTGGGATCGGTATCTGGAGTATTGAGCGTCACGTCGCCAGCAATGCCAAATTCCGAACTGGCGGTAATGTCGCTGAAAGGGGTGTCGCTTGGGCGTGGTTCGATGCCGAAGATGCCTTGGGCGGTGAGGTCAACTCTACCGCCTCTGCCTGTAAAAGCATTGGCTGTGATGTCGCTATTTTCTGAAGGGATGGCAACTAAGAATGTGGTGTTGATGTTGATGTTGCCCCCATCTCCGGCATTTTGGCCAATACCAGCAGTGGCAGATATATTGCTTTGGCGGCGCAATAACAGCAGGTCATCGATGGCGAGGGTAATATTTCCTCCCTGGCTGCTAGCTGTTTCCGCAGTGATAGAGGCATTATTGTCAAGGGTGAGAGAGCCTCCTTGAATCTCGATATTGCCGCCCTCGCCAGTTCCTTGGCTATTGACAGCAATCTTCGCCCCATCTCGAACGATTATGTTTCTGGGATCGATGAAAATACTGCCGCCGTTGCCTTCAGAACCAGGAGCGGTGTTGGCGAATATGCCGCTGCCAGATCCAGTCAGTGTCAGGCTGTCGCGTAATGTGAGGATAATATTGCCTGCATTGCGGCTACTGCTTGTAGAACTGGTAAGTTGACCGCCTCCAGTAACCTCTAAATTATCTGCCATCACAACGATCCTACCTGCATCTCCATCGCCAGCCGTAGAAGTTGATACCTGCCCCCCGTTCCGAATGCTTAATTGCCGGGTTGCGATCGTCACCTCTCCTCCTCGACCAGTAGCTCCTTCTGTAACACCAGCGCCTAAAAAAGAAGGGCCATCTTCTGGCTCAGGATCTACTCCCACGACTTCCACAAAGTCGCTGGCGTTAATAACTAAGGTGCCAGCATTTCCACCACCAGCAGTAGAAACTGATATTTTTCCACCGTCTCGAATACTTAATTGTCCGGTTTCGATTCTGATACTGCCGCCTTCCCCTTCAGGTCGATTTACAGAGCGAGGGTCTGTGTCAGCAGTTGCAAATATGCCTGTAGTAAAGTCGCTAAATCTGGGCGTGTTAAATACCTCAATTTTAGAAGCGCGAATATTTAGGTTTCCTGCGTCGCCTCGACCAAAGGTAGCAACCTGCACTTTACTACCATCACTAATACTCAAGCGTCCAGTTTCGATAGTGAGGTTGCCGCCTTGTCCTACACCTGCCAGGTCAACTTGAGCAAACAAACCTCCAGGAAATCCTGGGTTTCCACCTTGGCCTGAAGTCTCACCACTGAGTTCCACAGAATCAGAAGCACGCACCGTCAAATCTCCTGCATTCCCTTGGCCAAAAGTAGAAGTTGATACTAATGCCCCATTCTGAAGGATTAACCTTCCTGTAGTAATCTGCAAGTTGCCGCCTTTATTGCTGCCCCTTGTTTCGGCTCTCAAGGAACTTCCGCTTCCATTAAGTTCTACTGAGCCGCCGCTGGCATTAACAATCAAATTTCCCCCCAGACCTGTCCCCTCGGTATTAGTGGCTATACTTGCTCCATCTTCCACCTTTAATTGCTGGGTGGTAATTGTCACGTTGCCAGAGTTGCCGCTACCTGTAGTCCCAGTAAACAAAGAAGCACTGAAACTTGCTGGGGTGCCACTCAGCGTGACTGAACCCTCTGGAGCATCGATCGTGATATTGCCTCCTCGACCCTCTCCAGTTGTAGTAGTTGATATTCCCCCACCCTCGATCGATAACTGTCGGGCGTTAATAGTTACATCTCCTCCTTTTCCGCTTCCAGAATTGAAAGCTACAACTGCGGTGTTCTGAAAAGAGGCTACCTCAGTCGCGTCAAATAGAATCTCTCCACCCTCGCCTGTAAAGTTTCTGTTATCTATGGCTGAGCTTGAGGCAAATAGATTCCGAGCGTAGATAGCCATCCTACCGCTACTGCTGTTGGGGGCGCTGGTACTGATACCTGCAATAATAAGCGATACATCGCCTCGCCTCACACCATTAGGCAAACTCAAGCTGTCATTAGAATTGAGTTCAACTATTCCCGGTTCTGCTAATCCTCCTAACTGAACTTGTCCTCCTGGTGCTGTCAGCAATACGGTATTCAAGTTAACGTTACCGCCTAGCAGCGTTAATGATTGTCCCGACCGCACCCGAAGATCGGACAGCACCACGTCGATGTTCCCTGGATTGTCTCGAAATCGCAAGCCAGTGGGGATATTGACGTTTAACAATGGTGGGGCTTGGGGATTAGAAGCACTAAATTCAAATCCATTGTCAAATACAATACTGTCCCCCGTACTGGCAAAAAACGAGCCGCCTATATTCAGACTCGAACCGACTCCAAAAACAATCCCTCTGGGATTAATCAAAAATATGTTGGCATTGCCAATATTACCGTTAATGTCGAGCGTACCAAGCGTTCCAAAAAACTTAGACATCTCTCTCCCAGTGACGCGGGTAATAATATTCGTCACGTCGCTGGGATTAAAAAAATAGGCACTTTTGCCATTAAGGATACCGAATCTGAGAAAACTGTGAAAGAGATTTGCTCCGCGCTTCGCACCACCAGTAATCAAGTCAAGATTGTTCGAGGGAACAGGAATGACAACTGAGTTTTCCCCTCCCAAAGTGTTGTCGGGAGTAATGGGATTTACTTGTGCTGTAGTAGGGCTAATGGAGGTAATAGATCCTAAAGTTGCTAGGGGTAAGGAGATGAAAAAGAGATTTTTAAAAATTACTTGCATATCAAGTTATTTCCATTAGGTTAATAGTGTTGAGTATTCGGTAGGTTTTGCCCCGATTTCCTAATCCCCTCTCCTAGAGTTGGGCTACCGTGTATACATAATTTTCGGTCTGGAGTTTGGCCTTGTCGTTCGCGCAGCGTGCGCTTTGCGCATTCCCCCTAAATCCCCCTTAAAAAGGGGGACTTTGAGAGCGTTCCCCCCTTTTTAAGAGGGGATAGGGGGGATCTTGCGGGGAATTGGACATCAAAACTAAAGATGTATTACACGGTAGGCGTAAGGCAATTAGAGGTTTAAGGAGTTCATCGCAATTTTGAAAGGTATTTTCGAGCCTGTTCCCCGTTCCCTGCTGTAACCAATTTCATTTTTTTCACCTTAAAACGGACTGTAATTAACCGAAAAATAGAAACCTTGTTCTTGTAAAGTTCTGTCCCCCGATTCCACGTCGGTCAGGGGAATACCCCAGTCAAAGCGGGTGCGAAAATTATCTCCCATCTGCCATTGCAAACCTAAGCCCACACCCAGCAGAGTATTAGGATCGGGATCGGGAGAATCGGAACTGTTCCAGCCAACCCCAAAATCGACAAAAGGTACTAGGTGCAAAACCCCTTCTACCTCTTTCACCCGCAAAATCGGCAACCTAACTTCGGCAGAAGCAAACAAACCATTATCGACTAGCAGCAAATCTTGCCGATATCCCCGCACGCTTTGCAATCCACCGATGCCCAATTGCTCTAAAGGCACCAAGGGTTCGGTAGCTAACTGAAGATCCGATCGCAGCACCAGCAAAGTATCTCGTCCCAAAAGCCGCACGTACTGTCCTTGTCCCCGCCAAGAGAAAAACCGACTGTCGGGAGGCTCGTTATTAATCGTGGCTCCCAAAATCCCCAATCCCAGATTGAATTGAGAGCGCAGGGCAATCACATCTCGCGGACTGCGGCGAGTATATTCTTGGAAAAATCGCACTGCGGAGATCTTGGTTTCTCCATTTTCGTCCGCCCCCGGAGAAAGAGGAAAGTCAAACCCCAGCAAAGTAGTCTTACTAGTTTGACGAGATAAACTCAGTCCCAGGGCCAATTCTTGAGTCGGCGTTTCGACAATCGGTTGGCGGAAACCCAGTTCTAAATAATTAGAGTCCCCAGTAATATCGATGCGATCGAATGGCGGTTCGACCACCTCCGTATCAGTAAAACCTCCAGCGATCGTCAGCTTGCCATTGCGGGCATTGACAGGGATGCTGTAGCTGAGGTCAACCCCATTGCTGCCATCAGTATTGGTATATTTGACCGCGAAAGCATCGCCCTGACCGAATAAATTGTTTTCATTCAGATCGATCCCCCGTCGCCAACTGCCCACGCTGGGGGCGCGACCGTTATCAGTAAAGAGTTCGACGCTAAAAGAATCTGCTTCTACAACATTCACTTCTAGCAAACTCAGTTCGGGACGCGAACCGGCCGAAAGTTCCGCAGAGACATTGCCAATTAGAGGATCGAGTTGCAACAGTTGCAGTGCTTCCAGCAAGCGATCGCGATTTAGCGGTTTCGAGGTAGCCAGAGCAATGCGACGGCGAACGTAGTTGGGGTTAAGTCGGCGAGTCCCCGTCACTTTAATGTCTTCTATTCCACCTTCGATAATTACAACTCTAACCGTACCTCCTTCTTTGACAAAGCTTTGGTCGGCAGGAATGACAGCGCCAGAATTGATATAGCCAGCGTTGACATACTTTTGGGTAACGATCGTCTCGACTTGCAGCAGTTCGGTAAAAGTAATCGGTTTGTTAGTAAATTGGGCTGTAACCTCGCTTAACTCTTCGCTGCTAAATGCCGTGTTCCCCACAAATTCAAACTGGCTAACAGTTATAGTTCCAGGGATTTCGGGGCGCGATTCTGGAGGAGTAACCGTTGGCGGCGTTATTTCTAAGGGAGTTGCTGGCGATGGTTGTGGAGTAGGGATCGGCTCCGTCGGCGGTACGGGAGTAATCGGATTCGGCACTTGAGATTGCAGCACGGAATTTGTTTCCGTTCGATCGCCCAGTGGCGATGGCTGGGGCAAACTCTCAGCCAACACTCTATGACCAAATAGAGAAATTGATGCTACCGCGATCGACGAACTTGCTAGCTTTAAGCCCCACCTCAGCTTCATTTTTAGCCCTACCTCATCACCACGCGATCGCTAGCAAATCCAGAGCGGTTTCTCGTACCCCATAGCAGAGATCGAGCTACCGTTCCACATCGACTTTTGACTTCCACGTAGCAGTACAGATGTTTTCCAAGTTATTTTTCTAGTTTTTCGATCGATACCTTGCGATCTTTCGTTTCCACAAGCCATAATAAAAACACTGAAAACCTTCTTGACGTATAGGCTTCACAGTTATTTTTATCAAAAAATTACCATTAAGCTATAATAACCAAAAATACTTACTGAGTGTAAGTGAATTAATAAAATTTAATACAGTAATAATGTACTAGATCGTGAAAGAGCAACTATTAACTGTTAGTTAAACCGAGATAGCAATGACGACAACTTTACTAAGTGGGCGCTACAAAATCATCGAAGTTCTAGGTAGAGGAGGATTTGGGATAACCTATCTGGCTCAAGACACCGATTCATCTAATTCTCTTTGTGCTGTCAAGCAACTCAATCCTTATACTGCCGATCTGGAAGCAGCTAAGCAATTATTTCAACGAGAAGCAGAAATTCTGAAGCTGTTAAAAGAAGCTCAACAAATCCCCAAGTTCTTCGATTACTTTGAAGAAGGAGATAACTGCTACATAGTTGAAGAATATGTAAATGGAAAGTCTTTAGATCGGCTACCTCTAAACTATTGGACTGAGCATAAAGCGATCTTCTTTTTATGGGAGATACTTTCAATTCTTCAGCCCCTCCACGAAAGACAGATTATTCATCGAGATATTAAACCAGCAAACTTAATTCTGAGAGACAAAGATAGTAAGTTAGTATTGATCGATTTTGGAGCAGTCAAACAGATCGATCGCCATCAGATATCCATGCCTTCAACTAGAATAATTACACCCGGTTATTCTCCCCCAGAGCAAGAAGCAGGAACACCTCAGTTAAATAGCGATATTTATGCTGTAGGGATGACAGCAATTCAGCTTTTAAGTGGCACTATCCCTAAATCTTTACCGCAAGATGAAGCTGGTAATATTATCTGGAAAGATCGAGTTAAGGTTAGCGATCGCTTAACTGATATTCTTGACAAAATGGTGCGATCGCATTGGGAAGAACGCTACCAGCGTGTAGAAGAAGTTCTCAAAGACCTACATCAAATTGAAGAACTACCCCTAGTTACGCCAAAACCGAGACGGCCAGTCCCCAGTTCGGGTAAATTCCTAGTCCTATCAAAATTAAAATTTTGGCACGTACCCGTGGCTCTGATGGCTATAGTTACGCTGGGAGCGATCGCCGAGTTAATCTACCCAATACTGCGGCCTTGGTATTATGTATCTCAAGGCGATCGGTTGCTAGAGTTGGGGCAACCAGAAGCAGCTTACCAACAGTTTCAAAAGGCGATCGATATCAAACGCAACTCTCCTGAAGCTTGGAAAGGACGCGGAGATGCCCTTTTAAGATTGGGAAGGGAGCGGGGAGCTTTGGAATCGTATGAAGTTGCCTTATCTCTGGCTCCAAATAACCCCAAAACCTTGAACAATAAAGGTAAAGTTTTATATAATCTCGGTCAATACGAACAAGCTCTAGCTACTCACGATCGAGTGCTGCAAATCGATCCCGATAATGTCAATGCTTGGAGCGGTAAAGGTGTAGCCTACATTGGTTTAGGCCAGTACGAAAAAGCCTCACAGTATTTCGACAAAGCACAGAAAAGTAAACCTGACGAGCCAACAGTTTGGTTAGAAGAAGGTTTAGCGATAGAAAATCTAAATCCCCAAGCCGCACGGGAGTCGTATGAAGAAGCTTTGCGGGTTTATGAAGAGTTGGCGAAAAAACAGCCGAATAACCCACTTGTTTGGACTGACAGGGGCTTTATCCTACTCAAATTGAATCGGCATCAAGAGGCGCTTGATTCTTATCAAAAGGCTCTAGATATCGACGATAATTTCTATGAAGCCTTAGTCGGTAAAGCTAATGCTTTGAGTATTTTAGGAAACCATAAAGCCGGACTAGAAGTTATTGACAAAGCTACTCAGATTCGCCCAGAAGACCATCAAATTTGGCACAACAGAGGAGGGTTGCTGGCAAGGTTAGGCAAATGGGAAGAAGCTTTAACATCATTTGAAAAAGCCATCAATCTGAGAAATGATTTCGCTCCAGCTTGGGAAGGAAAAGGGGCAGTGCTAGGAGAACAAAAAAAATATCGGGAAGCACTGACCGTTTTTGATAAGCTCAAAATTCTTAAATCAAAAGATCCTTGGGTTTGGGCCAACCGAGGCGGCATCTTAGAAGAATTAGGACGCGATCGAGAAGCACTTAATTCTTACGATCGAGCGATCGAACTCGATCGGCAATTAAATATTCTGCCTCCAG
This sequence comes from Cyanosarcina radialis HA8281-LM2, assembly GCA_019359615.1. Lineage (GTDB taxonomy): Bacteria > Cyanobacteriota > Cyanobacteriia > Cyanobacteriales > CCAP-1448 > Cyanosarcina > Cyanosarcina radialis. The sequence continues at coordinate 40,040 of JAHHHA010000043.1, forward strand.
CGATCGTCGCCGCCAGAGATAAGTTACAGAAAAAATTACGTTAAAAGGTGCGTTACGCTTCACTAACGCTCCCTACTGAACTGTCAAGCTTAATTTATTGCATTACAAAAAGCTCTGTTGGGTTTCACTTCGTTCAACCCAACCTACGACTATACTGACTGTCAAGCTTAATTTATTGCATTACAAAAAGCTTGCGTCGGTTTTGCTGACGAGCAACCAGATCACACGCTGGTTTTAGATTCTTTTTTCAACTATTTACGCATAGAAGTCCAAAGCCCTAAAGACACCACAATCGCGATCGAGGGACCCGGCGGAACTTGGTGCAACGACGACTATCGCGGCAAAAATCCAGGCTTTGGGGGTCAATGGCTTCCAGGTACTTACAAAATCTGGGTAGGCTCTTATAAACCCAACGACTACAACCCTTACACCATCAGACTGACAGAAAACCCTTGAAGAAGCAGGAGTTCAGAAGTTCAGAAGTTCAGGATTCAGGAGTTCAGAAGTCAGAAGTCAGAAGTCAGAAGTCAGAAGTTAATTTCCTCCCTTGCTCCCCTGCCTCCCCTGCCTCCCCTGCTTCCCCTGCCTCCCCATCTCCCCATCTCCCCATCTCCCTCACTCCCTCGCTATTCGTCTATCCTGGTAAGTAGAAACCTAAAAGCAGGCAAGTCTCATGCAGGCAGGTTGGCGAATTGGCTCTTTATTTGGCATCCCTTTACGGATAGATTATTCCTGGCTTTTCATCTTAGCCTTTGTTACCTTTTTCTACGCCAAGGATTTCTCTGTGCCATGGGGAGTCTTTTGGGGAACTAGTGCGGGTTTAACGCTAGCTTTGTTGCTATTTGGCTCCGTTCTCCTGCACGAACTCGGACACAGCTTAGCTGCGATGTCGCAAGGAATTAAAGTCAACTCGATCGCTTTATTTATCTTTGGTGGTGTCGCAGCGATCGATCGAGAATCTAAAACTCCCGCTGAAGCTTTTCGAGTTGCGATCGCGGGGCCTGTAGTTAGTTTATTGCTATTCGGGTTATTTGCTTTAATAACCAAAGTTCTACCAAATTCTGGCATTTTGACCCTAGTAGCGATCGAACTGGCAAAAATCAACCTGACTATCGGCTTGTTTAACTTGATTCCTGGCTTGCCTTTAGATGGCGGACAAGTTTTAAAAGCTGCTGTCTGGCAGCTAACGGGCAATCGCTTTACCGGGGTGCGTTGGGCAGCTAAAACTGGAAAATTATTGGGTGGATTGGCTGTAGCTATTGCCGTCGTCGCCTTTCTCACCGAACCCAGTCTGATTGCCAGCGCCATTTGGATAGTTTTAATCGGTAGTTTCGTCGCCAGCAATGCCAGCAACTACGAACGGACGATCGATCTGCAAGAAAATTTATTGCAAGTAGTAGCAGCAGATGCCATGACTCGCGATTTTCGCGTAGTAGATGCCAACCTGACTTTACGCCAGTTTGCTGACGAGTACATCTTGGCAGATGCCTGGGCATCTGAAGGTAAAAAGCTAATGCTCCCGTTTTATGCGGTTTCAGATGGCCGCTATCGAGGTTTGGTAAAGCCCTCAGATCTGCAATCGATCGAGCGCAGTCGTTGGGAAACCGAAACGCTAGCGAGCATCGTTCGCCCTCTAAATGAAGTTGCCACTGTCACCGAAAACACTCCCCTAGCAGAAGTAATCGATCGTTTAGAAGCAGGCGAGTTGAGACACATCACCGTCCTTTCACCAGCCGAGACAGTTGCAGGCATAATCGACAAAGGCGATGTGGTGCGAACTTTAGCGCCCCGACTCAATTGGTTGATTTCCCCAGCAGATATCGGGCGGATTAAAACGGAGGGCAGCTATCCTCCAGGATTGCCTCTAGGAGCGATCGCCAAAAATCTTATTTAATAGTTATAGAATTAAGCAATCGCTGAAGATCGATTTAAAGATGCAACCGGGAGATCGAAACTAATGAAATTAGGTGAAATCCTACTCCACAGAAAGCTAATTTCTCGCCAGCAGCTAGATATGGCTTTGGCAGCACAACAAGAACAACATAAGAAAATTGGTGAAGTCCTGCTGGAACAAAACGCGATCTCGGAAAAAGAGCTAGCAGTCAGCTTGCAAAAGCAACAGCAGTTCAACAATGCTCCTCTCCATCTAGGCGAGATTTTGCTTCACCGAAAAAAAGTTTCTCCTCAAGAACTCGATCGAGTCCTAGCCGAACAACCAGCAGTTCAAAAGAGAGTCGGCGAGTTGTTGCTAGATTGGGAAATGGTTTCTGAAGAAGACTTACAAGCCTCTTTAGAAGAGCAAAGATTGCGTCGGGAGGGGCTTTGGGTGATTGGGTGAGAGGGAGAGGGGGAGAGGGGGAGATGGGGAGATGGGGAGATGGGGAGATGGGGAGATGGGGAGATGGGGAGATGGGGAGGCAGGGGAAGCAAGGGATAATTTTTAACTCAACACTCCACACTCCACACTTAACACTTCCATAGCTTCTGAACTTCTAAGAAGCGATCGCCCTCTCTAGCACTGCCAAACCTCGATCGATTTCGGCGGCTGTCACGATTAAGGGAGGGACGAAGCGCAAAACTTTAGGTCCGGCAGGAACTAACAGCAAGCCTTCTGCCATGCAAGCTTTTACTAGATCGATCGAGGTTAGTGAAATATCCGGTTGCAATTCCATGCCATTAATCAAACCCCAGCCCCGGACTTGAGTAAATAAATTGGGATATTTTTGGACGATCGCTTTTAACCCCGCTCTTAATTGTTCGCCCCGTTGCTGGACGTTACTCAGAAGATTTTCTCGCTCTAAAGTCTGACAAACTTTTAAAGCCACGGCACAGGCAAAGGGATTGCCCCCAAACGTGCTGGCATGATCGCCTGGTTGGAAGACATCGCAGAATTTTTTGCACAGGGTAGCGCCGATGGGAATACCGCCGCCTAATCCTTTAGCACTGGTGAAAATATCTGGTTCGATCCCTAAGTTTTCGTAACCCCACCATTTGCCCGTGCGACCCATGCCGACTTGCACTTCATCTAAAATTAGCAAGATGCCTTTAGCATTGCAGATTTCGCGAATCCGTTGGAAGTAAGCGATATCTCCCGGATTAACCCCCCCTTCTCCTTGGAGCGCCTCTAAGAGGATTGCCGCTACCTGGCGTTCTGGATTATCGAGCCGATCGATCGCTTCTTCGATTGCTTGAATATCGTTGTAAGGCACGTATTCAAATCCCGGCATTAGCGGATCGAAGTTCTTTTGATACTTCGGCTGGCCGGTAGCTGTAATCGTCGCTAGCGTGCGACCGTGAAAACTGGCATGAGCCGTCAAAATTACGGGTTCTTTAATCCCTAGAACCGTATGAGCGTATTTCCGCGCTAGTTTAATCGCCCCTTCATTCGCTTCTGCCCCAGAATTGCAGAAAAACACTTTATCCGCACAAGAGCGATCGATTAAGAACTTGGCTAACTCTCCCTGCACGGGGATGTAATACAAATTAGAAACGTGATGCAACTTTTGGATTTGCTCGGTGACGGCTGCTACCATCGCTGGATGGGCGTGTCCGAGGGTGCAAGTAGCAATTCCCGCTACGAAATCTAAATATTCTCGCCCTTGAGTATCCCAAACCCGACACCCTTCCCCCCGTTCCAATGCCAGGGGAAAGCGCCCGTAAGTTTGCATCACCGAGCGATCGAACTCTTCGGAGCTAAATAACGACGTTACCTGAAGTGGAGGATTTTCGACTAAAGCTTCTATACTCACTACCGACTCCTGCGGGATCTTGGTGTTTTTATCTTTGTATTACGATTTGTAGTATAAGTCAACTCGACGGAAAAATCTGCCTCATAGTTGACACTGGCAAGAACAATTCTAATGGTGCATCTTCCAGACCGATAAAGCCATAGCGATCGTCATAGATTTTAGCGGCATCATCCCGATAAATCTATTGGAAAATATTTGGCGAGAAGAACGGGTAGTTGATTTTAATGAGCGTATCGATCGCCTGTTTCCCCTGAAAAGCTGCCAGAAGAGCCGATCGTCTCTTCATCGGGGTTTTCTGAATCATCTGGATATGGATGGTCTGTAGAAGCGAGATTGGTAGGATGCGGATCGGAGCGACTGGGAATATAGTCTTCAGCACTGCTTGGTGCGGGACTGCCAGCGGCGTTAGAACTCTCTCCAGCGGCGGCGTTGCGAGCCTCTTCTGCGGAAACGTTGGGGTCGGCATCGATCGCGGCGGCTCTCATCCCAGGATTCTGAGCTACTTCTTCTGACATGGTTTCTTCATTATCGGATCTACTATTTGCCATGATTTATTACTCCAATCAAAAATGACTCTCTTCAAACCGATGCCATCAGCCACCAGACGATCGCCCCTAAACTTCCAACTGCGATCGCTGCCGTCACTGGATGCTTTTCAGCCTTCACGTACCAACTTCTCGATCGTATCCATCCTTGGTGAGTGCCCCGTTCGTGCAGGCCGTAACCGGGATGATACAGGCCGCTTTCATCCGAGTCGCGGGCTGGGCGATCGGATTGCTGCGAGGGAAACGCCCAAAACTCGATGATTTTATCGCTCAGCCGGGGAGCAATGCCGCCCACCACCGCCAAGACTTTGGCTTGAAAACCGACGTACATATCTCGCTTCGGATGCTCAGCGGCAAACAAAATCGCTTCAGCCACGGCTTCTGGCGGGTAAATGATGCCGCGATGGGCCGGTTGGTGGGGCATATAGTTACGGGCGTGTTCGTTATACGGCGTGTCAATGCGTCCGGGGTGAATCAAAGTTACCGAGACAGGCAACCCATCGGCCTCTAACTCCGTTCGCAAGGCATCGGTCCAACCATGAACTGCGTGTTTGGAAGCCGAATAAGTAGACTGAACTGCCACGGCGCGATCGCCTAAAAAACTGCCAACATTGATGAGAGCGCCGCTACCAATAACGCGCTGTTTGAAATGGTTGACGGCAGCACGAGAACCGTAAACTACGCCCCAAAAGTTAGTATCGAACATTCGTTTCATATCGGGAATGGAGACATCCATGCAACGCCCGAAGATGGAAACGCCAGCATCATTAACCCAAGTGTCGAAACCGCCAAATTCGGCGATCGCTCGTTCGGCAATGCGATTGACATCTTCTTCTTGCCCGACATCGGCAACCGCATAAGTTGCCTGTCCGCCTTGGTGGCGAATTTCTTCGGTCAATTGGCGCAAAGCATCTTCGTTTCGGGCTGCCAGCACCAATTTTGCGCCCTGCTGGGCAGCCATTCTGGCAGTGACTAAGCCGATGCCGCTGGAAGCACCCGTGATGACAACGGTTTGCTTACTGAGAGGTTTGAGTGAGATAGACACGATCGTTAGAGGTGTGGTGGTTTCGTCAGATTAGCTATCAGCTTGCCCGATCGAACAAGCTCGTACCTCTGCCATAAGAGTTAGACCCTCAAGGTCTTGAAACTTCGATCGAGTTTAAATAGTACCAATTCTCAAATCATCAGTTCGACTAGAAAACGTGGGGGCGCAAACTTCTCTACTGGTGAAGTATTTGGACGATTACTGAATGCAGCGAATCTTAATTTGCTGGCAAACGCTTCACCACCTATTCTCAATTCTGACTTCGTTTTTTTCCGGAAAGTGTTATCCTCCACTGTATATGTAGTGTGTGGAGTAATTTTTATACATGGTGACATCCCCGATTAAAACCCAGCTATCTAGTATTTCTGACTCGTCTTTAAATCTAAAGCGCCATCGAGTTATGGCTATTGGCGAGCCGATCGATTTGCCTGCTACTCGTCTATTTGGGACAGATGGCATTCGGGGGCAAGTGGGAGAATTACTCAATTCTGCTCTGGCATTGCAAGTTGGGTTCTTTGCTGGTCGAGTATTGCAAGCTGCCGCTACTCATCAGGGCCCTGTAATTATCGGACAAGACTCTAGAAATTCCAGCGAGATGTTAGCCACCGCCCTGGCCGATGGATTGACTGCCGCTGGACTAGAAGTATGGCAGTTAGGCTTATGTCCTACTGCTGGTGTAGCTTACCTGACCAGCGTTACCGAGGCTGTCGGGGGCGCAATGATTTCTGCCAGCCACAACCCTCCAGAAGATAACGGTATTAAGTTTTTTGATGCTGATGGCATGAAGCTATCAGAGGCGTTGCAGGATGAGATCGAAACCGCTTTAAGAAGCAACGATCGAGCGATCGATAAAGCAGAAGTTTCTGGGAAATCTTACCAACGCTCGGAGTTAGTAGCCGATTACGTCAAATCTCTGCGGCATCCCCTGGAAGCAGACATGGATTTGCGGGGAATGAAAATTGTTTTGGATTTGGCCTGGGGAGCCTCAGTGTGGGTAGCACCAGAAGTATTCGCTAATTTGGGGGCAGAAGTCATCTGCCTGCACGATCGCCCAGATGGCGATCGCATCAATGTCAATTGTGGCTCCACCCACCTAGAGAGCTTGCAAGCAGCGGTGAAGCTGCACGATGCCGATATCGGCTTTGCTTTTGATGGCGATGCCGATCGCGTTATGGCCGTCGATGCCAATGGTCGCATAGTTGATGGCGACTACATTCTCTACTTTTGGGGTAAAACTTTGCGGCGGATGGGACAATTGCCCCACGATCTGATTGTCAGTACCGTCATGGCTAATTTGGGCTTCGAGCGGGCCTGGAAAGAAATTGGCGGTAAGCTGGTTAGAACCTCAGTGGGCGATCGATACGTTCAAGCCGAAATGGTGCGCATGGGAGGAATGTTAGGTGGCGAACAATCGGGCCACATTCTCTGCCGCCACTACGGTATTACTGGAGACGGCCTGCTGACGGCTCTGCATTTAGCCAACTTAGTTCGCGAATCTGGGGTGTCTTTAAGCTCGATGCTGAGCAGCAGCTTTCAGACTTATCCCCAAGTTCTGAAAAACGTCAGAGTAGAAGACCGCGATCGCCGCGTTAACTGGCAAAATTGCGAAGGGGTAATGAAGGCGATCGCTCAAGCCGAAGCCGTCATGGGCGATCGGGGACGGATCTTAGTTAGAGCCTCTGGTACGGAACCATTAATTCGCGTCATGGTAGAAGCGGCCGATCGCGAACTTACCGATCGATGGGCCGATCGACTGGTACTAGCTGTAGAAACACATCTCAAATAAAGTTCGGATTGGGGCATAGGGCATAGGGCATAGGGCATAGCGATCGATGTTCCTGTTCTTCATGCTCAAATATAGTTTATGGTTTATATAACAATCCATTCATGACTTGTGGGATAGCCGTCCCGGCTGTCCCACGGCAGGTAAGATGCCTGCTCCACAAGAAATTTCATACACGATCTAAGACTGCTATAGTAAGCTTCTCAATAACCAACGCTCGACGATCGACTATGAACGAATTGAGATTTCTGCTGGCTGCTGGTAAATCTTTGCTCTGGGCTGCGGCTTTTGTCGCGATCGCTAGTGTCTCTGCCACTTTAGGGGTGGCGGTGGCGTTACTCACTCCTATGCCCCAAGTAGCCGACGAGCGGGGAAAAACTGAGAACGAAAACCAAGATTTATTGCAGTACCGCTTAGCTCATCCCGTGAATATCTTGGTGATGGGGATCGATCGCGTGCCGGATGCTGCGGAGAACTCACCAGAGATCTTCAACGGTAACAGCGATACCATGCTGCTGTTGCGACTCGATCCCAAAAATCGCTCGGTGAAGATGCTCTCTATTCCCAGAGATACCAGGGTAGTATTTCCCAAGCTGACTCTAGCTAAAATTAACCAGGCCAATGTTGAAGGAGGACCGGTTTTAGCTGCCAGAGTAGTCAGCCATATCCTCAATCGGGTGTCAGTCGATCGCTACGTCCGCGTCAGTACCGGAGCCTTTCGCGAACTGGTGAACCAAGTAGGGGGAATAGACGTGTTCGTTCCCCAACGAATGAAGTATGTCGATAACACCCAAAAGCTGAATATCGACCTGCAACCTGGGTGGCAAACCCTAAATGGCGACCAAGCCGAACAGTTTGCTAGGTTCCGTAGGGACGAAAACGGGGATATCGGCAGAGTGCAGCGCCAACAAATTTTGCTCAAAGCCTTGCGCGAGAAGTTGCAAACTCCAGCGGTGTTACCGCAGGTTCCTCAATTAGTTCGGGTAATGCAACAATACGTCGATACTAACCTCAGTCTGCCAGAAACGCTGGCGGTGGTGAGTTTCGGTCTGAACCTGGAACCAAAAGATTTTCAAATGGTGATGTTGCCAGGTCGATTTAGCAGTCCTGATGAATATAAAGCCAGCTACTGGATTATGAATCGCCGAGCTAGAGATCGAATCGCCCAGGAATATTTTCAGCAAAAACCTCTGAGGGCATCATCTCTAATTCAGCCCTCTCGGAGCGAACTGCAAATTGCCCTGCAAAACGCCTCTGGAGAACCTCAACTACCAGAACTGGTAAACCGAGATTTGAGAAAAAAAGGGTTTGAAAACGTATACATCGTTAAAGATTGGCCGGAAAAACGCCAGCAAACAGAAATTATTGTCGAGCAAGGCGACAGCAAGGCTGCGATCGCGCTTTCTCAATCTTTAGGTTTGGGCAAAGTCGAGTCGGCTTCCACTGGAGATATCGGTTCGGATCTGACGATTCGACTGGGTACAGATGGCATTGCCAAATACAAGGTTCCTGCTCCACCTGTCAAAACTAAACAGCCGCAAGTCCAAAAGGTCAAGAGCAAACGCATTTACAACTTAGATCGCTCTAAGAAGAGAGTAGTAAAGGCGCAAAAGAACCGCAAACGTGCTAGCAGCTTGCCACAGAGTAGGGCTGAGGTGCTGAGAAGACAGAAGGACAAGCAGGTAAGACGGAAAATTTAAAGCATATTTACTTATTGGCGAAAAAATTTAATGAATTAGCAAAGATTGCTGCTTGAGTGCGATCGCGTAAATTTAACCTGGTCAAAATACTAGTTACATGATTTTTCACCGTTCGTTCGGTAATAAACAGCGACTCGCCAATTTCTTTGTTACTGGCTCCACGAGCAATTAAATATAATACTTCTTTTTCTCTAGGAGTAAGCTCTGCAAGTTCGGGGGGAAAATTTGTTGGCTCGGTCGCTGGAGGATCGATCGCAGGAGCCATAATTTTTTCCAGCAATCCCGGCCCCATCTGCGTATGTCCGGCATCAACCGAGCGAATCGCATTGGCTAAAGTTTCGATCGGCGTATCTTTGAGCAAGTAACCTTTAGCGCCAAACTGCATTCCTTGATATACGTATTCGTCGTCGTCAAAAGTAGTCAAAATTAGCACTTTAACTTGGGGAAATTGCTGAGAAATTATTTGAGTTGCTGCTACACCATCGACGATCGGCATTCTGACATCCATCAAAATTACATCTGGTTGTAATTGTTGAATTTTGGCGATCGCTTGACTGCCATTTTCTGCTTCGCCGACTACTTGGAAATCTGGTTGCGATTCCAATAAACTTCTGATTCCTTGACGAATAATTATTTGGTCGTCAACTAATAGCAAGCGAATCATTAGCCCAGCCTCGCTAAGGGAAAAGACGCGATTATAGCGCAACCGCCGCCTATTTCGCTGTTAATCTGGAGTTTTCCTTCAAGTGCCGTACAGCGATCGCGCATACTTTGAAGGCCGAACCCCGTAGTATTTTGATGGGGATTAAACCCAATACCATTATCTTCTACGCGCAAACACAAATAATTGTTAGTCGTTTGGATATTAACTTTGACGCAATTTGCGCCGCTATGCTTAGAAATGTTAGTTAAAGATTCTTGGACGATGCGGTAAATTGCTCGGTTTAAATCTGCTGTCAGCGATCGAGCGATTTGCAAATCCCATTCAGGTTCGATTTGAGTGCGGTTTTGGAACTCTAAAAGCAAGCCGATCAACGCAGGTTCTAAAGATTTTCCTTTTAACGGGTCAGAGCGTAATGTTTTTACTGAAGTGCGGACTTCTTTTAAGGCATTATTACCTAACTTTTTAGCTTCCCACAGAAAGCCTTTAACTCGATCGACGTTAGATTCTATAAATACTAACGCATTCTCTAACTGTATGCTTTGTGCTACCAGTATATGCCCCAAAGAATCGTGAATTTCGCGAGCAATTCGATTGCGTTCCTCTAAAGTTGCTCGATCTTCAATTCTCAAAGCATACTTCTTTAATTGTTCGTGCGCTATAGCTAATTCTTTTCGGCTTTGTCGTTCTGCCACTAAAGCATTAACTAACAATAATACAAATACTAATATAAAGCCAAACAATATACGGGCTGTTGATTTTAAATTTAAGATCGCAATTTCAGCGTTTTCTTTGCTGAGCAAAACTGGTTTTTCTTGGATATTAAATTCAACTGTATTATTTAAACTTAAGATAAACAACAACCAGACAATTACAGCAATCAACAACCTCTCGCGGTACTGAAATATTAAGCAGCTACGAATAACTAAAATAAGTAATGGAATTGGAGTAAAACCAATTCCTTTTCCGGCGATCGCACTAGCTAACAAAATTAGAAATAACTCTAAAGCTGTATAAACTAATTTATTTAATATTCGATCGGCAGGCAATCTCAAGCCGAGCGCTCCAAAGCCGATAATAGTGAAAAATAGTAACCAAGGATTTTGGATATCTACATCGCTGATAAACGGCGGCTTGGTAAAAAATGCTCCTACGCGAAACTCGCTCAATAAATAAACAGATAATAGTAGCCATTCTAGATATAAAAATAGAGAAAATGGATGATTTTTAAATAGCGGAGATTTCATCTTAATTTAAGACTATATGTTTATTCAGTTTTTCTCCAGTTTATAGCTAATTTTGAGCGATCGCTAGGTGCTGAAGTACCATTTGTATACAGATCTGGTAGGACTAAAGTACCAAACTAAATTAGAGCCTCAGTACCATGTATTTTTTATGGAATATCTCTAGGATGAAATCGTAGAACAAAGGTTCCTCACGAACAAACAAAAACAACTCGATAGGAGCGATCGTGAAACAACTAATTTCTGCTTTACTGCTAACTGCAACAATTATGGGTATTCGCGTTCCCATTTCTCAAGCCCAAATACCCCCTTTTCCTTCAGGACAAATACAAAAAGAAGATGGAGTTCCCATTCCGCCTGGAATCGATCTTACAGAAGCGCAAAAAGAGCAATTGAAAGCAATTCATGCTAGCTTTCGCGCTCGCCTTGATGGCATTCTAACACCCGAACAACGTCAAGCTCTTGAAACTGCTAGGCAAGCGGGAAAAACTCCTCCAGAGGTCATGCAGTCTTTAAATCTTTCTGACGAGCAAAAGACACAACTACAAGCGGAGATGAAATCGTTAAAAAGTCAGGTATTTGGTATCCTGACTCCCGAACAAAAGCAAAAGCTACGCCAGTTACGTCAGCAACAAGGAGGTGCGCCATTTAGTTTTATACAACGCTAATCTCTAGTCGATTCTACCTTAGAAGATGGTAAGAGCGCCGACAAGTTGCGATCGGGAATCCTTCACCTCAGAGTTTGCTTGCGGCGCTTTCTTTTAAGTTAATTAGGATAACAAATAAAGCCCATTTGCGAAAAATGGCGATCGAAGGTAAACGCTTCAGCAATACCCTTATTCTTCATAACCACGTAAGAACTACAGTCTGTGAAAGACCAGTGCTTATCGGCATTAAAATGTTCAAAAACCTGCCAACTGCGATCTGCAAATTCTTCGGAAATCCAAATAACTATCAAAATTTTACTGGCGATTAGTAAATCTAACTTTGTCTTAAATCGTACAGTTCTAGAATAGCCAACATTCACTAGCAATAAGGTGTAAAGCTGAAGGGGTGACGAAATAGCCGAAAAAGCTTTAGCTGTAGAGCGTGTAGCATTTCGTGATAAAAAAAGATAGGTCTCTAATTGTCAACAAGACCTACCTCTTGAAAATGCTCCCTCAATTCTACCA
>JAHHHA010000044.1 GCA_019359615.1 Cyanosarcina radialis HA8281-LM2
TGGTAGAATTGAGGGAGCATTTTCAAGAGGTAGGTCTTGTTGACAATTAGAGACCTATCTTTTTTTATCACGAAATGCTACACGCTCTACAGCTAAAGCTTTTTCGGCTATTTCGTCACCCCTTCAGGCCCAACACACTCTCAATAACATTTTCGATGTCTTAGAAAGCTCTGCCGTCGGTCTACCTATAAATTGGCAACCTCTAGAAGGCATTGAAACAGCCGTAGATACTTTTATTGGCTATTTGCTTTTAGATGCTTGGATTGGCAATAGCGATCGCCATCATGAAAATTGGGCGTTTATCGATCTCGAAGGGAATAGCTATTTGGCACCAACTTACGACCATGCTTCTAGTTTAGGACGGAACGAGTCTGACGAACAACGAGAAAAAAGACTCAAGACAAGAGATCGGAGTTTTTCTGTAGAAGCTTATGCTAATAAATGCAAATCCTGCTTGTATGCTAAAGTTGGAGATAAGCAACCACTAAAAACTTTTGACGCATTTTGTGAAGCAGCAAACCTCTATCCTAAAGCAGCGAAAATATGGCTCCGTAGTTTGGCAACTATATCAGCTAATAATACATTAGATCTGTTCGAGCGAATTCCTGGCGATCGCATCTCTTCTATGGCAATCCAATTCGCTCAGGAAATCTTAAAAGTTAATCAATCTAGATTGCTTGAATTTGGTAAAAACTTATTATGAAAAAGCTGTTTTTAGCCTGGCAAGATTCAAAAACTCGTCATTGGTTTCCCATTGGACAATTGACTTTCGATGGACAAAATTATAATTTTGTCTACACTCACGGTGTAAAAAAGGCACAAGCTGAGTCTAACTTTCAGCTATTACACTCTTTTCCAAATCTCGAGCGCGTTTATACATCTTCAGAACTTTTTCCTCTATTTTCTAATCGTTTAATGCGCCCTTCTCGTCCAGACTATCAAGACTACATTCAGGGGTTAAATATCCCACAAAATGAGGACGACCCGATTGCAATTCTAGCTCGTAGTGGAGGACGCAAAGCGACAGATACTCTAGAAGTTTTTTCTTGTCCAGAAAGTAATAGTAATGGGTTGTATCATGTTCATTTTTTCGTACATGGATTGAGATATATGCCAGAATGCTCTATCCAACAGGTCGAACATTTACAACCAGAAGACCGTTTGTATGTGACACAGGATTTTCAGAACCCTTTCGATTCAAAAGCTTTATTATTACGTACCGAACAACGTCATAATTTAGGCTATTGTCCTCGATACTTAGCAGCGGATATTTGTGAGGTTCTAAAACAAAATCCTGAGTCAGTTTGCGTTAAAGTTGAAAGAGTTAATCCAGCACCAACACCAATTCAATTTCGATTGCTGTGTAATATGACTGCACGATGGAATAGCGATTTTAGTCCATTTTCTAGTGAAGACTATCAGCCTATTGTCAGCGATCGTATGTTATTGCAAAATGTTCCCTCTATTGGTGTGTCTAAATAAATTTTTTGAGTAACGCGATCGCCTCTTCAGATTGTTGCTCGATAAGGGGAATATCTAAAATAATGTGTAAGTTTTAGCACAACCAGATTTCTTGACAGTATGATGGGGTTTAGATAGTTATTGCCAAAACGCTGTAAATAGCAGGAGTACGATCGTGACTTCGATTCGAGCAGAAATGCCCGTTCTCACCCGCCATGAAGGAGATTGGATCGGTACGTACACGTTAGTCGATCTCCAAGGAAATATCCTCGATCGCCATCAATCTCATTTAACCTGCGAATTCCCCCCAGATGGGGCTTTTTCCTATTACCAAACTAATCGCTACACTTGGCCGGATGGTAAGAAAGAAGAACACGAGTTTCCGGGAATTTATCGAGATAAGGTTTTGTGGTTTGACACGGAACGGATCGATGGCAAAGCCTGGGAAGTAGACGATGCCACAGTTATTTTGTACTTTTCCTATAAGGGAATGCCAGCAAGCTACTTATACGAAATGATTCAAATTAGCCCCTGCAATAATTATCGCGCTCGTACCTGGCATTGGTTTAAAGATAACCAGATCGATCGCCGCACTTTAATTCAAGAAGAAAGGATGCGATAAAGTAACTAACCGGAGTTCAGAGTTCGGAGTATGTCCTGCGGACAGTCTGCGCCAACGGAGTTTGGAGTTTGGGAAGGTTTTTTAAGTACCTAAGTCTTAAGTTTATGAAAAATATAGATAATTCTGTTATTCAAAAAGATACTGAAGACTTTTTAAACGTATCTGCTGTTAAAGAAGATTGGGGTGGAGATGGTAGAGGGCGGATGAATTTATCGGGAAGAAGTACAGCTATTTCCCCAGAATATATACCTCGTCAATACCAGTTCTTCGACACCAATACAGTACCAGAAGAAAAAGGGTGGCGAATCGGTGGAATGCCCGATGATATATTATTTGGAAGCCGTAGATTGCTAACATGGCACGACTGCGGTGCATCCACTTCAAGAGTCGTTTTACCACCTCAGTTTGAAGCGCCGTCTGGTTTCTTTACTGCCGATCTAGAGATTTTTATCCTTTCTGGTGCCATTCAAATTGGTGAATGGCAATTAAATAAGCATTGCTATTCTTTTATTCCCGCAGGAGTGAAACTTGGTGATTGGCAAGTTATAGGTAATGAAGCAGTTGAAATACTGTGGATGGAGAACGGTTTTATTAAGTATAAAAATGCCTCAAATAATCATCCCAATGCTAGGTTAGATGAATTCATTCCAGCGTTAGATAGCAAATTGCAGCCTTGGAATCAAACAGATACAGTACAATTTGAAGTAGCAAAAAAGAAGTATTTACGGAGAGATGCTAACGGTGGTGGCGTATGGTTGCTGGCTATTTTACCACATTATGACAGTAAATATTCCATGATTCAATCATATAATGAAGAAGCTTATGGCTTAGTTGGATATTGTGACATAGGAAATTATCGTTTTGGCAAAGATTGCTTTGGCTATTGTCCCAGCTTTGTGACCGTTCCTTGGCATAGAACGGACGACGGAAGTTTATTTTTTGTCCGGATCGATCGCGATTTGTCCAAGCTAGGTACAGTTTTGTCATATTCGCATTAATTTCTCAAAAATAATTATAGATTTAGTAGGTTGCGTAGAGCAGTAGCGAAACCCAACGCCACATTTTAAGAGAAAAATAAGATTTGCAAGCACACCCCAAAACCTACAAAAAATTAATTGCCAAGCAATTTGGCGAAGATTTTCGTTCTGCCGTTGAAATTGTCGAAGTTCCTCTAGAACAACCGACTGCCGATCGCATTTTAATTAAAAATAAATTTGCTGGCATCAACAGCGGTTTTGATACCTTACTTTGTCGAGGTAAAGTTCCTTATGTGAACTTAACTCCTCCTTTCGATTTGGGGGTAGAAGCTGTTGGCGAAGTTATAGCTGTGGGAGCAGACGTTCGAGATGTTCGAGTTGGCGATGCGGTTGTCACTACCGCACGAGGTGGAGGTTATCGCGAATATCAAGTTATCGATGCCAAACTCGCCATCAAAGTGCGCCAAGCCACACCAGAAGTCTTAACCTTAATGCCTACGGGGATATCGGCCTTAGTGGCATTAGAACGAGTCGGGGAGATGAAAACTAATGAAGTGGTCTTGGTGACAGCAGCAGCGGGCGGAACGGGCCATATTGCCGTGCAATTAGCAAAGTTAGCAGGCAATCATGTAATTGGTACTTGCGGTTCCGAAAAGAAAGCAGAGTTGCTGAAAAAATTAGGCTGCGATCGCATTATCAACTACCGCACCGAAAATCTCGATCGAGTTCTCAAAAGTGAATATCCCCATGGCATTAACTTAGTGTTCGATTGCGTCGGCAAGCAAGTTTTTGATGCTGCTGTCGAAAACTTATCAATTCGAGGGCGTTTAGTGGTGGTTGGCTTTATTTCCGAATATGGCAAAAGTGCAGAAGAAATCGCCCAACCTCGCCTTTATCACCAACTATTTTGGAAAGCTGCTTCTGTACGCGGTTTTCTCATGCCTCACTATCAAGAATACGCGGCTGAAGCACGCGATCGGCTATTAAACCTCTTCTATTCTAGTAAACTCCAAGTGGCGATCGATCCAACTCAATTTAACGGGATAGAATCCATTCCTACTGCGGTTAAATATCTGCTCGACGGGCAAAATTGTGGCAAAGTAGTGGTCAGGTTTTAGTTATTAGACCTTAGCCCATGGAAGAGAGTGCTGATTTCTGGAGGGCGTTGGCGGGCCAATCCTGACCAGCCTCCTAAACGAGCAATCAGCCAAGTGGTACAAGCCAAGGTCAGAGGTGGATGAGGGTTGTGTTGTTTAACAGTACGACCGTTGAGTGTAGGAGCGATCTGACTCAAACACTCCTGCTGTGCCTCGGAAAAGACGAGGCTGGCATCTTGGGTACGATCTTGCTGTCCTTGATGCCACTGAAGGACGCGCACGGCAGCCGAGAGAGCTAACAGACATAGACGTTGAATCGCTTTGCCCGATTCGAGTTGGGTGGCTTCCAAGTTTAACCCGCCTTGCTTGAGGGTGGCAAAGAGTTGTTCGATGCGCCAACGCCAACCCAAAGCAGCCAATCACTTGTAAGGCTGGTTTCAGGCACACTATCGGATGGGTAGTCAGCAACCACCAATGGACAGGGGATAGTCTGTGCCGCTCAGATGTTGTGGTCGTTGAGGTAGACAAACAACGTTGGGCTGCTGCCCACCAGGCAACGATCTCGACCAGCACCAATCAGCAGATGGGTGCGACGCTGGGGAATCCTCAGCCATTCTTGATAAATATCAGCTTCTCCTTTGTACCGTCGGGTTTGCTTGTCTAGACGCTCCGGTGGACGGCTCCAGAGTTGGACATCACTAATCCCCAATGGTTTCCCCTTGGCGGCATTCAAGACTAGGGTGAGGTGGGAGAAGGGGCTGGAGGATGAGGGCCAGCCTCGATCGAGGAAAAACCGAATGAGAACAAGCTGCGTGTAGCGAGCCTTGTGAAACTCATGTATACAGGGTAGCGTATAGGGATGCTTGCTTCGTTATATACCGAGACAATCTGAGATTTGCTTTAATTGTTCTATAAATAGGATTTAGATAATTCCATGAAAAAAAAGTTGTTCGTTAGCTCTGTATTATTGCTGGCTGTTGGTTGGGGCGTTAAACCTCTAACAACATCAGCGATCGCCCGCCCTCCCATAGTATTAGCGCAGTCTGAGGGCAACCGGCCAGCTAATAACTCTACACCTACTGCCCCAGCGGCTCCAAATCCACCAATTCAAACTCAAGTAGAACTGCTCGATCCTGGAGTCGAACCCAGACAAGAATTGCGCTTTCAACCGAGAGTAAACGATCGCGAAACCGCCGTGATGATTCTTAACATGGAAATGGGAATGTCTTTGGGTGGCAGTCAGCTTGTCAAAGTGAAAGTTCCGACTAACGTGATTACCACTGATATGAGTACGACTAAGGTTGACGATAACGGCGATATTCACGCCCAATTTAGTTACTCAGACGTTCAGGTACTAGCAGATGAGGGCGTACCTCCAGAATTAGTGGGAGTAATGCGATCGCAAATGAAAAAACTCGCTGGGGTTAAAGGCGATTTTGTCGTCGA
The DNA here is from genome assembly GCA_019359615.1 of Cyanosarcina radialis HA8281-LM2. Taxonomy (GTDB): domain Bacteria; phylum Cyanobacteriota; class Cyanobacteriia; order Cyanobacteriales; family CCAP-1448; genus Cyanosarcina; species Cyanosarcina radialis. The sequence continues at coordinate 5,604 of JAHHHA010000044.1, forward strand.
TCGTCAAGGCAAGCCTAAATCGGCTAATTTTGTGCTGCCAGCAGGAGTCGATCCGACAACCAAACAAATGCTCGACCAATTCTCTAGTTCTATAAATCAATTATCTTTTCCCCTACCAGCCGAACCGATAGGAGCGGGGGCTAAGTGGCGGGGAACGACGACGTTAAGTATTAACGGCATTAATTTAACTCAAATTGCGACTTTTAAGTTAACCAGCATTCAAGATAACGTGGCTAACCTCGATGTAGCGATCGAACAAAAAGCAGACGAACAACAGCTTACTTTTCCAGGATTGGGAACTACAGCTAACGTCACTTTAAAATCTTTAAATTCTCAGGGGCAGGGAAAAATGAGAATTCGCTTAGATAAACTCTTACCAATTAGTGCTAATTTAGCGCTCAACTCTAATACCGAAACTAGCGCCAGCGTACCTGGAACCTCAGAGGCGATCGCTACTACTATCCAACTTTCGATGAATTTATCGATTCGTTCTAAAAACTGACGCGATCGAACCGAAGTGAGAAATGGCAGTTTATCGAGTTAGATTGATGAATCCGGCGATCGACCTCGATCGCACTATTCTAGTACCAGATAATGAATACATCCTCGATTTGGCTGAAGAGGCAGGCATCCGTTTACCTTCTGCCTGTCAGCAAGGGGAATGTTCTGCCTGTGTTGCCAAATTAGTCAGCGGCCGAGTAGAGCAAAGCGAACAAAAGTTTCTGCAACCCTCAGAAATTGAGGCTGGTTACACAGTTACCTGCGTTGCTTATCCCCTGTCTGATTGCACGTTGCTGACGCATCAAGAACAAGTTTTATATAAATCTTCTCTTTATTTCAAAGAAACCTAACCCCCGATCGCTTATAATTTTCAGGATTTTTTATAACTAGCAATTCGGATAGTTAGTTTTCCAGAGCGTGGATTGCGACTAAAAATAAAAGCGCCCTCTTCTCGTTCTCCCTTAGACAAAAAATCAACCTGTTGCTCTCCACTTTCTACGACTTTGCCATCAATTTCCAATTCGGCTAAAACTTGCACCGATTCGGCAGTTTCTGCACCGTCATTGGTAACTTCAAAAGGAATGTAGAATTGGTCGTTAACTTCGCGGATCGAGTTTTTATTGCTAATAACTGATAAAACTGGGTCTTGCTCTTGTCGGTTTCGTTCGACCCACGTATAGCCGATCGCACCAATAACAGTTGCTAAAATTACTAAAGAAATCCCAAAGGTTATCCATTCAGCAGGCGATCGCGGCGGTCTTTCTTCAGTATCATTAGAAAAATTATCCTCTTTTTTATCAATATTCATAGTTTAACCCGCCATCAATTCAAAGCCGACAGACACGATAAAAATATTTTCTGACTTCTGACTTCTGACTTCTGACTTCTGACTTCTGACTTATACTGCCAACCTCCCAGCCGCCCCACCAATACTAGCGGGTAATCCTAAGATTAAAGCGTGGTCTAACCACATCGTCCACGGATCGTTAAACCTTAATTGCTGAAAAAATAAAAGCATCATTGCTGCCGCTACTAATGACACCAGATAGGCAAAAATAGTTTCACTCCAAGGTCGTTGAAAAATTCCTCGTTGTTGGCGACGCTTTTTTTGGTCGGAAAAGCCTGCTGCAAAGACAATCCCGTAAGAAATTAACAAAGAAGCGACTAGAGTTGCTAATAACCAAGGGGGTGAAACTGCTGCTGCCAACATCGACACTTCATCGGTTGGAGCAATATTAAAGGCAATAAATGTAGCCCCAATTAAAGTAGCTCCAATATCTGATAAAGTATCGTTCAACTCGCCATTTTTTTGCCGCTGGTGGGGTTTACTTTCTGACGATTCGGAATTCGATGAAGAGGTACGAGTGCCTTGGAGAAACTTATTAGCTAGTGCTACGCCTAGCGTGAAAGGTACGCTTTCAAATACGATTTTACCTACAGCTTCCTTGAGAGCAGTGTCAAAGGTTAACTCTCGCAGCACTAGCAATATTAAAGTCGAACAGACAATCCCGATCGCCATGGCTTCTACAGTATCCGTTACTGCCTCATAGGGTCTGCCATTTTGACCGCTTTTGCGAAAACCTTCGGTTTTGTTCAACAGAAAAACGACGATAAAAGTCAGGACGAGCGCCACTGCCATAATTAAAGGCGTTACAGACGAGCCGATCCACCAAACTTCCATCGTGTAGAGCAAGGGAATGCCAAATAAAAAACCGCCACAAGCCCCCCGAATCAGGTCGTCAATTTCCTTTTTCCATGCGTTTTGACGCTGTTTTCTGCTGCCCATAATTACTGTAGAGACGCGCCATGGCGCGTCTTTACTTCTTTCAAGCGAGTTTGCATCACTGGACCCGGCGAGGGCTGAGGTGGCGGTGGTGGAACGGGTGCAGGTGGTGGCGGTGCGGGTTCCGGTATAGGTGGCGGCGGCACGGGTTCGGGCGTTGGTGATGGCGGTACGGGTTCGGGCGGAGTGTAAATCGCCCCGAAATACTGCCGTTTAGCGATCGCGTGGAGTGCGAACATTTTCATCTCCTTCTACAATTACTTCGTGAGTATCGACTTCAGCAGTGCCATCCACTTGACTGGCAATTTCTACCAGGCGTTCTAGTATTCCTGGCTCTGGCACTCGTCCTTTAAATACGATCGCCTTACCGATTTGGACGATCTCTACAGTTTCTAGATCCTCGACGATCGGATCGCCATCGAGCGCTGCTGCTACCCGCTTGGCCAAACCGCTAGGATCGTATTCGCCCTCTACTCCCATTGCTTCTGGGGGCGGTGGCGGCATATGCTGTCCGGCTTTTTCTCGCAACTCCCAGTCGTACTGTCCCGTCAGTCCCGGACTCATTTGTTCTTCATTGCTGGGCGGCTCGTTCCCCCGTTCGGGAAGCGCAGATATCCTTTCTAACCAACTCATACCAATTCTCATTAATCGCCTTTCGACATGACTGGTCTGGCAGACGTAGCAGTGCTACGTCTCTACCTGATGGGAATGCAAAATTTCCTCGGCTGCCGTGGCCTCGGCTGGCGTGCCTGTAACCGTAACTGCATGAATGGGTAGAACCGACTGCTGGTTTCTCATCTGCGGTTTGCGGATCGACATCCCCTGTAGCGCCCCGATTAGTCCTCCGGCAAGCGCCCCGACGATGATGCTACCTAACAGCACTAATATGGGAGAAAAACTGGGAATTGTACTGGGCCTGTCGGCCAGAGTAACTGCCCCCGCTGCCAGCAGCAAGCCAGCATTCAAACCGATTAATCCACCTATAGTCGCTCCGGCTTTGCCACTCTTTCCGGCTTTAGTCCAACTTAGAGGCGGTGCGATCGATAATTCTTCTGCCTCTAGAGAAACTTCCTCGATCGGAAAGCCAGATATTTGCAAATCGTCGTAGGCGCTCTTGGCTTCTGCTTCGGTTTGGAAAGCGCCAACTGTCCGCTCGACTTTGTTTGCTGATTCTAATTCGTCCATAACTTTATGCCATTTCGGGCTGTCTGGAATGGGACAGCCCAGAGGGCTATCCCACAAGAGGTGTAATTCACTCGATCAGAGATCTCCAATAATTCTTGTGGGCAGGTATCCTACCTGTAAGTTTTATGACTAGAGATCTTTATTAGACATCCCAAAAATTCTTGTGGGGTAGGCATCGGAGCCTGCCCTCGATCGCAATTTCTAGAGATGTGCGTGGAAAATTACTAGGATTGATTTCCCCTGCTAGTTTGAGCTTCTACATTTCTTTGGGCAGCCCTGGCTGTTTGTTCTACGCGATCGCCAGCGCGGTCGGCGGTTCTTTCAGCCGCTTTTCCCAAGTTCTTGGTAGCGTTTTCAACGTTCTTTTGCAGGTTGCGAGAACCCCGTTCGGTGCCACGAACGAAGTCTTCAGTAGACTGTTGCAGATCTCGGCTCTTTTCTTCAGCAAAATCTTTGGCTCGATCGCCAATGGAGCGCTCGCGCAGAGTATCTTTCACCGTGTCTATTGGGTTGTTGTCGCTTCCGGTGATATTTTGCGAGCGATCGATATTCGAGCGAACTTGGGCTTTAAGTCCGCTGGTATCCCGCCGGGGGTCGATATCGCTGTACTGATTTGCGCCCCCTTTTCTGTTTTGGATGTCGTCATAGAGATCGATATTGCTGGCCGGTCCGCCTGCGCGCTCGTAGTAAGAATCTTGTCCTTTCGCTCCGCCGCCGCCACCGGGCTGACCGCTTTTATCCCTGACCGCTGCTGTGGGATTGGTTTGATATATATCCGATTTACCAGCTACAGATGATGGTGGATTGCTATTACAAGCCGTACTGACTACAAGTAACACCCCTGCCATCAAAGCAACTAAAAATTGCTTTGGATGCAAGGATTTGAAGAAATTTCTAATTTGGTTCATGGGAATGCTCCCCCGATATAAATCGACTAAAACTATTAACGAGGCTCAGCCTAGCAGGTAAAAAAGATTCGTTTCCTCTAGCAAAAGGTCAAATTGCCCGCTCTCCTTTCTCTTTCTTAAGAAGTAATCTTTGATTTAATTCGATTCGATCGCTGTTATTTCTTCGCGAAAGTCGAGATGAGATAAGGGCGCTCTTACCGGATCTATGCCTTACAGCTAGGTCGATCGAGCAAATAGTAGTAGGGTTGCTAGTTTAAAATCCGAATGATTTTATTACCAAGGAGCGAGGAAACTTAACAATCTTTGAGCTTAGTATGTGCTTATTGGACTCAGAGCCAACTGCTAAGAGCCGGACACGTTCGTTAAACTCAAGGAGTGAATATGAATCCTGAAATTTTTGAATTAACTTTAGAACAGCAGTTTCAAATGAGACTGATCGAACAATCGACTGACGATTTAAATCGAGATCAGTTGGCAGATATGCTATTAGAAGTATCGCGATTGTTGATGGTAAAAGATAATGTCATTCGCGACTTGTTAAAGCAAAATGTTTTCGTTTAGCAGATGCAAATATGTTTAGAATAACAGCTTTGAGAAGATATCTGGCAGGTTCTATGCTCGCCTTAAAAGCCAGATAATTTCCTTAAATACTATCTTCTCTTAGCTGAGTTCTAAGACAGTAAACATAGACTCGATCGACCAAATTATTTTTTTCAAGAGGTACTCTCATGAACGCGATCGCAAGCCAAGGTGCAAAAGTAACCTGGAAGTGGTGGAATGGTATCAGTGAGGGGAAAATAAAAAAGATTTACACTACTCAAGTGACAATCAGCATCAGAGGGAATCAAGTTACCCGCTTTGGCTCTCCAGAAAATCCAGCGTACTTGATTGAAGAAGAAAACGGGGTAGAAGTTTTAAAGTTGAGTTCGGAGCTAGAACAGTTTTTATTTATTTAGCAATTCTTAACTGATACCATTTTGCTTTTTTGTTGCAACGCATACTGTAGGGGCGCAATGCATTGCGCCCCTACCTGTTGAACAGGGTGCAGACCGAATTCGTCGATAATTTATCAAAATTATCGACGAATTTGGCATGGGGACAGCCCAGAGGGCTATCCCACAAGTCATTTAGAAAGGCTATACAATTTTGATTTTGCCGAGAGACATCAGTTAGCAGACAGAAATGCTGCACATTCGACGTGGGCAGTTTGAGGAAAGAAATCAGCGGGTTGTACGTAGTTTAGTTGGTAGTTATCCGAACCGCATAATATTTTTAAATCTCGTGCTAGAGTGGCTGGTTTGCAACTAATGTAGACGATTCGCTGAGGTTGAATTTGTAACAAGCTTTCTAAAACGGCGCGATCGCATCCTTGACGGGGCGGATCTAGCAACGCGATATCTGGCTTGACATCTAGCTGAGGCAGTAATTTTTCCACGGCTCCCACTTCAAATCTGACGTTATTTATTTGATTGAGTCGAGCATTGGCTCGTGCTAGCTCCACAGATGTTGCTTGCACCTCTAACCCGATTGCTTCTCGAACGCGCAGCGCCAGCGGCAGAGTAAAAGTGCCGATGCCGCAGTAAGCATCGAGTAAAATCTCATTTCCTTGCAGAAACAGGCGATCGATAATTACCTCTAACAGGGCCTCAGCTTGTTCGGTGTAGACCTGAAAAAATGTCTCCGGACGCAACTGAAATTGCAAATTGGCAAATTCTTCGTGCAGGTAAGTTTTCCCCGCTACGCAACGAGTTCGGTCCCCAAAAATCGCATTTGTACGCTTGGGGTTGTAATTTAGAGCCACCCCCACTAATTGAGGATAGCGATCGAGCCATTGCTGGGCTTGAATCGCAATTTCGGGTAAAGTCCCATCGGTAACTACCAACGTCAGCAACATCTCGCCAGTTCGCCGCCCGATCCGCAGGGATAAATGACGCACCTGCCCTTGATGACGTTTCTCGTCATATATCTGCCAGCCTAGCCGTTGAATATCCCGTTTCACTTCTGCTAGCAGGGGATTGAGACGGGAATCTTGTACGGGGCACTGGTTGAGATTAATTAGCTGATGGGAGCCTTTTTGGTAGTAACCTGCCTGGACTTGACCTGTAGCGCTCCTGCCTAGAGGATAGGTGGCTTTGTTGCGATAGTGTAAGGGCTGTGCTGCTGCCAATACGGGAGCTACAGGGGGTTGACTGAATCCTCCAATCCGTTCTAAAGCTTGAATTATCTGCTGGCGCTTAGCTGCAAGCTGGTATTCGTAACTAATATGCTGCCACTGACAGCCACCGCACTTATCCGCCACTATACAACTGGGGCGATCGCGATAACTTGATGCTTCCAAAAGTCGCTCTAGCTTACCGTAAGCATAATCTGGTTTGACTCGAATTAACCGCACCAAAACGCGATCGCCCGCAACCGTATCTGGGACGAACACTACTCGATTTTCCCATCGGCCGACCCCCTCGCCAGCATCATTAAGATCTGCGATCGTAATTTCAACTAATTCACCCTGCCGCCACCGAGATTGCTTAAGCGTTAATTGTTCGTCGTTCATCATTGATTGCTAGCGATCGGTTGTAAGTAATTAATTTTCCCCCTGCCCCATCACCCCATCACCCCATCACCCCATCACCCCATCACCCCATCACCCCATCACCCCATCACCTCATCTCCCCATCTCCCCATCTCCCCATCTCCCCCCCTCTTCCTTTCTGTCCCAGAAAGTCGGTAAACTACAGATATTACCTGAGTTAATCAATAGTATGAGTGTAGTTAGCCAACTTATTCTCAAAGCAGACGACGAACTGCGATATCCCAGCAGTGGCGAACTCAATAGCATCAAAGATTTTTTTGCAACTGGCGAACAAAGGATGCGGATCGCCGCTACTTTATCCGAAGGTGAGAAAAAAATTGTTGAAGTAGCTAGTAAAGAGCTTTGGCAAAAACGCCCTGACTTTATTGCCCCTGGAGGTAACGCCAATGGTGCTCGCCAACGCGCTCTATGCTTGCGCGATTACGGTTGGTACTTGCGGTTGATCACCTACGGTCTTTTAGCAGGCAATCAAGAGCCAATTGAAACCATTGGCGTAATCGGCGCGCGGGAAATGTACAACTCCTTGGGCGTTCCCGTGCCAGGCATGGCTGAATCGATTCGTTGTTTGAAAAAAGCCGCGCTGGATGTACTCTCTGATGAAGACGCAGCCGCTGCAACTCCCTACTTCGATTATCTTATTCAAGCCCTGTCTTGATTTCGTCCTTAGCGATCTATCCTTCGATTCCCCTACAGCTATGGTGCTGGGGGGAATTATTTTTTTGAGAGAGTAGGGGCGCAATGCATTGCGCCCCTACAAAGAATTCATGTGTAGCAGGTATTTAGCAAAATAGTATAAGGGGCTGGGGTTAAGTTTGTCTTGGACTTAATAGCAAAGCGTTACCAGAAAAATTGTGAAAAAAGTGCCATTGACTTCTTTGCTGCTATTAATATTTACCTATGTGACTTTTGGGTGGATATTGTATACCTGGTTATGGCAAACCTGGGCGATCGTCGTTGTTGTCATCCTAGTCATGGTTTTAGCTTTGGCATCTCCCGTCAGGAGCATTGACATTTTTCTAGTAAGTCCGCTGAATACAGATCGGGCAGCTTTTATCACCATCTTCATCGGCTCTTTTGCTTTTGTTTGTTTGCTAGCCTGGTGGCCGGTTACTGTTCATTTTTTGGTGCTACTGGTAGCGTCTTTACTATTCAGGCTAGATCTACAAATAGCTGGCTTCAGTCAAAAACAAGCATTTTGGACCTTAGCCTTTTTCTCTCTCTCCAGTATGGGCATAGGCTTAGCGATGAATTATTTCTTGTTAGATTAGAAATTGACTTCAAAAGAATTAGCTGGCGATAGAGTAGTATTTTATTCGGAACTTCTAAACTCGTGTATTCTTCTGAATGACAACTCACCATTTCTTATAGGGTAAGAACTTGCCAGACATAATCACTTTAACCCGATCGCCTTTAGGATCTTCTTCCTTCTCCACGTCTAAAGTAAAATCGATCGCGCTCATAATGCCATCGCCAAACTTTTCCTGAATTACCTCTTTGATAGGCATTCCATATACCTGCATAATTTCATAGAAACGATAGACTAGCGGATCGGTCGGCACCACAGGACCCAATCCTTTAACCGGAAATTTTGTCAGTTCTTCCACATAAGCTCTTCCCAATCCTAAAGCGTCAATTAATTTAGTTGCCTCTTCTTCAGAAGCACTAGCTTGACGATAGATTACCGCCGCAATCCAGATTTCATCTCGTTCCAGAAGTTTTTCTAGGTCGGCAAAGCTTAATCCCTTTTGTTTCTTAGCCGCTAAAAGAGTTTTAGTCATTTCTGAATTCTCCATCCACTCCTCCTGTTATTAGATCGAATTGTTAGATATATTCGGTTCCCCTCTCCCAGTTATTCCCAGAGCAAATTGAAATAGCTTGCTAACCCTTTGACTGACCTAGCAGCCGCTCGTATTCTCGCCGGATAATGGTATAACATTCGCAGGCAGTTTCTTCCAAACCCGCTCGGTCTAAAATTGTCATTTTGCCCTGCTTGTACCGGATTAGTTCTGCCCTTTGCAGGGCAGCCGCTGCCTCGCTGACGCTAGCGCGGCGTACTCCTAGCATTTGGGAGAGAAACTCGTGAGTCAGGGGAAATTCATCGCCCTCGACGCGATCGTGGGTCATCAAAATCCAGCGGCAGAAACGCTCTTCGATCGAATGCACGCGATTGCAAACAGCCGTCTGGGCAATAGTATTGAACATACCTTGGGTATAGCGTTGCAACAATCGATACAGTACGCTACCAGGAACGACTTTTTGTTTGAAGATTTCTGCCTGCATTCGCAAAGCCAGGCCGGGAATTTGCACGAAGGCTTCTCCGGGAACTCGATCGACTTCTAAGAAGACAGAGAGTCCCACCATGCCCTCATTGCCCACGGTGGCGATCTCGATCGGTTTGCCCGTTTCTAACAACGCCAGCAGCGAAACGACACCCGTTTCCACGAAATAAACGTACTCAATCGGTTTATCGGATGTATAGAGGCGTTTCTTTAACTCTAGCGAGACGGGTTCGAGATTGGGTAACAGCCGTTCGTATTCTTCGTTAGGCAGTGCCGCTAGAAGCTGATTTTTAGTTGGCGGCGAGATTCGTGGCTCGGACATCGTTGACAGGAGTTCAGAATGTAGAGACGTTGTTGTTGGGATGGCTGAGCTTGTCAAAGTCGAGCTTGCTTGCCCGTAGCTCTGCGAAGGGCCGAACCATGCAACGTGTCTTGCTTCGATCTAAAATCGACGCTCGCTTCCAAACATCCAACTTCAGAGCGATCGTTTTGTAAGCTAAAGGTGTACGCTAACGTACAAATTATTAAGATAATTAAGTTGTACGGCAAAGTACATTTCCGGTCATGAACCCCTAGCCGCCTCCGGCTGAGCTAGGGGCTTGCATCGGTCGGGGTGTAAGGGTAACTCATGACTAATGCCCACGCTAGCTACTAACTGATACAGACTTCCGAGTGTTTCGCTAGCTCGGATTACCTCTAAGCCTGCTGACATCAGGCGCTTGCGGAAAGGACATTTTGTTAGTAGTGGGCAAAGCGACTTTCAACTTAGCAATAAGGATTATCTCGCGCGACCTGAAATGGTCGTTTAGAAAGGGAAGCCGACTTCCCTAGTGGTTTCACACCCACTACCCTCACGGAAAAGACTCAATGGAGTCCGGTCACGGTCAAGTAGGTAACGAAACAACCGGAATGCAGACCCCGAAAGTAGCCAAAGCTGGAAGCCTTATCTGGTCAGGAGCAAGAGGGAACAACCTCATGGTGAATACAAATGAATCATCAATTAAACTGCGTTATCCTTAAAAGAGCCAAAAGGCTGAAAGGCTCTAGCCAAAAGGCAAAGCAGATAGTTTTAACGTTGAGATATCGTTAAAAAGTGTGAATATAAACCCTGCCGCAGGAAAGATGACACCTAAAAGGGAATAACGACTAAACGACACAACAGGGTAAGCCCTACAGAGTCTTAAGGAAGGTCGAAGCCTTAAGTAAGCAAACCGTAAGGAATGCCGAACTCTTTGGAGGGTAAAGGATGGAGTAAAAAGCGAATGTCCGTCTGTAATAGATGGAATAGGGGTTCAAGATTTGCCCCCGACCGAAAGGAATAGCAGACTTACTCTGGGTCTTATGAGAAAGAGACTAGATAAAAGAAACTTAATCTAAGGACAAGTTAGATGGTGTATGCAAATACAACAAACGGACTAAAGAAACCGCTAGAAGATTGGAGTCAGATTAATTGGCGACAAATCAACAAAGCGGTTAAGAATCTACGTCAGAGAATCTTTCTCGCAAGAAAACTTGGTAACTGGCGGAAGTTAAGAAACCTCCAAAAGTTAATGCAAAGAAGCTACGCCAACCTATTATTATCGGTTCGGAAAATCACCCAGACCAATAAAGGAAAGCAGACGGCAGGAATTGACAAAGAGATTGTCAATACCCCAGAAGCACGAGTGAAACTGGTAAACAACTGGAGCGGCGGAAATCAAAACCCCGCAAAACGAGTAATGATTCCCAAAGCCAACGGTAAGAAACGACCGCTCGGCATCCCAACCGTGCGTGACAGAATCGAACAGACAATAATAGTCAACTCACTAGAACCAGAATGGGAAGCTGTGTTTGAACCCAATTCCTATGGGTTCCGACCTGGCAAGAGTTGTCAAGACGCAATCGGACAAAGCTATAACAAGCTAAACTCCGGTATAGCTGGCGGACACACATGGGTTCTAGAAGCTGACATTAAAGGCTTCTTTGATAACATTGCTCATGAATCCATCCTTAAACAATTAGACAACTTCCCCAAGAAAGAGCTAATCAAAGGATGGCTTAAAGCTGGGTTCATCTTTGAAGGGAAATACAACCATACAGAGACGGGAACACCACAGGGCGGGGTGTGTTCACCCCTACTCGCCAATATAGGATTGCACGGATTAGAAACTTACATAAAATCCACCAATTCAAAACTTGGTGTGGTTAGGTATGCCGATGACTTTATCGTCACAGCTAGGGACAAAGGAAGTCTCGAAAAAGCCCAAATCCAGATTCAGCAATGGCTATCAAATAGAGGACTTGAACTCAACGCAGAAAAGACGTTAATCACGTCAATGGAAGATGGTTTTGACTTTCTTGGATTCAACCACCGCCATTACAATGGTAAACTCTTAATCAAACCATCCAAAAAGAAAGTCCTGGACTTTTGCAAACGGATAGGGAAAGAAACAAGAGAACTAAATGGAAAAGAACAAGAAGAACTAATCAGAAAACTAAATCCAATTCTGCGAGGTTTTGCTAACTACTACAAGGGGGTGGTCAGTAAAGAAACCTTTGGCTACATCTCATACAGACTGTGGCAATACCTTTGGCGTTGGGCAAAGCGTAGACACCCCAACAAAAACTCAAAATGGGTGCGGAAACGTTACTTTAAAACCATAAATGGCAATAAATGGACATTCTGTGCCACAATCACAGACCGCCAAGGGAAAGATAGAGACTTAACTCTCTACCCAATAGCGTACACACCCATCGAACGCCATGTAAAGGTCAAAGGGAAAGCGTCACCGGATGACCCCTCACTCAAAGAATACTGGGAAAAACGGCACCACAAACACGGAAAGAGCTATTGGGAACGCAACTCGCGCAACTATAAAATTGCTCAAAACCAAGGCTGGAAATGTCCCATCTGTGGCGACCCACTATTCAATAATGAGGAAATAGAAACCCATCATATAGTTCCTGTGGCTCAAGGCGGACGAAACGACATCGAAAACCTACAGCATTTGCACAAAGCGTGCCACAAACAGGAACATTCAAAATCCAAGTTTCTTGCTCGAAATAAGGCTTGAGCCGGATGATAGGAAACCGTCAAGTCCGGTTCTTAGGGGAGGGGAGAGCGGTGACGCTCGAACCTTACCCGACTAAAAATGCGAGTTTCAGTTCTCAATCCAGATGGTACGCCAGTAATGCCAACTAAGCCCAGTCGCGCGAGACGATGGCTAAAGGATGGCAAAGCCGTAATCGTGCATAATGACCTCAAGGTTTTCTGCATTCAATTGGTTGCTGAACCATCGGGACGTAAAACTCAAGACATGGTTGTCGGTATCGATCCTGGCAAGCTCTTTACAGGTATCGGCGTACAAACCAGTAAAGCAACGCTGTTTACGGCTCATCTAATTTTGCCTTTTAAGTCAATAACCAAAAAGATGAGTAGTCGCCGTCAGTTGAGGCGAACTCGACGCGGCAGAAGAATCAATCGAAAAGTAGCTTTTAAATCTCGCGCACACCGCCAGAAGCGATTCTCGAACCGCAGACAGGGTAAATTACCCCCATCAATTCGAGCTAACAAGCAATTGGAACTGCGGGTAGTCAAAGAATTACTCAAGCTCTTTCCGATTTCTCATATTCGCTACGAAGTTATCAAGGCGAGAACAGAAAACGGCAAAGGCAAAGGTTTTTCGCCTGCTATGGTCGGACAAAAAATCATGCTGCAATGGTTGGAAAATTTGCGACCGACCACAACTCAATACGGTTGGCAAACATCTATTCTCAGGCAACAACTTGGATTAGCCAAGGATAAAACTGACAAGTCTAAGCAATCTCCTGAGACTCACGCCAATGATGGCATTGCTTTAGCCGCCAGCCACTTTATGAGTTTCGAGCAATTCCATACCGCCAATACTAGAGGTCATCATTGGGTGGGACAAGTCGAGGTTACTTCGTCACCATTTCGAGTTATTTCTCGTCCCCATATTTATCGTCGGCAGTTGCATTTTGAGAATCCAGATACGGGTGGAATGCGGAAGCGTAAAGGTGGAACTGTAACCCCGTTTGGGTTCCGCTCTGGGGATTTAGTAAAAGCTTCTAAGTCTGGAACAGTTATCACGGGTTGGATTGGTGGATTTACTAATAGCGAGAAAAGTAAAAATGTTAGCGTCTATGACCACAATTGGAAGCAAATCGGACAGTATGCTTTGTCAAAACTCGAATTACTCCAGCGCAGTACAGGAATCTGTGTTGCGAAGATGAATTATTGTCCGACTCCGTACCTACGTCGGACGCGCTAGACCGTCACTAGCCGCTGGCGCTGAGCGTAGGGACTCCCGCTTATTCCGTTGACGAAACTTCATAAGGTGGCCCCCTGGCGCTCCAATGTTACAAACGCAAGACCCCGGCAAGAATCAAGCTAAGACCCAGAAACAGAGTCCCGAAATTCTCGTTCACTTTCCCAACGTTGCCTATCACCTGGTTGCGATCGCCTCTTCTAGCGGTGGATTGAAAGCAGTTAGCACGGTTTTATCTGCCCTACCAGCAGAGTTTCCCGCCGCAATTGTTCTGGTTCAGCACATGAGTTCTCTATATCCTAGCTATCTGCCCGAACTTCTAAACCGTTGCACCGCTCTTGAGGTTAAAGCAGCCATAGCAGGCGAACCGATCCGTCCGGGAATAGTTTATGTTGCCGTTCCAGATAAACACCTGCTGGTCGAGCCAGAAGGGACGCTGGCCTTTTCAGATGCAGCCAAAGCGAACTTTTCTCGTCCCGCTGCTGACGTGCTATTTAGATCGGTAGCCAAGAACTACAGATCGAGAGCGATCGCGGTGGTCTTGACGGGTGCAAACAGCGATGGGGCGCTAGGGAGTCTTGCCATCAAGAAATATGGCGGTGTGGTAATCGCTCAAGATGAGGCCACCTCTGCGTGTTTCAAGATGCCGAAGGCTGCCATTGAGACGGGCAAGGTCGATCTCGTGTTGCCGATAGAGGCGATCGCCTCAACCCTATATAGTCTGGTCGCGTAAGAGAAAGCGGCTTGACTATAGTTACCCAAGTTTGAATTAAGACAATTTCCAGCTAGCTTCGGCTAACTCTGACCCCATCGTTGGTTTATGACCGTTCTCTAGGGATTGACGGCGGGCTTCGATCGAATTAATAGCGCGACTGATGCTTTCGGGTAAGATCGCTACCAAACTGCCATCGGGCGCTTCATCTAGGGCCGTGAGAATCGCTTGATTTTCGTCCAAGATAGATTCGTGGCGGCGATCTGGCATGGCTTGCCGAATGCCCTGACAGATTAACTCTGCTACCTCGCCTCTGGTTCTGCCCCGCGTGTCGTCATCTTCTTTGACGATAATGCGATCGAAGATGCTGGCAGATAGCTTGCCCAAAGCGATAAAGTCTTCGTTCCGGCGATCGCCCGGAGCGCCAATGACCCCAATTTTGATCCCGGTTTTCCAGTTGCGGACGAAGCCACCTACAGCTTCATAACTGTGGGGGTTGTGGGCGTAATCTACTAAGACGTGATAGCTGCCCAAATTGAATAAATTCATCCGCCCTGGAGTTTGACTGGTTGAAGGTTCAAACGATCTCAACGCCGAGCGAATCGGCTCGATTTCTACCCCTTGGGCGTAGGCTGCCAAACTAGCAGCCAGGGCGTTAGCGATCGCGAATGGCGCTCGTCCTCCCATGGTTAAGGGAACGTTGACTGCCTGTTCCAGGCGAATCGTCCAATCTCCTTTGACGATCGACAAGTAGCCGTTTTCGTAAACTGCTGCTAAGCCACCAGCGCGAGTATGTTGCTGGACTAACTCGCTTTCTGGATTCATCGAGAAGTATGCCACCTGGCATTTCAGGCGCTCGGCCATGGCTACTACCAAGGGATCGTCGGCATTGAGAACGGCGTAGCCTGTATTCATTACCGTTTCTGCCAGTACGCTCTTGAGGTGGGCTAATTGTTCGATCGTATCGATATCGCCAATTCCCAAGTGATCGGCAGCGACATTTAACACTACGCCGACATCGCAGCGATCGAATGCCAGACCCGATCGCAAGATCCCGCCGCGTGCGGTTTCCAGAACTGCGACCTCAACCGTCGGATCTTTCAAGATGGTTTGAGCGCTTTGGGGTCCAGTGGTATCGCCTGCTTCCACCAAGTAATCGCTAATGTAAATGCCATCGGTGGTGGTGTATCCCACTGTCGCTCCAGTTTGTTTGTAAATGTGAGCGATCAGTCGGGTAGTGGTGGTTTTGCCGTTCGTGCCAGTAATAGCGACGATCGGGATCTGACTGGGAGTTCCAGGCGGAAATAGCATATCCAGCACTGGCGCGGCCACGTTGCGGGGCAAACCTTGGCTGGGAGCTACGTGCATTCTAAAACCGGGGGCGGCATTGACCTCGACCACTGCCCCGCCAATTTGTCTTAAAGGTTTAGAAATATCTGGGGTGACGACATCAATGCCAGCGATATCGAGTCCGACGATCTTGGCAGCGCGGGCAAACAGCCAGAGGTTTTCGGGATGAACCTCATCGGTGCGATCGACGGCAATTCCCCCAGTGCTGAGATTGGCAGTGGCTTTGAGATAGCAAATTTCCCCCGCTGGCAACACGGTTTCGAGAGTATATCCTTGTTGTTCCAAGAGTTGCCAACTAGTGCGATCGACTTCGATTTTGGTGAGAACGTTATCGTGTCCTTCGCCGCGATTGGGGTCGCTATTAATTTTTTCCACCAATTGAGCGACAGTTAATTTGCCATCTCCGACGACGTTAGCGGGAACCCGTTCGGCGACGGCGATGACTTTGCCGTTAATTACTAACACTCGATGATCTCGCCCTTGGTAATACCGTTCGACAATCACCGATCGAGTTTTCGAGGCGGCACTGGCGGCATCGTAGGCGGCTTCGGCTGCTTCCCTGGTCTTGATGTTGAGGGTAATGCCACGTCCGTGGTTGCCATCTAGGGGTTTGATCGCAATCGGGTAGCCTCCGACATCAGCGATCGCGTCTTCTAGTTCGTCGAGGTATCTTATTACCGTACCCTGTGGGACTGGAATTCCGGCATCTTTGAGAATTTGCTTGGTTCCTTCTTTATCGCAAGCTAGCTCGACTGCCAAAATGCCGGAATAATCGGTCAAGGTAGCTTGGACTCGCTTCTGCTTGATACCGTAACCTAGCTGGATTGTTGCCCTAACGTTCAATGGCATCCAGGGAATTCCCCTGGCTTCAGCTTCTTTAACTATGGTTTCCGTACTGGGGCCTAATGCCGCATCTGCCCAGTAATTTCGCAAATCTTTGAGGTCTTGCTCTAATTCTGTCGGCGGGTAAGTGCCACTATCGACAATACTTTGACACAAGCGGACGGCCGCTCTAGCGGCATATCTGCCAGCTTGCTCGTCTAGGTATTCGATGACTACTTGATAAATACTCTCGCTTGAGGTTTGACGGGTGCGACCGAATCCTACCAGCATTCCGGCTAAAGTTTGCAGTTCGAGGGCGACGTGTTCGATAATGTGCCCCATCATCGTGCCTTCTCGCACCCGACTCAAAAATCCCCCCCGACAACCTGGCGAACAGAAGTGTTCTTCCAGGCTGGGCAGCACTTGCACCAATCCTTCGTAGAATCCAGGCAGTTCGTGCGATTTCTTGTCGGCCAGTTCTTCTAAATCGAGACGCATCACTACCAGTTTTTGCCGCCGAATACTCCAATAGTTAGGTCCGCGTAACGTCTGGATTTTGAGGATTTTCATAACAATTTTTTAAATGAGCCACCTAGCCAAGCAATCTTCTATCTTCTATCTTGCCAAATCCTGGAGTCTGTTCGTGGCAAACATTTCAAAGGACGCGATCGCTTCTCAGAAGCCTTTTATACCAAATTCGGCACTCACCCTCACCTCTCTTTTGCGAATCTGAAATTTTTAGAAAGCTACTTCTCAAGACTATCTTGAGAAGTAGCTTTCTAGTTTGAGTTACGAGTTGTCCTTACCCTTCTTCCTCGATCGTTGCCGATCGGCTACTTTCTCCACAATCGTGTAAGTTGCGGGTGCTGCCTTGAGTAAGTCTAGAGTAGAGATTCGTGGGTCCTGGAGCTTGACAGCCCACAAGAGTAACAATGTCAATAATCCTGGAATAAGAGTCTTTTCAGAAAGCAAGTGCTGCATTTACTGCATATGGATATGCAGTAAGTACATATGGTTCAGCATCTCGTGCATATACTCCCGTACTTTGTGCATATGCCTATGTATACCGTGCATTATTTACCTGCATTCCGTGCATATGCCCATGTACGTCATGCATCTTTTATCTGCATCTTGTGCCATACTTGGTAGAATGCGGTGTTCTCTTTTGGATAAGCCTTGTAAAGCTGATGTCTCAAAATAATCAAAACAAGGTCAAGCCATCTAATAAAGAAGCAAGCTCGAAGTCAATTAAAGAGCGGCAAAAGATTACAGTCTTTAAGGAAGTTGATGAACTTGGACTCGATCCCTATGAGTTTAGAGTTTACGGGCATATTGCCCGCAGAGGAGACTGTTTTGCCTCACTGGAAAAAATAGCAGCAATCTGTTGCATGAGCGTTAGGAGAGTTCAATACTCCTTGAAAGTGCTTGAAGAAGCTGGATTGATTCATAAAGAAAAACGTAAAGGTAGAGCAAATAAATTTGCTTTAACATATCCTAGTAAGTGGCTTAACAAAATTAGTAAAGAACAATTAGAGAGAATTAGACAAAAAGTAAAAAGCCACAGAAAAGAAGATGATGACGCGGCATCAACAAAAGCTGGGAATAAAATAAAAGAAGAACTTGATGGTTGAGTGCGATCGAGCTACTTTTAATTTTGCAATTATTTTTATTAGATAGCTCTCCGAAGTTTTGTTATCTTTAAAATAAGATTATGTATCTGAGAAAGTTAACCTTTCGATGAAGAAGAAAAAACTGCTTGAAAAAGTCTTGTTAGGGTCAAAGAATATTCAATTTGATGAGATGGTTTCATTGATAGAAGCTTTTGGCTTCACATTAGCTCGCGTTAGTGGTAGTCACCATATCTTCAAACACCCAGATGTCGTCGATCTCGTAAACATCCAAAACCGCAAAGGGAAAGCTCAACCTTATCAGATACGTCAGTTTTTGGCTTTGGTTGAAGAAAACAATCTTAAATTAGAGGAAGAGTAATGAAAGATTATCACATTAATATTTTTTATAGTGAAGAAGATGGGCTGTATATTGCTGATATTCCCGATCTTAAGTATTGCTCTGCTGCTGGTGATACACCAGAAGAAGCACTGCAAGAAGTGCTGGTAGCGAAACAAGCATGGTTAGAAACAACAAAACTTGAAGGAAGACTAGCTCCAATTCCTAAGTATAAGCCTGCGATCTATCAAACTGTTGCCCGATCGTAGTGCCTAACAAGGTCTGGCAATGGAACGAAGCGTTACGCTGGCAGTTCTGCTTTAGCGCGATCCGATCGCTTCCTGGAAGTTTTTCGCCCCAGTTTTGCATACCGATCTGCTAAATTTGTTATTAAGTTTTACAATCCGGTATGGAAGAAAAAGGATTAAGTATAAGAACAGCAGGTAATACAGAAATACCAGCATTATTAGCATTAAATGCTAAAGGATATAAATTGAAATTGGAGTATACAAAAATTGAGGATGAAAATGATTTATGGTATCCATATCTTCCTACCTGGCAAGCAGAGAAAGATAACTATAATTTTAGTGCAACAACTCCTGTTGAGCTATTAGGGTTGGTTTCTATGTGGGAAACGCGAGGAGACGACTGGAAAGCAGGAAATAAAGAACCAGATCTATATGACGAATTGGTTTCATCTGCCAAGATATTTGATTTTGATGGCAATGAGGTAGATGAATGAATTATTAAGTGCGATTGCCATCTTGTAGGGTGCGTTGTAGCCGCAAACGCACCGCGCTCTTTGTTTCGCATTGGTTGTACGATAAATAAATCTAAGACTCGTCAGGCAAATTCTTAGGTAAGACTGATGCCAGTGGAAGAGGTCTATCGCCAATGAGTAATGGAACAGTAATTCGCAAAAATATTGAAAGTCTTGATGAGGAAGAACTTACTCAGCTACGGTTGGGTTATGCCAGGATGCAAGCGATTTCAGATAATCGTGGCTTTAACTACATTGCTGGGTTCCATGGCGTTCCAGACTTTTATTGTCACAATAACGAAGCATTGTTTTTGCCTTGGCATCGTGCCTATGTATATCACTTCGAGCAATATTTGCAAGATCGGGTTGAGGGACTAGCGGTACCTTGGTGGGATTGGACTGCCAATAATAATCTACCTCAAGCTTTTAGTTCTGCCACTACGCCAACAGGCGATCCCAATCCTCTATTTAAATCTAGAATTAGAGCGCCGCTGGCTACTCCACCGATCGATCGAGATACCCTGCGATTTCCTGGAAGAACCTCTCAACCGCTAAACTTGCCCGCTCCTAGAGATGTAGCAGCATTATTAGATATTACAGATTACGCTCAGTTTTCCGACAGGTTCAATTTTGGGATTCACGGACGGGTTCATATATGGACTGGCGGATCGGGAATCGATCCAACTACTGGCGCTAGGGTATCGGGAGATATGGCGCAAGTTGACTTTGCTGCTTACGATCCGATCTTTTTTTCCCACCATTGTATGTGCGATCGCATCTGGTACTTATGGCAGTTGCAACACGGAATTACCAACATCCCCACCGAGCTTTTGAACCGGCCTCTACCTCCCTTTAATCTGACGGTAGCTGACGTGCTGGATATCAGTCAACTTGGCTATGATTATGCTATCGATCGCATTACCATTACAGTAGAGGGTTAGGTATGGCTGCTAAATTTATCTCCCCATTAATTACTCTGAAAGATAGCTATCGAACTACTCCTTTCTATCGAGCAGATATTATTTTTGAAGGTGTCGATCGCTCTGGGATTTCTTATGAAGGTCGCGTGTTCTTAAACAATCCCAATGCCGATGAAAACACACCAACTACTTTAGAAAATGGCTATGCTGACTCTTTTTACGTTTTCGGACATGGAGGATGCTTTGGAGATCCGGGTCATTGCGATTTAAGAGTCGGATCTCGACCGTACGATCGGCGATCGCAGCACCCTCTGACACCGCTTAACATCAGGGTAACGGCAACCGATGCGATCGAGCAAATACTCCAAAATGGTAACGATCTCACCGTAACTGTAGTGCCCGTCGTTCATGCTCCTGACGATCGATTAGAAATGGATCGCTGTCTCAAATTCAAAAAGTTTAATCTTGAGATTTACGATCTGCCAGATGGGATCGGAAGATCGAGTCGATCGAGCGAGCCAGAAATCCTGGGGCAGCAAACATTCTCGAACGTTTAAACAGGTTTAAACACGAACAACCAAGCAGTGGGAAGATATTAGTCTGGAGGCAATTAACTCCGAACTCCTGTCCTCCGAACTAAAAATATGTGGCATCGAATAGCTGACTGGTTAGAGACTCGCTGGGTAACTCCAGCTTATGCAGGTTGGTTATTAGGAGGAGTTGCGATCTGTTTTTTTGCTGCCGCCACTAACACCATGGCAGGCTGGCTGTACGTCATCAGCGGGATTATTTTTGCCCTGCTAGGATTGGCTGCAGTTCTCCCGGCTCGATCGCTCAGATCTATTGCCATCGAACGACTGCCGATTCAGCCCGTCAGCGTCGGCGATAGGTTGACCGTGGAACTAGAAATTGCTAACCCTACCAAACAGCCTAAAACCCTACTGCAAGTGCAAGACGTGCTGGCTTACGTTTTGGGAGCGCCCGTCCAGACCGCAGTAGAAACCATTCCCCCGCAAGGGGTGCATCGTTGGGTTTACTATTACCCTACCCAACAGCGGGGAGTCTATCGCTGGCAGACCGTGCAGTTGAGAACGGCTGCCCCTCTAGGACTATTTTGGTGTCGCCGAGTGCGACCAGTACCAGCATTAGCGATCGTCTATCCTACAGTTTTACCCCTGACTGCTTGCCCGTTAATCGATCGCCTGGGACAGGACGAGAATGCCCCTTTCTACAGTATGGCTCGCCAAGCCCACGCCGCTACCGAGGGCATTACCAGAGCCTTGCGCCCCTACCGCGTGGGAGATCCGACGCGCTTGATTCATTGGCGCACTAGCGCCCGCTACGGCGAATTTAAGGTGCGAGAGTTAGAGGTTTTCACCGGAGGTCAAGAAGTAATTATCGGCCTCGATAGCGCTGCTAGCTGGCAGCATGAAGATTTTGAACGGGCGGTAATTGCGGCTGCTTCTCTTTACTTTTATGCCGCCCGCTGCCAACTCAACGTCAAACTCTGGACGGCTGGAACGGGTCTGTTATGGGGCGATCGCGTGGTGTTAGAAGCCTTAGCGGCCGTCAGCGCCAACGAAGATCCACCAACCGAATCTCTCCCCAGCTTGCCGTTAATCTGGCTGACGCAAAATCCAGTAACTCTCAATACCCTAACTCCTGGTAGCCGTTGGTTGCTCTGGCCGCCTGGAGATTCATCTGAAAGTCGATCGCCCATCAACCAAAATTTACCAGGAATCGAGATCGATCCCCAACAGCCTTTAGAGGAACAACTGATGCGATCGCTCCGTTAACCTTTAATTGGATGCACTGCTTCAATGTGGCGATCGCTTAAATTATTTGAACTGTCAGGATGGAGTTAAGAAAGTATAAACCAGAAGACTGGGATGCAATAGCAGCGATTCACGATCGCGCCAGGTTAGACGAACTCAGATTGTCCGTTGGAGTTGAGGCGTTTCTTTCCCTGGCTGAGACGGCTGAAAATGAGGGATTGTTTGACGGAGAGGTGTGGGTAGCCTGCGATGGTGCAACCGTCTTGGGATTTGTCGCTTTTGCTGACGATGAAGTGACTTGGCTGTATGTATCTCCGGAGCGCTATCGAAGTGGGATTGGTCGAACCTTATTGCGACAAGCAATCGATCGCTGCGGTTCGGTCGTACATACCTCCGTCCTGAGCGGTAACGACGTAGCTCTACATCTCTATCTGAGCGAGGGATTTGCGATCGTCGAAACCAAAACTGGAAAACTTAATGGCAACGAACAATTTTCTGCCACCGGGCACATTCTTCGACTCGACAAAAAGGAATTGTAAGATCTTGAGGCTGTAGACTCGAAGTAGCTACCGATTTTGACATTTATGCTCGCACTGTCTTTTAGTTGCTTTTCGATCGCTGCCAATATTAAATCCAGCCCTCACCCCGCCTCCGGCCCCCCTCTCCCAAGCTTGGGAGAGGGGCTGGGGGTGAGGGAAAATCAAGTCATGCCGAACGGATTTAGTCTGAGGTGGCATGACTAGACCTTTAATTGTTGGCGTTACTGGTGCTTCGGGTTTAATCTATGCAGTTCGAGCCTTAAAATTTCTGTTAGAGAGCGATCGCGCCATTGAGTTAGTTGCTTCTAAATCGACCTACATGGTTTGGCAGGCAGAGAACGACATTAATATGCCAGCCGAACCCGACAAACAGGAATTATTTTGGCGAGAGCAAGCTGGAGTTCCAACTTTAGGCAAACTTCGCTGTCATCGCTGGAGCGATGTCGGGGCGAACATTGCCAGCGGCTCTTTCCGCACCGAAGGGATGATAATTATTCCTTGTAGCATGAGTACGGTAGCCAAACTAGCTGCTGGGTTGAGTTCGGATCTCCTGGAACGCGCTGCCGACGTTCAACTCAAAGAAGGGCGTAAACTGGTAATTGTCCCCCGCGAAACCCCTTTTAGTCTGATTCACCTCCGCAACTTAACGTCTCTTGCCGAAGCCGGGGCTGGCATCGTCCCAGCAATTCCCGCTTGGTATCACCACCCTCAAACTATTGAAGATTTAGTCGATTTTGTCATCGCCCGCGCTTTAGATCGTTTAGATATCGACTGCATTCCCATCCAAAGATGGCAAGGGGGATAGGGAGATGGGGAGATGGGGAGATGGGGAGATGGGGAGCAGCCCTTCGACAACGCTCAGGGCAAGAGGAGCAGAGGAGCAGAGGGGAATTTTTAACTCAACACTCAACACTTCTCACATATTCAACTCCTGAACTTCTGAACTTCTGTATTCTGGTTAAACCATGGGTCGAAATGAAAACATAATTATTTTTGATACAACTCTTCGAGATGGCGAATTGATGCCAGGTGTAAAATTTAACATTGAGGAAAAAATTGAAATTGCTCGACTTTTAGAAGCAATTGGGATCGATGTTATTGAAGTCAGCTATCCAGGAAATTCTGCTAAAGATTTTGATGAAATAGTAGCCGTATCTCAAACGATCGAGCGATCGACTATCTGCGGTTTAGCCAGTTCCAATCCCAATGAGATTTTGCAGGTTGCCGAAGGAATAAAATCGGCCCCAAGGGGGAGGATTCATACTTACACTCCGGTTAGACTCAAAGATCGATCCAGGCAGGAGCGAGAGCGAGTAAGTTCAGAAATCGCCGAGAGCGTGTTGGTGGCCAGAAACTATTGCCCCGATGTAGAATGGAGTGCCTTTGATGCGACTAGAAGCGAGCCGGATTTTTTGTGTCGGGCAGTAGAGGTAGCGATCGCTAGCGGTGCGACTACAATAAATATTCCTGATAGTATGGGATTAGCCACCCCTACGGAATTTTCCGGGCTAATTCAAATGTTATTCAATCGAGTCCCTAATATCGATCGCGCTGTTGTCTCCGTCCACTGTCATGACGATCTGAGCATGGCGGTAGATAATTCGATCGCTGCTTTAACCTCTGGAGTTAGGCAAATTGAATGTGCGATTAACGGTTTAGGAGCAAGAAAAGGCAATGCCGATTTAGAAAAAATTGTCACTCAAATCGGCGCTAACAAAACTTATCGAACTGCAATCGAACCTGCTTTAATTAGTAAGGTTTCAAAACTAGTAGATCGAATTGCAAAAACTAAACTGTAAACCATATCGTTCTATCTTCTGAACTTCTGAACTCTTGTATTCTTATTAATAATGCCTGGACTAATTTCACTGTTATTGTTGGTTTTAGCGATCGTAGCTCTATTAGCTGTCTTCAATTGGTCGATCGCTTTGCCAATTGTATTTGCAGGCATGAAAACTCAGGCATTGCCAGTAGGATTGTGGATAGGATTGAGTATCTCGGCTGGATTTTGCACCAGTCTGCTTTTACAATTTCTCAACTACCTGCAAAGCCGCTCTTTAACAACACGAGTCAGCCAGGGGCGAGAAGAACCGATACGATATCGTCAACAAACAAGCGCTCGCCGACAAAAACAAAATTATACGCCCCCAGCGGATGAAAATAGCAATAATGATGATGAATCTGATTGGGAAACTGCTAGCGATAACGAGGAAGACTGGGATTTTGAAGAGGAAGATGAAACCCCTAGCGATCGCGCAGCGTCTCCGGAAGAGAATCGCACGGCATCGTCAAAAGAAAGTTTCACCGATTATGAAGTCAGACAAACGCCGACGAGTAGTAACAATAGCGGTTCCTCTTACTCATATAGTTACCGTCAGCCAGAAGATTCAAGCGTGGGAAAAACTGAATCAGTTTATGATGTCAACTATAGGGTAATTAATTCACCTTACGGACAAAGCGATCGCCAAGAACCAGTAGAAGAAAATGACGACGAAGATTGGGGATTTGAAGACGATGAGCTTGAAGATTTTGAAGGCGATCGAGGGCGCGATCGCCGTTAATTTTTCTAGTTAATTGAGGAGATATAACCGATGCAAACGTCTGAAAGACAGCGATATTACTCTCCAGAAGAGTATCTAGAATTAGAGGAAGCTGCTGACTATAAAAGTGAGTATATTGATGGTAAGATGGTTTCCATGACAGGTGGAACAACAAATCACAATCAGATAGCATTGAACTTCGGTACGGAATTAAATTTTGCTTTCAAACAGCAAGACTATCGAATATTTATGCTTGATGTGCGTCTGTGGATACCAAAAAAACGCATCTTCACTTATCCCGATGTGATGATAGTAGTAGGCGAGCCAGAATATTACAACAATCGCAGCGATACAATTACCAATCCTCAAGTAATCATCGAAGTTTTGTCAAAATCGACTAAAGGTTACGACCGAGAGGAAAAATTTGAAGCTTACCGCACGATTACCACGTTCCAAGAATATATTCTTATCGACCAAACTAGAATTCATATCGAGCAATTTTCTAAAACTGCAAATAAGCAATGGTCGTTGCGAGAATATGATGAAGAAGATGAAGCGATCGCTTTATCTTCAGTTTCCGTTCAAATGTCTATATTGGATGTTTATAACAAAGTGAAATTTGAACCTTTAGATAGTAATGATAATTAGATCGAGCAAATGTTAAAAGGAATAAATCTATATTTAGTTGGGATGATGGGTTCTGGAAAGACAACTGTAGGGCAGTTGTTATCCCAACACCTCAGTTATCAATTTTTTGATACAGATGTTTTAATCGAACAGGTCGCAAAGCAAAGTATTAAAGATATTTTTGCCAATTCTGGTGAAGACTATTTTCGCCAATTAGAAAGCCAAGTATTAGCTGAAATTTCTGCCTATACTCACCTCACAATTGCTACTGGAGGCGGTATTATCGAACGGCGAGAGAACTGGAGTTATTTGCATCACGGTTTGATCGTGTGGTTAGATGTCCCTTTAGAAATCCTATTATCTCGATTAGCAACCGATACTACTCGTCCTTTGAAGTCAGAACTAGAAAGTCGATTAGAAAAACGCCAGCCGCTATACGCTCAAGCCGACTTGCGAATTACTACAGCCGAGGGTGACACCCCAGAAGCGATCGCCGCGCGAGTCATCGAATCTATTCCCCAAGTGTTAAAATCCCCTGCGGTTCCGCCCTCTGAAGGATCTAATTAATTAGCTAGAGTCATTTCGTGGGACAGCCGGGACGGCTATCCCACAAGTGATGAATGGATTGCTATAGCTAACTTCAAGAAAGCTGAATACTGGCAACCTCTCCAGCATCGATCGATTGAGTGAAGTACATTCTTGTAGGATAGGCTTCCAGCCTGTCCCAGTGGGCGGGCGTTTTAAACATAAGCTCTCTCTTAGGAAAGGGATCGTCTCTCCTCCTTTAGTAGAAGATGAATAAGAATCTAGAAACTAACTTGTAATAAACACTCATTCTGGTGCAGAACTGAGGCGCTAAAGATTGCAGGAAATAGCGTCTTAGGGGAGGATTCATGCACGTTCATCATCTCAATTGTGGTTGTATGTGCCCGGTGGGCGGAAGATTATTCGATGGCTTTAGTCGCACTCTGACGGCTCATTTAGTCTGTCACTGCTTGCTCGTCGAAACCGATCGCGGATTGGTTCTCGTCGATACGGGCTTTGGGCTGCGGGACGTGCGATCGCCTTACTCTCGACTCAGCCCATTTTTTATTTATTTCAATAACATTCAGTTCGACCGGAAATACACCGCGATTGCCCAGATCGAGGAACTCGGATTTTCTGCCCGCGACGTGCGCCATATCGTGCTGACTCACCTCGATTTCGACCACGCAGGAGGGTTAGAAGATTTCCCCGAAGCCACCATTCACGTTATGCAAAACGAAGTTGAAGCCGCCCGCGATCGACACGGCTTCATTGCCAGCGGTCGATACCGTCCCCAGCAGTGGGATGAGGTCCAGAATTGGCAGCACTACACCGCCGGAGGCGAACCCTGGTTTGGATTTGAGGCAGTTCGCGACTTAAAAGGGCTACCCCCAGAAATTCTTCTAATCCCCCTGGCCGGGCATACGCGGGGTCATGCTGGGATAGCGATCGCCACCTCAGAGGGCTGGCTGCTCCACGCCGGAGATGCCTACTTTTATCGGCACGAGATGGATGCAGCCCAACCCACTTGTACCCCAGGTTTGCGAGCTTACCAATGGATGATGGAAGTCGATCGCCAAGCGCGGTTATTCAATCAAGCTCGACTCCGACAACTAGCGATCGATCGCCGCGAGGATGTACGTCTGTTTTGCAGTCACGATGCGGTTGAGTTCAAAGCATTCGATCGGGAAAACAGCCAGCGGCAGGCTTCTCAATTGAGTTGATTTCCAATTCCAGTAGCGGTATTGAAAGTAGCAGCGATCGAATGAGTGGCCATCAGCTTTTTAGCGACTAATAAACTCCCCATTAGAAATAGCTTCAACTATACCCAACGTATGGCGTATCTAGCTCGCTAGTTCTCGAACATGGGTAGAAAAGGCTTTGCCCTTACTGCGATCGAACAATTTTCCAGCCTTGTAAGTTTTTAGGAGTTTAATATGAAACCAGGACAACAATTTGCCTTAATTATTGGGATAGTTTTCGTGCTGTTGGGCGTGGCAGGATTCATTCCGGGCTTAGTCCAACCCCCTACAGCCGATCCCGATGCCGTGAATCTTGGCGTTACCAATGGATATGGCTATCTATTGGGGTTATTTCCGGTCAACTTAATACACAATCTCGTTCATTTAATCGTAGGGCTGTTGGGAATAATTGGCTCGCTCTCGTTGGGCAGCGCTCGTCTCTATAGCGGAGCTTTTGCTATTTCCTACTGGCTGATTGCGCTCATGGGCTTATTTCCCCCCACTCAATCGACTTTAGGCTTAATGCCTATCTTTGGCAACAATGTTTGGTTTAATGCCATGGCAGCGGCGATCGCTACTTACTTTGGCTTCATTGCTAAACCCGACTTAGCAGAGCTTCGGGAACAAGATCTACGGAACCAAGCTGCTTCTACCAAGTCTTAGATGAGATTAAATCGGCCAGCCTGAGCCAGACATTCGATCGAGCGGCAATCCCGTCAAGATCGATCTCTGGCTCAAACTTTTTTACTGCGATTAGGTATATAGATTCTGTCATCTTGAGGATAAAGCTAAAATAAGTCAGAATAGCTTTTGCCGCGACTTATAAAACCCATGACTATTGCTGCACCAGTTAAGACTCAGTACGAAGCCGTTATTGGTTTGGAAACCCACTGTCAACTGAGTACCGCCACCAAGATTTTCTGTAATTGCTCGACCGCATTCGGTGCCGAGCCGAACCAGAATGTCTGCCCGGTGTGCATGGGAATGCCAGGAGTGCTACCCGTACTGAATCAGAAGGTGTTGGAATACGCTGTCAAAGCTGGGTTAGCCCTCAATGCCGAAATTGCTAAATTCAGCAAATTCGATCGCAAACAATATTTCTATCCCGACTTACCCAAAAATTATCAAATTTCTCAATACGACTTACCGATAGCCGAACATGGCTGGTTGGAGATCGAACTCGTCGATGAGGCTGGCAATCCCACACGCAAGCGGATCGGCATCACGCGGTTGCACATGGAAGAAGATGCTGGGAAACTGGTACACGCCGGGAGCGATCGCCTATCAGGTTCTACTTACTCTTTGGTAGACTTCAATCGCACTGGCGTTCCTTTGGTAGAAATCGTCTCGGAACCAGATATTCGTTCCGGGCAAGAAGCCGCCGAATACGCCCAAGAACTGCGCCGCATTTTGCGCTATCTCAACGTCAGCGACGGCAATATGCAAGAAGGTTCCCTGCGTTGCGACGTGAATATCTCGGTGCGCCCCGTGGGGCAAGAAAAGTTTGGCACCAAGGTAGAAATTAAAAACATGAACTCCTTCAGTGCCATTCAAAAAGCGATCGAACACGAAATCGATCGGCAAATTGAAGCCTTAGAAACGGGCGAACCCATAGTCCAAGAAACCAGGTTATGGGAAGAGGGGAGCCAACGCACGATTAGTATGCGCTCTAAAGAGGGTTCCAGCGACTATCGTTACTTCCCCGAACCAGATTTAGCCCCGCTGGAAGTATCACCAGCCCAGCTAAAAGAGTGGAAGTCTCAACTGCCAGAACTGCCAGCCGAGAAACGCCACCGCTACGAAAACGAGTTGGGGCTATCGGCGTATGATGCTAGAGTGCTAACGGACGAGCGATCGCTAGCAGAATATTTTGAAACGGTAGTGGCAGCTAAAGCTAGTCCCAAGCAAGCAGCTAACTGGGTGATGGGCGATATCTCTGCTTACCTCAATGCTGAAAAACTCCAGGTCGGTCAAATTGCCTTGAAAGCAAATGGGTTAGCGGAATTAATTGGCTTAATTGAAGATGGCACGATTAGCGGCAAAATCGCCAAAGAAATTCTGCCAGAGTTATTAACTCAAGGCGGATCGGCGAAGGAACTGATCGAAAGTAAAGGCTTGGTACAAATCTCGGATACGGCTGAGTTGGAAAAAATTATCGATGAGGTAATTGCTGCTAGCCCCAAAGAGTTAGAACAATATCGCAGCGGTAAAACCAAGCTGCTGGGCTTTTTTGTCGGGCAGGTGATGAAGAAAACTAACGGTAGAGCCGACCCGAAACTAACCAACCAAATCTTAGCTCCCAAGCTCAACAATGGTTAACTTTTCTGGCCGAGCGAATAATATGAGAAAGGAAACAAGACTCTTATTAATCTCCCTAACGGTTCGCTTGAGCGGCAACGAAAAGACTTCAACGGTAGACGAAAAAACCTTGCACGTCCGCTCCAAGCGAATTGTTAGACAGCTTGGCAAAGACGATGAATTACGATTCCATTTGGGACATAACCAAATCTACAGCCTCTTTCGCTGGAGCTAACTCTAGACCTGTCTTCTCTCTAAAGAACTTTATTGCACCCAATCGATCACCAAAACGTAGATACTCTTGTTTCATGATTTCGATATCCTCTTTGCTGATCTGGCTCAACAAATTTGCATTCGTAGCTACCGCACCCAACTCATCACTCTTCAATGAAACACTTTTCGTAACAACATTCTCAAAATTTGCACCACTAACCTTATTCAAAGCCCACTGTTTCATCTTGCTCAAATCTACACCAGCCAAATTAGCATCTCGTAGGTCTGAGCTAGAAATCCACGCATCATACAAATTTACTTGAGCTAAATTTGCTTCTTGGAAGCTTGCCCCTTTAATATATGCCTGTCTCAAATCAACACCTGTCATGTTTGCCCGATTGAAAACGGCATCTTCTACAGTGATTTGGCTCAAGTTGGCAAAACTCAGATCTGAATTAGACAGATCCGTTCCCTCCCAGAGCGTAGCTGCGCTGAAATTAGCACTCCGTAGATCAGCATTTATAAAACTGGTGTGCTGGCAAGTAACTTCACTCAAGTCAGCTTCTATCAAGTTAACTTCAGTAAAATCAAGCATAGCAAGATTGCATCCTCTTAAACTAATACCACTCAGATTCGTTCCTCTTGGAACTTCCAGGTGCTTGATTGTGCCAACAGATGAAAAACCTCTTTCTCCAGCAGCGTAGCGATCGAGTAGTTCTTGAATATCTATCATGACAAAACAGATTGTAGTGCCCAAGCATCATCAATTCAATACTTCCCTGCCAGGAGCTTTTTAACTCGTAAAATAAAGCTGTCTAACGTTGAAGTTGAGCCGCGAACGACGCTTAGGTCGCGTCGTCGGGCTAACGTCGTTCGTCGGCTCCAACGCAGTAGTTGTTGTGCCTGGCGCTTCTACAGTGTTCCCAGGCGCTAACAGTTAACTCCAGGCAGAGCAACTATTGATTAGACTGAATTTTTCTGTCTAATATCCCTAAATGGCGGATTAGGCAGACAAGCCTAGTCGGGCTAATCCACTCAACTAACGTAAGCGATAATACGCTCAATCCTGAGTCTACCATCAACACTGCTCCGAAATTCCGTATTTCCTCAGATGATTAGGCTGAAAGATTCCGTCTAATATCCTCAATTAGGAGATTAGCCCGATAACCGACCCGACACACCATGGAGCAGCCACCCAAATTACTTGATGTCGTCCGCCAAATCATTCGCCTCAAACACTACTCCTATCGCACTGAAGAAACTTATATTGACTGGATTAAACGTTATATATTGTTTCACAATAAACGCCACCCTAGAGAGATGGGTAGCAGAGAAATTGAGGCATTCCTCAGCTATCTAGCCATAGAAGGAAAAGTTGCAGCCTCAACTCAAAATCAAGCTCTGAGTGCTTTGCTGTTTCTTTACCGAGAAGTCTTAAAACAAGAATTAGATTTACCTGTAGATGCAATTCGCGCTAAAAGATCGCGTTACTTACCAACCGTTTTAACCAAAGAAGAAGTTTTAGCAGTGATTGAAAATCTCTCAGGAGTATACCAACTTGTAATCAAACTGTTGTATGGTAGCGGGCTGCGTTTAACAGAAGGTTTACAACTGCGAGTCAAGGATGTCGATTTTTCTCAGCAACAACTGGGCGTGCGAGATAGTAAAGGAATGGAAAGTCGAGTCACGATGTTGCCTGTAAATGTGGGCAAACAGCTTCAAGAACATTTGCAAGGAGTCAAACGACTGCACCAACAAGATTTGGAGAAAGGATATGGCTCGGTCTATCTGCCGTTTGCCCTAGAACGAAAGTACCCCAATGCTGGCCGCCAGTGGGTATGGCAGTATGTATTTCCATCCGATCGATTATCGTCCGATCCAAGAAGCGGTAAAGTCCGCCGACATCATCTTCACGAGAGTGGGTTACAGAAGGCGCTAAAACAGGCAGTACGTTTGGCAAAGATTGAGAAGCGAGTTAGTTGCCATACGTTTCGCCACAGTTTTGCTACTCATTTGTTGCAAAATGGCTACGATATCCGCACAGTTCAGGAGTTGTTGGGACACAAAGACGTGAAGACAACGATGGTTTATACTCACGTTCTCAATCGCGGTGGTAGAGGAGTGAGAAGTCCTCTTGATGCCTAATCAAAACGTGAATGGCAATTTATTCCTAGTTGCTTTGGGAAAACTCGATCGATTTTGTCAACGATCGGTTTTAATCAAGCGATCGCCATCCAGTGTCAGATCGAAAAGGATCGACTGCCATCACGGGAGTTGAATCGCCCAGTTTAAATTCAGACTTTGCTCCTGAAGAGGCTTGCTCAGTTTGATACCCGATAAGTCTGCTCCTCGCAGGATGGTTGAGTTGAAGTGAACATCCGTTAAGGTAGCATGATGTAAGATTGCCCCACTTAAGTTTGCCTGACTCAGTGTGGCCCAATGTAAGTCAGCTTCGGTTAGGTTTGCTGTTATTAGTTCTGCCCATTCCAGGTTTGCACCCCGCAAGTTTGCCAGCATCAACTTTGCCCCCATCAGGTTTGCTTTATACAAGTTGGCTCCTGTGAGGTTAGCTCCACTCAAATTGGCACTCTTCAGGTTGCCCTCACTCAGATTGGCACCACTGAGATGCGCACGGCTGAGATCGGCTTGCACTAGATTTATCGCCCTCAAGTCTGCCTGCTCCAAGTTAGCTCCGCTCAAGTCAGCCCCGATTAGCTTGGCATGGCTGAGATGCGATCGACTGAGGTTGGTTTCTATTAATTTGGCCCCACTGAAATCTGTCTTATGCAATTGAGCCGCAATCAGGATCGCTTGACTGAGGTTTGCTTCATTGAGATGAGCTTCATCTAAGTTAGCTCTGCTTAGATTCGCTTGCTGCAATTGTGCTTGCCTCAGAGCAGTTCTCCATAGCTTAGCCCCACTCAAATCTGCATGATTTAAGATTGCCCCATCCAAGATTGCCCCAATTATATGTACGCCATTGAGGCAAGTACCACTGAGATTGGTTTGCACTAAAATTGCCCCATTGAGATCTGCTCCCATTAAGTTGGCGGCGCTGAAGTCTGCTTGACTCAACATGGCTTTTTTCAAGCACACTCCACTCAGGTTAGCCGATCGCAAGTTGGCTCCTGGCAAATCTACGCCGTGAAAATCTCTCTCTCCATCTGCATATCGCAACAGCAGTTCGTGGGCTTCCATAATTATCTCTTGATTTTCTAGGGATGGGCCTGCGCTCGTCGGCCAGGTTGGCGATCGCACTACGGGAAACTAGAGATCTTAATTATTACAATAGCTTAAGCCCGTTCTCTAAAACAAACTCATACCGACTATGATTAAATTACAACTAGTTCATAACAAGTTAAATCGTTTTCTCGGTAGCTCTAATTTGCCACCGTAAATTAGCGTTTTTTCAAAGAGGAAGATAATATGAGCAGCACAAGCGGATGCCCGTTTACGAACGGAGGTCAGCAACTTACACCTCGTCACAAGCCGTCGAACCGAGAGTGGTGGCCGAAATATTTGAATTTGAGCATCCTCCACCAACACTCCCCCCAGAGCAATCCTCTGGGTGAGGCGTTCGACTACGCTGAGGCGTTCAAAAGCCTCGACTTAGCTGCTGTCAGGGCAGATATCTTCGAGTTGATGACCACCTCTCAGGACTGGTGGCCCGCCGATTACGGTCACTACGGACCGCTCTTCATCCGGATGGCGTGGCACAGCGCAGGTACCTATCGGATCGGCGACGGTCGGGGCGGTGCAGGGTCTGGTAGCCAGCGGTTTGAGCCGCTCAACAGTTGGCCAGACAATGCTAACCTCGACAAGGCACGGATGTTGCTTTGGCCCATCAAGCAGAAATACGGCAATAAAATCTCGTGGGCTGACCTGATGATCTTTGCTGGTAACTGCGCGCTGGAGTCGATGGGCTTCAAGACGATCGGCTTTGCGGGCGGGCGCGTGGATGTCTGGGAGCCAGAGGAAGATATCTACTGGGGTTCTGAGAAAGCTTGGCTCGGCAACGAGCGTTACAGTGGCGATCGGGTGCTTCTGAATCCGCTCGGTGCCGTGCAGATGGGTCTGATCTACGTCAACCCGGAAGGGCCGGACGGCCAGCCCGATCCGGTCGGTTCGGGGCGCGATATTCGCGAAACCTTTGGGCGGATGGCGATGAACGATGCCGAAACGGTCGCGCTCACCGCTGGTGGGCATACCTTTGGCAAATGTCATGGGGCGGGCGAGTCGTCGCACGTCGGTGCTGAGCCTGGGGGTGCCACCATTGTGGATCAGGGACTCGGCTGGAAGAGCACCTTCAACACGGGGGTCGGTGTCGATGCGATCACCAGCGGGATCGAAGGCGCATGGACTCCGACTCCGACGCAGTGGGACAACAGCTATCTCGAAACCCTGTTCAAATACGACTGGGAGCTAACTAAGAGTCCGGCTGGCGCGTGGCAGTGGAGGCCGAAGGATGGTGCTGGCGCGGATACTGTGCCCGACGCGCACGATCCGTCGAAACGGCACGCCCCCATGATGACCACGGCAGATATGTCCATGAAGATGGACCCCATCTACGAGCCGATCGCCCGACGTTACCGCGATAACCCAGATGAGTTCGCCGAGGCATTCGCCAAAGCGTGGTTCAAGCTGACCCATCGCGACATGGGACCTCGATCGCGCTATCTCGGTCCAGAGGTGCCAGCCGAAGAATTCTTGTGGCAAGATCCGATTCCCGAAGTCACCTATGAATCGATCGACGATCGAGACATCGCTGCTCTCAAAGCGAAGATTCTGGCTTCGGGACTGTCTGTATCCCAACTCGTTTCGACAGCCTGGGCATCAGCATCAACCTTCCGCTGCTCAGATATGCGCGGTGGAGCCAACGGGGCACGCATTCGTCTTGCGCCGCAGAAGGATTGGGAAGTCAACCAGCCGACCCAACTAGCAACGGTGCTGCAAACTCTTGAGGGCATTCAACAGGAGTTCAACGGCGAGAAGAAGGGTTCGTTCCTTGAGAACATCCAGAAGGCCTTCAATAGCTCGCAGTCAAGCGGGAAGAAGGTTTCCCTCGCTGACCTGATCGTTCTGGGCGGCTGTGCCGGGGTCGAGCAAGCAGCGAAAAATGCTGGTTATGAGGTGACGGTTCCCTTCAAGCCTGGACGTGCGGATGCCTCGCAAGAGAAAACGGATGTCGAGTCCTTCGCTGTCCTCGAACCGACCGCAGACGGGTTCCGCAACTACTCCAGCGGCAAACACAGTGAATCGCTTGAGGAACTGCTGGTCGATCGGGCGCAATTGCTAACCTTGTCAGCCCCTGAGATGACGGTTCTCGTGGGCGGATTGCGCGTCCTGGGTGCAAACTTTGGAGCGTCCAAACACGGTGTCTTCACCCATCGCCCAGAGACGCTGACCAATGACTTCTTCGCGAACCTGCTCGACCTGGGCACGACGTGGAAGGCGACTTCTGAAGATGAATATGAGTTCGAGGGACGCAGCCGCAAAACGGGCGAACTCAAGTGGACTGCGACCCGCGTTGACCTCATCTTCGGCTCGAACTCGCAACTCCGCGCCCTAGCCGAAGTCTATGGATCTGAGGACTCGCAGCAGAAATTCGTGCAGGACTTTGTGGCAGCGTGGGACAAGGTGATGAACCTCGATCGTTTCGACCTCGCCTAGTGCTTCGTCAAGGTAGAAGTGATGGCTAGCCCTCACCCCCAACCCCTCTCCCAAGCTTGGGAGAGGGGAGAAACAACCTGTCAATTTCAAGTTGACAGACTACTAATCTCAGGGCAAAGACCTTTGGGGGTTTCTCAGCGTAACTTCCACGGTCATCGCTCGTAGGTCGAGGCTATGCTACCCTGCGGAAATCCCGAACGCGGGTAGAAGCCAGTGACGAAAATAAGGGCGGCGTTTCGACTTCTCTGGAAACGTCGCCCTAGCTTTAGGAACTGGGAAGAGGCGACTGATTTCGTCAATCATTGATATTAGTCAAGCGTGCGAACTGCGAATTGCGAATTGCGAATTGACAATTGTTCTGGCTTGCGGAATAGAGCGCGATCGCTTTGTATCATCTGGCATTAGCTCTATCGCGAACTCGATCTCACACCTCAAATGCTAAAACGCCTGTTTGCCGATCGCCGAGCGATCGCCGCCATCCTCACTGGTAGTCTGGTTGCCTGCGATTCCCCGATCGTCGATCGACTACCTATTAACACCCCCAAGCCGATAAGTGCCAATGCCTTAGAAAGAGCGGTTCACGAACAAGTAAATCAGTATCGTCAGTCTCGCAACTTACCGCCTCTGACTCTAGATCCGCGCATGAGCCAAGTTGCCAGAGAACACGCTCAAGCTATGGCAGAGGGCAAAGCGCCCTTCAGCCATCAAGGATTTAAAGAAAGAATCGTGGCGATTTCTATTCCCTATCGCACCGCCGCCGAAAATCTGGCTTTTAACCAAGGTTACAGTCAACCAGATCGATCGGCCGTAGAAGGTTGGATTAAAAGTCCCGGCCATCGTCAGAATATGGAAGGCAATTTCAATCTCACTGGAATTGGCGTGACTCAAAATGCCAATGGTGAATATTACTTCACCCAATTATTCATTCGCAGCTAACTTCGGTAAGAGTGGTAGTGGCGATCGCTTTCACAAACGTCTTTCGTATTGTTGGTATGTTTCGGAAAGCACTTGATTGATGACGTATCGGGCTTTTCTTGCTTCCAAGGGGTTCGTCTTGATGTGTTCGACAAGTGTAATCAACGCCTTCCAGAGTGCCCAGCCTCGACCTCTCGCCCAAGTTGCTCGATCGACTGAAAGAGCGGCACGGAACATTTCTCGACTCTCCCCACTCAAGAGCGTCCACGCAATCGTTAAGTCACAAGCGGGATCGCCCACGCCCGAACACCCAAAGTCAATGACAGCACTTAATTGTCCCTTGTTGACCAGCAGGTTTGCTGCACTGACATCTCCATGAAACCAGACAGGTGAACCGTACCATGTCGCTTTGAGGGCTGCTTCCCACACTGCATTGACCGCATCAGTATCAATCTTGCCATCTAAAATTGCAACTGACTGCCGGGTATCCGCATCATAAACTGTTAGCGACCCACCACGATAAAAGTTGTGCGATCCAGGTGGCGGTCCACCTGTTGGATCGATCTGTTGCAAAGCAGCAAGGAAGTGAGCCAGCGCGATCGCAAATTGACAGAGATTGTCAATCCGCTCAATGGCAGCGTTCTCGCCTTCAAGCCAACGGTAGACAGACCAATGCCAGGGATATCCACGAGCAGGGACACCCATTGCCAGAGGGACAGGAATTGGAAGTGGTAGGAGTGGTGCAAGTTTCGGCAACCACCGATGCTCCTTTTCCACTTGCGCGGAGTATCCTTCGGCGCTTGGGAGTCTGACAGACATCTCCTTGCCAAGATGAAAAGTCCTGTTGTCAACTCCGCCGAATGCAACTGGTTCAATAGGAAGGTCTACCCATTGAGGAAACTGCGCTGCAATCAACTTTTCTACGAGTGATACGCTGATGTCCACGTTTTGTGTAGGAGCCATCTTATCAAAATGCACAAAAACTGCTCGCTTTCGGTAAGTTGGTAGGCAAAAGCAATGGGGTTCTGCGAACTACCTCTCATACTACACAATATTACAAAACACGGTCAGTTTGGCTCTGAATGCTCACAAATAACTCTTGGGCTGCTGTTCTCAATCGCGGTGGTAGAGGAGTGAGAAGTCCTCTTGATGCCTAATAAAAACGTGAATGTGAATTTATCTTTAGTTTGTCGCTTTGGGAGGACGCGATCGCTTTCGTCAACGATGAATTTGAGTCAAGCGATCGCAAATGATGATTTTCTAGCAAAACTTTACCAATTGAAAGTGGGTCTTCAAATAGCTCGCGAAAGGTTGCATCTCGAATCGCCAAAAAAAGTTCTCGATCGGTATCGACGCGAACGAGCAAATCTTGATAAAGAATGAATTGCCCTAGAGCATTTTTTAAATCTTCAACATCTGACAGCCCAACAAAGCTTTTAATTTCAACCGCAATTCGTCGATCGTCCTTCTGAGCAGCCATGAGTTTTTCAGCACCCAGATCGATAAACAAATCTTTAGCACCCCAGCGAAGAAAGTATGGAACGGCTCTCCTAAAAAATAGTGATATCGGTGCTGTCTGCGAAGTCTATGGCGCATATAGCCCACCATTCATGCTCGCAAGGCAGCACCGAAGGAGTTAGTGTGGAAAATTCATGAAACTGCTACTTGGCAGCGAATTAAGCTGCTTGCTGGCGATTGTTAAAGCCATGTCCACCAGCAGCAACCCCTCCATCAACCGGAAGGATGACTCCCGTGACCCAGCTTGCATTTGCCAAATAGAAAACGGCATCAGCAATATCTTTGGGCGTGCCAACCCGACCCAGAGGATGCTGCCGATCTAAATCATTCAAGGTTTCTGGAGTCAGTTCACCATGTAGGGGTGTTGGTACAATTCCAGGCGCGATCGTATCGATCCGAATTTTATCGTTGGCTAACTCAAACGATAAGTTTTTTGCCATTGCTGTAATTGCGGCTTTCGCCATAATCGGTGCTGAAGCAGGAATTGACCGATCGGCATGGAAGGTGAGAATTGTGCCAATATTGACAATGGCTCCACCATCTCCTTGCACTCGCATTTGCTTGACTGCTGCCTGGGTGAGCGCAAAGGTACCGCGTACATAATTGAGGTACTGGTCTAACTCACCAATACTATATTCAGTGAAGGGTTTGGCAGCAAAGATCCCAGCATTGTTAACGAGCACATCCACTCGACCGAAGCGGGAGAGCGTTCGATCGACGAGTTTTGGAGCAAATGTCGGATCGGTAATATCACCTGCGACCAGAGAGAGGCGATCGGGTTGATTGAGTTTGTGAGCCGCCGTCTCAAGTTTTGAGAATGTTCTCCCGTTCAGGACCACGTTCGCCTGATTCTGCAAAAACACTTCAGCAATGGCATAACCTAAACCCGTTGCACCGCCAGTGATAATTACAGTTTGAGTTGCCATATTATCTACCTCTAATTTGATTCAAAGATTTGGCTGGAGCGAAATGTTTCAGTGCGACTGTTGCTGAATGCTTTGCCGAAAATCTTTCACGGGCACTCCAGCAATTCCCCAATCTTCAGTCGCAACTTCATCAATGACGACAAATGTAGTTGCGGGTGTCTTATTGAGAACGCGCACCAAAAGTTTTGTGACACCTTTGATGAGTTCAGCTTTTTGCTGCGACGTTGCCCCTTCACGGGTAATTCTGATGTTGACGTAGGGCATAACTTAACCTCCTATTCATTGTCTACGTGGTTTGTGTAGTGAAAGACTTTGGTAATGATTTTCCATTCCCCCTCAAGTTTGATGAGTGTGAGTAGATCGATAAAATCTTTAGCCAGCATGGAACAACGCATCCGCGCGATCGCGGTTACGGCACCTGCGAATTCGATCGCATCGATCGCGAAGTCATAGGGTTCACCAGCAGATTCTGGGGAAATGCGTTGCTTAACAATTGGGAAATAGGCATCTAGATCGAGATGCAAGAGTTCCCCGCTAGATGCAGTAAAGTATTGAGCGCTGCGATGAAATACAGTTGCCAAAAGGGCTAGATCGCAACGGTACAAAGCGTCGTAATATCGCTCAACTACTTCAACAATCGCTGAATATTCAATACCGTCAACCTGCTGATCCACTGCATAGACTTGTGCTTGATTCATCATTCCTCCTGGTATTGGGCGATCGAAGCCCGAACCGTATATCTCGACCATAACTCTTCACTCAGAAAAGATAAATACCGATTTAATTGAATGACTTTTCACTTATAGTGAATAATGCAGGTGTCTAGATCGATTGCTTTGTAAGTCATGGTTTATGGATAAATTAACTGCACTGAAAGTCTTTAGACAAGTCGTTGAGTTGGAGAGTTTTAGTCGTGCCGCAGATGTTCTGAACCTATCCAATGCAGCCGTCAGCAAAAATGTCCAGGAACTGGAGAAAGAACTGAAAACTCAGCTAGTCCATCGAACAACCAGACGTTTGAGCTTAACTGAAATCGGACGGCTCTATTTTCAGCAGATTTGCTCTCTTCTGGATGAACTAAAAAGTATTGAAGAAACCATTACCGATCTCTCGGTCAAACCTCGTGGGCTGCTTCGCGTGACAGCACCTATGTCGTTAGGCTTAACTCACCTAGCAACAGCCGTTTATCAATTTCAAGCCATTTATCCAGACATTCGGATCGACCTCGTTCTTAACGATCGCTATGTGGATCTGATTGAGGAGGGTTTTGATGTAGGGATTCGAGGGGGTGGACTAGTCAACGATATCAGTCTGGTCGCTCATAGAATCTGCGATCTTCCACGAGTTGTTTGTGCGTCACCTGCCTATCTAAAGCAGTATGGTGAACCCGAATCACCAGATGATTTGAAGCAACACCGTTGTGCGATCTACACTCTGGCACGATCGCCCTATGAGTGGAGTTTTTGGCGAGGTGATGAAACCGTAACCGTAAAGGTTGATGGATCTTTAAAGGCGAACAATAGCCTGGCTGCGAGTCAAGCTGCTGTCGCTGGACTCGGTTTGATTTTTCTGCCCATGTTCGCAGTGTTAGAGGCATTAGAACAAGGGAAGCTGAAAATTGTTCTCAAAGAATGGTCTGCGGAACCCTTGACCCTTTATGCAGTTTATCCAAAACATCGCCAACACTCTGGAAAACTTCAAGTATTTGTAGACTTCATATCGGATGCTCTTGCATTAATTGCTGACCGATTTTAACCTTGAGCAAGTCAGCAGAAATGCCAAACTTTATGCAAGTCCACTTGATGACTAATAAAAACGTGAATGGCAATTTATTCCTAGTTTGTCGCTCTGGGATGATGCGATCGCTTTCGTCAACGATCGGTTTCGCTTAAGCGATCGCAAATCCTGTTGGCGATCGCAGCACTATTCTCAAAGACAACAAGCGGATCGAAGAGTGTTGATTAAATGTTTTCAAGATGCCAACGTCCAAAGGAATTATAAAGCGGGTCGGTATCTTCGTACCCTTCGTAAGAGCAGCGTACAATTCTAAAGCTTGGTGCTTCTGGAGCAGTGCTAAATGTATGTCCATCAGCCAATAGAGGTTTCTCAACTAGTTGATAATAATTAAATTCATGCAGAATTTCACTTGCGACTTGAGGCTCAATACTACGACTCAACGAAGCGTCGGGCAATCCAAAATTTTGCATCCCACAAGAATAATAGTAATTTTGTCCGCCGATTAAAGTTACAAATGCGTTATAAACGGCAGATGGACTGCTATCTGCGGCAAATGCGAACCAATCTTCAGCAGTATGCGCTAGTCCCGCAGACTCAACTTTGACTGCTATACCAACTGCATCAAGCAAGCTCGCCCCCACTTTTAACATCCAGGTTGCAGTTTCAATACTGGGGGAATCTGCAACTGCATACAACGTATGCCTATGAGACGAGAGCCGATGTAAAACTGCTTGAGGAATATAGCCTTTGCCAGCGATCTCAAATGCTCGCGTCAGATGAGGGTCATACCCATAAATTTCGAGTTCGCAGCTTTTGCTTGTCTCAATTTCCAACAGCAACATCCCAGCAAACAAGAACTTATAACCGCGAGCGATCGAAGTGGTAATTGCACTCCGATCTTCCCAGTCGCCTGGAATGCCAATGATAATGCTGCTATTCATACTGCTTTGTCAATTTGATATGTTTCGCTTAAGCGATCGCAAATCCACTATAAAGCCGTGAGTAGATGCGCTCCGTGCGATCGCACCGATTCTTTTAAAAAAAGCAGCAATTTAGTCAAAAAATTAGCAAGAACTCTCGATCTTACAGGATTGGCGGCAAAATCGTTGCCTGATTTATAATTATGGGCTTGCCACTTTACCACAAATATCTGAGATAATAGGGCATTAACTTTAATTTTGGCAATACTAAATTCACCTCTCAACTGTAAAGCTAGTCCCTCACCGCACTTATACTTGTGAAATTGCGATTATCCTCCCCAGACTGGCAGAGAGCCTTTACTTTGCCATCATCAATATTTAGACGCGCGATCGGTTTCTCCCAGAGATCGTCTAAGCGCCTTCTGCCCTGGCTATTTTTGGTTTCATTTGCCACGGTATTG
The DNA here is from genome assembly GCA_019359615.1 of Cyanosarcina radialis HA8281-LM2. GTDB lineage: Bacteria > Cyanobacteriota > Cyanobacteriia > Cyanobacteriales > CCAP-1448 > Cyanosarcina > Cyanosarcina radialis. The sequence goes on from JAHHHA010000044.1 coordinate 47,534, forward strand.
TTATCCAGTAGTTTGACTGCTGCGATCGCCCAACTACCGCCGCCGACTATTATCGATATGCCGTCGGCCGAGCCTATAGAGATTCCAGTCCAGCCACCTCCAGGAGCCAACCCGCCTCAAGTTGCTCCACCCAGTCCAGCCTCAGACCAACTCAACTCCATACCGCCATTAACCCCAGAAATCCCGCCCTTGCAGCCATTGCAGCCGCAGCGATCGATGACTGAAATTCGCGGGGTTTGGCTGACCACCAACGATACAGGCATTTTGAGCGATCGCCCCAAGTTGCAGGGAGCGTTGCAGGAATTGCGGCGGTTGAACTTCAATACCGTTTATCCGGTGGTGTGGAATTCTGGCTACGTCATGTATCCCAGCGCCGTCGCCCAACGAGAAGGCATCCCACCGTTTCATCTCAAGAACCAGCGGGGACACGACCCTCTCGCCGATCTAATCGCCCAAGCCCATCGCCAAGGTTTGTTGGTAATTCCCTGGTTTGAGTTTGGATTCATGGTTCCCCCTTTATCGGAACTGACCTTAAGACACCCTAATTGGTTCACTCAACGGCAAGACGGTTCTCAGGAATCGACTAACGTGGCCGGTCAGGTAGTTTGGCTCAACCCTTTCCATCCAGAAGTGCAGCAGTTCATCACTTCTCTAGCAGTGGAATTGGTAGCTAGATACGATGTCGATGGGATTCAGTTTGACGATCACACCAGTTTGCCCAACGACTTTGGCTACGATCCCTACACGGTGGCTTTGTACAAACAAGAAACTAACAAAGATCCTCACCGAGATCCGCAAAATCCTGACTGGGTGCGCTGGCGGGCAGATAAACTGACTCAATTTATGGCTCGACTCAACCAGGCCGTCAAAGCCCAAAAGCCGAGAGCAATTTTTTCGGTTTCTCCAACTTCTTACGACTTTGCTTATAAAGCTCAACTCCAAGATTGGTTGACTTGGGTGCGGCTAAATATCGTGGACGAGCTAGTCGTGCAAGTTTATCAACTCGATCTTCGCACTTTTGTCGAAAAGATCGGCCGCGCTGAAATGCAAGAAACGCAGCAAAGAATTCCCACCGGAGTTGGCGTGCTGACGGGATTGAGACAGCGACGAGTTCCGATCCAACTGATTCAAGCGAAGGTGAAAGCTGCCCGCGATCGCGGTTTGGGCGTATCCTTTTTCTACTACGAAAGCCTCTGGGATTTAGCTCCAGAACCGATCGATCGAAGGCAAGCAGCTTTTCAAGCTTTCTTTCCTGCTCCCGCTTCTCGCCGCTCTAGTGTAGTCTCAAGTGGGAAGTGACATCCTCCCGACGCTCATCCGAAGCGGATAGAGCGCGGGCTTCCCAAGATTGCTCTTGAGGTTTCCTGCTTCATCGGGGTTAAGATGGCAACCTTCCTCCACAGGCAGTATCACCGTCTGTCCAACGGCTACAAGACCTCGTTGCTCCACCACTTGGGCAGCAGCAACATCTCGGTCAGTTACAGAGAAAGGAGCAGAGCTTTCCTCATTCATGGGTGGGATGTAGCGGAAAGCACTTTTAAGTGCAGTCAAGCTTTCTAATCAGTTCTCGTAGTACATCATTCAAGCTGCGCTCTTTTTTCTGAC
>JAHHHA010000002.1 GCA_019359615.1 Cyanosarcina radialis HA8281-LM2
TGGTCGCGATTGGGTTTTCGGCGGCTCATAAAGATACCTAAAAGCTGAAATATTCTCCTAGTCTGAGTTTCGCCTGTTTTGTTTACCTCCTTGACAAATCCTAGTTTTTCTTAACTTGTCACGAATGTTCTTTAATCAACTTCGGGAAGCCAACCCAAGCAATCGGTTGTTCGGCGACGGGTTCGGTGGTTTCAGTTTGGGTGGGATTGTAAAACTGATTTTTCCCTTGACCTAGAGTTGCTTCAAGTCCTTGGATTTCCTCATCAAAGCTAGAAGAAATAAACTCGTTCCATCCCGCTCTTTGATTGGGAATTGAGTCGAAATCATCGATGTTTGCAGGTGGGTCGAATTGTGGCAATTTCATGAATTTTTTTCCTTTTAATTTGTGAATGTCATGTGGGATTTACACAGATCTGGTTCTCGTACTCGCTTAATCCAGCCCTCACCCCGCCTCCGGCACCCCTCTCCCACGGGAGAGGGGCTGGGGGTGAGGGCAACCATGCTAATCACCCCAAAATCTCCTTAACTGAGGAAATGCGGCGAATTTTCTCCTGTTTGGCGATTGCTGCGGTTTCGCGTCCCGCTCGACTGCCAGGTGGTAGCGATAGCCCGGTCATTTGACCGATCGTGGAGAGAGGAACTTCGTAAACCGAAAATTCAGGCAGTTGGAGGATTTCCAGTCGATCGAGCAAATCGGCTTGGGTGAGGACGTACCCTTTGACTTCGATCGCAGCGTTTCCCGTTTCCCGAAAATAGATGGTTTTCCAAAACTGCTGGGGAAGCTGAATGCCGCGATAAACCGGATCGCTCTCTGAGAAGATCGGCCCGCCCATCACAGCAATTCTTAAATTCTCCACATCGACATCAGCAAAAATGGCATCTTCCAACGCTCCCCAAATCCCGCTGGCGGACGACTGATTGAAGGCTTCGTGCTGCGGGGTAATGTTGGTAAAAAAGAACGAGTCGGTATTGGCTTTCCGGGCTTCCGATAAAGGGCCCCACAGCAGATCGGCACGTCGGGCAATGTGTCCGCGATCGAGGGGATTGTTTCTGTAAATCTCGTCGCCGACTTGTGCGTCATTAGGCAGTCTCGGATCTTTTTTAAACTTGATGCCGCTACGATTTAAGCGTTGCAGCGAGCCGCCATCAACGTTCCAAGCTACCCAGCGGGCAAAGCGGCGCGATCGACTCATGGCTAGAGAGAAGTGCATATAATCGATCGCTTGAACCCCTCCAACTTCCAAAAGATCGTCTTCGACTTCATCGGTTGCGGCTTTGGGTTTGGGAATCGACGCGCCCAGAAAATTCTCTGCATAACCTATGCCCGCAGCCTGTTCTCGCAGGATTTCTAAGGTTTTTGTCGGGCTGATATTCAACTTCTTAAATACCGATTCGGCGTAGCAAGCCAGAGCGTGTTCGGGTTGGTCGCCTACTTCTCCAGCAAAATGCAGCCCCAGCATCATATCTGTAATCTCGTCCCCATCGACGAACATCCAAACCGAGCCTGAGTCTCCTGGCATACTAATTTCTTCATTTAGTGCGGGATGCTCTGGATCGGGGCCGATTTCAAAGCCGCCAATATCCCTCGGACCTACTTCATAGTTGATGCGGGCGGTAACGTGGATGCGCTGCACTATCCCGTAAGTTACATCTGTGGTTCTACCTGATTTAACTACTCGATCGCCCAGTTCGGCTTCGCCAATGCGGGAGACAATGGTGTTGAGGTCGAAGATTTCGGGAGCGAGTTTGCGGTTATCGATTGAAGCGATGGCGCAATCTCCAGCGACTCCTAAATGGCTGCGTACCAGTTTCCCGACGATGTTGCGATCGACCCGATTATCGTCGTAGGAACCGGGCTGGACGATCGCATCGCCGATTTCCCCATTTCCCCCGTGGAGAACGTGCCAGTTTGACAAAATTAAGGTAGCGCCATTACTAGCGTCATAAACCACGCATCCTAGAGTACCCGCAGAGATGCTGGTATGTCCGATGCTGACACCGGGGACGATCGGATCGATCGCCATCTTTCGTTTGGAAACTGTTTCGGGTTTGACTTCTTTGGCGCTGAGATCGTAACTTCTTTGGATAACGTCGGTAGGAACTTCTACACCATCGATCGTGAAGGATTTGGGAATTTCTACCGAACCAATGCTTTGAATATCTTCTGGCGCTACTTTGCGATCGACTGTAAATTGAACGCTCAATTCTTTAGTGGGCTTACCATCTTTGATTTTGTAGCCAATTCCAACTGAGGTAATATTTTCTCGATCTAAAAAGCGAGAAGCTTCTTTACGAACAAAGTTTTTCAGAGTTTCAGTCGAGAGTGATTTTTTAGCCATAAATTTGTTGCCTGTAAGAGTTTGGATTTTTTATTAAAAACCACAGATGAACACAGATAAACACAGATGTAGATTAGATTTTGTAGGTTGGGTTGTAGGCGTAGCCTTCCCGTAGGGTACGGAGTGAAACCCAACAGCCCAACCATCAATCCTCTGCCGAACAAATTAATTCACAATCGAGGATCTTTCTCGTACCATTTAACCGATATATCCTTGAAAGCCATATTTTGATTAGCTGCGATCGTCTCAGAAATCGGCAGAGCTAGGGTGTTGTTGAAAGGTCGATCGAAAGGATAGCCCATCGGTCTTTTATCGGGATAGCGATCGATCGCCCCACAAAAACTCAGGGAACCGCAACAGCCATCGGGGCCTACTTTATCTAGTTCCCAATCTGTCAGCACGATCGCTAATCGGAAGGGCATACCTTCTTTATTACCTCTGGGCAGCAACAGATGATACGGCCAGCCACAAGTACAGTAGTTAGATTCATCATTCCCGTTAGTATTGGCGTTGCCGTCATCATCAGATGTCGAGTCTGGCTCTTTGAGGATAAGTTCTGGTTCCATTTGCACTGGTTTGCGATTTATAGTTGAGTCGCTGCCGCGTCGAGCAATGACGGCTTTTTCTAAAGGTTGAAGTTCGTAGAGAAACTTATCCATTTCGAGCCACAAGCGGCGATCTTCTGCCCAAGTTTGATTTTCATTTCCTTCCGCATTGGGCATTTTGGTATTAGGAACCATGAAGATCCTCACCGTCACGGTTTGATGTCGCTTCAGCAGGTTTTCAACTCGAATGAAATAAACAAACTCGCGATGTACTAAATGTTCGATCGGAGCTTGAGTGCCGTCGAATAATTTGACCTGACGCTGAATTAACCAGGTTTGCAATTCGTCAGTATTGAAATCGAGTTGTGCTGGATCGTCATTCCAATGTTCCCCGCCTAAAGTGCTACTAGCAAACTGTTGGAGATCGAAGTTTGGTTGTCCGTAACCGGGTAAGCGATCGCTAAAACTGAGAATAATATCTGACGACTTAGCTGTTATCCCATCAAAACTTTTGCGAATTTTGGCGTAAGGGCGATCGAGAAAATCATACGATGGTTGTTTTTCCTGCAATTGCCAGTACAAGTTATCGACTTGTTTGTGCCACTGGAAAAAGATCGGATCGCGAATGGCAGCCGCTGTATCGTACATTACCCCTGGCTTATTGGTGTCGGAAAGATCTTCATCCGGCTGATTGATTTGGGCAATGAGTACGTGTCCCATGCCGTGATAGTTGCCGTAAAAAGACCGAAAAGAACGCGGTGGGGTGACAGTGCCAATAGTAGATTCAATTGTTCCCCCTAGCTTATCGGCGGTGACGACTTCTGGAGATGCCGTATTCTCAAAATTACCGCTATCGATCGCAGTATTCAGTCTTTGTCGTCTGAGTTCGTGATCGTCGAGGGTGTAGCTAAAAGTATCTGACAGCAGGCTTTGCAACCGCTTCCCAGCATCTCGCTTAGAAAAACCCGTCAGGAAGTTGATAGTTGAAAGTTCGTTCGGATCGTAGCCTTGTCGCAACAAAGCCATATCGCGCGGTAGGGGGATAACTCTTTCTAATCCCTGCGCCAAGCGTTCGGCATCGTAACGCGCCAACATCTGTTGGTGCATATAGAAGAACAATTCGCCCTGACGATCTTTGGTTTTGCTGCCGCCTCTGCCGTCGGGAATGCCGCTGGTAGGGTAGACGATATGCCAGTGTTCGTGATGTTCGTTGGCAAAGGGATCTTCTCGAAACCACTCTAAGCCGTCTGGGGGAATGGCGCGGCCTTTACCCCTAGTGCCAGTTTGTTCGTCAACTATGGGAGCGATCTTATCTGGTTGTCTGAGGAGTAGCGGGGGAATTGCGTCTGTTAGCAATTTACCTTGAGGGTGATGGGTGATAAAAACCATCAAGGCATAGTCTACTAAATCGGGATTTTCTATTTCTTTTTGACGTTGGTACTCGTTGAGAACTGCTTCTAATTTATCGGCGATCGCTTCATTCGGTCGTGCCATGATTTGCATGAAGCGATCGACTATTTGCATGGCCCGATCTACGTGTTCGGGAATGAAGGTGGAGAAAAACTTAATTGCTGGCTTAGTCGCTTTCTCCATGGGCGATCTTGCCTCTACGGTTTGGAAGAATTGCTGCAATTGGGGCTGGGTTGGTGCGATTAATGCTCCCCAGGTTCGGTTTTTTAGTTCTTTGAGATTGGCCATGATAAGTTGTTGAATTCGATTTAGAAAATGGATTGTTATAAGCGATCGTCTTTTACCAACAGCCTCTTGCCCTCACCCCCAGCCCCTCTCCCACGGGAGAGGGGTGCCGGAGGCGGGGTGAGGGCTGGATTATGTCTGCAATCGAATCACTCGACTTTCGGCATTACCATCTACAGTTATTCTGTAAATAAAGATTCCGGCTGGTAATGTTTCTCCAGCATCGTTTTTACCGTCCCAGACGATCGATCGCTCCCCAGCAGCAGGATTGCTTTCATCGACTAGTTGCCGGACGTAACTACCAAATCGATCCCAAATATCGATCGCTACTTTTTTGACATTCTCTGGTAACTTGTATTCGATTTTCACCGATTTCTCAAACTTTGCTGGGGCGTTAGTAGTGAGAAATTTTAAAGGTGTAACCGTCTCAATTACAGGGGTGGTTACTGGTGCAGTCGAATACTTATAAACGGTTTTACCCGAAGCATAGCCGACTGTTACGGGATTGCCAAAGAATCGAAAACGATTGATAAATTGACCGATTTCATTGGCATCTTGCCAATTTTTACCGCCGTCTTTGGTGGCACTGCTAAAACCGCCTTCAAAGTTGGCATCTCCCCAGCCGCCAACCCAACCTTGTTTCTCATCGATAAATCCGATGCCTTCAAGGTTGGCATTTTTTTGCGGATCGTTAATAGGAAATCGCGTCCAAGTTTTGCCCCCATCTGTGGTTTTGAGAATTGCCCCTTGATTGAAGTTTTCTAGGGAAACAAAACCGATATTCTCATTAAGAAACTGAATTTTCCAACCCCATTCTCCGATAGGAAAAGCATCGCTCATATCGGCGACTCGATTTACCCAAGTTTTTCCTCCGTCTTCTGTATAGAGGACCACGGGAATCAGATCGTCGCGCGTGGGATTAGCAATACTTGGATCGGCTTTACCGCCAACCACCCAGCCACAACGATCGTTAATGAAATAGTTATCGATTAAGTTGGAGGCATATGCGCTCATATCCCACGCCGTCCAAGTTGCACCGCCATCAACTGTTTTCATCATCCCAGGAGGGCGATCGGCGTAGTTAGTTCCAGAACCGTAAACCACCGATTCATTGACGACACAAAGACCACAAATTGCTGATGGAGCCAGTTCGGGCAGAATATTATCGATTAACTGCCAATTTTGACCGCCATCAGTAGTAGAATACAGGCGTTTTCCCTCTGTTAAAGTTCCCGCCCATCCTTTTAACTCATTAGCAAAACCAACGCACCGCAAGTAAATACTATCTTGAAATTGTTGTTCCCAAGTATTACCGCCATCGGTAGTTTTGATAATTTGACCGTTGCTATTAACTGCCCAACCTACCATCGGATCGATAAACCAAATATCGTCAGTTCTCGAACTAGCTATAGGAGCATTTGTGGGAAACCATTGCAAATTTGTAGAATTTGTCATCGTTAATATTTCCTTTTGCTTGTAAATCGAAGATTAGGATTAATACCAAACCTAATTAAAACGCTCTTTTTTCTTTAGTCTGCGCAGGCAGACTTTGTTTGTGTAGCAGCGAATTCATTCGCCCATATCCTCATTGGGGAAAGTTATTATCTTTCCACTGCTCGAACGAGCTAATTCTTGCTTCCGTCCAAGGCCCTTCTGGAAGTAAAGGCATAGACTTGGAGGATACCGAACCTAAAATTGTCTCAGCATTATTCTTCACCGTTTCGTAATCGCTAAGATTCACAGGAAATCTCGGTTGCGATTTCATATGATCGATATCCATTGGTGAGAATAATTGAGAGATTCCCTGCATCCAAGTTCCCGGACTTGGTTCGAGAGAAATTGTATAAGCTATATTTTTCAACGCTGCCGATACTTCAGTTAAGGACGATCGCAACTGTGAATATGGTTGAGTTCTAGAATCGTCAATCAGCGCGTCGCAGGCTTGGTAAATTTCTTGCAGCCTCTCTTGAAAAAAGATCCAAGCACTGCTCATTTGCGGTAGCAATTGAACGTCGGCATAAACTTCAAAACTCGGCCCGGCATTTATCCCAGGAAAACCTTCGCCTGCTGGTAATTGAGTTATCGCTTTAGCTAAAGGAGAAACGCCAAAAGGCATCAGATTGATAAACGCACTTTTGAGAACGTACATCTGCTCTTCATTCTCTTCCGTATGGGCAAAGAAACGCAGGAGAATTTGCAACATCACCTCATAGAGAGCCACGAAGATCTCGATCGCATCTCGACTCAAGGAATCGGTAATGATGTTGGCCCCAGGAGTCGTATTATCTTGTTGAAGGCTTAAGAGAGGATTTTCAATGACTGGACGAGCGGGTTGAAAATTAGGATCGCTCTGTAATTCAGCCAAATACTCTTCCCTAATTTTGGTAAATTTAGCAAAATGACTGTCATCTCTTTGTGCGGGAGAACCTTCGCCTTGGACGACAATTAGCTCGATCGCCTTTACTGCTGATTCTAAGTCTTTAACTTGAATCATCTGCCTAAAAATCCCAGTGGCTTGAGCTTCCGGCGGCCCGATAAACAGTTTTTGTCCGATAGTTTCAAAGCCTTGGCGGATGAGTCCGTAGAGTTCTCCAATGGTGTTATACTCAATTTTTCTCGGCACTAATGGTTGCGGCAGCAACGCCATAATTCTGAGCAATTCTTCGTCCCTAATTTGCTGACAAAACTGAATCCAATTGTCTTTTTGTTCCTCAGTGTCAAAGTTATTGGGCAATTCAAAACAAATATAGCGATTCAGCGTAGTTTCACTGAAAGGAGCTAATTTGAATTGCAGCTTTAAAGAGGTGTAGGTTTTAGCTTGGGGAAAATTTGCCCGACGGAAATAGGGCGCTCCTCCTATAGATGTCAGCAGATTGCTGGCCAATGCTAGATGCAGCATTTCCTCGACAGCAATGCCGTTAATTGTCCGCCGCCACCGATTAATCTTGGTTAATTGAGCTTGAGAAACTCCTTCGTCTGTAGATTCTTTCAAACTGAAAGCAGTAAAAAGATACTGACAAGCCAGGGAATGTTCTAATTCTGCGGCTTGGGACAAAAGGTAAAGTAAATCTTCTCTAGTTTTGACTCGATTGTTTGTACTCATAACAATACTCTTGTTTCCTAAAGAGGACTAAACTTCGATCGCCAGTCGGTTAATGAAGGTTAAGAATTAAATTCGGTAATTGTGGGGTGGGACTCTTGTGGGATAGCCCTCTGGGCTGTCCCACAAGAATTACCCAATTATTTTTTTAACTTCCATAAACCGACTTTAGCTATGAGCCAGGGATTTGAATCCCTGGCGGACTGTCGGGGCGGACTAGATGGCAATAAAATCACCTCACCACCAACCTGTAGAACTTTATTGGAAAGCGGCGCAAACTTTGCGGGCTACAGCTTTACCAACTGTCTCGCCGCCAGTAGCGTCGAATATCCAATGCACGCCCAGATAAACGCGACTGATTTTGTTTTGTTCTATAGCTTCTTGCAAAGTAAAAGTCGCTTCCCACCTCGGACGAGCAACGCCCATGTTATCTGTGGTCTGGCCGTTAAATTCGTCGGAAACAAACGTCACTGAGATCTCTTGAGGTGTCTTGCCCAAAAGCGCCGCTGCGACCTCAAAACAGGCCGAACCAAATGTGGCGTGCCCCGATGGATAAGCTGGGAAATTGGGAGTAAAGTTGCTGCCAGATCCCCCGAAAGTAGGAGCGGGAAAAGGGTTGCTCTTGGGGGCACCCAATGGCAGCCAGAAGGGATCGCCTTGTCTGGCTCGCAGATTATTGCCATCGCCTTGCCCGGTGGGGCCCCAACCTGCATCGGCTTCGCGAACTCCCAGCACTGGCCGCCAGAAGTCGTAGGCGTATTTCCAATGCCAAGAGGCAATTCCGGCATCAGCCATGGAAACGTTAATGGCAGTCAAGATTTTAATCTGTTGGGCGTGAGAGGCCGATTGAAACTCAGGGATAGCCAGTACCACCTGGTTGTAAAGACGCGGTGGCGTTCCGAGTTGGTTAGCGCCATCGTAACCCCAATAAATCCCGATCGCAGCTTTATAACGATAATCTGGATCGCGCTCGACGATATCGCTCTTGCCGCATTCGATTACTTGGTCGAAAGCCAAGGCATACTCGTCGCTATTTAAAGGTGGTGGCGGCTCTAGAGGTGCATCGGCGACAACGCTATTCAGCGTAAAAGGCTTAACTTGCCCCCAAGTACGGCCGAGAGTTGGTTGGTTCGGACTAAGAGGATCGGGACGGTGGCGACCGGGATCTTGACTGTAGTTCCGATCTAGATCTGGGGCGCTAGAACCATCGTTATTGCGGTAATCGATCCAAGCATCTCCCACTTGCTTGCCGTAATTGAAGGCATCAGAATTAATTCCCACCGTCAGCAGGGCAGTTTCCGTGGAGATAAATTGCACGAAGTCGGGATAAAGCTGTTCTGCCGCAAAGATTCCAGCCCCCAATAGAGCAGCAGTCCCCGTCGCTTCGTCATTGCCAATAGTCGCAGGCGGATTTGGTAGGCTTCCCAATTGCGGATTCAGCAGCCCTGTAACCTTGGCATAAGCATCGTGGGCGGCCAGGTGAATAATTGCTAACGCCCTAGAAGTTTTAGTGGGACCAGCATTGTTGGGTTGATGGCCGTCACTAAAATCTCTAGCCACTAGTTTTAGGGCTAGGTCGTTAATCTTTAAGATACTCATTGCAATTCTCCAAATTTGAAAATTCCGATGTGCCTTTTTTGCTTGGTGTTAATATTCAGCGGCAGGCCAAACTAGATGACTAAACTTAATTTCAGTCACACACAAATCAGCGCATGAAGTTACCTTCAGTCGCGATCGCTAAATCCCATCGCCGCTTTGAAATCGGACACCAAAAATTCCCTGACAAAAGACTTTGGGCGAAGACCAGTTAATGCCAGATCGCCAATCGATTAGCAGGCTTCTTCAAACGTTCGATCGAACAGCCATCCCTACTAAATACTTGTTGATTAGGATTAATCCTGAAATTGCTTACCCCTGATACTAGGTTAGCCTCTCGATCGAGTAATGTCAGTGATAAAAAGTGGCAAAAAGTTGCTAATTTCTGAAATTACCAAAGCAGGAACCAGATAATAAGGCACAAAGAACAGTTTTCCTGCTTCCCATTCTCTATCTAGAAGTAAGGAAACCCCACTGCTACGAGTTACATATTTTAGGCAAAGTCCCCTCTCCCCATCACCCCATCACCCCATCATCCCCTCTCCCCCTCTCCCCCTCTCCCCAAATCGATCGACTTTCGTTAAAAATCTTAATGAAAACACTCATCAAATCGGTTTAATGTAACGATTTAGTAGTGTTTCTGCACGCCTAGAAACAAAACATAGGGAATTTAACATGAGCGGTAATTTAGCAACTAAGTTACGTGAGGGGACAAAAAAATCCCACACAATGGCAGAAAATGTTGGTTTTGTCAAGTGTTTTTTAAAAGGAGTTGTTGAGAAAACCTCTTATCGGAAGCTAGTCGCCAATCTCTATTTCGTCTACACCGCTATGGAAGAAGAGATGGCCAAGCATCGGCAGCATCCAATTGTTTCCCAGATTTATTTCCCCGAACTCGATCGCAAAGCCAGCCTAGAAGAAGATTTGTACTACTACTACGGCAGCAATTGGCGGGAACAAGTTGCGCCCTCAGCCGCAGGTAAAGCTTACGTCGAAAGAATTCGGGAAGTATCGGCTAACGCTCCAGAACTGTTAGTCGCTCACTCCTACACCCGTTACTTGGGAGACTTATCTGGCGGGCAAATCCTTAAAGGAATCGCTCAACGGGCTATGAATTTGACCGACGGCGGTACGGCTTTCTACGAATTCCCAGATATTGCTGACGAAAAGGCTTTCAAAGCCAAATATCGTCAGACCATGAACGATCTGCCAGTGGATGAAGCTACAGTCGATCGAATTGTAGACGAAGCCAACGATGCTTTTGGCATGAACATGAAGCTGTTTATGGAATTAGAGGGCAACCTGATTAAAGCGATCGGTCAAATGCTCTTTAACACCCTAACCCGTCGCCGGACAACTGGCAGCACCGAACTGGCAACGGCCGAGTAAAACGAATTCGGATTTCGGATTTCTAGACGAAGTTTAATTTTTGTAGCAATCCTGGGAACTGGGTGCTGGTGTCAGCATCATCATCTAGCTCTCAGGATTGTTAGCTTTGTTAACGTACTTATTACTTACTCCTTACTCCTTATGGCTGCAAAACTTCCCGTCACGATCGTTACTGGATTTTTAGGGAGTGGCAAAACCACTCTGATTCGTCATCTGTTGCAAAACAACCAGGGAAGACGAATTGCAGTTTTAGTCAACGAGTTTGGGGAATTGGGAATTGATGGGGAACTGTTGCGATCGTGCGGATATTGCCCAGAAGATGGGGATACTAGCAGCAATATTGTGGAGTTGACGAATGGTTGCTTGTGTTGCACCGTTCAGGAAGAGTTTTTGCCCACGATGCAAGCATTACTCGAAAGACGAGACTCTATAGATAGCATCTTAATCGAAACATCGGGATTGGCATTACCCAAGCCGCTGGTAAAGGCGTTTCGCTGGCCAGAGATCCGTCAAGCAGCGACGGTAGATGCTGTCATTACGGTAGTAGATTGCGAAGCTGTTTCTACTGGCAGATTTGCTGCCGATCCCACCGCTGTCGAGCAACAGCGTCAAGCCGATCCCAATTTGGAACATGAAACCCCTTTGCAAGAACTCTTTGAAGATCAGCTAGCTTGTGCCGATTTGGTGGTACTGACTAAAACCGATTTAGTAGATGCTGGCAGTCAAGCAGAAGTGGTAGATTTAATTCAAACTGAGTTGCCTCGATCGATCAAAATTGTAGAAAGCGATCGCGGCGTATTAGATCCCGACTTAATGATGGGATTCCAAGCAGCAGTAGAAGATAATTTAAACGATCGCCCCAGCCACCACGACACCGAAGAAGAACACGATCACGACGACGAGATTACTTCAACCCACGTCGTTTTAGAACGTGCGTTTGACCCTCAAATCTTGCAAAAGCAGTTAGAAAATCTCGTACAGCAACAGGAAATTTATCGGATCAAAGGTTTCGTCGCCGTGCCGAACAAAGCGATGCGGTTGGTGCTGCAAGGTGTAGGCAAGCGATTTGAACAATTTTACGATCGCCCTTGGCAAGAATCAGAACCTCGGCAAACTTGCTTAGTATTCATCGGTCGAGATCTCGATGCTACAGAAATTGAGGCTCAATTAGCATCTGAATTATGAAGTTAACCCGTCATCTCGTATATCCAGATTTTGCCCTCACCCTAAATCCCTCTCCCACGGGAGAGAGACTTTGACCGCAGAATTCAAAAGTCTACAGAGCAAACACTGATGGCAACTTCTTTCCTCGTTTTTCTCTCTTGCTCCCTCTCCTGCGGGAGAGGGCTGGGGTGAGGGCAAACTAGGTTTTGTTAAGCAGATTTAGTTAAATACCTAAATCGACAATTTACAGTTTGATTTTCTGCCAACTCTTCACAGCCCCAATTTTGTATCTAGAATTTGAGTTCATAACATCAGACAGGCTAGAAAGATCGTCGGGAACCGATATACCAGCAGTACCAGGATTTAACTGGTTAATGTCTTCAGCCCAAACCACGCCATCAATGTTGCTGCTGCCAGCACTCGGACAACCATCTCCTGAACCTTCAATGTGTACGTCCGACCTAGCATCGTAAATAAAAGCCGTCTCAATGCAGGAACTGTCGTAAAGGAAGACTTCTTCAAAGTCTTGCTCGCCCAAAATTAACCGCAAGTCTCCTACCCTCGGTGGCTGACCGTCACTGCGAACGTTGCGAATTTTAGAAGTTCCTCTCAGGGTAATATCGTCACCGACGTAGATATAAACAGGGCCATTGGTAGTGTTGAAATCTAATGTTTTATTGTTGTCAAGGTTAATCTTTTTGGCTTTATAGTATTTGATGCCACCACTGGTATTACCATAATTGCCACCATTATTGACATCTCCTAAATCCTCCGCCCCAGAGGGAGAAATGTAAGACAAACCTGGGTCAAACGTACAAGCAACTATTTTTCCAGAAATGTTATCAGTTCCGGTGCTGATAGCATTGAAATATTGGGAGCGGTTAGCCTCTCCAGGGGCAGCAGAGCCAGTTAAACTCTGATTTTTAGACCAAGTGCGGTTGTAGTAAACGTTGCCATTTTTGCCCAGAACGGGCCGTCCCTTCAGATCGAAATAGTCGGTGTCTCCCATCGACATCACCCCAGGGAAATCGCTGCCAGTAGAATCGAGGGAGACGGTAACGGCCACATAAGCATTGGCAAAAGTTGTTTGTCTGCCTTCAACTACAAAAGTGGCAGTCTTATCGGCACTGTTGTAGCGGTAGGCTAGCAGGGTATAAGTACCATCAGTGCCAACAGTCCCGCTGTAGCTGATACTAGGAGTACCCGTAACGGTGGCAGCAGCGCAAGGCGACGCACCAGCAGTTGGATTGGCCCACTGATTGACGGTGCTACTTTCTTCATCGCCATTGTTAGGGACACCATCTGAACCGAGAAAGGTTTTGTTCGTCTCTGGATTAATCGGATCGTAGTTCAGGGACAACAAAATAGCATTATTGGCTTCAGTCAGTTGAGCTAAAGTTCTGGCAACACCAGCTTCGGCTATAGCTAAACTATTGCTAGAGCGCGATCGACCGATGGAAATAGCTTGACTTTGCATCGATCTGGCGATCAGCAACGCCCCAATCATCAAGATCACTAATCCCATGCCCATCGCCACCGGAAGGCTGAAACCAGAATCGCTCTTACCAGCTTTTTCGATCGAGGATAACGACATATAACATTTTTTTCTCCCAATTACAGCTTAACGCTTAGTACCGAGTATTTTTGCTGACCGCACTTAATTTATTTTCTAAATTGTAAAACTCGGCACTCTACAACTGTTTGCGTTCCCAACTTTTAACCGCTTGTGACTCATAGTTTTAGCCTCTGCCAATTTTTAATCGACCCCATTTTGTATCGCACCGGCCAGTCGAGATATCCCAGCAGATCGACCAGACTGGTGACATCATCGGGCACAGCAATACCAGAAGTCACCCCTGGCGTAATGGTGGTGTCGTAGTCATTACCTGAATATCCACCGAGATAGTTGACATCCCGATTGCTAGCGGCATTCTTAGCGCTGAGAATTGCTTCCACCCAGACCACACCTTCAAAGTTCGTATTCTTCCCACTCGGACAACCCGGCCCTGAAGTTAAGAGCCTGAGTTCGTCTATATACATCCAGAGGAAGGCATTTTGAATGCAGGTTTGGTCGTAGAGTATGACTCTGGTGTTGCCTTGGTTATTGTTAGGATCGCTCTCGGACATAATACGTAAATCGCCGACTCGCGGCGTTTGGCCGTCGGTGCGAATATTGAGGATTTTGGCTGTATCCCGTAAGGTAATGGTTGGCAGTCCAGGGCCAGAAACGGGCACGCTGGGAACCAGGTTGATGTAAACCGGACCGTTGGTAGTATCGACTGTTAGCGTGTCGTTATCGGCCAGATGGATCTCTTCAATCCGATAAACTGTCGGAACGTTGCCCCCTAGCCCCTCTATCTTTTGGCTGGTGGTAATAACTCCCAAATTCGTTGTTGGAACTGGGAGAGGAATTTGGGGATTGAGCCTGCAAGCAAAAATCTTTCCTTGGACTGCATCTCCACTGGCATCGTCATCATCATCGTCATCGTCATCATCATCATCATCGCCATAGTCTTGAGTAAAAGAAGAGAAAATAGCGTTTAAGTAGCTAGGACGAGTGGCATCCCCTGGTGCAGAACTTCCAGTTAAGGACGGCTCTGGCGAACTGCTAGGGGGAAAGTAGACATTCCCCTTGCTGCCCAATATTTGCCGCCCCCGTAATGCCAGTAAGCCAGTTTTCCAAGTAGGAGCGCTATTAGCTGGGTCGGTGAGGATAATCCCAGGAAAGTCATCTACAACAGGGTTAACGGGAAATGTCACTAATATTAGCCCAGAGGACCCGCTGCTATCGTTGCCCTCGACCAACAGGATGCCTAATTGTTGGGTTCGATCGTAACGGTAGGCTCTGAGAGTATAGTAGGAGCCATCTGTACCGATGGTTCCTGTAAGGGAGACGCTAGGCGGGCCCCATCCTTTTTGTTGAAAGCAGGGCTGGCCGCTAGGATTGTACCCCGTCCACTCATCGACGGTGGCACTCTCTTCATCCCCATTATTGAGAATGCCATCGGGGCCGAGATAGGTTTTGCCCGTTTTGGGGTTAATCGGGTCGTAGTTGCGGGCCAGCAACACGGTATTATCGAGTTTGGTCAGTTGGGCTAAAGTTCTGGCAATACCGCCTTCAGCTATAGCTAAACTATTACTAGATCGCGATCGACCGATGGCAATGGCTTGACTTTGCATCGATCTGGCAATTAGCAGAGCACCTATCATCAAGATGACTAATCCCATGCCCATGGCTACTGGGAGACTAAAGCCCGAATCGCTGCGATCGAGTTTAGTAACAGAGAATAATGTCATCCCTTGCGTTCCCTCCATTGGCTACAATTTCAATCGCTGCCAAGCATTAATAGCCTGAATCTTGTTTTTCGCGGGCAAGTTGACGCTGTTTAAAACATCCGTCAGGCTAGAAACGTCGTTAGGTAAGGCAATGCCAGAATTAGCGGAGTTGCCATTATTGACAATTTCTTTGACCCAGACAACTCCATCGATATTGCTGCTACCACTACTGGGACATCCATCTCCCGAACCTTTTAATTGCAGTTGAGCGAGGGGAGCGTAAATAAAAGCAGTTTGGATGCAGACGGTATCGTTAAGTTCTATATTTTTAGCCGCAGTGACTATTATCCGCAGATCTCCGACTTTTGGGGCAATGCCATCTGTCCGAATGTGGCGAATTTGAGCCGCATCGTTCATTTTAATGTCGCCGTTAACGTAAAGATAAACTGGACCGTTGGTGGTATCGATATCTAATGTGTCAGTATCATTGATTTCGATCTTGTTGGCTTGGTAGTAAGAGATGCTACCACTAGTGCCAGAAATCGCCGTCACCTTATCTTTAATCGTGCCCAGATCCGTTCCTTGAGGAGTGTAAGGCAGGGTAGGAGTGAGTTTACAAGCGACAATTGTGCCATCGATCGAATCGGCAGTAAAGCCGTTGCTCGGACCAGATTTAACAGCATTAAGATAGTCTGGGCGATTGGCATCTCCAACTTTGGCCGAACCTGTCAGGCTGGGATTGGTAGAAAATGCCGGATCGTAGTAAACATTGCCATTGCTCCCCAGAATCACGCGCCCATACAGGTCAATAAGTTCTATAGCTATTACTCCCGGAAAATCGCTAACGGTAGAAGTATTAGAATCGATCGACATAGTGACGGCAATATAAGCAGATGCCAGAGTTCCTTTTTTGCCTTCGATCAACAAAGTGCCTGTTTTAGTAGCACTGTTGTAGCGGTAGGCTTTGAGCGTATATTGTCCGTCGCTGCCAACTGTACCGCTGTAACTGATATTGGGTGTCCCCGAAGAAGTTGCTGAAGCGCACGATGAAGCCGCAGAAGGATTTGCCCACTCATCTACCGCCGTATTTTCTTCATCGCCATCGTTAGCAATGCCATCCGCTCCGAGATGGGTTGTGCCCGTTTTTGGGTTGATGGCATCGTAATTGCTCGTCAGCAAGATGCCATTATTAGATTTAGTCAGTTGAGCTAGCGTTCTGGCCACGCCAGCTTCAGCTATAGCTAGACTGTTGCTAGTTTGCGATCGCCCGATGGAAATGGCTTGACTTTGCATCGATCTGGCAATCAGCAACGACCCGACCATCAACAACACCAATCCCGTCCCCATGGCTACTGGGAGACTAAAACCGCGATCGGTTGCATCGAGTTTAAAAGTGACTTTTAACTTTCTTTTCATAGAAGATCGAACTAGAGCGCGATACGTGCTCCGCACACGCTACGCGAACGATTTTTACTGCTTGATTTAAGCGATATATAATATCCAATACGATCGCTATATATAATTCTTATAACCATTGGCTTACTAATATAAATAGTACCCACGATCGCCTAAAAAAGGTACAGTATTTATAGCGATTCTAGTTTCAGTAATCTCAGGGAATTTACTTAGACTATTTTGTTGATTTGGCGAAAGCATAAATTGTAGAAAAGCCTGCTGCGGGACAGCCGAGATGGCTATCTCACAAGTCATAAATCGATTGTTATAGATAGGTAAGAGCTTCGACCGCATGAGTATTAAACTGAAGAATTCGATCGATTAAATTTAAGATCGGCTTGGTATTAACTTGAGTTGCTATTTAGTGCTATCGATCGATTCGATTGGTATAAATTTGGTTTAATTGCCACAAAAAACAGTAGTGCGATCGCATAGCGATCGCACTACTTATTATGGCCAATAGTAAGAATTCGAGATCGGAAATTCGGAAATAAGGATGTATAGCAATTCTAAGTAGTCGGACATAATAAATGGCGTTATGCCGTAGGGGCGGGTTTAGCCAAAAACCTTTGCTACGCAAGGACTTAATTCCCAGCAAAACCCGCCCTGCCCTCACCAATATTTTTGCCCTTAGATCGTCGATCGAAATTTATTGTAGGACAACCCAAAAAGCCTACTGTGGGACAGCCGAGACGGCTATCCCACAAATCATTTAGGATTGGTATAGAGACATCTAGCTACTAAGTCTCTACAAAACATAACGCGACAGCGTTCATCGTGGCGATGGAGCAGGTGGTGGCGAAGAAGGTGGTGGTGTAGAACTAGGATAAGCAGTTTCTACAAAGCCCAGTTCAAATAATTGTTGATAGGCTTTTTTCCCCAAAGGCCGAGTTGGGTTTTGACTGCGGATAATTTGAATTAGCAAAGGTACGGCTAGTTCTGGTTGATTTTGGGCCCGATGGACGAGGGCTAGCTGATAGGTAGCCTCATCTCGCAAATCTGCTGTCTCTAAAGCTTTACGGCGATTAGTTTCAACATAACGGTTATCGATTCCAGAGAAACTAGCAGATAGTTGTTGATAGAAATTGGATAGCTGGTTGAAGACTTGGCGAGCATCCTGGAGTTTTTTGGAGGCAACGGGATAGTTTTGAGAATTAACTGCTTTATTTGCCTCGTCCATCAAATTTTTGCCTCCTTGAATGCTCAAGAGACTATTACTTTGAGGTAGCGGGCGCACGTTGTTGGGATCGGTGACATCAGGTTGCGCTTCAAACGTTACACCTGGCGCTGAGGTCTGAGCCTGCACTGACGATGATAGAGCCAAAAGGGCGATCGAAGGTGTAGCAACAAGGGCGATCGAGGCGAGGCGATAAAGAATTTTGCTAGCTATCATTGACTCTCTCAAATATTTTACCTTCAACATATTGAATCTCAATCTTGCTGATTTTAACATCCCCTGACTTCCAATCGGTTCAGATGTTCCTCAGAGTTATACCATGCGCATGGGACATCGGGCATCGGGCATCGGGCATCGGGCATGGATCGAGCCGCAAGAAAAAAATTACTTATTACTTATTACCTATTACCTATTACTTAATTCATGCTACTGGCTGAGTCACTAACCCATCTTTGACGTAAATCGTGCGGCTAGCGCAAGCGGCAACATCGTGTTCGTGGGTGACGATCGCAATGGTAATGCCTTGACGATTGAGATCGCCCAGTAAGTCCATGACTTCGGCTGAAGTTTGAGTATCTAAGGCCCCGGTAGGCTCATCAGCGAGGAGTAGGGCGGGACGATTGATCAGGGCGCGGGCGATCGCTACCCGTTGCTGTTGTCCGCCAGATAGCTGATTGGGACGGTTGTGGAGTCGTTCTGCCAAGCCCACGCGAGTCAGTACGTCCTCAGCGCGACGACGACGTTGAGGCTTAGGAAGTCCTGCATAGATTGCTGGCAGCATCACATTTTCTAAGGCGGTGGCGCGGGGTAGCAAGTTGAACTGTTGAAATACAAACCCTAGGCGCTGATTGCGAATGTATGCTAGTTCGTCGTTTGTCAGAGTTGTTAAGTTTCTCCCTTCCAGAACATAGTCGCCGCTGGTAGGACGATCTAAGCAGCCGATGATATTCATCAGGGTGGATTTACCAGAACCAGACATCCCCATAATGGCGACATACTCGCCTTCTTCGATATTGAGGTCGATGCCTTTGAGAACTGGCACCTCCATGTCCCCTAGTCGATAGTTCTTAGTAATTTCTCTCATCCAGATCGTCGTAGTCATCAGCCCTCACCCCCAGCCCCTCTCCCAGACTTGGGAGAGGGGAGTCAGAAATATTACTATTGATTTAGGATTACTATATAGCGAGTCTAAATCATTGATGAACAGTCTTGTGGGGTGGGCTTCCAGCCATAGGTGTCAACTTAAGGTTAGAGCCTTTGCTGGATCTCGATCTTCAGCGCCAACCGCCAGGGGTTCAAAACCCCACAGCTTAAGCACAAGTCCATTGAAATGGACTAAGGAAGGAAATTAACCAGAGATTGGCTAGTCCTCTTTAGAGGACTTTAGCTTTGAGGCAGGGGTTTTCAACCCCTGACGGATGAAGGTTTTGACCGTTAACTTGACACCAATGGCTTCCAGCCTGCCCACTGGGACAGCCGGGACGGCTATCCCACAAGTCATGAGAGAAAGGCTATATTTACCCTGTTAAAGAATCAAGTTTAACCAGTAGCTTCAAGCCTTCCTTTGGATTTCCATTAGCAGCCATTGCTTTAAATCTAGTATTGGTATCAAATTCTGCTAAGGCTATAATGGCAAGTTCTTCCATCAGCTTATTGATACTTATGCCTCTAGTTTGAGCCAGTTCTTTTAATCTCATATGTTTGTCGTCTGGTAAACGAATAGTTAAAATCGCCATGAATGTTTAACTCCTGATAATTTCTTCTGGTTTTAAGATTGACAAATTAGGAAATAGCAACTGGGAGTTTTGAAAATCTCTGACATTATTGGTGGCAATAATTTGAGCGTTACCAGCAACAGCTAACTCAATTAAGTGATTGATAGCATATGTGCTACCATTTTTTCCTCTCTCTAATCGCTACGCAAAGCCGCGATCGGATCGAGGCGGGCAGCATTGCGGGCTGGGATTACGCCAGCTACTAGCCCGACGATTAAAGCGATGATAATTCCAGCGATCGCCGACCAAACGGAAATAACAAACGGGAAGCCGAACATCTGCGAGGCTCCAAAAGACAAACCGACCCCGAACAACACCCCGATCGCTCCTCCTAGTATAGATACGAGGATCGCCTCAGTGAGAAATTGGTTTAAAACTGCACTGTTGGTGGCTCCTACGGCTTTACGAATCCCGATTTCGCGGGTGCGTTCGACCACCGATACTAACATGATGTTGGCAATTCCAATGCCGCCGACCACTAGAGAGATACTAGCGATCGCGCTTACTAATACCGTAAACATTCCCACGACACTGGTGAAGGTGTTGATGATATCGATCTGATTGCTGAGGCGGAAATCGTCTGGCTTGGGCGGAACAATGTTGTGGCGAATTCGCAGTAAGTTAGTCACCTGAAATTGAGCGGCTTCGAGTTGAATTTGGTCTTTGGTTTTTACCCACAAACCGCTAATTCCCGTACCGCTGACAGCATTGTTACCCACCAATCGAGAAGACATATTAGTCAGAGGAATGTAAACGCGATCGTCTTGATCTTGTCCTCCCACCGAGCCTTTAGGCTCCATGACCCCAATAACGGTATAACGGGCGTTTTGAATTCTAATGCTAGTTCCCACCGCTGGTTCTTCAGGCGCAAACAGATCTTCCCGTACCTTACTACCCAACAACACTACCGAGTTAGCATTATTCAAATCCTCGGCGGTAAAAAACTGCCCTTCTTGGGGGTAAATTTCCTTCACCTCTGGGTAGTTGAGATCGACCCCCAGAACTGAGGTAGACTCGTTGCGATCGCCATATACTACCTGTGTAGTTCTTTGGAGATAGGCCGTTACCGATTCCGCCGCTGGCACTTCCTTAGCGATCGCCTGGGCATCTTCCCACGTCAGGGTGTTGGCCGAACCAAATCCTTGACTGATACCGCCAGACCGAAATGCTCCTGACAGCACCAGCATTACGTTCGTCCCCAAGGATTGAATCTGTTGCTCGGTAGACTTTTGCACTCCTTGTCCCACCGATGTCACCATAATCACCGAAGCAATGCCGATAATTACTCCCAGCATCGTCAGGCTAGTTCGCAGGCGATTGCTCCACAAAGATTCGATCGCCATCGTCACTACTTCCGTCAAGGAAACCTGAGTTCGATAAATTCGTTTTCCCATCGGCCCTTCCTTCTGAAAATCGCGTTTTTTTCTATAACAAGACTCGATCGAAGTCTCTAAATATAACCAAAATGGTGCCCTGCGACGGATATTTGAATTGAACTCATAGCATTAGAGGGTGGGGTTAGTTGGGTTTCCTGTCGTCAACCCAACCTACAAGTCCTCTGCTTCCCCTGCTCCCCCTGCCTCCCCTGCTTCTCCTCTCCTCTACGGACCTCTGCCGCCGCCACCACCGGGCCCCATCCCCGGCATTAGCGAGGGAGTTCTTGAAGTCGGGCGCTCTCCTTCAGGAAAGCTAAGCAGCACCTTGTCTCCTGCTTCCAACCCAGAAACTACGACCGTTTTGTCTTCCGCCGTTGCGCCAGTAGTAATGGGCTGAAATCTCGGTTTAGAATTCTCTCCATTACCAGCTACATAAACGCCCGTACCTTTAGCTTGCCGCACGATCGCTACCGTAGGAATCACCAGAGCATTGTCTAAATTACCAACATCGAACTTGACGTTGACGTTCATGCCTGCCTGCAAGCGATTTTCTGAATCGTTGACTGAAGTTTTGACCAGAAAGTTAGTGACGTTTTGCTCTACGGTAGATTGGGTTGCCACTTGCGTCACGCGGCCGGTAAACTTCTGGCGGGGATAGGCATCAGCTTCGATCGAAACACTTTGCCCGACTTTAATTTTTGGGATGCTCGTCTCAGCCACCTTGACCTCGATTTGGTTATTAGCTGCTAGCGATAAGATCGAAGATGAAGTAGCTGACGACTCCGCACTACTAGAGGTAGTTGGAGTAACGAACGAACCAGGATCGGCAAATTTACGGGTGACGATGCCGCTAAAAGGAGCGCGAATCACGGTGTCGTTAATCTGCGCCTGAATTGTTTGTAATTGCCCCCTAGCATTCTGCACTTGAGCGCGGGCTTGAGCGATGTCTTCGCTCCGAGAGCCAGATTGTTGAAGTTGCAGGGCTTGCCGTGCCTGTTCCACCTGAGCGCGGGCTTGGGCGATATCTTCGCTCCGAGAGCCAGATTGCTGAAGTTGCAGAGCTTGCCGTGCCTGTTCCACCTGAGCGCGGGCTTGGGCGATATCTTCGCTCCGAGAGCCAGATTGCTGGAGTTGAAGGGCTTGCCGTGCCTGTTCCACCTGAGCGCGGGCTTGGGCGATATCTTCAGGGCGGGAACCAGCTTGTTGGAGTCGAAGTACCTGTTGTGCTTGTTCTACCGAAGCTTTGGCGGTTTCATAGGAGGTCAGAGCCGTATCGCGATCGCGCCGAGAAATTGCCCCTTGGGTAAATAGTCGCTCGTTCTGATTGAAAATCAGTTCTGCCTGCCGCAAATTCGCTTGAGCCGAAGCCAGTTGAGCTTGAGCCTGAGCCACTTCTTGAGGGCGATTGCCCGCTAGCAGTTTGTTCAAGTTGGCTTGAGCCGAAGCCAGTTGAGCTTGAGCCTGAGCCACTTCTTGAGGGCGGTTGCCCGCCAGCAGCTTGTTCAAGTTGGCTTGAGCCGAATTCAGTTGAGCTTGAGCCTGAGCCACTTCTTGAGGGCGGTTGCCCGCCAGCAGCTTGTTCAAATTTGCTTGAGCCGAATTCAGTTGAGCTTGAGCCTGAGCCACTTCTTGAGGGCGGTTGCCCGCCAGCAGCTTGTTCAAATTTGCTTGAGCCGATGCTAGTTCGGCCTGAGCCTGAGTCAGTTCTCCTTGCAGGTTAGAGCTATCCATGTATGCTAAAATTTGCCCAGCTTGGACGCGATCGCCCTCATCTACCAGCAATTGTTTCAGCACTCCAGAACTCTTGGGACTGACGTTAACCGATCGCACTGGTTGTACGGTACCATCAGCCGCGATCGACAGCGGGACATTGACCCTTTCTACCGTTACCGTCTGTTGTTGACCTTGAGCTTCCTGGCGGTTGGCAGTGTTAATTTGGGTATACGCTAGATAGCCGCCACCACCTAATAAACCGATCGCTAGCAGCCATAGTAGCCATTTGGGACTATTGACTAGTAGCCATTTTGGCCTCTTGACTCGAAACGGTACTCGATCTTTGAACGGCACTCGATCTTTGACAGGTTCCACTTGCTCTCCAGAGAATCTGCAACAGAACTAGATGGCAGCAATCCTATAGTAGGAATTCGCCCTTAGTATAAGGCTTGTTACTTTTAGACAACAGCTTTTGAAAAATGGTTCAATCTGGCATGGGCCAGGCTGCGCCAATAGGCACGGGGTTAATTGCGAATTGCGAACTGTTAATTGCGAATTGGTTTGTCCGATCGCCCATAACATACTGGAGATGGTAGTTATAACATTTCTGGAGACTGCTGGATAATGATACTCACTGAAGGAATTCTTTCTCGTCTATCTGGAGATGTATTAGGCGGACTGCGGCGCGCGGATAATCTTTGGCAAGCTCTGAGAACAGATACCTCTCCAATACCGAACGCCGTCAAAGAAAGTCCCCAACCTTTAGAAAATATAGACTGGGATGTTGTAGTTTGCGGCGGCACGTTAGGCATTTTCATTGCTGCTGCCTTGCAAATGTCAGGCAGACGAGTAGCCGTCATCGAGCGGGGGATTTTGCGGGGTAGAGAACAAGAGTGGAATATTTCTCGCGAGGAACTAACGGCGTTTTTAGAGCTAGGTTTGCTCTCAGAAGCAGAATTAGAGCAGGCGATCGCTAGTGAATATAACCCCGCCCGCGTTGCCTTTCCCAACTCTCCCGATATTTGGGTGCGCGATGTTCTCAATATTGGTGTCGATCCAGTATTTTTACTCGATACCCTCAAAGGCAAATTTCTCGCCGCTGGCGGCCGACTTTTAGAAAAAACCCCGTTTGAGGGAGCAGTTATTCATCCCAATGGCGTGCGGATTGAAGCTAACGGTAGCGCGTTGCATACCCGACTGCTAATCGATGCCATGGGACACTTTTCACCCATTGCCAAGCAAGCCAGACAAGGAGAAAAGCCAGAGGGCGTTTGCTTAGTTGTCGGCAGTTGCGCCCAAGGGTTCCCTAAAAATGAAACTGGCGATTTATTTGTTTCTTTCACCCCGATTCAGCATCAGTGTCAGTATTTCTGGGAAGCATTTCCAGCGCGAGATGGCAGAACTACTTATTTATTCACCTACATGGATGCCAAGCCAGAACGCCCCAGCTTAGAGTTTTTGTTAGAAGAGTATTGGCGCTTGCTACCGGAATATCAAAGCGTGGAACTTTCCCAATTGGAATTTCAACGGGTGCTATTTGGTTTCTTTCCCTCATACCGTCAAAGTCCGCTGAAGACACCTTGGCAGCGCGTCTTGTTAGTCGGAGACAGTAGCGGCAGTCAATCGCCCGTCAGTTTTGGCGGATTTGGGGCGATGGTGCGACACCTCAAGCGTCTCACTCAAGGTATTAATGAAGCCCTGGAAATAGACGATTTGAGTCGCAATTCCCTGGCGCTATTGCAACCTTATCAACCTAATATTGCCGTCACTTGGATGTTTCAACGAGCGATGAGCGTCGGCATTAACCAACAGTTAAACCCAAATCAAATCAATCAGTTACTATCTACCGTATTTCAGGCAATGGCGCAACTAGGAGATGAGGTTTTGCGACCATTTTTGCAAGATGTCGTGCAGTTTTCTGGTTTATCTCAAACCCTGTTGAAAGTCTCGCTGACTAAACCTCAAATAGTCGTCCCCGTCGTCCCTCAAGTCGGAATTTTACCCCTATTAGATTGGCTGATTCATTACCTGAATCTAGGTACTTACAGCGGTTTGTATGCTTTAGGCAAGCGCATCGAACCGCTCATCGATAAGCTACCGCAGTCGCAAAAATATTATGGCGATCGCTGGTTAGAAGCTTGGCAATATGGTTCTGGAGCAGATTAGGCATAACAAGGCGGACTTCGACTCTATAGCCGCGAATTCATTTGCCTGGGGTTGGAGATTGGAGATCGATCGCTTTCTCAAACTCTTCTAAAGCCTGGAAACTTCCTACCTCCCAGGCTCGTTTTACGTGCGGGTGCTAAAACACGAGGAGTTCTTTAACGGCGATCGCTGCTTTTAAGTTTCTGACTCAGTTTCGGTAGCTTTGAATTTGGCAAAGCTTGCGGCTTGTTGGATGACTCGATCGCTCAGGCGATGGCAAACCAGATCGCACAACTCAAAAATCATCGGATCGGCAATCTCATAGAAGGCGCTAGTTCCCCTTTGCTGTCGGATTAGCATTCCGGCTTGGGTTAAGATCTTCAGATGTTTGGAAAGATTGGCTTGTCCTAAGCCAGTAGCTTCAGCAATTTCCATGACGCTCATGGGTTCTGAATTCAGACAGTTCAAAATCTCTAGCCGACTGACTTCTGAAAGCACTTTAAAATAGTCAGCTACAGACGCTAGAATAGCGCGATCGACTTTCGATGATTTATTTCCAAGCATGGAGAAAATTTAAGTGATTGCCAATATTATTATGAAATAAACTAGCGATATTATGATTGAATAGGAGTTCAGAAGTTCAAGCTTCGGCTACGCTCAGATTGAAGGAGTTTAGGAGTTTAGGACTAGCCTGCGCGAAGGTTTAACCCACAGGTATTAGGAATCTAGAAGTCAGGATACTTGAGGACTTCAACTGTGCGCGCAGCATTTGGGCGATAACATGATGGTTTAGCCCTCAGATTTCTCAAATTTTATTTCTGCAAATGATTAACCAGATTAGCGTTGAAGAGCTAGCTACCCGTCTGGCCGATGCTTCAGAAGGCTGGCAATTGGTCGATGTCAGAGAACCACAAGAGGTAGAGATCGCCAGTCTTCCAGGTTTTGCCAATCTCCCCTTAAGCCAGTTCGATCGATGGTCTGACAACATCCGCGATCGCCTCGATCCTGACGCTGAAACCATAGTCTTATGTCACCACGGCATTCGATCGGCTCAGATGTGCCAATGGCTCGTTTCTCAGGGGTTTACCGATGTCAAAAATGTTTCTGGTGGCATTGATGCCTACTCTACACTAGTGGATCGATCGATTCCTCAGTATTAAATTGTCGAACCGAAAACTGTTATATGCAAAATAACTTAACAAAACACTAGGCCGATCGAGTTGTAAAGTAGAGCTAAATAATCAATGGGATAAACACTTATGGTTCAACGTGGTTCAAAAGTGCGCATTCTTCGCAAAGAATCCTACTGGTATCGGGATGTCGGCACAGTAGCTTCTGTCGATCAAAGTGGGATTAAATACCCCGTGATTGTCCGCTTTGACAAACTCAATTATGCTGGCGTAAACACCAACAACTTTGCTGAAAGCGAATTGCAAGAGGTGGAAACAGCTAAGAAGTAAGGGATAAATCGTGCCAGAACTCCCTGAAGTTGAAACAATCCGCCAAGGTCTAAATCAAACGACCTTGGCCAGAGAAATTAGGGGTGGAGATGTGTTGCTCGATCGCACCATTGCCCACCCTCTTTTTGTCGGCGAATTTTTAGCTGGGGTAAAAGGAACGACGATTGCTAGCTGGCATCGTCGAGGGAAATATTTGCTAGCAGAACTGAAGCGATCGCCAAATCGTCCCGCTGGCTGGCTGGGAGTCCACTTGCGAATGACCGGGCAATTGCTGTGGCTGGAGAGAGACGGAGAGAGGGAGAGGGGGAGAGGGGGAGAGGGGGAGAAAGAGGGTGAATTACACAAGCATACGCGGGTCAGGTTGTTTTTTGCTGGGAACCGCGAACTGCGTTTTGTCGATCAGCGCACCTTTGGGAAAATGTGGTGGGTACCACCGGAAACTTTACCGGAAAGCGCGATCGCCGGATTGAAAAAACTCGGACCGGAACCATTTTCAGATGATTTTCAGGTTGAATACTTAGCCAAACAATTGCAATATCGTCGCCGTCCGATCAAAAATGCGTTGCTAGATCAGGCGATCGTGGCTGGTATCGGCAATATCTATGCTGACGAAGCCTTATTCATTAGTCGCATCCATCCAGAAACTCTTTGTAGCGACTTAAAATTAGACCGAGTTACTCGCCTGAAAGCAGCAATTCAACAAGTCTTGCAAACCGCGATCGAAGCTGGTGGCACTACGTTCAGCAACTTCTTGAACGTCGAAGGCGTTAACGGTAACTATGGAGGTGTGGCTTGGGTATACAACCGCACTGGCCAACCCTGTCGCGTCTGCGGTACGCCCATACAACGACTCAAATTGGCTGGGCGCTCTGCTCACTTTTGCCCCCAATGTCAAAAGTAATGGTAGCAATAGTTTTTGCCACATTGACAAATCGATCGCAAGCAGAACGCTGGCACTAAAAAAATTATCGAAACAATCAGGTCTAAAATCTCCCCTTTATGGAAGTTAAAAAAATAATTAGGTAATTCTTGTGGGATAGCCCTCTGGGCTGTCCCAGTCAAAGGGCTATCCCACAATTACCGGATTTAATTCTTAACCTTCATTAAGGGGAAAAGTTTTGGGAGTGGGGCATAAATCCCCTCCTGCAAAAACATACTCCTGACTCCTGACTCCTGACTTCGTTAAGACCGCTCGATCGAATTCGATCTGATTACTTATAGGCAATTGCAGCGCTACAAGGTCCGGCTAAATGTAAGACTTCATAACGTCTAAAACCTGCTTCTCGACACCAACCCCAAAAATCGGCTCCGGTAAAATCAAACGCTTTGCCAAACTCGATGAGCATATTGAGCGACATCAGCAAACCAAAGGCATTTTCCCGACGAGCATCATCGATTAAATTTTCAATGGCAATAAAAGCACCATTTTCTGGTAGTGCTTCGTAAGCCAGACGGATAAGATGCTTCTTGTTCTCTAGATTCCAATCGTGCAAAATCATTCCCATGGCGATCGCATCGGCTTTGGGCAGTGAATCGGTGAAGAAGTCTCCAGATATGACTCGAATGCGATCGCTTAATCCTGCTTTCTCGATCGACTTTTTGGCAATGGTTTCTACTTGAGGCAAATCGAAAGTCAGGCATTGCAGATGCGGATTTTGTTTGGCAACCAGGATAGAAAGCAAACCCGAAGCGCCACCAACATCGCAAAATGTTGCATATTTAGACAAGTCAAATTTTTCGGCAAAAGCTTGAAAGTTGCCGCAAGAAATCCCCGACATGGCATCGATAAATTGTTCCAGTCGGGGGATGTCTTCATATAGCGTTTCAAACACGGACTTTTGGCTGTGTTTGATTTCATTTTGAGGTTTTCCGGTTTTGAGGGCTGGTTCGAGATCGCTCCAGAATTTGAATAGGCGATCGTTGGCCATTTCCAGAATGCCACCGATGTAATTGGGGTCGTGCTGGTTCAAATACTGCGCCGTTGCTTCCGTATTCCGATAGCGCCCGCCAGGGCCATCTCCGTCTCTATACAAGAACCCCAGGGCTACTAAGGCATCAAAAAAATCAAAAATCCCACGGGGATGAATATCGATCGCTTTCCCCAATTCTTCGCCAGTTAGAGATCGATCGCCTAGTTTGGTAAAGACTCCCATCTTCACCGCTGTCAGCAGCACCTTAGATGCCCAAAAGCCAAATCCCACTTCCAGAATACGTGACGGGTCAGGCGCTATACTCATCACCTACATCCTTATCGCATGACAATAAAAGATTACTTCTAGAAATGGAACTAAGGTAGATAGCGCCAAAAAAATTAACCATTTAGCCTTAAGTACGAACTCTCGTCCGCCTTAAATCTACAAATCGCTGGTGGAAATAACGGCATCGGCTTCAATTTCTACCAGAATTTCGGGAGAAATCAAGCGACTGACTTCTACCATCGATGTGGCTGGGCGAATTGCCCCAAAAAACTCGCCATGGGCCTTACCGACTTTTTCCCAATCGTCGATATTGGTGACATAAATCCGCGTCCGCACGACATCTGATAAGCTAGCGCCCGCTGATTTGAGAGCGGTTTCAATATTGGCGATTGCCCGCACTGTTTGAGCGTATACATCTCCTTTCCCTACAACTTTACCGGCCTCATCAGTCGCCGTCGTGCCAGAAACATAAATCGAGTTACCGAGCCGAACTGCTCGCGAGTACCCAACTATTGGTTCCCAAGAAGTGCCGCTGGCGATATTTTGTCTTTGCACGTTTTCTCTCCTAACTTATAGACTCCATTCGATAACCAGAGCCAATCCCAACTCTAGATTTTCTATCCTCCCCTGCCTCCCCTGCCTCCCTCCCTTCTCCCTCTTCCTCCTCACCCCCTCCCATCTCTTGCATAATGGAGAAAGAGTGGAATCCTTGTTTTATGTTGCGTAAATTAACAGTTCTTTTCATGTCCGTGGTCTTGTGTTTGACCACGCTTAGTTGTGGAAGCCCATCTACAACCCAGTCTCAAAATCAAAATCGAGACTTCCAATCTACTTCTACTCAAGCTCCTTTAAGTGCAGGTAAATATCCCGTACAGCAAGCAACTTATGACGATGCCAATGGGGAATACACGTTAATGCTGCTTAACACCCCACCAGGTACTCCTTCTACTTACCGGACTACCAATCTGCGGATGGCTCGGTTAACTGAAGCAGAAATTGCTGCGGGCGAAAAGACTTATCTTCAGGTTGAGAACAACCAAGCAGATATGCACCTGAGTGAAGACTTCAAGATCGAATACGTCCACAACGTAGTGGAAAACCAGACTAATCCGCAAACCGGCCAGCAGGAAACGGTGATAGTTCGTCGAGAATCTAACTTCTGGAGTCCATTTTTTGGCGCTCTGGCAGGTCAGGCTTTAGGCAGCCTGCTGTTTACTCCTCAATACTACGTCCCACCAGTCTATCGACCGGGCGTGGCGCTACAAGGTTATGGTGGATACGGCAGTAATTACAACCAAGCGGTCGAGCGATATCAAACTCGCTATAAAGCGCCACCAGCAGCCGTGAGAAACCGTACTGCTTTCCGTTCTACTGGCCGCTTGAGATCGACGACTTCAAACCAGCCTAGAATTAATCGTCGGACGCAAAATGGCAGCCGCGCTCCTGGTTCCGGTTTTGGTGCTAGCGATCTAAATCGCTCTAATAGATCGACTACCAGACGATCGCCCGGTTCGAGCTTTGGCAGCGGGGGACGATCGCGTACTCCTTCTCGTTCTTTTGGTTCTCGGCGGCGACGCTAGAATTGCTCAGCCGAAGTTGAGATAAAGATAGTTTAGGGCAAGCGATCGCTTGCCCTTTTCTTATTAGACCTACAGGGGCGATGTCGATCCCATGAAAGCTTTTTAGAGGTAACACATCCTGGGTAGGGGCGCAATGCATTGCGCCCCTACAGGTAATTTGCGTGTAGCAGGTATGCCAGCAAAATGTTATGAGTTACCACTTCTTACATTTCTTGGGAAAGGGAACGCCCAAGCTTTGGCAAAAGTCTTGCTGGACTTTGCGAGTTAAGCGATGAGAAACTTGGCGGACGATTTGAGCTAAAAGCTTATCGCCTGTGGTTTGAATTACTTTCTTGGGCAACTTGCGAATAAATTTCGGGAAGTGCATATCTACAATCAGATCGAGTTGCCACTGAATTTTAGTCATTACCCCCGATCCATTATCTACCTCGGTTTCTACCAACTCTAAAGCCGCATTAAAATCGACCTCATAGCCTGGAGCCACGTAGTCTGGGATCGATACAGTTTTGATCCGATACACGCTTTGCTCTTGGGGAAGTAGTTCTAAGCCGACTTTGGGTTCGACTTCATGACCGAAAGCACCATAGCGCCCGACGCTTAAGGCATAACTGTTACTGCCCAAAGACTCTACTTTCATCGGGTGAGCCGAGCGGCAGAACCACTCCTGGTGGTCATCGAGATATTTTTGGACGGCGATCGCGTCGGCATACATTTCCATACAGTCTTGAAAGCGACCGTGGAAACGCATCGGCTCGGCACGATCCGGCATTTCAGCAACCGCATCCTCTACATCTCTGCCAGTCGAAGCCGAACAAAACATGGCTTCCATGGGTTGATTTTGAATGAATGGCGATTGCATTACCTGCCCTCCTCAGTTTAAATAGCTGTTTAAAGTTAATAAGTATCTATACCTGGGGATAAATATGGCTCCCCTGTTAAGTTCATACAATGGGAAAAAAGGAGATTCCGGTTAAGTGGAAATCTATCTTTTGTTCTTCATCAGCATAGCTTGCCAAACTCAAGGTCAACTACAGGTAATTTACTGAGATTATCGATCGCCGTCCTCATTAATTTTGCGTAATTTACGGAGCCAGTCATGAAAGCATTTGTTGCCGGAGCTACAGGTCAAACAGGCCGTCGCATCGTGGGAGAGTTAGTCAAACGTCAGATTCCTGTCCGGGCCTTAGTGCGGAACTTGGAAACCGCCAAACAGATTTTGCCGCCAGAAGCCGAACTAGTCGTGGGCGACGTTTTGCAGCCAGAAAGCATAGAAAGCGCGATCGGCGATAGCACGGTTTTATTATGCGCTACCGGAGCGGCTCCCACTTTCGATTTTACGGCTCCCTATCGAACCGATTACCAAGGCACGAAAAATCTAGTCGATGCGTCCAAGGTTAAAGGAATCGAGCATTTTGTCTTTGTATCTTCTCTATGTACTTCTCAGCTATTCCATCCGCTCAACTTGTTCTGGCTGATTTTAGTCTGGAAGAAAAAAGCGGAGGAGTATTTGCAAGCGAGTGGCTTGACTTACACGATCGTTCGCCCTGGTGGTTTAAAAAACGAAGACAACCAAGAAGCGATCGTAATGTCGGCGGCTGACACCCTCTCGGATGGCAGCATTCCTCGTCAGAAAGTAGCACAGGTTTGCGTCGAGTCGCTATTTCAACCAGCAGCTAAAAACAAAGTGGTCGAGATCGTGACTAAAGCCGAAACTGTAAATCGAAGCTGGGAAGAGTTGTTTGCTAGCGTCCCCTGACCGATTCCCCTTTAGCCGTGTAAGGATCTTGTCCCGTGAAAGTGAGTTTATCGAGTGCAATCGCTAATTCCCAACTTGAATCTCGACATCAGATGGTCAACCGCAGAGCCATGCAAAAAGGATTTACTGGAATTGTAGCGATCGCTGGGCTGACGTACTTGCTGTTAATTTCCCAAGCGGCTTATAGAAAACACCTCTTATCGGAAGATCCTACCGGGATGTATGGCACGCAAGCCCTGGTAATGAAAGGAGGCGATCCTTACGTGCGAGCGCTGATGCGAACCATCTCGGCCAGCGAAGCCAACGATCGCCAGCCCTATAACATTATCTACGGGGGAGAACGAGTATCCGATCTCAGCCAGCATCCCGCTCGCTGCGTGACGATTACCGCCGGGCCCAACCGAGGGAACTGCTCGACAGCGGCAGGAAGGTATCAATTCTTAAATCGGACGTGGGCGGAAAAGTCCAAACGCTATCACCCGCAAATGTCAGATGCGAGCTTGAGTTTTGCCCCCCAATACCAGGATGCGGTGATTTATGCTTGGTTGAGCGATCCTCAAGCGTGGCGCGGGGAAGACATTCCAGCTTTGCTCAGACAAGGCGAACTCGATCGAGTGTTGCGGTTGCTCTCTCCCACCTGGACGAGTTTGGGTTACGGCATTGAAACCAATTCCATGAGCGGAAAATTACCCAGAATTTATCAGCGAGTGTTGCATGAAGAATTGCAAATGGCCAGTTAGGAGTTCATACAGTCAATCTGGTTCGGCCAAGATCGACCGCACAGTTTCAAGCGTCATAAACAGGGTCATCGGTTGTAAGGGTGATTCGACGAAGCCGCGCGACAGGTAGAACAGCTTGGCTCGATCCGAAAGAGCATGAATCAAAATGGCGAACACACCAGCATCCCTAGAGACGTTTACTGTCCTCATCATGGCATCGCGTAGCAAGGCGCTTCCCAGACCCCGATCGTGGTAGCGTCGATCGACAGCCAGCCGACCGAGCAACAGGATGGGCAACGGATCGGGCATATTCCGCCGCATCGCCTTAGGTGCTAGCTCGTGACCGATCGCACCAGCCGACAGGCTGTAGTAACCGATGACGACCTTGCCAGAACACAACACGAAACAACGCGAAGCACCAGTAACCTGGTTCTTGAGCGCCCGCTTTTTGAGCCACTCGTCCAGGGACGATTCACCGCTGTCAAAATCTGCCAGTTCGCAATCGGATGCTATCGGTGCAGGTGGGGTGAGATCGAGGACGGTCATTCTTCCCACGGTGCTTTCGTTTTCAGCAGTCGGCGCAGCTTGTCGGTTGGGGGTAAGGGATCGTCAAGTAACTTTTGAAATTCGGCAAAGGTACTAGCATCGACCGTAAAGAACGCTCGATCGAGCAATACCTCTTCCGCCTCACGGCAAGCCGCTTCCAGCATGAAATCCGAACGACTGCGGCCAAGTCGGTAGGCAGCTTGGTCGATCAAGTCGCGTTGCCGCGCCTTAGCACGGATATTGATGGAAACGGCTTGTCTGTCCTCTGGCTGGCGCATGGTAAGTCTCTTTTGTATACACTTTAAGTTTACATTTTTGTATAGAAGATTGCTACACAAATGGCTGTGTTGGCCTTTGGAGCCAAGCTCTAGACGGTTAGAGGCGATCTCCTCCCGGTAATAGCAACTCCCATCGGCTGTTTGGGAAACTTGACACCCTCGCCTCGCCCCTACAATTGCTTGCCCTCTTTTCCCCTTACCCTTCCCCTCTCTTTACTTTCGCTTCCGGGCCTTGACCTGATGCTTGGCTGGCTTTTCGCCTGGTAAAAATCGATCTAAAGCGGCTTTTAACTCCTTAATTTCCTCCTCAATATTGCCCTCTTGGGCGGCGCGAGCGATACACTCGGTTAAATGCTCGTCCAGAATGATTCGCGCTACCCTATCGATCGCGCCACGAACGGCTGCCAGTTGGATTAATACATCGGGGCAAGGGCTGCTCTCTGAAACCATAGTCTTAATTCCTCGGATATGCCCTTCAATGCGAGATAGCCGATTCACGATTTGTCTGAGGGATTCTTCGCTGTGAACGTGAGGGTGAGAATGTTCTGCATTTTGATGAATGTGAGTTTCTAAGGGTAAAGTTTCCTCAGCGATCGAATTTGAGACTACCATGCTGTTTGTCACGTATGTTGACAGGGTTCTCAAGATCTTAGCTCGACTTCCTCCCTGCCGTGAAGGAGCGGGCATTCTCATCTCGACTCCTGCCCTACTTGCTTGGTTCTCCATAAGGGTCTTCCTGGCACATCAACGACCTACATTAGTTTCGCGATCGCGTAAATGTTGGATCAGCGGAGCGCAGCGGTAAACCATAGCCGCACGGCTATCTACGCCGAGTTTCGCAAATATTCGGCTCAAGTAAGTAGCAACCGTACACTCGCCGATGCCAAGCTGATTGGCAATTTGTTTGTTAACCCGTCCCAAGGCTACGAGAGTAGCAATTTGCTGTTCCCGTTTGGTCAATCGCTTAGCGATATCTGGTGGCGATTCTGGGGGAATTGCGATCGACTCTGCTAGTAGGCAAATGCGCTCGCCTACTTGAAAGCGCACAATTTCCCGCACCTCTAACTCAGATGGAAATAATAAACCGACAGCAGACAAGATTTTATCTCGATCTAGTTCGATTCCATCTCTCAGACTTAATATAAAGTAATGCCGATTTTGTAGATCTAGTTCACCAATTAACTCGTATAAAGAAGTATTATCTTGCATTGCGATCGTCACCATATTTCGTTACTCAAATCAGAGATTTTTTCAAGTGTGGTAAAGATATCTCCAGCTTCAGAATTCGAGCGCCCATAGCGCCCTAAGTAAAGCTGACTCGATCGAGCTATTGAGTAGTAGGACGATGAAGATAAAGTGACGCAGTTAAAATATTTGCAGATGCCAGAGACAGCGCTAAAGCAGAAGTTGCTAAAGCGTTACTGAGTTCGATCGCCATCTAATTTTTTCTCCTAAAAATTGGTTGTTTTTTCAATTGCGATCTAATTACTCGATCGCAAAATTTAATTTCCTTCAAGGGCTAATATCAAATCTGTTTCTTATACCCCCTCGATCGAAGTTCTCATCCCCACACTACATCCACCGACTCGATCGGGTACAATATAAGAGAGTTTTAGCAACCGAATTTGTAAGATGCAAACTCTTTATCCCTGGTATAATCCGGTCAATAATCTCTAAATTTTTTGTTCAAAACTGTATTAAATTTAAACTATAAATTTAACAATCGTGGTATGAAAAGGTCAGAAAAAGTCATTATTTTTGGCAGAAAAAGTCGGAAAAAGTAGTTTGCTGAAGCTAGAGCGATGTAGAAAGCTAAGTTCAAAATGTTAAGTATATTTCTCTAACGAAAAAGTCGCAACAAAATTAAGAGGAGCAAAGCCCTTTGCTTGCTCCTCGCGCGATCGCTATTAACAAAATTAACAACTATCGCGGGCAGATTTTAGGCCCGCGATAAAACTTACCTATATGCAGGCTATAGACAAGGTAGAATCTCCAATCACCATATTCGGGGCGTTAGCATCTGCTTTTCGACCTAAAAGACGAATAGTATGGGACGCGTTCGCCGCTAGAACGAAGGTATCGTTGGTAGATACCGGCCAGAAATTTGGATCGTTCACGCCCGATTGATCTCTCATCTCAATCGAACGCTCGGCTCGCCCATTGGTTACGGGATTACTGTTATTGGCTGTGACTGTGAACAGATAAGTTTGTCCGGCATTGGCACCAGAGTTATTACCGTTAGGGTTTAGAGCTTCAAGGCTGCCAACTACCATACAGGTACGAGTTGTAGAACGAGCCGGAACGTTTAGCGCCAGCAGGGGTGTCCAGTTAGCACTGCTGAAGATCGTGATATTGCCATTCGTGCCAGTACCGAGAACCTGTGCGTTTGCCGCCAGGGGCATAGTAGCGAAGGAAGCCAATAGCGTGCCGCCGACAATCAGCTTCGATTTAATTCCGTAAACTAGGTTATTCATTGCAAGTCTCCTTGGTTGGAAGTTAATGAATCCAAGGTAGCCGCACTATTTATTCAAACGACAGTCAGATAATCTATGTAGTGTAAGTTGAGTCATCTATTTGCAGGACAAAGACAGTCATAGACTGCTCGCCGCAACCATGTCCTAAAATTAAGAAAATGTATGTGAAATAACCGATATGGATAGAATCTCGGTGAACTCTCAAATTCACTTTGGTAAACCCTGCATAACGGGTACGCGGATTACCGTTCAGAGCGTGCTTGAGTTGCTGAACGAAGGACTTTCGTTCCAATCGATTATCCAAGATTACTACCCCGAACTACAAGTTGACGATATTCGTGCTTGCCTGCGATATGCCATAGCGCTAGTAGCATCTGAGGATATCCAACTAGTCTCGGCTTAACCATGCGATTCTTACTAGACCAAGATGTGTATGCCCTGACAGCAAGATTTTTGATTGAATCCGGTCATGATGTAGTTCTTGTTTCCCAGATTGGTCTTTCGCAAGCTCCTGACGAAGAAATACTCAGTGTTGCACAAGAGGAGAATCGCATTCTGGTCACGCGAGATCGAGATTATGGAAATCTGGTTTTTGTCAGAGCCATGGGATCTGGAGTAATCTACCTTCGCATTCTGCCCAACACGGTAAATGTAGTCCACAATGAACTGACGCGAGTTTTGACAACTTACTCGGAAATAGATCTGGTAAGAGCTTTTGTGGTTGTAGAGCCTGACGGACATAGGCTCAGACGACCGCCTTTGTGAGATCCCGATCTTGAGAGCTATTAAAATATCAAAAATTACCCATGCCGAACATTCCCCAACTTCTGGCTGAAGAACTCGACCTCAAACTATCTCAGATCCAAAATGCCCTAGATCTTTTTGCCGAAGGCTCGACGATTCCCTTCGTAGCCCGTTACCGCAAAGAACGAACTGGAGGCATGGATGAAATTCAACTTCGCACCCTCAGCGATCGCTTTACCTACTTAACCGAACTAGAAGCACGCAAGCAAGTAATTATAGAATCGATCGCCTCCCAAGACAAACTTACCGACGAACTGAAAGCTAAAATCGAATCTTGCTGGCAAAAAACCGAACTCGAAGATCTCTATCTGCCCTACAAACCCAAGCGTCGGACGCGAGCTACCATTGCCAAAGAAAAAGGTTTAGAACCTCTAGCAGAATTTATTAAATCTCTGAACCAACCTGCCGCTCAGCCCGTATCTTTAGAAGCGGAAGCTGCCAAATACATTGCTGAAGAAAAGGGCGTTAAAACCTCAGAAGAAGCCCTTAAAGGTGCGGCGGATATTCTGGCAGAAGCCGTATCGGAAAAAGCCGAATTGCGAGCCTATTTGCGAGATTACTTACTGGAAGAAGGGTTATTAGTCTCTCGCATCAAAGACGATTATCCCGAAGGCACTACTAAGTTTGAAATGTATCGGCAATATCAGATTAAAGTCAAAGATATTGCGCCGCATAATTTACTAGCCCTATTTCGAGGCGAGTCAGAAGGAGTAGTGAGTTTCGATATTTCCTTCGACGATCTAGTAGTAATGTCTTACTTAGAATCCAAGGAAATTAAAACTAAAGTTCCGGCGGTTCGCAATTTTTACCAAGAAATGCTCAAAGACGCTTTCAATCGGCTGATAAAATCTTCTTTAATTAACGAGATTCGTTCTGACAAGAAAGAATATGCCGATCTGGAATCGATTAAAACCTTTGAAACTAATTTGCGCGAGTTGTTATTATCGGCTCCAGCCGGAATGAAACCAACTCTAGCGATCGATCCAGGGTTTAGGACTGGTTGTAAGGTATCGGCGCTGTCAGAAACTGGCAAGTTTTTAGAATATCAAACTATCTTTCCCCATCAAGCAGAAGGGCAGAGAATTCAAGCTGCCAGTACGATTAAAAATCTAATTGAGAAATACAAAATCGAACTTATTGCGATCGGCAACGGTACAGCTTCCCGCGAAACCGACGAGTTTGTAGCGGCAGTATTAAAGGCAATCGAACGCAAGCCGATTAAAGTTATCGTCAACGAATCGGGCGCTTCTATTTACTCAGCTTCAGATGTAGCGATCGCGGAATTTCCCGATTTAGATGTTACTATCAGAGGGGCAATTAGCATCGGACGGCGCTTGCAAGATCCTCTAGCCGAACTCGTGAAAATCGACCCGAAATCGATCGGCGTAGGACAGTATCAGCACGATGTTGACCAAAAGTTGCTGAAAAAGAAACTAGATGAAACCGTAGAAAGTTGCGTCAACTACGTGGGAGTCGATCTAAATACTGCTTCTAAAGAACTGCTCACATTTGTTTCTGGAATTACGCCAACGATTGCCAAAAATATTATCGGCTATCGCAACGAAAACGGGGCGTTTAAAAACCGTCGCCAACTGATGAAAGTGGCAAAACTAGGAGCAAAAACGTTTGAACAAGCGGCTGGTTTTTTGAGAATTAGAGGTGGGAATCAGCCTTTAGATAATACCGCCGTTCACCCAGAAAGCTATTCTGTAGTAGAAGCGATCGCCTCCGATCTCAACGTCCCTTTAGATCGAATTTCTCAGTCTCCGCAGCAACTAAAATCGATCGACTTGAAGAAATATATTACCGATACAGTCGGACTGCCAACCCTGCGAGATATCGTCAGCGAACTAGAAAAACCAGGTAGAGATCCGCGTGCTGAATTTAAATATGCCACCTTCAAAGAAGGGATTAAAGAGATTAAAGATCTAACCGTGGGGATGGAATTAGAAGGAATTGTGACTAACGTGGCTAACTTCGGGGCCTTTGTCGATATCGGCGTGCATCAAGACGGTTTAATCCATATTTCTCAACTAGCCGATCGATTTGTTGACGATCCTAAGAAAATCGTCAAAGTAGGGCAGGTAGTGAAAGTGCGAGTTTTAGAAGTGAACGAACAACTGCGACGTATCAGTTTGTCGATGAAATCGGGAGAAGCAACTAGTAGCGATCGCACTGTCAAAAAACCTGCTAAAAGCGATCGACAAAAACCTTATACTCTCGAAGATTTGAAAACCAAATTTGGTAATAGGTAAAAGGGTATGGGGCGCGGATTTAGGATAACGCCTGCTGCACAATGCTGGCCCTCACCCCAGCCCTCTCCCCCAGGAGAGGGAGCAAGAGGGAGACGAGAGAGGAAAGGCTAGACCAAGAAGGGAAGCTATAGTCAAAGTCCCTCTCCCACGGGAGAGGGATTTAGGGTGAGGGCGAAATCTGTATGGTAGCCCCTAAAGAGAGTAAATCTGTCCGTCGATCAGCAATCGGGTAATGCCTTTAGCTTGCAGATAAGAGCGGGTTTTGTGCAACATCTTTCCATCGGGAACCTTAATTACTTTCTGCGATCGATTAGAAAATCGCAAAGCAATGCGGTGATTGTGGAAAACAGGTAAGGTTTTCTGCTGAATTTCTGTCGATGGAATATTGCCTAAATCGCTAAATTCTTTCAGCGGCTTGACTATCAATTCAGCCGATTTATCGACCACCAAATAACACAATT
Organism: Cyanosarcina radialis HA8281-LM2; assembly: GCA_019359615.1. GTDB lineage: Bacteria > Cyanobacteriota > Cyanobacteriia > Cyanobacteriales > CCAP-1448 > Cyanosarcina > Cyanosarcina radialis. Next base: position 39,277 of record JAHHHA010000002.1, read on the forward strand.
TAGGCAGCGAGGATTCAGACAGTGGCAAGACTTCGATATTAGCCCCTGCTTCTGCCAGCAATCTCGGTCTGGAAACCGGAAAATCGGGGTAGGAATTTTCTTCGTCCCAGTCTTCATCTTCGAGATCTTCTAAGTCGTCGTCATCATCATCATCGTCATCGTCGTCGTCCTCGTCATCGATATCGATCGAATCTTCGCCCAGCATCTCCTGTATAACCCTGACTTCCGGCTGAGGAGAAACTTCAGGTTTAGCGATCGCTTCGGCAGTAATTTCCTCTCTTACTTCGTCAATTTCTGGCGGCGATACAATCGCTGGGATCTCCAAGGGGGCTGGCTTGCTTGTTGGTTTAGTTGCACTCGATCGACGTTTGGCTTTTTCTGGCTTCGGCTTGACAGAAACTGATGGGGCAGGCTGGCTATTAACTTCGGTTAACTCTAACTGCTCGACTTCCGGTCCGACAGATTCAGATCCCTTGCCCAAAGCCAGAGCGCGTTTTTTTTCGATCAACCGCTCGTATTCCTCTGCCGACAAAGTGTTTTTGAGGAATCGGCTAATGGTCGAACTGCTGACCTCATAAAGCTCGGCCAGCTTTGATGTCGTCGCTGGTGAGTGGCGATATGAGTTGATAATATTTTGCTTGTCTGCTTCAGAGAGTTTTCTAGGACTCACGGATCTCCACCATTAACCTAACGACAGCCCTGCGACTGCTACCCTATCTGCCCAAATTAGGAAACAGGCTACCTCAACAGCTTATCGCATTTTAGCCAGCAGCCATTAACGAGCGATCGAGACTCAAACAGCTATAATTTTAGTTTTAATTTTTGTTTCAATAAGTTTAGAAGTATATCTGATTCCGGAAAGCTATTAATAATGCGTTGGTATTTAAAGTTATTTACCTCTCTCATAACTTGAGGAAGACGACGTACTAGCCGTGAATTTGTAAAATTTGGCTCAATTGAGCCTTAAGCGTGAGGAATTTAGTGATTTTTAGTCCATCCCCACCAAACTTGGAATCGACCGCAATTGACGCGCCATCTCCTGAGTTATTGGAGAAACTGGCAACAACTGATGGGTCTTTATCCAAACTGACCAAACCAGAGATTCGCTCCAGCCTCAAAGCATCGACTTGGGATGGCGTGTTCGCGGCCGTTTTTTCCAGCATTACTGGGGGAGTGTTGCTCAGCAATTTTCTCCTAGATCTGGGGGCTAATGCTATGGAAATCGGGCTGTTGTCTTCGATTCCCATGCTGGCGAATTTTTTGCAACCAGTCGGGGCCTATATCTCAGAGCAAACCAACAGCCGTCACTGGTACAGCTTGTGGATTTTTGCCCCGTCGCGATCGCTTTGGCTGGCTTTAGTCGTGGGGATTGCGTGGCAGTGCTGGCATCAGGTTGACGGGCATCAGCTAATAATTTGGACGATCGCGATCCTCTCGGTCAGCCATCTGATGGGGGCTTTGGGCAGCGCTTCTTGGCTGAGTTGGATGGCGGCTTTAGTTCCTCCCAGATTGCGGGGGCGATATTTTGGCATTCGCAACATCGCTACTAACTTAACTAATTTGATCGGCGTACCCTTGCTGGGGATAGCTGTTGCCGCTTGGCCGGGTGGCAAGGTCGAGGGCTACGGCGCGATTTTGTTGCTGGGGGTAATCGCTGGCATTGTTAGCTTATGCTTTCAGTTCTTCATGACAGACGTGAATCCGAAAGAAGAGAGGGAGAGAGGGAGAGAGGGGGAAGAGAGCGAAGAGGGGAGACACGGAGAGGGGAGAGGGGAGAATCATTCACTCAACACTCAACACTCAACACTTCACACTTCCTACAGCACTCCACACTTCGGAGAGGGGGAGTTAGCTAATTTTTTGAAGTTTTTGCTCTACTTCGGCCTGTGGATGTTTGCGGTGAACGTCAGCAGTCCTTTCTTCAATCTCTATATGCTGGATAATCTGGCCATAGATATTAGATGGGTGACGATCTACACTAGCTTGAACGCTGGGGCTAGCTTGCTGATGCTGGTGGTGTGGGGCAAGTTGGCAGACAGAATCGGCAATCGTCCCTTGTTAGTCTTGGTAGGGATACTAGTAGCCCTGACCCCTTTAATGTGGTTGGGATCTGGCAATAACCCGATCTACCTTTGGGTGTGGTTTCCCTTGCTGCACTTGTTGACGGGTGGGGCGGGAATCGCGATCGATCTGTGCGGCAATAACTTGCAAATGGCGGTAGCACCAGAACGCCATCAAGCTACTTACTTTGGCATCACCGCAGCGGTGGCTGGCTTGAGCGGGGCGCTGGGAACCACCGCTGGCGGCTTTCTGGCCCAATTTGCCGATTACGGTGGCTTGCCAGGGATATTTGCCCTCTCAGCCGTGCTGCGATTGGTAGCCTTGTTGCCATTAGTTTTCGTGCAGGAGAAACGCAGTCAACCGTTACGCGATACGCTGCGATCGCTCGTCGGTCGATCTGCCAAGTAATACTTTTTTCGGCAATACTTCCCCCAACTCGTTGCCAAGAGCAATACGTGCTACGCACAGGCTGCGACAACGCTTGTTGCTGGCTCTTGGCGGCATAGTTTTTAAAATTTTGAAGAAATGTATGCGAATTAATACATTTAGCGATCGATTAAAAGTATTTTTCGCCGACGATCGGATACTAGAGCCATAGATCGCCCAGTCAACTAGAATTTCACCTATCGCTGTCCTCTACATGAAAATCGCGAACCATAAATTCTTGCAAGGTGTTAAAGCTATTACCCTTGTTGCTGTTGCTAGCTTCCCTCTGGGACTGAACTGTCAAAATCTGCCTCCTGCTGTTGCCATTCTTCCCAAGATCGAGGTTGAGCAAGCCGACATCCGACAGGTCGAACTGGGCGTATGGGAAGGAGTAGTCGATCTGAGCGACGAAAAAACTACCCTCAAACAAGTTAAGGGCAACAAAAAAGTCTTAGTAGCTTCTTTGTTGGGCAACGGTACTAACGTTACCGCTACGATCGCAGCCAGACTCTATAAAAATAAAATATTACGCGCCAATGGTGGCAACAACTTTGCCTCCCTATCTTTGCGCTGGCGGATTACTAACAATACTGGAGCCACTTTGGGAGAAGCGACAGCGGGCAACCCCACAGGAATGTGGAAAGACAGGTGCTTCTGGGAGAAATGACGGTAGCGATCCGGTGTACGTGGCTTACATGAACCCCCGCAACTCAATTAACTTGGCTTCTGGCGATGACGATAGGGCACCAGAATTCAAGGAAGCCACAGGTCGTATCGGCCCGATTGATTTTGCCCGCACGGTATGGTTGCCTAGCACCACCATTCCCAATGGTAGTTTTACTAATATCGGGTTGCGCTTTCGCTATCAGCAAACAGCACCAGGAGACGGACAGCCGCGAGTCACTAGGTTTCGCTATAAGTTTCGGATTATCGCCGATCGAATTGGCGGGGCAGAACCGACAGCCAGTAATGCTTACGTGACTACTATAGCTGGGGATAGCACACCTAGCTTCAACAACGGGGTGGGAGCGCAAGCCCAGTTTAACAACATATTTAGCGTAGCTGTCAGCCCTAGTGGGACAGTATTGTATGTCGTCGATAGGTACAACCAGCGAATTCGGGCGATCGATCTGACTACCAATCGCTCCAGAACCCTAGCTGGGAATAGTACAAATGGTTTCCAAGATGGGAACGCAGCTACAGCGCGTTTCCAGTACCCAACTGGCGTAGCAATTAGCCCTAGTGGAACCGAGGTCTATATCGCCGATACTGGTAACGAGCGAATTCGGGCGATCGATCTGACTACCAATCGAGTCAGAACCATTGCTGGTAATGGTACAGGTGGGTTCCAAGATGGGAATGCAGCGACAGCGCAGTTCTACTCCCCATTTGGCATAGCAGTTAGCCCTAGTGGAACCAAGGTCTATGTCGCCGATACTGGCAACAGCCGAATTCGGACGATCGATCTGACCACAGATCGAGTCAGTACCATCGCTGGCAATGGTACGCGAGGATTCCGAGACGGAAACGCTACCACAGCGCAGTTCGACTACCCGCGTAGCGTCGCTGTCAACCCCAGCGGCACCAAGATCTATGTCGCTGATGAATCGAATAACCGAATTCGGGAGATCGATCTGACCACCAATCGAGTCAGTACCATCGCTGGCAGTGGCGAATTTGGCTCCCGAGATGGGAATGCCACTACCGCCCAGTTTAAGTTGCCCTATGGCGTAGCTGTCAATCCTAGCGGCACCAAGGTCTACGTAGCCGATTATTCTAACAATCGGATTCGGGAGATCGATTTGACCGCCAATCGAGTCAGTACCCTAGCTGGCGATGGGACAGAAGGATTCCAAGATGGAAATGCCGTCGCCGCCAAGTTCAATTCTCCAACTGGTATAGCGGTCAACCCCAATGGGACGACGGTTTATGTTGTTGACTATAACCACCTGGTTCGGCAGATTCAAGCAATTGAGGGCGGTGCCAGCTTCCTATCCGGTAACGTGCGCCCATAATCAACATTTATCGCGATTGTTGACAACGAACGAAAAAGGGCGGACAAAAAGCCCGCCCTCTAACTAGGAAACTAATTGGCAAATCTAAGCTGCGTCTAAAGCGGCGATTCCAGGTAATTCTTTACCTTCGAGTAACTCTAGCGAAGCACCGCCACCAGTAGAAATATGACTCATCTGTTCGGCCACACCAACTTTTTCTACGGCTGCTACCGAGTCGCCACCACCAATAATCGTGGTTGCCCCTTTTTTGGTGAGATCGGCAAGGCTATGAGCTATAGCTTCTGTGCCGACAGCAAATTTATCGAACTCGAACACGCCCATCGGTCCGTTCCAAATGACGGTTTTACAATCGGCTAAAGCCTCTTGGAAAAGTTTTACCGAATCGGGGCCGATATCCAAGCCCATCCAACCATCGGGAATACTTTCGATTTTGACAGTTTGGGAGTTGGCATCGGGAGCGAAATTATCAGCTACTACGACATCTGTTGGCAACAACAACTGTACGCCTCTTTCTTTCGCCTTAGCTTCTAGAGTTTTCGCTAGTTCTAACTTATCTTCTTCCACCAAAGACTTACCGACGCTCAGCCCACGAGCTTTGTAGAAGGTGAAGATCATCCCACCGCCGATTATCAACTTATCGCACTTATCTAACAGGGTTTCAATTACGCCGATCTTGCTCGAAACCTTAGAACCGCCAATAATTGCTGCCAGAGGACGCTGAGGGCTTTCGATCGCACTTTGCAGGTACTTGAGTTCTTTCTCGATTAAGTATCCCGCCACCGAAGGACTCAGATAGTGCGTTACCCCTTCAGTAGAAGCGTGGGCGCGGTGTGCCGTCCCGAAAGCGTCGTTGACGTACAGATCGGCATTCGCAGCTAGCTGCTTGGCAAACTCAGGAGTATTCTTTTCTTCTTCTGGGTGAAACCGGACGTTTTCTAACAGCAGCACTTGCCCGTTTTGCATCGCCCCGACTTTAGCTGCAACTTCATCGCCAATGCAGTCATCTGTCTTGACAACATTTTGCCCTAAGAGTTCTGAGAGGCGCTTGGCAACTGGTGTCAAACGATATTTGTCATCTACACCTTTGGGGCGACCGAAGTGACTGCTTAAAATTACCTTAGCGCCCTTTCCAGTCAAATCTTGAATGGTTGGCAAAGCTGCCCGAATGCGGGTGTCATCGGTAATATTGCCGCCATCGTCTACTGGCACGTTGAAATCTACCCGCACTAAAACTCGCTTGCCTGATAAATCTGAAGACGACAAATTAGCTACACTCTTCTTTGCCACATCAACCTCCTAAATTGCCTTGTTGTTAAATCTTTACCGAAATTAAGCGTACATTCTGGCCGCGTCCGGTGTGAAGTCTCAAATTCACTAAAAACGGGCGCGGGGAAGAGATTTCAATCCTCGGTAGGGATTTTATCGTCTACTTGCAAGCGAGCGCACCAAATCTTCTCTGAGAGGATCGCTGTTGCCATCTTGCTGGTATAGATTTCTAGTTGAGCTTCGGGTGGTGCTTCAAACAACAACCGCTGTCCGGGAAACACCACGCGCTCGAAGTACCACTCTGCAATGTTGGCAATGCGAGCAATCTGGATCTGATTGCTCGCATTGACATAAACGCAGAGCCTCTGACGTGAAGTTTGAAGGTTCGCGTCAGCAAAATCCTGGTCTGCCATTCGATCGAGTTCTAAAGTCTTCATTTTTAAATAAGCATTTTTACTATTGTAAACTAATGTAACGAAAATTTTAATCTAATTCAGCAATCAGTTCTGCTTAGGCGATCGATAAGCAAAACTTTACCCCTTTGACAGACCTGAAGCAGAAAATAATCTATAGCAACATAGCTGTTCTTAGACACTCGGCATCATGGCAAATTTACCAAATGAAACCGTAACTATTGTTTTTAACTTGCAGCGTCAACTGTGGGAGCTAATCGATCGAACTACAGGAACTACTTGGGCAATTTTGGAGCAATATGGGGAGACAGATACTACTGTAATTGCCCTAGAACAGCTTGAGAACTCCACAGAACGGTTAACATCTTCTTACTCCCGTCTTTACAACCTCATGCTGAGAATAGGGGAGGCTCAACCTATGGCTGATTCTGCTACATTAAATTTGTTACTCGCAACCATCGCCCAGTCTCAAGCAATTGTTGCTGCTGTTGAGGCTAGCGTTCGAGAAGCTAGAAGGGACTTCGATTTGCCATGACTCAAACCGCACAACTTCCCGATCCAGAGAAAATTCAGCAGGGGGCGCAAAAGTTGCACGAAGCTTGCAAAATGCTAGATGCTCTTAACGTGTTACTAGATGAGGCGATCGCGCAAGTAGAAGCCGAAAATCGTCGCAGTCCTTTGTATCGCTACCGTCTGGAAAGAGCAAAGAAATTACTAGATGCTCGATCGGAAAAACAAAATGTTTAGTTCTGTAGTGTTATCCTTGGTGCTTTTAGTGGAAGGCTGATGGGTTATTGGCTAATGAAGTCAGAACCAAGCGTATACAGCATTGTCGATCTAGAACGCCAACGCCAAACGCTTTGGGATGGGGTGCGCAATTATCAGGCGCGAAACTTTATCAAGGAAATGCAGTCGGGAGATTTGGTGTTCTTCTACCACTCCAACGCCACCCCTCCAGGCATCGTCGGGTTAATGAGCGTAGTTAGTTCTGCGGTAGTCGATCCGACTCAGTTCGACGCTAAAAGTAAATATTACGACCCGAAATCGAGTCCAGATTCTCCCCGCTGGTACGCCGTCGAGGTGGAATTTATTCAGGCTTTTCCTCAGATAGTATCTTTAGAAACGCTCAAACAAGAATTTAGCGACTCAGAATTATTAGTAATCAAGCCAGGAAATCGGCTATCGGTGATGCCAGTTGCCGAAATAGTTGCTAAAAGAATTATCGCGATCGCTAATTCGCTAAGCTGAAGATAACTAAAAGGCGATCGCAGGTAGCTCGATCGGTCAATTCGCAACTGCCTATGCCTGCGGCAGACTGTCCCAACAGGCATGAAGTTAATTGCGAATTGCAAACTGTTAATTGCGAATTGGTATGACACTGGCGCAACTCGGTGGAGTCGTTCTCATTTTTATCCTCTGTCCCTTATTAGGCGGACTACCCCTAATAAGTTGGATGACATATCTGCTTACAGGTCGCAAATTGTCACAACTGGGGACGGGTAACATCTCCGTCTCGGCCGCTTTTTACCATGGGGGACGGCTAGCTGGAATCTTGGCGGTGCTGTCAGAGGCGTTTAAGGGCATTGCAGCGGTATTGCTGGCGCGGGCGTTCTTTCCGTCTGGATCGGAGTGGGAATTAATCGCTCTGATCGCTTTGGTAATGGGGCGTTACTGGATGGGAAAAGCTGCTGGTACTACTAACGTTGTCTGGGGTTTTACCGTTCACGACTGGGTAAGCGCCCTCTTCGTGCTGCTGATTGGGGGCATCAGTTTTACCATTTTTCGGAATCGCGCCACCGGACGGCTGGGAGTATTAATCTTATTCCCCGTCGTGCTGGCCATGCTACACCCCTATGAGAGCGCCAGAATTGGAGCCGCGATCGCCTTGGCAGGTATACTCTTTTGGATCTATCAAAAAATCCCGGATGACTTAACTCTAGAACCAGAAAGAGCAAATATGAGTTCTCGATCTGCATTTCGGTTTTTTCGTGGAGACAGAGCGATCGTCTCTTTAGATCGCCCTTTGGCAGCCCAAAAAGTGGGCGAAAAAGCAGCTACCCTATCTCAACTCAAGCGTTGGGGTTATCCGGTTCCCGATGGTTGGGTACTCGAAGCTGGAGACGATCCGCAACCTTTAATCGAGTACCTTCAGCCTTCGCAATCGACACCCTTAGCAGTTCGCTCTTCCGTGGTGGGGGAAGACTCGGAAGCCGCATCAGCCGCCGGACAGTACGCCTCGATTTTAAACGTCAAAAGTCGCGCTGCCTTGGAACAAGCGATCGAAATTTGTCTGGCTTCTTACGACGCACCAGCAGCGATGCAGTATCGCCGCGATCGATCTTTGTCAGAAGGCTCGATGTCAATTCTGATTCAAAAACAAGTCCAAGGCGCGTACTCAGGAGTTGCCTTTAGCCGCGATCCGATCGCTCAACAAGGGGATACTGTTATCGTTGAAGCCTTGCCAGGAGAAGCCAGCCGCATCGTTTCCGGCAAGTTTACCCCAGAACAGTATCGGGTAGCGATCGGGGAGATGGGGAGATGGGGAGATGGGGAGATGGGGAGATGGGGAGATGGGGAGATGGGGAGAAAATTCTTGACTCCGAACTCCGAACTCCGAACTCAGTTTTGGTTGTTGCCAGAGGATCGAGAGTTAGAGGTTGAGGGGACTGGAGAAGTACCGTCGAGGTTGATTCAACAAGTGGCTTACCTTGCCCGTCAGTTAGAAAGCCGCTATCGCGGCGTTCCTCAAGATATCGAGTGGAGTTACGACGGGGAACGATTATGGTTGCTGCAATCTAGACCGATTACTACTCTGTTACCGATTTGGACGCGCAAAATTGCCGCTGAGGTGATTCCAGGGTTAATTCGCCCCTTAACTTGGTCGATCAATCGTCCCTTGACTTGCGGAGTTTGGGGAGAAATTTTTACTTTAGTTTTGGGGAAGCGATCCCATGGATTAGATTTCGAGCAAACGGCGGCGCTGCACTACTCTCGCGCCTATTTTAATGCTTCGTTGCTAGGCGATATTTTCCTGCGGATGGGTTTACCTCCAGAAAGTTTGGAGTTTCTCACTAGAGGGGCTAAGTTTAGCAAACCGCCATTTAGCTCTACTTTGGTAAATTTGCCCGGTTTGATGCGGTTGCTGGGTCGAGAATTTCAGTTAGAAAAAGATTTTCAGCAAGACGATCGCCGTTACTTTGTTCCTACTTTAGAGCAGTTGGCAGGTCAACCCCTGTTGGAGCTATCGCCTTCAGCTTTATTAGAACGCATCGATCTGATTTTAGAGGTACTCAAGAAAGCCACTTATTACAGCATTCTGACTCCTTTAAGCCTAGCTTTTCGCCAAGCCATGCTCAAAGTTAAAGAGACAGAACTAGATAACAGCCATACGCCAGAAGTAGAATCGATGCGATCGCTTCAACAACTAGCCGACGATGCCCGTCACCTGCTATCTGCTTCCCAGCCAACATCAGATGGTTCTACTCTTTTTGCTATCCTAGCCGAAATTGCCGACGGCGATCGCGTCATCGCCCAGTTCGATCGATGGCTGCAAAAATATGGATATCTCAGCGAAGTTGCCACCGATATTGCCGTTCCGACATGGCAAGAAGATCGTCAACCAGTACGAGATTTATTTGCCCAATTCCTCACCGCAGATGTAGAGACGTTCCATGGAACGTCTCCCCGAATGTCGTCCCCACAAACAGAAAGCCACAAATGGCAGGTAAAGGTAGTTCAATCGCGTCTCAATCTCAAAGGAAGAGTGACAGCAGTTTACAGTCGGCTGCTGGCAGAACTGCGCTGGAGTTTTGTCGCCTTAGAGCAAGGATGGTTAAAATCAGGTTTGCTTTCCCAGTCGGGAGATGTTTTTTTCTTGGAATTTGCTGAAATTAGGCGTTTAATTACCGATAAAGATGCCGGATTGAGAGCGATTGCCCCTCAGTTGGTAAAATCGAGACGAGCTAAATTAGAGAGCGATCGCCAATTAACTAACATCCCTTATGTCTTTTACGGCAGCGAACCGCCAGTTACTTTCTGGAGTTTGAGCGAACGCCAATCCCAAACTCAGTTGCAAGGGCTGGGCGCTAGTCCTGGACTAGTAGAGGGCAAGGTAAAGGTGCTGCGTCACCTCAAAGCCATTGCAGAGATCGATCGGCAAACAATTCTCGTCGTCCCCTACACCGATTCTGGTTGGTCCCCCTGGTTGGCGAGGGCTGGGGGTTTGATTGCCGAAGTTGGAGGCAGGCTGTCTCATGGCGCGATCGTGGCTCGCGAGTACGGTATCCCAGCGGTGATGGACGTTCACAATGCAACTGAGTTATTGCTAGACGGCCAGCAAGTCCGAATTGACGGCCAGCGGGGAATAATTGAAATATTTTGAGATGAATGCCAAAAAAAATCGCGCCCGCTGCTAGTTGGTTGCCCCTTCGTAAACCCCTTGGGACTAGATCGCTCAACTCCAGCGGGCAACAAAGGGGTTGATCTTTAGCTTCAAAGAAGCCAAACTGCAAAAACAACCCCTTTGTTCAAGCCCGCACAGTCAAGAGCGGGCTAGTGATGCGTGTCTCGACTAAGCGCGAGGATGGCGATCCACCATCCAAATTGCAAGGCTGTTGACCAACAAACGCAGCTAGATTGCGTCCCTACAGCAGGCGCGATTAATAACACTATAATCTGATTCTCAACGATCGAGGTTAAGAATTAAATTCGGTAAATGTGGGACAGCCCAGAGGGCTATCCCACAAGAAATTACTCAATTATTTTTTTAATCAGAACCGCTATATCATGTTAGATTGAGCGATCTTTTGAGCAACTGCAAATCATGGGCAACACCTTCGGACATTTGTTTCGGATTACGACATTTGGCGAATCTCACGGCGGCGCTGTGGGCGTAGTCATTGATGGTTGCCCGCCGCGACTAGAAATTTCGGCCGCAGAAATTCAAGTAGAACTCGATCGCCGCCGTCCCGGACAAAGTAAAATTACTACTCCGCGCAAAGAATCCGATACCTGCGAAATTCTCTCTGGAGTGTTTGAAGGCAAAACCTTGGGAACTCCGATCGCGATTTTAGTTCGCAACCAAGATACGCGGCCTCAAGACTACGATGAAATGTCTTTCAAGTATCGACCCTCTCATGCCGATGCTACCTACGATGCCAAATACGGCATCCGCAACTGGCAGGGTGGAGGTCGTTCTTCTGCCAGGGAGACTATTGGTAGAGTCGCCGCTGGTGCGATCGCTAAGAAAATCTTGCACCTAATGGCTGGGGTCGAAATCGTCGCCTATGTCAAGCGGATTAAAGATTTAGAAGCCGTCATCGATCCCGATACAGTCACTTTAGAACAGGTAGAGAGTAACATCGTTCGCTGCCCTGATGCTGAATGTGCAGAACGGATGATCGAATCGATCGAACGGGTGCGGCGAGATGGAGACTCTATAGGCGGCGTGGTTGAATGCGCTGCCCGCCACGTTCCTATAGGCTTGGGAGATCCGGTATTTGAGAAGTTAGAAGCTGACTTGGCTAAGGCAGTGATGTCATTACCTGCCTCTAAAGGGTTTGAAATCGGTTCGGGTTTTGCTGGCACGTTGCTGACGGGTAGCGAACATAACGACGAATATTACATTGATGAAAACGGCGAGATTCGGACTAGAACTAACCGTTCGGGCGGAATTCAAGGGGGTATTTCTAACGGTGAAAATATCGTTTTGCGAGTAGCATTTAAACCCACAGCCACGATTCGGAAAGAACAGCGAACGGTGACTAATCAAAAGGAAGAAACTACCCTAGCAGGTAAAGGCCGTCACGATCCTTGCGTTTTGCCCAGAGCCGTACCGATGGTAGAAGCGATGGTAGCTTTAGTATTGTGCGATCGCCTGTTGCAACATCAAGCGCAATGTGGTTTGTTGCCTCTTTAATTAATTTGCACCGAGTTCTCTTTGCAATAATGATTCAAGTTGAGATTTGACTGCGGGCAGGTTCTTTTGAATGGTACTCCAGAGAATCTGACTGTCAATCTGAAAATACTCATGAGTCATGACATTTCGCATATCCTTCATCAGTCGCCAAGGAATTTCAGAATATTTATCTTGGATGTCCTGTGAAACATGGATTGAGGCTTCCCCAATAATTACGAAGCTATACAAAATCGCTCTTAACAAAATTGTGTTAGTTTCAAGATCTTCCTGGGTTTTATCCAAAGTCCATCCTTGAATATCTGCGATCGCAGCCAAAATATCCTCTATTCTTTGCTGCCAATTTCTAGAAGGCACGAATAGCCTCCTGCAATACAGGTTGGCGGAGATGTTGCCTGAGTGCCGCTCTCGTTCCCAAGTCCACCTGGCATCCTAGTATTTCTTCTAGATAATGTTGCACCCGGAATAGATCGAATAATGTCGCTTCGATCGCAAATTCTACCAACAAGTCAACATCACTATCGGGATGCGCTTCATCTCTAGCAACAGAGCCAAACAGATCGAGCGACTTCACTCCCAATGCTTGCAATGGTTCTCGATGGATTTCTAAAATGCCTAAAACCTCTGCTCGCTTCATTGTTATTTTTTAGGAGCGTCCATTTTCTGTGCGATCGCCTGCTGCAACATCAAGCTCAATGCAGTATATTAACACTTTAAGATGGCAATAGAAATTTAGGAGGCAAAATCCTTTAAAAACCGCTCAAACTCTCGCAAAGCAACGCTCGACCCTACCTGCCAACCTCGATCGACGTATTGCGGTATCAAGGTTTTCAGATCGAATTGGGTAAAATGATAACTGGTTTTGCGTTCTTGATATCCTTGTTCCTGAAATTGATAAATTAGTAAATTACTTCGGCGATAAATCCACAGTTCTAAAGGAGCAATTGCCTGATAATCTTCGGGTTTAGTAGTAGAAGTTAGATCGATCTCGATCGCTAGATCGGGTGCGGGATCGGTTTCCAAGTCTATACGTTTCTTGCCCAAGATGCGAGCGCGATTTTGGATATAGAAACAGTAATCTGGTTCTGCTCCCTGTTGGCTAGCACGTTTGAGAGTAATGGGCGTAAAAGCCTCCCAGTCTCGCTCTTGATGTTTGAGCAAAGCCTTAACTAAATCTGCCAAAATATCGGAGTTTTTACCATGTTCTGGCAGCGGTGACATAATTTTAATTTCTTGGGTAGAACTGCTGTATCGGATCTTCAATCCCGCTTTATCTTGCCTGCGGGCGAGCAAACTTTCGTAATCGTCCCAAGTTCTAAACCTGAGAATTAGCTCATCTCCTGGAGCCAGATCGATCGTGTTTTCAGTAATGTTAGGTAACGTCATTTGGCTGAAAATCCCATATGTAAAACGAAGTATTGCATTCGGGTAGCATTCGAGTAGGGTGCGTTAGACGGGGATAAACTTTGCTCTAACTTCAATTTAACAATCCGTCGCAGGAGCACCATTTTAGAGTTATCATGGTTGGGTTTGTTGGGTTTCCTGCCGTCAACCCAACCTACGGCGTGACACGCTCCTTTGTCATTTTAGTTTAGGTGAAAATGTGTATCCCACAGATAGCGGTGCTTTTAGTTGTCATTCTCATTAACAGAAAACAATTAATATTGAATTCCTTCGGGAATCTCATTTGAAGAAATCCATTCTATTTCAGTAGTTCGTTCGCCCGTATTGCAAAAGTAGTTAATCGCGAGCCATGCTTTTTCCGAAGCAATGAATAAGCCAGTAGAAGCATATAATTCGTAGCTAAATTCAGCTACTTCCTCTCCAAGAGAAGACATACTTTTCAATGATATCCATTCAATACTTGTGCTTTCAGAGATTCTACAATATCTAAGATGAACGCCGTATTCAGGATTGGGTGCAACCATAAGCTCAACAGATATTTTAGGACTAAAGCTATATGTTAAGATTACTTCACCGTTACCTAGATTCCAGTAATCATCATATAAATTAAATATTTTATCTTTGAGTTCCTCAAAATCAACCGAACTTGGGTTATGTATAACTTCTCCATCTGTCGTTAAAATCCTTACAGTATTCTCAGTCATCTCTATTTCCTATTTACGAATTGTGTTGAAAAATCTCGATCGAAACCTCTGGGTTGCCGAACAACCGTTAAAGTTTTGGGGAGTTGAAGTCGGTACTAGGATGACCCTAATTCGGCTGACAAATGGCGAATTAGTTGCTATCTCTCCGATCGACTGCGATCGCCAAACAATTAAACAAATTAACGAGCTTGGCAATATTACGGTAATTATCGCCCCCAATCTTTACCATCACCTGTTCGTAGCTGAATTTAAAGCCATTTATCCCGATGCCCAAATTTGGGCGGCTCCAGGTTTAGAATTGAAAAGACCAGATCTGCCAATTGCCAAAACTTTGACTGATGGTAGCATTGGGATAAGTGATGAGATCGAACACTTATTTTTTGAGGGATTCAATTTTTTCGATCTGCCCAAAATATCGAGCTTAAATGAAGTGATATTTTTCCATCGACCCAGCCAGACTTTAATATTGACAGATATCGCTTATCACTTCGATCGCAGTTTCCCTTGGATAACTCAGCTATCATTTCGCATCCTCGGCGGTTATGAAAAACTACAACCTTCCTTATTAGAAAAATTAGCGACTAGAGAGCGCGATCGGGTAAAAAACTCGATCGAACGAGTGCTTGCCTGGGATTTTCAAAGAGTTATTATGGCTCATGGCAGCATAGTCGATCGTGATGCCAAAAGCAAACTGAAAGCTGGGTATGAAGCATTTTTATCGACTAGTTTATAGTGGAAAATCTGTTCTTCGATCGGCCATAAAAAGATATGGCAATTCTCAATTAAGTGAAATATATTCTTGTAGGGTAGGCATCCTGCCTGCCCCACAAGAATAGACTGCTTGCAGAAGTCAGGGAAAGGGTAAAAAATAATTTCCCCTTTCCCATCTTAGATTCTCCCCCCGATGCGCAGGAAAAAAGCCAGTAAACCGCAAGTTCGTCTCATCGTGCCGCCTGCTGTAGGTGGCAAATGGATGGCTTCTGCTTACGCGATCGCAGCTTTAATTCTGGCTGCTGTAGTGGTAGCAGGTAGCAGTTGGCTGGCAATTTCGGCAATTCTCAATATCAAACCTTTGGCTTTCCCCAATCCCTTTGTTTCCACCTCAACTCAAACTTCTACTGGAATTGCGGGTTTTCAGACTGTAGGTGAAATTGAAGCTGAAATCAAACAACAGGGACAAATTCCTGGAACGCCCATTCCTCTAGAAAACAATAAAACGCCAGCAACGCTGTTAGTTCCAGTTTTAGCAACGATATCTCCTTGCCAGCAACAATGCCAGCAAATTGTCGAATTGAGGGTTTACCAGCCGACGGCTGAGGCAACTTATTACGAACTGGTCAATCAAATCGCGATCGAAGGTCTAGAAGAAATATTTGTAGTGAATTCCCTACCGACGGGGACATCTGGCTATAAAGGCTCAGATCGCCTTTTACCTTTAACCCAAATAACTCCTTTTGCCACCAAAGCACCTGGCACATGGTTAAATCTGACTGGCAAAAGCGATTTTGCTGATACTTCAGTTCTCTACGGGCAAGTAGTCCGCTACGATCCTCAGAGCAGTTATCTCAGCGTCAAGCTATCTTGGGCTAGTCCAGCAGGACAAGCTGCTTACTGGCAAGAAGTAGCTGGAGATAGCAACCCGGAGTTAGTAGTCAATCAAACTGTAGGTATCGAACCGCGATTTCAAATTTATCAACTCAAATCGAGGAAGTTTGCCGCCGATCCGCTCGAATTGAAAGTAATTTCCCTCAATCCGCCTGCCCTCAAAAATACAGATTATCAGAAAGCTTTAACACTAGCAGATAAGGGCTTGTGGACTACGGCCTGGGAAATGCTATCGGCTTTAAAGCTAGAGTCGTTGCCTGCCTCTGCGCGATCGCAAATCGGCATCATTAAGTTACACGCCGAATTCGCTCGATCGCAGTTAAAGCAAACTTGGGCTAGTCCCAGTCAGGCGGTGCTAGTCAATCTGATGAACGGTCGCTGGCAAGAAGCACTCAAAATATTCGAGTCTTCTGAGTTCGATCGCCGCGAAATTGCTATGACCCTCAAAAATGACTCCGATCGCCTCTGGCAGCGCGTAGAAGCGGCGCTGGAGGTCAAACCCGATCCCGATGCCCAAGCCTGGGGAGCCATGCTGATCGCCATTAGCGATGGCAAGCAAGATGCCCTCGATTGGTTGAACGAACAGCCGAATAATACTCCAGCTTTTACCACCCGTACTAAGACACTGCTGGAGCTACTCGAACGGGCGAGCGATCTGTGAATGCCAATTAGCAATTCGCAGTTAACCTCTGGCGAATTGCTAATTACCTATGAGTCAGGAGAGGGTTTATCCCTAACGCTCCTCTATTTTCTTAACTGCTTCAATTTCTTTATCGGTTATTTCCAACTTTTGCTGTTGCAAGGTTTGCAAGTGCTGCAACAGAGATTCGACCTCGGCCTGCAAATGCAGGAACTTCTCTTGCTGGTCGGCTTGATAGACAGATTTCGTCAACTGCATAGTCCGTTGGTTGTCGATCGCTGCGTTAGATTCATCTGCCAAAGACGGCAAACTACCAACAGAGGTTTCAGGACGAGTCAGAATCAAAGATCGAGTGGACATTGGTCGTTAACTAGTTATTATTACTTACTCACACCATCTAGACCATTGTATCGTTAAGTTACATTTCTGCTGTATATGATGTGCCAATTTTTTAACTGTCACCCATAAGGAAGTGTGGAGTGTTGAGTGTTGAGTTAATAATTTTCTCCCGCTCTCCCACTCTCCCCCTCTCTCCTCTACCCCTTCCCCCTCTTCCCTTGAACCGGGGGCTTGGGTGCTGGACGCTTTGGCAGATTTGGCACTTGGGGAACAGGCCTGTAAGTAGGATTGCCTTGAGGGGCTGCCTTGGGATTTGCTGGCAACTGCTGGGATTGCCCAGAGTTGGGTAAGGGTTTGCTACCTCGATAAGGTTTGGGCGCAGGAGTGCTTAAATTTGGGGTAGAAGGCTCGACAGCGCCCTCACCATCGCCAGTATTAGGAATAGTTGCTAAGGCAACGCGACTGCCACCGAGGGCACGCAATCGATCGAGCAGTCGCATGACATCGTTATAGATTACCGTTCTCGGCGCGTACACGACCATCAATCCGCTAGGATTATTCGTCCTGTAGTTTTTTAAAACTGCCTCGAATCGCTGTTTTTTGTCAGTTGGCTTCACTAGCTCTTCTAGCGAACCCATGACTGTGCGATCGATGTAGACTTGATTGAATTCATCCAGACTGACTACCAACATATTTCGCATTTGCGGTTCGCCAGTCCCAGCTGGAGGTAAATCGACATTAATAGATTGCTGGCGAGCTAGTTGCAAAGAGGCTAAGAGGAAAAAGGTCAGAATGCAAAAGACGACATCAATCAAAGGAATGATTTCAATTCTGGCTTCTTCTTTGGCAGGATCGAGGTTAATCTTCATACCGTCTGCGAGATTTGACAGTTAAATCGGAAGGTTCGGCATCAATTTTTTGGATGTCCTGACTGCTGGGATTAACTTGCGCCCAGTATTGCAGATAAAGCAACTCTAACTCGTTGCCGATCTGCCGAAAAACCTTTGCTTGGTTGAATAACAGCGCTTGAAATATGCGATAGAAGGCTAAAGATGTAATCGCTACTATTAACCCAGTAGCAGTGGATATCAAAGCGTTACTAATCCCGAAAACGGGCTCGTCAGTTGAAGTAGTGCCGATATCTCCTAAATCGATGCCGTCGAGAGACTTAATTAAGCCTAAAACCGTACCTAGTAAGCCTAACAATGGTGCCAGGGCAATTACTGCTTCTAAAATCTTGTCGCCCCGACGCATGGAAGTTAATTCTTCCTCGGCAGCAGCTTCTAAAGCAAGGCGAAACACTTCCGGGGCGAGATTTACCCGCCTTAAAGGAGCGTGGAGAAAGCGGCCTATCGGCTGCTTTCTAGCCTGAAGCGCTAACTCGCTAGCCACTTCCCAATTGTAACGACCCGCCGCCGTGAGAATCCGGTTGATGACTTTCTTTTCCTTAATCAAGATTCTCGTCCAAAACCAGAGCCGCTCAAAGATGGTCGCCACTGACAACAGCGATAAAGCTAGCAGCGGCCACATCGCCGGACCACCTTTTTCAAACAGTTCTGCTACAGTCACGATTATTCCTTCCTTTCAGACTATTTACTACCTCTAAGGGTGGGTAAAAAGCTACGTTGATTAAGTATAAACTAACGATCGATCGGTTCTGGCATCAGCAGTTCAAGAAGTTCAGGAGTTTAGGAGTTTAGAAGTTCAGGAATTTAAGAGTTCGGAGGAAAGGAATTAATAAATTCTCCCCTCTCCCCTCCCCGTGTCTCCCCTCTCTTGTTCTCGCCCTCTCTTGTTCTCGCCCTCTTCCCCCAACCGTACACTTAACTCTACTATTTCTGGAGTAGTATCCTCACTTTTAGGGAACGGCGATTTTTGTCAATATTAAAAGTAACTGGAGGAACAACAAATGAAAAATTTCTCAATCCAATCAATCTATAACTGGTATCGCAATACACTTCGCCATCCTAAGTATCGCTGGTGGTTGATTCTGGGTTCTTTAGCTTATTTGTTCAGTCCGTTAGATATTTCTCCTGACTTCATTCCCTTCATTGGATGGATTGATGATGGCGTAATTCTCACCCTGCTAGTATCTGAAGTTTCTCAGTTATTGGCTCAACGTCTCAAGTCCCAAAATCAGGAAGCAGCCAGTAACGATGCTACAGCGGGCGAAGGTGCCACAGTTAATGCCGAACCGATCGATGTCAAAGCTGTTTCCATGAATTAGTTACTGACATCAGGCAACGTAAACATATAAGTGCTGAGGAAAAAATTATTTTTTCCAGCACTTTTTGTACTTAATTGGTTAACTATTTAAAAAATCCCAACCGCTGCCCCTATAGCTGTATTGATAGATTTCTGGATGGAAGATCTCAGCTAGAATTTCTACTGAATCTGCCAATCGTGGTCCTGGACGATTGAAATACCAATTACCATCGGTGATGTAAACTCTTTGATTTTGAACGGCGGCTAATTTTTGCCACTGAGGATGCTTGGTTAATAGCATAGCTTCAGCGCGAGTTCGTTGGAGATCGAAACCGCAAGGCATAAAGATAATTACTTCTGGATTAGCTTTCAGCAAAAATTCCCATTTTATTAATGGCGAGGCCGTACCCGAAAACTCTCCTATAGGCTCACCACCAGCAATTTTTACCATTTCTGGTATCCAATTTCCTGCCAGCATCAGCGGCTCGATCCATTCGATACAGGCAACGCTAGGACGAGCGCTTGCTGGAATTGCTTGAGTCTTTTGCTGACAATGTTGGACTCGCGCCTGCAACTTTTCAATTAAGCTTAAAGATTCGACCCCCAGAATTTTAGCTACTCTGTCGATATCATTCCAAACATCATTTAAAGTTTGGGGTTGTAAAGAAATTATTTGAGGGTGGCTGTTAATTAGTTGACCTATAGCTCGTTCGACATCTGCCAGACTGACCGCACAGACCGCACATTGGTCTTGAGTAATAATATGAGTGGGCTGCAAGCGTTCTAAAATATCAATTTTAAGATCGTAAATACTCGATGCCGATATTAACAAATCCGTGACATCGCGATGAATTTCTGCGCTCGATCGCTCTGAGTTTAACCTCGCTTGAGTGCAAACCTGTCGGTTTTGGATTTCTGGCGGATAGTCGCATTCATGGGATCGGCCCACTAATACTGCCGTTAATCCCAAAGCTGCAACTATCTCGGTAGCGCTGGGGATGAGAGAGACTATTCTCAGACCGAAATTGCTCATTTTATCTCAACAAATTAATAAAACAGGGATGATTTTAGGATCGATCGAATTATAATTAAACCGTTTTAATTTTCTGACTACCGCAAACTCAACAGATGGTATTAATATGAAATCTGATTCTTCATCGCTCGATCGGTTGGTTGGGTATATCGTCACTCTAACAGTTCCGTTGGCGATCGTGGCTGAAGCTAACCCAGTTTTGGCACAGCCGTCCTTGACAAAAACTCCCCGCTGGCAAATGGCTCAATCCTCCCCCGCGATAGTTGGTAGTTGGCGACTGGCGAATATGACCGAGGGAGACAGCCCCATGCCAATGGTTCCACCTCGAACGACCGAACTAACAGCAGAGTTTTCGAGCGAGCGCATTTCTGGTTCTGGGGGATGCAATCGCTTTTTTGGCAGTTACCAAACGACCGCAGATACATTGAGCATTGGCGCTCTAGGATCGACCCGCAAGGCTTGCCCAGAGCCGATTATGGACCAAGAAACCAAATATCTGTCGGCTTTGCAAGGCGCACAGCGGTATGAGGTCGATGCGCAAGGACAGTTGCAGATTTTTTACAAAACAGAACAAGGATCGGGCGTTTTACGCTTTACTTCTCAAAATGTTAGAGGGTTGTGGTGATATGGAGTAGGGGGACAGCCCAGAAAGCTATCCCACAGAGTAGGGGGACAGCCCAGAGGGCTATCCCACAAGACGGCGGGCTTTCCTGCCCGCCCCACAATTACCGAATTTAATTTTCAACCTTCATTAATTGCGCCTCTACTAATTATGTTAGTTGTTTAACCGATCGATCTCTTGCCGGACGATCGCCCCAATTTGTAAAGCTTGACCGATTAAATCTGCATACTCGTTAGCCTGACTGTTAACTTGCAAATGTTGTAGGGTAGCTAAGTTAGATTCAATATTAGCAAATAGCTCGTAACGACGAGCAATAAACCGCTGGTGTTTTCTCAGAATTCTTTCGGTCATCAAAGCACAAACTAAAGTTTCTCTGGTGGCATTCAGGGCCTCGATCGCTTGGTGGCGCTCGCTCAACACTATTCCAGAATTGCTCGCGGCGCTTAATTCGTCAACAATCTGCACTCCTTGGATAATCTCATTGTGTCGATCGACTTCATCGAGCAACCGGGCCAGAGCTTTCATTTCTTTGACTTTGAACCACATATATAGATTCCACAAACAGGCGATCGCGACTGATATTCCTAAAGTAATTCCCAAAAATGGAACTGTATTATTACTATCTTCTGTAAACCCATTGAAGTTACGAGCAACGATTAATCCGACAGGCAGACAAAAAATTATAATTAAGCCAAAAACAAATAGTTCGGTTAGTAAGAACGACAGTATTCTTTTGGGATAGCGCCAGAGAGACGATCTGTAGACCTTTCCCATAAAAGTATCGCTGATTTCTAGCCCTACGATCTTTTCTAATTCGCTATATTTAATAATTAAATCTATTAGATCGTTGGTCATGGTTTAGATTGAAGTTTTTAATAAAAACCACAGATGGACACAGATAAGCTAAAGAGCATCTAATTTGGATATTTAAATTGAGTTTAACTCTTGTGGGGTAGGCATCCTGCCTGCCTCACCGATCTAAATGCAGATCGGCTTAAGAATGAGATTTATCGATTTTAATTAGCGCCCAGCAAGGTAAGAACTGCCCGAAATACTTGGGCGTAAAAATTACCTTCAATATTTCGGAATAGCTGAAATGGTTCGCTAGGTGCGCCAAAAAATGGTCTGAGAGTCCATCCTAACTGACTGCCGACTAGTCCGTAGAGAATTAACCAAAATTGCAACAGGCGATCGCGCGTTTGTTGATTGGCATATTCTG
Organism: Cyanosarcina radialis HA8281-LM2; assembly: GCA_019359615.1. Lineage (GTDB taxonomy): Bacteria > Cyanobacteriota > Cyanobacteriia > Cyanobacteriales > CCAP-1448 > Cyanosarcina > Cyanosarcina radialis. Next base: position 61,143 of record JAHHHA010000002.1, read on the forward strand.
GCTTGACTTCTTCGCTTTCGCTTTTAAGTTCGCTATTAGCTGCTATTTTAGTTAGAGATTGCATCCCATCATAAAATAACTTTACGCCTACGATGCCCGTAAAACTAAAAATACCTACATTTAATAATTGAAAAAATAAATAATCGTGAATGGAAACCAGAATAAATAAAGTAATTGGGGCAAAACTAAACAGCAGCACGCTAATTACAGAAACAGTAGTCAAACTAAGAGCAGCATATTGACCAAAAGTAAGCGCCGAGCCAAACAGAATGTCAAAAAAATATAAAGTGGGCAAGCAAATAATAAGAGTAATTAAATACAAAGCAGGGAGTTTTACCGCCGATGACAGCGATTGCATCCAGCTATGAGATGCGCCAATAATTGCTCCGTAGATGGCTAAAAATACCGAACTGGCAACCAATAGAGAAAAAATCTTGCTTTCGAGCTTGATACCTTTACTAATTTCGATGAGAAAATTAGTGCGATCGCGCAACAAGTTAATTAAGACGGCAAAAGGATTCATCTCATTCCCCGATCGTAACTTGAGATTTAGAGTGAAATTTAGAGAAGCGATCGAACTCGTATTAATTGTTTGGAAATAGAGACGTTCTGTGAAGAACGTCTCTAACAGGAGTACGGCTTTCGATCTTCCTATTTCATTAGAACTTGCCCTTGACTGATTTCAGGACTGAGAACTTCCTGACTTGTGACTGACTTAGTAACTCATCTGCGGTCTACAATTAGGGATGGTGTAAGACTCGATCGGGCGGAAGCATTTAGTGCTTTACTTTACATCGCCCACCTGAAAAGGACTGACTGGTATTCTGAACTCCAGACGAGAGACGTTGCATGCAACGTCTCTACATTCTGAACTCCTGAACTTCTGTATTCTGAACTTCTGTTTTTATGATCTATCCCGTCATCTGGCAAGAAGATCGCGCCCTACTGATCGATCAAAATCGCTTGCCTACCGAATACTCTTTTGTCGAAATCAGCCGCTATGAAGATATGGCGGAGGCGATTAAAACCATGATCGTCAGGGGTGCGCCAGCAATTGGGGTGGCGGCCGCTTATGGAGTATATCTGGGGGCGAGAGAAATCGACACCGCAGATCGCCAAGAATTTTTGACTCAACTAGAGCAAATTGCCCAAATATTAGGCCAAACTCGCCCGACAGCGGTGAATTTGTTCTGGGCGATCGCTAGGATGCTGAAAGCTGCCCGTCAGACCGTAGGGCCTGTAGACTATATCAAAACCGTCTTGCTGGAAACTGCCAAAGAAATTAATGCTGAAGACTTGCAAACTTGTCAGGCAATAGGCGATCGCGGTTTAGAAGTCTTACCTACTCAACCGGAAAAATTGTGTCTGCTGACTCACTGTAATGCTGGTGCGTTAGCCACAGCGGGTTACGGTACGGCATTAGGAGTAGTGCGCTCGGCTTGGCGAGAAGGGCGCTTAGCGAGAGTGTACGCCGATGAAACCCGTCCCCGCCTGCAAGGAGCCAAACTAACCACTTGGGAATGCGTTCGAGAAGGGATTCCCGTCACCGCCATTACCGACAGCATGGCCGCCCATTGCATGAAACAGGGTTTAATCGATGCTGTCGTCGTCGGTGCCGATCGCATTGCGGCTAATGGCGATACGGCTAATAAAATCGGGACTTACAGCTTAGCCTTAGTAGCTAAGGCTCATAACGTGCCCTTCTTCGTCGCCGCCCCCCTATCTACGATCGATTGGGAACTCCCCGACGGCAGCCAAATTCCGATCGAGGAACGCCACCCTTCAGAAATCTATCAAGTTGGAGATACCATTTTGTATCCGCCAGGGGTAGAGTTTTACAACCCCGCATTTGATGTGACTCCAGCTAATTTAATTGCCGCGATCGTTACCGAATATGGGGCATTCGCCCCCAGTCAACTAAAGGAAAAGTTACATCAACAGCAAGCAGTTTAGTTGGCTAAATATTTATGCCCAAATCGAATCGTCCAGCCGGAGCGAACATCCGCGAACTGGCCCTAAAAAGACGAGTCAAGGCGATCGCTTCTTTTGCTTCCGCAGGATTAGCCATGATTGATGTAGGTTGGGTTGAACGGAGTGAAACCCAACACTCTTGGGGTGCTGGGTTTCTAGCAACTCAATTCAGTCGTAGAAATTGCTGGAGTCGATCGGCTATTTCTCCAACTCGAGCGAAATTTCTCACGCCAGGAAGCTTGTACTTCTTCCCAGAATTAAGCACGATCGTCAACTGATACAACTTCCAACGGCGACGATGAAAATACTCGCCCACTTCAACCGAGTGAATTTCTCGAAGCGCGTATGTTTTGGTACGAGTTCCCAGTAATGTATGGACTTCGCGAAGGTAGAGATTGCGGGTTTTATCGAGGGTAATGGTTTGCGATCGCACGCCTGCATACAGTACCAAAGGTGCAATTAAGACAAAGGACAACAAAAAGATCGCTCCTACCCAAAAGCCCTCGCTCCAGCGGGTATCCTCTTCAATTTGGAAAGAGGGAGCCTGGGAATTTAGAAAAGTTTTGATTTTTTGAGCGGCTTCAGGCTGAAATGTGGGTTGAGAACCCGATTCGATCGCATATTGCGTTTCAAATACCCTAACTTTACTGGACTTGGCAATCAAGGAAATCCAAACTTTTGCGGTTCCGCCCCCCCGGTTGTTCGACCACTTGGCCGAATCTAGCTTAGCATCGACAACTTGCGGAATCGAGCGATCGGGCACCATCTTCACCAAACCGAGATATTGAGATTTACTCCACGCGCAATCAACTATTTTGGGTTCGGTTCTTTGGCAAGATAGCCTAGATACGCCAAATTCAGACGAAAACAGCACCAGCATTCCTAGAGGAATGCCACCAAAACCAAGCGCCCAAAATACCATAAACAGATTAATCAGTATTCCAGGGTGATGTTTGAGAATCAGTTTTGATTCGCTTTCCTCGACAATGCCAATTTGAGGAAATAAATTAGCCATGTGAAGTAGTTAGAGCCATATTTTCAAGTTGCTAATTTTCAGGCTTAGAATGTTGTTTAAAAAAATCGCGATCGTAGGGATACTACAACACTGATAAAATAGTAGGCGATCGCCCTCATCTTTAATTCTACACTCTAAGTAGAAATAATAAATCTGGCCATATGTTACAGATAGAGCTAACACCCGAATGTCAAGCACGAATCTCAACCTATCTTGAAAAATGAGAGGGGAAAACCTTAATTTTATCAGTAAGTCGAACAGGCAAAAGTGCGGTCTGTCCAGGATGCGGTCGCCGCTCGGAACATTTACATCAAAACCAAAAACACTTAGTTAAAGATTTACCGATGGGGGATAAAGAAGTGATACTCAACGTAAATCGACTAAGATTCAAGTGTAAGAAATGTCAGAATACCTTTAGCCAAAAACTAGATTTTGTGGAAGAAAGAAGAGGATATACGCATCGATATGCCGAAAATATTGTGCGGCAAGTGATTAATAGCGATGTCAGTAATGTGGCAGTAAGTTTAATCCTGGCTCCGACCTGTTTAATTGCCGACTCAACTGCACCAGAACCAATAGAACAAAGCTGTTCTGCCTGATAATAACTGTAGTTAATGACGCTACATATGATTAACAGCCTGGAAATTTACTCAGAATTCTTAGACGCTCCAGCAGAATGTACAGGAGGAATTCGAGATGATGACTATGCCTATAAATCAGATATCTGCGATCGCTTGCTGAAGGCGATCGTTTGGAATAGCCAATCTAAAGTCAAATAGGCCCTGTCCGCAGCATCTAGAGAAAACTTGAAGGCAGTCAGTGGGGCTGCATCCTCATATGCTAGATTAAGGGCAAGTTATTTTTGGTGGAACATCAGAGCGAGAGCTTTCACCACGCAAAAGCGTCGAGCTATGCCAAAATTAACCCAGGTGTCTTGTAGATCTTGAGTAAATGGCTTGGGTAGCTGGGCAAAAGTTATACGGCGATCGCTATATCATCCAGAAAGAACTGGGCAAAGGGGGTTTTGGAGTTACCTATCTAGCCACAGACAAAAAGGGCAATCTCGTCGTCATTAAAACCCTGAAGGATGATGTCCTGAGCGATTCTCAAATCTCCACTTTCCGCGATAAATTGTTGCGGGATTTTCGCGATGAGGCCCTGCGGCTAGCACTATGCCGTCATCCTCATATCGTCTGCATTGAAAATGCCTTCTATGAAGGGCTGCTTCCTTGCATTGTCATGGAATACGTTGAGGGAGAAGATCTGTGGGAAATCGTCGAAAAGTACGGTGCCCTCTCGGAAGCTGAGGCTTTGCGTTACATCTGGCAAATCGGACAGGCTTTAATGGTGATGCACGATAAAGGTTTGTTGCATCGGGATATCAAGCCCCAAAATATTATGGTGCGGGCGGGCAAATCCGAAGCCGTACTCATTGACTTTGGGGTAGCTAGAGAGTTTATCTCTGATGTGACGATGATGAATACCCAAACCTTAACTCAAGGCTTTGCCCCGATCGAGCAATATGCCCCCCAAGCGCGACGGGGAGAATATACCGATGTTTACGCCCTCGCAGCTACTTTGTACTACTTGCTGACCAAACAAATGCCCTTGCCAGCCCCAGCAATGGCGGCCAAAATTCCCCTGACTCCACCCCAACAGCTTAATCCGACGATTAGCGATCGAGTCAATGAGGCCATTATCAAGGGGATGGCATTTGCTGGCGAACACCGTCCGCCGTCTGTGGAAGCCTGGTTGGAAATAGCGGGCAACCCCGATCCAGCACCAGCGAATCCAGCAGTACCCTCAGCGCCGCCGCCCGTCGCCCCGCCCGTGCCTGTAGCCGTCGAGAAGCCCAGCACTCAATCATCGCTAACACCCCATCAAATTCAACTGTCTTCTGAAGTCGGGGCAGATTATCGCCCACTAGAAGATTTGCTGTCAGCCCAAAAATGGCGGGAAGCCGATGAAGAAACTAGAAGAGTGATGCTGAAAGTCGCTAACCGAGAGAAAGAAGGCTGGTTGGATGCTACAGCGATCGATCGATTTCCTTGTAGAGATTTGCTGACAATCGATCGACTGTGGGTGAAGTATAGTAAAGGCCGCTTTGGCTTTAGCATTCAAAAACAAGTTTGGGAAGGCGTTGGCGGGCAAGCTAATTCCGATTGGGAAACTTACTGTCGGTTTGGCGATCGCGTGGGCTGGCGAGTGAACGGCAACTGGGTCAATAATAACAACATCAATTTCGATCCTATGGGTTCTCTAGGACATTTACCCATTTGCAGTCGGTTTTCTGGTTTGTTTTGGGTGCGGGTAATCTCTTCCCTGGCTGCTAGATTGCTCGAATGCGGCATTTAGAGAGGGGGAGAGGGGGAGATGGGGAGATGGGGAGATGGGGAGATGGGGAGATGGGGAGATGGGGCGAGAGGTGAGTTCGGAGTTCGGAGTTATTTTTAACTCCACACTCAACACTCCACACTTAACACTTCTAAAGCACTCCACACTACACACCTGTACGGGCGAAGCATTTGGTAAATAAATTCAGGTTCAGACTATTAAGTTATCGCCCAAATGCTAAGTGCAAGGCACAGGCTGCGCCTTAGCGAAGCCATGCTGCAGGCTATACGCCCCTACTTCTTCAACTTCTGAACTCCTGAACTCCTAAACTTAACACTTAACACTCAACACTCAACACTTCTTACAATGTCTTTTGTTGGTTTACATATTCACAGCGATTACAGTTTGCTCGATGGTGCTAGTCAGTTACCCCAACTAGTCGATCGCGCTGTCGAGTTGAAAATGCCTGCGATCGCGCTTACCGATCATGGGGTCATGTATGGGGCGATCGAATTGATAAAAATCTGCCGAAATCGTCATGTTAAGCCGATTATTGGCAACGAAATGTATGTGATTAATGGCGATATTGAAGAGAGAACGCGAGAAAGAAAAAAACGCTATCAAAGATTTCACCAGGTCGTTCTGGCGAAAAATACTCAAGGCTATAAAAATTTAGTCAAGCTGACGACAATTTCTCACCTCAAAGGCTTTCAGGTGCGCCCTTGTATTAATAAAGAATTGCTTCAGAAGTATCATGAAGGGCTGATCGTCACTAGCGCTTGTTTGGGTGGCGAAGTTCCGCAAATGATTCTTCAAGGCAAGCTTGATACTGCCCGCGAAGTCGCTAAGTGGTATCAAGAAGTTTTTGGCAGCGATTACTATTTAGAAATTCAAGATCACGGTTCGATCGAAGATCGAATTGTTAACGTGGAAATCGTTAAAATCGCTAAAGAATTAGGAATCAAAATTATTGCGACTAACGATTCTCACTTTATCTCTTGCTACGACGTAGAAGCTCACGATGCCTTGCTGTGCATTCAAACGGGCAAATTAATTGCTGAAGATAATCGGATGCGCTACAGCGGTACGGAGTATCTCAAGTCGGCTGAAGAAATGGCGATGCTGTTTCGCGATCACTTGCCGGAAGAGGTAATTCAAGAGGCGATCGATAACACTTTAGAAGTTGCAGAAAAAGTCCAGCCATATAACATTCTGGGCGAACCTAGACTGCCAAATTATCCAGTGCCAAACGATCACACCGCTGATAGCTTTGTAGAAGAAAAAGCTTGGGAAGGATTGATTGTTCGTTTGGGTTGTCGTTCTCGATCGGAAATTGATTCTACCTATAAAGAGCGCCTGGAATACGAGTTGAAAATCATCCAGCAAATGGGGTTTTCTACTTACTTTTTGGTAGTATGGGATTATATTAAATATGCTAGAGATCATAGCATTCCTGTGGGTCCGGGACGCGGTTCGGCGGCAGGTTCTCTAGTCGCTTATGCTTTAAAAATTACTAATATCGATCCGGTACATCACGGCTTATTATTTGAACGTTTTCTCAATCCAGAACGGAAGTCAATGCCCGATATTGATACCGATTTCTGCATCGAGAAAAGAGATAAAGTGATTGAATACGTGACCGAAAAGTATGGAGGCGATCGAGTCGCTCAAATTATTACTTTCAACCGTCTGACATCCAAAGCAGTTTTAAAAGATGTTGCTAGAGCATTAGGTATTCCTTATGGAGAAGCCGACAAACTAGCAAAATTAATTCCAGTAGTGCGAGGCAAACCGACAAAACTCAAAGTCATGATTTCTGACGAAACACCATCGCCAGAATTTAAAGAAAAGTATGACAGCGATCCGCAAGTTCGTAACTGGCTCGATATGGCCATGCGAATTGAAGGTACTAATAAAACCTTTGGCGTTCATGCGGCTGGAGTGGTAATTTCCTCCGAGCCATTAGATGAAATTGTCCCGTTACAACGCAACAATGACGGGTCGGTTATCACTCAATATTTCATGGAAGATTTAGAAGCGCTCGGGTTGTTGAAAATGGATTTTCTCGGACTGAAAAACCTGACTACAATCCAAAGGACGATCGAGCTAATTAAAGAAACCAATCACGTTGCTTTAGATCCAGACCAGTTACCTCTAGATGAAAGGAAAGCTCAGCGGATTCTAGCCAAAAGTGACGTGCAAAAAATGCCGCCCGATATTCAAAGAGCTTACGACACTTTAGAAAAAGGGCAACTAGAAGGAATTTTTCAATTAGAATCTTCGGGAATGCGTCAAGTCGTGCGAGATTTAAAGCCTTCTTGCATCGAAGATGTTTCTTCAATTTTGGCCTTATATCGACCGGGGCCTTTAGATGCGGGTTTAGTTCCTCAGTTTATCAATCGCAAGCACGGGCGAGAAAAAGTGGAGTATCAACATCCGCTTTTAGAACCAATTTTAGAAGAAACATACGGCACTCTTTGCTATCAAGAGCAAATCATGAAGATGGCTCAAGATTTAGCAGGCTACTCTTTAGGGCAAGCCGATTTACTGCGTCGTTGTCTGAGCGGTTCAACTGAAGTAATTGATGCCGAAAGTGGTAGATTAGTCACCCTACGAGAAATAGCCGATCGCCCAGAATATTGGTTGGGCAGAAAAGTTCTTTCTTTAGACTTAACCACTCAAAAAATCGTCCAAAAGCCAATTACTGAAATTCATCTTAACGGCGTTCAAGACGTTTGGGAGTTAACAACTAAAACTAATCGAAAAATTAGAGCTACTAACAATCATCTGTTTTATACACTGCTAGGATGGCAACCGCTCAAGCATTTTAAAGTAGGCGATCGCATCGGTTTACCTCAGATACTTCCGATAGATTGTACTAATGACATATTGGATGCTCAAATTAAGTTAACTGCTTATTTGCTTGGCGACGGACATCTTTCAACTAAATCTCCGTCTTGTAGTTATTTCTGTAATAGCGATCTGGAGTTGATTGCTGACTTCAATCGGTGTGCAACAGAACTTTTTGGTTCGCCAGCACCATTAGATTGTCAATTACATCTAGGACGTAAATCAGTAACTTATGCCAGAATTGGTTTCGTGTCCGCTTTCAACAGTTGGGTAGATCGACACATAAAACGCGCCCATTCTCGCGATAAAGAAATTCCTGACTGGGTATTTTCTCTATCGTCGCAACAATTACAACTTTTCTTGGGAACGTTATGGTCAACAGATGGCAGTTTCGATCTAAAAATCGGACATACTGACTACACTTCAACATCTGAAGTTCTAGTTCGCCAAATTCAACATCTCTTATTGCGGTTGGGTATAGTAGCATTATTTAATATCAAAAAAATTACTTATCGAGGTCAGCCTCACGTTTCTTATCGGGCGCAAATTACAGGACGTGAGGATATACTGAAGTTTTGCAAGTTAATTCAACCGTATCTAAGTATCGCTAAGCAACAAAAAGCTCAAACTTGTTATTTGGCTGTTAAAGATAAAATTTGCAATCAGTCTAAATACTCGATCCCTTCAGAAGTTATCAAACTAATTGCAGTTGCTAAACAAGCAAAACAAATGACATGGGACGAAATCGATTTAGCTGTAGGTGCAACTAAAGGAACAATGTCCTCTGGTTTAAACTTTCAAAAAACTCCTTGTCGAAGTTTAGCCCGTCACCGAGTTCGTAACTTTGCTCTAGCTTTTCAAGATCGAGAATTGATGAGGATAGCGGAATCAGAAGTTTTCTGGGATGAAGTTGTAGCAATTGAATATGTAGGCAAAGAAGAAGTTTTCGATCTAAGCATTCCGCAAACTCATAATTTTATTGCTAATGACTTTATCGCTCATAACTGCATGGGTAAAAAGAAAGCCGATGAAATGCAGAAGCAACGGGAAATTTTTATTGATGGTTCGACTAAAAATGGAATTCAGAAAAAAGTCGCCGACCAACTATTCCAGCAGATGGTTTTATTTGCGGAGTATTGCTTCAACAAATCTCACTCAACGGCTTACGCTTATGTAACTTATCAAACGGCTTACTTAAAAGCTAATTATCCAGAAGAATATATGGCGGCGCTGCTAACGGCTAATAGCGGCGATACCGATAAGGTGCAAAAATATATTTCTACTTGTTTGAGTATGAATATTGAGATCGATCCGCCAGATATCAATCGCTCTGGAGTCGATTTCACGCCATCAAAGGGCAAAATTCTGTTTGGATTTTCCGCAGTTCGCAACCTGGGACAAGGAGCGATCGAATCGATTTTAACTGCTAGGAACGAGGGAGGAAACTTTAAAACTCTAGCTGATTTTTGCGATCGCGTCGATCTGCGTACTGTTAACCGCCGTGCCTTAGAATCTTTGATCTATTGTGGGGCATTCGATAAAATCCAATCTAATCGGAATCAGTTACTCAAAGACCTAGACTTAGTAATTAGTTGGGCGCAGTCTCGTGCTAAAGATCGATCGATCGGTCAAGGTAACCTCTTCGAGTTATGGGAAGAAGCAGCTTCAGAAACGCAAGCTAGTTCTGGGTTTGAATCTGCTCCTAAATCGGCCCCGGTACCAGATTTACCGCAACGAGAAAAACTGCGGCTGGAAAAAGAATATCTGGGATTTTACGTCTCGGAACATCCCTTGAAGTCAGTTAACCAGTCAGCCCGCCTGCTATCGCCGATTAACCTGACTGAAGTTAACGATATTTACCAAGATACTGCTATTAGTGCGGTCATCATCGTGACTTCGATTAAACCTGTAGTAACCAAGAAAGGCGATCGCATGGCAATTTTACAGATCGAAGACCTCACGGGTCAAACTGAAGCCGTGGTGTTCCCGAAAGTTTACGAACGGATTCACCCGGTTTTGCAACCCGACGCTCAGTTAATTATTTGGGGTAAAGTCGATCGGCGGGACGAACAAAATCAACTAATTGTCGAAGATGCCGAACCCATAGAAAGAGTGCAGTTAGTGATGGTAGAACTAACACCGCAGCAGGCTGGCGACAGTCAAGAACAGTATCGTTTAAGAAATACTTTAAAAGAATTTGCCAGCGATAAAGAGAAAGCTAAAGTTCCTGTATTTGGTATGGTTGTAGCTCCCAATCAGCGGCAAATGGTGCGATTCGGTCGTCAATTTTGGGTACACGATCGCCAAGCAGCAATTGCCGGACTCAACAATGCTAAATTTACGGCTTATTCGCAACCGCTCATAAGTAAGTAACTTCATGAATTCATATATAATTTATCGGTTATGCCGTTTCACACCTAGATCCCCCTAAATCCCCCTTAAAAAGGGGGACTTTGAGAGTTTTCCCCCCTGTTTGGTACAAGCTGCACGGCAAGGAAACCTCGCCACGCTTGCATCCGCTTTTTAACCTAGTAGGTTGGGTTGAACGGAGTGAAACCCAACACTCCAGAAACGTGGGGTTTTGCTATCGCTGCATGGCAGAGTTTATCGATCGTCTCCCGTTTTTTCTTTAATTTGCTGCAAGTAGTTTTGGATTTCTTGAAGTCTTACGGGATCGTCAGTTTGTTGGGCTGCTTTTTCAAACAAATTTTTAGCTTCAACAAACTGCTCTTGGTTGAGTTTAACTATTCCTAGCCCGATCGCAGCATCGATGTTATTGGGTTCTCGCTGTAGTGCTTGCTCGAATCGCTGTTGGGCTAGCGGCAGATTTTTTTGGCGCTCGGCAATATAACCGAGAAAAACTAAAATATCTAAATTATCGGGCTGCACTTGCCGTTGTTTTTCCAGGATTTGCTCTACTCTTGTCAAAAATTCTGGGTCTTTATCGGCTTGACGCAGAGCGATTCGTGCCAGTCCGATTTGAGCATCGACATAATTAGGAGCGAGCTTTAAAACTTGCTCGAATCTTTGTTGGGCTAAGGGCAGATCGTTGCGGCGATAAGCAATATATCCTAAACCCAATAAAGCATCAGCATTGCTCGTATTTTCTTGTAACTGCTGTCTGAATAGCTGTTCCGCTTCGTCAAATTTAGCTTGACGATAAAGCAGCCAAGGATTGGGAGATACCTTGAGGTCAAAGGTTTTATCTTCCCCTAAAGGAGTGCGCACTACAACTGAGAGGCTGTTGCTATTTGGTACAGAGACAACCTGGTCTAACCTACCCCCAGCACTGGTAGTAACGGCTTCGCCTTCGATAAACACCGTGTTGTAAGGCTCGACTTGAGCGACGATTCTGGCTTTGCCAGCCTCAACTTCCTCTAATCGCGCCACCTGCAAGCAGGCGCATAATTTATCTGGGACGACGAGTATAGGCGTAGTTGGCGCTTTCCCTGGAACGATGACCGAATAATAACCCGGATTGACAGTAACCGTCTCGCCTTGGGCTGTAGCTGTAACGCTTCCTTCTTCGGTAGCAATTACGGTTTTGCCGTCGGGAGTGACGCTGACTCCAAATGTAGTACCGCGCACTCCAGCTACCCCCGCTGGAGTTTCGATTTGCAGTTGGGAATTGGGGTTATTAAAGCGACGCACTTGCAACCTAGCGATGCCGCGCGGTACGGCTAAGACGGTAATTCTGCCCCCCCCGTTAGCTATTTGCAAGCGTTTGACCTGCAAGATCGTATCCTCTATCGCCCGCACGCTACCAATACCATCATCAAAAATCAACGTCGCCGATGACTTTTTGGCAGTAGTAATTTTATCTCCTACCGCTCGCAAGCGATCGCCTAACTTGGCCGAACGAGGAGTTCTTTGCACTGGTTGATAAGTCACCTGACTTTGGATCTGCCGCAATTCTAGCCAGCGGGTAGGACGAGAGCTAGGTAAAGTGATATCTGGGGCGGCTATAGCCGCAGTGCTACCTAGAGATGCAGCTAGCAAGCTAGGGGAAAGCAACCAGAACCAATGAGGATAGAATTTACGCATTGCTACGGGCGATCTAAAAAGTGCAAGAGCAGAAATGTCAGTCAAGCTTGCTCTCAAAGCCGATCTTTAGTCGTCAAGCATCTTATCTTTAAATTCTCGATCGAGAGCCGCCATCTGGTCTAGGATGCCGATAAACTTTTCTCCGAAAGAGGTCAAACGATACTCAACGCGAGGGGGAATTTCAGGATATGCTTGGCGCTGAAGAATTTTGTAGTTGGTGAGTTTTCTCAATCTCTCGTTCAGCACTTTAGTGGTTAAGCCTTCCAAGCTGCGTTCGATCGCACCTGGACGACAAATTCCTTGGCGAACTAATTGAAGCACAGCCAGGGACCATTTGCAACCCAAAATATCTTCAGCCATGCTAGTGACTAAAGGCAGTTGGATCGATCGAGAACTAGAAATTTTCTGCTCGCTCACAGGTCTAAATCCGTACCAAAAAGTACCTACCCTACTTAATAGTACCCACTTACAGTTTCAAGAACGCTTTGGTATGGTGATGTTGCCAACCCAATTGGGCAGAAAAAACCATGAAATCGAAAGCAATTTTTTACCATGCTGGTTGTCCGGTTTGCCTGAGTGCGGAAGAAAACGTAGCTCGATCGCTCGATCCTAACCGCTACGAATTAGAGATAATTCATTTAGGCAATAGTCGAGATAAAATAGCCGAAGCTAAGGCTAAAGGCGTTCTATCTGTTCCAGCTTTGATATTAGACGGACAGCCATTTCACATCAATTTTGGGGCGGCTATTGCCGACCTAGAATAGAAAGCTTTTGTGGGACAGCCGAGACGGCTATCCCACAAGTCATGAGAGAAAGGCTATATCTATTTCCAATCTTCCCAATTCTCATTGAAAATCGAGGTATCTGGGAAAGCGGTAGGATTGCCACTCTTTTGCAACCTCTGCTGCAATTTTTCTAGTTGCGGTTCTCGGCGGGGTATGCCATCTGTTAGCTCGTAAGGCACGATGCCCTCGTCCATTGATAGGTCTAAGGTCAAGGCCGCAGCGGCTCCCGACGACCATTCAAAGGCATGGACCCGATAGGCAGCGGCGGCAATATGGCTGGTAGCAATACTTTTACCGACGACCAACATATTATCGATTTTCTGAGGAATCATCGATCGCAGCGGGATTTGGAAGGGATAAGCTTGCCCCGCTCCCCGACGTTCGCCTTCTCGCTCTTTGTTTCCTGGTTTTTCTGGCGGACTCTCAGCCATGCAGGGGTGGAAATCGATCGCATAGTGGGCAATGCCTACCGAATCGGCATATATTGTAGAACGCGATCGCCTTTTGACTTGTTCTGGAGCTTCGGCCCCAGTAATGACCTTGACTAATTCCAGCCCTGCTAGAGAGGTCATCAAGCTGCGATACATTCGCGGCGGCAAGGTTTGGGCATAATAAGGATCGTCTCGATAGTTGCGACGCGAGATATCGATTTCTGACACCATAAAGCCGCGCGGGTAGCCCAGTCCCGGCCTGCCGATAATCCGCCTGCCTTCGCGCATATAGGGATACTTAGATAGCCCGTGCCCCGTGCCCATGGGGGAATCTAACCCAGCCAGATAGCGGTGATTGGGATGCGGTTGCTTCACCCCCGCTCCTAACTGGGAATCGGTCGTCCCAGCCACGAGCCAGTAGTAATAACCGATGGCGTGTTCCTCGCCTCGGCGTAAGGTTTCGGTTCGCAGTCCGCCCAGCCACCCTCCAGAGTTTAACTGCCCGCTGGCTTGCAATTGCTCGCGAGTGTAAACCAAATTGTCAGAACTGCTTCCCGGTCGATAGTCATTACCCCAAGTCCAGTTCTGCATCGAAATGTCTCCTGGTGCTGGGGCTTTAAAGTCAACGCCACCGAATTTGGTCGGCTCTCCTGGGTTAGGACTCCAAATGCGACGATAGGTAAAGACCAAACCAAAATCTGCCAGCCGCTTCAATTCGTAGCTATAGTAGGGCGAGTATTGCAGGTAGAAAGGAGGCATTTGCTGGGTTTGAGGTTCTTTAGTTTGCTCCATGGCAAACGTGTAGGTAAACCCTTGAGGGCAATAAGGATCGCCTTTTTCGCTCGAAGAGGATGGTTCTAAATGAGATCTAGCATCGATTCCCAACTTGTAGGGCACATCCGCTAAAGCGATTAGTTCCCCAGTTTCAGAAGCATCGACTACATACCAAGCCGCTGGCTGGGGTTTCTCTGGAGGTTTTTCCGGTTTCAGGGGCAAGAAGCGGATAATCTTCTTATCAAATTGCTGAGAATTTTCGTAGCGATAAGCGTCTTCAATGGTGGCCGATAGCAGCTTGGTATTTAAAGGCGGCGCACCTTTAGCTGGAGCGTGTTGGATCGCGATCGCATTTTGAATTTGTTGCCCCGATCCTACCGTCTCGATCTGCAAATCCTTAATTACCGTATTGGGAAACCATTTCAGCGTGCCTTTGCCTTTTTTAGCTGCATCTTGCAACATCTCGGTCAGAAATTTGTCACCGTCAGCAGGCATAAAACAAGATTCGCTGACCCAACATTCTCCAGGGTTGAGTTTGCCGTAGTGTTTTTCAATTCTAGTTCTTAAATCTAAGTAACCGCGAGAATAAAACAGCTTTTGTCGTTGAGTAGCCCGCTCGTCTAGGGCTGCGACCCCTTGGGAAGTAATTTGGCCGCCCAGCCAGTCGGTAATCTCTGTGAGGCAAACAGTACGTCCTGCCAGCAAGGCTTCATAGGCAGTTGCCGTGCCCGCCAGTCCGCCACCGACTACCAATATTTCACAAGTGACATCTTCATCTGGCGTTCTGGGAGGTGCTGCTACACTAGTGGGAATCGTCGCTCCTAGAGTGCCCAAGCCTAAAGAGAAAATAGCGATCGATGTCTGGAGACAAGCCACACCACGTCTGCGCTTCATAGTCATACTTCGCTCTGTTTCTAGTTCTTGCTGGCTTTAGACGTTACCATTCCTCAATCGATCGTGGCAAGCGATTAGGACAAAAAGATCTCGGCGTTAAAACTGCTTCTACACAGACGAAACACGCCTGCGCGGGTTGAATTTAGTCCGCGTTCGCGTAGCGTGCGCCTCAGCGCTTAGGCGGACTTTGATTGTATAGCTGCGAATTCATTCGCCTGGGGTCGGAGGTTGGGCTTCTCTTAGAACAAGGTTTATCCGTGTGGATCTGTGTTTTAATTTAACATCAATAACGCGATATTCTCACCTTTATCTGGGTTGAAATAGTTTTTGAGCGAGGGTAAGATTAGTTTCAATTCCTAAAGAATTGGGTAAGCGATCGCTCTGATAATAAGTACCATGAATTTTATCCCAAATCTTGAAATTAGCTCCATAATTAGCGCCACTGAGATCGCTGCTATGATGCCAAGCATGATCTTGAGGGAGAATCAGCCAAGGCGATAAGCACCGATAGATTAGGGATTTTGATGTAGGTGCGATCGCACTGTGTCGCCACAAATCTAAAGCTGAAGTAAGGCTAGCACCAAGAATATACCAAGTTGGATCTGCCAGCAGGTAAATAAATAAGGCATGAATCCATAAGTAAACAATGAAAAAGCTAGTCCATAGGGTGTTTCTCGACGTACCTAAAACATCCATATTTGTCATGGTGTGATGCACTAGATGCAACTTCCACAACCAAGGACTGTGGAGCAGTCGATGATTCCAATAGTAGATATAATCTACCGCGACAAAGCTAAGGAGAAAGGCGGCGAACGCAGGGAGATGAAAACTAGCGCGATCGCTTGGTAGTAAATAAGAATAAAGTTGATAAACTACGGCAATTTGCAGCCAGGGAATCGCTATACCTTGAAAAAATAAGCCTACAGCGTCTAAAATCCAATCTTCGCGACTTTTGGTGCAGATGGTAGTAAGTTGATGGCGATCGACAACAGTAAATGCTATTAAGATTGAGAAGGCAACAAAAACTAAAATCACTGCGAAACTAATTTAAGATATTTCATCCTAATTTTCTTTCTAACTGAATATAAAAACAGTTGTGACAGTAATGTAAGTGTCACATGGAGAGCGATCGCTCATGATTAACTCATACCAAATCTGGTTTACTCTTGAGTCCGCGCAGGCGGACTTTGGTTGTATAGCTGCGTTTACCCTGCGGGAAGCCGCTGCGCGTCTACAACCGCCAGGTTAAAATTATTTTATACCCAAAAAGTTACTTGACGTACAAGGTCTGGCAGGCTTCTCGGATCTTCACCCTTTTCTATTCGATCGCGAATAGATTCAACTAATACGTGAATTGTATCTGCGGTCGTGTTAGAAAATTCAGTTCCATATTTGGCGATCGCTTCTTGTTGAATGCCAAGAATTTCTATATCTTGACGGATGATATATTGAGCCGTAAACCGAACGAACGGACGAGCGATTTTGTTCCAAATACCGTAGTTAAAAGTTACGTCTGTATAAACCAGGGTCGAATCTTCAGTTTCGGGAATTGATTGGCTGGTAATAAAAAATCTGCGGTTCTTTCCTAAATTGTATTCGACGCTAGTAATATTAGGCATATGAAAACTATCTGTATGTCGAATTTCATCGCTTTTAGGATTCAAAAATCGGCTATACCATCCCAAGTTGTTAGTTTCGTTTTTGTACTCCACAACTACAGAACCGTTTTTTCGTTCTACTGTCATTTCTAGTTTTTGCTGGCGGGCTTGCCGGAATACGCCAGGATGAACCGAAACCGTGTGAGGAATATCGATAAAGTTCTCGGCGCAGTTGGTGACGTTGTTGCGAAAGCGATCGATCACTCGCACCGTCTCCCATCCAGGTTGTTGGTAGTAAGGCATCTTAAAAGGTTCAAATTCCTCACTGGGGTTAGCTACTAGCCTGACATAGACGTATCCATCTCGTTCTTTGGTGTCGTATCTCTGGGCGCAGCGGCGATCGCTTAGTTTAAAATTATCTCCTTCTGCGGGTACTGCTACTACTTGGCCATTTTTGTCGTAAACCCAACCGTGATAAGGACAATGTAACTGTCCTCGATCGACTTTTCCGGGCGAGAGACGGCTGTTTCTGTGGGCGCAGCGATCCCTCAAAGCTACTGGTTTGCCATCGTCTCCTCGGAATACTGCCAGCCACTCTCCTAGCACTGTGCTACCTATTACGGTATGAGATTTAAGCTGCTGGCTGAGGGCGACAACGTACCAGAAATCTTCAAATTGCATACATATCCAACCAAAAAGGCACAGAGAACACAAAGATAGCAATGGGCATTTCCCTTGACTTGTGGGATAGCCCTCTGGGCTGTCCCTGTGGAGGCAGGCAAGATGCCTACCTTACAAGAATGTAGTTCGCTCAATGCGATCGCACGGCAATTTATCTAACTACGATCGTTGGGCGATCGCCACTTTTATTTAACTTTTAATTAAACTCACACATATCTTTATAAAAGAGTGATTTTAATATCGTTAGTTAGATCTATTTGACAAGCCAATCTTACCCGATCGCTTCCTGGGGCAATAGCTTCTAAAATCTCTTTTTCTTCTTCGCTAGCAGGAGGAATATTACCCTCGATCGCTACCAAACAAGTTCCACAAATTCCAGTACGACACCCAAACAGCACCGGAGAATTTTGGATGGTAAGGCACTCCGATAAATTCTGATGTTGGGGTAAAGTTAACGGTGGATAATCGGTTTCTGGAAAGCTGACAACACAATAGCGATCGCTCATACTTATTACCCTTCGGCAAGCTCAGGGCAAGCTTATTACTTGTTCTGATACGCTTGCCATAAATAAAATCCAACCGTACCAAAGATCGTAATTAGAATTGCTGGTAAAAGCAGCCAACTCAAACCACTAGCTCCAGTTCTCGCCATTTCTATAATTAACCATACAATATATGTAATTTGCCAGACAAATTCGGCTTTCAACCAATCGAGTAGCGAAACAGCAATTTGATATTGCTTAGCAGCATTTTCTTCTGTAATTGCTACTGGATAGTTAAATGTATGGGGATAGCGACGCAAAATCGTGAAACCAACATAAACGATCGTCCCCAGAATTGGAAATAACCAAATAGTTGATTTGCTACCCCAACCGTCGGCTTTGCCAGCAATATCGAAATGAGTCGGAATGGTTTCTGGTAAAACCGACCAACCACGGATAGCGATCGTGAATACAGCAACCAAACCCGCGATCGCCACTAAATTAAGTATGGTTTCTTGCTGAGATTTTGGCAATGAAATAATTGGTCTTTGAGATTTCATGGCAAATATATATGGTTTCTCTCATGACTTGTGGGATAGCCGTCCCGGCTGTCCCAGTAGGCAGGCTGGAAGCCTACCATACAAGATTGTTCGCCAATGATTTAGACTCGCTATATCATTCCTACATAATCTCAAATCCAGTTTTAAAACACTCTTTTTCTTTAGTTCGCGCAGGCGGACGAAATACTGTATAGCCGCGAATTTCTTCACTAGATTACTATCATAGAAGAAGGAAACAGGAAACAGCTAGAGAAATGAAGCTTTACTACATCACCCTTAACACTTCAGAAGAAGCCCGTCAGATCGCCCTAGCCTTACTCGAACAAAAGCTAGCCCTTTGTGCTAATTGGTTTCCGATTACCTGCGCCTATCGGTGGGAAGGACAAATTGTCGAAGAACCAGAAACCGTCCTGATCGTCAAAACTCAATCTGGTTATCGAGAAGCGATCGAACACGTAATTCGCCAACATATTAGCTATACCAACTTGGTGGCAGAAATTGCGATCGATTCCAGCAACGAAAGCTTTCTGGCTTGGATGAATGCAGAGATTCCCTTCCAACCACTCAAAGCAGCTTCGGAACCAGGAAGCCTCGATATGCTAGCTCCTGAAACCCTGGGTTGATCCCACAAAGTCTGTAGAAGACTTTTTATATATCTGGTAACAACGATCGCTTCCTTTTGCAGGATGAGCGTGATAGAGTTTATCGTTAGGTTAATCTACGGTACGTTGGTAGATTTACAGTAGTTTAGATTGCGATCGACTCATAAAGGACAATTTGAGATGGTAGATGGAATTATGCTGCAAAACCTT
Organism: Cyanosarcina radialis HA8281-LM2; assembly: GCA_019359615.1. Lineage (GTDB taxonomy): Bacteria > Cyanobacteriota > Cyanobacteriia > Cyanobacteriales > CCAP-1448 > Cyanosarcina > Cyanosarcina radialis. The sequence goes on from JAHHHA010000002.1 coordinate 80,374, forward strand.
ATCCCCACTGAACAAGCAAAGGCTGCAAGCAAGATCGAGTTGCAGGAGTTTATAAATATTGACCTTGATGTTTTAGGTTATTTTGCTGTGGGCCACCACGAACCTGAGAGATTTCTAAAAACTGTTGCTAAGCAAAAGGGTGATTTCCCACCTCAAGAGCGGGTTAGATGGTCGTGGGCTGTATTTGAAGGGAATAAATTTGAAGAAGTTGAGGAACTAACTTTGGGGGCTACACCCATCACACAGATCGAGATCTACGACTAATACCAGATCTAGTTTGATAGTTGAGCCATGTGTATAGCAATTCTCAATTTAATAAGCTACAGTCTTTTTCTTGTGGGGTGGGCAGGAAAGCCCGCCCCAAGGGATAGGCTGGAAGCCTATCCCACAAGATATGGATTTCACTTATCTGAGAAACGCTATATCTTGCCAGCATTCAACCTTGGCATGGTTGCTAAATCGCACAACTTAACTCGCCAGCTTTTTGAGTGAAACGCAGATTCTCCCGATAATCTACAGCACAATCGATCACGGCAGGAACGCTTTGAGCTAAAGCAGTTTTTAAAGTCGGAATAAAATCGGCTGTAGACTCAACTCGATATCCTTTTAATCCCATACTTTCAGCTAATTTGACAAAATCGGGATTGGTAAATTTGACAAAAGAGGACTTGCCAAATTGATTGTATTGTTTCCACTCGATTAAGCCATAGCCCCCGTCGTTGAAAATAATCGTGACGAAAGCAGTACCGATGCGGAGGGCGGTTTCTAATTCTTGGCAATTCATCATAAAACCCCCATCTCCAGTAACGGCGACGACGTTTTGTTGAGGAGCGACTAACTTAGCTGCGATCGCACCGGGAATTGCTATCCCCATCGCCGCAAACCCATTAGAGATCAGACAAGTATTCGGGCGATCGCAATGGTAATGTCTAGCCATCCACATTTTATGAGCGCCGACATCACAAACGACGATATCTTCTTCGCCCATGACTTGCCGCAAGTCGTAAATCAGTTTTTGAGGTTTAATCGGAAACTCGGTGTCGTTGGCATACTGTTCGTAATCGGCGCGGATATCGTCTCGTAATTCCAAGGCATAAGGTTCGGGTTTGCCGCTTCTATCGACCCGCTGCACAATTTCACTCAGGGAATCAGATATATCTCCTACCACTTCGGCTGCCGGAATGTAGCTGCTATCGATTTCAGCGTGAGTGCCAGCAATATGCACGACTGGAATCTTCCCGTCAGGATTCCAACGCTTGGGAGAATATTCAATTAAGTCATATCCGATCGCAATTACTAAATCGGCGCGATCGAAGCCGCAGCTAATATAATCTCGCAATTGCAAGCCCACCGCCCACAACGCCAAGGGGTGAGTGTAGGGAATGACTCCCTTACCCATAAAAGTATTGGCTACTGGAATATTCAGCTTGGTGGCAAACTCCGTGACGGCTTCACTGGCTCGATCGCGAATCGCGCCATTGCCGACTAAAATTAACGGGTTGTTAGCTTGAGCGATCGTTTCAGCAGCCCGTTCGATACTGCGAAAAGAGGCATAAGTTTTCTCTAAATCCCCTTTACTGAGGGCTTCCCCAGCCACGGGCATAGCCGCAATATTTTCGGGCAAATCGATGTGGACCGCACCGGGTTTTTCCGTTTGAGCGATCTTAAATGCCCGACGGACGAGTTCCGGCGTAATTCCAGGCCTGACAATTTGTTCGCTCCACTTGGTTACTGGAGAGAACATTGCCACCAAATCCAGATATTGGTGAGATTCAATGTGCATACGATCGGTGCCCACCTGGCCTGTAATCGCAATCAGAGGTGCACCATCCAAGTTGGCATCAGCCACACCCGTCATTAAGTTAGTAGCACCCGGACCCAAAGTGGAAAGACAAACCCCTGCTTGTCCGGTTAAGCGTCCGTAGACATCAGCCATAAAAGCTGCACCTTGCTCGTGGCGGGTGGTAATAAATTCGATCGAAGAATCCTTCAGCGCCTCTAGGACGTGCAAATTTTCTTCTCCAGGGAGTCCGAAGATATAACGCACTCCTTCGTTTTCCAGACAGCGGATCAATAATTCAGCAGTATTCATTAAATTTCCTCTTAATTTATTAATTCATCTAAGACTAAAACTTCGAGATTTGGTAAAGCAGATAATCGGCGATCGTTCGTCAAAAAGAATGAAGCGCCCCCGTGGATAACAGTTGCTACTTGAATGGCATCTGGAGTTCTCAGATTGTTAGCCGCTCTTAATTGTGCCGCTAACTGAGCGATTTCCGCATCAACTGCAATGCAAGCTAGGTTTTCTTGCTCGAAAAGAATTTCTTCGTACTGGCGAGCCAATTGGGCATTCCCCGCTCTCAAAGGATAAACCAATACCTCTGTCAACGTCAGGGTAGAGGTAACAACTCTGAACTCACCCCGATTCATTGCCTGAAAAAATGCGCGAACCATTTCTAAATAAGTAGGATTTTGTTCGATTAAATAAATCAGAGGTGCTGAATCTAAGCCTACAAGCTCACCCTGGAGTTGAGCTAACCATTCCATGAATCGCGTTCCTGGTTAACATACTCTTGAGCATCAATCCCTTGCCAGATTTCTTTACCTAGTCCCTCTAGTTCGAGAATGCTGCGCTTAGATTTAGCAGGTTTAGGCATTACTTGGCGACGGACGATCGCTACCAATTCTCCCAGCAAGCGAAATTGCTCGTCAACGGTGAGATTTTCCACCTGGCGACGAACTTCATGATAGGTGGACATAATTGAGTAAATAATGTTTAGCTTAAGTTTAGCGTACAAGCTATAGCCTTTCTAAATAACTTGTGGGATAGCCCTCTGGGCTATCCCACAAGAATTGCCCAATTGTTTTTTTAACTTCTATTAACTAAAGTTTCTGTCGAGTACCACCACATTGGATCGACCTTGACTTCAATGAGCGATCGTCCGCCAGGTAGACCCTACGGTTGCCAATAGCGATCGAAAAACAACGCCACCTCCTTCATGACGTTCTGTGCTTCTGGAGCTAGAAAAGCAACGAGATAATCGCCGTGGGACATACCTTCATAGACGTGCAGATCTGCTGGGATGCCTGCGTCTCTGAGCTTGCGATGGACGCGACTTGTGGTACTCAATAGCAGATCGCGGGTGCCAGAAACTAAGATCGCGGGTGGAAATCCAGACAAATCGCCGTAGATCGGAGACAGTAGCTCGTCGTGCAGATCGTGGCTACCCGCATATAGCTTTGTAGACTCGACTAATCTGCCCTCGTACCGACCCAGGAAACGATCGACTTCTGCATTCAGATACAGGCTGTCTCCAGTTTTGGTCAGATCGGCAAAGGGCGTGCCCAGAAACAAAGCCGCTGGCATGGCGATTCCTTCCTGCTTGCAGCGGAGCATGGTCGTCATAATTAATCCGGCTCCTGCGGAAGTGCCACCCATGACCACCGATTTCGGATCGTAGTTCTTCATAAGGGCTTTCCACACCGTCAGCACGTCGTCTGGGGCGGCGGGAAACGTATAATCGGGCGGCATTCGGTAATCGATCGAGATCGCCTGAGTCTGGCAAGCTTGAGCCAGTAACATCGCTTCTCCGATCGCTGCCATGCCTGCATTGAACAGAAAAGCACCGCCATGCACGTGCAAGATCGCATGGTTCTCTTTGCCAGGAGCGATCGATTTTGGCGAGACGCGATAGCAGGTTACGCCGTCGAGATCGATGGTTTCGATCGTGATGCCCAATTGTTGAGCGCCTGCGATCGCCATATTTGCATACACCTGATTTGCTTCTTTCTGAAGCGCCTTCCAGCCTTCTGCCGTAGTGGGCATCGCAACCATTGGCGGGATCGGCGCGGCAATTTGCTTTTGCAGTTCGGGTGAAACCGTGCTCGGAATCGGGACTTCTCTGGTTGGAACGGTCAGGGAGGGCAGATTTTCCATGTTGCTCTGTTGGTAATGATACGAAGTCCGGTTTCCAAAACCTTCTTGACCTCAACGATCCGCTGGCTCCCCTCTGCCCCCCTTTTATGAAAGTTAAGAATTAAATCCGGTAATTTTGGGGTAGGCAAGATGCCTGCTTTCTTGTGGGGTGGGCATCCTGCCCGCCCCATTGGGACAGCCCAGAGGGCTATCCCACAAGAATTACCCAATTATTTTTTTAACTGCCATTTAAGGGGGCAGAGGGGTTGGGGGTGAGGGCTGCAATGGGTGGTATGAAAATCGGATTTGGTAATGACTCTTCTACAGGTGGAGATAGCTCTGTTGCCTGCGCTCGGCAACCGCTCTCGTGGGACTTATCGCCCGAAGTACCGACCCGCTAGCTGAGTTTCTACGGTTTCTACTGGATCGTCCGCAGCACGAGACAAGCTGACTCGGTAAGTGCCTTCGTCGATGCGCCATTGTCCTTTTGCGCCATCAAATCTCGCCAGCAATCGCGGATCGGCCGTTAGCTCCACGCGCCGGGATTCACCGGGTTTCAGTTCCACCCGATCGAAGCCCAACAGTCGCATCCGCTTTTCACCAGGGGCATCGACGAGGTAAACCTGCGGCACGTCGGCTCCGGCTCGCGTTCCGGTGTTGGCGACCGTGAAGCTGGCCGTTACCGTTTCGCCGCCGCTGACTTGAAAATCGCTGTAGCCGAAAGTGGTGTAGCTCAAGCCATGTCCGAAGGCATAGTTCGGCTTTTCACCCGTCTTCGCCAGCCAGCGATAGCCGACTTCCGCGCCTTCATGATAGTGAATTACGGTCGGAGTATTGTTTGGCGTTCCGAAACCGGGCATGACGGGATGCGGCGTTTGCTCTACATTGGCGTAGAACGTCACGGGCAAGCGCCCCGATGGGTTGACGGCACCGGAGAGAATCTCCGGCAGTACCCGGCCGCCGACGTTGCCAGAAAACCAACTAGCGACGATCGCCCTGGCCCGGTCGCGCCAGGGCATATCGATCGGATTGCCCGTCTGGAAAACCACGATCGTGTTGGGATTGGCGGAGATCGCGGCCTCAATGACTTCGCCCTGACCCCACGGCAGGCTGAGGTCGCCGTAGTCGTTGTTTTCTGACTCGGTTCTCAATGCCATGACGACGACCACATCAGCACGCTTGGCGATCGCAGCGGCATCCTTGGGGATCTCGCCAGGACTAAACAAAATTTGGGCGTTCGGGAACTGCTTTTGTAGCTCCGCCACCACAGATGGCCCCGCCATGGTCAAGCGTCTGAGTCCGGCAAAGAAACCCGTACCGCCCAGAGGAATATCCAGCGAAAAGCCGCCGATTGGATCGGTCAAGCTCGAACCGCCGCCGCCAGTCAGCATCCCCTTCGTGGCAAAGCCGCCAATGACGGCAATGGTTTTTACGTCGGGGGCGATCGGCAAGATCCCGTCGTTTTTAAGCAAAACGGTTCCCTGACGAGCGATATCGATCGCGGTCTGCAAATGAGCCTCCAGGTCGGGCTGCTCTTGCGGGCCGCTCCACTTATCCACACCTACCTGGTAGATGGCGGTGAGAATTCGGCGCACCATGTCGGCAAGTCGCTCTTTGGGAAACTCGCCCCGATCGTAGGCCTCCCGCAGCGGCCCTACGAACCATTCCTGCTGGTCTACCTGCGCTCCGGAATGCATATCTAATCCCTTCAAGGCATAGTCCCAGTGCCAAACTGCTTTCCAGTCGGACATGATGAAGCCCCTAAAGCCGATCGCCTCTTTGATCGCGTCGTTCAAAATCGCCGAATTGCCGCAGCAATACTCGCCATTGACCTTGTTGTACGCGCCCATAATCGACCCTGGATGGCCCCGTTCGATCGCGATTTGGAAGGCGAGCAATTCCGACTCTCGATGCGCTGCTGGGTCAATTTGAGCATCTAAATTCCACTTATTGGTTTCCTGGGAGTTCAGCGACAGATGCTTCACCATACCAATTACTTTCTGCTCCTGCACGCCCTTCACCGTTTCTGCCGCCAACACTGCCGACAGCCAGGGGTCTTCCGAGAGATACTCGAAGTTGCGCCCGTTGCGCGGATCGCGGGACAGGTTGATGCCGCCACCGAGGGCCACATTAAAGCCCCGCGCCTTGGCCTCCCGTCCGAGAATGGCACCCATTTCGCAGGCCAGATGGGGATTAAAAGTTGACCCCAGCATCTGTCCCGAAGGCAGGGCGGTCGCAGTATCGCCCTCGCGTCCGCTCGCCGGGTTGGTAATTCCTAACGGCCCGTCGGCATGAAGCAGGTCTGGAATCCCCAGTCGCGGTATTCCCTTCGTCCAACCTGCTATCTGGGGAATATGTTCTGGTACGCGCGGATCGCGCTCTCCCCGTCCGACCCCGGTGTAGACGTAAACCATGAGGTTGTAGATTAGTCCGAAGCGTTCGTCATCGGTCATCTGCGCTTCGATTTCCGCTGCCCGACGCTCGGCTTCCGCCTGGTTGACGTTGCTTGATGATATTCGATCTTGAATCTGCATGGTTTTAGCCTCGCAATCGGTTTGTTTTTTGGCTTTAAAATGCTTCTGAAAACTCCCGTCGAGCGCGTAAGCGGACGGGAGTAGTTTATCTAAAATTTATATCTTCAATGCCATTGAGAATGGCTTGAACTGCTAAGGCCACCTGAATAAATACCAACACGCTGGCGAGAATCTGGAACAGCGGCACTAAACCTGGTATTTTCAAAATCTTGTCGGCGAAGAACATCACTAAAAAATCCAGCACTAAGATCGTCACTAATGCTTTCACGAGGGCGATTTCAGAGCCAGGATAGCGAGAAGCACTCATCACGACCAGCAAGATGACGGCGACTCCGATCGGCGGCACGATTAGCGGTGTGGCCACGGGTGAAATTGCTAGATTCAAAGCAGTGGGTTTAGGTGGAGTTGGGCGAGGAGGCTCGACTCTGGGAAAGATAGCATTCATCGCCGATAGCAGCAGCACCAGTCCTCCGGCAATCTCTAAAGCTGCGAAAGAAATTAAATACTTATTGAGGAGATTGTTTCCCAACAGCGCGATGCCAAAGCAGATTCCAGTGGCGATCGCAATCCCCATCAAAGCAATTTTTCGCTTAAATTTCGGCTCCATTGCCTGAGTCAATTTGGCAAACGGAAAAATAATCTTGAACGGGCCGACAGTCAAAAATAGAATAGTAAAAATATACGCCTCTAATTGCATATTTGCATTTCCTTGAAAGTGAATTCTTTCGCACGGCAAACTCAGACTCTCAATCGATCGAGTCGTTCGATTTAGTTGACCTTATTTAGTTTGGGAAATTCAAATATAGACTAATCGTAATCAGTCTGCGCTGCACGAGTGAATCGCCTGGAACCTTTTCTTTGTAACGAGCAGCGGAAAAAATTCATCATCATCTGCCTCCAGCAAAATCTCCGAGGCTGCGTGTGATTAACGGAGCAACCTTAAGATTAGTTTTCGATTGAGGTCTGACGCAAAAGCAAAACTATCGAATCAAAAATCCTAACGATTGAACTGTGATATTGTTCAGATAAAAATATTGTACAATGCTACTCAAGAAGAAGCAGCAAATTCTTAAGTTTTTATTCATGTTCGTTTAATTACTCGCTGGATATTGTTCGTGTTTAAGCTGCTTTTAAATCTATTTATAAACTACTTGACTAAAATAATCGATCGAACCCTAAACGTTTTTGTGCAAACGACTTTGCAATGAATTATCGAGATCGCGTGAAAGGTGAGTTTTGATGGTGAAGCTGCCCCGCCAATTTATTTACGGCAGTCTGGCTTGGATTTGTGCGACTTCGATCGTGCTGGTTAATTTTGCAGGCGATGAAAGAGCGATCGCGAGTTCGACGCATCCACTTATTACTGCTGCGCAGTTGCCCTCTTTTGCTGTTCCCAACAGCACTCCAGTTCTTCCCAGCGAAGTCGAACGCCGAGGAACATTAGAATCTGCCAGAATTTATTTGGATGGCAAAGAACTGTTTAGAATTGCATCTCCAGTAGTCCTCGATCGATCGAATCCTGGCGATCTGATTCCGGTTGAGATTCGTGCCAAACAAATCGAAGCCAATCTCCAGCAAACGGTTAGTAGCTACAGGTCGAATGAAACACTAGATCGTAATACACTCCAGGTAATTGTTGAAACCATCAACGAACAGCCCGTTTTATTTGTCAGAGATCGCACTCAAGCTGAAACGAAAGTTTTGCTGACGGTAACTGATGCCGACGCTCAATACGCATCCACCAGTAAAGAACGCTTGGCTCAGCAATGGCGAGAAACGCTAGAGCAAGCACTTCGACTGGCTTTGGAACTGCGTAAGCCCGGAGCATTAAAGCAACAAACTGCTGTTGCGACTCAGGTTTTGATGGCAACGCTGGGGTTGTCGCTGTTATTCGGTGCCATTTGGACGAAATTACGACACCGCAGAAAGCATCTCGAACAGCGACAAGCCACTGAAATCGCAGCCGCGCCTGCGACTGCATCGATCGCCACCGAACTAGATGAACCGCGCTCCTGGCTAGTACAAGAGCTACAGCAATATCTGGGATGGCAACGGCGAATTCAATTTGTTCGAGTATTGCAGTGGATTTCGTTTTGGGCGATCGCGTTTATTTGGATGGTTGGCATTGCCTACAGCCTCAGTCTCTTTCCTCAAACTCAGCAGTTTGCTCGCAAAGTTATTACCATTCCAATTTTCGTTTTACTCACCTGGTTTTTCGCCGGATTAATTAATCGCGTTACCGATCTTTTAATCGATCGATTTATTCAAAACCGCAAGCAAGACCAATCGCTTACAGAGTCTAATCTTCAGCGAATTACAACGGTGGCCAGCTTTCTCAAAGGCTTAAAGCTGTTTTTGATTTATGCGACAGGACTTCTCTGGCTGCTGCAATCGCTGAATCTCGTTCCTGGTTCGGTGCTGATATTGGGAACGTTAATTGCTTTAGCGATCTCGTTTGCAGCGCAAAGTTTAGTCAAAGATTTTGTCAACGGCTTGCTAATTTTGCTGGAAGACCAATATCGCATCGGCGACATGGTTCGGATTGGGACGGTGGCTGGGCGGGTGGAAAATTTGAACTTGAGAATTACCCAAATTCGCAGCGATGAAGGCGATCTGATTACGCTGCCCAACAATTTAATTACACAGGTCGAAAATCGAACGCGCCTCTGGGCGCGGGCCGATGTCCGCATTGAAGTGGCATACCAAACTAATGTCGATCGAGCATTGGCAATAGTGCGCGAAACCATCGATCGCATGGCACGAGATCCACATTGGCAAACGATTATTTTAGATACGCATGAAGTGTTTGGAGTCGAGCAAATTTCCCACGCCGGAATTATGATTCGAGTCTGGATCAAAACCATGCCAATGAAACAGTGGGATACAGCACGAGAACTGCGCCGCCGCCTGAAAAATGCGTTTGACGATCGCCACATTCAAATCGGCATTCCACAACAGATCTGGATAGACAATGGGTTGGTACAGAGCGATCGGATAGAGGCCGATCGGATGAGCGAATCAGAAAGACATCCCTAATACCATTTTGCTTTTTTGTTGCAACATATGTGGGGTAGGGGCGCAATGCATTACGCCCCTACAGGTAATTGGTGTGTAGCAGGTATGCGAGCAAAATGGTATCAAATTGGTATAAGGTGAGATAATTTCAAGTTTTTATTCCACAACCCTAAAATCGAATGTTCGTTCGCAGGCCTAGAACCAAGGCATTATCGCTGCGCTGGTTGGCAGGATCGATATATTGTAGGTCGCCTGTGAGGTAGAACCACGGGGTAATGGCATAGCTGTAATACATTTCAATCCCATACTCATCACCAAAATCGATCAGAGGGTTAACTGCATTTTTTAGATCGTTGCTAAAGTTGTAGTAGTAGAATCCCAGACCAAAGCTGTCTCGTTCTCGCCCGGAAATCAGCCCTTTGCCACCCAAACCGACGATAAAGTAACTTTGAATGGGATTAGGATTGCCATCGGCAATAGCTGCTTTCAAAAATACGCCCCAACCTTCGCGAGGATTATTTGGGTTTTGGCGCAATAGGTGAGAGAACTGAAACTCAATGTTGTAAGAGCCTTGCCTTGTACCGTTAGTTCGCAAATCGGCAGGCAGCAAGAGATCTCTTAGGTCTGTACTCTCTTTGGTGCTGTAGGTAGCATTCAGCGTATAGGTTGTAGGGCGACCTGAGATAGTTCCAACATGAGTTGCCGCCATAGAAAGATTCACCCCATCGCTAAATAGACCGTTTAGCCCGTAGTCATCTGTCCGATCGTTGGGATCGAACACCATGACCGTCAAAGCCACTGGCTGCGTCTTGACGCTGAGGAGCGCCCCCATAATCGCGGGAGGGACTACTCCTTTAGGCGGAGCCACAAAGGCAAGATTCATAAATCGTTGATTTCCCGAGCCACCAAAAAAGAGGTCGCCCGCTAACAAATCGACCGTGTTGATTTTGCCCAGGAGCAGGGATGTGCGAGCGTCAAATTGCTGCGAGAAATACAGCGAAGATGCCACAACGGTATCAGGACTGCCCAGGGGTAAAATCTGCCCGGTATTGGCTGGCATCAAAATCCCATCTTGAAATGCAGAAAGACCGCCAAACCTATATTCCAGATGGGTGTGAAAACCACCGCCTTGCCATAGTCCCAGTTTGCCCGTATCCAGGTTGATGAGAGCATCTAACCGTCCGCCATAATCAAACTCATTGTCCCCAGAACCAGCAGCTAATCCTTGATAAAATTGAGTGAATTCAAGATTGAAGGTCACTCCTGCATCTCGCAACCGAGCACGCCAAGCATCTCCCATGAGATACGATCGCTCCCCTAAGCTTTCGTTCCCCGATTTAGGAGGAGCGGCTGGTGGAGGCGAATCAGACGTTTCTGGCTGGGTCGTTTCTGCTGGCATAGGTTCTGCCGAACCATCGGTTCCAGAAGGCTCTTGGGCGATCGAACTGCCATCAGCAGGCAACAGATCGGCAGCCTGCGTTGAAATTTGTCGATCGGTTAGATCGGTTAAATTGGCTTCAACAGAATCATTAGTTCCATTCGGCTTTTGGGCGATCGAAGTTTCACTAGGCGGCGAATCTGAAGGCGTTGAAAATGTCTTTTGAGGAGACTGAGAATTAGCAGACAAATCCTCAGTTTCTTGCCTAATTTTTTCTAAAACAGTAGTCTTAAACGATAAGTTTTCTACCTGGGGATCGCAGGATGCTAAAGTGTTTGTCTCGCTTGCCAGACAATTAGCCCGAACTGGTTCGCTCGCAAACGCCAAGGCCAGGGTACATCCCCCTATCTTCAGCAGAGAGTTTTTAAAAAATATAGTCATATAGTCGATCGATTTAGTTGCTTCATAATTTTTTTTCACGCTAGTGTATAGCTTACAGGAATTAGCAACTTTTAGGAAAATTTAGGTTGTTTAAATTTACTTAAGTTATGGATCGATCGCATAAATCGCTACCATAAAATTCAAACAAGTCCATAAAAATCTCTGCGAACCTTTGGGTAAAAAACTAGCCTCAGTCGATCGCGTTTCTCATATCATTTTGCTAAATGACTGCTACACACAATTTCCCTGTAGGGACGCAAAGCATTCATCGGTGTCAAGTTAACGGTCAAAGCTTCGTCCGACAGGGGTTCAAAACCCTACCTCTCAAAGCGAAAGTCCTCGCTCAGAGGACTGCCGATCTCTGGGTAATTTAGTTCATTAGTCCATTTCAATGGACTTAAGCTATTAGCCGGAGGTTTTGAACCTCCGGCGGTGGTGGCTGAAATCCATGGTTTAGCAAAGGCTCTAGCTCTAAGTTGACACCAATGCAAAGCATTGCGCCCCTACCCAAGATATGTTGCACTTAAAAAGCAAAATGGTATCAATTAACAAACAATTATTTCACCCATACAGTCTTAAGATTGACAAACTCGTGAATGCCTGGAATGCCGAGTTCTCGTCCGTAACCAGAACGCTTAATCCCGCCAAAAGGCAGGCGCGGATCGGATTTGACCAAACCGTTGATAAATACAGCCCCAGCTTCGAGTTCGTTAATGAAGCGATCGCTCTCTTCCTTAACTTGCGTCCAAGCACTGGCCCCCAAGCCGAAAGGAATAGCGTTTGCTTTAGCTATAGCCTCGTCGATATTTTTCACCCGAAACAGCAGCGCCACGGGGCCAAAAAACTCCTCGTTATCGGCGGGAGTGCCTGGGGGAATATCCGACAAAATTGTGGGCGGATAGAAGTTACCCGGACGATCCGACAACGGTTGCCCTCCCGTCAGGGCGCGAACCCCTTGGGCTAGGCATTTCTGTACCAATTCATCTATATCCTGCAAGATGCTAGGGGTGGCTAGAGGCCCGACATCGGTAGCTAAATCCATCGGATCGCCGATTTTCAAAGCTTGAAACTTTTGTACCAAGCGTTCGGTAAACTCCTGGGCGATCGCTTCAACTAAAATAAATCTTTTGGCAGCGATGCAAGATTGGCCGTTATTCAACATCCGAGCGATCGCGGCCGTTTCCACCGCTGCGGTTAAAGCTGCGCTTTCAGTGACGATAAACGGATCGCTACCGCCCAATTCTAAAACGGTTTTTTTAATCTGTTTGCCCGCAGCTACGGCTAAACTCACTCCAGCCCCCTCGCTTCCCGTGAGAGTAGCGGCCTTGATGCGATCGTCAGCTACAATTGCCGGAATGACATCCGAACCTACCAACAAAGTTTGAAATACTCCTGGGGGAAAACCTGCCTGAGTAAAGATTTCTTCGATCGCTAAAGCGCATTGCGGCACGTTAGAAGAGTGTTTGAGCAAACCAACGTTACCCGCCATTAATGCAGGCGCGGCAAAGCGAAATACCTGCCAAAACGGGAAATTCCAGGGCATAATTGCCAGGATCGCGCCTAGTGGTTGATACCGAATAAAACTATTACTGGCATCAGTTGAAACTGGTACATCTTTGAGAAATTCCGCCGCATTTTCGGCATAGTAGCGACAAACCCAGGCGCATTTTTCCACTTCAGCGATCGCACCTTTCAAAGGTTTGCCCATTTCCAACGTCATAATTTTGGCGAAGCGTTGGCTGTCTTGCTCTAAAATTTTTGCTGCTTGCTGCATCCATTGCGCTCTTTGGGCGAAAGATGTGTAACGGTAACGCTCGAATGCTTGTTGGGCTTGGGCTAACTTAGATTCGATCGCGTCGTCGGTTAACGGCTCAAAGGTTTTGAGTGTTTCCCCAGTAGCGGGATTAATAGTAGCGATAGCCATAACTGCACCTCTCTTCTAGAGAAACTTCAGATTTATTGAGAGTTGACATTAGGAAGATTTTCGGGATCGACACCAATCGATCGTAAATAAATAGCCAATTTTTCTGCCCTTTGGGCTTCTTGTTCTGCCCTTTGGGCTTCTTGCTGCAATAATAATTCTGCTTGTTCTGCTCGTTGGCGTTCTTGCTGCGCCTGCTGTTCTAGTTCCACCGAAGTTAGAAATCTTTGTCCGTCTGGACGGTAAATTATTAACTCTCCTTGCCCAGTTTCAAACCGAATTCCCAAACGAGGGCTTACCCAGTTATCCATCTGCCACAATCTAGCCAGATGTCCGTTTTGCCGCTGCCATCCTTGGAGTTCAAAGCTTTCTGGATCGTATAGGTAGTATTCTTCCACCCCGTAGGTATCGTAGAATTCTAGCTTGCGATCCATCTCTTCAGCATTGTTACTGGGAGAGAGGATTTCAAACACCACTTGAGGTGGAATATTTTCTTCTTGCCATTGTTTGTAGGAACCGCGCCTGCCTTTAGGTCTACCGAAGGCTACCATGACATCGGGGGCACAAGGAGAAACAATCTTAGAGCGCACGGGATACCAGAGCAAATCGCCAGCGATAAAAACATCTGCGATCGCTGCGAACATAATTTCTAAATTTTCCTTGATGATGACAATCCAGCGATATTGCTCGGTATTCTCTGCCATAGGTTTGCCATCGCTGTCGGGATAAGCGAGATCGCGATTGAGCCTGTAAAAAGTAGTCATGGTGAAGTCAGGAGTATTTCCTGCGGAAACGCTGCGCCAACAGAAGTCCAGGAGTCGTAGGGGCGGGTTTAGTCAAAAACTCTAGCAACACAAGAATTCAATCCTAAGTCAAACCCGCCCTGCCACACCATTAACGTCAGTAGAGTATGCGCCGAGCGCAGGCTGCGCCAACAGAAGGCAGGAGGCATGAGTTTGGGTGTTCAGATGCCCCTCCCGTCTCGTCTCTCTCTTTCTCTTGCCAAGAGAGACAACCTACTGGATCGACACAGCTAATTTGGTGCTCCTGCGACGAATCGATCGATTCAAGTCAGAGCAAAGGTTATCGCCGTCTAACACACCCTACTCTAATGCACTATTTTAGGCGTGTCGATCCACTACTGCAAATGCTGTACCAAAACTAAAATTACAGCAGCCGCGATCGCGGGGGTTATTGCCAAAAGCAAAAGTAAGATCGGAGTCGCCTTGGGATTGTTCATAATCAAATCCAAAGGTTCTACGTCGGTTGGCTCTGATTTGTTCGCGTCTTTGGTATTCATGATACTTAAGCCCCGATCGGGCTATAAGAACAGCTTAATTCCATGGTGGCACAAGAAGCTTCATTCGTTACCGTTTGGTGGATAAATCAAAATTTTGTAAGTTTCTGCTGTGGGAGCGATCGCTTTTTCTACAGCTTCAGAGAGATTTTTCAACGGGTAGCGATCGCTAATTAAGGCATCAACATCAATGCGACGATTAAATACAATATCGGTTGACATCGATTGCAAGCGATAGGAAGAACTGTAGCTGCCCATCAAATCGATTTCCCGACGATAGAGAATGTTGGGGTTAATCGGAATTTCCACTTCATCGGGGAACTCGGCAAAAAATAAGATTTTGCCGCCTTTGCGGGTACATTCTAAAGCTTGAAAAAAGGCTTTGTCGCTGGGAACTGCTAGCAGCGTGGTATCTACGCCCACCCCATTAGTGAGGGCGTGTATTTTGCTGGGCAATTGAGGATCGCGGGCATCAAAAGCGGCTTCAGCCCCAACTGCTAGGGCTTTTTCAATTCTGGAGGGCAGTAAGTCAGTAGCGATCGCTTTGCCACCGAAATACTTCACTAACATGATAAACATTAGCCCGATCGGTCCTGCACCCGTAATTAACACCGTCTCGCCCGGTTGGACTTGAGCTTTTTTCACGGCTTTGAGGCAGCAATTAGTCGGTTCGACAAAACTAGCTTGCTCAAAAGTCACATCGTCGGGAATGGCAATTAAGCCGCCATTTTGCACGATATGCCCCGGCACTTTCACGTATTCGGCGAAACCGCCCCCACTGGGGGAAAATCCGGCTGTGGTGGTGATGTTTTTATAGACATCGCACATGGAGAAATTATCGTTCAAGCAATAGGCGCAACGCATACAGGGAATGTGGTGCATCACCACTACTCGCTGCCCGACTTGCCAACCCGATACATCTTTACCGATAGAGGCGATCGTTCCTGCCGTTTCGTGTCCAAAGATGCGCGGCGGTTCGTAGAGAGGATAGAGAATCTTTTTAATATCCGATTGACACAGCCCTACTACTCGTACCTGTACTAGGACTTCATCTGCTGCCACCTCTGGGGTTGGCACCTCTTCGTAACTCAGTTGATTAACGCCTCGAAATACTTGTGCTTTCATTGCCTGGGGGTTGGTCGGGGTTTTGACTTTCAACTTAACATGAAGAGGACAAGTTTAAAAGTCGATCGATATTGGATTTTGGATTGGTTCTGCGTTATAAAGAACGAGATTGAAATCAGAAAATTTTCTCGATCGTCCGTAATTAATGTAGGTTGGGTTGAGCGATAGCGAAACCCAAAATTCCTGGATTGTGTTTAGAGAATATGAATTTACCAGAGTATCAAAAATGACTCAAGCTGGTCGTTTAAAGACTTACCTAAATATAGAATACCAGCAACAGGATTTATTTCTCGAATAAGCAGCCAAATAATTGGTGTAGTATTAAGTTGCAAGCCCATTATTGTAGGATTATGCTTGCGAAAAGTATTGTATATTTTCTTGCGATCGGCTTTCCAAGAGCGATATTCGTTTAAATAATATGCTTGGGTGGTGTAGCACTCTAATATGGTTGAGAAAAAGCTACTCAAACTTTTATAACACAGGAAAGGATACCAATAACTTTTTATATCATATACCCATAGTTCTGAATAGCTTCGATTATGCTGGCATGAGACAGTAAAGAAAAAATAGCTGTCATAAGAAAACAATATTAATCCTATGTCAGCGGGAAAGCGATCGGGTTCTGGATCTATAAAAATCTCCTCGATCCTTGTAGACTCTATTATTGATTCTTCTAAAGGGTAGAATATCAAAAACTGTAAAAAGGAGAAGCCCTGTCCTAAAGCACCGTTACGCCATTGATATAATTCATAGACATCTTCTGTTATATTGATGTTAAGTTCAGATTTGTTTAATAACTCATCAATTTGTTGGCGGCTCAATCCTGAAGTTGATAAACTACCTGCTCGATCGGGAGCGTTTACAGTTAGCCAGTCCAATATTCCTTGCAGCGTTGCCGTTAAGTTACTCATAAAGTGCTGAGAATGTTGGTGGCGATCGCTGATACATTATAAGCAGTTCAACTGTCACCAAGATAGTTTTGGTATGAGATTAAATTGTTTGACTGCCACGATCGATTGAGATATTGCCGTTATCGGTGTGGCAGGGTGGGTTCGATGGAAGGCTGATGGTTAGGAGACAACGGGGCTGGCAAAACCCGCCCCTACAAATATGATGACTGTTCGATCGGATCTGATATTAAACAGGTCTAATTTGGCAGTTGCAGATAATGCAAACTAAACAATTGTTTTGGATCTGTCCAAACTCTTTGAGGCTGAAAGCCTGCTAAGTCTGCTAAATTTTGAAATTCATCAACACTATATTTGTAAGAATGTTCGGTACGGAGAGTTTCACCTTGTTGGAAAGGAATTTCCATGCCATCTATATGTACTACCTGAGTTTCAAGGCTGACGATATACATTTCGATTCGACCGATCGCGTTATAGAATGCCCGATAGCAGAACTTATCTAGATCGAAATCAGCACCGAGTTCTCGATTAATCCTAACGAGTAAATTGAGCGCGAAAGCCGCAGATATTCCTTGAGGATCGTCGTAAGCAGGTTCGAGGATTTCCTTGCTTTTTTTCAGATCTACGCCAATTAATAAGCTACCGTTAGGTTCTAATAGCATCGCCGTATTTTTAAGGAATTGCACTACTTCTGATGGTTCTAAATTGCCGATCGAAGATCCCGGAAAAAAAGCAACTTTGCGTTTATGCTTAATTGAATAAATATCTGGTAATCTTATCGGTTGAGTGTAGTCGGTACAAATAGCGATCGCCTGTAATTCAGGATATGCTTCGACCAGATTCGTACACGATTCGTACAAATGCTGTTTAGAAATATCCAGCGCCACATAAGTTGGTAAGTTCGGCATCGTCGCATCCAAAATAAACCGAACTTTCTGACTGCTACCGCTGCCAAATTCAATTAGCACTCCGTCTTTGACTAAGGCGGCAATTTCGTTGCCATAAGTTTGCAGGATATCGATTTCAGTGCGGGTTAGATAATATTCGTCTAACGTACAGATCGCATCGAATAATTCTGCTCCTCGTTTGTCATAGAGAAACTTAGCAGAAATAGCTTTTTGCTGTTGCTGTAACCCTTGCAGAACCTCAGCTTTGAAATCATCTACAGGAGGATGAAAATCGTAGAACTCGATCGCAGATTTAATACTTAAAGCGGCAGACATGAAATTGCTCCTAGTTGTTTTTCCCAGCAGAGGCACAAAGATGTAGATAAGGCTTTTTGCCAAAGTCGATAACTCATCTATTCCTATCTGTGTTTATCTGTGTGCATCTGTGGTTTTTATGAAAAAATAGGCCTTTGCCAAAGGTCGATCTACATTGCCAAGCGAATGCCGGAAAATTGCCAGCGAGTATTAGGAGGGAAAAAGTTGCGGTAAGAGGAACGGATATGATCGGGAGGCGTGACGCAAGAACCGCCGCGCAACACCATTTGATTGCACATAAACTTACCGTTGTATTCCCCGACTGCCCCTGGTGCTGGCTGATATCCTGGATAGGGGAGATATGCACTTTGCGTCCATTCCCAGACATCGCCAAAAATTCCATCGGGGCGGGTTATCCCTGCTGCTGGTATAGGATGGAGTTGCCACGATTCTAAGAAATTGCCTCGCATTGGCACTTGGCTGGCAGCAACTTCCCACTCGGCTTCTGTGGGCAAGCGTTTGCCCGCCCAGCGAGCATAAGCATCGGCTTCGTAAAAGCTAACATGACAAACCGGATCGCGATCGCTCACTTGACGCATCCCTGTTAGCGTCATTACCCACCAATCACCATCAATTTTTTCCCAGTAAAGCGGTGCTTGCCATTGTTGGGTTTGAACTGTCGCCCAACCTTCCGACAGCCAATATTCTGGCTTCTCGTAGCCACCAGCGGCGATAAATTCTAGATATTCGCCATTAGTTACCAGTCGCGCCGCCAGCCAATAGTCTTGTAGGTAAACTTGATGTCGGGGAAGCTCGTTATCGAAACTAAACCCTTCTCCTGTATGCCCGATGGGGTAGAGTCCTCCTGGGTAGTCTAACCATCGTTCTCGCAGGTTAGCATCTCCAGTAACAACAGGAGGTACGATCGAGCTATAAGCCGGACGTAGGGGGTTCCCAGCGAGAATGTGTTTGATATCGGTGAGCAGCAATTCTTGATGTTGCTGTTCGTGATGGAGTCCTAGAACGACTAGCTCTTCTAGCCTTGAATCTCCCGATTGTTGTGCCAGTAACGAAAGCATCGCTTCGTCTACATAAGCCCGATAGCGATAAACTTCTTCTACCGTCGGGCGAGATAGCAGTCCCCGCTGATGGCGGGGATGGCGTTCTCCTACAGCTTCATAGTAGGAATTGAACAAATAGCCAAACTGGGGATGAAAAACCTCATAGCCGCTCAGGTAAGGCACGAGCAAAAAAGTTTCAAAAAACCAAGTAGTATGCGCTAGATGCCACTTCGGCGGACTAACATCCGGCATACTTTGAATAACATAGTCTTCGATCGCTAGCGGTTGACAAATTCGATCGCTCAGTCCTCGAACCTGCTGGTAGTAATCGGTCAGCGAACGACTCTGACTGCATTGCGAAATAGATGTTTCTGTCTGCATGAGAGTTTTCAACTCGGTGATGTTTTGGATAGAAACCGCAGGCTTTCACCTATCGGCATGAAGGCAAAATTAGAGTCCGGCTAATCGATCCCTATACTAAATGCTCTCTTATTCTTTAGAGATTGGCAACAATCTTGATGGTGGGATTCACCGTACCTCTCAAGATCGAAAACCTCCCATCTCTTTGAAACCATATTAAATTTTGAGCAACATAGAATCGATTTCCTACAAGTTAACAGACGTTTAACTTGAGATGATTATCAAGGTAAATCTAGAGGTAAAAATGACAGCCAGCTAAGAAAGATAGTTTAGTAAACCGAGAATTTTGTGAGATTTTGTTGAGGCCGATTTCAACTAATTTTAAGATTTGCATATCTGACGAATGAGGCGATCGTCAATCTATAATTTAAAAGAATAGATAAATTATGAGGTGCGATCGTGTCCGAACTAACTCCGCACTCTTCAATTAAGACAGCGGCCGAACTGCTAGAGATGTATGCCGCCGGGAAGCGAGATTTCTCTGGAGTAGAGTTAGGTGCAGTTAACCTGAGCGGAGCCAATCTCAAGGGGGTCGATCTAAGTTATGCCGATCTCAGTGCTGCCAATCTGCAAGGTGCTAATTTGAGAGGCGCTGACTTGAGTTATGCCAATTTCAGCGAGGCGAACTTGACAGGGGCAGATTTGCGAGGTGCGATCTTTATCGGCACGAATTTCCAAAATGCTCTACTAGACTCAGCCGATTTGAGAGAAGCCGATTACGATCCCGACTCTACTCGATTTCCTGTTGATTTCGATCCTCTCAAAGCTGAGATGAAAGCAGACAAAAGTTGATAGTGAAAGAAACATCGTCGATCGGGTTATCGTAATAAATTCTGCATTTTTCTTCGAGGATTTTTCCCGAGCTTCCCACGGTTTCGTCCGAATACTTTGACGACTAAAAAGTAATAGGTAGATAAGAGGGCAATCGAAAAAATTTGCGTGCCCAAACCGATGTGCCAAAACTCAAACGTATCTTCTCCACGATCGAGGGCTAACACTAACCCTGCAATTCTGATGACGTTAAAGACTACAGCTAGAACAACTCCTGAAACAATTAGCTTGGCTGTTTGCAGTCTGTTTTTCTGAGACATAATTCCGTATAACAATCCGGCTGTGCCTAAAGCTATGGCCATCTCCAAGCCATTACAAGACCAACCGACCTCAACATGGACGGTGGGTAATTCAACCGATTTACCGACCAAAGTAGCATCATAACCAATAGCTTGCAACAGCCACACGCTCATCTGAGCCATCACCCCTTCCAGGAAATCAACCGGAGTCCAAGCTCGCCACGCATGACCGATTAAAATATTGCCACCTGGATGGGCGCTAAAAAGCAGCAAAAAAGTTGGGCAGGGAAATTGTCTAAAAAATTTTATTCCCCAAGAACTCAAGGCGATACCAACTAAAATTAATACCCACAGCAAAGCTTGCGACCAAACAGCAAAGCGGCTAAAGGGAAACAGAATGACAGAGAGCGCCATCAGGATATATCCCAATCGGCGCTCTCTAATTGAAGCTGTTAATCCAGCTAAGTGCTCTCGTCGATCCCACAACCGTTTCAATCCGAAATACGCAGCAGCAATTACTAGGATTGGAAATAGCTCTCCTGTAGCGATCGAGGGTAGGAGTGCGGCAAACCAAACAGGTAAGTAACACAGGCCGACCAAGAGAACGCAGAGGGTAATTAAATTATGAGGAATTTTGAGACTCTGCTGGATGGAAGGCCACAAACTTTTACAAGCTGCTATGGCTTTAATTTCCATGCTAAATCAAATTTTTTAAAACTTTCCTTATACTAGAATACCCATTAAGTTTCAATAAATATCAGTTTTTTCTTCGTATTGGCGATCGCCCATACAGTTCTAGAGCTTACGCACGAGTAGCGCCTATCTATTCGGCAAATAGGGGCGCAATAGATTGCGCCCTTGCCCTCGATATACTTACGATTTATAAACTAAAGACTTTGCTCGTCGAGAGCAACTTGATTCTGCTGTTTCCGGCGCTTGTAGAGCATAGTTCCGCCGCCAAGAAGGATTAAAGCTGGTAACAAGGCAGGTGTAGGTACTGACTTACATTTCTTTGGTTGCCACCGCGATGGTACGCACCCATTATTTTGCGGATTACCAGGAGTATTACCTCTTTGGGCGTTAGCAGGAGCAATAGATAAAGCGCCCAGAGCGATCGCAGCTAAGATCGCAATTAGGTACTGACGTTTTAAAAGCATCATTATTCCGTCGTTTAAAAAACTGACTTTAAGGTAACACAGCTTTTAAAAAAAGGGGGGGGGAAATTAAATAAATATATAGGACCTACTATTAAATTTGCTTAGTTCTGAGAACTAGGGGATCGCAGCTAGCTTTGGCTTGAGATCTGCTCGATTAGATGTACCAGTTCTGGCAAGATCAGCTTTTCTACAGCCAGTTTTACCGCACCAGTAGAACCAGGAATAGAGAAGATTAGCTGGTGTTGGTAAACTCCGGCAATGGCGCGAGAAGCGATCGCTCGCGAACCAATTTCTTGATAGCTCAGATAGCGGAATAACTCGCCAAATCCTGGCAAAGTCTTTTCTAACAGCCCTTCTAAGGCATCATGAGTAGTATCTCGTGGGGCAATTCCAGTACCGCCATTGAAGATGACAGCTTCGATCTGGGAATTGCCTATAGTTACAAGCTGCTCTCGGATCTGGCTGGGTTCGTCTTTGATAATGGCGTAAGAGGCGATCGCATGACCAGCATCGAGCAATAACTGTTGAATTAGTTGACCGCTTTTGTCGGTTTCTGACGATCGAGTATCGCTAACAGTAATGACAGCACAATTCACTGTCTTTGCCGATTTATTTGGGTGAGGCTGGTAAAGCATTTTCAGTAAGTGTGGAGTGTTAAGTGTTGAGTAAGAAATGAAAAGTGTTGCGTGTAGAGTATATGGTTATTCTATTTTCTCCTCCTCTCTCCTCCACACAAACTAATTTATAGGTTTCACGGGAAGTTTCAAAGAAAATGGCAATGAAACTTACATTTCGACAACTTGAGGAAGAAGACGCGCTAGCTATCCTTAACTGGCGATACGCTTTCCCTTATGATTACTACAACTTCGATGCTACTGCTCTTCAAGAGAACTTGCCCTATATGCTCGACCCTGAAAACGCTTTTTATGCGATCGCGAACCTGCAAGGAGAACTCGAAGGCTATTGCTCTTTCGGCGCGGATGGTCGAGTGCCAGGTGGAGACTACACCGCTGAAGCGCTTGACATCGGTATGGGAATACGACCAGATTTAGTCGATCGGGGATGTGGCAAGCTGTACGCACAAGCTGTGGCTGGATATGGAGCCGATCGATATCGAGTACAACAGTTACGGGTAACGATCGCGCAGTTCAACCAGCGGGCGCAACGGGTGTGGGAACAATTAGGATTCGAGCGGGTGGAGAAGTTTGTCAAACTCGGTACTACAGAAGAATTTGTGATTATGGTTGGTGCAAATGAATAGATCGTCGTGGGTTGGTGTTTTTGAAAAGTAGGAGCGTGTTGTATGTACCAGAATTTCCCGATCGAGATCTTGAAAGCAAATCGATTGCTGCGATCGCCCAATGAAGTTGCCCTATTTGAACAAACTTTAGAACAACTCGTCCAAAATCCTAACTCGGCGGATCTGCCTAGCTTACATCTAATTCTGGATGATACTTGCGATCGACCGGAAGTAATGTTTAGCTTGGTGCATTTCTTGGAATCTTTTGACGTGCAGGAACAGTTACAAGCATTTATTCAGGTGATGCCCGATCTCGTCAAGCAAGCCCCAGAATGGACGGCGATTCTGCATTCTCGGATAACGAACGAGCCGATCGCACAAACTGCATTTGAGGAGATATTGCGATCGATGGATACTGAGAAACGAAGCGAGATCGATCGGTTACTCTCATTAGCTTTAAGAACAGCGTCTGCAAAACAAATAACACAAGTTGCTTGATTTAATTAGATATTTATCTCGATCGCCTGACTTCCGATCGCTTCTTGAAAGCGATCGATTGCATAGTTATACCGGATTTTTAATGGAGATTTGCTATTATCAAAACAGTGAATTTGAAGGTGCTGATGACACTAGCAATTGTGGCCGAACCTGCTCCTCTAAGGGCAAACGAGGATGGTGCGATCCTGGTCGGCAAAACTCGCGTTACCTTAGATACTGTGCTGGCTGTCTTTAAGCAAGGCGCGACGGCAGAGGAAATTGTTTGTCGATATCCGTCGCCGAACTTAGCTGATGTTTATGCCACGATCGCTTTCTATCTCAATCATGAATTGGAAGTAGAAGCTTACTTGCAACAGCGACAGCAGCGATCGCAAGAGATCCGGGCAATGAATCAAGCGAGATTTGACCCTCAAGGTTTGCGCGATCGCCTGCTGGCCGGCTGAACAGAGCAAGCAGGATGTTAAAACTTCTTGCGGCTTGGTTGTTATCTCGATCGCCATCAAACATCTCAAAATCATCTGTTGTAATTCGATCCGATGCGATCGCCTCACCTATCATCATTTTCAAGAAGCGATCGCCTATTTCATAGTTAGCGGCACGCGACCGAGACGGTCATATTAAAAAAATTACCATCCCGCCTCTTGCTATTTTTGGGGTTTCAAAATTTTGAGGTAATGCTACACGCCTGTAGGCGTATTTTGACCTCTAAACTGGCTCGGTGTAAGTATTGGAATTCCCTTGACCTCTTCAACAATAAGTTGGCAGATGTATGTGTCTGCCTCAAGCAAAATATCGTAAGGTCCCAAATTAATAATTTCTAGGGTTATGGTTCCCTCAAAACCTGCATGAATAGTTGGAGCAGTAAAGTGAACGAGAATACCACATCTTGCTAGCGAACTTTTACCTTCTACACGCGCCGAATAGCATATACCTTCATCATTATCTTGAATGGGGAAAGATACTCTTTCTCTTGTTTGTCCCAAGATAAAGCAGTTTGGTTTAAGCAAGAAAGGACGCTCTGAAGTAATCTCGTGCTGCTCGGAATTATTCGTTAGGATCTTTGCCAAACTTCCCCTAGAAGGTCTTAGGGTCACTGTATCATCTTTTTTGGGAACAGCAATTCTTGGTGCTAGGCGCAAATCAACAGAACTTGTGTTAAATGGAGGTAATGCAGGATCTAGTCCAGCTATGCGATCGATTCTGAGTCTTCCAAGGTTAATTGCCCGAACTATCTCAATATTACTCAGAATCATAACTAAGCTAGCTGCTTCACTTGTTCGCGAGGGAATTCAAACCAATGGTTTCCTGTTTCTAAAGATTCTTTAGGTAAATACATCAAGATTTCTTTTCCTGTTTCCTGCTCGCCTGGCAACTTAACTTTTAAATAAGCTTTGTTATGCTCCAAGTCAATACTTTCCAAGTCCGATGACTCAGCAAAGAGGGAGAGGACTTTACCAGAAGTTAGCTCGATCTCCACAGCATACTCATCTGGAAACATACCAGGAGATATAATACAAGGGACGAGGGCGGTTGAAGACTTTTCCATGGGGATAGCTTTGAGTTTGACAGTTGCGCTTTTGGTCGGACACAGCACTAATGCCATTGTACTGACTAAGACTAGGGATGATACCACTAAATTGCGCTAAAAACACTATATGTAGCGCAATTTTACTTTGACTAACACTATAAATTCAGACTTACTCGTATAATATCTATAGTTATGCCGCCAAGCCCAGCATTTTTAAATGGACGATCGCTCGTTGCAGTCTGGCGATCGAGATAACATCTGCGATCGCCATCAAACATCTCAAAATCGCCTGTTGTAATTCGATCGAATGCGATCGCCTTATTCCCCGTTTTCAAGAAGCGATCGAGTAATTGGAGTAGTTAATTCTTTTTGCCGTTGCAAGTTAAGCTGTAGAAAAAGGTGAATGAGCGGGTAAAAGTAACTTCCCCGCCTATTGAATTAATTCAAAAAGAAAGATGAAACAAATTAACCTTTGGAAGAGGTTGGGTCTTTGCTACGGGGATACGTTCGTTCCTCTTGATATTTTCCATCTAATTTTTGAATCTTCACTGAGCCGCCCTCTTTCCCAACAGCTTGTTCTAGCACACCGCCTTGGATTGCCTCTGCTTTTGTGTCAAAGGTTTTCACTGTCCGGTCGGTTTTATCGTTGGTTAAAGTCCATGTTTCTTTGCGATCGTCGTAGCTCAGTGTGTATTTTGTGAGATTGTCTCTAGCCATATTTATTTTTACTCATTCGACAATTTACTGATACTAATGTACTATAAAGTTTTCTGGCATGGCAACTACCACCTCAATAGGCTAACGTCTCAGTGTAGTGGACGAATGAGAGCGACTAGTAAGACAACTAAAAATGCTGAAAAATCTTGAACGTCTAAAGGTAGCTTTAGAAGAATGGCTAATTCGTAATGGTCTAGATACGGATACCCGCTTTTACACCATAAGTGAATGGAAGGCTCGGCAAGAAGAGTACCTGAATGACGCTGAGTTAGTGCTTGTTTTTGAAAGCAATCTTTACATAATGCTGAATTACGGTGGAG
This sequence comes from Cyanosarcina radialis HA8281-LM2, assembly GCA_019359615.1. Classification (GTDB taxonomy): domain Bacteria; phylum Cyanobacteriota; class Cyanobacteriia; order Cyanobacteriales; family CCAP-1448; genus Cyanosarcina; species Cyanosarcina radialis. The sequence continues at coordinate 106,122 of JAHHHA010000002.1, forward strand.
ATATTGAAGAGTTTGAAGACTACATCGAGTCATTTGGCTATTACTACGAGCAAGGTCATCCTTGGAATATGGGTTTTTATCCAATCCCAGATTATGACTACAGCCCAGTTATAGGTAGCTATTCCCAAAAGTTACGAGATGAGCGTTGGAAGAGGAAGGCAAAGCTAGTAAAGGAGAAAGCGGGCTGGAAGTGCCAAGATTGCGGAAATTCTGCTAACCTCGAAACGCATCATTGCTATTACACCAGTATTAGCAGTGGCCATGAACCGTGGGAGTATCCTCTCAGTGCCCTTCGGTGCTTATGCCACGAGTGTCATGAAGCTAGGGCAAAATCTGAAAGTCGAATGAGGGCCTATTTAGCAAGACTTACCACTGCTCAAATTGATTCTTTGATGCGTGGACTCGATCGTGCTTTCTATTGGTTTGAAGCAGATGCTGTAATTGAATTACTCTCAGGTCTAGGACACAGCGATGAGAAGATTTATTTGGCAATTCTTGAGTTGCTGAAGAGAAGAAATGAAGATGTGTAGATGGATATGAGTCTAACAAGTGCGTACACTCAGAACGGAGGTTTACGCGATCAGTTATATAGTTATACCGTATTTTTGCGATTTAACCCTACCGAACGGTATTCTATAAGCTAGTCTTGAGTTTAAGGTTGCTTAGCTAGAGGTTCAATGCTTAACCAGGAAGACGCAAACAAGATCCGACAGCAGAAGCTCGATGCACTAGTCGCTATGCAACTGCACAGGAAACAAATTCGTAATCTTCAACAAACAAATCGGATTATTGAGTTTCTCTCAATAGCAGTGCCAGCTTTTTATCTCACCCCTCGGTTGTTAGCGAAAGGCACATTACTTGCAAACTTTATTGATAATTTGGGTGAGATTCTAGCTGCAATTTTGTTGGTACTAGTAATCTTAAGACTCGTCAATAAATGGCAAGATAATGAGATTAAACATGCGATTATGTCGCGGCGAAATGCAGATACTGCTTATGAGGCAGATCGGCTTTTGCAAAGCCAAGCTGCTAATAGTGAAGCTGTAGAACAGTTTCTAAGGAGTGTTAAAGATGTTAATGCTGAGGACGAAGCTTTATTGCTTAATGTAAAAGGAGGAGATAGGCAGAAAGCATACAGAGAGGCCCTCAAACAGTTTAGCCCCACCACTTCCACTCTTTGTCCTATCTGCGGAGCCGATCCTTGGAAATTTACTCCAGGAAGCTGTGAAGCTTGCGGTGGTACTCCAGCGAAACGAAGAACTAATTAAGTGCTATAAATTCATACATTGGGGTATTTATAAAACTAAACAAGCGTTGAGGAATAAAACATGAGCCAAGTTCTAGATATTTTCGTAGAGTGGTTTAATCAACTTACGCCTAGTCAGAAAATTGAAATAGCTCGCTATGCTTGCGACAGACAAAAAAGGGATTCGCATAGAGATAAAATACCAGCTAAAGGAGCGACTTCTCGCAAACGTAGCCAAAGACTCCGTATGGCATTAAGCCGCAAGTCCCAAACAGCTAACTTTGACGGATATTACGCTGGTCCAGCGCCAGGGCAACGTTCTAACTATTGTCCTTCATGCGGAAAACCACTTTGAATTTAATTACTTCGTAATGTTGTACTGAACAGTCTAAAAATTCAAATGCAGTGGACGGTTAAAAGTCATCAGTGGTGAGTTCAAGGTTTCCTGCTGCGCTGATTTGAGTCGTTATCTCGATCGCCCTACTCCCCCAAACTAGCCTGTTGTAATTCAGTCAGATACGATCGCCTCGACCAAATTATCGATCAATCGATCGCTCTCCATCGGCACGATATCTTTACCGTGTAACATCTCTTGAATGATGAGATAGTGAACGAGCGCACCGATAAAAATGCGGGCAGTAGCTTCAGGATCGGCTAATTTGAGTTGCGGACAGGATTCTAAATATTGGCGCAGCATCCGAAACGAAGTCTTCTCGATATTCCGCACGAAGGCTCGCGCTAACTCAGGAAAACGCCCCGATTCACCCAAGATCAGGCGCATAAAATTGAGGAATTGCGGTTCGTTCGCACCCATATCTAAAACGCGATGGGCTAGTTCCCGCAAAAAAATTCTCGGTTCTGGTTGTGAAGTCTCCAAGGCATTACCAAAGAGCGATCGAAATTTGTATTGAACTAACTGCTCGATTAGTGCCGTAAATAAGCCTTCTTTATCTTGAAAATGACTGTAAACCGTTGCCTTCGATACGCCAGCGGCAGCAGCAACCCGATCCATACTGGTGGCCGCATATCCGTGGGCTAAGAATTCCTGCATCCCGCCTGCTAGGATGGCAGCGCCTTTTTCTGGGGATAGTTGACGCGGTTCTCTAATGGGTGTTGTCATTGCGCTCGTTTACTATGTTCGATTGCGTTGGTTTCATTTCGCTTGACTGAGTTGTTTTTCAATAGCATCGCACGCTACACCTACACCATTTTTCGATCGCAATATCCTGCCGATTTCTGTGGCTTTGGTGGCATAGCTGGGATTCTCCATTAATATTCTTAACTCTTTGACGACTCGCGAGCCTGAATATCGATCGCGCCGAATCGTCCGAGAAGTTCCCAATCTTTCGACTCGTGCGGCATTATCGGGTTGGTCGTGGCTGTAGGGCATAATTAGCGTCGGACGACCCGATCGCAATGCCTGAGCCGTCGTCCCAATTCCGCCCTGATGGACGATCGTGCCAGCCCGTGGAAATATTTGGGAATAAGGTGCATAATCGATCGCTACAATGTCAGGCGGCAAATTTTCGGGGGGTGGGTTCTTGCCTACGAGCAACACTGCCCGACGATGCAATTGTTTGACAGCTTCGACACTTTCTGGGAAAAATCGCCCTGGAGCCAGCACCGCAGCCGAACCGAGGGTAAAGACGATCGGCGGCTCTCCAGCATCAAGAAAGCGATCGAGTTCTGGATTCAGTCCTGCGCCATCGTCGCCATCGTAGAAGGTAAAACCTGTCACCACTGTGTTCGGCGGCCAATCTGGTTGACGAGAGCCGATAACCGAGGAAAATAAAGCCAGGACTAAGTAAGGCGAAAATTTATCATCAACAATAGGGTTGCCGACCGATCGCAAACCAAGCTCTTGCCGAAGCTGGTGAATTGGCTCTCCCCAATCGCGAGTGATAAATTTAGCAAAATTCCTCACCTGTCGATTTACTTTTGGACCCAATGCCCGCAGTTTGGCTAAAGCAGGAAAAGGCGGCATCACGAAGGGATCGTAGGCAGAAAAGAACGAACCAGGAGCCAAGGCACAAAACGCCCACTGAATTTTGAGCGTTTCTGCCACTAAGGGAGTCGCATAGACAATTTCGTTTGTCACGATGAAATCTGCCTTTTGTGCGGCATCCATTAAGTCTGTGTAAGTCTGGCGCAAATTTGCTAAGAGATAATCCCGAATTACTCGCTCGGTCCCATTGTGGTTAAAACAATTCGACTCACGATCTCGCACTTCCCAATTCTCAGTTCGCAATTCGCAATTAGTCGGTTCAGAGCCAGCTATCAATCGCCATTGTGAATTGGCTTGACTCTACTATACTAATCGGTTTAGTATAATAACAGCAAAACTAAACTATACAGTTCAGTTTTTGAAGCGGCAGGTAATCGCCATGCAAAATGTTGTCGATCGCGCGGGATCTTTAACCAAAAATCTCAAATTGCCACGCCTACTCATCCCGATCGCCCTGTTAGTCGGGGGTGCGGGTATGGGATTATTTTTCTGGCAGCAGAGTCAGAATTCGGCGATCGAGCAAACGCAGATTAACAGTCAGCCAGCTATCAAAACCATTACCGCGTTGGGACGATTGCAACCGACGGGCGAGGTGATTAAACTTTCGGCTCCGACTTCAACTAATGGCAATCGAGTCGATCGCTTGTTGGTGAAAGAAGGCGATCGCGTGCAGGCGAGGCAAGTAATTGCAGTCCTCGACAGCCACGATCGACTGCTAGCAGCATTAGAAGAAGCAGAGCAACAAGTAGCATCTGCCAGAACTAAACTGGCACAAGTTCTAGCTGGAGCGAAATCGGGCGAAATTGGGGCGCAGGCGGCCAAGTCGCGGCAAGCCCAAGTGGAATTGCAGAAGGATCGCGATTCCCAAGTCGATGAAATCGCCAGAGTGCAAGCTCAATGGAATGGCGATCGCACCGAGCAAGCAGCCAAGTTGCAGCAGATCGGCGTAGAAGTGCAAAACGATCGCGCCAGCCAAGTCGATGAAATTGCCAGGGTGCAGGCACAATGGAATGGCGATCGCATCGAGCAAGAAGCCAAATTGCGTCAGATCCGGGTAGAGGTGCAAAACGATCGCGCTACCCAAATCGACGAAATTACCAGAGTTCAAGCCCAATGGGACGGCGATCGAGCGGCCCAGGAAGCAAACGTTAGCCGATTGCAAGCTTCCTTGGAAAATGCCAAATTGGAATTCGATCGCTATCAGAAATTGCAAGCAGAAGGGGCGATCTCGACCTCGGTAAGAGATAGCAAAAAGCTAGCTTTTGACACCGCCCAAGAGCAGTTAGCCGAAGCGCAAGCCACCCTGAACCGGATTAACTTGACGGGCAAACAACAACTGCGACAGGCTCAAACCAAACTCAAACGGATCGAGTCATCAGGACAGCAACAAATCGCCGCCGCCCAAGCCGTCCTCAACCGGATTAATCTGACGGGCAAACAACAACTCAGCCAAGCGCGAACCAAATTGCAACGTACCAACTCATCCGGGCAGCAGCAGGTAGCAGCAGCCCAAGCCGTCCTCAACCGGATCGATCGCACCAGCGAACAACAACTCAGTCAAGCGCGAACCAAATTGCAACGCACCAACTCATCCGGGCAGCAACAGGTAGTAGCCGCCGAATCGACCTTAGAGCAAATCCGAGAAGTTCGCCCGGTAGACGTGAAGGCCGCCCAGGCAGAAGTGAATCGAACGATCGCTAATGCCAAACAAGCTAGAGCGAGTTGGGAACAATCGCTAGTTAAAGCGCCCCAAGCTGGAGAGGTGTTATACATTTATACCCGTCCTGGAGAAGTTGTTTCCAGCGATGGCATCGTCGAAATCGGTCAAACGGCAGACATGGAAGCGATCGCCGAAGTCTATCAAAGCGATGTCGGTAAAGTGCGCCTGGGGCAAAAAGCGCGGATAACGAGCGAAGCTTTTGAGGGCGAACTGACGGGTACGGTGTCGCAAATTGGCTCGCAGATCCGCAGGCAAACGATCGTCAATACCGATCCGAGTACGAATATCGATGCCAGAGTCGTAGAAGTCCACGTTAAGCTCGATCGCCAATCCAGCCAAAAAGCGGCTAAATCGACTAACTTACAAGTCCAAGTTGCGATCGATTTATAGACTTCTTGCAGACATTAGAGGTTTGAATAATAACCACAGATGAACACAGATAAACACAGATGAATATTGATGAGTTATCGACTTAGGCAAGAGGTTTTATGATTAAATTCCTCCAAAAACTCCAACGTCGTACACCTTTGGGCTGGTTGCAATTAAGGCGAGATCCGGGTCGCCTGCGGGTCGCCCTGGCCGGAATTGCTTTTGCCGACGTGTTGATGTTCATGCAACTCGGCTTTCAGAATGCCCTGTATGACAGCAATACCAGAGTCGATCGGGCGATGCGAGCAGATATCATTTTATCGAGTCCCCAAGCCCTCAACCTGCAAAATCTCTCCACCTTTTCCCGACGGCGACTGCTGCAAGCGATGGATATTCCCGGCGTGGAGACTGCCAGCGGCTTGTACGTCGGTACTCTGACTTGGAGAAATCCCCAAACCCGGCTCAAAGCTACCGTTCAAGTTTTAGGCTTCGACCCCGACATCCCCGCGTTCGATCTGCCAGAAGTCAACCAACAACTGGATAAAATTAAAATTCTCAACGTTGTATTGTTCGATCGCGGTGCTAGAGGTAAATACGCCGAAACGATCGCCCAAATAGACAAAGGACAAACGGTAACTACCGAAGTCGAAAACCGCACCCTGACCCTCGGCGGGTTATTCACATTAGGTGCGTCATTTGGTGCAGATGCCAGCTTAATGTCCAGCGATCAAACCTTTCTGCGCCTCTTTCCCCGTCGCGATCCGGCTAGCGTCAGTTTAGGACTGATCCGGCTCAAACCGGGCTACAATCCCCAACAAGTTGCCGCCGCTCTGAAATCTCATTTACCGGAAGATGTCCGCGTTATGACCGCTAAGGAGTTCGTCAAGTTTGAAGAAAACTATTGGCAGACTGCCAGCCCTATAGGATTCATATTCGGGTTGGGGACGGCGATGGCATTTGTCGTCGGTGTGGTCATCGTTTATCAAGTTCTATCTACCGATGTCAACGCTCATATCAAAGAATACGCCACCTTCAAAGCCATGGGTTACGACAATTCCTACCTGTTGAGCGTCGTGTTTGAAGAAGCTATTATTCTGGCATTTTTAGGGTTTATTCCCGGTTTTTTCTTGCCGAACGTTCTCTACGCGCTAGCTGCCAACGCCACGGCTTTACCGCTCTATATGACCTACTCTAGAGCGGCGCTGGTGTTTACCCTAACGTTAGTAATGTGTATGTTATCGGGTGCGATCGCCACTCGCAAGCTCCAATCTGCCGATCCTGCCGATATGTTTTGATCCGAGGAGTTCAGAAGCTTTGGAAGTGTTGAGTGTTGAGTGTTGAGTGTGAAGTTAATAAGGTTTCCATCTCCCCATCTCCCCATCTCCCCATCCCTCTATCTCCCATGTCTGCCATCAAAATCCAAAACCTCTCCCACTACTTCGGGCACGGTCAATTACAGAAACAAGTTCTTTATGACATCAATCTTGAAATTGAGAGCGGTGAAATTATTATCATGACCGGACCTTCTGGTTCTGGGAAAACGACCTTACTTACCCTTGTAGGCGGTTTGCGTTCCCCTCAATCTGGCAGCTTGCAGGTATTAGGCAAAGAACTCTATGGGGCGACACCTAAAGAGTTAACCGCAGCGCGGCGACATCACGGTTATATCTTTCAGTCGCACAATTTGCACGGTAGTCTCACCGCGTTACAAAACGTGCGGATGGGTTTAGAAGTACACCCCAATTATTCTAATAAAGAGATGAACGATCGCGCCGCCGAAATTTTGACCGAAGTAGGCTTGGGCGATCGCATCGATTACTATCCCGACGACTTATCCGGCGGACAAAAACAACGAGTGGCGATCGCGCGGGCCTTAGTCAGCCATCCGCAATTAGTGTTAGCCGACGAACCGACAGCCGCTCTCGACAGTAAATCGGGGCGAGATGTAGTCGATCTGATGCAAACTTTAGCCAGGGAACAAGGCTGTACGATTTTGTTAGTCACTCACGACAACCGGATTTTAGATATAGCCGATCGAATTGTCAGTTTGGAAGATGGGAAATTGTCGGACAAAGCAACTGCCAAAGTCTAGAGTTTTTAATAATCAGGTTGGCGATCCGTTGGAGAGTTATACCGTAATTTTGCCGTATAACTCTACCAATTTTGGGAGCTATACCGTAAGATTGCCCGATAATACCCCAGGTATTGGAAGTTATACGGCAGATCTGCGGCATAAGACCTCAAATAGGAGCGTTATCAAGCAAAGTGCGGCATAATATATAGTTATCTTGCTAAGCGCAGCTTAAATGTGCGTAATACTCATATTTATGGATAGAAATAGGGTTGTTGATGAACTGAAACGCATCATCTATGCTGATTTAGTACGTGTGGAGCCTCACTGTTTTACAGGCGTAGGAGCAGGAGCGGTTTTCACAGGAAGCTTTGATTGGCATTCGAGTGTTCACGCGCACTGGGCGCTTTTGTCGATGGCACGTCTCACTCACGACGCGCCGCTTCAGCGTAAACTTTTGTCTCGCCTGACACCCGAAAACATTCAAGCAGAGCGAACATTTCTCAACAATGTAGAAAACATTGGATTCGAGATGCCTTATGGCAGAGCTTGGTTATTGCTCATGCTGGCTGAATTGTCTAATTATGAAGAGAGTAATAACTTGCTCTTGGATTCTTTTCGAGAAGAACTTGAACAGCAACTCACACTTTGGTTGGAGCAAAACAGTGCATTAGATAAAGTTATTTTGAACGGCAGTTATCAATCATGGCTTTTTATTTTTCTTTTGCTCCAATTGAGCCAGCCCAAACTCGAAACGCTCCACAGGCTTGAGGCGCTACGCCCCCGAATTGAAAACGTCAGGGAAGCTATCACTACCACACAAGCGGAAGAATCTGACTCCTTTTATCTTCCAGCGATTTTATTCTTGGTTGACCAAACGAAGGAACCGAGTGGGAAAGACTTTTCCTACTGCAATGATGCAACACCACAATTCAACCAAAACCTCAGCTTCAAGAATTGTCACCAGGCGGGGCTAAATGTCGTTCGATTGTGGCCCTACGCTCTTGACAAGCCGAGCAGAGGTGGCAGCAGTAGATTTTTCAAGGGTTTGGAGAAAATCTTATCACAGCCTGACCAATGGAGAGGTAGTTTTGAGCTTATCTCCCATTGGGTTCCGCAGTTCATCTGGCTGGGATTAATGCTTGAGCAAGGTGAATTGCTGGAAAATCATCGAAGTGAATCATCTGCTATCACGTAAGTATCAGTAATCAACTGCGACACTCTAAACGCAAGATAACGTTATCTTCTCCTACAAAACTTTTGCACTTGAAGTTACAAGCGATCGCCTCCGATCGAGTGGAACGCTAAACTCGAAGTATGGCGTTTCAAGATTTTTCTATGCAACTCTCTCCTGAACTACAAGAGGCGATCGCCCAAATTGCTAAAAGACAAGGAATTTCCCCAGAAGAGTTTATCGTCCAAACTCTGACTGAAAAGATCGGCAGCCTTCGATGGCCTGTTTCAACATCTTCAACCTCCCAGACTGGACTAAAAGAGAAAGAAGGGATTTTAGTTTTTGAAACCGAGTCCCTCGATCGGATTGACTTCAACGCCCTCATCGCTCAGAGCCGTGAAGAGCGTGTTTGGGAGCAAATGGGACGGTGAAAGTTTTGTTCGATACGTCTGTTATTATTGCGGCCCTGCTTCCACAACACCCAAGCCATACCCCCTGCTTTGCCCAACTACAGGCAGCAGAATTGAATCAAATCGAAGGCTATCTTTCTACTCATAGCTTGGCGGAAGTCTACTCCGTGATGACTCGAATGCCCAGTCAACCCCGAATGTCTCCCCAGGAAGCTCAAATCCTGATTGAGAGATGCTTACAATATTTGGCAGCGGTGCCATTAGAAACGGCGGACTATCGAGCCGCGATTGCCCAAATGATAACCCTCAATCTTCCTGGTGGTGGAATTTTTGATGCGTTAATTGCCCAAGCTGCTCTCAAAGTGTCCGCAGACCAGCTTTTGACACTCAATCCCAGCCACTTCATGCGATTGGATGCTGCGATCGCTCAGATTACAAAGGTTCCAGACTAAATTATTAGACCAAAAATTGAAAGCCATGAAAGCAATTGAAACCACTGCTAATCTCAACGAAAACGGACAACTGACGCTCGACGAACCCCTTCCCCTTCTAGATTGCAACCGCGTCCGCGTTATCGTTCTTATCCCCGAAGAAGACTCGATCGAAACTATCCGTGAAGGACTCTACCGAGGATGGCAAGAAGTTCTCACGGGAAAAACTCGCCCTGTTTCTCAACTTTGGGAAGGAATGGATGTCGATTAATCCAGCCATTCGAGTATCTTTTAGCGATCGGTTGGAGCGCGACGTTCGCAGACTTGGTAAGCAAGATCGACGCATTCGTCTTGACATCCAACCTCTAATCGAACAACTTGAATCTGGCGAACTTCTGGGCGATCGAATTCCCAATATAGACTATACCGTCTTCAAAGTCAGAGTCAGAAATAGCAGCGATCGAAAAGGTAAAAGTGGAGGCTATTTGCACCCGACCGTTTAGAGCCTTTTTAATTAACTCCCAACTTATTGAAGCTGGTTGAGTTCGATAATATTGCCATCTGGATCTTGAGTGAAGATCGCGGCTCTCCCAGAGGCGCTAGCTTGAATGGAGTAGCTGCCAGTTACTAATTCTTGTTTGGCAGCCTCTAAGTCAGTTACGCTCAGAGCGATGTGGGGGTTGCGTCCCCATTTTTCTGGGTTTTGGAGCGGCGATCGCTCGTTTGAGTCTACAATCAGGTGAATTTGATAATTGCCGACTTGATACCACGCTCCAGGATATTTTAGTTGGCGATCGACTTTTGCTAACCCCAAGACTCGACCGTAAAAATCCTCGGCTCTTTGTAAGTCAGACACGAGAATGGCTGTATGAAGGCATTGACCGATCTGCATAAAAAAGAATTAAGGAGTTTAGGAGTTTAGGAGTTTAGAATTTAGAAGCTAGTCAGTAGTTATTATTTGTAGAGCGTTTCCCAACTAGATGAGCTACAGTTCCAGTCTATAGCTAAATGGAGATTATCCGTGAAAAAAGTAGCTGTATTTGGCAACGCTGGAGGCGGCAAATCAACTCTCAGCCAGAGATTATCGGAAATAACTGGTCTGCCACTTTACATATTGGACAAGATTCAATTTCTATCGGGAGGGATTGAGGTTCCGCAGGCAGAATATCAGCGCCTCCATCAAGAAATTTTGGCAACCGATCGATGGATTATTGACGGGTTTGGCTGCATGGAAACCCTCTGGCCGCGACTTAATGAAGCCGATACTTTAATTTACGTCGATCTACCGCTATACGTACATTTCTGGTGGGTAACTAAACGAGCGATCGCAGGTCATTTTCAACCGCCCGCAGGCTGGCCCGAAGGGAGTTCGATCTTAAAAAGTTCTATTAGTAGTTATCGAACGCTTTGGTTGTGCCACAAATACTTGACTCCTAGATATCGCGAGTATGTCAATCGATCGCCAAGTACCAAAACTATCTATCACCTCAGATCTACTACCCAGATTTCGCAATTTTTAGCCTCGATCGAAAATGAGATTAACTCTAGTTTTACCCGATAAATAATCTTTTATCACTCAGATTCTTCTTCAAACCCATGACAGAAATCATTCGCTCCAGTTTTAACCGCATAAATTGCCACTAGTGTAGCTAATTGTGAAGGAATGAACTTACTAGTTTCTAAGGCTTCTACGGCTACTGCTACCGATCCGGCCAGGAGATCGTCTTTAAAGTTCTCTTGGCAAATAATCGGACGGCAACGTTTAGCTAAACTTTCTAGCCACCCCTCAGAAGTGTCTGGTTCTTGTCCGACATGAATGGCTAGAGCGATCGCAGCATCCTCTAAATTTCCCTCGCAGTCTTCGATCGCATCAAGTGCTACCAAAGCTTCGGAATTGCTCGATAATTCCGAGCGATATTTAGCAATTTCTACAGATGTAATTGCGATCGTCATAGCTTCAATTATCCTTAAAGTTTGGCAACGTATAAAAATTGCGTATGCGTAAGCGCAGGCTACGCCAACGTCCAGCGTGTTGCCGTGCAACTTATCGCGCTTGTAGAGACGTTGCACTGCTACGCCTCTACATTTCGTATTGCTACCATTTGAGCAAATTAAACTGTTCCATATCGACAGTATCGCGATTGCGATAGATTGCTAGAACGATCGCCAAGCCTACCGCTGCCTCCGCCGCCGCTACCGTAATCACAAATACAGTAAATACTTGCCCCTTAATTTCTTCGGGATCTAAGTAATTAGAAAATCCCATTAAATTGAGATTGACAGCATTAAGCAGCAATTCGATCGACATCAACACCCGCACGGCATTCCGGCTAGTAATTAGTCCGTAAATACCGATACAAAAAAGTGCCGCTGCTAACAAGAGAAAATATTGAAGTTGTAGTTGCATGATTTTGAGAAGTTCAGAAGTTCAGAATGTAGAGACGTTGCATGCAACGTCTCGCGTCTGGAGTAGAGACGCAAAGCATTGCGCCCGTGTATGTAGTGTGGAGTCTAGAGCGTGAAGTTAATAATTCCCCCTCTCCCCTCTTTTTATTTCCTCTGTGGATTCAAAAGTTCGCGAGGGCGTTCTGGCAAAGTTAAGCCCGTTTGCTTGGTCAGATCTGGTAATTGTTCGTCAGGAATGTATTCACGACGTGCCAAAACGATCGCGCCAATCATGGCAATCAGCAACAACAAGGATGCCACTTCAAAGGGCAACAAAAAGTCATTGAAGAAGTGTTGCCCGATCTGAACGGTAGAATTTTGGCCGGGAACGGGATTGGGAGCTATAGACCACGGCGTAATTAAAACCATCGTACTCAAAAGCGTAAATATCCCCGCACAGACTAGGGCGGTCGCTCCCTGACGTATCCAGTGTTTAGCCATGGGTTGGTAATCTTCCCGCTTGTTCACCAGCATAATGGCAAACAAAATCAAGACGTTAACCGCCCCCACGTAGATTAAAACTTGGGCGGCGGCTACAAAGTCGCCATTGAGCAAAATGTACATCCCAGCAATGCTGATAAATACGCCGCCCAACAAAAATGCCGAGTAGACGACGTTAGAAAACAGCACTACTCCTAAAGCTGCCCCAATCATCATGACCGACAGCACGGCAAACGAAACTATCTGAACGCCTTGTGCTAAATCCACTTTTTTGTCCTTTGCTATTTGTCCTATAGAAGGTGAGGAGTTCAGGAGTTCAGAAGTTCAGGAGGTAGAGACGTTGTATGCAACGTCTGTAGAGGAGTCAGGAGTCAGTTGTTAATTTTTTCCCCTGCTCCCCTGCCTCCCCTGCCTCCCCTGCCTCCCCATCACCCCATCACCCCATCTCCCTCTCTAACTCCCGCTGCTTTGTTCCACAATTTCTTCGGGGCGCTGCCCGGCCCGGCGAGAACCAGATGGCAGATCGTGAGGATCGGTGACACCCTTGGGCAAGTAGGCCAATTCCCGCAGGGGCGTTACCATCGGGTCGTCGGTAACTTTGTAAGGCAAACGGCCGAGAGCAACGTTGTCGTAGTTGAGTTCGTGGCGATCGTAAGCCGAAAGTTCGTATTCTTCTGTCATCGACAGGCAATTGGTCGGGCAGTATTCTACGCAGTTGCCGCAGAAGATACAAACCCCAAAGTCAATGCTGTAGTGTTTGAGCTTTTTCTTTTTATTGGCTTTGTCGAATTCCCAATCTACTACGGGCAAGTTGATCGGGCACACGCGCACGCAAACTTCGCAAGAAATGCACTTGTCGAATTCAAAGTGAATGCGCCCCCGAAAGCGCTCCGAAGGAATTAGTTTTTCATAGGGATACTGGACTGTAACTGGTCGCCGCTGCATATGATCGAAGGTGACAGCTAATCCCTGACCGATGTAGCGAGCAGATTGTACGGTTTCTTTGGCATAATCGCCAATTTGCTTGAGGAACTTCAACATTTCGTGTTTCTCTCTCTCTTGGGCTAATAGCTATAAGAATGTAGAGACGTTGCATGCAACGTCTCTACAGGAGGCTAACCACCAAAGGCTACGGGGAAGGCCAGTTTTAAACCAGCAGTTAACAGGAGGTTGACTAGACCGACAGGCAAAAGAAACTTCCAACCGAGATTGAGCAATTGGTCGATCCGGACGCGAGGTACAGTCCACCGCAACAGGATGGCCAAAAAGATTAGGAAGTAGGCTTTGAGTCCGGTCATGGTAATGCCCAGAGCCGCATCGATGACTTGCAGCCAAGGGCTGGTTTCGTCGGCTCCTAATAAGTTACCCAACAGTTCGATCGGAATTGGAGATTCCCAACCGCCCAAATACAAGATCGCAAACAACAGCGAAGACAGGATGAGGTTGACGTAAGAACCGATGTAGAATAAGCCGAATTTCATCCCAGAATATTCGGTTTGATAGCCTGCTACTAGTTCTTCTTCGGCTTCTGGAAGGTCGAAGGGCAGTCGTTCGCATTCTGCTAAAGCTGAAATCCAAAAGATCAAAAAGCCTGCTGGTTGCCGCCAAACGTTCCAGCCCAAAATGCCGTATCCCGATTGTTGTTCTACGATATCGATCGTGCTGAGGCTATTAGACATCATCGCGATCGCTAGTACCGCCAATGCCAGAGGAAGTTCGTAGCTAATCGACTGTGCTGCCGCTCTCAATCCTCCTAAGAGGGAGTATTTGTTATTAGAGGCGTAGCCAGACATCAGCAAGCCAATGGGTGCGATGCTGGAAAGGGCAATCCATAAGAAAATCCCGATGTTTAAGTCGGTAATCACTAAGTTCTGCCCGAAGGGCACCACCAGGAAAGACAAAAACACGGGAATGACGACAATAACCGGACCGAGGGTGAACAGGATTGAATCTGATTTTGCTGGTACTATATCTTCTTTAAAAACCAGTTTGATCCCATCTGCGACGGCTTGAAGCACTCCCAGCGGGCCCGCAAATTCCGGACCGATTCGCTGTTGCGCCGCTGCCGAAATTTTCCGCTCTAGCCAGACGACCACTAAAACGCCTACCGTAGCACCAATAATAATCAGAAACATTGGTAGGGGCATCCAGATGGCTTTGGCCGCACCCGGAGGGATGCCTAAACCCATCAGGGAGTCGATAAAAGTTTCTTGGAGGTCAATGCCTGAGTTCATTTTCTCCCGTTAATTTTAATTACTAGGCCAATTTGAGGCGTTATTGTGAAGATTTTTTACACTCTCCCAGCCTAGTATATCTCGGACGGTCTATAGGTCCATCTACCCTAAATAGTGAAATTCCTTTATCGTTTCTTATTGTTGTACTAGAGGTTTATTTATCTTGGGGCATGGGGCATAGGGCATAGGGCATGAGGTGAAGAGGAGCAAAGCGGAAAATTAGCGACTGACAAATGACAATTAAGAATTGACGACTGACAACTAGCAACGAACCATGAGCAATGAACAATCTAATTAATCAGGCTCAACCGCCATTAGAATTTCTGCCACCTGCGCTTAATCTGTTTTGGTTGCGGGTGACTCAAATTATTTTGCCACTCTGGAGGCGATCGCAAACCTCGATCGTGCGGATTGAAGCCGAAAATGTGGAAACGCTGGTAGATCTTTATGAGCAGTTTCAAGCTGGAAAAGTTCGGTTTTTAATGGCATTTCGCCATCCGAGTGCTGACGATCCGATATGTATGCTGCACCTGCTTTCTCAGATCGTGCCCCAGGTAGCGCGAAAACGGAAAGTTGCTTTGAAAAATCCGATTCACGCTCATTTTATTTACGATCGCGGCTTGCCATTATGGGTAGGTAGCATAGTAGGTTGGCTGCTGCCTCGTTTGGGCGGAACTCCGATTCAGCGGGGGAAGTTGGATCGAGTAGGTTTGCGATCGGCTAGAGATTTATTCGTTAATGGTAGTTTGCCGATGGCAGCAGCCCCAGAAGGGGCAACCAACGGTCACAATGAAATTGTCAGCCCCTTAGAACCGGGGATCGCCCAGATGGGGTTTTGGTGCGTGGAAGATTTGCTCAAAGCTGGGCGTAACGAGCAGGTTTTTATCGTTCCTATCGGGATTCAATACCGTTACCTTTCGCGTCCTTGGAAAAATCTCGAAAAGCTTTTACGAGAATTAGAATCCGATCTCGGTTTACCTGTAGGAAAAGAGGCGATAATTTACGATGAAGAAGCTCAAAGAATTCTCTATCAACGGCTCTATCGCTTGGGCGAGCATTTACTCAGAGCGATGGAGAAATTTTATGCGAAGTTCTATCATCAAAAATTGCTTGGAGAATCGAAAACCGCAGCATCGTCACCAGAAGGCTCGATCGAGCGCTCAGAATTTGCTGCTAGGTTGCGATCGCTATTAGATGCAGCCCTGCAAGTAGCGGAACAATACTTCAACATTCAACCTCACGGTACGGAAGTCGATCGCTGTCGTCGTCTCGAACAAGCTGCTTGGGATTGCATCTATCGAGAAGATATCAAAGATCCAGAGGCACTATCGCCCGTAGAACGGGGATTAGCCGATCGCATTGCGGTGGAAGCTGATTTCCGCTTGTGGCATATGCGATTGGTAGAAAGTTTTGTCGCCGTCACTGGTGCGTATGTCTTAGAGAAGCCTACAGCCGAAAGATTTGCCGAAACTATTTTACTGGTGCGAGATGCGATCGCCCGCATCAAAGGCGACAACCCCTTTAGTCGCCCTCGTCTGGGCAAGCAGTGGGTGCAGATGACTGTCGGGCAACCGATTTCGGTTTCCCAGCGTTGGGATGCTTATCGAGCCAGTCGTCGCGGTGCTAAGCAAGCGGTAGCTGACTTGACTGGTGAGTTACAAACGGCTCTTGAGAAGACGATCGTTTAGCTTAGGTTTGACGATGATTTCTGTGGGCAGGCAGGATGCCTACCCCACAAGAATTGTTGGAGATATCGAATATAAAGTTTGCATTTGAATAAACTTGTGGGATAGCCCTCTGGGCTGTCCCTGTGAGTAGGCAAGGTGCTTACCCCACTCCAAATATAGTTCGCTCAATTGATAATTGCTATTAATTAGTTCAAAAGTTCGGGATTGACCCATTGTTTTTGAATGGCTAAGATGGCAGCTTGAGTGCGATCGCGTACTTCCAATTTTTGTAAAATGGCGTGGACGTGTACCCGAACCGTACCCGCAGCAATATAGAGAATTTCGGCAATTTCTTGATTAGTTTTGCCAGCAGCAATCAACGCCAAAATTTCTTGTTCGCGCCCAGTTAAAGGATTAGAGAGCGTACCCGTAACTTCAGGTAGCAAATCCTTGGGCTGTTCGGTTTGAAAGGCTGTCTGAATTTCTCTAGTTGCAGTGGCATCCCACCAAGAGGCCCCCGCTGCTACCGAACGGAGAGCTAACAGCAAAGCATGGGCATCGATCCCTTTGAGGCAGTAACCCTGAGCGCCAGCGGCTATTAGGCGGGCAATTAATTCCTTTTCGGTACGGGAAGTTAAAACCAAGATGGGTAAATTTGGGTGCTGCTGTCTGATTTGGCGACAAGCCTCAACGCCACCAATTCCTGGCAATCCTACATCTAACAGCACGATGTCGAGAGGATATCGATCGGCTAATTCTACAGCAGTCTCACCATCTTCGGCTTCAGCTACAATTTCGATGCCCGGTTCTTGTTGCAACCTCACTTGCAAGCCCAAGCGAAACAGTTCGTCATCTTCTACTAACAGAATGCGTAACGATTTCATACTAAATCTGGTGATTAAAAGCATGAATCCAGCCCTCACCACGCCTGCGGCACCCCTCTCCCAAGCTTGGGAGACGGGAAGGGGTGAGGGCAAACCAACTTTTACTAAGCGGATTTGATTTCATCTCTCTAGAGGAGGTGGTGGAGCAGCAAGTAGTTGGAATCCAAAAAGTGCGCCTCCTGAAGGCCGATTCTCTGCCCAGATCGTACCGCCATGAGCGACAACAATCTGCCGCGCTAAATAAAGTCCGAGTCCAGAACCTTTGGCTTGGCGATCGCTATTTCCTTGATAAAACCGTTCAAACAAATGAGGCAACTCCGACTCGGTAATTCCTTGCCCATTATCGCTAATTTTGACGGTGTGCTTAGTAGCATCAGATTCCATCAATATTTCTACTTTACCCCCGCGAGGAGAATGGTTAATTCCATTAATCAGTAAATTGGCAAAGATTCGTTGCAGTTGCAGGGCATCTCCATTTACCCACAGGAAGCGACGAAAATCCGATCGGCCGTAATTGAGCGAAACATAGACGCGACGGGTGGTAGCTAAATCAGTAAGGGTCGCGATTACTTCTTCGGCAATTACTACCAAGTTAACGGGTTCTAAGTGCAGTTTTAAACCTTCTGTATCGTTGCGATATATATCTAGTAGTGTTTCCAACATTTGGACGGTAATTTGATG
The DNA here is from genome assembly GCA_019359615.1 of Cyanosarcina radialis HA8281-LM2. GTDB lineage: Bacteria > Cyanobacteriota > Cyanobacteriia > Cyanobacteriales > CCAP-1448 > Cyanosarcina > Cyanosarcina radialis. Next base: position 123,900 of record JAHHHA010000002.1, read on the forward strand.
CGATCGAACCATCATCGCTAGCACTTTTTGTTGGCTTGATGTCACTGCTCCAAATTGTCCGCCTTGAAACGATTTGATAGTTTCAATTGCTCCCAAAAGAGGGGTTTTTAAATCGTGAGTCAGAGTAGAAACAAAATCTTCGCGGATGCTAGATAGTTGCTGTTGATATTGCAACTGGGCTTGAGAAAGAGCGATCGCCTCTCGATCTCGATGATAGCGAGCGCTCAACCAACCTGTAACTACTAGAGCGATTCCCGCGATCGAGCGATTAGCTACTGCTGCCAATGATAGCGGTTCATGACCTGGAATCGATAGATTTAACAGAGTTAAAACTAAAGCAAAAAGCGTTACTTGAAACGTTAATGAATTATTCTTCGATCGCGAGGAAGCTGCTAGCAAAATCGGTCCGGTATATAGATAGCCAAATACGTAATCTGGCGAGGTAGAAAACTCTATAATTACTACCACTGCAAATCCAATAGCGATTAACCAATATGTATTTAGAGGCTGTTTTTTAGTCATCGATCGTCAACTACTTCAGGTGCAGACTTAGAACGAATATAAACGCTATCTATACTTTGAGATATAGATATAGTCTAGAAATCTAGTGTTTTTGATATAGATGCCCCCGTGTAATTACCCGATCGCAATTTTATATCGGGAGATAGTTGTTCTTTTAATTAGGGGGCTGACATACTACGAGAAACATGAAGGCGATCGCCTGAAGATTGCCTCATCGAACAAAAACTAAATTCACCAATCCTGTGCCATCTATGTTATTAGGATTGCTTCAAATTGCCCTGACATTACTAATTGTAGTGGCGATAACTCCCTTACTAGGACGCTATCTAGCTGTAGTTTATCTCGGAAATAAAACCTGGCTCGATCCGGCAATTAACCCCGTTGAAAAATTTATCTATCGACTGGTGGCAGTGCGATCGCAAGAGCAGATGACTGGCTGGCAGTATACCCGCAACCTGCTGTACAGCAATTTAGCTATGGGCGTACTCGTTTTTTTGTTGTTGATGCTACAAGGGTTGCTGCCCTTAAATCCTACTGGGTTGAACGCACCTACCTGGGATACCGCACTACACACCACGATCTCATTTGTAACTAATACCGATCAACAACATTACTCTGGCGAAACTACCATCAGTTATCTCAGTCAGATCGCAGCCTTGGGCTTTTTGATGTTTACTTCAGCGGCTACAGGTTTGGCTGTAGGAATTGCTTTTATTCGAGGTTTAACTGGTAGACCTTTGGGAAATTTTTACGTCGATATAACGCGATCGATTACTAGAGTGTTGCTGCCAATTTCGATTGTTGGGGCGGTGTTGTTGATAATTTTAGGCGTACCGCAAACTTTAACTGGCCCGGCAACTGTAACCACTTTAGAAGGGGCAACCCAAACTATTGCTCGCGGTCCGGTTGCTAGTTTTGAAATTATCAAACAACTGGGAGAAAATGGCGGTGGTTTTTTTGGGATTAACTCGGCTCATCCGTTGGAAAATCCTAATGCAGCTTCTAATTTGTTAGAAACTGTAGCGATGCTGTGCATTCCTACTGCTTTAATTTACACCTACGGGGTGTTTGCTAATAACATCAAGCAAGCTTGGCTGCTATTTGGTATGGTATTTGCCATTTTTACCATCTTAGTAGTAGTGAGTGCAGTCGGAGAGTATGGAGGCAACCCCTTAATTAACTCTCTGTTGGGCGAACAACAGCCGAATTTAGAAGGTAAAGAAGTTAGATTTGGTTGGGCGCAGACAGCATTATGGGCAGTTTCTACCACTGCTACTATGTGCGGGGCAGTAAATGGAATGCACGATTCTTTAATGCCAAATGGGGGCTTTTCTACCCTATTCAATATGTTTCTCCAAATAATTTGGGGCGGTCAAGGTACGGGTACGGCTTACTTGTTTATTTACTTAATTTTGACCGTATTTCTGACAGGATTGATGGTGGGACGCACTCCAGAGTTTTTCGGGCGCAAAATCGAAAAGCGAGAAATTGTCTTGGCTAGTGTGATTTTATTAATCCATCCGATCGCAATTTTAATTCCTAGTGCGATCGCTTTGGCTTTTCCCGACACTTTAGCTGGAATTAGCAATCCTGGTTTTCACGGGATCTCTCAAGTAGTTTACGAATATGCTTCGGCAGCGGCTAACAATGGTTCTGGATTTGAAGGGTTAGGAGATGCTACCCTCTGGTGGAATCTGAGTGCCAGCGGGGTTATGCTCGCCGGACGTTACATCCCGATTGTGGCTCTGCTGCTGTTGGCCGATAGCATGGCACAGAAACAGTTAGTGCCCGAAACGGCTGGGACTCTACGCACCGATACGGGCTTATTTACTGGGATTACAGCAGGAGTAATTTTGATTTTGGGCGCTCTGACTTTCTTTCCAGTTTTGGCTTTGGGGCCTGTGGCTGAGGCTTTTCAAATTGCTAAGGGTGGGTGAGATTGAGAGTTTTTTTGAAACGCAAAGGTGCGCAAAGGTGCGCAGAGTAAAGGTTCGCAAAACTGTAGGTTGGGTTGAACGGAGTGAAACCCAACGCCGCTTTAGCACCCAAAGATACATTCAGAATTTAGGTTTTCCCAGGATGATGAATTCGACAAATCCCGATCGATCTAAATCTCCCCGTCGTCCGGGCGGTACGAGGGAATCGCGCAGGCATACGCCCAAGGTAAATAGAAAGGGAATTTATCAAAGAGCGATCGCAGATGCTTTTGTCAAGCTCAATCCGCGAATTGCGATTAAAAATCCGGTGATGTTTCTGGTTTGGGTGGGGACGGTAATTACCTTATTGGTGACGATTTTTCCCGATCTCTTTGGGGCGGCTCCAGGGAGAAATCCCAGGCTATTTAACGGGTTAATCGCAGCGATTTTGTTCTTTACGGTTTGGTTTGCTAACTTTGCCGAAGCGGTGGCAGAAGGGCGCGGAAAAGCTCAAGCCGATGCGCTGCGGGCGACGAAATCGGATACTACTGCTAAGAAAGTTTTGCCAGATGGTGGGATTCAGGAAGTGAGTTCGACTGCGTTGCGTCAGGGCGATCGCGTTAAAGTTGTAGCTGGCGATATCATTCCGGCTGATGGGGAAGTGATTGGCGGGGTGGCTTCGGTTGACGAATCGGCAATTACAGGCGAATCGGCTCCGGTATTAAAGCAACCTGGTACTGATATTGCTAGTTCTGTGACTGGGGGGACGCGGATTATTTCTGACGAACTGTTGATTCGGGTTACGTCAGATCCGGGTAAGGGGTTTATCGATCGCATGATTGCCTTAGTAGAAGGGGCGGAACGTCGCAAAACTCCTAATGAAATTGCCCTGACGGTGTTGTTGGCTGTGTTGACGCAGGTGTTTCTCATCGTCGTGGCAACTCTGCCCTTAATTGCTAATTATGTGGGTAGTCCCGTCAGTATAGCGGTGGCTATAGCTCTGTTGGTGGCGCTGATTCCAACGACGATTGGCGGCTTGCTCAGTGCGATTGGGATTGCAGGGATGGATCGGGTAGCGCAATTTAACGTCGTTGCCACTTCTGGGAGGGCGGTTGAGGCTTGCGGCGACATCAATACCCTGGTGTTAGATAAGACGGGGACGATTACTCTGGGCAATCGGTTGGCAGATGAGTTTATTCCTGTTAACGGGCACTCTCTAGAAGATGTGGCTGGGGTGGCTTTAGCAGCTAGCGTGTTCGATGAAACTCCAGAAGGAAAATCGATCGTCAGGTTAGCAGAACAGTTAGGAGCCAGCGTCGATTTTGAAGTCAGTCGGGCTGAGGGCGTGGAGTTTTCCGCTAGAACTCGGATGAGCGGCACTAACCTACCTGACGGTATTGAAGTGCGTAAGGGTGCGGTTGATGCCATTAAAGGGTTCGTGCGTTCTCGCGGCGGACAAAATAATACTCAAGAATTAGATGCGGCTTACGAGCAGATTTCTCACCAGGGAGGTACGCCTTTAGCCCTTTGCCAGGGTAGCAAGCTTTACGGGGCGATCCATCTCAAAGATATCGTCAAACCCGGTATCCGCGAACGGTTCGCTCAGTTGCGGCGGATGGGAGTTCGGACTGTGATGCTAACTGGAGATAACCGGATTACCGCTTCAGTTATTGCCCAAGAAGCTGGAGTAGATGACTTTATTTCTGAAGCTACGCCAGAAGACAAAATTACCGCGATCAAGCGGGAACAAGCGCAAGGGAAATTGGTGGCGATGACGGGAGATGGCACGAATGATGCTCCGGCTCTGGCGCAGGCTAATGTTGGGGTAGCCATGAATACTGGCACTCAAGCGGCTAAGGAAGCTGCCAATATGGTCGATTTAGATTCCGATCCGACTAAGTTAATCGATATTGTCGCCATTGGAAAGCAGTTACTAATTACTCGCGGGGCGCTGACTACTTTTTCGATCGCTAACGATATTGCCAAATACTTTGCCATTATTCCGGTTATCTTTCCTACGGCAGGAATTGAAAGTTTGAATGTGATGAGATTGGCTAGCACTAATTCGGCGGTGCTATCGGCGCTGATTTACAATGCTTTGATTATTCCGGCTTTAATTCCTCTAGCGCTTACCGGGGTGAAGTTTCGACCTCTGACGGCTAATCAATTGCTTCAGCGCAACATTTTACTCTACGGTTTGGGGGGTGTAGTTGCTCCGTTTGTGGCGATTAAACTTATTGATGTTTTGATTGCTGCTGTTGGGTTGGCGTAGATTTTTGGGTGGGTGATGATGGATATTTTTTTAACGCAAAGGTTCGCAAAGGTAAGCGCAGAGGTATGTCTGGCGACACGCTTCGCGAACGCAAGAGTTAAACTGCCTTTAGGATTGTTTTTGGGGTTGTGTTTTAATTTGGCGATCGCTTCTGGCGTTTATGCGGCAACGGGGCAGGCGATCGATCGGGGACAGGCTTATGCGATCGCTTTGTTGGGTTTGCTAACTTTGGGATTATCGATTTATTTGTTTGTGGCAATTTTTCAACCGGAGAGATTTTAAATGTCTTTGATTCGAGATGCTGGTAAGGCTGTTCGCGCTACTTTGGTTTTGTGGTTAATTGTGGGGATTGTTTATCCTTTGGCGATAGTGGTATTCGCTCAAATTGTGCCGTTTCCTGCTAACGGAAGCTTGCTGGAAAATCCCCAAGGAAAAGTCATCGGTTCGGCTTTAATCGGTCAGCCTTTTACTAGCGATCGCTATTTTTGGAGTCGTCCCAGTACGGTTAGTTACAGTACGGATAAAGCCGTGGCTGCAACTGGAGTTTCTGGTGCTAGCAATCTCGCACCTAGCAATCCAGATTTAATTAAACGTATTCAAGGTGATGTCGATAAGCTTAAGACTGCCGATATTCAACCAACAGCCGATTTAGTTTACACTTCTGGTTCTGGTTTAGATCCGCATATTAGCATTGAGGCTGCTAAGTCCCAGATGGCTAGAGTGGCAAGTAGCCGCCAGTTAGACGATGAGGGATTAGTAGTATTAGAAAGCTTAATCGATCGCAATACAGATGGTAGATTTCTCGGTATTTTCGGCGAACCAGGAGTTAATGTTTTAAAGCTCAATCTGGCTTTAGATCGTCTCGGTAAATAACATTCTATACGCGCAAGCTATAACTAGCGCTCTGACTTATTCCACCAACTAACAACTTATCAATACCATCTGTGTTCATCTGTGTTTATCTGTGGTTTTATTTAAAATCATCAATCGTGCAAGAGGTCTATAGTCAATTGCAATGAACCACAAACAAACTTCTTCGTCTATTTTATCTCGGCGGGGCAAACACAAAATTTTCATCGGCATGGCCCCTGGTGTAGGTAAAACCTATCGGATGCTAGAAGAAGGCCATCGACTCAAAGCCGAAGGGGTTGATGTCGTCGTTGGCTTGCTAGAAACTCACGGGCGAGAAGAAACCGCTCAAAAAGCGATCGGTTTAGAAATAGTTCCCCGAAATGTAGTTGAATTTTCGGGAACGAAATTGACTGAAATGGATACTAAAGCCGTTATCGATCGCCGACCTCAATTAGCTTTAATTGACGAACTAGCGCACACCAACGTCCCAGGTTCTCAGCGAGAAAAACGCTACCAAGATGTCGAACAAGTTTTAGCAGCCGGAATCGATGTCTATTCTACTGTCAATATTCAGCATCTAGAAAGTCTTAACGACTTAGTAGCTAGAATTACCGGAGTCGTAGTCAGAGAGCGCGTCCCCGATCGCTTGCTAGAAGAGGCCGACGAAGTGGTAGTAGTAGATGTAACTCCAGAAACCTTAGAAGAACGGCTGAAAGAAGGTAAAATATACGCTTCTGAAAAAATCGAACAATCTTTAAATAACTTTTTTCAGCGCCGCAATTTGATTGCGTTAAGAGAACTAGCTCTGCGAGAAGTAGCAGACAATATTGAAGAAGAAATAATTGCCGAAGAAGCCAAAGGAAAACCTAATTTAGCTGCTTATTGTAGCATTCACGAGCGAGTTTTAGTTTGTATATCTACTTATCCTAATTCTTTACAATTACTGCGGCGAGGTGCTCGCATCGCTGGCTACATGAATGCTCCTCTTTTTACCGTATTTGTATCTGACTCCGACCGATTTTTGACCAAACAAGAAAGCCTGCACGTAGAAACTTGCGAACAGCTATGTCAAGAGTTTGGCGGCACATTTTTACGAGTCAATAACTCAAACATTCCGCAAGCGATCGCCCAGGTAGCTCAAACTTATCGCATCACTCAAATAGTCATAGGTGAAAGTCAGCGATCGCGCTGGCAATTGTTATTACGCGGTTCTTTTACTCAACAATTGATGCGATTAATTAGGCACAAACATATCGATTTACACATCATCGCCACCTCAACTAGAGAGAACGATAATTAAGGAAAGGGGAAAGCCGTAGGTTGGGTTGAGCGAAGCGAAACCCAACGAACCCAATCGTAATGCCTCATTTTAGCCTTGACGGGCCGCAACATTCACAGAGCGATCGCCAAGTGTTTTTGCAGCGTCGTCACTGGCAGCGGGCCTTGCAAATGACTCCAGGGTAAAACTCGATCGACGTTCCAATTCTGGTGGACATAATAATCCATGGCTGGCAAACGTCCCCGCAGTTCTTTAAAAGCGCGGCGGTAACTGCCAAGAGAATCGCCATAATGACGCGTTAATTCCAACAGATGCGATAAACGGCGATCGCCTCTCGACAACAAAGCTTGAATTACCGACCAATTGTAGCTTTCTGGGCGAAAATTAACACCTAAAGGGCGCAATTTCTTCTCCAACCACTTCAAACGCTTTTCGGCTTCTAGATTCACCCCTAACCACTGAAAAGGGGTATGAGCTTTAGGGACAAACGTACTGCATCCTAAAGTCAAGCGCAATCCTGGCACAGCTTTTTTGATATCTCGCATCATCGCTACTGTAGCTTCTAAATCGGCAGTAGTTTCTCCAGGAATGCCTACCATGCCATACAGTTTTAATCCAGTTAATCCTCCAGCTTTGGCATTAATTGCAGCTTGGATAATCTCGTCGTTGTCGAGCTTTTTATTAATAATTTGGCGCAATCTTTCCGAACCGCTTTCGACGGCAATAGTGAGCGATCGCGTATCTCGTTTAGCCAAGGTTTCTGCCAGTTTTACCGTCACTGTATTGGTTCTTACCGAAGCTATACTCAAGCGAATATCGTCATATTGAGGTTTGCTCAAATAATCCAGCAAGTCTTCAAATTCGGGATGTTGGGTGACGGAAGCACCCAATAAACCCAACCTGTTAGTAACAGTCATTCCCCGTTCGATCGCGGGAATTAAAGCCCCGTTTAAACTTGCTGTCCGAAAAGGTAGGGTGAGATAACTTGCCAAACAAAAGCGGCACATTTCCGGGCAACTGCGTACCACTTCTACCATGTAAATATTTTCCCAAGCTGCTTTCTCGGTAACTACCGTTGAAGTCGATAAAGTATTTCCCCGATAAGTTTGCTTTTCTACTACAGCCGGAATATCTGATTCTAGAGGTTGAATAGCAGCGATCGGACCTTCACTCAGATCTCGATAGCTGACTTCATACAAGCTGGGAATATATATACCTGGAACGCTTGCCAGATGTTTTAATTGAGTTTTCCTAGTAGCTGTCCGGACTTGTTTGTAAGCTTCAATAAAATTCCCTAGTAAATCTTCTCCATCTCCTAATAAAATGACATCAAAAAAATCGGCAAATGGTTCTGGATTGGCAGTTAATACAGGGCCGCCACCAAAGACTAGAGGATGTTCGTCAGTTCTATCTTTAGATCTTAAGGGGATTTCTAAAGATTCTAATAAATTAAGAATATTAACGTAATCTAGTTCCCAAGATAGAGAAAATCCGACTAATTCTGGCGTTCTCGGCAGGGATTCGCGAGTATCGGTAAATAGACGGCTCACTCGAACGTCCGATCGCGTTGCTAAGCTAGCCCATACTACTTGATATCCTAAACTGGTGATGCCGACAGCATACTCGTTGGGGAAAGCAAAGATAGCAGGTATAGCATCTAGTTGAGCGCTAGTAGGAGTAAATAAAAGACGTTCGTTGTCAAAGACTCCAGACACGATCGTTAGCTAGAATTTTAGAATTAATTCTATTTTAGATCTAAATGAAGAGAGATGTAGCACTGCTACGTCTCTACTGAATTTCGGAGAAATACGAACCATAAAGGCGCTTTAGTTCGCCAAGGAACTAACTGAAAAGGATTTCACTTTGAGGGTGAAATCCTTTCGTGCTTTATGCCCGCTCTGGGAATATTTGGGGTGGGATAATGTTAGATAACAGTTGCAAATGCTATGTTATAAGAAGCGATCGCCTCTGCTTTAGCTGTCTGTCTCTAGGAAAAACTAGCGTAGGGTGCGTTTGTACCTAACCACTGGCACCACCACCCATAGACTCGTCTTCATCTTCCTCAGCTTTTGTGCTTTTCTGGTTGTAGTTTTTGAAGAATCGACCTGTATTTTGGTTTTTCCGGAACTTGCGAGCATAGGCTTGATTCCGCTCTGCCTTTTCTTTTTTAAGGTTGCGGCGCTTTGCCATGTTTACCTCATCGATAGTTTTGGGGTGCTATAAATATTAAGAGTTTTTGACACTTGATTTGACTATCTTACCACAGGTACTTAAGCTGTTGTGGTTGTCTTGCAGAAAGCACTTTTACCTAGAAAACCTTCATGAATCGAGCGTGGAAATTTTTCCAGACGGTATTGGGCGTGATTTTTCGCCATCCGGTTACTGGCACTACTATCATTCCGATTTTGTCGGATGGTCGAATTGTTATGGTTCGCCGTCGGGATAACGGGCGGTGGAGTTTACCTGGGGGTATAGTTAATTGGGGTGAAGATATTCCAGCTACAATCCAACGGGAGCTTGCCGAGGAAACCGGGCTAGAATTAGTCAACATTCGCCGATTGGTAGGGGTTTACTCAGCCCCAAACCGCGATCCGAGAATGCACTCGATCGCAGTTCTCATAGCCGCAGATGTAGGCGGCGAGATGCAGGTGCAAGATCGAACAGAAATCGTTGAGGTGCAAGCATTTCCTCTCACCGATCTACCAGCAGGCAAGCTGGCCCACGACCACGATCGACATTTACGAGATTATTTAGATGGGGTGACGAGATTGGATTGAGGAGAGGGAGATGGGGAGATGGGGAGCAGAGGGGAAAATTAACAACTGACAACTGACATTCTAAGCTCCTGAACTCCTGAACTTTTGAACTCCTAACTTTTTAACACTTTTTATCACTACCAAAACTGCGGTTAGGGGCTTAATCTTAAAGAAAAGCTCAGATTTAACCTCTGGCAAGTGGGAAAAGCTCGTGGTGGCGATACGTTGCAAAGCAACACGCTGCGCGAACGCTTAACCTGTAACAATTTCCACCTATTACCTATTACTTAACTACCTATGCTGTCGCAAGAGGAAGCCGATTCATCAACCGCAGCCTTGCCCTATAACATGGAAGAGTGGGAACAAGGTTATCGATCGCAGCCGCATGAATACGATTATTGGATCGATGAGGTGGAAGGGCAGATTCCAGCAGAATTAACTGGAACGCTGTTCCGCAACGGTCCGGCTTTGTTCGACGTTAACGGTCAACGCATCCACCATCCCTTTGATGGCGATGGTATGGTATGCGCGATCGCTTTTAATGAAGGTCGCGCCCATTTCCGCAATCGCTTAGTTCGCACAACTGCCTTTGAGGACGAACGAGCAGCAGGCAAAATCCTCTATCGGGGCGTATTTGGGACTGAAAAAGCCGGTGGTTGGTTGGCTAATGCGTTTGACATCAAATTAAAAAATATTGCCAATACCAATGTTATTTATTGGGGCGATCGCTTGCTGGCTTTATGGGAAGCAGCAGAACCATATCGTTTAGATCCCTACACTTTAGAAACCATTGGCAAAGATGATTTTTACGGGCTTTTGCCGCCAGGAAAACCATTTGGCGCTCACCCAAAGATCGATCGCAGCCGGGATAAAGATAATCCGACTTTGGTTAACTTTGCGCTGGAAGTCGGTCTGCCGTTCAAAATTGCTATTTACGAAACCGACCTCAGAGGCACTTTGAAACGGCGCTACACTCATAATTATTGCGGCTTTCTTTTCATTCACGATTTTGTAGTTACGCCTAATTATTGCCTGCTGTTTAATAATCCCCTCGATTTCAATCCGCTGCCTTTTTTATTTGGTTTCAAGGGGCCAGGGCAGTGTATTAAGTTTCGCCCCGATCGCCCGACTGAAGTATTAGTAATTCCCCGCGACCCTGCTAAACCGATGCTGAAGATTAAAGGCAAATCGGGTTTTATCTACCATCATGCTAATGCCTTCGAGGAAGGGGATGAAATCTGTGTAGATTCAATTTGCTACGAATCTTTTTTCATCCTCGAACCAGGAGAAGATTTTCTCAAAGTCGATTTTCCGAAGATGGACCCAGGACAACTTTGGCGATTTCGGATTAACTTGAAAACTCAAACTATGGGACGGGAACTATTAGAAAGTCGCTGCTGCGAGTTTCCAGTGATTAATCCCCAAAAAGTCGCACAACCTCACCGTTACGTGTTTCTTGGTGCGGCCGATATTCCTGAAGGAAATACCCCTTTGCAAGCTATACTGAAACTCGATCTAGAAACAGGCGATCGCCATCTTTGGAGTGCAGCACCGCACGGCTTCAATGGAGAACCAATTTTCGTTCCGCGTCCTAATGCAACTCAAGAAGATGACGGCTGGGTGTTCAACCTGGTTTACGATGGGGTTAATAACCGTTCCGATCTCGTCATTTTAGATGGAAGAGATTTAAGTTTATTGGCACGATTGCACCTCAAGCATCACATTCCTTACGGTTTGCACGGTTGCTGGACGAATGAATGCTTTTTGCCCTAGCGATACGTATTCCGCATACGCTGCGCGAACGACCGCTAATTACTATTATGGTCTAGATTGATTTGATGATGGTAGCTGTTCGATTACTGCATCGATTAGTCCATATTTTTGAGCCTCTTGAGCAGACATAAAAAATCTCGTTCTGTATCTTGAGAGAGCTTGTCGATCTGTTGTCCGGTGTGACGAGCAAGTATTTCAATCAACCTTCGCTTGTAATATCAAATTTCCTTGCCCATTAATATGTCGCATTGTTTTTATCTCCAGTATTTCATAAAAAATGCTATGCTAATGCGAGATTAACCCAAAAAAACTAGTTGGTTTTCTTGGACTAGTCTAATCATCGCTTCTAAAGGTGTCTCGTCATATCGAACAATAAAGCCCTCTACTAGATCGAGCATCTCTGACAGATTTTCATATCCCCCTAGTTGTAAAAAAAGAATTCCCCTACACTCCTGTAACACTTGCTCGACCTACTTCAATATAGCGATCGCCCGATAACTAAATTAAGAAATTAGGGCGACAATTTTGTTAATATTTGCTTGTGCCTCAGCCAAATTTGATGCGATCGCAAATTCTCCATGACCGCAGGCAATAGCAAAATTACCTGTTTCTTTTAGCTTGCGAACTATAGTTCTTGCCTCCCCAGGAGTGCCATAAGTAACGTATTTACTGGTTCGATATGGCGCTAACTGCTGTGCATAAGTCATGCGCTTATCATGAAAGTGAAGCAGAATATTAGCTGCGGGAAATTCTGCAAAAACCAAGAATGCTACAGCAGTTTCTGATGAAGGTATATGCGTGCCAGTCCAATAAATTTCATTGGTTTTCGGCAAGTATTTTTCTACATAGCAAATTCGATCTTCTGTAATATTATATTTATCAGTGCTGGAGGCATTGATTAATATACCATCTCCCAGCCTCATGGCAATAGCGCCAGCAACAGGATCGGTATCATTTAATTTCATTTCTTGAAAATACGAGCCAATTTTTTTAATTTCAGCTAATTTCTCTTTGAGATAGACGCGATCGCCAGCTGGAATCTGCTCGCCAACCTTGATATTTTTATACTTATTCCTCGTGGTTTTATAATAAATGGTATCTAAGATCTTCTGATTGTTTGGATAGAATATTCCTTGCTGGTATCTGTCAGGATATATCATTTTAAAACCCAAGGCTTTGATGGGCACGCGAAAATCCTTGCAGTTAACTTGCTGAAATTCTTCACTTGCAAGGAAGTAAGCAACAATATTGAGGCTAAAATTAAGACGGCCTAGCTTCTGCAAGCATTTAAAGTTATCGAGCGAACAAACCATAAAAATGCTGATATAGTTTTGCCGATCGAAATTTATAAATCGCTCAATATCGTCAATAATAATGTAATGACAAAAATGATTTAAATAGGAGAGAAAACTGACAATACAAGATTGCTGGAATGCGTTTTGTGGTGGAAAAATATATACCACTACGAAGCGATTGGTAAAAGCTAAGCTATAGTTCATAGTTTTGTAAACGAACGTTCGTACTTCAAGATTGAAAATTTTTGATACCACTTTAATGAGCGATTTATTTAAGTTTGGACTGTAACTCGTTCGGTCAAACACATGGCGATTCCTTTCTCGTAGTAGGCTGCTTCGTTGATGAATATTGGATATACAGTCGATTTACCTTCATAAGCGATCGCTTCTCCATCAAAAGTCAAAAACATCGGATCGCCTGGATTTAGAGGTTCGTAGTCTTTAAACTGAAGGTGGGGGTGAATCATTCCTTGCAGTTCTCCCTGTTCGTTTCTGGGATAATCGATCGCTTCGAGATATCGATAACAAGTCAACTCAGAAGGAACTGGCAGCGGTCTGCCTTGGTTATGGGCTTCTAAATAATCTAAAATTGACTGAATTAGGGCCTCAGTTTGTTGAAATAGGGTGGCATTTAAAACTCCTTGAGCGATCGCACCTACTTCAATGACACAACCTAGTTCGCAAATCGAGCTTAGAACGTGACTATCCACACCAGATCTGAGCAAACAAATCTTAACTAAGGGATTAATACAACTCAGATAAGCGCCTAAACCAAGATTGAATGGATGACTAGTTGTGAGGATAATTGTCAGTTTCATATTGGCGGTGGTGCTGTGCAAATCTATAATAAAATCTACTTTTGGAGCGCCTTTTTTGCCTAACTTTTGGTTAATAATTTTTGCTTGCCGATCTTCATAACTCGAAAAAGTGGGGTTTTCTAAATCTTGGCGAAGAAAACAGCGATTTAAGTCTCGATCGATGTACCGCCTGTTGACCTCAAATGCTTTCGGATTAGCGAAGAGAGTTGAGACCTCAAGGCTAGATCTTTGAATTAAGTGCGGCAGGCGATCGAACTTTTTAACGAGATAGACTCCCGTAAATTCATTACCGTGCGTGCCTCCAACAATAGCAACGTTTTTAATGGTGTTAAGTATCATAATATTTTCGCTAATTCATAAAAATGAAATAGTCTTGGTTAAATTAGATTGCACCCCTATAGATAGAGCTTACAGTCCAAGATTGTGCGTCCATTGACGAGCTTTACCAGTATCGACCCCTACAAATGGTCGGAGTTCGTAAGGAGTAATACACTCATTCACAGGGCGCATAGGAAGAGAAAATCTGGCTGTTGGATGTACGCACCACGGCCTATTTCCACTCCATTTTTCTCCTTGGCTGCCCTCAGCATAAAAGTAGACATACCGACTATAGATCTTAGTTAAGGTCGAGCATTGTCCTCTAAGGATTGTATACCAGCCTCGTTTGACCCAGCTTTGACCGTTATAGTAGGCGTAAGCTACAGATACTTGGCGAGCGTTGCTTCTGTTACACAATCTGAACTGTTTTGGAGAAGAGGAAATAAAGCGTAAGGGATCGGATGAAGGTGCAGAATATCCTGGCTCTGGCACTCCAGGAATAATCGGCAAGTTGGGCGCTCCAGGTATGATAGGTGGATTAATGAAAGGGTCGCCCTGAGCTTGAGCGTTATTGGCTAAACCAATGAAAGATACCAAAGATGCTAGAACAACGATATGTTTAACTTCAATATATTTTGCCAATGCGAGATGATTTGATTGTTTCATTCTTTAGCTCCGATTAAGTTACAAATGAAAGTTATAGAAGCCGAGATCGTAAGTTATGTGAGATTTACACAGATCGAAGCTGCTTAAGAGATAGTTGGGACAATTTTAACGATATATGCACGAGCTTCTGATAAACGTGAGTTCATAAGAATTCACTATTTCTGTCGGCGATCGCTAAATTGCACTAGCACGCAGAGAATTTTTAACAATTATAAGAACGTCCGATCGTTCATAAGTGCGGTAAAAAAATAAGCTTTAGCGCGACCCAACTTACAGTAACGATCGAAGGCTCTCAGTCTTGGAAACAGCGAACGATGCTCTAACATCATCGATATCGAGTGGTGCGTTACCGCTGGTAGCTACTAGTGGTGCTAGAACTGCCGAAATAAGCGCGATGTACCTGAGTTTGAGCATTTTTTTGTTCCTCAAGTTGTCAGGAAATTATTTTTAAAGTATATAGTGCGAGCATACGAACGAACGTTCTTGTTGCAAAAGTTAACTTAAAGCTTCAGGAGGTTCGCTAAACAGAATCCCCAGACACACCTGCAATACTTGTTCGACTTGCTCTGGTATATCGATCTCTCCGAAGGCATCTCGATCGATTACAGCCCTAGCGATCGCGCCAATTAGCATATGAAACAATGCTGCATCAGCAATTTGACGAACGGGATACTTTTCTGTTCGTAATTGCTTAATTATTTTTTCTATTAAAGGATAAATTAGTGAAGGATGAGTGCTTAAGTAATCATACTGTCCGGTCAACATTCTAATTTCCTGTGCCTTAATGATGCGGAAGGCAAACTCTTGACGATGAGTTAGTCCCCACTGAATATAAGCTTGAAAGACAGCAATAAATTGTGGTAGGGGATTGCTGTTCGCCGATTGGTAAGCTCTCAAGATAACTTGCTCTATCTGCGCCAGAATCCTGGTTGTCAAAGCGTTAGAAATCTCTTCCTTACCGTTTTTAAAGTGATTGTAAAGACTGGCTTTTGACTTGAACCCTGCTACTTCACGAATGTCATCGATCGATGTGCCTTCATAGCCTTTTTGGGTAAATAAGTTCATAGCAACTTCCAGGATTAGCTCTCGGCTACCCTTTTGACCTAACTTAGATTTAGCAGGAGTTTTGGCTGTCACTAGCTTATTAGTGTCCGAACGTTTGGTTATTTATAATCTACAACACTTCTACGTTCCTAGCTTTAACGAAAGCAGCTACAGAACGTTCGACATCAGCCGCTGTTGTCGCCCAAGAACAGACGCTAATGCGGATAACTAGCTCGCCATTCCAGATGGCTCCACCGCACCAGCATTCCCCCGACTTTTGGATATTCTCTAATGTCGCCTGCGTCAGTTCTGGTGTGTTGCCAGCGACAAGAACTTGATTGAAGACAACATCATTTAAAATCCGAAATCCTGCCGATCGCAGATCCTGGGCAAATCGCTCGGCATGACTGCAAAGGCGATCGACTAATTCTTCCACACCCTCTTTTCCCAGGCATTTTAACGTTGCCCACAATTCAACCACTCGCGATCGCCGCGACATATCGAGCGTATACTGCATCCCATCTCGTCGATCGCTATTGAGAATATATGAAGCCGTTGCCTGCAAGGCTGAAAGGAGAACTTCGCGATGTTTGCATAAAATCAGGCCGCAATCGTAGGGAGCATTAAGAGTTTTATGAGCGTCAACAGACCACGAATCGGCCTTTTCGATGCCACGAGTCAGATGTTTTTTAGTTCGCGAGCCAGCAGCCCACAGTCCAAAGGCTCCGTCAATATGAACCCAAGCACCCGCAACCTGGGCGCGATCGCAAATCTCGTCGATGGGATCGAATGCACCAGAGTTGACATTACCAGCTTGAGCGATGACCAGGCAGCGATCGTCTAACTGCGGCATTGTGTCGGCTATTATTCGTCCTTGAGAATCGGTCGGCACTAATTCCACGCGTTTTCTGCCAAGACCTAACAATCCGAGAGCCTTGAATACTGTAGCGTGGGCGCGATCGCTCATTATAACCCGCAGGTTTGGCGCTCCAAACAACCCATCTGCGTTCGCATCCCAACCCAAGCGTTTTAGCAACTCGTTGCGCCCAGCAGCCAGCCCGCACAGTGTTGCGGTTGAAGTCCCGCCGACAAAGCCCGCAGCCGTACCCAGCGGCAGAGTAAGGAGTTCGACTACCCATTTTTCGCAGATATATTCTAGCTGAGAAACGATTGGAGACATGACATATAGTGCCGCGTTTTGATCCCATACATCTGCCAGCCATTTAGCCCCTAGAGCGACGGGAACCGAGCTTCCATTGACGAAGCCGAAGTACCTGCCGCCAGTTTGAGCTACGGTTGCAGGCGAGCCATACTCGTGCAACCATCGCAGAATTTCATCTGGAGCGATCGGTATTTGTGGCAGAGGTTCGTCAAAGATATCTAAAGCTTTAATTGCCTCATCCGTCGGGAACGCATTTCGATCGCCTACGGTATCCATGTAGTTATAGGCATAAGATTTGACTCGATCGAAAATTTCTTTTTTGTGAATTTGCTCGAACATTTCTTGCTGAAAACTGGCGTTTTCTAACATCGATCGACTCCTTTTGATTTAATTACTATCCGAATTCCACTTTCTTATTGACAAAATATTTGTTTGTTATGCCACACTGGCGATCGATGTGTTGGCGCAAAACTCAAACATACAGTACGTCAGTCCCAACTTCGAGGATGTAGCAACCGAGCAAATGAACCAGGGCATCGATTCGATCGTCAGGCATATCAGCGATGAAAGCAGAAGCTTCGGCGAGCATTTCTTCGACGATCGATAGACTCAATTCAGAGTAGTCAAGTGCATCGTTGGAACGCTTTCTTAGTTGGTCAACAGCGCGTTCTGCATTGTCGGCAACTTGTTGTGAGAGTTCATCCGTTTGAGACAACGAATTTAGCTAAGTCCACAATTTCTCTTACGGTTGGCAAAATCGCAACTGAGGGGATCTTAATAAATAAGAAGGTAAAAGAATATAGTGTTAAGTTGCCATTTTTATTTCCAAGCTAGTAGGGGAAGTTACTTACTCCACTCGCTACCCTTAACGCTATACACTTCAAGAAGACGGGCTTGGAGGGACTCGAACCCCCGACCTTGTGGTCCGTAGCCACACGCTCTAATCCACTAAGCTACAAGCCCTTAGCAGATATCTATAGTATCACATTCCCTCGCGATGACGCACAATGAAAGAAAATATTCCCCTAGAGCGACAGCTAACCCACCTCAACGATCGAGGAGAAGCTCGCATGGTAGACGTTTCTGCCAAAGAACCAACCAAACGTCAGGCGGTAGCTGCGGCTCAAGTACGGATGTTACCGACTACCTTTGCCGCCATCCAAACTGGGAATGCACCCAAAGGCGACGTTTTGGCAATTTCCAGAGTGGCTGGGATTATGGCAGCCAAACAGACATCGCAGCTAATTCCTCTCTGTCATCCCCTACCGCTGCATAAGGTAGAAGTGCATATTACTCCCGATGCCCAACTGCCGGGATATCAAATCCGGGCTACCGTCACTACCAAAGCTGAAACGGGCGTAGAAATGGAAGCTTTAACCGCTGTATCGATCGCTTCTTTGACGCTATACGATATGGCTAAGGCACTAGAAAAGTCGATTCAAATCGAATCGATTCGCCTCATCAGCAAAAGCGGCGGTAAATCGGAAAATTACGTGCGGGAATTAGAAGATTAGAATCAGTAGCAATCTTACCCACTTGATAGGGATAGCCCAGAGGGCTATGCCACAAGAACAGGTAAAAGCAAACAGCTAGTTATTGCTGTTGGGTTTGTGCTGCTGGAACTACCGTAAACACTCCCGGACTGCTGGTAGTCGTCCCCGCTGGAGTGGTGATGGTAATCGGTCCGGTTGTCGCTCCTTGGGGTACAGTCACGGTTAGGAGGGTGGGAGTCTCAGATTGAATTTGAGCTTTGACCCCATTGAAAAATACGCTGGAATTATTAAAGTTGAAACCAGCGATAAAAACGGTTGTTCCTGGAGAACCGCTAGTGGGCGCGACGCTGCCAAAAACCGGCCCTGCGGGTAACTGCACGGGCGAGATAGCAACGTCAATAAAGCCCCCATTCGGGACGTTGGGAACTGTATTAATCCTGCCAGTGTTGGGAAATACCGATGTTGCCGCTCCGGTGGTGAGGTTAATACAATACAAAGTAGTGTCAGAAACTGCGACTGCGGCGTTCGCGCCTTGAGGGGTAGAAAAAATGTCTAACCCCGCATTGGGAGCCGCATTAAAGTTTAAGGAACCTACGGTGACATTAACCCCATTAGCAGTCGGATTTTGAATCGTTAAAACGTCTTTTTCACCGTCAATGTTGTAAAGGACGGTTTGGGGCGCTCCAGCAAAGTTGTTATTATAAGCCCCAGCCGTAACGCTGGGATTGACTCCTTGATTGCGATCGCCAGGAGCATATGTCAACGTCGTTTGGGCAGTAACCCCACCCGTATCGACGTTAACTGCCAAATTCTGGTCGTTACTGCCGATTAATCGCAATCGATCGACGCTAGGGTTGAAATCCATTAAAGATTGGAAACCACCATCAAAAGTAGTGGTGAGGATGCTGACTAGTTTGGCTCCTCCCATAACTGGATCGATGATGTAGATTTGGTCTGTATCAGTCAACCCGTAAAGTCTGCCGTCTGCCGGCCGAAAATCAATCCCAATGAAATTGCCACCATTAATGCCATTATTTATCCGCCGAGGGTTAACAAACCCAACTGAAGGGTTGTAGGTATATAAAGTATTGTCACTACTTAAAGTGAGGATCGATACATTGTTGGGCAATCCAGGACAAGACAGCCTGGGGGATAGAGTTTGACTGAAAGTAGGGCTGATACTGGCAAAAAGACTACAAAGACTGCCCGCGCCAACCACTGTCAGAGTAGCTAGTTTTTTGGCAATCGCCTTTGATAAAATTCTCATGAAAACTATCTCCTGAAATAATTTCGATCTCTACATCCAAATAGCTAAATAGCAAAATAATGAGTTAGATGCAGGCTCGTTTTCAGCTATAGTTTTTATTAGTTAATTACTCATTTTCCAGTTCGATCGATGTTCGATATTTGGTCATTTTTTATTCGTTTTTTGTTCAAAATAATTTTGATTTCTCTACGGACGCAAAGCTGTTCCTAACCTTGCTGAAGGATTGCGCCCCTACTGCCAAACTTGTGTAAATACGGGAGATCTCGCGTTTCTATATTCGGAACTCCTTCAAGCTGAGCGTAGCCGAAGCTTGAACTCCTCAACTCCTAAACTTTTGCATTCTCGCTCTAACAATTGCTAGCTTAGAAAAAAACCACCAAGCAGAGACTGCTATGAAACTGCCCGACGGTCCCAAAACACCTCCACTGCTACAGACAATCCAATGGATTCTTAACCCCTTAGAAACCATGGAACGCAGTGCCGAAAAATATGGGGATGTGTTTACGCTGCCAGTAGGTTTGAACTTTAGACCGCTAGTGTTTGTCAGCCATCCCCAGGCGATGCAGGAAGTTTTAGACTCCAAGCAATTCGAGGCCCCTGGCGAACTCAACGCTATCTTTACCCCTTTGCTAGGACAGCAATCTTTGATTTCCCTAAGCGGCGATCGCCATCGGCGGGAACGCCAGTTACTCTTACCACCATTTCACGGCGAACGAATGCGGGCTTATGGAAAGATCGTCTGCGATCTGGCCCGACAAGTAATGAATGAAGCTGCCTCTACCTACGGCGATCGATCTTTTTCCATGCGATCGCAGATGCAAAAGATCTCGCTGGCAGTAATTTTAAAAGCTGTATTTGGCATCAATGAAGGGCAGCGCTACCAGCAATTGGAAAAACTCTTAACTGAGATCTTGGATTTAACTGGTTCTCCAGTTCGCGCCAGTTTGCTATTTTTCCCTTGGATGCAAAAAGATTTGGGGGCGTGGAGTCCTTGGGGGAGTTTTTTGCACAAAGAACGGCTGATAAACGAACTGATTTACAGCGAGATTCGAGAACGTCGAGAGAATCTCGATCCATCTCGTACCGATATTCTCAGCTTGTTGCTGTCAGCCCGCGACGATCGAGGTGAAGGGCTAACCGATGTCGAATTGCGCGATGAGTTAATGACGTTGTTGGTTGCAGGACATGAAACTACAGCTTCAGGCTTAGCCTGGGCATTTTACTGGATTCACAAGCTGCCAGAAGTGCGGCAAAAATTGATGGCGGAACTAGATAGTTTGGGCGAGGCTTCAGGCGACGGTGCCATCATGAAATTGCCCTATCTCAACGCTGTCTGCTGCGAAACCCTGCGAATTTATCCGGTAGGGATGATAACTTTTCCGCGAGTGCCGAAAGTTCCAGTCAATCTGATGGATTACCAGATCGAGCCAGGAGCGATCGTCTTGGGTAGTATTTATCTCACCCACCATCGATCGGATTTATATCCCGAACCGAGCCGTTTTCGTCCGGAACGCTTTCTGGAAAGGCAGTTTTCTGCTTATGAATACTTGCCCTTTGGTGGCGGCAGTCGCCGCTGTATTGGCATGGCGTTCGCCCAGTTTGAAATGAAATTAGTCCTGGCAACGATTTTGTCCGAGTGGGAATTAG
Source organism: Cyanosarcina radialis HA8281-LM2 (assembly GCA_019359615.1). Lineage (GTDB taxonomy): Bacteria > Cyanobacteriota > Cyanobacteriia > Cyanobacteriales > CCAP-1448 > Cyanosarcina > Cyanosarcina radialis. Next base: position 144,980 of record JAHHHA010000002.1, read on the forward strand.
GGCTAGCTGATGCTCGTCCCGTGCGTCCGGCGCGTCGCGGACTCACCCTCTCGCCCGCTGGCGGGGTGAAAATGGCAATTAAAGGTCGGCGTTCTCCCCACTCTGCCGCCGCTGCAACCGATTCTTTAGCGGCGATCTAGGGGGATTTAGACGCGATCGCTCTGGTAGCAGTTATTATTTTCCCTGACTTATAGGATAGCCCTCTGGGCTGTCCTCTGAGAGCGGGCAGGCAAGATGCCTATCCCACAAGAAGGCAGGCGCATCTTCCTTTTCTCTTTGTAAAGATTTGTAAAACTAGTTGTCACATTCAGAAATTGCCAAGGATTATTTTGTAGAGCTAAAATAGGAAATATATGTTATCAGGGGGAGTTTATGTTATCTAAACAGATATTATTTTTAGCTACCTCAGCGATCGTCGCTAGTGCGGTAGGGTTTTTACCATCTGCTGCTCTAGCTGGTGATTTCGGCTTAGGTACTTCTCCCACTGTCGATGCTAACACCGACACCACGAACCAACAAACCGATACTCCTAGCACCGATAACACCCAAGATCGGTCGGAAAATACTGAGGTCAACGCCGAAGATACCGACGATGTGGTAACTAGAGGCAGCCGCTCTCGGAACCGCTCTAATCCAGGTAATACAGTGCGTCGCCCTCCAGGTAGTACCCCAGTAGATCAAGCTCGCGGTTTCCGGTTCAGATTTTTCTAAGTAACAGAAGTTGCTGAGAAGGTTTTGTTTGACTGGCGATTGAGTCAGAAAATCGCTGAGAGACTTATATTGCCTACCATTGACTGACAAGGGGAAAAAGAAACATCTAAACCTGGATGCAGAAGAAGAGTTTCAGGATTAGATTTCTGTCGCGAGAAGATGTAATTTAAGTACGTAACAGCTTGCCTTTTCATCATCGCGTGAATCCAGGGTTGTTTGCCAAATGTTTATCCCCTCAGAACTTTGACTGCCGCGTGACGGCAGTAGGCAGTTAAAATGGTGGGAAGAATTCTAGACGGACGTTATCGAGTTGTCCAGCCTTTAGGGCAGGGAGGATTTGCCAAGACTTACATCGCCCAAGATCTGCGAGTAATGAATCGGCAAGTAGTAGTCAAGCAATTAAAACCCAGTACCAATAACCCCGATGTCTTGCGAGAAGCACAAATGCTATTCATGCAAGAAGCTGAGGTATTGGCCAAGTTAGGCAGAGAACATCCTCAAATTCCCGACTTGCTAGCTTATTTTGAGGAAAATCAAGAATTTTATTTAGTGCAGGAATTCGTTGAAGGTACGACCTTTAGCGAACAGATTTCTGCTGGCAACCAAATGACAGAAGCACGAGTTTTAGAAATGATAACAGAAGTGCTTCTAATCTTAAAATTCGTACATCAAAATAACGTCATTCACCGCGACATTAAACCTAGCAATTTAATGAGGCGCGATCGAGATGGCAAGATGATTTTGATCGATTTTGGCGCGGTGAAGCAAGTTCAAGCCTTAGCACTAAATACTGGCGGACAAACGACTTTTACGCGGGTGATTGGTTCGCCAGGTTATATGGCGAGAGAACAACTAGCAGGAATACCGCGATTTAGCAGCGACATCTACGCTTTAGGCATGACGGCAATTCAAGCCTTAACTGGGGTATATCCAGATCATTTACCCATAGATAACCAAAGTGGCGAAATCGATTGGCAGCGACGCGCCCAAGTCAGTAAAAAGCTAGCAGATATTATCGATAAGATGGTGCGATCGCATTTTTTAGATCGCTACCAAACTGTCGATGAAGTCCTCAAAGATATAGAAAAATTATTGCAGCCAGAGCCAAAACCTTGGTGGCAACAAGGGCTGAGTTTTGTCAAGCAAAGGTATCTGGTAGCAATTCCAGTAGTGCTGGCAGTTTTTGGGTTAGGGATCTTAGCGCCCATGTTCTTCTCCTCACCCACTAAAAATCCCGTAGGAGTGTTGCCCAGCGATAGCGCCAGCGAATTACAGAAGAAAGGCGATCGATTAATTGAATTGAAGCGGTACGATGAAGCCCTGACAGAATTTCAGAAAGCTTTAGAAATCGATATTAAATCTTTGCCAGCTTGGAATGGTAAAGGAAAGGCGCTCTATAATTTGTCTAGATACCAAGACTCGATCGAGGCTTTCGATAAAGCTATGGCGATCGACCCCAGATCTTTTGACGCTTGGTATGGTAAAGGTCTAGCCTGGTACCAACTAGGGGCAACTCGCTCCTCATCGAATAACGATTCAGAAGCTAACTTAGAAGCCAATAAAGCGTTTGAAAAAGCAGTAGAAATTCAACCGCAATCTGCTGAGGCTTTAACTTACTACGCCTCTACTCTGATATTGTTAGGACGCTATGACAGAGCGGTAGCGATCTCGGAACGCGCCCTCAAAATTAACCCCAATGTCCCTGAAAGCTGGTTTTACCAAGGCAGAGCTTTAGTAGAATTGCAACGTTACCCCGATGCTATTACTGCCTTCGATCGAGCGATCGCCATTAATTCTAACTTAGCTGAAGCTTGGGCGGGAAAAGGCTTGGCCCTCAATGGCTTGAAACAGTATCGAGCCGCGCTGCGCTCTTTCGATCGAGCGCTCGAAATTAGATCGGGGTTACTGGAGGCTTTATTGGGCAAAGGCAAAGCTTTACAACAATTATCGCGCGATCGAGAAGCCCTAGCAGCCTTTATGGATGCCACGAATGCGTTTCCCGACAACGCCGAAAGCTGGAACCTCAAAGGCGAAGTGCTATTTAAGTTGCAGCGATATGAGGAGGCACAAGAGTCATTTAACGAAGCCCTCAGAATCGAGCCAGACTTTCTGAAAGCCAAACAGAACCTAGATTTAGTCCAACAAAAACTCAACTCTACTCAGTAGGGAGAGGGCGAGGAGGGCGAGAGGGCGATGGGGAGAGAATTTTTAACTCAACACTCAACACTCAACACTTCACACTTCCAAAACTTCTAAACTCCTGAACTCCTGAACTTCTAAGTTGAAGATCGAGTGGGATGCCCCTACGATAGTAAATGGTTTTGCTGCTAAATATTTTATGACTAAATTTGTATTTGTTACGGGCGGGGTAGTTTCTAGCATTGGCAAAGGGATCGTGGCAGCTAGCATCGGACGGCTGCTGAAGTCTCGCGATTATTCCGTTTCTATTCTCAAACTCGACCCCTATCTGAACGTCGATCCGGGAACTATGAGTCCGTTCCAACACGGGGAAGTATTCGTCACCGAAGATGGGGCCGAAACTGACCTAGATTTAGGACACTACGAACGCTTCACCGACACCTCCATGTCTCGCCTCAACAGCGTTACCACTGGCTCGATTTATCAAGCTGTAATCAACAAAGAACGGCGAGGCGACTATCAAGGGGGCACAGTGCAAGTAATTCCCCATATTACCAACGAGATCAAAGAGCGCATCCAGCGGGTGGCGAAAAACACTCATCCCGATGTCGTAATTACAGAAATTGGCGGTACGGTAGGAGATATCGAATCGCTGCCATTTTTAGAAGCCATTCGGCAATTTCGCAAAGATGTCGGACGCAATAATGTCATCTACGTCCACGTCACTCTGATGCCGTGGATTACTTCAGCCGGAGAGATGAAAACCAAGCCGACGCAGCACTCGGTTAAAGAACTGCGATCGATCGGGATTCAACCAGATATTTTAGTCTGTCGGTGCGATCGCCCTCTGGCGTTAGGCATGAAGGAAAAGGTATCGGAATTTTGCGACGTGCCAGTTGAGTCCGTCATCACCGCCCAAGATGCCAACAGCATCTACGAAGTGCCTTTGATGATGGAACGGGAAGGACTGGCACAACAAGTATTGGAACTGTTGCAACTCGAACAGCGGCAACCCAACTTAACCCCTTGGCAAACCTTAGTAGAGAGTCTTTACCACCCGACTCACGAAATTGAAATTGCCATTGTGGGCAAATACGTCAGATTAACCGATGCCTACTTGTCTGTAATCGAAGCTTTGCGCCACGCCGCCATGGCAGCCAATAGCAGCCTGAAGTTGCGTTGGGTGAACTCGGAAGATATAGAAGCACATGGTGCCGAATCTTATTTAGGCGATGTCGGTGGCGTAATCGTTCCCGGCGGTTTTGGGATTCGAGGTGTCGATGGCAAAATTGCCGCGATTAAATTTGCCCGCGAACGACAGATTCCCTTCTTAGGATTGTGCTTGGGAATGCAGTGCATGGCGATCGAATGGGCGAGAAATGTCGCTGGGATCGCCGATGCTCACAGTGCCGAATTCGATCCTCAGACTCCAAATCCAGTCATCAACCTGTTACCAGAACAGCAAGACGTAGTGGATCTAGGGGGGACGATGCGACTGGGTTTATGTCCTTGTCGTTTAGCCCCTAATACCCTAGCTTTCAAGCTGTATCGAGAAGAAGTGGTTTACGAACGCCACCGCCACCGCTACGAGTTTAACAATGCCTATCGCCACCTGTTGCTAGAACACGGCTATGCGATCGGCGGTACGTCTCCTGACGGTCGCTTAGTAGAGATCATCGAGCTATCGAATCACCCCTTCTTTATCGGTACTCAGTTCCATCCAGAATTTCAATCTCGTCCTAGCACTCCCCATCCTTTATTCCGAGGGTTCGTGCAAGCCGTGTTAAAAAAGCCTGAACCCAACGGCAGCATGGGGAGAGTGGGGGCAGGGGAAGCAGGGGAAGCAGGGAAAGGAGAGGAGAATTTAACGCTCCACACTCCTTCAACTCCGAACTCCGAATTTCTAATTCCGAACTCCTGAACGTCTCTACCCCTGAACTTCTGAACTCCTCAACTCCTTCAAGCTGAGCGTAGCCGAAGCTTGAACTCCTGAACTCCTGCCTTATACTATTCTTGGCAAAATGGGCAGAATAGATCCTAAGATTTGATTAAATCGACTCTCTCCACCGCTGATGAGCTATTGTCTCAATCCTGACTGCGAAAGACCGCAAAACCCGCCTGATACTAAATTTTGCCAAAGTTGCGGTCAAGCGATCGCCCTGTTACGGGGTCGCTTTCGGATCGTGCGTCCTCTAGGGCAAGGAGGATTTGGGAAAACTTATTTAGCCGAAGATGTTGACAGGCGTAATGCTGCCTGCGTCGTCAAGCAATTCGCCCCAGCGCCAGAACTGCGAAGCAACCCTCAAATTCTGGAAAAAGCCACCGAACTATTTAACCAAGAAGCCGAACGGCTGCTGCAACTAGAAGAACACCCCCAAATTCCCACTCTTTTAGCTTACTTTGAGGAAAACGCTTGTTTGTACTTGGTACAGCAATTTATTAAAGGACAAACTTTAAAAGAGGAATTAGAGCTAGAGGGAACTTTCACAGAATCTAAAATTCGCGAATTACTCAAGGACTTATTGCCAGTTCTCCAATTTATCCACGACCATAACGTTATTCACCGCGATATTAAGCTAGAAAATATCATTCGCCGTCAAACTGATGGCAAATTAGTATTAATTGACTTTGGAGTTGCTAGAAAGGGAACTGGTAATATAGCCACCCAAGCCGGGACTACCGTAGGTACGCCAGGATATGCCCCTTTGGAACAACTGCGAGGGAAAACATATCCAGCAAGTGACTTATACAGTTTAGCGGTTACTTGTATTATTTTACTAACTGGTTGGTTGCCAGAAGATGATGGAACAAATCCTCTTTATGACGATTTAGAAGGTCGTTGGTTGTGGCGTTCTCAACTGCCTCCAGGTAACGATATTAGCTGGCAATTAGAACAAATTTTAGATAGATTGCTGTCAAATTTGGTCAAAGAACGCTATCAATCGGCTGAAGAAGTGCTGGCGGCTTTAAACTCTCAAGCAATTCCTAAGCCAGCTAGCCCACCGACAATGGCGCAGCTTGCAGGAGAGGCAAGGATAGCAAATCCACCCATCAGACCGACTGCTCCGATCTTCATCATCGAACACTTTGATTTTGAAGTCATAACCTTAAAGATCGGATATAAATCTGTAGGATCTGGCACGAAAGGATTCGTTAAAAAGTTCATTAGAGTTGCCGAAGCCGAGTTTTTTACCGAAGAGTTAAATGACGAAGTAAATTTAGAAATGGTATCGCTGCCTCGCGGTACTTTTACGATGGGTTCTCCACCTACTGAAGTTGGGCGAACTAAGTTTGAACTTCCCCAACATCAAGTTAATATCTCGCCTTTATTTTTAAGTAAGTACCCGATTACTCAAGCTCAGTGGCAGGCTGTAATGGGTAACAATCCATCTCGGTTTAAAGGTTCAAAGCGGCCGGTAGAAAGTATTTCTTGGTATAAAGCTCAGGAATTTTGTCAAAAACTCTCTCAAAAAACTGGCAAAAATTATCGATTGCCCAGCGAGGCTGAGTGGGAATATGCCGCTCGTGCGGAAACCACAACGCCTTTTAGCTTAGGGGAAGTAATTACTACAGAATTTGCTAATTTTAATGGCACGCAGAGTTCTACTCTAAGCCCACCAGGAATATATCGTCAGGAGACAACAGACGTAGGTAGTTTTCGTGCTAATCCTTTTGGCTTATACGATATGCACGGGCTAGTCTGGGAATGGTGCGGCGATACTTGGCATGACAATTACAACAATGCCCCAACCGATGGTAGCACCTGGTTGTATGGTGGAAATCTGACATTTCGCCCCTTACGCGGTGGTTCTTGGAACGACGACGCGGCTTGCTGTCGCAGCGCCCATCGTCTCAAACTCGACTTGGGTACAAAGCTGGGGATCATCGGTTTTCGAGTAGCCCTATCTTAGAAGTCAGAAGTCAGAAGTCAGAAGTCAGAAGTCAGGAGTTAGTTTTCTCCCCATCACCCCATCACCCCATCACCCCTTTTTTCTTGGCTCTAAGATAGCTAAACTTTAGTCGATCGCCCATAATATGGATTGATGAAGGTTACACCTAAAAAAAGTGGGTAACTGGTTATTTCTCTTGTTTGCCCCCGATCGTTGCTATTTAAGGAGGATCGAGCGTCAATGCGACAACTCAATTTTGTGATGATTTTTGTTGTCTGTCTGGGCTTTGTCATATTTGGCTTAGAAAATACCCAGCCTGTCACCATTACGTTTTTCCATCTCAAAGACGTACAAGCCCCTCTGTGCGTCGAATTAATCTTGGCCATGGGGATTGGGGCTGTGGCTGCTTGGTTTTTCCATCTTTGGAATAAATGGCAAGTTTTGGTTCAATCTCAAGAAGCGATCGTTCAAAATCAAGAACAAGAAGTGCGGATTCAAGAACTAGAGCAAGATGTCGAACGCTACAAAGCAGAAATTCAACAATATCGGCTACCCCCAGCTTCTAGCCCGCGATCGTCGGAAAAAGATACTATAGAAGTTATGGCTCAGTAAATTATTTTCCCCATCGGGACAGGTATGTCGATCGCTCCTCCTCGTTTACCAGTCAAATCAATTCGCAATTAACCGTTGACAATTCGCAATTAACTTCCTGTTGAAAAGCAGGATTTGACCTCAAAATTAACAATTGCGAATTGCGAATTACGAATTGACAATTGTTTCAGTCAGATTAAAATTTATGACAGTTGACTCGACCGAGGATAAATCGGGGTTGCCAAATCTGGAGGTAGCCTCTCTAAAAGATGCGGGGATCGCCCTGTTGATCGATTTGGCCCAACAGGGAGAAATCGATCCTTGGGACGTGCAAGTAATTGATGTCATCGATCGCTTTTTAAGTCACCTGGCTTTAAGTGAATCCGCAGCGCCAGATCGGCGCGAAGCTGGTTTATCTCAGTCGGGACAAGCTTTTGTTTGGGCATCAATGCTAGTGCTACTCAAGGCCAATACCTTAGAAAGAGAACAAATCGTCGATCCAGAAGGAGAAACTACTGCTGAAGACGATTTAGAGGCTAACGATTGGGAGTCAGAAGCCTTGCCAGCACGCTTAGAGCGTCATTTGCGGCGGCGGCCTGCGGTTATACCGTTGCCAAGACGGCCGGTAACTCTGGCTGAGTTAATCGAGCAACTCCAACAGATTGCCGCTACCTGGGAAGAAAAACCTCCCAGCCCTCCAAAAGTTAAGCGCCCTCGAAATCTTTCGGCTACCGAAGCTGCTCGCACGGTAGAATCTTTAGCTCACCAAGAAGACCTCACCCAAATTGCTAGAGAACTAGATAACTTTCTTTCAGAGCGCTGGTCTGAATTAGTGGCGGGACAAGAATGGTTGAGTTTAGATCGGTTGCTAGAGTTTTGGGTGAGGGACGACGGATCGGAGAAATCGAGTCAAATAGAAGTTCGCGATGCTCATGCGTCGCCGCTAGGGGACCGCGTCGGCGCGTTCTGGGCCCTATTGCTACTGTCGGCTCAATCTAAAGTAGAGTTGAGCCAGGAGGAATTCTACCAAGATATTAGAATTCGTTGGCTGAATGGGGAACTATGAATTATGAATTATGAAGGATGAAAGCGTGCAGCCCCTATGTCTGCCAAACCTCTCTAGCGCGCTCGTCAGTGGTTTGGGTACGGATAGCAGAGGACGGGATGAAAAAATAGGATTCTGGGGATCGCCCATTAACCGCCAAAATCGGCCAAAATATTCAATGAAGTTGAAGTCCTATTCCGTAAAGAGTGCATGAATTTTAAGCTTCATGCTCTATCCTTCAGTTAACAAATTAATAACCTTATAGAAAGCGATCGATTAACTATGAAAGCCATGATTTTGGCGGCAGGTAAAGGTACGCGGGTACGACCGATTACATATACCATTCCCAAGCCACTAATTCCGATCCTGCAAAAGCCAGTAATGGAGTTTTTGGTAGAACTATTGCGCCAGCATGGGTTTAACGAAATTATGGTCAACGTTAGCCATCTGGCGAAAGAAATCGAAGATTATTTTCGCGACGGTCAGCGTTTTGGGGTGCAGATCGCCTATTCTTTTGAAGGTCGAATCGATGAAAGTGGCGATCTCGTTGGAGAAGCCCTGGGTTCGGCAGGCGGGATGCGGCGGATTCAAGACTTTTATCCTTTTTTTGACGATACCTTCGTGGTGCTATGCGGCGATGCTTTGATCGATTTAGATTTGACCGCAGCCGTGAAATGGCATCGAGAAAAAGGCTCGATCGCTACCGTAGTGATGAAATCTGTGCCAAAAGAAGAAGTATCTAGTTACGGGGTAGTAGTAACAGACGAAAATGGTCGGATTAAAGCTTTCCAAGAAAAGCCGCCTATAGAAAAGGCTTTAAGTACGAACATCAATACAGGAATTTATATATTTGAACCAGAAGTCTTAGATTATATTCCTTCCGGTCAAGAATACGACATCGGCGGTCAACTATTTCCCAAACTAGTAGAGATGGATGCCCCGTTTTATGGCATTCCCATGGACTTTCAATGGGTAGACATCGGCAAAGTTCCAGATTACTGGCAAGCAACCCGAGACGTGCTGTTAGGAAAAGTCAAAAATGTGGCGATTCCAGGACATGAAATCGCTCCTGGCATCTATACGGGTTTGAATGTAACGGCCAACTGGGACAAAGTGGAAATTATCGGGCCGGTTTATATCGGGGGTATGACTAGAATTGAAGATGGAGTGAAGATTATCGGTCCGACTGCGATCGGTCCTAATTGCTGTCTAAGTAAAAATTCGCGGGTAGAAAATAGTGTAATTTTTGAATACACTCACTTAGGCGAGGGGGTGAGGTTAGTCGATAAGTTAGTGTTCGGACGCTACTGCGTCGATAAAACTGGCGTGACAATCGATACCAAAAAAGCCGAACTCGACTGGTTGATTAACGATACTCGCGAAGTCGGTACCCCACAGCCACCTATAGAGCGGCAAGCGATCGATCGATTGTTGGGAAATGCTAGTTAGAGAGAGGGCGGAGACAAGTCAAAAGTCAAAAGTCAAAAGTCAAAAAATAACGCGCAGTTTCTAAACTTCTAAACTCCTGCCTCCTGAACTCCTGATGCAAAGCCTGAGACTGCATCCCGATACGATCGAACAAGTCAAACAAAGAGCAGATATCGTCGATGTCGTTGCCGAACAAGTGGTTTTGCGCAAGCGCGGTAAAGACTACGTGGGGTTGTGCCCTTTCCACGACGAAAAGACTCCTAGCTTTACAGTCAGCCCTAACAAGCAGATGTACTACTGCTTTGGCTGCCAAGCTGGAGGAAATGCGATCGCTTTTTTGATGGAACTGGGCAAGCAATCTTTTAGCGATGCAGTGCTAGATTTGGCTCGGCGCTATCAAATTCCAGTCAAAACTTTAGAACCAGAACAGCAACAAGAATGGCAGCGCCAACAATCGCTGCGGGAACAGTTATATGAAATTTTGGCATTGGCGACGCGATTTTACGAACACGTTTTGCGACAACCTGAAGGGAAATCAGCTTTAGAGTACCTGCAAACAGAAAGGCAATTGAGTGCCGCTACTATTCAACAGTTTCAGTTGGGTTACGCGCCTAATAGTTGGGAAACCCTCTATAAGTATCTTGTAGAACAAAAACGCTATTCAGCGCAGTTAGTCGAACAAACTGGCTTAATCGCTCCCAGAAAGCCTGGGGGCGGTTATTACGATCGATTTCGCGATCGCTTGATGATTCCAATTTGCGACTTGCAAGGCAGAGTCATCGGTTTTGGGGGCAGAATCCTCAGTGCTGAAACCCAAAATTCTCCGAAATATCTCAATTCTCCAGAAACCGAGTTGTTCGATAAAGGTAAAACCCTATTTGCTTTAGATCGAGCGAAAGAAACTATTAGCAAAGAAGATCGAGCGATCGTGGTTGAAGGATATTTTGACGCGATCGCTTTGCACGCCGCTGGCATTACTAATGTCGTGGCTTCCTTGGGTACTGCCCTAAGTTTAAATCAGGTGCGGCAACTGCTGCGCTATACCGAATCCAAGCAAATTATTCTCAACTTCGACGCTGACAAAGCTGGGAAAATCGCCGCCGAGAGAGCGATCGGGGAAATCGCTACTTTAGCGTATCAGGGACAAGTGCAACTGCGAATTCTCAACTTGCCAGACGGTAAGGACGCTGATGAATTTCTTAAAGGCAGAGGGGGAGATGGGGAGATGGGGAGATGGGGAGATGGGGAGAGAATTCTTAACTCAACACTCAACACTCAACACTCAACACTCAACACTCCCGATACCACTCGACACTTCACACTTCCTGGGGAACGGTATCGAGAACTGGTGGCTAACGCTCCTCTATGGCTAGATTGGCAGATCCAGCAAACTTTGGTCGATCGCGATCTGGCCCTAGCAGAACAATTTCAGGCAGCAGCGAAAGCGATGGTGAAGTTGTTGAGTCGGTTGGAAGATGCTAATACTTATACCCATTACCTGCAACAGTGCGCCCAACATCTGAGTAAAGGAAACGATCGCCTCGTTCCTTTGGTAGTCGAGAACTTGCAAACTCAAGTCAAGAGGCTCAAACGTTCGGCAATTGGTAAAGATGGTAAATCGCCATCGTTGCCTGGGATCGCGATCGAAACTCAAAGTCGCCTATTGGATCGAGCCGAAGAGTTACTTTTACGAATTTACTTGCACTGCCCGGAACACCGACAGGAAATGCTCGCGACTTTATTAGATCGAGATTTGCTCTGTCACCTCCAGCATCAGTTTCTCTGGCAGCAACTTCTAGCTTGGCAAGAAGCTCATCCCGATTCTGGATGTAGTGCCGACGAACTGTTCTCGCTGTTGCAAGCAGAAAGTATCGACCTCGATCGACAGATAGCCAAACTAGGCCACTTATTTCATCTCGACGAGAAACAACAGCAGGAGATCGGGCGATCCGCCTTAGTGATGCGAGCCTCGATCGCCGCGATCGAGATGGTTCAGTGCGAGCAGCAAAGACGCTACTGCCTGCAAAAATGGCTCGATCCCGCTACTCCTGCTCAGGATAAGGATTTTTACCACCAGCAATTTTACAGCGCCCAACAGCGGCTCAGACAGTTAGATTCAGAACGTCAATTCAAGCTTTTGGAGGTGATTTAAGAGCAGGGCAGACGAGCCTAGAGACGTAGCAGCAGGAGAGAGGGACAAAAACTAGCAACTTATAGATTTTTTAACTATAATGGGTACTATAATCCTATAATTCTGCCCAATCCAAAGTTAGTTTCTGGAACTTCCTTTCCAACAGTTGTAGATCTTGATGTAGGGCTGTATAATCGATGGCTACCTAAAAACTTTCGATCGTGTCAAATGAAAAACTGGCATAAAGATAGAGACAATATCTCAAGCTAATTTGTACGATCTATCTACAGGATCGGCAGCTTATCTTCCACTTAATATCTTCAAGATACTCAGTCAAGGCTAGCTGACGTAAAAGTTACAAACCGAGCCGATAACCCCGACTATATTTTAATTACAGGTTCTCATATGTTGACGGCAAGCGTACCAGATACAAACCAGAAAAAAATTCGGATTGGCGAACTGCTGGTGCAAAAAAAACTCATTAGTTATTACCAACTCCAAATGGGCTTGGAACTGCAAAGAATCCACCGTCAGAAGTTGGGTGAAATCTTCGTGCAAAAAAACTTGCTTTCCCTGGAAGACTTGGAGAGGATGTTAAAAGAACAATACTGGAGAAACACTGGCTTCTGGGTAATCGATTAAAACTGGAGAAACACTGGCTTCTGAGCGATCGATTAGGGTCGAGTTGTTATCGGCGCGGTTGCTAAGCTCGATCGAATAAAATAAATTCTTGTAGGGTAGGCATCGGAGCCTGCCCGCTCCAGACAGCTAGAGGGCTATTTTACACTGGTTTGCTGACAGCCCGGAGGTCACGCCGAGATGCAAGGACAGCCCAGAGGGCTATCCCACAAGAGTATTGTAAACAAGCTATCAGTTCTTAATTCCAGTGGTGGCAATGCCGCGAACGAACTGTTTTTGACCGACTAAAAATAGCAATACTACTGGTACGGTGGCGATCGTCACACCTGCCATCATCAACGGCCAGTTGTTGGTAAACTGTTCCTGTAAGGCAGCCAAAGCTAGCTGCACGGTTTTTAACTCTGGCTTAGTCGTGAAGACCAACGGTTTAAATAGATCGTTCCATTCGCCAATAAAAGCGAACAAAAACAGCGTTATTAATGCCGGACGCGACAAAGGCAACATCACTCGCCACAAAATCTGCCAGCGATTAGCCCCATCGATAGCTGCGGCTTCTTCGATTTCTACGGGAATAGTTTGAAAGTATTGCCTGAGCAAAAAAATTCCAAAACCATTGGCGGCTGTGGGCCAAATCAACGCCCCATAGGTGTTAATTTGGTTTCCCCACTTCAACACTAAAAAAATCGGAATTACCAACAACTGAAACGGAATTACCAAGGTCGCCAAAACAATGAGTAAAATGGCTTGACGACCTCTAAATTTGAGTCGCGCTAAGGCATAACCCGCTAAAGCTGAAGTAATAATCTGAAAAGCAGTAACCGCTAGAGCTACTAGGGTGGAGTTGAAAAACGCTAGCAGAAAATTACCTAGTTTCCACGCCTGTTGATAGTTGTCCCAAGTTAGCTGTTTGAGATCGATCGCATTGTTGGGATTAGCGCCAGCGGGGACAAAAGAGGTAAAAAAGACAGCTAGCAATGGTAATAGTACGATCGCAGCCCCTAGTAATAGAACTACCGCGATTGGGAGTTCGGTTAATTTGGGTTGCCAGTCGTTTAAATCTTTTTTAGGCACGATCGAGAAAAGAGGTCTGTTCGGAGATGCAGCGTTGGCACTGGCATAGACTTGTATGATATCAAATCCGGTTGTTAAAACCTTGAATCCCACCCTCACCCCCTGCCCCTTATCCTCAGAGGGGCCCCACCTTCCCCTCTCCCACCTCAAAGAAGCCCTCTCCTCGTAGGGTACAGTTGCTACCTAGCGATCGATGAGATCTGAGAGGATATCTGAGAAGTCTTTTTGGCTACGTTTGCAGCTTGTAGATCCCCCTAAATCCCCCTTAAAAAGGGGGACTTTGAAGCTGTTCCCCCCTGCTTGGTGCAAGCTGTATGGCGTAAGTCCTGCGGACGACCTGACGGTACGCGTTGGCGTAGCCGCCCTGGAAGGGCTAGCGTCTCCGCTAGGAGATGGAAACCTCGCCACGCTTGCATCCGCTTTTTAAGGGGGGCTAGAGGGGATTGAGTGCAATGATTTTAACTTTTCAGACAACCTCTGAGGTTAAATTGGGCGATACGATGTCGATCGATTCTAAATATAGAGATTTAGCAATACTACGTTTATACAGACCTCTGCCCTCCTAACTCACCGATAAGTATTTAACGCTAGCCTTAAAGCTGCAAATCAGATATTCTTTACAGTTGGGGAATATCTCTCAAAAAGCCGTAAAGTTTTATTATGCAAATTTGTTAAGTTAGATTTAACCGTTCTGTGCAGCCTTTCAAAGGCTTACACATCCTCAAAAAAGCTTAGTTAAAAAAATAGGAGACGATCGAGACTATGGTGCAGATGGCAGCCACAACCACTATTGACTTCCACGGCGAAACCTACAAAGACGCTTACAGCCGCATCAATGCGATCGTTATTGAAGGAGAGCAAGAGGCTCACGAAAATTACATTCAACTGGGAGAAATGCTACCAGAATCAAAAGAGGAGTTGGTGCGGCTATCGAAGATGGAAAGCCGTCACAAGAAAGGATTTGAAGCCTGCGGTCGCAACCTTCAGGTAATGCCAGATCTAGAATTCGCCAAAAAATTCTTTGCCAGACTCCATCAAAACTTCCAGGAAGCAGCTAAATCGGGGAATGTAGTCACCTGCTTGCTGATCCAATCGCTGATTATCGAATGTTTTGCGATCGCTGCCTACAATATCTACATTCCCGTCGCTGACGACTTTGCCCGCAAGATTACCGAAGGGGTAGTTAAAGACGAATACACCCATCTCAACTTTGGCGAAGTCTGGCTGCAAGCTAACTTTGAGTCATCTAAGGCCGAACTAGAAGAGGCCAATCGCCACAACTTGCCCATCGTGTGGAAAATGCTCAACGAAGTCGAAGACGATGCCCGCGTCTTAGGGATGGACAGAGATGCCATGGTAGAAGATTTCATGATCGCCTATGGCGAAGCGTTGAGCAACATTGGCTTTACCACCCGCGATATCATGCGGATGTCTGCTTACGGCTTGGCAGGTGCTTAAAGTATTTCCTCTTGGCTCGATCTCTAAGAGGAATCAGGTATCCTCTAGCGATCCTAAAGTTATTGATGAAATTTCTTGTGAGGCAGGCATCTTGCCTGCCGTGGGACAGCCGGGACGGCTATCCCACAAGTCATAGATGGATTGCTAGCTTAATATTCTATCTAGCCCCGATCGAAGCCATATAGAAATATCGTTAAGCTTGAAACGACTGCATCGATCGAATCACTAACGATTGGGATGAGCCAAATTCCGAAAGCGAGTAAACTGCGGATCGAATAAGAGCTTGACCGTACCTGTAGGCCCGTTGCGGTGTTTGGTAATAATGACTTCGGCAATGTTGCGATCGGGCGTATCGTTGTTGTAGTATTCATCCCGATACAACATGATTACTAAGTCGCTATCCTGCTCGATCGAACCCGATTCTCTTAAATCCGACATCATCGGGCGCTTGTTGGTGCGGGCTTCCACGCTCCGACTGAGTTGAGATAAAGCAATAATCGGCACTTTAAGTTCGCGGGCTAACCCTTTGAGAGAACGAGTAATTTTAGAGAGTTCTTGCACCCGGTTGTCACCAGTACCTTCCATCAGTTGCAGGTAATCGATCAAAATTAAGCCCAATTTGCCGCCTTGTTCTGCTTGCAAGCGGCGAGAGAGCGATCGCATCTGCATCACCGACATATTGGCAGTATCGTCGATAAACAGCGGCAATCCAGATAAAGTTCCTAGCGCCCGACTCAAAGGTTCCCACTCATTTTGAGTGATCCGCCCAGCCCGCAAGCGATTGCTTTCAATTCCCACCTCAGTAGATAACAGCCGCTGCACCAATTGCTCTTTTGACATTTCCAAGCTAAAGATCGCCACGGGCAGGTTGTGCAATTCGGCAATATTTCGACCGATAGTAGTGGCGAAAGCGGTTTTTCCCATCGACGGCCTGCCAGCAACAACTATTAGATCTGAAGGCTGAAAACCGCCTGTCATCCCATCCAAGTCGTAAAAACCGCAAGTTAAACCCGGCAGGGCTGCATCTTGATTGCGAATTTCTAGATCCTGAAAAGTCTGAATTAAAGTATCTGAAACCGGAATCAATCCCGCTTGGGGGCGGCTTTGGGTAAGCTGAAAAATTTTCTGCTCCGATTGGTCTAGCACGGTTTCGAGTTCCACCGCTGTCTGATATCCTAGCTGCACGATCTCGTTGCCACTGCGAATTAACTGACGGCGCATATATTTGTCTATAGCTAGCTGCGCCAAAGCATCAATGTTAACTGCCGATACGGTGCGATCGACTAACTGGGCTAACTTAGCGATTCCCCCGACTTTTTCTAACTGGTTTCGATCGGCCAGCCAAGCAGTGATACTCATCAAGTCAGTCGGTTTTCCCTGGCTGTTGAGGGTTAAAGCCGCGCGATAAATCTCTTGATGTCCGGGGATGTAGAAAATTTCAGGAGTGAGGGTATCAGCCACCCGCCCGATCGCCTCTGGATCGAGCAAAATGCCACCTAAGATCGACTCCTCCGCGTCAATATTTTGAGGTGGGAGGCGATCGGCGACTTGAAAGTTTAATTCTTCAGCCATAACTTCAGAAGTTCAGAAGTTCAGGAGTTCAGGAGCCAGTTGTCAATTGTCAGTTGTTAGTAGTTATTTTTCTCCTCTGCTCCCCATCACCCCATCACCCCATCTCCCTCTCTCCCTTTCTCCAGTCTAGCTAGGCACGACCTCAACTTCTACGGTTGCTGTAACTTCTGGGTGCAACTTGACTTCTACTTGATACACTCCGGTTTTATGAATGTCAGGGATAGTAATTCCGCGCCGATCGATTTCTTGTTTGGTGATTGCCTCGATCGCATCTGCTACTTCTTGGGCGGTGACTGTACCAAAAATGGCATCCTTTTCACCCACTTGCTTGGCGATGCTGAAACGCTTGACGGTTTCTAATGCTGTTTTGCGGCTTTGCGCTTGCTCTTTTTCTTCTAATAGGCGCTGCCGTTCTTTCTCTCTGCGGCGTTCTACTAGCTTCATTATTCCAGGGGTAGCTAGCACGGCCATCCCTTGAGGTAGTAAATAGTTACGCGCATAGCCAGGAGCTACTTCCACTAGATCGCCATTTCTACCTAGCTTCCTGACATCTTGATTTAAGACTAATTGCACTCGTTTCGACATAGATATTTTGTGGATAAACAAAATTACTTTGACATTTTTAGCCAAGACTAATCATTCTACGATCTGACGAGGAGCGATCGCAACCAGAAATCGAGAGGGGGCACAGGGTAAACGTAGCTTTCTGGCGATCGCTTCAGGGGTGAAATCTTGTTCGATATTTTATAATCGGGATTTAGTATGCACTATGGCACTAACCACAACTCACGCCCTGAAAGAATGGGCTGCGGCCGTCGAGGCTTTGGAGCTTGGAAAAACGATCGTGTTGTTACGCAAAGGCGGCATTCGCGAAGAAAATCGCCGCTTTCAAGTCAAATACGATCGAGTTCTGCTTTATCCTACTTACGAACATCAACGTCCCGACAGGTTGAAACCGGAATATGCCGATCGCGTCCGTCCAGTACCTTCTGGTTGGCATCCCGAAACCGTCCGCATCGGTAGCTGGGCCGAGATTACCGACGTGTTGCCAGTCAGCGCCGAGCCAGTAGTAGACAAACTCTGGACCTACCACATTTGGAACCAACAATTGGCCAGCGATCGCCTGAAGTGGAAGCCCAATGAACCTCTATTTGTTCTCTTGCTCAGAACTTACAAGCTGCGATCGCCGCAGATAATTCCTTACCGAGCCGAATACGGCGGTTGTCAGTCGTGGCTGGATTTACAAGAAGCGATGGAGATCGAATCTAAGGAACCTGTTTTGAGCGATCTGACGTACAACCAGCAAACCGCAGCCATTCGCCAACTCTTGGCATCGACTTACTAGCACTAAAATTATGTCGATTAGCACCGAACTGGATTCAGAAATCTCAACTGGTTGGCAAGGCAGCCTGAACCTAGTTTTTGCGCATCGGCATGGGGGAACTCAATTAATTGAAAATCGAGTTAAAGCACCGCTCAAAGTCCAGCGATCGCTTTATCCCGAAGGGAAAGAAGTTTGCCATACCATCATTTTGCATACGGCTGGAGGAATCGTAGGAGGCGATCGCCTGGCCTATGATTTCCACCTCCAACCCGATACCCAAGCCTTAATTACTACACCCGCTGCTACTAAGATTTATCGCAGCAACGGCCAATCCGCCAGACAGGCGATCCAAATCCAAATAGACGCTGGTGCCACTTTAGAATGGTTGCCCCAAGAAACAATTGTGTTTAATGGAGCAATTTATCGCCAAGACTTGCAGGTAGAATTAGCTCCAGATGCTAGTTGGTTGGGTTGGGAAATAACTCGATTCGGGCGGAGTGCTAGAGGAGAAAGGTTTTTGCAAGGAGAATGGCGATCGCATACGGAAGTTTGGCAGCAAGGTAAACCCTTGTGGATCGACAGACAATGGTTGCCAGCGGGAGAAGAAATCGTCAACAGTCCTCATGGTTTAGGCGGACAAGCGATCGTCGGTAGTCTCGCTTGGGTAGGGCAAGCTGTTACCCCTGAAACAGTCGATCGAGTGCGCCAACTCTGGTTGCATCCTCAAGAACTAGGAGAAATTGGAGTCACGCGGCTAATTTCTGGCATATTGTGTCGTTATCGCGGTTCTAACTCAGCCGCCGCCCGCAAGTGGTTTATATCGGCATGGGATTTACTGCGGCGATCGCATTTAAATCGATCTAGCTGCATTCCCAGAGTTTGGCAGATTTAATAGACACCTCCAACAATTCTTGTGGGGTAGGCATCCTGCCTGCCCTCGATCTTAATTTCTGGAGATGCCTAATGCAATTCGTCTGTTTTAGCTGGAGGAAGTATTGGGTTCGTCGCTCTTCAACCGCCAACCCGGTTTGAGCACTTGACGGGCGCGGCCGATCGCTAAGCAATCGTCGGGGACGTTTTCGGTAATGGCCGAACCAGCAGCAATATTGACATCTGCGCCAATGGTAATCGGTGCCACCAAAACGCTGTTAGCCCCGGTTTTAGAGCGATCGCCGATCGATGTGGGATGCTTGTTTACCCCATCGTAGTTGGCGGTAATCGTCCCGGCCCCGATGTTGACTTTAGTGCCTAAAGTGGCATCTCCTAGATAAGAAAGGTGGGCGACATTGGTGCGATCGCCCATCTGAGTATTTTTCAGTTCGACAAAGTTACCTATCCGACAAGCCGATCCGACTGTAGCTCGATCGCGCAGGTGAGCGTAAGGGCCGATAGACGTTTCATCTGCCACCGTGCTGTTATTGACCGCAGAATACATCACCGTGACATTTTTTCCAATCCGGCTGTTTTGAATTAAACTTCCAGGACCGATCCGACTGCCAGAACCGATAACCGTATGGCCGCGCAAGTGCGTTTGAGGTTCGATAATGACATCTGCTTCTAACTCTACCGTGTCGTCGATCGTAATGCTCGCCGGATCGATTAACGTCACTCCAGAGAGCATCGCAGCTTCCTTGACCCGTTGTTGCAGAATTTGGTAAGCCGAGGCTAATTGCACCCGATCGTTTATCCCTAAAATTTCCTCGCTATCTTCGACATCGATCGCCATTACGGGTTCTAGCTGCTCGAACACATCTGTCAGGTAATATTCCTGCTGGTCGTTATTTGCTTGCAGTTGGGGCAACACTTTAGCCAGTTCCGGCCAGCGGAAGCAATACACCCCAGCGTTAATTCGGCAATTTTCTCGCTGTTCGGGGGTGCAATCTCGGTGTTCGATAATCTTTTGCACCAGATGGCGATCGTCGCAAAATACCCGCCCATACCCTTGAGGATCGGGCAATCTAGCTGTCAGGATGGTAGCAGCGTTTTGATGGGCAGAGTGAGTTTCTAGTAGCTGCTGTAGGGTTTCAGGGCGCAACAGGGGTACGTCACCGTTTAAAATCAGCAGATCGCCAGTAAAGCCATCTAAATGGGGCAGTAATTGCTGAACGGCGTGGCCGGTTCCTAGTTGCTCGGTTTGTTCGACAAATTCGAGATCGGGAAAGCTCGATAAAGCAGCTTTGACGCGATCGCTTTGATAGCCGACGACTGCCAGCCGCCGCGATCCAGGCAGCAAGCGGCAATTGTAAAGCACTTGCTCTATAAGCGATCGCCCCCCCAAAGCGTGCAACACTTTGGGCAGACTCGATTTCATCCGCGTTCCTTTTCCCGCTGCCAGAATTGCTACCGCCACCATATGTAGAGTTGTGATTTCTTAGATTTCCGCTCGATCCTACCAGGACTTAAGGTAATAAGTAATAAGTAATAAGTAATTCTTCCCTGATGCCTTGCCCTATGCTGCATGGGATGGCGCACCCTTCCTTCGCAGATAAGGTTTCCTGTCGCTGTCAATGGCTCTCTTACTTGCCTTTGCTGCCTTTATTTGTTGGTTTGCCAAAATTCTGTAGAACCGGATTTCAGATCGGTGGGCGATCTACTTTCTGGCTCCTGAGCATTACTCGCTGAGGCAGTCTGACCTCATTGACAGGGAGCATCCTAAATGTGCAATTCCCACAGCCCTCATCCCCCAACCCCTTCTCCCAAGCTTGGGAGAAGGGGAGGAGGAGTCAAAATTGGGATGCTCCTCATTGACATATCAATTTTTTTTGAAATAATGAAGATACATCAATTTTTTTTGAAATGAGATTGAGATTGAAGCAGCGACCCAGATTTTTAGTCTCATCTGCTCGAATTCCTTGGCGAGAGGCGCTAGCAGAAGGGATTGGCACTTTTATCTTGGTATTTGCGGGTACTGGTGCAGTTATGGTTAATGCTGACAGCGGTGGAACCCTCGGACATCTGGGAGTAAGTTTTGTATTTGGGGCAGTAGTGGCAGCTTTAATTTATACTTTGGGACATATTAGCGGCGCTCACTTTAACCCAGCAGTGACTTTGGGATTTTGGGCGAGCGGTTTTTTCTGCAAGACCAAAGTATTGCCCTATATTTTGGCTCAAATAGGAGGGGCGATCGCAGCTTCAACTTTACTGCTAATTAGTTTGGGAAATATTGCTAATTTAGGGGCAACTTTACCGCTCGACGGTAACTGGTTTCAATCTTTAGTATTAGAAACCGTTTTGACTTTTATCTTAATGTTAGTAATTTTAGGTTCTGGACTCGATCGCCGCGCTCATATCGGCTTTGCTGGGTTAGCAATTGGTTTGACGGTAGGTTTAGAAGCTGCATTTATGGGGCCGATTACCGGAGCGAGCATGAATCCGGCGCGATCTTTTGGCCCGGCTATAGTAGGAAGAATTTGGCAGCATCAATGGGTTTATTGGGCAGCACCGATTTTGGGAGCGCAATTAGCTGTCATGGTATACAGACAACTTTCTAATGGGTTCGACGAACTATGAAACGAGTCATGTTTGTGTGTAAGAAAAACTCCAGGCGATCGCAGATGGCAGAAGGATTCGCCCGGACATTAGGAGCGGGTAAAATAGCTGTTACTAGCGCCGGATTAGAAGCAAGTCAAGTCGATCCGATTACTGTCGAGGTGATGTCCGAAGTCGGGATCGATATCAGCCAGCAAACTTCTAAACCTTTAAGCGATTTCCAGCCAGAAGATTATGATGTTGTGATTTCTCTTTGCGGTTGTGGAGTTAATTTACCCGAAGCTTGGGTGTTGAGAGAAGTCTTTCAAGATTGGCAGCTAGAAGATCCAGAAAATCAATCTAGAGAAACCTATTACCGGGTGCGAGATGAAATTAAAGCCAGAGTAGCTAAATCGATCGCCTCTTTAGAGTAGCTGTTTAATTAGAGTCGATCGATTGGCGTAAATCCAGCAGTTTTGTAACCTTGCCACCTAGAATCGGGGGCAATTTGCCATCCCACTTTTCGATCGCCGCCTTATGATACAGGAATTCACAGCAGCCACGAGCGCTGGGATCGCAGCATTTGTTGCCACCAACGTTGACGACATTGCCATCTTGATGTTGTTTTTTGCCAAGGTCGATTCCAACTTCCGCCCCCGCCATATCGTCGCAGGTCAATACTTAGGATTTACGGGCTTAATTCTGGCAAGTTTACCAGGTTTTTTCGGTGGCGCGATCGTGCCGCGTCCGTGGTTGGGATGGTTAGGGCTGATTCCGATCGCCATTGGCATTCACCAGTTATTCAATCGGGAAACTGACGAACCGACGATTCAGACTGTATCCCCCGCGCGGACAAATTTAACGGGCGATCGATCTTGGAAATCTCGCCTCACCAACATTCTCAGTCCTCAAACTTATCAAGTAGCCGCAGTTACCTTTGCTAATGGTGGAGACAACATCGGGATTTATGTACCGCTATTTGCTCGCAGCAATTTACTAAGTTTAGGCGTAATTTTGGGAGTATTTGCTATAGGAATTGCTCTTTGGTGCTTCCTAGCCCAGCAGCTTACTCGCCAGCCCCTAGTTGCCAAAGCTCTAACCAATTACGGTCATCAAATAGTTCCCTTTGTTCTCATTGGTTTAGGCATTTTTATCTTCGTCGATAGCGGTATCTACGAATTATTTACCTCAATTTCTCTCGCATTGCTCTCAAACTAATATCATTTTGTTTTTTCCGCGTGACAGATCGTGGCGATCGGGGCGGGTTTGAATCAAATTAGATGGTTGCGTTCTTAGCATTTTTGGCAAAACCCGCCCCTTGTATCTTAAACACAGATGAGTGAAGGAGCGTCAAGGCGATCGAGAACAGGGGAAGCCGTGGCATGAAATGTTAGCAACCAAGGAATATCCCACCAAAACCCTTTGCCCTCATGCCAAACGTGAACGGCCAAAACCGCGAAAATTAGTAAAGGCAAATATACACCTAGCAACAAGAAAACAATGTCAGTTCGAGGAGAGGGAAGGAAGCATGGTTGACAGCACCAATTGGAGCAGTGTCAGCACTGTGACTAGCAAAATAGTCACCCCAATAAATCGGAGCAAAATGCCATCGAGATCGAGGGTGTGAGACTGCTTAATTTGATGGAGAATTGCCACCCCGGAGATCGCACCAGGGACGCTTCCCATGACCAACCATTTGACTACTTGGCGATCGACAGTTTGTTGTCGCCAGTGCTTGATTCCGCCGATCGCTTTCATTGCTGCCGTTGCCCTCCAGAAAGTTGAGACGGGTAGCGATCGCCCATTCCTTGCAATTGCACTAGTTCTATCAGTTCCTCAACTCGGTTGTAGATCCGGTTTTTCGGCATTTTGCGGATTTCCATCGCAAAGGCGATATTTTGCCGCACTGTTAGGTGTTTAAACAAGGCATAGTGCTGGAACACAAAGCCGATATGCCGCTGCAACAAAGTCGATTTTCCCGAACCAGAAGGCCGTAACAGCGCCACTAGAGAGCCAGTCTTAATCTCTAAGCTGACATTATCGATGGCACGAAAAGAGCCAAATTGCTTGGAAACCGATTGCACAACAATGTTCATAGTTAGCCTTTGTATTTCTATTATTTATGTAATATACTACGGTTACTCTATCGATAAATCGTATTTTTATTCATTATGTCTGTAATTTTTACTTCCCCACCTCCAGTTGCTGACCCATCGCGGCAGAAGTTTAAGGTGCGATCGCAACTGCCAGTCAAACAGAATTACCTGTGGAAAATCGAAACTGGGGTAGTGCGAACGCTAACTTGGCTAGAGGATGGCACCATCGTCACCACTGGGCTATCGGGACCGGGGGCGATCGTCGGTCAGGTCTTATCTACGGTCAATCCTTACCAAATCGAGGCGCTGACAGCAGTGGAAGCTTCGCCGGTGAAACTGGAGAACGACCAAATCCACAGCCAGTGGGTTCTACCTCACCTGCAACAAGCTGAAGAGTTAATCGTCATTCGCAGCCACCGCCGGGTGGATATAATGTTGGTGAAGTTGTTGGCTTGGCTGTCCAAGCGGTTCGGGCAAGAGGTTGAAGCTGGCCATTTGCTCGACCTACGCCTCACCCATAACGATTTAGCCGAACTAATAGGCACAACACGGGTAACGGTGACTCGCGTCTTGGCCAAACTAGAAGCACTGGGAGTAATCGAGCGCCTGTCTTTGCAACGGATTTTACTGAAAGAAGACGAATTTTGGCATTACGAGATTTAAGGTTAGTGGCTGTTTTTGGTGTCGATGATTCCACTGCTGGGAAGACCGATTACAGCCAAGTTTTTTAATCACCTTTATTTATGAGTTTGAAACAAAATAATGTTTGTTTTTATGGAATTAGCACGTTTAGAACTAATCGCATCAGCTTAGCGATCGCCACAATTGAGGCCAAAATAACCAGGTTATTTTGGCTTTTTTGATGTTCGATCGAGATCGATCTCATTCCCGATTTGGATGGCGATCGCATCGGACTTAGAGAATTACTAAATTGATTATCATCAATTCATGGCATATATTGTTAGCATTTAGCGATCGATATTGGCAAAAGCGAGTCTAAGACTGTCAGTTGCTAACTAATTCCGACAAATTTAGGGGAAATTGCTAACTATTATTGGCAGGCTAATTCAATTGAAAGCTTGTGCGAATACTTGTCGTCAGCGTGCAGAGTTTTCTGCCTCCATGGGAAGAAGGGCGACTTCTTACTATGCTTGAGGATGTCGTTCGGTAAAAGAGTGGAGCCGAGTTCCAGCGCGTGCGATCGTTCACCCTTTTGCTGTTGCTGAAATAGCGTTAGCGATCGCTTCTGCCGATATTTTCCCATTGACTCCGTTGAGATGCACCACTTCCTCTGCTGGCAGATCTTGAAACAGGACGGTGCTGAGGTAGCGTTCGCCATAGCTGGGTTGGACGAAGACTATTAACTTGCCAGCATTCTCCGGACGTTTGCCTACCTCGATCGCTGCAAACAAGGCAGCACCAGCAGAAATTCCTGACAGCAAGCCCTCTTCTCGTGCCAGACGACGACTGAAAGCGATCGCCTCTTCACTACTGACCGGAATCACCTCGTCAATCAGTTCTAGTTTTAAGACTTGGGGGACAAATCCGGCCCCGATGCCCTGAATCTTGTGGGGACCGGCATTCCCCCCAGAGATGACGGGACTTTCTTTTGGTTCGACAGCGATCGCTTTGAACTCGGGTTTTCGTTGCTTGATCGCCTCCGCTACACCTGTAATCGTGCCACCCGTGCCTACACCAGAAATCAAAATGTCTATTTGCCCGTCGGTATCTGCCCACAGTTCTTCGGCAGTAGTTTGCCTATGAATTTTGGGATTGGCAGGATTGTTGAACTGCTGGGGGATAAAGGCATTAGGTAATTGACTGGCAATTTCCTCCGCTCGTGCTATTGCCCTCTTCATGCCTTCAGATCCAGGAGTGAGTTCTAAGTAGGCACCGTATGCTTGCAGCATTGCTCTTCTTTCTAAGCTCATAGTGTCTGGCATGGTGAGAATCAATTGATAGCCCTTAGCCGCTGCTACCATGGCGAGAGCAATTCCGGTATTACCAGAAGTTGGTTCGACAATAACTGTCTTACCTGGGGCGATCGCCCCAGCTTTTTCGGCTTCTAGCACCATGCTGATGCCAATTCGGTCTTTGACTGAGGCCGAGGGATTCATGCCTTCGAGTTTGGCAACTACTTGCGCTACACATCCTTCAGCTTGAGGGATGCGGTTTAGTCGCACCAAGGGTGTTTTTCCAATTAATTCCGTGACATTATTGGCAATTTGCATGGTTTAACTCCTAATTGTCGGGGATAATCTGGCTGAATTTGCTTTGGTTGAAGATGTCCGAGCGGGGCTTCTATAATACTACGGTTATTTTATCGAAATACTGTAGTTTTTTCGTTATCTGCTTTCTCAGATTCCTTTCGTCAAACGATTCCAGAGCGGTATTTGGAACAAATTTTCATCGTGCTGCGGCGGGGTGGAATCGTGCAGAGTCAAAGAGGAGCCAAGGGGGGGATATTTGAATCGCCTCGTACTTGCAAAACTCGATCGATCCTGAAAGTTCCAAAATAGCAAATTAGTAGAGGCAAGAAATTTCTCGTCTCCACATTTACGATCGTTATGTTTAAAAAACAATGTAGCCTCAGCTACAAGTAAAAGCGATCGCTCCCACTAGAGCAATTCTCATTAATCTTTTTTCACCAAAACTCCTAATTCTTTTTGGATGGGCAACACGTCTAAGATGTCAGTTTCAGCGCAATATTTTAAATCCTCGTGGGCATTTAGCCGTAAAAGGCGCTGCCCGTGACTGGCATGATGGAACATTTCCACTAACTTATCTTGCCATTGCTGGTATAGAGCGATCGCCCCAGCCACCTCATCATTTCCAGCTAGTTCTGCTAGAGGGCAGTTGAGTTTTGTCAGTAGAGTGTGAGCTATAGCCCCAGCGCAAGTGGTATCTTCTAACGAGAAACTTCCTTCCCAGCCAGAACCGACAATCCAAACTGTTTCTGGCAAGTTGGCTAAGAGATACTGCACTACACTGGCGCGATTGATAAAGGCCCCAGCTAATACCGTTGGAGCCAGTTCTACTCGCTGTAAGGCGCGAGTGCCATTAGTCGTGCTGATGAATAACCTGCGTCCTTTTACTACCTCTGGAGTGCAATCGAGCGGAGAGTTGCCTAAGTCGCAGCCAGATACTTTAGCACCGCCGCGCTCTCCAGCCCGCAACCGCTTTGATGGCAACCATTCGCCACTGACTTGCATCAGTTTGTCTAAATCGCTAAAGACTTGTACTGCCTCAGCACCAGCATGAAGCGCAGTAGCAATAGTAGTAGTAGCGCGAAGCACATCGACTGCGATCGCGCAATCTGGAAGTGAGTTAGTTGGGGTGAGTTCGGGGGTGTGGTAGATGAATAACTTCACGCTTTAGCTGTCCCTGCTTGTAAAACGGCTGATGTCCTATTTTATTTTGACAAGGGTACTGGTGAATTATGAATTATGAATTATGAATTATGAAGTGTGAAGTTACTACACCTATAAATGAGTGGGTCTGGAAGATGTAATTATGGCGGTATTTGCCCGCCAGAGATGAGTTATAGACCTTTTTTCCTGTACTTTATCCTCCGATCTAAAGTATGAGTGAAGCCTTCGATCGACCGACTCTAATTCATACAATTAATTTATCGCTTTCATCCAATTAAGTTATTACCGAAAGAACGAGCGCCAGGGTCAGCATTAGCTCTATCCCTGGGATACAAATTGGAAATCCCAGAAAATAAGGAAACGGAGATCGGGAGGAGCGAGAGAATATTTAAGCCGAGCTTTTAACTAAGACAGAATCGCCCTCAACTTTGACTTGATAGGTTTTCAGGGGACTGCTAGCAGGACCGGCAGTGACAGCACCACTAGAGGCAAATTTTGAGCCGTGGCAGGGACAGGCAAAATCTTTTGAATCTGCTTTCCACTCCACGACACAACCTTTATGAGTGCAGGTAGGATTGACAGCAAATAGCTCTTTGGTGTTAGAGGGGTTGCCCGCAACTAATACAGGCCCGACGGGTGATTTCTCATTCAAAATTTGACCGTTTTGTTTGAGTTCGGCTACGGTGCCAATAGAGGTAAAATTGCTGGCAGCCCCAGATTTAGCTCCTGTATCGGTCGATTTAGTCGGTTCGGAGGCGTTATTGTTCTCAGAACAGGCGGCGAGCGCTACTGGCAAAGAACTCGCTACCCAACCCACCCCAATCCAACCTAAAAAAGTACGGCGATCCATGAGGTTCTCCTCAAACTAGATTAGTGTTCTTCCAGATTTAGTTATAAGCTATTCCTTGCCTTCTTGTCTCTTGCCATTATTGCTTGGGACAGCCCAGAGGGCTATCCCATAAGCCTAATCTAGTAAGTTGAGGCGATCTTGGATCGTTACCTGGCTTCTGCCATAACTCTAGGGTTGGCTGTTAGCGGATCGTAGCCTAGCTGTTGGCAAATCTTTTCCCTGGCTAAGCGGCGATATTCCCAGAAATGTTCGCCAGCAGCGCACAATCCCAGATACATATTGAGTAACTGCGGCTTTTGGCGGATAATCTGCCAGAGTTGTTGCCAAAATTGAGAGCGAATTTCTCGCCGCTGTAAGCCTTGCTTCCAGATTAACTGCGCCACTAGTTTGAAACCTTTACCCGCTGGAAAGTACATATTCTGCTTTCTGCCGATTGGCGGCGCGATATTGAGGCATTGTTGCAAGCATCGCTGCAAGTATCTCTGGGGTTCGTACATCTGCCAAAAACCTTCGACATACTCTTTGGCTACTTCAGCGATCGGGCGAGAGGGAATAAAATTCATTAACGTGTTTTGATCTCCCGTCTCTACTATTCCCTTCCCGTTGTTTTCTTGGAGGCGTTGTTCTTGTTGCAATCGCTGCCACAGGGCCGTATTCGGTAATGCTTGCAAGATCCCCAACATCGGTTGGGGAATGCTAGTTTCTTCGACAAAGGCTTGAATGCGATCGCCTGCTCCTGCTTTTTCGCCATCAAATCCAATAATAAATCCAGCGTAGATTAACAAACCTGCCCGGTTAATTTTTTCGCAGGCTGCTGTTAGAGGACTGCGAGTATTTTGAAATTTATGGGTAACTTTCAAACTTTCTTCGTCCGGGGTTTCTATTCCCAAGAAAACAGCCCAAAAACCTGCTTTTACCATCAGGTCTAAAAGTTCGTCATCTTCTGCCAAATTTACTGAAGCTTCCGTCAGAAAGGTAAAAGGATAACGGCGCGATTCCATCCAAGGAATCAGTTCCCGCAGCAGCCGTTTGACATTGCGCTGATTGCCGATAAAGTTGTCATCGACGATAAATATAGTTCCGCGCCAGCCTAAGTCGTAAAGGTATTGCAATTCGGCTAGGGTTTGCTGGGGTTCTTTGGTGCGGGGTTTGCGGCCGTACAGATTGATGATGTCGCAGAACTCGCAGTTGAACGGACAGCCACGAGAAAATTGAATTGCCATCGTGAAGTAGGCATCTAATTTCAACAGATCGAACCGGGGCATTGGGCTTTGAGTCACATCTGGCTTTTCGCAAGTTCGGAAAATGCCTCGCTCTTCACCTC
Source organism: Cyanosarcina radialis HA8281-LM2 (assembly GCA_019359615.1). GTDB lineage: Bacteria > Cyanobacteriota > Cyanobacteriia > Cyanobacteriales > CCAP-1448 > Cyanosarcina > Cyanosarcina radialis. The sequence goes on from JAHHHA010000002.1 coordinate 174,088, forward strand.
GATCGATCGCTTCTAACCATAAAGGTACTGTGATTTCTCCCTCATCTAAAACTAGATAATCAGCGCCAGAGTCTAGGGCATCTTCTGGTACTGATGTCGGATAAGGCCCGCCGACGGCAACTTTTTTACCTAATTTCGCGGCTTTTTGAATTAAAAAGTGGAAATCTGCTCTCTGTGCCAGCATCGCCGACAGGATAACGATGTCGCACCACTCCCAATCGGCAGCGGTTTCTTCACTGACGTTGCGATCGTAAAATCGAATTTCCCAATTCTTAGGCAACAGGGCAGCAACGGTGATAATTCCCAAAGGGGGCATTACCGCTTTGAGTCCTGCCATATCCATAAAGCGATCGTAAGACCAGAAAGACTGAGGAAAACGGGGGTATAGTAAAAGGGCTTTCATTGTTTTGTTCCTAAAAGCCAAGACTAAAGTTGGTTATTCCCCCGTTATAACACCAGACTCCGATCGCGAGTTTTCGGGTAAAGATGCTCGTCTAACCTACAATCGACATGGAGCTTGATGAGATCGATCGCCCATGACCAGAAACCGCGAACCTGTTGCCAGCCTATTGCTTTATCATGCCTTTAAGTGGTCGGTTGTCAGTCCCATGCTGCACGTTTACTTTCGAGCGCGGATCTATGGGGCAGAAAACGTGCCGCAGCAGGGGCCTTTGGTAGTGGTTAGCAATCACGCCAGCGACTTCGATCCGCCGATTCTCTCTTCTTGCGTCAAACGGCCGGTGGCTTACATGGCTAAGGAAGAACTATTTCAAATCCCAGTTTTCAAGCAAGCGATCGAGTTGTATGGTGCTTACCCCGTCAAACGCGGTATGGGCGATCGCGGTGCCATTCGTGCCGCTTTGGCTGCTTTAGAAGCTGGATGGGCTATAGGCCTATTTTTAGAAGGAACTCGCACCCCCGATGCCCGCATCCAAGATCCTAAACTGGGTGCGGCCGCGATCGCGGCGAAAGCTGGCGTTCCCATCCTGCCAGTCAGTTTGTGGGGAACCGAAAAAATCCTCAAAAAAGGTTCTTTCTTACCAAAAGCAGTGCCATTAACGGTAAGAATCGGGGAAGTAATTGCCGCTCCCAAGTCAAACAAGCGAGATGAGTTAGAAGCTGTCACTCAAAAATGCGCCGCTGCGATTAATGCCATGCACGATCTAGGACGTTAGGACTGTAGAGACGTTGCGCGGCAAAGTAGAAACTTTGCAATTATTCCTCAGTCATTTGTACAATTGACTAAGGCCAGATTTTTTGACTTTTAACTTACTTAATAATGAACTCTTCACCAGAAAAAAAATTGCTGGGAATGCTCAGCAACTCTTTATTAGCAAGATTTCTACTGTTGTTTCTATCGGCTTGTGCGCTAATCCTTATTTTAGATTACTTCCAAAACGTCATCTTCCTATTTACATTTGGGGCAATTGTAGCTTTTTTGCTTAGCTATCCGGCCGCTTGGCTAAATCGATATTTACCTCACGGTTTAGCGGTTACTTTAGTATTTGTTCTTGGCATCAGCATTATCACCGGAATTACTGTCACTGTAATCGTGGCTATTCTGTCGCAAGGTCAGCAATTAGTTGACAGCTTGATCGTGTTTATAAACTCTCTAGTACCGCTGGTAGAGCAGATTGAGAAACTTCTTAAAGAACGCAATATTCCGATCGATTTAGATTTAATTCGTACTAAGTTAAACGATGAATTTCTCAAAGGACTTAGCATCGGCTTCAGTTCTAGTCTCAACACGTTACAGTTCTTCTTTGCTAATTTTGTTAATTTCATCTTTATCACTGTCATTGCTTTTTTCATGTTGCTAGATGGCGAGAAACTTTGGAGTTTTTTCATCAAACTTCTACCAACTCATCAGCAAGGACGTTTTAATTACTTAATCAGACGCAACCTTTTAGCGTTTTTTCGAGGACAAATAATTTTGTGTTTGTTTTTAACTACAGTCAGTTTTATAATATTTTTGATTTTGCAGGTACCTTTTCCATTACTGTTAGCTGTGACTATCGGAGTATTTGACCTTATTCCTGGAATTGGAGCCACTTTAGGGGGAGCTATAGTTGTTTTAATTATCTTATCTCAACAACTACCATGGCTTGCCATCCAGGTATTCGTAGCATTAATTATTATCCAGCAGATTCAAGATAATTTAATTGCTCCTCGAATTATGCGAGGCTCTCTAAATATCAATCCAGTAGTAATATTTTTTGCCTTACTAGTTGGTTACAAAGTGGCAGGACTGTTAGGAGTTTTTATGGCAATTCCGATCGCTGGATTGATGGTCAGTTGGTTTGAAATTGATGAAATGAAAGCAGAATAGAGGAGTCAGGAGTCAGGAGTCAGAAGTCAGAAGTTCGACTCCAAACTCTCCCCCTTCCCCCCTCTAGGGATTAGAAGATCGCTCGATCGCTTTGCTTGGATAGCCAGTTGTCAGCCACAAAATCGCTCTGCCTGCATCGCGGAGGGTTTTTCTCAAAGGTTCGGGAGATCGCTCTGTCGGCATTGTTATCGGCTGAATCAAAATTCCGCGACTGCCAAAGACGATCTCGCCTACAGTACGGGCGCGAAGCATATGATCTTCAGAAGTAATCAAATAAACGTTCTGAATTCCCAGACCTCGCAGTTCGTCTGCCAAGCTAGTGAAATTGGTCAGCGTGTCTACGGCTTGGTAGTCTAAATGCAGGCGATCGCGATCGATCCCAGCTTTGGCAAACACGCGCAGAGCATAGCTTTTAGGACTACCTCCAGAAACCCAAATCGGGAGATCGGGATGTTGGCGAGCAAATCGAGCAGCAAACTTTTCTCGTTCTGGTTCTCCACCTAAAACCAGTATGCAATCTGGTTTCAACCAAAAGCTGGCCGTTTGCCTGTAACTCAGCCAAAACGAAACTATCAATAGTGGTGACAGCCAAACAATCAATCTGATTCTGGCAAATAAAGATCTGTGCCGAATCCGATTTCGTTGTCGGCTGGGATGAATTTTCCCAACCATTGTCAAACCAACACCCCACACCTAAAAACGGGACTGGCGCGATTCGAACGCGCGACCTAGCGCTTAGGAGGCGCTCGCTCTATCCAGCTGAGCTACAGCCCCAGCGTTAAGTAAATCGTAGCATAGGGTATAGAGTAGGGCATAGGGCATGGGCTTCGGCAGGCTCAGCCGACCGGGCATGGGGCATAGGGCATGGGGCATTAAATTTACCTTTATTCTCAGGCGATCGCCTTCACTTTCCCTAAGATAGAAAAGAGTGAGGAAAAAGGGAGTAAGAAATATTACAACTCATTTAGACTGGCTATAGCATCGATCTACAGCGTTTTCATAATTCATAATTCATAATTCATAATTCAGATGTCTCGCTCCTTAACTCATAGCCGTGCAAAAAATTTGGTTCGCTGGGTTGACAACAGAATAGAAGGAATATGTGTAGTGGGATTGTTGCTAGCAGCTATTATCCTCTTCACTATTAATCTGGGCGATTTGCCGTTGCGAGATTGGGATGAGGGTACAGTCGCCCAAGTTGCTAAAGAAATAGCACTAGCACCGATCGAATCGGCGAAATGGCTTTATCCGACGCTAGCAGACCAACCCTATTTGAATAAGCCGCCTCTGATCCATTTATTAATTGCTAGCAGCTATAAGATTGGCGGCATTAGCGAATGGACGACTCGCTTACCAGGGGCAATTCTCACGGCTTTTTCCGTGCCCTTGCTCTACGGGATCGGGAGAGAAATTTTTAAGAGCCATACTCCAGCAGTTTACAGCGCCCTAGTCTATTTAACTTGGTTGCCTGTAGTCCGCCACGGCCGTTTGGCGATGTTAGATGGCGCAGTGCTGTGTTTTTCCATGGTGATGATGTGGTGCGGATTGCGATCGCGCCGAGATTTGCGCTACTGCTTGGGAATTGGCATCGGCTTGGCAGCAATTTGGCTCACCAAGGGCATCATGGGGCTGTTGCTAGGAGGGATCGCGATCGCATTTTTAGCCTGGGATACTCCTAGATTGCTCGCCAGCAGCTATCTCTGGTGCGGCTTGCTTTTGGGTATGCTCCCGGTGGGAGCTTGGTATGCGGCTCAATGGCTGCACTACGGACAACAATTTCTCAGTATTGGCATCTTCGGTCAATCCTTGCAGCGGATCTGGACTCCAGTAGAAAATCACCAAGGCCCGCCCTGGTACTACGTGTTAGAGATCTTGAAATCTGCTTGGCCTTGGTTGCTGTTTTTGCCAGGAGGAGTCAAGCTAGCTTGGGAAAACCGCAATTTAAGCTGGGCGAAGCTAGCTCTAGTTTGGGGTGGAGCCTATTTGGTGGCAATTTCGATGATGAGTACCAAGTTGCCCTGGTATGTTTTACCGATTTATCCAGCTTTAGCTTTAATGGTGGGGACGAAATTATACGAAGTCACGAATAATTCGCCTCGCAGCCAACAATATCCTCGCACTTGGATTTGGGGTTTGGGGTTGCTCGGATCGATCGCTTTAGCTGGCAGTCTTTATTTTGGGGTTCTAGTAGCTGACGCTAGCTGGCATTTACAATTCGTACTAGTAGCAGCGGCTTTTACTTTCCTAGTAGCAGCAACCTTAGTGGCTCAAAGAAGCGTAGAATTCATCGCGATCTTATTTTGGGGAACTTTCGTGTCACTGGTGTTATTTATGCTGTCGCCCCATTGGATTTGGGAATTAGGAGAAGCCTATCCAGTCAAACCAGTAGCAGCGATCGTGCAACGCCACGTACCTCGATCGCAACAGGTATACACTTCGTTTGAGTATAGTCGTCCCAGCCTCAACTTTTACAGCGAGCGTCAAGTAATCCCAGCTTCGGTAGCGGAGTTAAGCCAACATTGGGAAAAAGACTCTCAACCTTATCTATTGCTAGATGAGAAAGCCATGGCAAGGCTCGATTTGCTAGAAGTAAAATCTCTAGGTCAGGCTGAAGGTTGGACGCTTGTTACCCGTCAAAGAGAGAGGGCGAGAGGGTGAGAGGGCGAAGAGGGCGGAGCATATTTAATTCCGAGTTCTGAACTCCTGAACTTCTGAACTCCTAATTCAATAGTAGGATCTTGAAAGACGTTTTTTTCTAACCAATTCAGCGCATGAAACCAGAAACTGCGATCGCTCTGGCCCGTACTGCTCTCTATGCCTTAGCTGTAGAACAAAAAGCTAGGCTCGTTCCGTTTTCGGGTTGGGAAATGCCCGTCCAGTTTTCTGGCATTACCGAAGAACATCAAGCGGTCAGGAATTCAGCGGGGATGTTCGACATCTCCCACATGGGAAAATTCACTCTTTCTGGGGAAAATCTACTCGATTGCCTGCAAACTTTAGTCCCATCCGATCTGAATCGCTTGCAACCGGGGCAAGCCCAATATACGGTTCTCCTCAACCCTCAAGGTGGCATCATTGATGACATCATTATTTACTACCAAGGGCAAGAAGCTGGCGCACAGCGAGCGGTAATTATTGTTAATGCTGCCACTAAAGATAAGGATCGAGATTGGTTGCTGTCGCATCTGGCATCAGCAAAGGTCGATTTTCAAGATTTATCGGCCGAAAAAGTCTTAATTGCAGTTCAAGGACCGAAGGCGACGCGATCGCTTCAGGCATTCGTCAAAGAAGATCTCACTCCAGTTAAGGCTTTCGGACACTTAGAGGGAACGGTACTAGGAAAACCTGCTTTTTTGGCGCGGACGGGTTACACCGGGGAAGATGGATTTGAAGTCATGGTAGAGCCATCCGTAGGGATAGAATTGTGGCGTTCTCTATTAGCTGCTGGTGTCGTTCCCTGCGGGTTGGGGGCGAGGGATACCCTGCGGTTGGAAGCGGCGATGGCGCTTTACGGACAAGATATTGACGACACCACTACACCTCTAGAAGCTGGATTGGGCTGGCTGGTTCACTTAGATACCAAAGGCGACTTTATCGGACGTTCCGTGCTGGAAGAACAAAAAGCGACGGGCGTGCAGCGGCGGTTGGTAGGGTTGGAAATGCAAGGACGTTACATCGCTCGTCACGACTACCCGGTGCTAGCTGACGGCCAGCCAGCAGGCAAAGTCACTAGCGGCACTCTATCTCCAACTTTAGGAAAAGCGATCGCTCTAGCTTACCTTCCTACCAAACTCTCTCAAATCGGTCAACAATTAGCAGTAGAAATTCGCGGGAAGTCCTATCCAGCTACGGTAGTGAAAAAACCTTTTTATCGCTCTCCCCATCGCCCCTAATTGACTAATCGAGCTAGATGGCAAGTTCAAAGCCGAAACCTAACGAGCCGCACGACAAATTTATCAAACAATTCGTCCCGGTGGTGTTGAAAAATTTGTTCGAGAGTCAAACCAGCGTATCGGTACAATTAGCTGAAGAACTGGCGATCGATATTTTATGTACGGCAATTAGACGCGAGCGCCCAATGGAACCCGATCCGAATTTAGGCTTATTAGGTCGCCTAGTAACAGTACATCCCACCATTATTATCGAGCATTACAGTGGATATCTCGACTTAGAAGATATCGATTCTTGCATTTCTAGAAGTGCGATCTATTGGGAATTAAATAAAGGTAAAAGCGATAACTCCCGAAAAATCCGAGTCACAAAAGCTTCTGCCATAAATCCTAATCCTTTACATCTCGATCGCCCCTTTACTTGGATTTTTACCGCCAAATGTGGTGAAAACTCCTTGAGAAGATGGAATGCAACTCCCGCTCTAGAATTTGGAGCGCACGTCTATCGATTAGCTGCTCCTGGTTTATCGATGGGAATAGTCGAGCTTGAATCTTTGCGTTATAACGCTGACACGATGCTCCTGAAAATGTTAGGCAAAGCTGAAAGTGCCAAGATGGCTTTTGCAGATATTCTCAAGCTAGATCCCAAGCTAGAATTGAGAAATGATATCATAGAAGTGTCGATTAAATACTGTATTTATCTGGAACAACAAGAGCGATTGACTGAGGAGGATATAAGTTTTATGGCTTATGCAAAAGAAGTGGAAGAAGCTTATCAAGAATGGGTAAAAAAAAGACGAGCCGAAGGTAAGCTTGAAGGGATTCGAGAAGGTAAGCTTGAAGGGATTCGAGAAGGTAAGCTTGAAGGGATTCGAGAAGGTAAGCTTGAAGGGATGCTTAAATCAGTAAAAACGGCCATCCGGGCGAAGTTTGGCTCTGATACTCTAACTTCTCAGGTAAGCGATCGCCTGCACCAACTAAACGAACAACAACTCGATGAATTCACATCGAAAATTTTTGAGTGGCAACAACCAACTGAAATGGTAGCTTGGTTAGAAACTTCTTCACTTTAATGCAATAGTCTGGCGCTCGATCGACTGGGATCTATCCTGGCTCAAAAAGTTTGATGCTGCGATTACAGAAATAAACGCATTTCGATAGCCGAGATCGGGAGTCTTCCTACTCCGGACAGATCGGGTGGTCTATCTGAAAAAGTCTATGGAAATTCAAATTACAATTGCTGCCAGTCAATCTAAATCGCCCTAGCGAGAGAACTGCACCAGCGAAACAAATAATTAGTACCTGTTTTGATGTTTGGGAAGCGATCGCACCTCAAGGGATCGTTGTACATTAGAAACTGTTTGGATCGGTTGCCAGCACCATACTTTAGTTAGGTTAATAGCTGCCAAAACTGACATAGCATAGTAGATCGTCTTATGAGATGCCCCATACAAGTAGAAACCTATTATTAGTCGTGAGGAAGTGAAATGAGTTTGGAATATCCTGAAGACCTGAAATATCTCGATTCCCACGAGTACGTGCGCTTAGAAGGCGAGATCGCCACCATAGGAATTAGTGCCTTTGCGATCGATCAGCTAGGAGACATCGTGTTCCTAGAACTCCCAGATATTGGCGATGCCTTAGAAAAGGGAGAAACTTTAGGCACAGTGGAATCGGTCAAAGCAGTGGAAGATCTTTACTCGCCAGTCACGGGAACGGTAATCGAAGTCAACAAACCTTTGCTAGATGCTCCCGAAGAGATTGGCGAAGATCCCTATGGCGAAGGTTGGTTGCTCAAAGTTCGGATAAACGACCATGACGAACTAGAAGATTCTCTATCGGCAACTGAGTATCGCGCTCAAGTCGAGGGAGAGTGAACGATTAGTAGGGAATCGAAGACGATCCCGATGCGGAGAAATGGGGATATTCTCTCTTCGCGTCAGGCTCGTCTTTTTTATTTAAAAGTTCTATCGGCAGTTAAATTGCTAGCAAAAATTTTAGCTGTAAGTACGTTAACCTATAGTCAACCCTACTTTTTTTTCTCGATCGGGAGGTACTGAAGCTCGGAAACGTCAGTCGATCTCCAACTCCCAACCCCCTGCGAACTGTTATTATTTCCTGGATGTCAAAGCCTTTTATGTCAAAGTCTTCAAGCTACGATCGAATCGCCCCTGAATCGATCGCGACGGAATTTAGTGCTACTAACGGCAGTAAAGCTAAAAAAAATTCTGAGCTAGCTAATCCAAAATCCAAAATCCAAAATCCAAAATCTGGTGGCGGGGATGATTTTGTCCGGCGGCACATCGGCCCGCAAGAGAGCGAATTGCAAGCAATGCTCGACACCTTGGGCTTTTCGACTCTAGAATCTTTAATTGAAAAAACAGTTCCACCAGCAATTAGAAGTCAAAATGCCCTGCAAGTCGGAGGCTGCCGATCGGAGTACGAGCTACTCAAAGATTTGCAGGCGATCGCCTCGAAAAATCGAGTATTTCGCTCGTTTATCGGCATGGGGTATTACAACTGCATCACTCCACCAGTAATTCAAAGAAATATCTTAGAAAATCCCGGCTGGTACACCCAATATACGCCCTATCAACCAGAAATCGCCCAAGGTCGTTTGGAAGCATTGCTGAATTTCCAGACGATGGTAATCGATCTGACGGGTATGGAAATTGCTAACGCCTCGCTGCTAGATGAAGGAACGGCAGCAGCAGAAGCAATGACGATGAGTTACAACCTGCAAGCTAAAAGTAAAACAAAAACGTTTTGGATCTCCGCAGCTTGCCATCCCCAAACAATTGAGGTGGTGAAAACGCGAGCAACATCTCTAGGAATAGAAGTAGTCGTGGGCAACCATCAAACTTTTGACTTCAGCCAACAGGTGTTTGGCGTGCTGTTGCAATATCCCGCAACCGATGGGGCAATTTACGACTATCAAGAATTTGTCGATAAAGCGCACGAAAACAATGCTCTGGTTACTGTTGCTGCCGATTTATTGAGTTTGACTTTACTCAAACCCCCAGGAGAATTTGGGGCTGATATCGTCGTCGGTAATACCCAACGTTTTGGCGTGCCCTTGGGTTATGGAGGCCCTCACGCGGCTTACTTTGCTACCAAAGAAACTCACAAGCGGCAAATTCCCGGACGATTGGTAGGCGTATCCAAAGACGTGCGGGGAGAAAGAGCGTTGCGCTTAGCACTCCAAACCCGCGAACAGCACATCCGCCGAGACAAAGCGACCAGTAATATCTGTACGGCCCAAGTTTTGCTAGCAGTAATTGCCAGTATGTACGCTGTCTACCACGGGCCCAAAGGACTCAAGCAGATTGCCGAACGGATTCACCAGCTAACGACGACTCTAGCCGCTGGGTTGAAAGAGTCAGGCTACACGCTAGGTACAGAACCATTTTTTGACACCTTGAAGGTGAAAGTAGAAGGCGATGCAGCCGAAATTATCCAAAAAGCGATCGCGCATCAGATAAATCTCCGTCAGATCGATCGCCACACGATCGGCATTTCTCTTGACGAAACCACTTCTCAACAAGATGTAGCCGATCTTTTAGATCTCTTCGCCGGAGACAAAGTTGCTAATTCTCCGCTCTCTTCGCCCTCTCTCTCTCATCTCCGTACCACTCCCTACCTAACGCACCCAGTCTTCAGCAGCTACCATTCCGAAACCGAATTGTTGCGGTACATGACTCGGCTGCAAGCTAAGGATTTATCGCTGACGCATTCGATGATTCCTCTAGGTTCTTGCACCATGAAGCTGAATGCTACATCGGAGATGATCCCGATTACTTGGCCGGAATTTTCTCAAATTCACCCCTTTGCCCCCGTAGAACAAACTCAGGGCTATCAAATTCTGTTTCACCAGTTAGAACAATGGTTGGCTGAAATTACAGGTTTTGCAGGGATTTCGTTACAGCCAAATGCTGGTTCTCAAGGGGAGTACGCCGGACTGATGGTAATTCGTCAGTATCATCACCAGCGGGGCGAAGAACATCGCCATATTTGCTTGATTCCCCAATCGGCCCACGGGACTAATCCAGCTAGTGCGGTAATGGCGGGAATGCAGGTAGTAGCGATCGCTTGCGACGATCGAGGTAATATCGACGTAGCTGACTTAAAATCCAAGGCCGAAAAGCACGCCAGTAATCTAGCTGCTTTGATGGTGACTTATCCCTCTACTCACGGTGTATTTGAAGAATCGATTCAAGAAATCTGTCAGATCGTCCACGATAACGGCGGACAGGTTTACATGGATGGAGCCAATCTCAACGCCCAAGTAGGGCTGTGTCGTCCAGGAGAAATCGGGGCTGATGTCTGTCATCTGAACTTGCACAAAACCTTCTGCATTCCACACGGTGGCGGCGGTCCGGGAATGGGGCCGATTGGAGTCATGGCCCATTTAGTCCCGTTCTTGCCCACCCATCCAGTAATTCCAGTCGGGGGAGAACGAGGGATCGGAGCGATCGCTTCTGCCCCTTGGAGTAGCGCCAGCATCCTGCCCATATCCTGGGTTTACATCGCCTTGATGGGCGGTAGGGGATTGACTGAAGCAACTCAGGTAGCCATTCTCAACGCCAATTACATCGCCAAGCGGTTAGAAAACCACTACCCCGTGTTGTACAAAGGCAAACATGGCTTAGTCGCCCACGAGTGCATCCTGGACTTACGCCAGTTCAAGAAAACCGCAGATATCGAAGTCGATGATATTGCCAAACGACTAATAGACTACGGCTTTCACCCCCCGACGGTTTCTTGGCCCGTGCCGGGGACAATTATGGTCGAACCGACAGAAAGCGAATCTCAGTCAGAATTAGACCGCTTCTGCGATGCCATGATTGCCATTCGAGAAGAAATTGCTGAAATTGAGTCAGGCAAGGCAGATAAGCAAAATAACGTCCTCAAAAATGCCCCTCATACCATTACCGACTTGGTAGATAGCGAGTGGAATCGCCCTTATTCCCGTCAGCAAGCCGTGTATCCTGCTGCTTGGTCGAAAGAACACAAATTCTGGCCCGCTGTCGGCAGGATCGACCAAGCATATGGCGATCGCAATTTAGTTTGTGCTTGTTTGCCCATGGACGCTTACCAATAGGGCATAAAAGAACACAAATTCTGGCCCGCTGTCGGCAGGATCGATCGAGCATATGGTGATCGCAATTTAGTTTATGCTTGCTTGCCCATAGAAGCCTACGCGAATACACCCCAAGCGTAAACGTCAGTTTTTGTTTTCGTAGCCAAGAAAAGCGACCGCTCTGTGGATCGCTTTTCTCTATGACAATGCAAACTGCTATATTTCTAGCAATTTACTCAAATTATCTTGTCGCCACTTAGCATCTAACTTACGATCGTGTTCTTATGGACACCACCTCATTTCTGGGCGCTAGCCTTAATGATTCGCGATGACTACGCTAAAGTCGGTATCCCGATGCTGCCTGTAGTCAAAGGTGAGGTAGTGACTACCAAACAAATTTGGATTTACACGCTGATTCTAGTGCCAGTAACGCTATTGCTAGTTTATCCTGTGGGTTCGTTAGGGATAATTTACCGTATGGTGGCGATCGCGCTCGGTGCTATCTTCATTCAAAAAGCTTGGCAATTGAAGCAAGCACCAAACGATCGCGCTAAATCTCGATCGCTGTTCAAATACTCCATCCTCTACATGATGTTGCTGTGTGCCGGGATCGCGATCGATAGTTTGCCGATAATCCATGAACTTACTAGCCTTTTAGCCACAAATTTGCACGCCTCAATCAGTGCCATTCCTTATTTGCCAATGGAATAATTTGCTAATGGAATAGACTTGGATAGCTGAAAAGATGGTGGTGAAGGCGATCGCAGTAATAGTTGTCAACCTGATGATTGCTCTAGAATAGTCGTTTATGGAAAACTGGAAGATTTTTCATAAACGACTAAAATAAATTCAGCAAATAGTTTCAAAAAGCCAACTAAGGCTTAATAATAAGGTTTGCTCTTTGTAAGTCCTCCATAGCACCTTGATAATCTCCGATTGCAGAACGAGCCGTACTGCGTCTATTGTATGCATCGCAATTATTAGGGTTAAGCTGTAATACCTGTGTGTAATCTTCCACTGCTCCTCGATAGTCTCCTAACTCATAGCGGATAGCACCTCGAAGGTAGAAAGCTTCTGTATAATTAGGATTAATTTGTAAAGCTTTAGTGAAGTCATTTAACGCTCCCTGCTTTTTTTCTATATCGTAGCTAGCACAACCTCGGAAGTAAAAAGTGACTTCAACTTTATTATGATTGGGATTAATTTGTAGTGCTGCTGTTAGATCCTCAAACGACTTCTGTTTATCTTCTAATTCATAATAAATAATACCTCGTAGGTAGAAGGCATCGACGAAACTATTGTAAATTTGTAAAGCTTCAGTGAGATCTTCAATTGCACCTAACTTATTTCCTAATAGATAGTGAATAATTCCACGGAAGTATAGAGATAGAGAGCCATAAGGACTATCAGAATAAGGATTAGTCTGTAGAGCTTGTATGAAATTTTTAATAGCACTTTGCCGCTCGCCTAATAGGGAATTAACAATTCCATGAGCGTATAAAGTATGAACATACTCATCATATCTTGGGTTGATTTGTAGAGCTTGCGTAAGATCTTCAGCCGCTCCTTGAGAGTCTCCTACTACATCACGAGCAAAACCTCGAAAGTAGAGAGAATCAACATGACAGGGCTTAATTTCTAGAGCTTTAGTGAAGTATTCTATTGCCATCTGCTTATTTCCCAACTGGTAGAAAGAAAGTCCACCGATAAACAAATCACTAACATTATTAATAGTGGTACTTTGATTACTACTTTGGGTTATAAGTTCTTGAGATAGAGTCAATGGAACAGTAGGAGAGGGTTGTATCTGATTAACTAGGCTTAAACCTCGTTTGATCAAATTTGAAGAATATCTTACTAGTTCAAGTTCGTCTGATGAAATAATCTTTTTATCTTTATCGCTAGTCATTTTTGTAACCCTATTTTTGCTTTCAACTCTGTTAATCGTTCTTGAGCAACGCTAATTTGTTCATCAAGCTCTTGTGCCATTTCTGCCAATAAATCTTGCCCAGCTTGTTTTGCGACCATCAGTTGAGTTTTTAGTTGGTACAAATCAGTGTTCTCCAGAACTTCTATTTCCTCTTCAATTGCTTTTAGACGAGCTTTAGCTTGGGCAATTTTGCGAATAGCGCGAATAAGTTTAGCGCCGACTTCTTCGCCTTTAACAGAGTCAGGATCGCTTTCCCAGTCGTGCAAGATCGCTCGCAGTCGCTCTTCGTCTTCATCTTCATAAGCTTGATTTGCCTCAGCCATGAGTTGATGTCTGCGCGTTCGTTCGGCTTCATCTGTTGCTAAATCTGGGTGAATTAGCTTGGCAACTTCCCGATAAAGTTTCTTGAGGCTTTCTGAAGGTTTGAAGTCTCTTGACGATTCCAAGTACGCCATGTACTCAGCAATTTGAGCTTCTATGCGATCGAGTTCCGTATACCGAGTGCCAATAACCTGCAAATATTCTCTCTCAAAGGCGTGTAATTCAGCCTGGATGGTTGCTAAATCCAACTCACGTTGACCTAATTGTGCTTCTAAAGCAGCAATTTCAGCTAGCTTTGCTTCTAATTCTTGCTCTTCGGGAGTTTGTCGGCGTATTAAACTACTAGTCATATACCTAAATCCTTATGGGTTTCTTAAGCACAAAACCTTTGTGAAAGATTCTCAGACTAAGTATTCCCAATATTGCCTTTACTTCACTCAATACAGCTAGAATAACCCTGTATCGTCTATTCTGCTGGTGTGATTTACCAAATTCAGTTTAACTGCACCCTTTTTCTGGGAGTCCGCGCAGGCGGACTTTGGTTGTGTAGCCGCGACTTCAGTCACCAGGCAAAAATTATAATAATTTGCTCAAATTATCGCGTCGCCACTTAGCATCTAACTTGCGATCGGTTTTTAATTCCAAAACTCTAATTCCCGTAGTAGGAAGAGGATTTAATAGTTTTTCTAATTGCGACCAAACAGTAATTAATTCATATTCGACGTTATAAGTCGCGCACAGTCGATCGAAATCAATATCTTGAGGAGTAGCAAAAAATTCTTCAAATGGCGGTTCAAATTTTGAAATTGCCAAAGTTTCAAAGATACCACCGCCGTTGTTATTAATTAAAATAATGGTGAGATGACCGACAAACTTATTTTTTAATAAAAATCCATTAGTATCGTGCAATAAAGCTAAATCTCCGGTTAGCATGACGCTACTTTGTTGCCGATGAGCTATACCTAAAGCCGTAGATAAAGTACCATCGATCCCGTTGGCTCCTCGATTGAAAAAAGTCTTAATTTCAAAGTTATTAGGAGTCCAGAAAGATTCCACATCTCGGACGGGCATACTATTAGCGATAAATACAGGCGTTCCCGACGGTAATGTTTGCGAAATTAACCAAGCGGCTTTACCCTCAAATAACCAATCTGTAGCAGTCATAATGTCAGCGATCGCTCGTCTCGCTTTGTCCTCCAATTGACACCAACGAGCCAAATAACGAGAGGGAGAAGAATGTAGAGACGTAGCACTGCTACGTCTGGAAGAGGAAATCGCAGCAGCCAGTTGTTCTACAGATAGCCGCAGGTGAGTTGAATTCCCGTGAAGCGGATCGAAGTTATGATGGCTCGGATCGATTACCCATCGTTTTGGCCGTGTAACTTCCAGCCAAGTTCGCAATTCTTTACTAGTTGGCAGTTCGCCTACTTGAATGGCAATGTTAGGAGTTAATTCTTGGGCTAACTGTGAGTTTCGTAAAATCAGATCGTAAGTGGAAATCAGATAAGGATTGAGATCGGCATAATTTCTAACTGGAGAGAGTCCTTCAGCTAAAACGGGAAATTTGTAAGTTTCAGCCAGATGTGCGATCGCCTGCACGTATTCTTTAGGTGACTGCGGTTGGGCAATGCCAGCAATGATGATGCCGCGTTCGCGAAGCGTGTTGCTCTGCAACGTATCGCCCGGTTGCCAATCAGGGAGAGAGGGGAGATGGGGAGATGGGGAGATAGGGAGAGAGGGAGAACAATTATTAAAGAATTCTTCCGATCGAAATTGGGAGGCTAAAGATTCAGAATCAGAGCCGTCGGGGATGGGTGCGAGGGGATCGCGAAAGGGAATATTGAGGTGAACTACACCAGGAACTGGGAAAAGCGATCGCTCCCAGGCATACATTACCATCTGCCGCAAATACCGCAGTTGAGACATTTCTAAAGACGGTACGGCTAACTCAGTCTGCCAGTTGGGATAATTACCGTATAACTTCACTTGATCGATCGTTTGCCCTGAATGACATTCTCGCAGTTCTGGGGGGCGATCGGCACTCAGCACTAGCAGCGGGACTCGACTTTCTCTGGCCTCAATAATCGCAGGATAAAAATTAGCCCCAGCCGTACCAGAGGTGCAAACTAGCACGACTGGCAAGCCCGAATGTTTGGCAATTCCCAAAGCAAAAAATGCCGCCGAACGTTCGTCGAGGACGGAAATAGCTTCTACCCCATCTAGCCCAGCAAAAGCTACAGCCAGGGGAGTAGAACGCGAGCCGGGGCAGATGACAGCAGTAGTTAATCCCAGTCGCTTTAAAGTTTCTACTAAGATAAAAGCCCAAACAGAATTAGTGTTGGCAAACATCGATCGTTTCAACAGAAGTTCAGGAGTTCAGAACTATCTAAGACTAAAATGGTGCGTGACAATTTAAGAAAGCAAAGGCGATCGCCGTCTAACGCACCCTACCGGAATGACACGCCTAAAACAGTGCAATAGCTGTAGGTTGGGTTGACGGTAGGAAACCCAACAAACCCAACCCTAAACGCCTGCAAACGTCTGTAAGTTAGTTGTTAGGGTGTTAAATATTCCGACCTTCTGTAAAGACTTGAGATTTTTAGTCTCTACAACTCCCGAACTCCTCGTTCAAATTTGTCCCCCAACCATCTTTTCTACCGCTTCCACAATTTGTGGGGGTTGAATAATAGTCAATCGCTCCAAGTTACCGTTATAGGGCGTGGGAATATCCTGCGATGAGAGGCGCAAAACTGGTGCGTCTAGTTCGTCAAAGAAGCGTTCGTTAATCGAGGCCATCAATTCTGCCCCGATACCACCCGTTTTCATGCACTCTTCGACAATAATCGCCCGATGGGTTTTGCGAATTGAAGCCCCGATCGCATCCATATCTAAGGGCTTTAAGGAAATCAGATCGATGACCTCTGGATCGTAACCCTTCTTGAGTAAAGTCGTCACGGCTTGCATGACGTGATGCCGCATCCGCGAGTAAGTCAAAATGGTGACATCCTTGCCCGATCGCACCAGTTCGGCTTTATCTAAAGGTACGACATACTCTGACTCTGGTAAATTTTCTTTCATGTTGTAGAGCAGGACGTGCTCGAAGAACAACACCGGATTCTCGTCGCGGATGGCAGATTTAAGCAGTCCTTTGGCGTTGTAGGGGGTCGAACAAGCAACGATCTTTAGTCCGGGAACAGCTTGAAAGTAGGCTTCTAATCGTTGGGAGTGTTCTGCCCCCAATTGACGGCCGACACCACCAGGACCGCGAATCACTATGGGAATTTTAAAGTTACCACCAGAGGTATAGCGCAGCATCCCAGCATTGTTAGAAATTTGATTGAAAGCTAGGAGCAAAAAGCCCATATTCATCCCTTCGATAATCGGGCGCAGGCCGGTCATCGCCGCGCCGATTGCCATGCCTGTAAAGCTATTTTCGGCGATCGGGGTGTCGAGAACTCGCAACTCTCCGTATTTTTGGTACAGGTCTTTGGTGACTTTATAGGAACCGCCGTAGTGACCTACATCTTCACCGAGGACGAATACAGACGAGTCGCGTGCCATTTCTTCGTCAATGGCTTCGCGTAGGGCATTGAAGAATAGGGTTTCTGCCATCAGAGGTTTGAGGTGGTGTGATATCGAATCAAACTGTAATCTTAACCTGTTCTCAGGGATATTTGTGTCGCGCTTTTTTCTAAGTGAGTTATGCTGATATTGATAACATTATTGATGTCAAACAAAGCATCAAAATTTCCATGAAAGATCGTACTATCCGCACTACCATCACTATCCCTGCGGAACTTTTAGCTGCGACTGACAGAGCAATCAGCCAAGGAAAAGCCAAGAATCGTAACGAGTTTGTCGCGCGATCGCTCCTACACGAACTAGAAGCTCTAAAACGGGCAGAAATCGATGCTGCGCTAAGTGAAATGGCGCAAGAGCCAGATTATCAAGCTCAAGTGTTAAAGATGGAGGCAGAATTTGCTGCTGCCAGTTGGGAAGCACTCAATTTGGGAGAATCCCCAGCATGAAGCGGGGAGAAGTCTATGATGCTCGACTCGAACCTGTAGAGGGTTCCGAACAACGAGGAACTCGCCCTGTAATTATCGTTAGTCGGGATGCCATCAATGCGTATAGTCCAGTAGTTTTGGCTGTTCCCTGTACTACTTATCAAACTGGTAAGCGGGTTTATCCAACCCAAGTGTTAATTCAATCACCAGAGGGCGGATTAACTAACGATTCTATAGCGATGGCAGACCAAGTACGGGTACTATCTAAAACTCGCTTTTTGCGTTTGCGAGGAACCCTCAGTGATAAAACCACGATCTTATTGAATCGAGCTTTGTTAATAGCATTAGATATACCGGGTCAAGTTTGAATCGAGGCGTTAGCGCAGCCTGTTGCTCCAGCAACGTATTGCCTTACACATCGTTTGGTAGCACTGGGTAGACGTTCCGCTTGGCAATAACTTCAGCAGTCGATCGATCGACGTACTCTTTTTCTGCTGCTTTATCGTCAGGAACGGTAATGACATATTCCTTCAGTTCCCGGTCGCTCATCTCGTTGAAAGGCTGATGGTTTTTCCGCATATACTCTCGAATTTCCCTAACGGACATAGCAGCAAAATTCGGTTTGGTCATACGATTTCTCCTTTAGCATTGATGTCATACTGACGCTCGTAACCTTCTCGATCGATAAACCACAATCCTTCGACACAAGCCAAGGCCGGCCCGAAAGTTACTCTTAGAGTTCCTTCCGCCAACATTTGCGCTCTTACAAGTGGCTCGCTGCTAAGCTGATGCTCTTGAATCAATTGATACAAAACTCGTAACTGTTCGACAGACGGGAGCATAAAATTCCCATAATAGCGATCGCCTCCCTAAAATACCAACAGCGATCGAATAAGCTGGTAAATTCCATCGATAAGAACACCAACAAAAATAAGGATGAAGATATGACTTCATCCTTACTTACTTCTCATAGCAATTTCTTGTCCTCTACAAGAGGCGAAAAATAAAGGGATAGCGGAACGACTGGTCGGGATTGCCCAAACAGGTGATAATTGCCCAAATAGTTAGTCCCCAATGCCACAAAAACCAGATTCCAGCTAAGGGGAATAACAAGCCCAAGCTAATGAAAAGCAAGAATCCTAGAATAGCTTCATATAGCCAAACATTCAGGTGAAAGTTGATGGCTTCTTTAGCGTTGTCTTTGACTACCGGATCGTCAGATACTAACAAGATCGCGATCGGTACGCCAACAGATATTACTGTACCGCTAAAAAAGATCGCTCCATGACTTAAGGCTGATAAGAGCTTGCGCTTATCGGAATCGAACGTTTCGTACATTCAAATATCTCCTTCTGTCTTCTTGTCTCGACTTTAACACGCGATCGCTAGAGAAAAAACGCTTTCCCTTGGCGAACTTCCCGTAATTGTAGGGTGAGGTTTATACGCGATCGCCTTACCATCTAGGTCTACAATGGCACTAGGTGCCAATCTCCAAGCACGTGAAAACTGACAGCATCTTCTACCGCCTCTTTAAAGACTTTCCTCAGATCTTCTGGGAAATTATTGGCAATTCCCCCAATCGAAGCGACAGTTATCAATTCTCATCTGTAGAAATCAAGCAAACAGCCTTCAGAATTGATGGTGTATTTCTGCCGATCGACGATCGGGAATTACCGATTTACTTTGTGGAAGTTCAGATGCAACCAGACCAAGAATTTTACTCTCGGCTTTTTGCCGAGATATGTTTATACATCCGGCACAATAAACCTCAGAATGATTGGCGTAGCGCGATTATCTATCCTTCTCAAAGTGCAGATACGGGAGACATTAGACATTCCCACGAGTTTTTCGCCAGCCAGCGAGTCAGACGCATATATCTAGACGAATTAGGTGAGGCGACATCCTTACCGCTTGGAATTTCCACCGTTAAGTTAGTAGTTGAGGCTGAAAATATCGCCAAGGAGAAAGCCCAAGAGTTAATCGGCAGAATCCGGCAAGAAATAGAGGCGGAACGACAACAGCAAGAATTATTAGAATTGATAGAGACGATCTTAGTTTATAAATTTCCCAAAATGACCCGTAAGGAGATAGAGACAATGTTTGGCTTGAGCGATCTAAAACAAACGAGAGTTTATCAGGAAGCCAAAGAAGAAGGTAGAGAAGAAGCCAAACTAGCATCAATTCCCCGCTTGTTGGCTTTGGGGTTGAGCGTGCCACAGATAGCAGAGGTGCTGGAATTAGATGTCGCCATCGTCCAGCAGGCGGCGAAGAATTTACCATCGAAGTGAAACTCGTGCGGTTTTTGGAGTAAGCAGCAGTTACGAGGGGAATAAAGTTTCTATAATTTGGGTGTCATCCTCCCCAATTTCAACTTTATGTCCACCGAACTCCAGTCTGAATTGCAACAAGCGGTCGAACGTCGGCGCAATTTCGCGATTATTTCTCACCCCGATGCCGGGAAAACCACGCTGACGGAAAAACTCTTGCTCTATGGGGGGGCAATTCACGAAGCGGGGGCGGTGAAGGCGAGGCGGGCGCAGCGCAAAGCGACCTCAGACTGGATGGAAATGGAAAAGCAAAGGGGGATTTCGATTACCTCAACGGTGTTGCAATTCGGCTATCGGGGTTGCCAAGTCAATTTACTCGATACTCCCGGACACCAAGATTTTAGTGAGGATACCTACCGCACTCTGGCAGCGGCTGACAATGCGGTGATGTTAATCGATGCGGCGAAGGGTTTGGAACCGCAAACTAGAAAGCTGTTTGAAGTCTGCCGGATGAGGGGTTTGCCGATATTTACCTTTGTCAACAAACTCGATCGCCCCGGACGCGAACCTTTAGAACTGCTAGACGAAATCGAGCAAGAATTAGGTTTGCAGACTTACGCGGTCAACTGGCCTATCGGGATGGGCGATCGCTTTAAAGGAGTGTTCGATCGCCACGCACAACAAATTCACTTGTTTGAACGCAGCGCCCACGGTAGTCGGGCGGCGATCGATACCGTTGTCGATTTAGGAGATGCCCGAATCGAAGAATTGTTAGAACGAGATCTTTACTATCAGTTCAAAGAAGAATTGGAACTCCTGCAAGGGGTGGGATCGGAATTCGATCTAGAACTAGTCCATCAAGGGAAACTGACTCCAGTGTTTTTCGGCAGTGCCATGACTAACTTTGGAGTAGAACTGTTTCTCAATTCATTTTTAGAATATGCCCTCAAACCAACTCCCCGCGCGTCTTCTATGGGGGAAATATCGCCGGATTATGAGGAATTTTCGGGTTTTGTCTTCAAACTGCAAGCCAATATGGACCCGAAACATCGCGATCGCATTGCTTTCGTGCGCGTCTGTACGGGCAAGTTTGAAAAAGATATGACCGTCAATCATGCCCGCAGCGGCAAAAGCATCCGGCTCTCTAGACCGCAGAAACTCTTTGCCCAAGACCGAGAATCGATCGAAGAAGCGTATCCTGGCGATGTAATTGGCTTGAACAATCCAGGGGTATTTGCGATCGGCGATACGATTTACACCGGGCAAAAGCTGGAGTATGAAGGCATTCCTTGCTTCTCTCCAGAAATGTTTGCCTATTTAAAGAACCCCAATCCTTCTAAATTCAAACAATTTCACAAAGGAGTTTCCCAGTTACAGGAAGAGGGGGCGGTACAGATCGTCTATTCCACCGACGAGTCGAAACGCGATCCCATTCTCGCCGCTGTCGGCCAGTTGCAATTTGAGGTGGTACAGTTCCGTTTGCTCAACGAGTATGGAGTGGAAACCCTGCTAGAGACTTTACCCTATGCGGTGGCCCGCTGGGTGGCTGGTGGGTGGTCGGCTTTGCAGCAGGCGGGGCGGCTGTTCAACACCGCCACGGTGAAGGATAGCTGGGGTCGTCCGGTGCTGTTGTTTAAGAACGAATGGAACTTGCAGCAGGTGCAAGAAGACCATCCAGAGTTGCAGTTGAACGCGATCGCTCCTGTAGTTAGCGGCTTAGAAACTTCGGTCTGACGAATGCCCTCACCCTAAATCCCTCTCCCACCTCACCCTGCCCTCTCCTACAAGGAGAGGGTAAAGGAAGTTTCTTTTGGTTAGAGGGACTTTAACTCCGGCTCCCCTTCTCCCTGGGGAGAAGGGGTTGGGGGATGAGGGTTAGTGAAGATAATGTAAAGAAATATTGCAGCGATCGAAAATCTTTGTTACATTTGTTTACAGGAAGTCGATCCTAGCTAGGATTTTTCGACCCTTCGCTTCGATCGAGGGCATTCATTTTGGCTAGTTATCCGACCTTGCCTAAGCCTTTGGGCATTAGGTTCTCTTCCTCCCAACACAGCAAACTCAAACCAGCTAACCCCATTAGCTGGTTTTTTTGTCAAGTAGGTTGGCGATCTCAATTTTTCCTTTAACAGTTATTTTAAAGACAAAAAATCGAGCAACTTTGATGCAGTATAAATTTGAGGTGTTGGCGATTCAAAATCTTAAATTAAAGTTAATAATTGAGGTCAAGAGTATTGATTGACATCAATCGTGTTGGTATGTGAATATCCTAGCCAAAGCCATAAAACAAAGCTAATGCTGGTTTTTTTTGCGAAATAGGAACTAGAAAACATATGAATACCCAAGAGATCGCGAACTCGGCTTTTGAGCCAATACCATTCTTGCTTCAGATACCTGCAACCCCTAGCAACTTTCAGGGAATTATCGACACGGTTTTGAAGGTCGTTACCGAAGTCGGACTCAAGATTGTTGGTGCAATTGTTTTGTGGTTTGTCGGTCGGTGGTTGATCCAATTAGCACTGCGCTTAATGTCCCGCGCTCTTAGAAGCAAAGCGATCGATCCGACTCTTTTGACTTACCTGAAATCGACGATCGCCGTCACCCTAAATGTGATTTTGGTGGTGGCGATCTTAGGGTTTTTCGGGATTGAAACCACTTCATTTGCAGCTTTGTTAGCAGCCGCTGGTATCGCTATCGGGGCCGCTTGGAGCGGACTGCTGGCCAACTTTGCCGCTGGTGCCTTCTTGATTATCCTCAGACCGTTTAAAGTCGGCGATTTTATTTGCGGCGGAGGCGTGACGGGGACGGTAAAAGAAATCGGTCTATTTGTAACCGCGATCGATACGCCAGACAACGTTCTCACCTTTGTCGGTAACAACAAACTATTTGCCGATAACATTCAAAACTTCTCTGCTAACCCTTATCGCCGGGTGGAATTGGTAGCACAACTCGATCGCACGGCCGACCATCAAGCGGCTATAGAGTTATTAAAACAGAAGTTGAGAACTATTCCTAACGTGCTTGGCGATCCAGCCCCAGACGTGGAAATCCTAGAGTTTAATCTGGTCGGCCCAGTGCTAGCGGTGCGCCCCTACTGCAACAACGATCATTACTGGCAGGTTTATTTCGATACCAACCGCTTAATCCGCGAATCGTTTGGTGAGGCTGGTTTCCCTGCACCCGAACAGCGTTACGCTATTCGTAACGAAGCTGCTATGGCTCTTTAATGCTATACGCCGAGCCTTCATTGGCTGCAACTTTAGGTAGGTATACCCCAAATTTCGTGAAATCGAGCATCTAGTTTTCGTGTAGAGTTCGATCGATACTAGAGGCGATGATGCTCGATCGAATTAATCGATTTGTCGGTGGCGTTAGCCTGTGCGTTAGCACGTATCGTTATCATCTTTGGCTCCTGCCTAATTCTCTATTATGGCTGGGTTCGTTGGGTTTCCTGTCGCCAACCCAACCGACAATCCACACTTCTTAAAAAGACGTTGCATGCAACGTCTCTACATTCTGAACTTCTGAACTCCTCATTATTCCACATCTTTAATCTGGGTTTTACGTTCGACTATTTCTTTCAAAACTAGGGTAACTAATGCCAACCCAGCTAGCACGACAGAGGCAGAAAATGCGGCTTGGCTTTCATATGCTTTGTAAGCATCTTCAACAAATAATGGTAAAGTTTGAGTTTTGCCAATAATGTTGCCAGAAACCACTGATACAGCCCCAAATTCACCCATGACTCTGGCATTAGTTAAAATTAAGCCATAAAGCAGTCCCCAACGAATTGTGGGTAGGGTGACGCTCCAGAAGATTTGCCAATCGGTAGCTCCTAAAGTTTTGGCAGCTTCTTCTTGGTCTGTACCAGCTTCTTCTAATACGGGTATCACTTCGCGAGCGATGAATGGCATGGTAATAAAAGCACTGGCAAATATCATTGCTGGTAAGGCAAAAACTATTTTGATATTGACAGCTTCAAGAAAGCGCCCAAACCAGCCGTTTAATCCGTAAAGCAAGACAATCATTAAGCCAGTGACGACTGGAGAAACGGCAAAAGGAATGTCTAAGATGCTAATTAATAAAGTTCTGCCAGGAAATTGATTTCGAGCAATTACCCAAGCCGCACACAATCCGAATACAGTGTTGATGGGAACAACAATTAGGGCAATAATAACTGTGAGTCTGGCAGCACTGAGAAAAGCAGGTTCCGTCAGGTGGTGGAAAAATGCCCCTAACCCAAATTTAAAGGCTTGTAAAAAGACGTTGAGGGCAGGAAGAAAAAGAACTAGGGCTAAGTAGGCGATCGCTCCACCAATTAAAACTAATTTTACCCAAACTTTCTCCTCGGTTGCGGTCTTAGGTTTCATATTTCTTGCCCCAGGCTTGCAGCAGATTGATTACTAACAAGATTAACAGCGATATCGCCAGCAAAACTGTACCGATTACTGTTGCTCCTGAATAATCGTACTGCTCTAACCTTTGGATGATCAATACTGAAGCGATCAAGTCCTTGAAGGGAATGTTAGAAGCGACAATTACTACAGAACCGTATTCCCCAACTGCCCGCGCAAATCCTAAAGCTACCCCGGTTAAGAGGGCTGGAACTAAAGGCGGCAAAATTACCCGCCAGAAAGTTTGCCAATGAGAAGCGCCTAGACTCCAAGCGGCTTCTTCGATATCTTTTTCCATTTCTTGCAAGACTGGTTGCAAGGTGCGCACCACAAAAGGCAAGGTGATAAATATCATCGCCATGCCTACGCCTAAGCGGGTAAATGCAACTTTGATTCCTAATGGTGCTAGTAAAGAACCGATCCAACCATTTTCGCTGTAAACTGTGGCTAAAGTTAAGCCCGCTACTGCTGTTGGTAAGGCAAATGGCAGATCGATCGCGGCATCGATAAAGCGTTTGAAGGGAAAGTCGTATCTGACTAATACCCAAGCGACTAAAACGCCAAAAACTCCATTGATTAAGGCGGCAACTAGGGCGGTAACAAAGGTGATTTCGTAGGTAGAAAGAGCGACGGGCGTAGTAGCTATTCTCCAAAAATCGCTGGGCTTTTCGGTGCTAGCTTTAGCGAGCAGAGCAGCTACTGGGAGTAGTAGCATGATGGTTAAATATCCCAAGGTGATGCGCCACGGTAATGAGACTTGAGAGATTTTGGCTAGCAACGATTTGGGTTTGGAAATTGGCGATCGATTAATGGTTGTTGATGACATTATTTTTTAACGCAAAGGGACGCAAAGGTATGTCTGGCGACACGCTGCGCGAACGCAGAGAGAGTTTTTTGAGTTGAGTTTTGGAGGGGGATCGAGATTAAATTATCTAACTTTTACCAATTGCGGATTGAATGCGATCGAAGATGGCTTCGTCGGCGAAAAACTGCTTTTGAATTTTATCCCAACCTCCTAAATCTTTAGCGGTAAATAACGTTTTGATGGGAGGGTATTGGGCGGTTACTTCTTTCGCTACGGTAGGATCGACCGGGCGAAATCCAACTTTGGCAAATTCTCTTTGAGCTTCGGGTGTAAACAGGAATTGTACGAAAGCTTCTGCTACTTCTCGATTGCGGTGTTTATCGACATTTTTATCGACTACAGCAATGGGGTTTTGGATCGAGATGTTAACTTCTGGTACTGTGTAGGGTAACTTTTCACCGCGCAAGCCAGCTAGAATTACTTCATTTTCGTAGTTAATTAATACGTCTCCCTGTTCTTGATTGAAAAAGACATCGCTAGATTCGCGAGCATCTCTGGGTAGTACGGGGGCATTTTTAAATACTTGAGTGGTAAATTCTAGGGCTTTATCTTCGTTACCCCCGGTTTGGGTAATCGAACCCCATAAAGCTAAAAAATTCCACCTCGCACCTCCAGAAGTTTTGGGGTTGGCGGTAATCAATTTGACTCCATCTCTGGTTAAATCTTCCCAGGTTTTGATGTTTTTAGGGTTGCCTTCGCGGGTAACTAAAGCAGCTACAGATTGATGAGCTATGGCTCCATTAGGAGCTTCTTTTTCCCATCCCGGTTGGATTAATCCCGCTTTCTCAATTTTTTTGACATCTAATGCTAAAGATAAGTCAACGACATCAGCATCTAATCCGTCGATGACGGCGCGAGTTTGAGCGCCAGAGCCGCTGTAGCTTTGAGCGATCTCGACAATTTGCTGGTGTTGTTGTTCCCAAGCCTGGGTAAACTTAGGGATAATTTGCTCGTAAGCTGCCCTGGTTACAGCAAAAGAAACTAATGTTAGCTCTACTCGATCGCGTCCGTTAACTATGTTACAAGCTGCGATCGCTACACTCAAAATTACTGCCGTTAAACACCAGGAAATCCATCTTTTTAACGCTCTACCAGCCATCTTGTTCGGTATCGGATCGACTCCAAATTTCCACATCGAGTTCGTTTAAGTAAGTTAAGGCACTTTGAATTTGCGGTTGCGTGCCTTGAAGTTCGAGGTTAAACCAGCCGTCATCGCGGGCGTTCGATCCTAACAAGGCCGCAGCAATATTTACTGTAACACCGTACTCAGAAATGAGTCGCGAAATCACTGGCTCTTCATGAAATGTTTTGGGAATGCGGATTTTAATTTGAGCTTGAGTTGGCCTGTTAACTCCTAGCTCTTCGATCGAATTTGTCGATTTGTCGATCGCCATCATCTTTGGCTCCTATTCAATAATCTATCAGGGTTGGGTTAGGGTTAGTTGGGTTTCCTCTCGTCAACCCAACCTACACTTGTGAAATCCTGTATTCTGAACTCCTGAACTCCTGAACTTCTGAACTCCTTTTTTATTCCACATCTGCGATCTTGGTTTTACGTTCTACGATCTCCCTCAAAACTAGGGTAACTAATGCTAAACCAGCTAGCAGTACAGCGGCAGAAAATGCTGCCTGAGTCTGATACTGCTTGTAGGCATCTTCGACAAATAAGGGCAAGGTTTGGGTTGAGCCAGCAATGTTGCCAGAGACAACCGATACCGCGCCAAATTCCCCCATCACTCTAGCGTTGGTTAAAATTACGCCGTACAGCAAGCCCCAACGGATAGTAGGTAGGGTGACGCGCCAAAAGATTTGCCAGTCACTAGCACCTAAAGTCTTGGCTGCTTCTTCTTGGTCCCTACCAGCTTCTTCTAAAACTGGAATTACTTCGCGGGCCACGAACGGCATACTGATAAAAGCACTCGCTAGTACCATGGCTGGCATGGCAAAAACAACTTTGATATTTGCCGATTGCAGTAGCGAGCCAAACCATCCTTGCCGTCCGTAAAGTAACATAATCATCAATCCTGCTACTACCGGAGAGACAGCAAAGGGAACATCTAAAAGACTGTTAAGAAATGCTCGCCCGCGAAATTGATGCCTAGCAATTACCCAAGCAGCACACAGTCCAAATACTGTATTAAGCGGCACGACAATTAACGCAATTATTACAGTTAAGGTGGCCGCGTGAAGAAAATCTGGTTGTGTCAGGTTGCGAAAGAAAGGCTCGATTCCTCCTTGAAAAGCTTGAGCGAAGACGTTGAGAGCGGGGATAAATAATGCTATGCTTAAGTAAGCGATCGCCACGCCAATCAAAAGTCTTTTTACTAGCTCGGGCCAAATTCTTTTGAGCCACATCCGCACTGGTTCTAATGCTGCTGGCAGACCTCTCCAAAGTCTTTTTAGCTGCATTAAAATCCGCCGCAATACTACCGTCGCCCGATTAGAATTCATAGCACTGTACCTATTTAACCTCTAAATTCCTCATTAAAAACACCAGATTCTTACCTGCCTTTGCCGAAGATAGCTAAAAGCGAATTTAATTTGTTCGACAGTGCCATATAGTTCTAGATCGAACCACCCATCTTTGAGATTGCTATCAGTCAATATTGCCTCGGTAATGTTAAAAGTTAAACCATAATCTGAAGTCAGACAGGAAATGACTGGTTCTCGAACATAACGATGAGGAATCTGAATTTTAATTCGCGTTTTTACCCATTCTTTTGTCTGAAGTTTGTCAGCCAGAAGGGTAGTAAAACTGCTACTTGCTTGAGTAGTAGGCGATAGATCTGCTTCTCGACAGAGCTTTTCTCGATCGTCGAATAGATACTCATTATCTTCGTCCCAGTAAAAATTACTAAACCACTCTCGGATGAGCCAAAACGGCAACCAAATTGGTAAAGCCAAACCAGCTAATAGAAGTTTTTTACGAGAAAAATTCTGGACTTCCGTTTGTGGGGTTAAACTCCCGAACAAAATCAAAGAGCAACTCAAACCGAAAACTGTATAGCTGGCCAGCAGAGAAATAGCTAAAATTGCAGTCATCGCTAACTCTTTTTACTATTTGTTGAGTGTAAATAATGGCGATCGCTTAAAGTTATTAAGTGAGAAAACAAAGTCTTGAGAGTAGATTCGATCGAAGAATGATGAATGAAGAAAAACTGATGTTGGCGTTGGGTTTTGCTACCGCTCGACCCAAGCAACATTACGAGCTATGTCTCTGTAGACGATCGAAGAGAATTGGGATGACATCAACTAGACTGCATTTTGTCAAAAATTGCCCCGTCATCAAAGAATTTCTTTTGGATTTCATCCCAACCGCCCAACTCTTGAGCCGTAAAAAGAGTTTTTATTGGGGGATACTGGCTAGCAACTTCTTCTCCTACGGTAGGATCTACCGATCGAAATCCAACTTTGGCAAATTCTCGTTGAGCTTCTGGAGTAAATAGAAACTTGACAAAGGCTTCTGCTATCTCTCTGGTTTTGTGTTTATCGACGTTGGTATCGACTATAGCTACCGGATTGTCGATCGAGATATTGACTTCAGGAATGACGTAAGGTAATTTCTCGCCATTAAGCCCCGCTAGAATTACCTCATTTTCATAGTTGATTAAAACATCTCCCTGTTGTTGCTTGAAAAAGACATCGCTGGCTTCGCGAGCATCTTTAGGCAGCACGGGGACATTTTTGAAAACTTTAGCAGTAAGTTCTTGGGCTTGAGCATCGTTACCGCCAGTTTGAGTCACCGAACCCCAGATCCCCAAGAAATTCCAGCGAGCGCCACCAGAGGTTTTAGGGTTAGCTGTAATTACCTTGACACCATCTTTAGCTAAATCTCCCCAAGTTTTAATTCCCTTGGGATTGCCTGGGCGCGTTACTAAAGCTGCTACTGACTTAGTAACAATTGCTCCATTGGGGGCTTCTTTTTCCCAACCTGGTTGAATCAACCCAGCTTTCTCAATTTTTTTGGTATCTAGGGCTAAAGCTAAAGCTACTACATCAGCTTCTAGTCCATCAATGACAGCGCGGGCTTGAGAACCAGATCCGCCATAGCTTTGTTTGAACGTAACGTTTTGGTTGCGTTCTTGTTTCCATTTGGCAGCAAACTGAGGAATGATTTTCTCGTAGGCAGCGCGAGTAACGGCATAGGAAACCAGCGTTACCTCAGCATCGCCACCTCCAGCGGCATTAGAGCTAGAACTAGAATTTCCCCCAGAGCAAGAGGCGATTGCCGCGCTCAAAATTACTCCCACCACAAACAATGAAACAAACTTCCTCAGATGCCTGAATTTCAAGCTCGCAGCGATTACCTGCCTGACTTTTCCCCACGAATACATTCGATCCCTCTCTTTAAACCACGGTAATCTGGTCGGAATACCGTATTAACTGTATGAAAGTAGATATTACACTAAATTTCTTTTTTGTGCCACTTTTTCCCAAATCTCGATCGACTGGGAAGAGATCGGTGCGATCGCATTAGAGTAGTGATGTTGTCACCTCTTTATTAGAAAGAGCGAGATGTCTGAAACCTTTGTCTCTACTGGAACGATCGCGGCGATCGCTACGGCTGTTGTTCCCCAACAGGGTAGCGTCGGAATCGTGCGGGTTTCCGGTCCGGAGGCCATGGCTATAGCCCGCACCCTATTTCACGCCCCTGGCAAGCAACTCTGGGAAAGCCATCAAATTCTTTACGGCTACGTGCGTCATCCCCAAACGCAGCAAATAGTAGATGAAGCACTGCTGTTAATCATGCGATCGCCCCGATCTTATACTCGCGAAGATGTGGTCGAGTTTCACTGTCACGGCGGCATTATCCCCGTACAGCAGGTATTGCAACTGTGTATCGAACATGGGGCGAGGCTGGCAGCACCAGGAGAATTTACCTTGAGGGCATTTCTCAACGGCCGTTTAGATTTAACTCAAGCCGAAAGCGTTGCCGATCTGGTAAGGGCGGGTTCTCTGGCGGCTTCGCAAGCAGCTTTAGCGGGGTTGCAGGGAAAGTTAAAAGCACCAATTCACCGCCTGCGGGCTACAGCTTTAGATATCTTGGCAGAGATTGAAGCCCGAATCGATTTTGAGGAAGATTTACCACCTTTAGATGAAGCAGCGGTAAAAACTCAAATGGAGGAACTTTTAGCAGAAGTAACCAAAATTTTAGCCACAGCCGAACAGGGGGAACTATTGCGCACTGGGTTAAAAGTCGCGATCGTCGGCCGTCCGAACGTCGGGAAATCGAGTTTGTTGAATGCCTGGAGCCAAAGCGATCGCGCCATTGTCACCGATCTACCGGGCACTACTCGCGATGTCGTCGAATCGCAGCTAGTAGTTGGCGGTATTCCCGTGCAAGTATTAGATACCGCTGGCATTCGCGAAACGGCCGATGTGGTAGAAAAAATCGGAGTCGAGCGATCGCGGTTAGCCGCCCAAGCTGCCGATTTAGTCTTGCTAACAATTGATGCCCAAGCTGGTTGGGTAGCAGGAGATTTGGAGATTTACCAACAAGTCCGACACCGCCCGGTAATTTTAGTCATCAACAAAACCGACTTAGCCCCAACAGCATCGATTCAATATCCCGAATCGATTACTCAAATCGTTCGGACTGCTGCGGCTTACAACCGAGGGATTGACGATCTAGAAACAGCGATTCTCGATGCCGTCCAAACTGGAAATTTGTCAGCTTCTAACTTAGATATTGCCATCAATCAGCGACAATCTGCTGCTTTAACTAGAGCTAAAGTTGCTTTACAGCAAGTGCGCTCGACCATCGGCGATCGACTGCCTTTAGATTTTTGGACGATCGACTTGCGATCGGCAATTCAAGCTTTAGGAGAAATTACCGGAGAAGAAGTCACTGAATCAGTTTTAGATCGAATATTTAGCCGTTTTTGTATTGGTAAATAGCGCGATTAAAGACTAACTGGTGACATCTAGTAGGTCTAACCAGACAGAGCATGATATCAAATCCGGTTAATGGTTCATGATTATGTAGTGCGGTTATTCAACCCGATTTGATATGAGTTAAAAAAATCGATTGCCAAAGATCTTCAAGTAAAAGTCATACTTATTACTTATTACTTATTACTTACAAACTATGCTCTTTGTCCCACCATTCTCGTCGTCGTCATTGGTGCAGGATGTTTGCCATTTGGGGATGGCTCTGGCTCTAGAATTTCTATATTCAGTCGATAGCCCACGTTGCGAACGGTTTGAATCAAACTCGGTTGCCTGGGGTCGCGTTCTATTTTTTTGCGTAAAGATAAGACGTGGGTATCGATCGTTCGAGGGTTATCGATTTCTTCCGGCCAAGCGCGGCGCAATAGTTCGGCACGACTTAAGGGATTACCCCCAGTTTGAGCCAAGACGTAGAGCAAACTAAATTCTTGAGGAGTCAGATCGATAAACTCTTTTTGATAGCAAACCCGGCGCTGCACCAGATCGATTTTGAGATCCCCGTAATCTATAGCCGCAGGAGCAGAGATCGATCGCAGCCGTCGCAGCAAAGCCTCGACCCGTGCCAAAAACTCTTGCATCCCAAAAGGTTTAGTCAAATAATCGTCGGCTCCTGCCTTTAATCCCTTGACGATATCTGGTTCTGTATCGCGAGCCGAAAGCATCAAAACTAGCGATTGCCTTTGCTGCTGAAGCCAGCTACAGAACTCAATACCGCTACCATCTGGCAAATCGGAGTCAACGATCGTCAGCGTCGGTTGACGAGAGTAAAACAGTTCTCTCGCTTGCCCGATGCTAGAAGATTGACAAATCCAATGACCCGCTTGCTGTAAGTGCCAGCCCAGTAGCGATCGCAGGTTATGGTTGCCTTCAACAATTAGTATGCAAACTGATACTACGCTCATCTACTTCCTTATCAAGCTGGTAAATTCCAGATTAACAGAACTTATGTCAGGGATTTGTAACCACTGCTACGTCTAAGGAAGAGGGGAAGACCAAGATGCTGCCTGCCACACTCCCTTGAGCCAGCTATGTTAAGATGCTGGAAAAATCTTCTCTTACCCTCCACTACCAATGGGCAAGGTTCTGGTGTTGAACGCCTCTTACGAACCGCTCAATATTACCAACTGGCGAAGAGCGGTCATCTTGTTGCTGAAAGACAAAGCCGAGCAAGTCGAACACAATGGCAAGTACCTTTATGCCGATTTACCACTGCCAACCGTGATCAGACTGCGCCACTATGTCAGAGTGCCTTACAAGGATATTCCCTTAACCCGCCGTAATATCCTGCACCGCGACAGTCACTCTTGTCAATATTGTGGTTATACGGGCGACGAGTTGACTTTAGATCACGTAATTCCTCGTTCTCGCGGCGGTGGCGATAGTTGGGAAAATATAGTTACAGCCTGCGTGCGCTGCAATGTCAAAAAAGGTAGTCGGACTCCCAAAGAAGCTAATATGCTGTTGCGCTACCAGCCTCGCAAGCCATATAGCAGCCTCCATTTTGAAGTAGCCAAGCACGTAAAAAACGGTTTGCATCAGGAGTGGCGTAAATATGTAATCGGTCTTTAACCGATCGAAATTTAAAGGTCGATAGTAAGTCCCAAAAATTGCTTTGAGTTTAGGTGTGTTGGTGTAGCCTGTGCGGATCGCGTATCGCCTCCCAATTGCGCGATGGTGCAAGGTAGAATTAAAGAGCGGTAACGACCTCATAAAACCCGTTTCATACAGTCTTAAACCGCCAAAAATCGAGGGCGATCGAAGTAATTTAGATGTATAACATTTAACTATTTTTGCTGGAAGTAAATAGGTAGCGATCGCCGTACTAGGAATCTTAAAACGCTTACTACAAAAGCGATCGCTGTTGGTAGTGAAAGTACGGATGCTAAAATTCTCTGTTTCTGCCAAGATTGAAATAAGTGGGCGATCGAGATCCATAGTTTGGTAACGAACCGATCGATCTCAACCGTTAATTCCCCACGATATCGCCAGCACATAGCTGAAACAGTATAAATATGAATTCAAGTTCCCTGAAATCGCTCGAACACACGGGAGAATTAAATTTAATCGCCAATGGTATAAGCTTATCCGAACGGGAAAACAGTCAAATCGATCGAGCAGAGGCTAATAGCACACCCAATCGCTTCCTGGAACAACGGGTTGAAGCTTTGCGAGAAATGTTAGAGAAGCATAGAGGCGATCGCCAGTTGGTGCTGCTGCAAGATTTTCCCGATCCAGACGCGCTCTCTTGCGCTTGGACTTATCAACTGATCGCCCAGCAATACAACATTGTCTGCGATCTAGTTTATGCTGGCGCTCTCAGCCATCAAGAAAATATCGCTTTGGTGAAACTGACAGGGCTGCCCGCCAAACGCTGGAACCCTCAAACTACCAAAGAAAAAGATTTGCAAGTCTATCAAGGGTGCGTCTTGATCGATAATCAAGGAACTACTTGCCAGTTGATGGATTTAGTCCGACAGGCAGGAATTCCGATTACAGCGATCGTCGATCATCACAGCCTGCAAGAGGGCTTGCAGCCAGAGTTTTCCGACTTGCGCCCTTCAACCCGCGCTACCGCCACGATTTTCACCCAATACTTGCAAGCGGGATTGCTGAAACTAGATAGCAGCATCAGCGAACACGTCAAGTGCGCTACCGCCTTGATGCACGGATTGCGATCGGATACCAATCGGCTGATGCAAGCGCAAGAAGAAGATTTCTTGGCAGCGGGGTATCTGAGCAAATTTTACGACGCGCAGTTGTTGAACGCAGTCTTGCAAACCTATCGTTCTAAGCGAGTGATGGACGTGATCCAAAGGTCGCTTACTAACCGCAGCGTCAAAAATAACTTTTCGATCGCGGGTGTCGGCTATCTCCGCTATGAAGATCGCGATGCTATTCCCCAAGCGGCCGACTTCCTCGTTACTGAAGAAAACGTTCATACCGCCGTGGTTTACGGCATCGTTCACGACGAAGATGAAGAACTCGAAGTCGTCATCGGTTCTTTGAGGACTAACAAACTGACTCTAGATCCCGACGAATTTATCAAAGAGGCTTTCGGGCAAGACAGTCAAGGACGCTTTTTCGGCGGCGGTCGGTTGACAGCGGGAGGGTTTGAAATTCCCATCGGCTTCTTGTGCGGCTTTAATGAAAACTCCGATTTCGCCAAGCGGAAATGGGATGTATTCGATGCTCAAATTAAGCAAAAGCTGTTGCGGCTAGTCAACCCGAAAGATAACTTGTTGCCGTCTGAGCGTTAATGTAGAGGAGAGGGCGAAGAGGGAGGAGAGGGTGAAGAGGGCGAGGAGGGTGAAGACGAGGGAGAATGCCGAACTTCTACACCATGCCCTATGCCCCATGTCCTCTGACCCATGCCCGGTCGGCTGAGCCTGCCGAAGCCCATGCTCTATGCCCCATGTTGACTGATGAATAACGAACTGCATTTATATCTAATCCGCCACGGCATTGCTGGGGAACGCGGAACCTATGCCAACGATGACGAACGACCTCTAGATAATAAGGGGCGCAAGCAAACTAAAAAGGTGGCACGACGACTCTACGATCTGGGTTTGCAATTCGATCTGATTTTAACTAGTCCGTTGGTGCGATCGCGTCAAACTGCCGAAATTCTTCAGGAGGCTAAGCTGAGTTCTCAGATAGAAGAATCACCTCATCTGGCCCCCTCTGGGGACATTCATGCTTGGCTCGATTGGCTGCAAAATTGGCGCGATGGAGAAAATAGAAATTGCTTGGCAGTCGTAGGTCACGAACCATCCTTGAGCAATTGGGCAGAAATCTTAGTCTGGGGTGAGGTCAAAGAGCGACTGATATTGAAAAAAGCTGGCATTATTGGGTTGACTATCCCTGAAAGCGAAACTCCGATCGGTAATAGCGCTATGTTTTGGCTGACACCGCCCAAGTTCTTGCTGGGATAAAGCCTAAGTAATAAGCATCTCCAACAATTATTGTGAGGCAAGCAGGATGCCTGCCTTCGATTCCAAATCCGGTTTTTAAACCATGAATCCAGCCCTCACCCCGCCTTCGGCACCCCTCTCCCAAGCTTGGGAGAGGGGAGTCCCGATCGCGAACCAGACGCGAGCAAGATGCTCGCACTACCGATGATTCCGGTTGCTTCGATCCCTAAAGCCCTTCTGACAAGAAGATTGAAGCTTTTGCTAAAGTTTGATCGCTACCGAGCGGGGCAAAGAGCTACAGGCTCCATAAATATATTACTAATAAAAAAAATTGCAATATAGTTAACTTTAATTAAGAAAGGTCGCATTTAGACTACCTCTTTAGCATACGATCTCTCAATTACAGCATTTTAGTAGAAACAGAGGGAGAAAAGAGGGCGAGAATTTAACTACCTCCTGCCTTCTAAACTCCTAAACTCCTAAACTCCTGAACTCCTGAACTCCTGAATTCATCCAGATGTGGCAACTGTTCTCAAAATCTAGCGTTAGAGAATCCGACGAAATCCGTCAACGCTATCAATTAGCGCGTCAAGAGGAGCAAACAGCTATAGCGCTGGTACTTAGAGAGGTTTTTCAAGATCGTCGAATCTTAGAAGTTGGTTGCGGTGCTGGTTTCTGGACCGAGATGGTAGCCGACGTGGCTAAATATATCCTAGCGATCGATAAGTCTCCAGAAATGCTAACTGTAGCTTTGGAAAAACCCCTATCGCCGCAGCAAGTTGAGTTTCGCGTCGGCGATCTCGAAACACTGTCAGCCAAGACAGAGACGTTTGATGGAGCGTTGGTCAATTTTTGCTTTTCTCACCTTCCCAAAGCCGAAACCGCCCAGTTTTTGCGGAAATTACACGATAAATTAGAGCCTGGGGCGGCAGTATTTATGGTCGATAACCTTTACAACCCCCAAATGGGCGAACAGTTGTTTAACCAGCCAGGTAAGCGAGATACCTTTAAAATTCGTCAGTTCTCAGAGAGCGCGAAGCATCAAGTGGTAAGAAATTATTACGATGCCGCCAAACTTCAGAATCTGCTGGGTTTGAGAACGACCAACTTAGAAATTCAAGAAGGTAAGTGTTTTTGGTGGCTGAGTTATCGCTTGATTTGAAAAACTAACTTGTGGTTTAATCTAAAAGTTTGAACGCCGGGGTTGGAAAACCTCAAGATTCACAGGTTTTATATTCGATCGCTATGATAAGTATTGGCAAAAATCAATCAAAATCTCCCGCAAAACTTCAGATTAATCCGATCGCTTTAGCAGCCATTGGCTGTCTTTTGGCTTTGGCGACTAAAGTTGCAGCTACTCCAACTAAGTCCGCCGATGCAGACTCGAACCAAACAATCCTGCCAAATCTGGTATTAGCAAATTCTTCAGCTTCAGTTGTAGCTCAAAATCCAGCAACGGCACTGACTATTAAAGCCGTGGGCGATACTATTCCCGGTAGTAACTTTCCCAGGAATGAATTGCCTAGCAATCCTAATATTTTGTTTCAGGCTGCCAAACCATACCTGCAAGGAGCCGATCTGCTGTTTGGAAATTTTGAAAGCACTTTGACTAACTATCCGAGAAGTTCAAAAAATCCCAATGGCAAAAGAGTTTTTGCGTTTCGGACTCCCCCAGAATATGCCGAGATTTTAAAAGATGCAGGATTTGACGTTTTAAGTATAGCTAACAACCACGCTTTCGATTTTCGTCAACCAGGGTTTCAAGATACTTTCAGAAATATTGAAGCCGCTGGGATGAAAGCGGTAGGCAAGAAAAATCAAATTCTCTATTTGAATGTCAAAGGCGTTCGAGTTGCTTTTATCGGCTTCAGCCACACTAACGGCCATAATTCGGTTAACGACTTGGGAGCGGTGAGATCTTTGGTGCAAGCAGCTAACAAAAACGCCGACGTGGTGGTGGTTTCTTCCCATATGGGGGCTGAAGGTACGCCCGCTTTGCGAACGGGCAATCGCCAAGAAATCTTTTACCGCGAACGTCGAGGGAATCCGGTGGCATTCTCGCGAACGGCGATCGATAATGGTGCCGATTTAGTTTTGGGCCATGGCCCTCACGTACCGAGAGCGATGGAACTATATAAAGGCAAGTTGATCGCTTATTCCCTCGGTAATTTTTTGGGTTATGAAACCTTATCGACTAGAGGGGAAAAAGGCTATTCGTTAATTTTGGAAGTCAATCTCGACGCACAAGGTAATTTTGTGGCTGGAAAAATCTTGCCCATGCGGCTCGACGATCGAGGTATACCCTATCCTGACAGCCAATCTCGCAGCATTCAATTAATTCGCAGTCTCACTCAAAAAGACTTTCCCAATACTCCTTTAGCGATCGACAGCAGCGGTACGCTCTCTGCCAAGTAAGTGCGTGGTATCTACTGGGAGATTGCATTTCTATAGCGAGTCTAAATCATTGGCGAACAATCTTGTGGGGTAGGCTTCCAGCCTGTCCGCTGGGACAGCCGGGACGGCTATCCCACAAGTCATGAGAGAAAGGCTATACATTACAAACACTTTTGGGAACCAGCCACATCAAAATCATGCAAATCGGCTTCCCAGATACTAAGGTAGATAAAATCGCAGTCCTGTCGGACAATTTGAATCTTTAATTCTCCTTGGTTTGAAGTGAAAGAATTGGATTGACGTTGGTAAATGCGTTGTAATTCTTGCTTAATATTTTCGGTGGCTTTATCTGCTAACAAACTATCCAACATTGTCAGCATCACCTGAAGATCTACCGATTGGGCGAAGGCGGCTTCGGTTTGACGAATCCTTTGAGAATTGCGATCGTATAGATAACCAAGATCGATTTTATTGGGGACAAACTCATAAACTACAGCGCGAGTACGCCAAAGTCCTCTAGATTCTCTACTAGGGCTACCAAGGGCTGCTTCTACAGTGCTTCTGGGCGTACCCGGAGGAAATGCAGGAACGCTCGTAGCTGAATTGGGGTTTCGATCGTTTATCGGAGTGGGTATTGGCGATCGCTCTATTATCGGTGTAGGAGTCGGGCTGGGTATTGGCGATCGCTCTATTATCGGCGTAGGCGATGCTTCTTCAAGTGGTGAGGGCGATCTAGAAATTATAGGTGAGGGTATCGGTTGAGGAGATTCTGAGGGCGAACCAGAAGCGATCTCAGAAGGAGTTATCGTAGGTAACGGGGAAGATGAAGCTATAGGAGGTGATGGGGATCTGGTGGCAATTACAGCCAAGGCGATCGCGCTTCCGACACCAATTGCGATCGAACCTCCTACAAGTAAAAGATTCGGCTTTGGCTTTGGCACGGTGGGTGTAGCTGTAACCGACTGGGAACTAGTTGGCGCTACCGCTACTGTTGGTGGAAGAGAAAACCTGCTGGCAGAAGGTAGTACCGCACCAGATGGTAAAGCATCAAGCATGGCTGCGGCTGTAGGGAAGCGATCTTCAGGATGCGGTTCGATCGCCCGATCCAACACAGCAGCCAACGTTGGACTTATATGTGGTGCATATTGTCGCCAGACAATTTTTCCTGTAAACGGATCGGTTGATAATTCTTGAGGTTTCTTACCAGTCAGCAAAAATATCGCCGTCAATGCCAAACTGTAGAGATCGCTGGAGTAAAGGGGTTGTCCGGCTGCTTGTTCGGAAGGCATAAATCCAGGTGTTCCGATCGCTATAGTATAGGCTAGATTGCCCATCGCTTTTTTGACTGCACCAAAATCGATTAATACAGGCTTGCCATCTCGGTTGCGAATAATGATGTTGTCTGGTTTGATATCTCGGTGAACCATGTGTTTGCTATGCACGTAGTCCAACACGGCTAAAATACTCACCAAAATCTCCTGGACTGCTACTTCATTTAGCAATCCTGAGTTTTGCACTTTGTCGGTAAGAGTTTCGCCTTCAATCCATTCTTGAACTAAATAAAATTGTCCGGCTTCGGAAAAATAAGCATACAGCCGAGGAATTTGGCGATTCTCTTCCCCTAACTCTTCTAATACAGCCGCTTCTCGTGCAAACCGCTGTTGAACCATTTGATAAACTTGGGGATTGTTTATCACTGGTTTGAGTAGCTTAATCGCGCAGCGACGAACAGAAGGCATATAAGTATCTTCTGCCAGAAAAGTATCACCAAATCCACCAGTTCCCAATGTCTGAATAATACGATAGCGACCATTTAACAGGCTTGGTATCATCAGCTTGACCTCAAGGTTCCCATAAAACTCATTGTAATTTTTTGGGAAACAACAATGACGGCTCTCTTTGTTGTAGGATGTCTCGATCGATCGCAGACTCTCACAAAATTTACTTCTTCAGGTAGTTGACCTCAAAGAGAATAAGAAATAAGAAACGTTTGGGATGGGGAATTTCGATCGTATCCGCTTGGCATCACCTGGTTTGCCCTCACCCCCAACCCCTCTCCCAATCTTGGGAGAGGGGAAGTTTATAACT
The DNA here is from genome assembly GCA_019359615.1 of Cyanosarcina radialis HA8281-LM2. Taxonomy (GTDB): domain Bacteria; phylum Cyanobacteriota; class Cyanobacteriia; order Cyanobacteriales; family CCAP-1448; genus Cyanosarcina; species Cyanosarcina radialis. The sequence goes on from JAHHHA010000002.1 coordinate 213,513, forward strand.
GATTTAGGATTGCTATATTTCTAGCTGCTTTAAAAGTTCTACATCGATCGCTTGAGTAACTAAAATTTGATGTTTGATATCTCCCCACTTTCTCCCTAAACGCAGATAGTAAGCAGTCATTAAATCAGGGATTTGGGGAGAAACTAAAACCCGTGCTGGCAAAAGTTGCTCCAAGAGTCTGGCATATCGATAATGATGCGATCGCCTCAATTCTTCATCTAATTGCTGGGCAATGAGTTCGGTAGATCGATCGGCTCGATCTAGTAACAAAATGTAGTGCGGTGCTGGTTGCATTACAGGTATTAAACTTTTAAAAAACGTTCCTTCTAACTGCAAATTATCCAGTACATCTTTTACAAAATCTTCATGCAATTTTTCGCCAACTAAATCGCTAGTCGTTTGGGTACGACCGATAAATTCTAAACAAGGGGTATTGAGATAGTAATGGTTAACGCGGATGCGATCGCCAATTCGATAGCGATATAAACCTCCTTTTTGAGAAATGATGATTTCGTAAGTCGAGCCAATTTCTAGTTCGTGAAGTCGATAAATTTGACCTCGATCGTCCTCAAATTCAAAAAATACTTCATTCAAGAGAGGAACGCATCCCCGCGCTGCAATGAAAGGTATAGTCATCGGCGCTTCTGTGGCTAGCAAACCTTTCCCTTGGATCGTGGTACTAGGAAAGAGCGATCGCAAATAGTTTGCTTGTTCTGCGGCATTAGCACTATCCCAGCAAGAAATTAACTTGAGTTCCGACCAAATTTCTGGCCAAGGGATTTGAGATTCTAAAAGTAAAGCTTGGCGTTGAGAAGAGATTCGATCTTTGAGTTCGGCGTGCAAGCGAATCTGATGAGTTTGGATGTAATCTAAATGAACTTTTAAAAAACTAGGATTCCAAATCGAAATTATTTCCAGATCCTCTGCCTTCAACAGAGTTTTAGCCAGCGCATCCTTAAACTCTTCGACATCTAGCAGGCGATCGATCCCTGGAGGCAAAACTAAAAAAGGGCTTAAAACCCACCTCAACCATCGATCTAAATATTCTGAGTCGTCCTGCAAGCCGATCGATAGATCCGAGCTATTATCTGATAAATTTGCTATTGGTGGCGAAATACAGAAGTATATCTTTCCTGTAGAAAATGGCAAACCATTGGTAATCAAATCGTGCGCCCAAAGGCAAAACATATAGTTGAAGCTAGAGCGCAAAGATTTAGTATAAGGGATCGACTTAGCTGCACCGCGACTACCAGAAGTTTTTTCGTAAAATATGGTTTTTTCTGAAGTGAGGATATTATTTTTAGATTTTATTTGCTTGAGAATTAGATGTTCGATATCTTGATAGGTAACAATAGGCAATTGTTGCCAATCCTCAATAGCTTTTATTCTTAAATCGCGACCGTATTCGCTATTTAATAATCGGCTAAATATTTGCCGTTGAGTAGATTGTTGTGCTGCTTGAGGATTTTTTAGTAAATTGAGGAAGCGATTAGCAGTAGGAGCGAGAAGTTTACCGAAAATTTTGATAATCGATCGCATATTAACTACAAGAAACCTAACCCCCTACCCCCCTTCCCTTGTAGGGAAGGGGGAAATCCTCTAGGTAAAAAGCAGATGCGCTGCGCAGAGGTGCCCTCTCCGTGCAGCTTGCACCCAGCAGGGGGAATTGAAGTCAAAGTCCCCCTTTTTAAGGGGGATTTAGGGGGATATAGGCGTGAAACGGCAAACCAATAACTTATGTATACACCGTAGCCATGCAGGGGGTGAGGTAGAGTAAAGGTGGCCTCCTCAATTAAGAAACCGGACCGGGATTAGATTGCTGAATTTCTCGAATCCGCTGGAGGGCATCTTGATAGTATTCAGTTTTCCCTTCTTTTTGATAGATATTGGCAGCCTTTTGAAAATCATCCAGCAATAATTTCTTGTTCTTCTCCCCCGCTTGCAGGCGAGCCAAGCCTCGATTGTAATACGCTTCCCCGTAGTTGGGAGCGATCTCGATCGCTTTATCGTAATCGGCGATGGCGCTGCGATAATCTTCCAGTTGAGCCAGAACTATTCCTCGTTTCAGGTAGCCCACAGCGACAGTAGGATTGGCGCGGATAAACCTGTTATAGTCATCCAGCGCTCCTTTAAAATCTTGCAGATTGTCGCGCAAATCGGCCCGGCGAAAGTAAGCTCTGTCAAAGTTAGGATTAAGTTCTAAAGAGCGGTTGTAATCTGCCAGTGCTGCTTGGTTATCTTTAAGTTTTTCGTAAACGATCGCGCGGTTGTAGTAAACAGAATAATTTCGCGGATCGAGTTCGATAGCTTTAGCATAGTCGTCGATCGCTCCTTGAGTATCTCCTAGCTCGTCGCGAGCATTACCTCGATTTTCGTAAGCAGCAGTATATTTGGGGTTGAGCCGAATAGCCTGACTGAAATCGGCAATTGCACCTCGATAGTCTTGGCGCTCGTATTTTTCTAATCCTTGTCTGAGAAAGTCTTCTGCATTCTCTTGGGCCACCAGCGTTGGCGGCAATTGAGTATAAGCATAGACAGCAGGTGACAACCCTCCACCTAAGAGGGTAACGATTCCTAAAACCGCTAATGCTCTGTGAATATGATTCATAGCTTGACTCGATTGCAGATATTGAATGGAGAGATAATTAAAACTACCCTTGGCAGCGATCGTTTTCCGGACTGTTACCGAAATTGAAATCGTTTTTCGTCCTTTGCCCTCACAACCTTTGACTAAAACAACGATGAGTTGGCAATTGAAGAATTTTACCTTAACTGCGAATTGCGAATTGCGAATTGGCTATGACCTATCTTCTATATTCCCAACCGCAATCGCCGATTAACTGATACAAATCGCGAGATTTTTGCAACACGGTGTCTATCTGCAAATTATCTTCAGCATCGAGGCTGAAATTAAAAACTCTGGCGTTGTTTTCAATATGTTCTGCTATACCCAGTCTAGCGCCAATAATTACACCTGCTACTGCTGGCTTATCTAGAATGTAGCGTACTGCCACGTTAGGTATGCTGACTTCATGCTTAGTGGCAATCTGTTTGAGAACAGCTAAGAGTTCTTGCAACAAACTCCAATCTCCCCAGGCATCGGTCATATTCTTATATTTTTTCAAACTGACAGTATTCAGCATTCCCCCTCGCGGTTCTGGTTGTCCCAAATATTTTTCTGATAGCAAGCCGCCGCCTAGAGTGCCATAAGTAAGTAACTTGATGCCATGTTCTAAACAAAACTGCGTCATCTGCACTTCTGGACGGCGATCGATTAAAGAAAACTGTACTTGATTGGAAACAATTTTGATGCCACTATCAATAATTATCTGCAAATGTTCGGTATCGAAATTAGTTAAAGCTAGGTGTTTAATTTTACCTTCGACTTGTAACTCTGCCATGTATTTGAGGGCATCGAGGTAATTTTCATCCCTGTATTCCCACCAGTGAAATTGCAGGAGATCGAGAGTTTCTACTCCCATGCGGCGGCGAGAGATATTAATGTTATCCTCTACTAATTTTTTCGTCATTTTCATCGGTCTTGGCACCCACTTAGTCAAGGCTTCGACCTCAGATAGAGCTTGTTCGCCACGGGTAGCTGCGAGTTGTCTTCTAAACTCCCCAATGAAATCTTCTGCTGGTCCGTAATGGTCGGCTAAATCCCAAGTAGTAAACCCAGCATCTAAGTAATCAAACATCTTAGCGATCGCACTTTGGGGATTAATTTGTCCGTGCGCGCCAGAAACTTGCCACATACCGTTGAGCAGTCGGCAAATAGACAGATCGGGAGCTAATTCTACTCGGCTAGATTTTGGAAGCTGCATACTTATATCGAAAAACTCACAGTTCGATCTTAGTCGCTAGGCTCTTAAGACGATCGATACGTGCTACGCACAGGAGAACGCGGTTCCGTCGCCCTTCCGACGGAACTCCAGCGTCCGTCGCTGCGCCAACGCACCACTATAATATCCCCAGGTGGTCTGCTACCAATGTTGGCTGGAACTAGACGGGAGAATCGATCTGGGACTAAACCAGATCGTGCTAGGCTAATAATTTATGTGCCATTGCGAATTGCAAATTACGAATTAATAATTGTTTTGGTCATTCTCAGGTATTTTTCGGAGTTGGTCTGATGCCAATTAATCTAGAAACCTTCTGCGAATATCTTACTTATGAGGCTAATGCGCCCATAGAAAACATTTGGAAAGATATTGAGGAAATCGCTCAACTCGATCGAGATGCTGAAGCTAAGCAAGCTCAATTTACTAAACTGTTAAATAGCTTTATCGTAGCAGCAATAATTATCTTTATTTTACTATTTATCGCATTAGTATCGGGGATTCAACCATTAATCGTAATAGGATTCATATTATTCGTATTTTGTGTAATTGCAGCTATTTTTGTATGTTCAAAGCGACAAGCATATAGTAGATTAAATCTACCAAACTATCGTTACGAACTACTCAGAAAGCTTTTAGAAATGTGCCAACGAGATATGGAAAATAATAGTTCTGTAAGCGTGCGGTTAGTTTTTAGTAAACCTACAGAAAAAAACAAAGTATTTCAAACTATTCCTCATCCATATCAATCGGGATTTAAAGTAGACTTATGTAAAGATGAGTGGTTGAAGGTTAAGGGCGAGTTCCTCGATCGCAGTCGCTTCGTCTTAACCGCTACTGAGTTAGCCCAAACCAAATACGGCTGGAAAAGAAGCAGGAGCGGTAAATCAAAATATAAGTCAAAGTCAAAATCGCGCGGGCTAAATATTAGCTTGATGCTCGATTACTCTCTACGGAAATATGGAGCCATAAAAGTTTTAAAAAACGAAGCCATGTCAGCAATTCAGCTACCTCAGTTCACTCAAATTAAACACCTAAAATTAACAGATAAAAGTATCGATCTAACTGTAAAAATGCCAGCTTCTAACAATTGGTATGCTGAAGATATTTATAAAAATATAACGATGATGTTTCTCAGTCTTTATCAAATTCTTAATTTGGCTCGGCTGCTTTCTAAGCAAAAAGCATGAAAGAAGTCAGAAGTTAGAAGTCAGAAGTCAGAAGTCAAAAATTGGTTTTGGCAGAAACGAATTAAAAATAACATGGTAAAAAAAATAGCTCGACTTATTTTATCCAGTTTGCTGATTTCGGGAATATTATTCCTGTCAGCTTGCGGTGGTAGTGTTAGCGATCGCACCACGAACAATAATCCAGCAGCCACTCCAATCGCTCAAACAACTGGTTCAAATCCAACTAATGTTAATACTGACAAGATCGAATTTAAACTAGAAAATGGTTCGGCAGCTTTTGCTATTAAACCGAAAGCAGATGGAGCCAAGTTAGTTAATGCTAACAACCAAGAATTAGCTCGTTTTAACTTAGATGAAAAGCAAAAATTAAAGATTAAGGATGCAGGCGATCGCGTCTTAGGTTTCATTGTTACTCAAAACGACTATTGGAAAATTGAAAATGCTTCCCAAACCCAAGAATTATATATTCTGCGGCGACAAAGTGATGGGGATTACAAATTAGAAGATGGCAGCGACCGCCAAATTTATCGAATTAAGCAACGCGACTATGGTTTTGAAATTGAAACTCCAACTAAACAGTCTTTATACAAAATCAAAGTTAAAGATGGCAAAACCTCTTTAAGAGATGCCTCCGATAAAACAGTGCTATATATAAAAACTGAGTTAACACCAATCGCGATCGCTTGCTTTGGATTCGACGTTCTCACTCAGGAACAAAAAGCGGCTTTAGCTTATATGGTTAATCTGGCAGGAGGTTAATAAAGTAGTGCAGATTCGGCTAATTTGGACAGATCCAAATACAGGAGAACAGCGACAACCTCAGTTAGAAACGCCAATAGCAATCGGCAGGGTTTTTGCTGAAATGCCAGCAGAAATAGAGGGCAAGCGAGTATCGCGAATCGTTTTAGCAGACGATCGCATTGGTAATTATCATGCGCTAATCGACATATTCGATAACGAGTTAGTCATCGCCGATCGAAATAGTAGTAGTGGTACTTTAATTAATGGGGTAAGGTTGCCCAGCAGTACCTTAATTAATGGCGATCGATTGCAAATTGGGGCGATTGAAATTCAAATTCAAGTATCTACTATTAGGGCGCAAACGCCAGCAGCTAGCGGCCAATGGACGTGCGATCGCAACATCGGATTTCTGATTCCCCGAACCTGCGGTCGTACCGACAGAACTGGTTGCCCTCATTGCAGCGGCGATCCTAACAACGATCCTTATTTTAGCGATCGTTCTTACTATGCGGGATATGGTAGTTACAATCGTGGTTATTGGGGCAGCACTTATTACTACGATCGCGATTACTACCAATACGATCCTGTTACTGGAAATGTAGACTTTACTGAAGCGGATAATGCTAGCTTAGAAATGGAAGGTGACACCGATTTTGAAATGGATATGGGAGCGAGTTGAAGTAATAAGTAATAAGTAATAAGTAATTTTTTGATGCCCAGTTTGAGATCGAGCAGTACCAACAAAACCGATCGAATCTGGATTATTTACGCTTTGGGAGGCGGTTGGGGGCATCTCACTCGTGCTTTATCCCTGGCGAGGATTGCTGCTAGAAATCGATCGCCTGACTCAAGTAATAGGCGAACAGTTAAGATACTTACCAATAGCCCTTACTTGTCTTACTTTCAGGCGCAAGATCTGGCAGATGTAAAATTTTTAGCCATCGCTCCCGATGTCGATCTTAATACTACCTGTAATCGCGTTCGAGAAATACTACTCAACTCCAATTGCGATTGCTTAATTGTCGATACTTTTCCTAGAGGTTTAGGGGGTGAGTTAGCAGATATATTGCCTGAGTTGCCGCACTTACCAAAAATTTTGATTCATCGCGATCTTTGCCCGGAGTACGTATTAGCTAAAAACTTGCGATCGTTTGTAGTTCGACACTTCGATGCTGCGATCGTGCCTGGAGAAGGCGAAGACGTGCCGCTGGCAGACTTACCGATAGTTCGACATACCTCACCTTGGTTGATTAGAAACGCTGAGGAACTCAATATAGATCGATCGCGGCAGTTATTAAGGATAACAAGTGAGGAGCCAAGAAAGACAATCCTCGTTTATACTTCTGGTAAGCTTTCAGAGTTAACGCTATTTGGTGCGATCGCCCGTTCTTTAGTTGCAGCTTTTCCCGAATGTACCGTCAGGTGTTTGGCTCCCGTTCTTCCCCCTCAATGTCCCTCCGATATTTGGGTGTCTCACTGGCCGGGGATTGAATGTCTGCCAGCCGCAGATATCGTTGTCGGTGGTGGTGGTTACAATACTGTCTCTGAATCTAGAGCGTTGGGCATTCCTTTAATCGCTTTTGCCTTTAAGCGATTGTACGATCGCCAACTCCAGCGGGTGTCAGCAACGAGCCATGCGATCGAGATCTTTGACGGTAGAGACGTAGCATACTACGTCTCTACACTTATTGCTGCCGTGCGCTCGCTACTGAATCGAACCCCAAAATCGACAATTCCCCACTATGAAAATGGGGCTGTGGCGGCCCTGCAAGCGATCGAACAAACAATACTCCTGCGATCGGATAGTAATACTAATCGCGATCGTAGCTAACATCCCTAAGTTCGAGATAAGCTGAAACTGGATAAACCATCTAACGGGTAAAAGTTAAAAGATGGGAGTTCGAGCTTCTTGCAAAAACTAATTTTTGACTTGGTTGCTGAGTCTGCCCAAGCTTGACTTTTGACTTTTGACTTTTGACTTTTGACTTTTGACTTGTTAACGACATGATTTCGCTCTCTCCCAGCCTGCAATCTCGACTTTCAACGCCCCTCAAAATCGGCTCTTTTGAAGTCAAAAGCCGCGTACTACAGTCGCCCCTTTCTGGCGTGACAGATTTAGTATTTCGCCGCTTGGTGCGTCGCTATGCCCCAGATTCGATGATGTACACCGAAATGGTAAATGCGACCGGGTTGCACTACGTCAAAGAACTACCCCAAATCATGGAGGTAGATCCCAAAGAAAGGCCGATTAGCATTCAGTTATTTGACTGTCGCCCCGACTTCTTGGCAGAAGCAGCCCAAATGGCCGTAGATGAAGGAGCAGATACAGTCGATATTAATATGGGTTGCCCCGTCAACAAAATTACTAAAAATGGCGGTGGTTCGGCTTTGCTGCGGGAACCAGAAACCGCAGAGGCTATAGTTCGTTCGGTAGTAAAAGCGGTTAACGTCCCGGTAACGGTGAAAACGCGCATTGGCTGGAACGATTCTGAGATTACCATTTTGGATTTTGCCAAGCGCATGGAAGATGCCGGGGCGCAAATGATTACCGTCCACGGCCGCACCCGCGCTCAAGGTTACAATGGCGCTGCCAAATGGGAGTGGATTCGACGAGTCAAAGAAATTCTTTCGATTCCAGTTATCGGTAATGGCGATATCTTTTCGGTAGAAGCAGCCGTGCGTTGCTTAGAAGAAACTGGAGCAGATGGGGTGATGTGTTCGCGAGGAACCTTGGGTTATCCCTTCTTGGTAGGAGAAATCGACTACTTTTTAAAAACTGGAACTATAAAAACTCCCCCAACGCCGATAGAAAGATTGGAATGCGCTAGAGATCACCTGCAAGCTTTATGGGAATATAAAGGCGATCGCGGTATCCGCCAAGCTCGCAAACACATGACTTGGTACGCCAAAGGTTTTCCCTGGGCTTCAGAGTTGCGGGGACAACTAGCTGTTATCGATACCCGCGAACAGGGAATCAAGATAATCGAAGAAGCGATCGATCGCTTAACAGCCAATCCATCCGTTTGGGAAGCACGGGTAGAGGTCGAGTCATTAGCTGTTTTCTAAAAAATTTATAATCCTGTAGAGACGTAGCACTGCTACGTCTCTACAGCTTTGTTTGCTGTTGCCGCATCGGTTGTAGAGGTCGAGATTTTTTGATGTCGATCGAGGAACAATATCAGATCTAGAACGTCCACTACCAAAAGCTGTCAAATTCCTCAATTTGCAGCCTTATTTATCGAACTCACGCGCACTTGACGAAATTGGATTTTCAGACCGGAACTCTCACACTTCCCTGAAACCGGGGATGCCCATGTAAGTTTTACTGTAGCTAGATTGTGAGGAGGCTTAACTAATGACTTCCAAACTTGTTAGGTCAAGTTTTTTAGGGTTGGGCGTTGTATCTGCGATCGCCTTAACGCTACCACTGTTCTGGAGTAAATCTGGAGATGCTCAAACCCGTTTATCTCAGATTACTCCCCCTGCAACTCCTGGTATCCCAGGACTGACTCCCCCGCCCATACCTACACCTACTTCCACTGCCGGGCCGTTAGTAGATCCAACTCCCCCTGGAATTGGCAGTCCTTCACCGGAGCCAACTTCTTTACCAACCACACCTTCCCCAGGATTGTCTCCGTTCCCAACTCCCACTTCTTTACCAGGTACTAGTCCTTTACCTGGCTCAACTCCATTCCCAGGTACTAGTCCTTTACCTGACTCAACTCCATTCCCAGGTACTAGTCCTTCACCGGGTACTAGTCCCTTCCCAGGCACTAGTCCTTTACCAGATCCGACTCCGACCCCAATTCCCCTAACAACACCTAGCCCGACTCCAACCCCAATTCTCCCAACCACGCCCAGCCCGACTCCCACATCCACGCCTGGTTCGACAGTTCCGGGTAGCGGTAATTCTCTGTCTGCTAAACTTACCGGATCGGAGTCTAAAGGCAGTGGTGCGGCTGTAGTCACCCTGTTTAAGAGTGACGAGAAACTCTGTTACAAAGTTACCGTTTCTGGGCTTGATGCTGTTACTAAGGCTGGTATTTATAAGGGCAGCGCTGGTGATAGCGGCACTGAGGTAGTAGCTTTCAAATCTCCTGCGGCAGGCATGGAAAATAAATGCGTGGCTGCGAAAGCTGATGTCTTAGATGCTATTACTCAAAACCCATCGGGTTACTATGTCAGCGTTCACACCAAGAAATACCCTAAAGGAGCCATCAGAGGTCAATTAGCTAGTAAACCCTAGATAGTTGAATTCTCAAGTTTTCAACTTAGCACGTCTTCGTGCCCATAAATTCGAGCGATAGCGATCGCTCGACAAGCCCATTATCCGGTTTGTTGAGCTTTTTTTTTGCAAATTGCTGTCAGAGCGATCGCCTATAATAGATGGCCTCTCCCCAACTGAAAAACTCCTATGAGTAACTTTCCTAACTTTACTCTTCATGGTTATCAAGTTATTTCAGAATTAGGGCGCAACCGCGAAGGCGGACGAATTACCTGGCTAGCTACTCACCTCGACACCAAAAAACAGGTAGTCCTCAAACAATTTTGCTTTGCTCAAGCTGGTTCTGATTGGTCGGCTTACAACGCCTACGAACGCGAAATTCAAGTTTTACAAGGATTGAATCATCCTGGTATCCCGCGCTATTTAGGTGGCTTCGATACCCCCGATGGCTTTTGTCTGATTCAAGAATATAAAAATGCCCTTTCTCTTGCTAACAACAGAAGCTTTGAGCCAGAAGAAATCAAAAAAATTGCGATCGAAGCTTTGGAAATTCTGGTTTATTTACAAAATCGCATTCCCCCAGTCATCCATCGAGATCTTAAACCGGAAAACATTCTGGTAGACGATCGACTAAACGTTTACCTAATTGATTTTGGTTTCGCTCGCATTGGCTCGCAAGAAGTTTCTGGCAGTAGTGTCTTTCGAGGCACTCCAGGTTTCATTCCACCAGAACAACTCCGCCAGCCTACAGAAGCTTCCGATCTTTATGGGTTGGGAGCCACCTTAATTTGCTTGCTGACTGGCATTAAATCGACAGCCATTCAAGATTTAACTGATAATGACGAGCCTTATTTAATTCAGTTTCAGGAGCGCGTCCCCAAACTCAGTTTGCGCTTCATTCAATGGCTGGAAAAAATGGTTCAGCCCAAGCTAAAAGCTCGCTTTGTTCATGCCGAATCAGCTTTAGAAGCCCTAAAACCGTTATATGTTATTCGCATTCCCGAAGCTCACTTCGATCGAACAGTTATCGAATTTACTGCTACTAGATTAGGGAAAAAGATCGCTCAAACTATTACTGTTAGCAATCCCATTCCTGAAACTATTCTAGAAGGGAGATGGGAAGTTGTACCCCATCCGAGCGATCCACCTCATACCCCAGATAATCATACTTGGATCTCCTTCGAGCCAGCTAATTTTGCTCACAATGAAGTGGAGTGTCAAGTTTTAGTCGATACGGGGAAACTATTGGCAGATAAAAGCTACAAACGTCAGATCTTGCTACATACTAATTGTACGCCAGAAACTTACTATTTCAATCTTGAACTTCAAACTGCTCCCCTACCGATCGTCAAACAAAAGTTGCCTTATAGTTCCCTGAATACACTATTAGTCATTTCTGGCATTGTAGGATTTTTGGGTGGAAATTTGCCCGCTATACTTGAGGCTTTGTCAGAGTTAGTGGGTGAAGCTATTGGTCCACCTATAGGACCGATGGTGAGTTCATCTGCTTATCTGCGTGACTTAATATGGGGAATTTCTTTTGGTTTTTTAATTGGGTCTTTAAGCAAGCCAATTCTTAAGTCAGTGGTGAAGAATGTAATTTGGTTTGTAATTGGATGGTTCATAATTTATTCTGTAATTGTCCCTATATTTATTGGAATAAGTAATGGTTATGTGACAAGTATAATTGTGAGGGTAATAGTCAAGAGCATGGTGAGAGATACTGTGTTAACAACTGGATGTTTGTTTGGAAGCATGATTGCCTATTTATCTAAAAAAACAGCTCGAAGTTTATCAGGCAAAAAAATTAGTAAAGTTTTAATTTTTTGGCTAATGTTACTAACAGCAGGCTTAGGTATTAGCTTAGGAGGTTTCTTGGCTACCGGATGGCTCAACCAATTTGTCATTTTGGCGCTAGCAGGCACAAGTTTGCCATTAGCTATTATGTTGGTCTATCCAACTTTAAAAAGACACAGATTAATTGCTCAATATCGTAAATCCGAGCAACATCTAATTAAACCCTAAAGATAATTACATGGCTGAGTTATTAGACGAAACAATTACTTGGAACTTATTATGACTCAAACACCAACACTTCCAGATCCAGAGAAAGTCAAACAAACTGTTGCTAGAATGCGGGAAGTTTGCCGTCAGTTCGACAGTCTAAATTTCGCACTTGATGAGTTAATCGCTCAAATAGAAGTAGATATTTGGCATAGCTCTCTAACGGCTTATCGTTTGGGTAAAATCCCATCTACAGCTAATTCTGTAGAGACAGATAACTGATAATTGTCTGAATTTATGACCGAACAGCGCACAGATTACGACAGTCCTTGGAAAGAAATAATCGAAAGATATTTTCCCGACTTCTTAGAATTCTTTTTTCCGCTAGCCTTTGCCGAAATCGACTGGACAAAACCCTATGAATTTCTCGACCAAGAACTACAACAACTAGAAACCGATGCCGAAATTGGCAAGCGTCTAGCTGATAAAGTCGCTAAAGTTTGGCTGCTCAATGGTGAAGAGGCTTGGGTATTAATTCATATTGAAGTTCAAGGACAATACGATCGCAACTTCGCCGAACGAATGTATACGTACAACTATCGCTTATTCGACCGCCACAAGCAACCCGTTATCAGCTTAGCAGTGTTAGCCGATGAAGAGAAAAATTGGCGACCTACCAGCTATGGTTATGCTATTGGTGGATGTCGCGTCAGTTTAGAGTTTCCCATTGTCAAACTTTTAGACTACGAACAAAACTGGGAAACCTTAGAACAAACTCCAAATCCTTTTGGAGTAGTGGTGATGGCACACCTGAAAACCAAAGCTACGCACCAAAACCCACAGAATCGCTTACAGTGGAAACTGAGCCTAGTCAAAAGACTGTACGAACGAGGTTATAACCGAGAAGATGTGGTGCGATTGTTTCGGTTTATCGACTGGATAATGTTGCTACCAAAAGAGTTAGCTAGTGGATTTAAAGCAGAAGTAAGAAACTACGAAGAGGCAAGGAAAATGCGTTATGTCACCAGTATCGAACAATTGGCAATTGAGGAAGGAATGGTCAAAACTGGGAGAGAGGCCGCTATCGAAGTCTTAGCGACGCGATTTGGAGAAGTTCCAAACTCTTATGTAGAAGCGATAAATGCGATCGACGATCCAGCAGTGCTAAAAACCCTTTTGAAAAGAGCGATCGCTATTGATTCTATCGCTCAATTCCAGGAAGTTTTAGATGAGGTAACAAAATAGCCAGTATAGAAGATGAGGAGCGATTCTCCGCAGGAGACGCTACGCGATCGCCTAAAATGGATATCGCCCTTGAGGAATTCGATCGCCATGATAATCGACCAAATATTTACAGTAGCTAATCTCTCAGTTTTGCCTTTTTGGGCATTGATGATTATTTTGCCTAACTGGGGAGTTACCAAAAAAGTCATGGAATCTTTGATTCCCTTGGCAATTTTGGCTGTAGTTTATATTTATTTTTTTGTTCTTGTTCTAGCAATTACGCCAGAATCGGCTCAATTACTTTCTAGCCCTCAGTTAGCGGATCTAGCTAAAGCTTTTAGCGATGAAAAAATTATGGCAACTGGCTGGACTCACTATCTAGTGATGGATCTATTTGTTGGCAGGTGGATTTATTGGGAAGGACAGCGCACGAAAGTCTGGACGGCTCACTCTCTGCTGCTTTGCCTGTTTGCCGGGCCGATGGGATTGTTGTCTCATATTGTCACCGCTGCCGTTTCTCAGCGATTCCGGCCGAACTCTGAGGGCGAAATTACAGATGCGATCGCTAATCCTACACCTGAAGCGGCAAGTAAGTAGAAAGATCGGGCCGTTGCGCTAACACGCCCTACTCGATCTACCCGATCGAAATAAGGCCTCATGGTTGGTTTCGTTGGGTTTCTTGCCGTCAACCCAACTCAGAGCAAGTTGTCTTTTCCGATGTCAAAAATAAGTTGAAGACTGGACAAAAAAGCATGGGGATCGGTTATAGAAGTAAAAAGGGACAAAAGTAAATTTAACTGTCACCTAAAAAACTACGGGCAAATCGATCGGCAGTAAAACTGGGCAAAATTAATTCACAAGCTTAAAGAGCGCCATCATTTTTTCGTCTCGCATCCCAAACATTACCTAACTTGAAGGAGAATTCATGACAATCGCCGTTGTCAAGGAGTTAGAAACGGTTGAACCGCGATCGGTATCAACTCAAAAACCTAGCAAAATTGGTATACCAAAAGAAATCTACCCAGACGAACGCCGGGTAGCAGCTACGCCAGAAACAGTAAAAACGCTACAAAAACTAGGCTTTGAAGTCTTAATTGAATCGGGAGCAGGTGCAGCCGCCAGCTATCTCGACGATGCCTATAAAGCAGTGGGGTGTCAGATTATCCCAGATGCAACTGCAATTTGGTCGTCGGCCGATATCGTCCTCAAAGTACGTCCGCCAGAGACTCATGAAGCTTCTATGCTGCGGGAAGGCGGTACTTTGATTAGCTTTATTTATCCGGCTCAAAATGCCGATTTACTATCCCAACTAGCAGAACGCCAAGCTACGGTGCTGGCAATGGATGCCGTCCCCCGCATCACCCGCGCCCAAAAAATGGATGCCTTGAGTTCGATGGCCAACCTCGCGGGCTATCGGGCTGTGATTGAAGCCGCCAATAATTTCGGGCGGTTCTTCACCGGACAAATTACCGCCGCTGGCAAGGTGCCCCCGGCCAAGGTGTTGATTATCGGTGCTGGAGTAGCTGGGCTAGCTGCGATCGGTGCAGCTAAAGGATTGGGAGCGATCGTCCGGGCTTTCGATACGCGCTTGGTAGTCAAAGAGCAAGTAGAAAGCATGGGGGGCGAATTCCTCGAACTCAGTTTTGCCGAAGACGGTTCCGGTGAGGGCGGTTACGCCAAGGTGATGAGCGACGAGTTTATCAAAGCAGAAATGGCTTTGTTTGCCGAGCAAGCCAAAGAAGTCGATATCATTATCACCACCGCTTTGATTCCGGGCAAAAGAGCGCCCGTACTGATTACCGAAGAAATGGTAGCCAGCATGAGGCCGGGTTCGGTAGTTGTCGATATGGCCGCCGAACAAGGTGGTAACTGCGAAGTTACCAAACCTAATGAGGTTTACCGCTATAAAGATGTGACGATCGTTGGCTTAACCGATCTGCCCAGTCGGATGGCGAATCAGGCCAGCCAGCTATATGGCACCAATCTTTGCCACCTCTTGAGCGATATGGGTGGGGCTAACGACTACAAAGTGAATTTTGGCGATGAAGTGGTACGAGGTGCTTTAGTCCTCCACAATGGCGATTTAACTTGGCCCCCACCAAAGCTAGAACCGAAAGCAACGGAACAGAAAACTTCAGAGGAGCAGAAGAGCAAGAAAGTAGAAGCGAAGTCTGCCCCACCCGTTCCATCTGCGAGTAGCTCGAAGAGTAGCACTAACCTCTTATGGCCCATCCTTGCAGCGTTAGCTCTTGTCGGTGTAGGGATAGGTGCGCCGGAGTCGTTTTTATCTCACTTCACGGTGTTTATCTTGGCTTGTTTTGTAGGCTGGCAAGTAATCTGGAACGTCAAACCTGCTTTGCACACGCCCTTGATGAGCGTCACCAATGCGATTAGCGGCATCATCATCATCGGTGGAATGCTGCAAATATCGAGCGATCTGAGTTCCCCGACAACTATTTTGGGAGCGATCGCTATTCTCCTCGGCACGATCAACGTTTCTGGCGGCTTCCTCGTTACCCAAAGGATGCTGAAGATGTTTCAGAAGTAGAGCGATCGTTGGCTCGGGCCATAACGCGCCCTCACCCCCAACCCCTCTCCCAAGCTTGGGAGAGGGGAGCCGGAGGCTCCTTTGAGGGCTGAATGCTATGGCTATTGAACGAACTCGATCTGAACACCGAACAACTAACAATTGACCATTAACCACTGACAAATATGTCAAATAATTTGCTGACAGTCGCATATATTGCGGCAAGTGCTTTGTTTATTTTGAGTTTGGGCGGGCTATCCAATCAAGAAAGTGCCCGCAAAGGCAATCTTTACGGCATCTTGGGGATGCTAATTGCTTTTGTCGCTACAGCTACCGTTCTTCCCCACGGGATTACGGAATACGCAACCCTGAGTACAGTTATCTTGCCAGGGGTAGTAATTGGCGCGATCGTTGCTTCTCGCGTGGCGATGACATCGATGCCAGAACTGGTGGCCATCCTCCATAGCTTCGTCGGGGCGGCGGCGGTTCTGGTAGGCGTGGCTAACTACTTAGAACCAAATTCATCCCTCACGGGGGTAGAAGCAACGATTCACCAACTGGAAATCTTTATCGGTGTCTTCATTGGGGCGGTGACGTTTACGGGTTCGATTATCGCCTTTGGCAAACTGCGGGCGATTATCAGCAGTAAATCGCTGATGCTACCAGCGCGTCACTGGTTGAATTTAGGGATGATTCTCGCTTCCGTATGGCTGGGCTTTCAGTTCATGGGAACTGGCAGTTTGAGCGGATTGCCAGCCCTGTTAATTATGTGCGCGATCGCCTCTCTTTTGGGCATCCATCTCGTACTGGCAATAGGCGGGGCTGATATGCCCGTGGTAATCTCCATGCTCAACAGCTACTCTGGTTGGGCGGCGGCGGCGGCGGGTTTCATGCTGTCGAACGATTTGCTGATTATCACTGGCGCATTAGTCGGTAGTAGTGGGGCTATCCTCAGCTACATCATGTGTAAAGCCATGAATCGATCGTTTATCAGCGTGATTGCAGGCGGTTTCGGTGCGGGTGCAGGTAGCGGTAGTGCTGCCCCAATTGAAGGCGAAGCGACTGCTACCACAGTTGACGAAGCTGCCGAAATGCTCAAAGATGCCAAGAGCGTAATTATCGTTCCTGGTTACGGTATGGCAGTAGCTCAAGCGCAACACGCCGTTTCCGATATTACTCGCACTCTACGCGATCGCGGTACTCAAGTCCGGTTTGGCATCCATCCGGTAGCTGGTAGGTTGCCGGGGCATATGAACGTCTTGCTAGCTGAGGCTGATGTTCCCTACGACATCGTGCTGGAAATGGACGAAATTAACGAAGATTTCGCCAAAACCGATGCCGTGTTGGTCATTGGTGCTAACGATACCGTCAACCCCAGCGCGATCGAAGATCCCAATAGTGCGATCGCTGGGATGCCCGTTTTAGAAGTCTGGAACTCTACCAACGTTATCGTCCTGAAGCGCAGCATGGCTAGCGGCTACGCTGGGGTGGAAAATCCCTTGTTCTACAAGTCGAATACCAAGATGCTATTTGGCGATGCCAAGAAAAACGTCGATGCACTTCTCGGCAAACTCAGCTATGCGTAACTAGACTGTGAGATTGTAGCTGAAACGTGAATTTTAGCAATTAAAAACTGTCTCTCCAATTATCCTACAATGATACTTGAGAGGCAGTTTTTTAAATTTTATTTTTATTCCATATCACTGTAGCTTTTATATGAATCGACGTAGCTCTTCAGTTCCTACCTTTGATGCTATGCTGCTTCCTACTATTCAGGCTCTAAAAATCTTAGACGGGTAGGGAGAATAAGTCATGCACACAAACGAAATTATCGAAGAAATTCACAAATACAGAGAGGAATACGCCCGCTCTTTTAACTACGACCTGAATGCCATGTTTGAAGATTTGCGAAAGAAGCAGATTGCTAGCGGACGCAAATTTGTCAAACTTCCCATTAGGCGCAGATCTGACAAATCAATGCAGACAAAATAAACTGAGAGTTTGTCTTGTCGAACGTAGAGTTTTGGGTGCGATCGCATCCCAGTTTCAGCAGTTGGCAAAGACTGGACTTTAGACTAGTTCCCGGTGCGAAACTGCCAAGACAACATAGCCTAGTTTTTTTAGCGTTGAGATAGAAAAATGTGGAAAATATCCTGATAACAACCGCCAGCTAAGTTATCGGAAAATCCTCCTAATTCGGGTATACAGGTAATGCTGATTACCTGGCTTTTACCGGATAAAAATATAAATTTAATTCTGCTGCTGGCGGGGAGATATTAAAGCTCGACTGATAACAGTTAAGTTGTGAGCAATTATCCCCCAGCCCACCCAACGTTTCAACCCGATATCTCCTCGATACCGACAACGTTGGAATCCAAAGCAGCGTTTGAGAAAGCTAATACGTCCTTCGACTCCGTTATGCCAATGACGACCTTTAACAAATTTTCTTGGCCTTTCATGTTGAATGCGTGATTGACTTCTATAACCTCCTTTCGGCAATATCACTTGTTTGATTCCTAAGTCTTCGGCATACTTTTCATGACTTTGGGAGTAAACACCTCGGTTGGTGGGCCACCAAAATTTTCGAGATGTTGGTCGAGACTAGCAACTAGTTGTTGAGTAAGTAAGTAGGCACAAAAAAGCCAACTTATGTAAAGATAAGTAAATTCCCCAAAGCATCTACTAGCTGGCATTAAATTATGGGCGCTCGTTTAAGAGTATTTCTCAGTGGCCAACAAGATCGGACTCTGTTTAATCTAAGAACAGCAGACGTACCCCAAAAGGTCAAAGATCGAGCCGAAGTTATTCGCTTAAATACACAAGGTTGGTACGTCGAGAAGATCGCAGCTTATTTTGATTGGACTGCACAAACAGTGAGAGAGACGATTCATCGATGGCAGAAATTAGGGATGGAGGGACTTTGGGAATCGGAGGGTCGAGGTGCCAAACCGAAATGGCAAGAAGAAGACACGATCTATCTGGAGCAATGTCTCAAGCAAGAGCCACGAACGTATAATAGTCGTCAACTACTGGACTATGCCCCAGTCCCATCGTTGCAGAAAAGATATCTATCTTCCGAAGGTTTTTCTCGATAAAAGCACTTTTTCTTACTTTTTCTCACTTTATAGTTTTAGCTGAGTCCCAACTCTCAAAACAACAAAAGTAGCACGGCTACATCTTTTCAGACCAATCTGTAGCCGCAGGAAATAAAGTTTTGATTATTTTCTAGATTTCGATATTTCTTCTCACTTTTTCTTACTGACAAAATGCTATGCGGTAGGTGATAACTAAAGAACGGGTAAAGCAATTACTTTTTAGAGAATCATCAGCATCGTAATGTTGAATTTGCCCCACTTTAACCAAGAGTAAATACAGGTAAAGACTGTAGTAGATCTTGCCACTTTTCGATCGTCTTGCTTTTCGTTCTCCATTAAGCTGTTCGGGGAAGCTTGTCACTTCCCCACTTACTTACAAAGTTATTAACACCATTAACTACTCATCACCATCGCCACTATGGAATTATTCATAGATGCCAAGTTAACTTGGAACTTAGATGCTTTATATACCGATTTAAGCTCTATTAAAACCCTAGAACTAACAGATTGGGAAAAAACTTGCCTGCGGGGGTTGCTATGCGGCGTTCATCCAGAAGCCATAGCGGCTAAAATGTTTTGGACGGCTTCAGCTTTGAAAACCGAATTATCTCGCCGGGTATATCCTCATATCTCTATCCTCGTTGATGAAAAAGTTATAGCCTGGCATAAAGTTCCTACATTACTGGAAAAAGCCGGATATAAGTACCCTGAAATTAGAATTCTCAACCAAGAATTATTTTATCTAGAATTTTCAGCAAGTCCAAGCTCTAACTCTAAATTAATTAGAGCTTCAGCGATTGTCGAGTTACTTATCAAAAATTCCTCTTGCCAACCGAATCAAGCAAAAGAATTACCTAACGCAGAACTAAAAAGCACAGTCGAGGGCGATCGCCACTACCAACAAGGTAATTTTATCGAGGCGATAGATTCTTATCGTCAGGTTTTAACGATCGATCCTTTAAACGTCAGCATCCTAACTAAACTTGCCCGATGCTACGAACATCTGGGATTTTATAAGGATTCTCTGTTTATCTGCGACTTTGTTCTCGATCGGATCGAACGAAGCGATCGCAAAAGCCATTTACAGAAAACTCATAACAAAAGTATTATATATTACTTTATAGCAGGTCTATTTCACAAGCTAGCCGTCAATAAGTATTGCGACGATTACGTGCAAATAGCTTTTGAGATTTATCAAAAATACCTATATTTGCGCCCGCAAAATATCATGGCGTTGTGGAATATCGTAGATTTATTTATTTCAGTAGTTCGACATGGTGCGATCGCGCCAGAACTCAAGAGTGATTATATGGATAGAGCAAAAAAAGCTTTATCTGATTTTAAAGGTAATGCTCGGCAACTTGACTTTAATTTTAAACCATATCGCGAGCCGATACTTGAGAAAGCAGAAAATACTTTTCAAGATCTAGATTGCTGGTGGCAAGAGCAGCTTCATGAGTTAAAAAGCTGGTAATTTCGACTTCCAAGCTAAAAAAGTATTCAGGCTTTGGCTCGCCTCCGGCCCCCCCTGTTAGCTCCAGCTTGTTAATAAAACTTAAGCAATTATTTCAGCAATAATACCGATCGCCTTTCAGCAATAATACGTATTCTAGAGTTAGAACTTTCGGTAACTCTAGGGGAAAAGTTATACTTGTAGTCAGACGAATTAAAAGGCTGCAAGCGTTATGGCCGATCGATTAGATGTCTGGGGATTTACTCAAGCTGCGAGATTAGCTTTTAAACTTATTTTAGAAAGCTTGGCTAAAGAGCAAGTGAAAAACCTTACTCTAGATTGGTTTAAAGATCCTTTAGCAGAGGGTTTTCTTCGAGAAAAAGATCTCGGACGGGTGGCTAGTGGGGGAGTAATTAAAGAATTTTTTGGTGGCTCGTTCGATGGCGATTGCTATTCGCTAAATTTATTGACGACTGCCGAGCATTCAGAAGGTATTTCTACTCGCCATTTAAAACCTAGTGAAACTAACGAACTGGGAACGCTTGAGAGGTTGGCCATGGAGAATTTAGGGTCTAGCCACTCTATTATCCGCTTATTGGGTGTAGATCTCTATGCTTTTGTGAATCGCGCTTGTTTAAAATATTTTGGTGCTGTGGAGTTGGCAGATGAATTTGAAAACAACCCTACTATTTCCCTAGAAGATCTAAAAAATGAAGTATTTGGGCAGCACTGGCAAGATGAATCTTGGCATGAGGTTTTGCGCTTAATTGCTGGAATGGTTGATGTTGCTTCGACTGGGGAAATTATCGATTACCTCATAGCGATCGACGGAGAAGCAGAAAAATTTAGCAATTTGTTGCTGGCGGCTGCTTGTCTGGCAGAAGTAAAACATAGAGAGCGAATTACTGAAACTGCTAATCGATTGCTCGATCGACTCAAAGATTTAACCAAATATGGAGATTACGAACGCGCTCTCAGACTAGCAGATATGGAAGAGTATAACTCGGTCGTTAAAATTCACGCCGAATCGGTAAAAGCGATCGCTACTGCTTGGAAAGACGATCCAGATACCTTTGCTTGGCTCAAACAGCACGCCCAAAATGATGAAAATCCGGCTGTCAGACAATCGGCAATTCAACAGTTAGCTAGCGGCTGGAAATCTAATTTAGAAATATTACCTTGGCTCAAACTGCGCGCTCAAAACGATAGCGATTCGTCAGTCCGACGTGAGGTAGTTCGAGAGTTAGTTAGAGGGTGGAAATTAGATCCAAGTGTTTTGCCTTGGCTCAAACAACGCAGCCAAAAAAATGAAGACTGGGTGCTGAGACAAGCGGCAATTCAAGAATTAGCCAGAGGCTGGAAATCCGAGCCAGATACCTTACTCACTCTCAAGCAATTCGCCCAAAACGATGAAGATTGGGCAGTCCGACAAGTGGCAATTCAAGAACTAGCTAGAGGTTGGAAGTCCGATCCCGATACTTTACGCGCGATCGAGCGATTGGCGCAAACTGATGAAGATTGGATAGTGCGACAAGCTGCTATTAAAGAGTTAGCTAGACAGTGGCGATCGTCTCCCGATATTTTAGTTATTCTCAAACAATTCCTTGACAAAAAAGAAGATTGGGCCGTGCGACAAGCCGCAGTTCGAGAATTAGCTACAGGCTGGGCGCAAGATCCAGATACCTTGCCTAGCTTGAAACAGCGTGCCCAAAAAGATGAAGATTGGTCGGTACGGCAAGCAGCAATTCAAGAATTAGCTAAGAATTGGAAATTTGATTCAGACACTTTAAATATTATCAAAAAATCCGCTCAATCAGATCCTAATTTAGGGGTGCGGCAAGCAGCAATTGAAGAATTAGCTAGAGGCTGGGCGCAAGATGCAAGAGTTTTATCTTGGTTTAAACAACACGCTCAGGTAGATAGTTACGGCGATGTCCAAATAGCCGCGATTCAAGAGTTAACCAAAAATTGGAAATCCGATCTCGGCACTTTAGGGATCGTCCAAAAACTCGCTCAGTCTAATAAATATTGGGATGTGCGCCAAGCAGCCATTCAAGAGTTAGCTAAAGGTTGGAAATCCGATCCAAATACTTTATCTATTCTCAAGCAACGCGCTCAAATTGATGAAGATTGGGACGTGCGCCAAACGGCAATTCAAGAAATAGCGATACGCTGGAAAGATACGCCAGGAGTATTTGAATTTTTGTGCGATCGCGCGATTAAAGATCCCTTTAAGATCGCTAAGGGTTTGTTGGGATACATGAAACAGGCTTTGATTAATCATGTAAAATCAAAAGGCTCTTCTAAGGGTAGTAAAAATATTTTTGACTGGGTAGAAACTAACCCGCGTCAAACGGCCCTTGAAGTCATCATCGAGCAATATAGCGATCGCCACCTACCACAAATATTATCTTTGTTGAGCGATCGCGCTGCCAACGATCCAGACGAGGAAGTGAGAGAGTTTGCTGAGGAAAAATTAGAAGAACTAAAAATACAGCCTTAAAAATGCAGAATAAATATGAATTCTCACTACACGATCGTCATTCAATGGTCTTTAAACCTCGGTCGAGGTGTAGATGATGACTCTCTATTGGGGCCAAATCCGTGGCTCATTTCACCAGGTTTTACTATAACGTCATAAAACTTAATATAATATTGGCGCACTTGTACTCGTCCAATTGAAAGAAACGGTTTGGGAATGACTATTTCTGAGGCTGAAGCTGCATTAGTTACTTAAATCGGCATTATTTGAGGCTGCGATAGTATAGGAATAGGGTGTTAGATATATAGTATTTTTCCGGCTCCCCTCTCCCAACTCCCCTTTACCAAGGGGGGACACAGGGGGGTGGCAGAGGAGTTGGGCGCTGCCCTGAGCGTTCGACTGAGCGCACGCCGCAGTCTTGCCGAAGGGGGTGAGGGCTGGTTAGCTAACAGCATTGGAAATGAAACCCAAAACCCCGCGAGGCCTTGGTTTCGCAAGCTCAACCCAACCTACAGAAAATCGATCGCATTCTTCCCCAAAATGAACCAAGTTGACTATCTCCGCATAAGTTCGATCGATCGCTGCAACTTTCGATGTCAATACTGTATGCCGTCCGGGGAAGAAATCGAATATATGTCGCAGCAGCAGTGGTTGAGCGATGAAGAACTACTCCTGCTTTTAAAAGAAGTATTCATTCCTGTAGGATTTACTCGGTTTCGTCTCACGGGTGGAGAACCGCTGCTGCGTCCCAAAATGGTGGAATTGGTAGGTGCGATCGCTTCTTTCCCCGAAACTCAAGACCTGTCGATGACTACCAATGGGTTTTTACTCGCGAAGCTGGCACAACCGCTTTACGATGCCGGATTGCGCCGGATCAATATCAGTCTCGACTCCCTCGATCCAGAGACATTCGATCGCATTATTGGCAATCGCGGCCGTTCCCGCTGGCAGCAAGTTTGGGACGGGATTCAAGCGGCTCATCGGGTGGGCTTCGACCCCTTAAAACTGAACGTAGTAGTAATTCCTGGGGTCAACGATCGAGAAATCCTCGATTTAGCGGCCTTAACGATTGACAAGCAATGGCACGTCCGATTTATCGAATTTATGCCCATCGGCAACAGTCAACTATTTGGCGACAAAGGCTGGGTATCCTCAGCCGAACTTAGAGAGCAAATTGGTGAGGCTTTTGGTCTAACTACCTCCAGCGTGCGCGGTAACGGCCCGGCCGATGTCTTTCAAATTCCTGGGGCCAAAGGCACTTTGGGATTTATCAGTCAGATGTCGGAATGCTTTTGCGATCGCTGCAACCGCATGAGACTCTCTGCCGATGGTTGGCTGCGTCCTTGTTTGCTCAACGAAACCGGACAAATCGATCTCAAAACCCTACTGCGCACTGGTGTCGATCCCGCCGAACTGAGGGCTAAGGTACGACAACTCTTAGCGCTCAAACCAGAGATTAACTTCAAGCAACGGGATTCTGGGACAGCTGGCACTTATGCCCGCACCATGTCTCAAATCGGCGGTTAATTTTTACTTGTAGCTCCTTGATAGAAAAGCATCCATCCCAGAGCGAATTTTTGTCCTAAATTTCTGTGAGCTAGGCAAGAATTAGCGCAACTGACTGAGCCAAATTTCTTACAGTTCACCATCTGCGCTCTTAGTTCTCGCGCTCGATCGCTAAACCAAATCTCGCGGGCGCTATCGGTCTTGACATTGCCAATTGTTGGGTAGAACCAGCACATCCTCACATCTCCATTGGATAGAAGGTGATAATCCCGCAAGCCAACTCGGCAAGGGGAAACACCGTGATAGATCGGTTTCCCCCGAAAATGATCTGGGAAAGATCGAAGTTTGGCAGCACTGGTTTCGATCGGCATTCCTCGCTCCTTCATCGCCAGCAGTCGATCGACGATTTGTCTCAGATCCTCTATATCGATTTCTTCCTGCAACCACAAGTCGGTTTCGATCTCGGAAACCCCGTAGGTAGGACGAACAGGAGCAAAATCAATGCTAGTTGCCCCTATCTGCTGCGACCACTCTACCAACTCTGGCAGGTAGCGGAAGTTATATTTATGAACTGTGGGTTTAATCCGAATGGGAAAATTTAAACTCTGTCGTTCTTTCTGTTCCCTTAAAAAACGAATTCCCTGAGAAATCTTCTCCAGGGAACCAGGTACGCCGCGCGCGAAGTCGTGAATTTCTGAACTAGCACTGTCAACTGAAATATCTATTTTTAGAGGCTGGGCTGCTACTACTCTTTCTACAGTTCGGCGATCGAAAGTCGAACCGTTAGTAATTACTCCCCAGTTAATTCCTTGGGTGCGACAGAATTCTAGCAATTCGACGAACCCCTTTTTGATGAATGGCTCGCCACCCGCAAACTGAATAAAATAAGAGCCGATAAACTCTTTCAAACTCAAAAGTGCGGCTTGCCACTGAGCAATTGTCATCTCCTCTTGATATTCTTCCATCCTCCAGCAGTTGCAGTAGCGGCATTTATAGTTACACCGCTCGTTAATCATGCCCCTGATTGCCAGCGGTCGGGTCAGATCGCAACCAGTTTTTAAGTAGATGTTTTCAGCCACGCTTTGGATCGAATGCCGCGTTGCTGTTTCAAGAAAATGCCGAACGCGCATATGGCTTTTATCCTAAATTAGTGATTTTATAATTCGGTCTATTGTATGGTTTTTTACCAAAAAAAACTAGCTGACGAAATTTTTTCATTCCGTCAGCGATCGCTTATTAGCAGCCAGCAATTTGCTTAGGCTTGACGCGAGTAATACTCAACCACTAGCAATTCGTTAATCTTGAGCGATACCCATTCCCGCTCGATTAGGCTATTCACCTTGCCACTCAAGGCGTTCTTATCGAACTCTAAATGGCTGGGCATATATGCTAGACCTGGATATTCCAAGTTTTGAGTTACCAATCGGCGAGATTGTTCTTTGTCTCTGACACCGATAACATCTCCAGGTCGGCACTGATAGCTAGCGATATTCACATTCCGGCCGTTGACCGTTACGTGGCCGTGGTTCACTAATTGGCGGGCACCTGGAATCGTGGGAGCCATACCCAAACGAAAGACCGTGTTGTCTAGGCGCATTTCTAATAGTTGCAGCAATACTTGTCCGGTCGAACCCGTAGCGCGACGAGCTTTCCGCACGTAGCGGAGCAATTGCTTTTCGCTCAAACCGTAGTTAAAGCGGAGTTTTTGCTTTTCTTCCAGTCGAATGGCATATTCTGACCGCTTCTTGCGATTCTGACCGTGTTGGCCTGGAGCATAAGCACGGCGGGCGCTTTTGCGGGTTAAACCTGGTAATTCGCCCAAGCGACGTGTAATTCGCAGGCGTGGACCTCGATATCGGGACATACAGTTTCCTTTCTTGACCTCTCGATCGTACTTTCCCCAAAACTATTAGTGTTACACATTATCGTCCTATCTGTATAGCGATCGCTAAGATTTTTTCAAACTGAACTTTTATATTTCGGGGTAAACTAGACAGATTCAGACCTCCCGATCGCCAACTATGTCAGATATCAGAACCCAATTGCTCGAAGAACAAGCAGATAGTGAGTGGAGTTCGTTGATTCCCCATGCCAAGCGGGATGCTTTAATCATAGTGGATGGCTCGTTAGATTTAGTAGATGTAGGAGTGGCGATCGCCAGCGATAATGTTTCCTTAGTGCAACGTTGGATGGACGCTCGACTAATTCGCAAACCCTCGCAAACAGAACTGAGTGCTTGGAACGACGAACCGACCAAACAATTTCGTGTTGCTATCGTCCAACCTTTTGTCTTAGTCAGAGCGATCTAACACAGAATTTGCCCATTCATAATTCACCCTTCATAATTCATAATTCAGATGACTGATGCTTCTTTACCATCTCTAATCGAGCAGATGATGCAGCCTGGGTTCTATCCCCATCCGGTAAAAGAACCGATCGAGCTAATTCAAACTCACGTTTCTTACGTGCTGCTGACTGGAGATTATGCTTATAAACTTAAAAAGCCCGTTAATTTTGGATTTTTAGATTTCTCAACTTTAGATTTACGGCAGCATTTTTGCCATGAAGAATTGCGACTGAATCAAAGGGGAGCCGCCGAACTTTATTTGGAGGTTTTACCCATTACTAAAACGGGAGATGGCTACGAGCTAAATGGATCTGGCGAGCCAGCAGAATATACCCTGAAAATGCGTCAATTTCCCCAAGAGGCTTTATTAATCGATATGTTTGAGCAGGGGAAACTAACAGGAACGCAGATGGAGGAACTAGGGCGAGTTGTTGCTAAATATCACGCCAAATCAGAAACAAACGATTACATTCGTACTTTTGGTGAAATTGCACAAATACGGGCAGCGATAGACGAAAATTACGAACAAACTAGCAAATATATTGGCGGACCTCAAACCCAATCTCAATACGAAGAAACCAAGCAGTTCACAGATAATTTTTTTGGCGATCGAGAAGAACTTTTTGCTAGTCGCAGAGAAAACAATTACATTCGAGAATGTCACGGCGATTTGCATTTAAGAAATATCTGTCTGTGGCAGGATAGGATTTTGCTATTCGATTGCATTGAATTTAACGAACCATTTCGCTTTGTCGATGTGATGTACGATGTCGCTTTTGCAGTGATGGATTTGGAGGCGAGAGGACGCAAAGATTTAGGCAATGCTTTTTTAAATACCTACGTCGAGCAAACTGGCGATTGGGAAGGCTTGCAATTACTACCTTTATACTTGAGCCGCCAAGCGTATGTGAGGGCCAAAGTAACTTCGTTTTTATTGGACGATCCATCTATTCCTCAAGCCGATAAAGATGCCGCTTTGAATGCCGCCGCTGGCTACTACAAGTTAGCTTGGGAATACACCAAACCTAAAACCGGCCGTTTGATCTTAATGTCTGGATTATCAGGTTCCGGGAAAACCACTGTCGCCCGACATTTAGCGCGGCAATCGGGGGCAATTCACTTGCGATCGGATGCGGTCAGGAAACATTTGGGCGGCGTACCTCTAGAACAAAAGGGCGGGGCAGATCTCTACACCACGGGGATGACTCAAAAGACTTACGGGCGATTATTAGAATTGGGCGTGAAACTAGCACAGCAAGGATTTACGGCAATTTTAGATGCAAAATACGAGCGCCAGGAATTGAGGCAAGCAGCAATTGCTGAGGCCAAAACTCACAACGTGCCGCTGCAAATCTGCCATTGCACCGCCCCAGAAGCAGTATTGCGCGATCGATTGAATCGGCGTACGGGGGACATTGCTGATGCTACAGCCGACTTACTGGCATCCCAGCAAGCCGCTAGCGAAACGTTTACCGATGACGAACAAGCCTACGTCACTACTGTAGACACCACTCAGGATTTTAGTAGTTTAGAAGTTTAAACGACAAACGGGGGCAGGCAGGATGCCTACCCCACAAGAATTGTGGGAAATCTCTAAATAACAATTCCTAAAATCATTCCTGCCAGTAAGACAAAACCGATATAGACATTTTGGCGGAAAATCTCGCCGTAAGCTGGGTTGGGAAGATCGGGCTGGCGAAGTCGCAAGTATTGCCAAATCCAGATCGAAGAAGCGATCGCGACTGCTATCCAAAAGCCCCAATGCAATTGCATCGTCATCCCCAAGGCGATCGACAATGCTGCCGTACCCGCAAAGAAGGTGGCGACGGCTTCAGGGGCGTAGTTGCCAAAGAACAAAGCACTAGATTTAATGCCAATTTGGCGATCGTCTGCGCGATCGCTCATGGCATAAACGGTGTCAAATCCCAAAGTCCAAAGAACTGTAGCCCCCCACAACCACCAGGTAGCAGGTTCGATCTTGCCAGTTACAGCCGTCCAACTAATCAGAACGGCAAATCCCCAAGCGAGAGAAAGCACCAACTGGGGCACGGGAAACACTCGCTTGGCTAAGGGGTAAAGTACGATTACGGGCACGGCCGCCACGCACAGCCAGAAAGTCAGGGGGTTGAGGTAGAGAGAGAGAATTCCAGCACAAAGTAGGGCGACGATCGCTACTACAATCCCGGTTTTGACGGAGAGGGCGCGGGCAGCTAGGGGCCTCTCGCTCGTTCTTTGCACTTGCGGATCGATATCGCGATCCCACAAATCGTTAATTACGCAACCAGCGGCACTGGTAGCTAAGCTGCCTAAAATAATTACGCCTACTAACGGTAGAGGCGGGTTGGCTCTAGCGGCTAAAAATACGGCCCACAGGGCAGGAACCATCAAAATTAGTCTGCCAGCAGGTTTGTTCCACCTCAAAAGCCGAAATATTGTTAACCAAATGGGTTCGATTCGATCTTGTTGCTGAGTCAGCATCGCCTGTAGTTGCTAGATATGATTTATTAAGAAGAATGCAGGAGTTCAGGAGTTCAGGAGTTCAGGAGTTCAGGAGAATTCTGAACTCCTTTCACAACAATTTCTAACGGGTTGTACTCAACTTCAATCCTACTACCGTATTCAATGTTGGGTATAGGAGCCGCAATTATTTCTAGAATAGACCGAGATTGAAAGTGAAGTTTCTTAGTTTCGGGATGGGGATAATATATCCAACCGTCGATCGATTTTGGATTTTGGATTCCCTCCCTTACCAAGGGGGGGAAGGGGGGGGTGGATTTTGGATTGGCTTCGCTTTGAAATGTAATTGTGGAAGTTGAATCTGCGAATGTAATTCGACAGCGCGAAAAGGAGAAAGTTTCGGGAGGATGTTTATCTGTCCACTCTACATCTTTGAAGGTACATTCTGGCTTTACTACTTCAAACGTATAGAGATGAATGGAAACATTTAGCGTTCCTGGAAAACAGCCAGTTAAATCTAAACCCAACTTTTGAAAAATCGGCATCTGCATTTCGATCGTTCCATGAGGATAAGGGCTATTCGATGCCAACCCAGAAGCGACTTGATGTCCGAGTTGGATAATACCATTTACTTTTTGCCAACAAATATCAGTCATTTATCTAACTCACAGATTGCAAAAAGGATAAAGAAAAGCCAATATCGAGCGATTTGAACAGCTTTGGCGATGGTTAAAGCAGAAGCTGGTCCATTTACATTGCCTGAGCGATCGCTGGCATACTCTCAAGCTCTCCTACACTATGTCGGATTATTACCGAAATAATTTTTTAACTTCCATTTTAGGGGGGCTGGGAGAGGGGAGCCGAAGGCTTCTTTGAGGAAAAGAGGGTTTTGGCAACCGGATGTGGTGTTAGTAGGCACTTTTAAAAGTGTCACATTTATTAGTAGCAAGAATCTAAATCGAGTTACAAATAGACTTAAGCGCTCGTCGAAATCGGTACAAGAATTAATTAGTTTAACCAGTTATGCCTTTAGGAAAAATTTCTAGTCAGTTACGCCATGAATCATCTCGATCGATAAAGAAACGAGCGATCGATAATGCGTATAATTTTGCAAATGCCGATGCCGCTGGCTTAGTGCCGCGAGATTTTGTCCACAAGAAATTGCTAGAAAATGTCTACATTACTAGCGTCAGACAAATCAGCAAAACTGAATTCGTATGCGGTGCTATTATCCCTCAGTTACAACCACAGTCGATCGCTGCCACCATCAAACCAGCCGAAAACATCTTATTGCTGAGCGAAATCGGTCGTCAGGTAGTCCTCGCTTGCGCTCATTATTCTGGTGTTTCTTTTGATTTTGCTTTTGTCTTAAAACAACTTACTTCCGAACTGCAACCCGATAATTTATCGTGGTTACAAAACTGCGCGATCGCCCAGATAGAGATCCAGGCAATCGTTGATAACGGGTGCGATTGCACTACCGGAGAGATTGCTCCTACTAGTGCGGAGTTAGAGTTTTTTTATGGAGATAAGCTAATCGTCCGAGGCCGGGGTCAAGGCTGTTTTATGCCCTACGATCGCTATTTACGTTTACGCACTCTCAGTCGTCGGAAACAGTTTTCATCACCAGACAACTTACTTCCTTTACCAGATGAGGTCAGTTGGAGAGTATCGCCGGAAAGATGCAGTAGCAATAAGCGGCTTGATGCTAGCGTCCTCGAATTGGGCAGCAATCCGATGAAAGCGATCGACGAAGCAACTTTAATTGTAGACGAACAAAACTCCTTCTTTTTCGATCACTATTGCGATCACGTACCAGGAATTTTGATTTTTCAAGGTTTTAATCAATTAGCTAGTCGTTATCGTACAGACTTGACTCCTAACTATGTCACCCAAGCGGAGTTGGAGTTTTACAAATTTGCCGAACTAAACTATCCAGTCAAGTTAAGCGTTGTCAACTCTAATAGCATTAGTCTTTTAGAAAGTAGAATCGAACTGCAAGCGACCCAAAATGATTCTGTGTTAGCTCGTGGAACTTTAACAGTATCTAAGTTTGGGGGTGACGAATGAGTAAAAGACAGCAGATTGTGGATAAAATAAGCGGCAGTATTCCTCTAATTTATGGCTCGCTTTTGTTGGTTATATTAGTTGTTTTAGGTTACTTCAAGCAAAGCTCTTGGAACGGAATAACCTGGTGGCTGAACTGGGGGGTTTTAGTTATCTACTTACTCTGGATATTTTCAGAGATGAATATAACTGTAGGTGAAGTTGCTAAAGGTAGCAGTCAAGAAGATCGTGGAACTTGCGAAGTCTACGCTATCTGTCGCGGTGTTTGCATTTTATCGGCGCTGGGTTTTGGAACGCAATGGGAGATTCCAGGTTTATCAATATTAGTAGGGCTAATACTATTTATTGGCGGTATTAGCTTCCGACTTTACGCTATGAGAACGCTAGGAATTTTTTACTCTCATAGAGTGAGAATTAAGAGCGAGCATCAAGTTATCGATCGCGGTCCGTATTCTGTCGTTCGCCATCCTGCTTATACGGGTATGCTGTTGGCGCACTGCGGTATAGTAGTGCTGTTTTTTAATTGGTATTGTCTAGTTGCACTATTAGGTCTACTGCTACCAGCTATAATCCAGCGAATCAAGGTAGAAGAACTTCATCTTTTTCAGTTGCCAAGATACTCGGATTATGCCGAGTATCGACGGAGGTTAATCCCATTTATTTGGTAACACATCGATCGAAAAAACTTCTTGCATAAGTCGATAAATTATCAAAAGTATCTGCGTTTATCTGCGTTTATCTGCTGTTCATCTGCGTTCTAAATCAAAAACCTGGATTTTTGCAACAGACGACCATGAGGGTACTGCTCATAACCAAGGATGAAAATCAATTTTCAAATCGGAATCGATCTATGGTTTTTCATAATTTATAATTCATCATTCATAATTCAGATGACTGCTGCTTTTACCTTAATAGTTACAGGGGCAAAT
Source organism: Cyanosarcina radialis HA8281-LM2 (assembly GCA_019359615.1). GTDB lineage: Bacteria > Cyanobacteriota > Cyanobacteriia > Cyanobacteriales > CCAP-1448 > Cyanosarcina > Cyanosarcina radialis. Next base: position 245,599 of record JAHHHA010000002.1, read on the forward strand.
GGTTTCGTCGGTAGAGCATTACTTCGTAGTATTGCGTCGCAAATGCCAGATTTGCCAATTATAGCCCTGGTGAGCGATCGATCTGCCTGTAAAGAAATACTCGAACTCCCCCTTAATCTAACGCTGCGATGCGGCAATTTGGAGCGATTACCGCCAGATTTTTTGCCCCAAACTCCTCATGTTTTAGTGCACTTGGCAGTCAAACAGATCGATCGCGATGGCAGTGGCTTTGACAAAGTTAATATTGACGGCACGAAAAGCCTGTTAGTGCAAGTCAACGATCGCACCTTGGGTACGATTTACAATAGCTCGCTGTCGGTTTATGGGGAAGACCCCCAACGCGGCGTTGAGGAGTCGATGCCACTCAACCCCCAAACAGCATTAGCACGCAGCCGTGCAGCTTCAGAGTTGTTAGTCGCAGAAAGCATGAAGAAAAGTCACCGCTGGGCCTTGCTGTTACGTCCGCGTTTTGTTTTAGGTGAAGGAGATCGCTTTGTCCTGCCTGGTTTGTTAAAGTTAAGTTCTCAAAGAATTGGCATCGGCAACGGACAGCAGCGTTTCAGCATTATCGATGTCGATGACTATGGCACAATTTTGCTGCGTTTAGCCGTTAATATGGCTCAAAACGGTAAATATCCCCAACAGCAGGCATTAAATGTCGGCTATCGCCAGCCTGTCTCTTTTACTGAACTTATCGACGCGCTGAGAGAACGTTACATCATCTCAGATCCGCTAGTTAAAATCGCAACTCCACTGTGGTTAATTCGCAGTTGTCAGAGAGTACCCAAACTGCAAGCTTTGGCAGCCAAACTGTCGCTTATAGGATGCGATCGCTATGCAGATTCTAGTAAACTTGCCGCCATAGTAGGTGAAGATATCGTAAATCGATCGCCTTCGATCGCGCTTAAACGAGCAGTAACGGCATTAGAATCCTAGCCGTATGTTGGGTTAAACACAGTGAAACCCAACTAGATTTATAACGCAGATAGACAGCAGATAGACGCAGATAAACGCAGATAAACGCAGATGCTTTTGATGAGTTATCAACTTCTGCAAGAAATATGCCTTTCTAACATAAACTTACATAATTTTGAATAAAAAAATGAACGCGATCGTACTCAGCCATAAATTATTAACGGAAGATTTAGTTGGCGGCAAATTTGCCAAACAGTCGGTAATGAAAGCGGCTAATATTCCAGTTCCTCCTTTTTTCTGCCTCAGTAAAACTTTTTACGATCTGGTTTTTGCCGATCTGCGATCGACAATTGCAGATATCTTAAATCTAGTAGATTTCAATAGCCAGCAAAGCATCCAAATTGCAGCCAATGCTATTCAAGAACTGTTCTACAATTTCACTTTCAGTCAGGAACAGGAACGACAAATTCTGAATGCGTTCGATCGACTATTCGCTGCTGATACTTTAGTTTCCGTCCGCGCTTCGATTGTAGGTCATAAAAAAGCAGAGAGTGAAGACTCTATAACTAATCCATTTGCTGGGATGAGTGAGAGTTTTCTTTACGTACCTCGCGATTTAGTATGCGATCGCATCAAACGGTGTTGGGCATCGGGATTTTCTCCAGAATCCTTGCTCTACCGTCATTCTCAGGAGATGAATGCGATCGGTTTTAGCGTGGCGGTGGGCGTGCAACAAATGGTGATGGGCGATCGCTCTTTTGTGATGTTTACTTGCAATCCCAAAACGGCAGCTAAGGATGTTATTGTCATCGCTGGTTACGGTATTGGTGAAGGGATAGTTCAAGAAAAAGTAGGAGTAGACCATTACTTTATCGGTCAAAAAAGCGGCGAAATTCAGCGCGTCATTACGGAAAAACGAGATAAATTCGCGATCGATTCAGTTAAGGGTTACGGTTTAGAATGCACTCTCGTACCATCAGAATTACAAAATATTCCTTGTTTGCAAGATAGCGAGCTTCACTGCCTCAAAGAATACAGCCAACAGATCGAAAAGTTATTCGGTACTCCCCAGGATATTGAAGGCACTTTGACTGCTGATGGCAAATTATACTTTTTACAATCTCGACCGATCGCTTTAGAATATCAGCGCCAGCAAGTGTGGAGTAATGCCAATATTACAGAAAGTTTTCCTGGTGTCACCACCACATTAACCTATTCATTCGCTCGTTATTTCTATCGAGTAATTTTCTACGATTTGTATCGCAGACTAGGAGTTAGCAATAAAACCCTCATTCGCAACTTTGAGCCGCTAGATAAAATGATTGGCTTTCTAGGAGGTAGGATTTACTACTGTTTGAATTCTTTCTATTTGTTGCACCAGCAAAGCCCTTTATTCCCTATCTTTCGCGAACATTGGGAAAAAACGATCGGGCTAGACAGTTCTTATCAAACTGCTTCTGGCAACTCCATAAAAGAGTTTTGGAACGAGATTAAAAGTCAAGTTCTATTTTGGAGCTATGCTATTTATACATTTATCGATTATTTAAATCACGATCGCCAGATCGCCAACTTTCACCGTTGGTGGGAAAATCTGATGGCTTCGTTCCGAGAGCGGAATTTCGATAACAAAGATCCTGTAAGTGCAATCGCTCAATTCAATTATCTGTGGGCAGAAGTAGGAGAAAACTGGGGAGTAACTCTAACCAATGATGCCTATCTGATTCCGCTTTACGGTTGGGTAGAAAAGCTATTTAAGAAATGGCATTTAAGCGATTATAACCCTAGTTTGTTGAGCGATTTACTATGCGGTGACGAACGATTGCTGAGCGTGGAAATCCTGCTATCGATAGTTAATTTAGCTGAAGAAGTGCGAAATACTCCAGATTTATTAGAAAAGTTTTCTGCTCTCGATGAAGATACTCTCTGGCAGCACCACTGCGATCGCAAACTACCAAAATCTTTTAGTGAAGCTGTTGATAAGCATCTTTATTTATTTGGCGATCGCGGCTTGCAAGAATTGAAGTTAGAAGTTCCTAGCACTCGCGATAATCCGCAGATGTTGATGCGATCGATTAAACAGTTTGCTCAACAATCGACCACTGTATCTAGCTTGAGAAAACACGAAACCGAGGTAAGAATCGCAGCCGATCGAGAACTAGCAAAAGAATTGACAAATAAGCCGATTAAACATTTTATAGTCCGTTTCTTGCTGTCGCGTTTGCGGAAGTTAATTAGCTATCGAGAAAATTCTCGCTATTGTCGCAGCGAATTGTTTGGAATCGGCAAAAAAATCTTTCGATCGCTAGCCGTTTACTTAGTGCAACAAGGGGTACTCGATCGACCCGACGATATTTACCATCTCACTAAAGAAGAAACATTTGGCTATATCGATGGTACTGGCGTTACTGAAAACTTAGCTGTTTTGGTTGCTTTGCGTCGTCAAGAATACGATCTAAATTGCCAGCGAGAACTGCGAGAAAACATTACTACGATCGGGCCGGTACGCGCCAACGATCTGTTTGCTAATAAGAGCGAGTGTAGCGAAGATCGTCAATTGAAAGGACTCGGTTCTAGTGCTGGTAAAGTCCGGGGAATTGCCAAAGTAGTAATCGATCCTACAACTGTTTCCGAGATTGCCGATAATACAATTCTGATAGCTAGAGAAACCGATCCAGGTTGGCTGTTTTTGATGCTAGCAGCCAAAGGCATCGTCGTCGAAAGAGGCAGTATGCTTTCCCATACAGCAATTACCGGACGCAAGCTTGGTATTCCCACAGTAGTAGCCCTACCTCATGCCACTACTAGAATTCCTGATGGATATTTAATCGAAATAGATGGTTCTACTGGTGAAGTAAAGTTACTTGAAACTATAGAGCAATTATAAATGACTTGTGGGATAGCCGTCCCGGCTGTCGCACAGCAGGCAAGATGCCTGCTCTACAAGAAATTTTATCCACACTCTAGGACTATTTAAAGGAAAACAAACTATGTCTCAATCTCTTAGTAACCCAGCTAAACCCGATCGCTTTTTTTCCAAGCTGCGATCGTTTGCCACTGCGGTATACGAACCGAAACTGCATATTGCCTTTGCCCTCCTGTGGGCAATTTCTTTACAAGGCAACTTTTTTGCTATTAGCGATCGACAGCTTTCGTGGATGTCTCTAATTGATGGCATAGTAACAGGTTTCTGCTTCTTTTTAATCTTGTTTTTTCTGCGAATTATTGATGAAATTAAAGACTACGAATACGACAAACAATTTAAGCCCGATCGCCCTTTAGTCGTCGGCACAGTTAGTTTTATCGATGCGAAACGCTTTGCCGTGCTAGTAGCTGCTTGCGTCATCATTATCAACTCAGTCATAGACTGGCGTTTAGCCTTATTAGCATTGGTTAATATGCTCTATGGCGTATTTTTGCTCTACCTAGAACGATGGTCGCCGCTAGTGAAAAATAGTAGCGTAGTCAATTTAATAGTTACTTTCCCTGTCAGCGCTTTCCTCAACGTTTATGCTTTGTTCTTATTTATTTGGCAAGACCAACTTACATACACAAGTAGCATGAATTGGCTGATTTTTGCCTATATTTGTGCATTTTTACACTTTGATGTCGGACGTAAAACCATTTGGCCTCATCTGACCGAATCAGGCGAGCAGGTTTATTCTCAAGAAATTGGCGGTATCGGATCGGCTGTATTGGCTCTAATACTCGCTCTAGCTGCGTGTGGCGTACCTTGGTGGCTGTTTCATCCTTGGCAAAACAACGGTCTACCAGCAGTTATTGGTTGGTCGCTGTTAATGCCTTTAGTTATATCTATTGCAGGCTCGATAAAATTTATCTCCACTCGCGATCGACGCTATAATCCCCGACTATTCTATGTGACATTTCTCATTCTTTACTACTTGACTCAGTTAGCAAGCTCTCAAATTGGCTAAATACCTGTTATACCAAATCCGGTTTACAAAACCCTCTTTCCCTCAAAGGAGCCTCCGGCTCCCCTCTCCCGTGGGAGAGGGGTTGGGGGTGAGGGCTGAATGGATAGTATGAAAATCGGATTTGGTATAAGGCCAAAATCTACGATCGCACCCCATAAAAAAATCGGTAGAAAAAGCTGCCCTTTCCTACCGACTATCGATTGCATAACTAATCCTACTCAGCGGCTTGAGGTAAGAGTTCTCGTTTTTGAGATGCCTCTACCTTCACCTTCTTGTCTTCGCCGACATCGACAACAGCGGTGTCTCCATCTTTGATCCGACCGGAGAGGATTTCTTCGGCTAGCACGTCTTCTAGCAAGCGCATGATCGCTCGACGCAGCGGACGCGCCCCATAAGCAGGCTGATAGCCTTCTTCCACCAGTAGGTCTTTGAACCGTTCGGTGACTTCCAAGGTGATGCCTTGTTCGGTCAACCGGCCGAAGACTTCCTTGAGCAAGATATCGGAGATTTCTTTGATCTCTTCGACCTTCAGTTGGCGGAAGACGATAATTTCATCTAGACGGTTGAGGAACTCAGGACGGAAGTAGTTCTTCAGTTCTTCGTTCACCAGAGAGCGAATGCGGTTGTACTGCGATTCGCTTTGATTTTCGGCAAAGTCAAATCCTAGACCGCCGCCGCCTTTTTCGATCACCTTCGAGCCGATATTGGAGGTCATGATCAGCAAGGTGTTCTTGAAGTCTACCGTCCGACCCTTAGCATCGGTCAACCGTCCGTCTTCTAAGATTTGCAGCAGCATATTGAAGACATCGGGGTGAGCTTTTTCGATTTCGTCGAACAGCACTACCGTATAAGGACGGCGACGCACGGCTTCGGTTAGCTGACCGCCTTCGTTGTAACCGACATATCCTGGAGGCGAACCGATCAGTTTAGAAACCGTATGGCGCTCCATGTATTCCGACATATCGAGGCGGATCATCGCGTCTTCCGAACCGAAGAAGTAAGCAGCTAGGGCTTTGGTCAGTTCGGTCTTCCCGACCCCAGTAGGACCTGAGAAGATAAAGCTGGCGATCGGCCGGTTGGGATTCTTCAAACCGACGCGGGCGCGACGAATGGCGCGAGATACGGCGGTAACTGCATCTTCTTGGCCGATCAGCCGCTGGTGCAGCGTATCTTCCATGTGGAGCAGTTTTTCCGACTCGGATTCGGTGAGCTTGTTGACCGGAACTCCCGTCCAAGAAGCGACGATGTGGGCGATGTCTTCTTCAGTTACCACTGGCGACTCATCTTCACCCTTAGAGTCAGTCTTCTTGTTAGAAGCTATAGCCCGAATTTCGGCTTTGATTTCCATTTCTCGATCGCGCAATTGTCCGGCCCGATCGAAGTCTTGAGAGCGCACGGCATCGTCTTTGTCTTTCAGGACTTGCCGCAGTTCCTTATCGAGTTCCTTCGCCGCTGGAGGCAATTGCGAGTTAATCAAGCGCACCCTGGAACCAGCTTCGTCGATGAGGTCGATCGCTTTATCTGGCAGGTAGCGATCGGAGATATAGCGATCCGAAAGCTTGGCGGCGGCTTCTAGAGAGGCATCGGAGATCTTGAGCTTGTGGTGTTGCTCGTAGCGATCGCGCAACCCGTATAAGATCTCGATGGTTTCTTCGACGCTGGGTTCGCCGACCATCACTGGTTGGAACCGTCTTTCTAAGGCAGCATCGCGTTCGATGTGCTTGCGGTACTCATCTAAGGTGGTAGCACCGATACACTGCAACTCGCCTCTAGCTAACGCTGGTTTGAGGATGTTGGCGGCATCGATCGCGCCTTCGGCTGCCCCAGCCCCGATTAGGGTATGAACTTCGTCAATTACCAGAATCACGTTGGCGGCTTGACGGATTTCATCCATAATCTTCTTCAAGCGTTCTTCAAATTCACCTCTATACTTGGTTCCTGCTACCAGCAGACCGATATCTAAGGTGACTACCCGCTTTTCTTCCAAGATGTCAGGAATATCGCCGTTGGCAATGCGTTGGGCCAATCCTTCGGCGATCGCGGTTTTACCGACACCAGGTTCGCCGATTAGCACTGGATTGTTCTTCGTGCGGCGACCTAAGATTTGAATCACCCGCTCAATTTCTTTGGCGCGTCCCACCACTGGATCGAGCTTGCCTTCTTTGGCCATTTCCGTCAGGTTGGAGCCAAACTCATCCAAAGTAGGTGTCTTGGTGCGTCCAGAACCGCCACCTACTGTCGAAACCTCTGCCGTTTCTCCCAGCATCCGAATGACTTGGGTGCGTACTTTCGAGAGATCGACACCGAGGTTTTCTAGCACCCTAGCGGCTACTCCCTCACCTTCTCTAATCAGGCCCAGTAGCAGATGTTCTGTGCCTATATAGTTGTGTCCTAGCTGTCTGGCTTCTTCTAAAGAGAGTTCGAGAACGCGCTTGGCCCTTGGGGTGAAGGGAATTTCCACCGCCACAAACCCAGAACCTCTGCCGATGATTTTCTCGACTTCAATCCTGGCATCTTTGAGGTTTACACCCATTGATTTCAGGACTTTAGCAGCTACCCCCGTGCCTTCTCCAATCAAGCCAAGGAGGATTTGCTCGGTGCCGACAAAATTATGACCCAGGCGACGAGCTTCCTCCTGGGCAAGCATGATTACCTTAATAGCTTTTTCTGTAAAACGTTCAAACATGGCGTTTTCAGTTCCCCTGCTGCGTGCCTGTGTGCTGATTCTAGCATAGTGAACTTTTCTACTCAGTACGGTTACAACAACATTAATCTTTAGATCCTTTTCGGTTTTCTCGACCGCTAGAAGAAGAATTGAGGAGTTTTGGAAGTGTTAAGTGTTGAGTGTTGAGTGTTGAGTTAAAAATTCTCCCCTGCTTCCCCTGCTTCTTCTGCTTCCTCTGCTTCTCCTGCTTCGCCCTCTCCGCCCTCTTCGCTCTCCCCTCTCTTCCCATCCCTTGCATTAAAATCGGCGTTCGACGGGAAGAATAAATATATTAGAAGTCAGGTAACTAAATCGGTAGCTCTTTTTTCTATGCTAGGTCGAGTCTTAGGCGATCGCTATCAAATCCAGCAGCGACTTGGCAAAAATGCCAACCGCCAAACTTTGCTGGCACTGGATTTGTCAACTCAAAACTGGGTAGTCATCAAGTTATTGTCTTTAGGTCAAGATTCGCAATGGGAGCATCTGAAGCTGTTCGAGCGGGAAGCCCAAACTTTAAAGGCGCTATCTCATCCTTGCATTCCCCGCTATCTAGATTTTTTTGAGGTCGATTTACCCGACTGCAAGGGCTTTGCTTTGGTGCAAACTTACATTCAAGGGATATCTTTAGAAGCGCAGTTACAATCGGGGCGTACCTTCAGCGCCGCCGATCTCAAGGAAATTGCCAGGTTGCTGTTAGACATCTTGACTTATTTGCACGATCGCCAGCCTCCCGTCATCCACCGAGATCTCAAGCCCAGTAATATCTTGTTAGCCGATCGCTCCGGGCATAGCGTCGGTAAACTCTATCTAGTCGATTTTGGCTCGGTACAAGGCGTAGCGGCTCAAACCACGGGCACGATTACCGTGGTAGGCACTTATGGATATATGCCTTTGGAACAATTTGGCGGGCGGGCAGTTCCAGCTTCCGATCTTTATAGCTTGGGGGCAACATTAATTTACTTGACAACTGGCACGCATCCAGCCGATTTACCTCAAAAGGATGGCAAAATTGATTTCGCGCCGTTAGTCAATCTTAGTGGGGGGTTCGTTCGTTGGTTGAGGCAGATGACAGAACCGACTTTAGATCGGCGCTTTGCTTCAGCCAAAGAGGCATTATCAGCCTTAGATAAATTACCGTCAAATAGCGGGTCTTTAGTATCAGTAAAACCTCCAGCTTATAGCAAACTTATTCTGAACAAAAGTGCAGATAGTTTAGAAATTATCATTCCACCTGTGGGGTTGAATATAGCAACGTTGGGACTTTTGACGTTCGCGATCGCCTGGAATTCATTTATCGCTTTTTGGACGGCGGGCGCTCTGAGCGCACCTTTCCCCATAAATTTGCCCTTTCTCTTATTCTCCCTGCCCTTTTGGACCGTAGGATTGGGCATGGTGATGGCAATTCTCTTTGCTTGGTTTGGTAAAGTGAGGCTGAAAATTGATGGCCGACAAATTGCTTTAACTTACGAAATGTGGGGATTTAAACGTCATAGTTTGCGCCCTTCACTGAGAGAACACATTAACAAGATTGCCTACATTCCCAAATACTTTACCAAAGACTCTGAGGGCGATCGGGTGCAAGTAAATGCAGAATTAAGCATCTGGGCAGGTATTAACAAATATCAAATTAGCGGCAATAGCGATACGCTAAGCGAACCAGAAATGGAATGGCTGTCACAGGAACTCAGTCAGTGGTTGGGGTTGCCAATATCAAAAAATTAGTCACACTGTATGATGATAGAATAAGATAAAAAATAGTATATGAACATCGTTCTTAAACCAAACCAGGAAGCTTTCATTCGCGCCAAGGTCGAAAGCGGTCGATACCAAACGGTAGATGAGGCGATTGAAGCAGCACTGCACCTGCTAGAGGAACGAGATAAAGCTGACGAACAATGGATAATTGAAACTCGCGAACAGATTAATGAGGGAGTTGCATCGCTCGCACGTGGGGAAGGAATTGATGGCGAAACGTTTGTTAACCAGCTTTTGGAAAAGTTAAAGCAGACAAAAGAGGCTCAGAAGTGAGTCAAGTCCAATTCGCAATTTTCAATTCGCAATTCACAATTAATACCAATTGCAAATTACCAATTGAAAAAGATCGGATGGTAGGTTGGGTTGAACGGAGTGAAACCCAACACCCCAGGAAGGTTGTGTTTCTCAACCCGATCGCTGTCTCAGAAGTACGTAGATTCTGGTTAAAATTGTAGCAAACAGGATTTTTAAAATTTACTTTGGTGCATCCCAGACGAGTTGCGATCGCGATCGGTGGCGGTATTGCTGCCTATAAGGTTTGCGAGTTAATTTCTACCTTATTTCAATCTGGGGTGGAAGTTCGAGTTATTCTTACCCGTGCGGCCCAGGAATTTATTACTCCTCTAACGGTAGCTACCCTTTCGCGTCACCCAGCTTACACCGACGAAAATTTTTGGCAACCAGTCCATCACCGCCCGTTGCACATCGAATTGGGAGAATGGGCAGAAGTTTTGGTAATCGCACCTTTGACGGCGAATACTTTAGGAAAGTTAGCTTACGGCTTGGCTGATAACTTGCTAACTAATACGGTGTTGGCTTCTAAATGTCCGGTATTGCTAGCACCAGCAATGAATACCGAAATGTGGGAACAGTTAGCGGTGCAGCGCAATTGGCAGCAGTTGTTGTTAGATCCGCGCTATCACAGCGTCGGTCCGGGGACGGGCTTATTAGCGTGCGATCGCACGGGGGCTGGCAGAATGGCCGAACCATCAGAAATCTTGGTAGCGATTCAGTCGTTGCTGCATAGTGGCGGGAAGCGAGATTTGGCTGGGAAACGAGTTTTAATCAGTGCGGGCGGGACGCGAGAACATCTAGATCCGGTGCGATTTATCGGCAATCCCTCTACTGGCAAGATGGGTTTGGCATTGGCACAGGCGGCGGTGCAGCGGGGGGCGATGGTAACGCTGGTACATGGTGTTTTGCCTGGGGCAGACCTAACCCCCCTGCCCCCCTTCCCTGCAAGGGAAGGGGGAAAAGCCCCTCTCCTGCAAGGAGAGGGGTTGGGGGTGAGGTCGATTCCAGTTGTTAGTGCCGACCAGATGCGACAAGCGATGCTGGAGAATTTCCCAGAAGCAGATTTAATCGTGATGGCGGCAGCGGTAGCTGATGTGAAACCAGCCTTTTATAGCGAGGAAAAATTGCCTAAAAAATCGCTACCTGCGGCTTTACCTTTAGCACCAGTTGCCGATATCTTGGCAGAGTTAGGTAACTGCAAGCAACCGCATCAAATATTAATTGGATTTGCGGCTCAAACTGGCGATATTGTGACTCCAGCTTTAGGGAAATTAGAGCAGAAAAAATTAGATGCGATCGTCGCTAATCCGATCGATAAACCCGATAGTGGATTTGGGAGCGATCGCAACACGGCCATTTGGATCGATCGTCAAGGTCGTCAGTTAGAAATTCCCCCTTGTTCTAAGTTAGAAATGGCTCATCATTTGTTCGATTTTGTCCTAACTTTAAACTCTTTCTGATACTTCCCTTCTAGCGATGCCAACTCACACAATCCAAACTGACAAAATCTTCTCGCCGAACTCCATAGAAGTCCATCCAAAAACCTGGCGAATGAATTCGCATCTACACGATCGTAGACGCGCTAGCGGCTTCCCGCAGGGTAGTCCGACTGCGCGGACTAAACCACAACTTTCACCTTAATGCCCCAATAATTTATCTCGTAGATGCTTGATGCGATCGCGTAATTTAGCAGCTTCTTCAAATTCCAATTTTTTCGCTGCTTCTTTCATTTGCGTTTCTAACTGACTAATTAATTCGGGGATGTCAGCTAAAGATAGTTCGTCGGCTTGTTCGTAGGCTGTTTCCAATTCTTGCGCGTTCAAGCGTCGAGAAACATCTAAGAAAGCCAATATTGAATTACTAGGCTTTCTAGTAACAGGTTGCGGTGTAATCCCATTAATTCGGTTATGAGCTAACTGAATCCCGCGACGGCGATCGGTTTCGTCGATCGCTTTTTTCATGCTATCAGTTAAGTTATCGGCATAAAGAATCGCTTGCCCTCTGACGTGACGCGCTGCCCGTCCGATAGTTTGCACTAGCGATCGCTCTGCCCGCAAAAATCCTTCTTTATCGGCATCTAAAATCGCTACCAAAGATACTTCTGGTAAGTCTAATCCTTCGCGCAATAAGTTGACTCCAATTAAAACATCAAAGTTACCTTGGCGTAAATCTTGGATGATTTCTATCCGTTCGATCGCTTGAATCTCTGAGTGTAAATAGCGAACTTTTACTCCTCGATCTTCTAAATATTCAGTCAAATCTTCTGCCATCCGTTTAGTTAAAGTTGTCACTAATACTCGTTCGTGGCGATCGATCCGGTCTTGAATTTCTGCTAATAAATCGTCTACTTGTCCTTCTGTCGGTCGGACAAAAATCTCTGGATCGACTACTCCAGTAGGACGAATAACTTGTTCGACAATTCGATCTTGAGAAATTTCTAATTCCCAAGCTCCCGGAGTAGCTGAAACAAAAATGCACTGATTCATTTTTTCCCAAAATTCTTCAGATTTCAAAGGACGATTATCAGACGCACTAGGGAGGCGAAAGCCATATTCAATTAATACTTGTTTGCGAGCGCGATCGCCATTATACATCGCTCTAATTTGAGGCACGGTAACGTGAGATTCATCGACTACTAACAACCAATCTTTGGGGAAGTAATCGATCAAACATTCCGGCGGTTCTCCAGGCTTGCGTCCAGCTAAATGTCGAGAATAGTTTTCCACTCCGTTGCAGTAACCCACCTCTCGCAGCATTTCTAAATCGTAGCGAGTGCGTCGATCTAATCTTTGCGCTTCTAATAACTTTCCGTCGCTTTCTAAGGCGAGTAGTTGTTGTTTTAGTTCGAGTTCGATCGCTTGGCAAGCGGCTTCTAATTGCTCGTCGGGAGTGACAAAGTGGCGGGCTGGATAAATATTGAGTTCTTCTAAACTTTGCAGAATTTCTCCCGTTACCGGATCGACGTAGCGAATAGCATCGATTTCGTCGCCAAAAAATTCTACGCGCACGATTCTATCTTCATAAGCTGGGACGATTTCTAACACGTCCCCTCTCACCCGAAATTTGCCCCGGCCGAGATCGATATCGTTACGGGAATACTGCACGGATGCCAATTCTCGCAATAACCGACGTTGATTGGTTTCCTCGCTTACTCGCAAGGGAATCGCCGCTTTTAAATATTCGCTAGGAATCCCTAAACCGTAAATGCAACTGATAGAAGCCACTACGATCGCATCCCGTCTTTCAAACAGCGATCGCGTGGCTGAATGTCGCAGCATATCGATTTCGTCGTTAATGGCTGCGGTTTTTTCGATGTAAGTATCAGTCACCGGAATATAAGCTTCCGGCTGATAGTAATCGTAATAAGAGATGAAGTATTCCACCGCATTATTCGGAAAGAATTCTCGCAACTCATTACACAATTGCGCGGCTAAAGTTTTATTGTGAGCTAAAACTAACGTGGGTTTACCAACTTTTTCGATAACGCTCGCTACCGTATAAGTTTTGCCAGTACCAGTAGCGCCTAGTAGAGTTTGATAACGACTGCCGCTTTCGATGTTAGAAATAAGTTTAGCGATCGCTTGGGGTTGATCGCCCGTCGGTTGAAAAGGTGCTCGAAGTTGAAATTTGGGCATAGTGAGATAATTGCAGCAGACTGGATAGCGGGCGATTCGGGAGCGGAACAAACCTTATAAAAGCAGCGATAGGTTGTACCGCAACAGCTTATGCCAACGTGCCTTCAGTCTGTAGAATATGCTAGTTAATAGGTTAAGCATTTTTTCTGTCATTCCTATTTTAACAAGCTCAAGATGGTACAGACACCTGCTAATCGCGATAATCAAACTCTGCCGCTGGAGTTGCCATCATCAATTGGGTTGTATGTCACCCAAGAACAGTTTGCCGCCTTAGCAGCAGTAAACCGAGACTTGAAACTGGAAAGAACCGCACGAGGAGAGTTAATAGTGAACCCACCAACTGGTTGGGAAACCGGGAAACGCAACCGCAGCCTTACCGGACAACTAGATCGCTGGTACGAAGAAAACGAAGATTTGGGTAAAGCCTTTGACTCTTCTACTGGCTTTATTTTACCCAACGGTGCTACTCGCTCTCCCGATGCTTCCTGGGTTAGTAAACAGCGTTGGGACGCACTGACTCCAGAACAAAAAGGAACTTTTGCCAATATCTGTCCCGATTTTGTGGTTGAATTACGGTCTAGCTCCGATCGACTCGAATCGTTACAAGCGAAGATGAAAGAATACATCGATAATGGGACTCTTTTGGGTTGGTTGCTAGATCCCCAGCAGCGGCGAGTAGAAGTTTATCGACCAGGATTAGAGGTAGAGGTATTAGAGAATCCCAACTCGCTCTCAGGCGAAGATGTTTTACCAGGTTTGGTGTTGAATTTGCGTCGGCTGTGGGGTTGATATTGCTTGCCCTCTGGGACAGGCTGGAAGCCTATCCCACAAGAATGTACTTCACTTAGTTGAGAAATGCTATACCAATTCTCAACTCTTTCAAGAAAATTCTGAACTTCTGTATTCTTCTTTAAATATCTAACAATCGATATCTCTTTTGGAGGTCGAGTAATTTTATCCGTGCCTCTCCAGCGTTATCGGCGAGATCGGCAAATTCGACAAATCGTCTCAATTCTTTTCTTAGCAGATTGCGTTCTACTTCCCAAGTTTCTCGATCGAGTTCTGGTGGTAAAACGATAGTGTCAAATAAAGTCGCCCGTTCTTTGCCAGGATAAGGGCGTAAAATTCGCCCGCGCCGCTGAATAAACTGCCGAGGATTGCTACTGCTAGCTAAAATTACGGCATTCTGAATGGCGGGAATATCTATCCCTTCATCTAAACAGCGAATTGCTACTAAACCTTGTAATTCCCCACTTTCAAATTGCTGTCGCAATTTTTCTCTTACTTCTAAAGGCGTTTCGGCTGTATAGGTACTGACTCGATAGCCGAGTTCGGTTCCCAAAATTTTGGTGACGATTTGTAGCTGCCGCTGGCTTTCTACCGAACCGTCGCCGCAGTAAAATAAAGTATGACTGCTATTTAAACGCTCTTTCATCAGCGATCGCAAAGCATTTAATTTATTAGTAGCTGCACCAATCAGTCGGGAACGTTGTACTAATAAAGCAGTCAGATTTTGCCGCTCGGTTTCATCTTTGACTTGTAAATTATCTTGGCGATCGAACAATAGCAACCTGCCAATACTTTTGGTTAGTTTGAGATAGGCACGGCTTTCAGACTCCGTTAGTTCGATAAAAATTGGATGGTATAGATAATGGACTAATGCTCCCTGTTTAATAGCATCTTTAAGATTAAATTCCGGTTGTAAAACCGCTCCAAAGTAATCGAATAGAGATGAAGTTCCATCTTCATCAAAATATCGTTCTGGAGTTGCCGATAGAGCTAATCGCAACCCCAGATGACGCGGTAAACTCGATGCGCAACGTCGCGCCCCTAAATTATGGGCTTCATCGCCGACAATTAGAGTACGGGGTGGAAAATATTTGAGTTGAGATTGCAATCCTTCGCTAATTAAAGTGTCGTTGGTAGTGATAATGGTGAGAAAATGCTGGTTCCCAGAACGGAGATTGTAAAGTTGAGTAGAAAGCTGGGTTTGCCATTTACGCACGCTTTCAAAAGCTAAGATCGGCTGCAAACCAAATTTTTCGCACTCCCGTCCCCACTGAGTCACTAAATGACGAAAAGGACAAACTACCAGCAAGACTTGCAAGCCGATTCTTTGATAAAGTTGGCAGGCGATCGCTAAAGCCACAATTGTTTTGCCGCTGCCAGTTGCCATCTTCAAAGTGCCTCTACCTTTGTTGGCAAACCAGTTATCTGCGGCGGCTTGCTGGTAGTCTCGCAACTGTAAAGATGATGGCATTCTGGGGCATCCTGGCAGCAGTTCCCTACCTGCGTCTGGATGGAGGTAATAACTTCCCTGAAGTTCTGCTACGGCTAAAAGCCGATTGATGGGCTGTAAGCGCGAGACTAGATCGTAGTAATTCTCAGGTACAGGTGCGATCTCTGGGTTTTTCGGCTGACTCTCGACTCGATATGTTCCTTTCGGCGATCGCTTTACCAACCCACTAGCCCTATGATTTCAAGTATTAAATTAATTGTAATCAAAGGGAAAGGGCAACGGTAGAACTCAATAAATAAGCCCCTCTCCCAAGCCTGGGAGAGGGGTTAGGGTGAGGGCTGAATCCCTCATCAAACTCGCGTCTGGTTATAGTAGCGAGCTAATCTTTTGTCTGTAGGCCCTGTTATCTAACCCAGAACCCCTGTTACCATCGGAACCAATCTGTTCTTGCAAGGCTTCGACTCGATCGGCTGCACCGGGGTGAGTGCTTAAAAAGGTGGGAACCGAGCCGCCTTGATTTATCAATTTTTTCATGAAGCCTACTATCCCCGATGGAGCGTAACCAGTACGTTCCATCATTTTGAGTCCTCGGCGATCGGCATCGTATTCGTCGCGCCGACTGTGGGGCAATCTCAAAGCTAGTTGAACTCCTATTTGGGCCGCTTGGTTGCTGTCGAGTCCGGCTGCCGTACTCAATCCTTGAGCTAATGCCATTTCGCGGGTTTGTTTGATGGCATGACGGCCTTCAATATGACCGATTTCATGAGCGACAACGCTGGCTAGTTGAGCTTCATTATCAGCCGCCTTAATCGTGCCAGTATTGATATAGACAAAACCGCCCATAGTCGCAAAGGCATTAATCCTGTCGTCTTCTACTACTTGAAAAGTATAGGGAATGTTGCGGCGAGTGCTATTTCTGGCTAACCTCTCGCCCATTTGGTCGATGTAGCGATTAATTCCTCCATTGCGATTGAGGCGCACCTCGCCACTCACTATCCGCTGATTGACTTGTCGCCCGATTTGCACTTCCTGGCGATCGGATATATTCGATAGCTGAATGTACTGAATCGCACCAGGTAGCAGTCGCCACAACTCAATTCCTCGGCTCGCTTGGGGAGTTCCCACTAAAATCCCCAAAGCGACAACGACGGATATTAATGGATACACCCAACGATGCCGTCTGAAACTGGAAATCAAAGAAAAGGGATGCAACTTCATGGCTCCTACCCAGGAAAACTCCGCTAGACATCTGTACTAAACCACTTACAAACAGCAGACGCTATTTGCTGGTTTTATGTTGCCATTTTAGGCTAGCAGGCAAAAATTAACCTTCCTTCTACTTTTAGAAGCAGTTCTGAGTTAAGGGTTAACATCGTGATGCAACCAAGCTTCTACGTCAGTAGCAGGCAATGGAGTCGAAAACAGATATCCCTGTCCGCATTCGCACTCCAAGAGTTGCAAGGCCGCCAGTTGAGTTCGCGTTTCTATGCCTTCTGCTACCAACTTCATTCCTAAAGTTTTCCCTAACATCACGATCGCTCGCACGATTTCTAACTTGTCTTGTCGGGAGTCGATTTCGCTGATAAAAGCCCGATCGATTTTGATGGTATCTACTGGAAAACGGTGCAGATAGCTGAGAGAAGAATACCCCGTACCAAAGTCGTCTAGGGATAAACTAATTCCTCGATCTTTGAGTTTTCCTAAAGCGATCGAGGCTAATTCTGGGTTCTCGATCAGAATGCTTTCGGTAAGTTCTACAGTTAAACTACTAGCATTCAAGCCAGTCTGTTCTAAAATTCGATCGATTTGTTCCACTAGATTTTGCTGGATAAACTCTCTTGGAGAAAGATTCACGCTCAGTTTTAGACTAGAACAATTTGAATGCCGATCTTGCCATCGCTTCACTTGGCGGCAAGCCTCCAGCCATACCTGGTTATCGATTTGCAAAATTAATCCGGTTTCTTCTGCTAGGGGAATAAATTTTTGCGGAGAAATCCAGCCTTGGAGGGGATGATGCCAGCGCACCAAGGCTTCAAGACCTATAGTTTCTTGGGTAGCTAGGTCCACAATTGGTTGATAGTAAACCATTAGCTGACCTTCTTCGATCGTCAGTCGCAGATCGCTTTCCAGTTGCGAAGCGGCAACCACGCGATCGCGCATGGTGGTATCAAACACCTCGTAACACCCCCTGCCTTTGGCTTTGGCCTGATACATGGCGATGTCAGCATCTTGAATGATTTCTTCAATATTTTCGTAACCGATCGAACTTAAGACCACTCCCATGCTGACGTTGGTGAAGACTTCATATCCATCCAGATTAAAAGATCTGCTAAATGCCTGCTGAATTCGTTGAGAAATCATCAATGCTTCCCGTTCGCTCTGGAGATTTTCTAACAAAATGGCAAATTCATCTCCTCCCAAACGCGCCACTGTATCGATCGTGCGCACGCATTTCGTCAGTCTGACGGCCACAGAAATCAGCAGGTGGTCGCCAGTTGGATGTCCCATGCTGTCGTTAACCGTTTTAAAGCGGTCTAGATCTAAATAGAGAAAAGCAAATAAATAATTGGAACGCCGCCGAACTCGCTCGATCGCATCGGTCAATCGCTCTCTGAACCAAGCGCGATTTGGCAAGCCCGTGAGGTTATCATAAAATGCCTGACGGTGCAATCTTTGCGCTGTTAACCTGTGCTGGGTGACATCTCGAAAGACGATGACTGCACCTAAGATCTGCCCTGTAGAGTTTTCTAGCGGAACAACACCTTTATCTCTAGCGATCGGGGCTACGCTATCTTCGATTTGAATTTCTCTGCCATCTTTGGCGATCAGTAAGGTTTGCTCTGGTAAGGTAACAATTTTACGGGTGTCTAGAGCTTGCCGAATCGGGTTACTAACTGTTTTTCTGCTGATTTCATTGACGATCTGAAAGACTTCGGTTGAATCTCGACCGATTGCCCGATTAGAGGACCATCCGGTCAATTTTTCCGCTACGGGATTGAGCAAAGTAATCCGACCTTGCGTATCCGTAGTAATCACCGCATCACCTATGCTGTAGAGAATCGAACTCAGCCATTGGGCATTTTCTTTTAATTGCCGTTCCATCTTATGCTTGTAAATAGCAATTTCAATGACGGAACGTAATTCTCGTTCTTCAAAAGGTTTAATTAAATAACCGTAAGGTTCGGCTGTTTTCACCCGCGTTAAGGTAACATCGTCAGAGTGAGCCGTGAGAAAAACTACTGGCAGATCGAACTCGCGGGCAATAATTTGAGCGGTAGCAATACCGTCCATTTCACCTAAGAGCCGAATATCCATTAAGATTAAATCTGGTTTAACTTCAGCCACAGTTTTAATGGCTTGCTCTCCCGAATCAGTAATGGCGGGTACCCGATATCCTAAATCTTCTAGCGTTAGCTTCAAATCTCTAGCAACAATTCTTTCATCTTCTACAACTAGGATGTTGGCTGTCATTTCGATTTTGGATGAGAGGATTTTAGATTTTGGATTAAGTTCGTCATTCGGGACGAAGCTTGTTGATGGAAGATTTTCCCTTGAAAGAGGGGATTTGAAGCCCCTTTTTTCGATTATAATAAACGATATTAGTCTTAGTTATTTGGGAAATATTCTATTGACTTGATTCGGGATAGCGTGAGGGTAAACTGAGTTCCCCGCGAGCCACTTTCTATTT
Organism: Cyanosarcina radialis HA8281-LM2; assembly: GCA_019359615.1. Classification (GTDB taxonomy): domain Bacteria; phylum Cyanobacteriota; class Cyanobacteriia; order Cyanobacteriales; family CCAP-1448; genus Cyanosarcina; species Cyanosarcina radialis. Next base: position 264,761 of record JAHHHA010000002.1, read on the forward strand.
TAATTTGTCCTCGCAATTGCTCGGTCAAATCTTTAACTAATTGTAAGCCCAAAGTCTGACTTTGCTCTAAATCGAAATTTAGGGGTAAGCCTCTACCGTTGTCTCTGAAGATGAGAACTAGATTGCCATCGCTATCGGTAGTAGATTCGATCGCAATTTCTCCCCGTTCTCCTGGTTCAAAAGCGTGTTCGAGCGCGTTAGAAACCAGTTCGTTAACGATCAATCCGCAGGATACTGCTGTATCGATATTGAGTAAAAAGCTGCGATCGATCTGAATTTTCAAGCTAATCGTTCCCGCCTGGGTTGCATAAGCCCGAAATAAGTTCTTAGCTAGATCTCGGATGTATTCAGCGATGTCAATTTGGGATAAGCTCTCTGACTGGTAGAGTTTTTCGTGAACGAGAGCGATCGATCTGACCCGATTTTGGCTATCTTGGAAAACAGCCAGACTTTGTGGTTCTTTGAGCGAACGCGATTGCAGCTTTAAGAGGCTACAAATAACCTGTAAATTGTTTTTAACTCGGTGATGAACTTCTTTGAGCAGAACTTCTTTTTCTTGAAGAGAGGCAATAATTTCGGCTTCCGCTTGCTTGCGCTGGGTGATATCAAAAAAAACTCCATTAATGCGTATTGCTCGATCGTTCTCGTCGTAGAGGAACCGACCGAAAGCTGCGATCCACAAGATCTGTTTGTCGTCTGCCCGCACGATGCGATGTTCTGAACTATAAAGCGATCGCTCCTGCCTAGCTTTTTCTACTGCCTGCATGACCTGCTCTAAATCTTCTGGGTGAACGCAGTTTTGCCACATTTCTAACGTGGCCTCGCCACTTGGCACTGGTTCGTACCCTAAAAGTTTAAAGTGTTGTGCCGACCATAGAGCTTTTCCCGTTGGCAAATCGATCTCCCAGGTGGCCATCCCAACCCCTTCAATCGCTAGGTTCAAGCGTTGTTCGTTGAGCGATCGCAGTTTCTCCTCTGCCTGTTTGAGGGCCGTAATGTCGCGTCCTACCGACTGGAACTCGATCGGGTTTCCGTCCGGGTCAAAAATCATCCGGTTGTTCCATTGCGTCCAACGAACTTCTCGATCGACCACCACCCGATTTTCAATTGTCACCATCGGGCGATCTCGGTTCATCAAAGCCACCCGTTGAGTCACTAATTCGCGATCGTCCGCAAAGATGTCGGGTTCGTAGCTCTGCCCGATGGTTTCTTCTTTAGGCTTTTTGAAATAGCGGCAGTAGGCTTCATTGACGAAGAGGATAGTAGAGTCCGATCGAAATCGGCAGATCAATTCTGTCTGATCCTCGACGATGGCGCGATAGCGAGCTTCACTCACCATTAAAGCTGCCTCTACCTGTTTGCGATCGGTAATTTCTCTGGTCAGTTCTCGATTAGCCGCCTCCAATACAGTTGGACTCACCAAAGCCAGCGCCTGGGGAACGATCGGCACCAATTCCATCGCCGTGTATACCGAGAGGATAGCGGTAATGACTTTAACCAACCCCGATACCCAGTAGGTTGGATGCCACAGCGTCCAGATTTCCAGAACGTGGGTAGTGCCGCAAGCGATAATGAAAGCCCCGAACAGCAGAAATATGGAAGCATAGGGCAAATCTTGCCGCTTGCGAACGAAATAAATCAGGGCGATCGGAATTGAGTAGTAAGCGATCGCGATTAGCGTATCAGATATAACGTGGAGGGATACTAGTTCTGGTTTCCAGAGATAGCAGTGTCCGTGAGGAATAAAAGCTCTTACTGCTAAAAGATTGGGTAAAGTTTCTTGTCCAAGGCTATGCACTTCATCTTCTCCACCTCAGACTTTATATTAGTACACTTGATTAGAGTCGATATAACTTAGTTGTTATGTGTAATTTTCTTATAAGTACCTATCTCCTAAGAAAACGTAGCTTTCTTTCGCCCTTCTCGTTGGTGCGCCTTCGTTCGAGACTCACATAAAATAATGGCCAATAAAATCCCCCGACAGGCGATCGGGGGAAGTCTATATCAGGGAAGGAAGGTAAAACTAAACAAGTCAAAAGTCAAAAATCAATCGATCCTCAAAAATTCTGAACTTCTGAACTTGTGAACTCCTGTATTCTTCTTAAGCAAACCACTCTTGAACGGCTTCTTCTTTAGTGTTGGTATGCCGCGATGGAGTCTCGCGATTGAATTTCATGTGAATCGATCGAGTTTGTTCACCATCAGCCGCTACTGCCACAATCGGATAGTCGATTAAACCATCTTGGAAGGACATCTGGAAGCGGAAAGTGCCATCGGGATTAAGCTTAATCGGACGACCGCCAATACTGACTGTCGCATCGGGTTCGGTAGCGCCGTAAACGATCAATTCGGCATCTGCCACCAACCAGAACTGACGGGGACGGATGGGCGCAGCCGAGGCTGAGAAGCCAACGCCAGACATTCCTGCGCCTGACATCGTAGGTACGGCCCACATCCCCACGCCAGAAGGGAAGATATAAGAACTAATAGCTTGTTCGGCAATCATTTGAGCAGAACCGGGTACTTGCTGCATCGAGCCGAACAGGGAACCAGCGACTCTTTGCGCTTCGACACCTTGAGCCATGCCAAAAATTTCGTCGTAGATCGGGTTGGCAGTTACAGCCATCCGTCTGGCAGGTGGCACTAGTTCGGCAACTTGCTTGCCGCGCAAGTCTTCATCCCAGCTAACGGTAACGAACTGGTCTTCAATCCAGTCGGAAGGATACACGGGGGGAGCTTGTACTGGTGTCGAACGAGCTAGAACGAGCCAACGACCGTCAAAACAACGATAGCCGATGTCTACTACATAGTTGCGATCGCTCACTGGAATCGGCAAATACCACTCTCTAGCTAGCTCGTCGCAAGGATATTCTTGAATGCTGTGAGGGCTTTGGTAATCGAGATTGATATCCGTCACGTCGTAGAGCCGCAAAGCAAGTTGCTGTCCTCCTTGGTGGCGCTTGTCTTGTTTGACTTCGTTGGGAATGTCCCAGTAGGCGTAACACCATTGAGGATCGCGAGGCATTAGCACGATCCGGCTTTCTCCATAGCCAGCGGGTAAATCGGGCAACCCCTCATCTACAGAGGCGAGGATACCGCCAAATCGATCTTCTTGTCCTAGTTCAAATTTTGTTGCTTCCACGTCTTCTTGTGACTCCTGCGTGCGAGATGGATTAGTAGAAAATCTTGCTTGTTGGGCTTGTTCGATCGCAGCCAGTAATTGGTCTTTCCGCATCCGGCTGTAACGAGAAACGTTAAATTCGCTGGCAACTTTGCGCAGTTGCCGCAATGTCATTTCTTCTAATGGTGGGCGTTCTTTAGGCATAAGTATGGCCTCCAGTGGTTATACGACGGGTAAATAGTCGGTAAGTTAAAAAATTCAGTCAAAAACACCATATGTCTGGTCGGGAAAAGTTTTGGTCGATCGAGAGGTTGGCTTTATCTGGTTGTTAAAGGCCATTGATGGTAGGCGGGGATCGCTTTGTTAATATTATGTAACAAATTTGATGAATGTTGACAATACCTGAAAATATCGATTTCACAAGGTTTGACGATTTTATAGGGTTGTCGGGGATCGCTATGTCATGATTTCTTGACATAACGGCGATCGAAGGTGATTTCAAGTATAGGCATAGACAAGAGTTAGTAATGCCCCAAGATCTTTACCCAAAAAACTACGATCTCGATCGAGGTATTTTTTATACTTCAGTCGCTCGAAAACAAGGAAGATCGCCCAAACATTTTTCTCATTTCCAGATCTGTCCTTTCTAGGCACAGTTAATCTCAATCTAAAATCAGTTTGCAGAGAATAAATGTGAGAGAAATAGATGCTTCTGTAGGCATTGAGTTGCGATTGGGATCGCAATGTAAAGTATTTAAAAAAACAGTATTTATACTTTTGACTATAGTGCGGGACTGTGATATGCTCTCGCTGGTTCAATACTATCAACTCAGTCAAGAGGAAATTTTCTGTTAGCTCGATCGGTAGCGATCGCGTTGGCGTAGCCGCCCTGGAAGGGCTAGCGTCTAGAGCAGGAGAAGCGCTCTGCTGTCTATAGCTAAATGAAATAAAATGAAGAGGGAAAAACCAGTGCCTTATAGTTGAGCGCATCTGGCCGCGATCGGAACCATTGACCTAAAAATCTAGTCATAAATTCTGAATGCTAAGTTCCTCTTCAAAAATGCTAAAAGTAGGGGGAAAACAACATTATCAAAACTGTAAATAGAGAATTAAGAATATTCGAGTCATAGGGAGAAATTTTTGTTAGAATGCCAAGGCAGTTTTTCCGATCTGTCAATTGCCTCTGGCATGACTTGAAAACGGATCGGAAATAGCAGTTAAGAAGGCAGCGAGCTAGAAAAAACTATGACTAGAAATAGTTTGATGTCGATTGACATCACTGGCAACTTAGTAGCATACAGTATTGGTAATTTGACTATAAAACTAGGAAAAGAACCAAACACTCCTACTAAGATATCGCTCGCGATCGAGACTGCGATAAACAAGAAGGAATCTTGAGGAGATAAGTTATGAAATCGTTGATTCGTTGGGGTGCAACTTTAGGTTTAGTTGCCAGCACAATTATCGGCTCGTCGTTTATAGAAAATCTGAGGGCATTCGGCTTAACAGACGACCAAATAGCTCAAATATTGCGAAACGTGCCAGTATTCACTGTCGGTGATGCTAAAGGCGCGCCTCTAGTGGCTTCAGTCAGAAGCGGGCAAAACAATAACACCAATACTTCTGTTACGGGAGTATTTATGAGCCAACGCGACGCTCAAGCTTTTATCGATGGATTGAAGAAAAACAATCCCGAATTGGGCAAAACGGTGCGCATAATTCCGGTATCTTTGGCAGAAGTTTATAAATTAGCGCAAGCCAATCGAGAGCAAAAAAAACCATTGGTTTTCGATTTGGTTCCCAAGCAGCAGCAAGTAGATTCAGCCATGGCTATTTTGCGCCAGAATGGTAAAGAGGTAAAAGATTTTACTGGGGTTCCAGTATTCTTTGCTACTGTCGGCAAAGGTAAAGAAGAAGGATATTTAACCATTCAACGGCAAAATCAACAAGTAATGCCTTTGTTCTTCGATAAAGAGCAATTACAAAGTATGGTAGAAGCCTTCAAAAAACAAAATCCCAAGCAGGCCGATACGGTGAGGATTCAGGTAGCTGAGTTGGAAGGGGTGATTCAAACCTTAAAAGACAAAAACGATCCGATGCTCAGCCAAGTCGTCCTCGTGCCCTCCCAAGAGTCGATCGAATTTTTGCGATCGCTCCCAGCCCCTTCTGGCAACAACCAAGCCGCCCCCCGGACTAACAAACCTCAACCCCGCACTAATAATCAGCGTCCTCGTTCTAATACCAACCAACGTCGTCCAGCCCCGACTCAAAACCGTCGCCCTAAATAACGATCCTAAATCCGCTTAGCACTCGCCTGGTTTGCCCTCACTCCAACTGCGGCCCTTCACCTGTTTATATCCCCGTGTCAATCGTAGATATGGGTATTTAAGCGGAGATGATATAAGTGGGGTATAAGAGCCGGATTTGGTATGAACTCCTCGCGTCCTTTTGTAGTTTCTGGCTTGACATTGCATGAGTGGTATCAAACGGCAAAGGAATTTGCCAGTCAAGCTGAGGTTTCTCCAGCCGAATTAGAGTGGTTGCTGCAAGAAGTGGCTGGAATCGGAATTTTAGATCTGCGGTTGGGATCGGTTCGCGATCGACCGCAGATTTGGCTTTCGGTGTCTTTAGAAGATTTAACTAAGTTATGGCAACAACGGCTCGATCGCCGGATGCCGATTCAGTATCTAACTGGAGTGGCATACTGGCGAGATTTTTCGTTAGTGGTTTCCCCCGCTGTGTTGATTCCCCGACCGGAAACCGAGTGTCTGATAGACATTGCCGTGGCTACTAGCCAAGACTTTACCGACGATAATCAACATTGGGCAGATTTAGGAACGGGCAGCGGGGCGATCGCTCTGGGACTGGCAACAGCTTTACCAACTGCTAAAATTCATGCAGTCGATCGCAGCCTGGAAGCTTTATCTATTGCCCGACGCAATGCCGAAAGACTGGGTTTGAGCGATCGTATTACCTTCGATCGAGGCGATTGGTGGGAACCCCTATCCGCCCTCAAAGGTCAATTTACGGGTATGGTATCGAATCCGCCTTATATTCCCAGCGAGATGTTACCCGATTTGCAACCGGAAGTTGCTTGGCACGAGCCTCCCCTAGCGCTCGACGGCGGTTCGGACGGATTAGATTGCCTTCGCCACTTAGTCAATACTGCTGCTGATTATTTGCGTCCTGGTGGCATCTGGCTGGTTGAAACTATGGCAGGACAACCACCAGCAGTAGCAGATTTACTGCAACAACAAGGTCAATACTCTCATGTTCAGATTTCCCCAGATCTAGCAGGGATCGATCGCTTTGTCCTGGCCTTGAGAAGTGTTGAGTGTTGAGTGTTGAGTTAAGAATTCTCCTCTGCTCCTCTGCTCCTCTTGCCCTGAGCGTTGTCGAAGGGCTGCTCCTCCGCTCTCTTCGCTCTCTCGCCCTCTTCGCCCTCTTCCCTCACATCGTCTGCTTCAGAAGTATACAATTCCTTCTTGAAGCCGCGTAAGGTTTTTCCCAAGGCGCTACCTAGTTCGGGAATTTTTTTAGGTCCCAAAACGATTAAAGCTGCTAAGCCGATTAAACCTAATTCAGGCCATCCTAAACCAAACATAATAAGATTAAAAAGTATTTCGGTTAGTTAAAAAGCTTTTCTATTATAGCATCGATACGCATCCAAACTGGATTTGGTACGATCGATAACTGCTCAAAAATCTCTCTATAAGGCTAGCTTAAGAAAGATAAATCTAGTCGATCGATCTCTGCAATTGCTCTTTGTTGTACCCCGATGTTTGCCCAAAATTCTCAACCATAAAGTATCAGGTATTTCCGATCGTTGATGAATTCTCCAACCAATCCGCCAAATCCTCTAAACTGGTAAAATCCAACAAAGCTTCACCCAGAGTCTCCAATTGCTTAACACTCAGATTGCTTAACCGTGCTTGTAATTCAGGAGTGAGATTACCTAACTTCCGGGTAAGTTGCTTGCAGATTAAGGCTTGAGCTTCGGCTGTGCGTCCCTGTTCTCGCCCCTGTTCTCGCCCCTGTTCTAAACCTTGTTCTAAACCTTGTTCTAAAGCTTTCTGAGTAAGTCGATCGATCTGTTCTAAATATAAAGCAGAAGTTCTTAAACTCATGATTAACTCCGTATCTTGGCGATACGTGCTAACGCACAGGCTCCGCCAACGCGATTTTGTTTGGCCTCTAGCACCACTGCTAAATCTGCTAGTAGCTCTAGTGCATTTTGACGGTAGGGATGAGATAAATCGAGGCCATTAATCTCTTGAATTGCTCTTTGTTGTACCTTATGCTTGCCCAAAACTCTCAACCATAAGGTATCAGGTGTTTCTGGTAGCTGGTGAATGACGACAATCCCCGTGCAGTATCCGGGTGGCAGCAGGTAAACACCTTTACTCCATTGCTCTTCATCTGTTATAGCACCAAAACTCTTTAAAGTCGCTGCCGATAATGTGGGGGTAAGAATCCACAAGTGGGGTAATTCTGATTCATGGGGTTGACGTTGCGCTTGGCGTTCTAGTTCGGCGTGGAGATCGAACAATTTGGCCATACAACTGCGAATTTGAGTGGGAGTAACGGGATTGCGAAATGGCTCGAAGGCGGCTCTGGTTGACGCTAATCTTTGCAGCAGTCCTAAACTGGGGAGGTTGGCAACTTCAGGATGGGGGAAAAAGCAAACGTCAATTTCTCTAACTTCACCACTAATTTTGCGATCTGTTTCGACTTTGCCAAAGGGTGAGAGTAAACTTTCGAGTAAATCTTTGGCAAACTGGTCGTGAGGAAATTGGGACATGGTAAAGCGATATTCTTGTCAGCGAACCTGGCAGCGTTAGCTATACCTTATAGGAAATCTGGCTTTAAAATCCTCTTTGTTCTTGAGTTCGCGCAGGAGGACGAAAGGTTGTGTAGCCGCAAATTAATTCGCCATGGATAATACTTACCTTAACGCTCTGCCAATCGCCAAATCTTAATCGATGTGTCCTTTTTGATGAATAGGTTTCCGGCCCCACTAGCCAAAGTTCGCCCATCGGGGCTGATGGCAACGGAATTAACTTGCTCGGAATGTCCGGTGAGAGTTTGTCGCAGTTCCCCACTTCTTAGATCCCAGATTTTGATGGTTTTGTCCCAACCTCCAATAACTAAAGTTCGCCCGTCGGGGCTGATGGCAACAGAATTCACCCAGCCGGAATGTCCGGTGAGAGTTTGTCGCAGTTCCCCACTGCTGAGGTCCCAGATTTTGATAGTGTCGTCACCGCTACCACTAACTAAAGTTCGCCCATCGGGGCTGATGGCAACAGACCAAACCAAGTCGGAATGTCCGGTGAGAGTTTGTCGCAGTTTGCCGCTGCGGATGTCCCAGATTTTGATAGTTTTGTCCCAACTTCCACTAACTAAAGTTCGCCCATCGGGGCTAATGGTGACAGAAGTAACTACATTGGAATGTCCGGTGAGAGTTTGTCGCAGTTTGCCGCTGCGGATGTCCCAGATTTTGATAGTGTCGTCATCACTACCACTAGCTAAAGTTTGCCCATCGGGGCTGATGGCAACAGACCAAACCGCGCCGGAATGTCCGGTGAGAGTTTGTCGTAGTTTTCCACTGCTGAGGTCCCAGATTTTGATGGTGTCTGCTTGCCCACTAACTAAAGTCTCTCCATCGGGGCTAATGGCAACAGAAGAAACCCTGCTGGAATGTCCGGTAATAGTGCGCCGCAATTTCCCGCTGCTGAGGTCCCAGATTTTGATAGTTTTGTCCCAACTTCCACTAACTAAAGTTTGCCCGTCAGGGCTGATGGCAACGGACTCAACAGACAAGGAATGTCCGGTAAGGGTTTTGAATAAAGAAAAGTTGCCACGAGAGTTGTAAGCAACACTGTCGGTAGAGGGTGTCGGAGTTGGCTGTGGAGACGGTGCAGGTGTTCTTCTTGGTGGTTCAGTTACACTAGCTGGCGGCGAACTAGGTAAAGTCGTTCTCGGCGGCGTAGGGGTTCTGGCGACGTTAGCAAGCTGGGCATAGGTATCAATCGGGATGGCAAAAAAGTCAGTCTGCTGGGTGTTAATATCGGGGATCGCTAGTCCGTTAATCCCCACTAAGCGCCCCTCGTCATCCAGTACCGGGCCGCCACTCATCCCCGGTTTGATGGGATTGGTATAAATCCAGGAATAACCATCTTTAGCCTTTGGCAAGCGTCCGATAAGCTGTCCTGAAGGATAGCGATCGCATCGTTCCAAGCAAGTTCTATCGGGGGCAATCCAACCAGCAGCATAAACGGTTGTGCCTTCGGGAATTTTATCTGAGTTTCCCAACTGCGCCACCCGATAAGTGCGATCGCTAGTAAACTGCAATACGGCTAAATCGACGTTGCCCAAGCGTTGGATTTGGTTGGAGTTAATTTGGTAAGTTTTGCCATCAGCAGTTTGAATCGTATAAGTTCCCGCTTCCTTGACTACGTGCCAGTTAGTCAAGACGGTGTAATTATTGTTTTGGCGATCGACTATCACCCCAGTTCCGGTATTCGCCCCATCAATGCGTACCATAATTTGTTTGGCGATCGCATTGACATCCGCAGGCGACAAGCTGACGGCGAGTTGAGGCGGAATTAGAGTAGCGATCGCTGTCCCCATTAAAACCGCTGGGAGTCTATACGAGAAGTTCATAACTTCTGATTTAGCACTAAATTTAGTTCGATCCTCTTATTTTTAACATTCTCCAAGGCAAATGTCTCCTGTGGGGGGAAATCTGTGGCAGACTGGAAATGAAATCGTCTGAGCAAAGCGATCGCTATGGTACAAACTCCTCTCAAACAACTTTCATTTGCTGATTATTTAGCCTACGACGATGGCAATCGTTATGAGTTATTTCATGGAGAGTTAGTCGAAATGCCACCAGCCAGAGGGAAACACGCACTGATTATTGACTTTCTACATGACACTTTTAGAGCCGAAATCAAGCGTCTAGATCTTAATTATGTTTCTGGACATAGTGCGATCGGGGTTCGCATTCCTCAAGTGGGGACAAGAGATACTTCGAGAATTCCTGATATTTGCGTGGCTACTAAAGAGCAATGGCAAGGACTTTTAGATCGATCGGCTGTTTTAGAAGATTCGCCGCCATTGCTAGTAGTTGAAGTGGTTAGCGAAGGAACTCAAACTGTTGACCATAGACGCAAACGGGCAGAATACAATATTGCTGAAATTCTCGAATACTGGATTGTAGACTTTATCGAAGGCGATCGCAAATATCCACCTGGCATTACCGTACTAACTTTGGTTGAAGGCTTTTATGAAGAGGCGGTTTTTCGAGGTAGCGATCGCTTAATTTCAACTATTTTTCCCGAATTAAATCTGACAGCAGAACAGATATTGTTAGCCTAAAAGTCGCGCTCGAATTGTTTTTTTATAAGTGCGATCGCTTCTAATCTCAATTCCACTGAGAGATCGCTTTGCCGTATTATGCTGGGAAAAATCTCTGCTATTTGCTATTTGATTTTATTCGGTTTTAACCGACTTTAGCTATTAGCCAGGGAATTAATTCCCTGGCGGGTGGAATACTCAACTTTAGATCTGATAATACTTATATTTTGCCTTAGCAGCAACAACCGCCGGGGGTTCAAAACCCCCGTCTCATAGCGAAAGTCCTCTGAAGAGGACTAGGTAATAATTATGTTTTGTTGCTCTCTCGATCGCCTATTTATTAATTGTACGATCGCTAAATTGCCCGATCGCTCCTTATCCTCCACTCTACAGATCGCGTAGCGCGTTCCATTGGTGCAGCCTACCCGCAGGGCATAAGAACAAATCATACGAAATCCGCTTAGCAAAAGTTGTTTCCCTCACCCCGCCTCCGGCACCCCTCTCCCACGGGAGAGGGGCAGGGGATGAGGGTGGGATTCAAGGTTTTAACAACCGGATTTGATATCACCACCAGTAGATGACAGCTTTCTATTCTAGCTCTCGAATTTGTTTCAAGGATTGTTGATAAAGCTCTTGGTCGCCTTGCTGCTGAAACAATCGAGCAGCTTTCCGAAAATCTGCTAGGGCTTTTTGTTTGTCTTTTCGTTGCTTAAAAACAAAACCTCGGCTGGAGTATGCAATAGCCAAGTTGGGGTCAAGGCGAATCGCTTGGTTCAAATCGGCGAGAGCTTCTTCGTACTGTTTGAGGAAATAGCGGACACCACCTCGGTTGGAGTAGGCACTAGCATTGTTAGGATCGAGGCGAATCGCTTGATTAAAATCGGCGAGAGCTTCTTCGTACTGTTTAAGGTTAATGCGGACAAAACCTCGATTGACATAGGCAGGAGCATTGTTGGGGTTAAGGCGAATCGCTCGCTCGAAAGCTGCGATCGCGCCCCGATAGTCTTTCGACGCATAAAGAGCAACGCCACGGCTTCTGTAGGCATCCCCTTGCTTTCCTTGTCGCTCGAAGAGTTCTGCGGCTTTCTCAAGGCTCTCAATTGCCTGTTGCGGCTTGTTAGTGTTGAGGAAAGCGCCCCCCCTCTGCTCGTAAGCACCAGCATGATTGGCATTGAGAGCAATTGCCCGATCGAAATCAGCGATCGCACCTTGAAAGTCATTTCGCTTCAACTTATCCTGACCCTGCTGAAAAAATTCCTCGGCTTGGGAGTTGTTGGAGGTTGCAGCTACCGAACGCGAACTTGGTGGCGAACTAGCAGGACGGGTAGCTACCTGGGTAGGCGATGGTTTCTTGTAAAAATTAATCGGAATTCCAGCAAAGTCTGTGGCTTGAGTTCTAGCATCGGCTACGGCTTTGCCGTTAATTCCCACCAAGCGCCCTCGATCGTCTAACACCGGGCCGCCACTCATCCCAGGTTTGACGACATTGTTGTAGACCAAACCGTATCCATCTTTAGGCTTGGTCAGCAGCCGAGAAATACTGCCGTTGGCAAAGATATATCCCCGTTCGGAATTGAGTCGATCGGGATCTGCCCAACCAGCCACGTAAACATTTGTGCCTTCAGTTAACTTGTCGGCATCGGCTAACTCGGCTACCTTATAGGCTTGAGAACTAGTAAATTGCAATACGGCTAAATCTACCCCATCAATCCGTTTGGCTTGACTGGAGTTGACTTGGTAAGACTTGCCATCAGCCGTTTGAATCGTATAATTTCCCGCTACTTGGACTACGTGCCAGTTGGTGATGACGGTGTAATTATTGCCTTGGCGATCGACTATGACCCCAGTTCCGGTGTTCGCCCCATCGATCCGCACCGTAATTTGTTTAGCGATATCGTTGACTTCAGCCGAAGATAAAGCCAGGGCAATTTGAGGTTGAATTAGGGTAGCGATCGCCGTTCCGATTAATACCGCTGGCAGTCTGTAAGATAAATTCATGTTTCAACGCTGCGATCGCCAAAATTCTAAAGTCTCTTGAATCGCTTTCTCTCCTTCTCCCAAGCTTGGGAGAAGGGGTTGGGGGATGAGGGCAAGCCACGTACAGCATTCCGAGCGCACAAACCACCAATTCACGGGTTCAATCGCTCTCTATTGACTGGCTGTATCGGGCGAATCGCCTTCTTCTACCGCCAATATTTCTAACAGCCGATCGACATCTACATAAGTTTCACTGTCAACGTAAGACAGGGGGTTGCTGCCGCTGAGATAAACTTCGTTGCGAGAACCCAGATCCCGAAGATTGAGTAACTGGACCAAAACTGGTTCGGGGTCTGTTCCTCGCGTCAGCGTCACTAGCACCTGATTTCTCCGACAAGCACCACCTTTACGATCGGCAATGCACAACACGGGGTATCCATTTACAGTTCCCGTGCGGACAAACTTCAACGTTCTGTTTTCGTAGTGCTTCTGAAATCTGGTAGCCACTATTCGACAGCGTTCTGCTGGAGAGCCAAGGCCGTTAGTTACCCAACTAATCATGCGGACGCTTCCCTGACCTGGAATCTGCACGTAGGTGATAGGCACGCCATGCTTTTTAGCGCAGAAGAACCTACTGGGTTGAGCGTTAGCCTGCTGGCTGAAAATGGCACTGGTGCCAACGGTCAACGTCAATCCTGTCAAGACTTGGATAAGTAACCGCAGTTTCATAAGAAGTTCCACTCGCGCGATTAATCGATCGATTAGGCTCGATCTTAATGTTTCTCGTCAATACCCTGTCAGCTAAAATAGTTCAGATTGCTACCATCGACAATTATTATCTCCTTTTATTTTCTCAGCCACCACGTTTGTAACTAAATTTTTACCTATTTTTTCGGTTTAACTTTCAATTTTGGGTAAATCTTATGCTTGGGAAAACGCTGCGCGATCGCTACAGTCTCATCAAAATCATCGGTGGGGGCGGCTTTGGCGATACTTATCTAGCTAAAGATTTACATCTGCCGCGTCAACCTTTGTGCGTCGTCAAACACCTGAAACCGAAAAATCCCGATCCAGATACGCTATCAATTGCTAGACGTTTGTTTGCAACTGAAGCCGATATTTTGTATCGATTAAAACACGATCGCATCCCGCAATTGTTAGCGCACTTTGAAGAAAATGGAGAATTTTATTTAGTCCAAGAATACATTGATGGCGACGATTTAAGCAAAACCGAACTCTCTCCAGGAAATAAGTTAACTGAAAAGGAAGCGATCGCCCTCTTGCAAGATATTCTTGAAGTTTTAGCATTCGTTCACCACCAAAATGTCATCCATCGCGATCTAAAACCTTCAAATTTAATCCGTCGCCGAGCCGATAACAAAGTAGTTTTAATTGACTTTGGTGCCGTCAAAGAGATTCACACTTTATCAATTACAACTCAGGGACAAACCAGTTTAACAGTGGCAGTCGGGACGCTGGGCTATATGCCTTCCGAGCAATCTAGCGGACAGCCGCAATTATGCAGCGACGTGTATGCAGTAGGAGCGATCGGAATTCAAGCTTTGACTGGGATTTCGCCTTTCCAATTACCCAAAGACCCCAAAACTTTAGAGATTCTCTGGCGCGATCGAGTCCAGGTTAGCAAAAAGCTAGCCGATATTTTAGACAAAATGTGTCGATACCACTTCGATCGACGTTATCCTTCGGCAGTTGAAGCATTGCAGGCGATCGCTACTTTAAAACCTCAGCAGAACTATAAATTGATAATTGGTAGTGTAATCGGGATAGCGATCGTTAGCATCTTAGGAGTGTTTTTCCCAAAAATTCAACAACTTTGCTGTCAACCAACAATAGAATTTGGTGATTATAAAAACTCGACTCATGGCATCGAAATTAAGTATCCTAAAAACTGGAACAAGCAAGCAGGTGCATTTCCTTTTACTCCTGATGTGACCATATTTCAGTCACCTTTAGAAAGCGATAACGATAAATTTCAAGAACAGCTAATTGTCAATATCGTAGAATTAGATAATCCAGTTCTATTAGATGATTACGCTCAAAAGATAATTGCCGATCTGAAAACGAGTTTGAATAATCTTGAAGTTGCCGATCGCTGCGATCGAGAAATTGTTTTAGCTAACGGTAAAACCAATACAGTTTGTTATACTGCGCGAGATGAAGGACGTAAATTAAAATATTTATTAGCTCTAACTTTAAATGGCGATCGAGTCTATTATCTTACTTATATAGCCGAACCGGATAAATATGATAAGTTTTTAGGAACAGTCAAAGAAATGATGAAATCGTTTCAAATTGTCGATTCTAAATAATAATGTGAGATTTACCGAATCACATGAAAAGAGTTGTTGAAGATATCTACTCTAAAAGCAGGCGATCGATCCGATCGCCCCACGATCGAGTGCTATCTTCTGAGGGATATCCGATCGCGCTCATAGGTATGACATTAGCAAGTTCGAGCCACTGCCGGAAATGGTTCTCGATCTGACCTAAGCCAGACAACATCTGAGTCATATAGGTAAATTGCCGCAGGGTATCCAGTTTGTCTTTACCCGTCAGAGGAGTAACTAGCTTTTCTTTGGTTCGATCCAAAACGAAAATGTGCCGCAACGGTTGGGGGCGATCGCAAAAACCCGACAGCGGCAGAAAATGTAGGTACTTAGGATCGAAGGGTGCGGGATAACTGAGTTTTGAAGGAGCAATCTGCAATAGCTCTATGGTTTCTTTTGTCAGTCGGAGAAATCCCAGTCCGGGTTGGACGCAGAATCGATCGCCATCGCTCTTCAAAGCGGCAATATTGTCGTCGAGAATCCGAAACCCCCGTTCTAGCATCAATGCCGTCAGGGTAGATTTGCCAGTCCCCGAATGGCCGCAAACGATCGCCGCCCCCTTTGGAGTTGCGATCGAGCATCCGTGCAGAGCCAAAATGCCGCGCTGAATCAGCAGTCCGCCCGTAACTCCACCGAATAAAAGATTGCACAGTCTGAGATTTTCGACTTCTGGTTTGGGGGCAATAGAGATTCGCTCTCCTCCCTGAACCCAAAAATCGGCAATGGTTCGCGTCTTAAAAAGCAACTGTCCGGGTCGAGCTTCAAAGCGGGCGGTTTGACTGATTGGATGGCTGAGGCGATCTGGTACTGGTTCCAAGGCGATCGCAATATCATAATCTGGAGAGTTGTCCGTTACTCCAGGAACGGGCAACCACCCCATCCGCGAGCGAAATCGCAACCCAAAAGCCTGATGAATGTAATAGTCTGGGGATTCTAAGGGCATAACTGATACCAAATCCGCTTAGCAACACTTGGTTAGCCCTCACCCCGCCCTAACGGGCACCCCTCTCCCAAGCTTGGGAGAGGGGAAGGGGGTGAGGGCTGGATTTCTGGTTTTAAACACCGAATTCGATATGAAAGGCTAGAAGCGGGTCAGAAACAAACCAACCCCCAAGCCTCTTAACAGGATAGAACCGACCTGTCGAGTTTTTGTGGGCGTGACACCACTTTCTAGGGCGGCTAACACGGAACGCATTTTAGGAAGATCTAGCCATGCTTTGGCGAGGGAATGGGCTTCCAGGCGATCGAGTGCTGCCGATATCGCTTTCCGTTCTGCCCAAACTCGATCGCCTACGTCGGCAGCTTGAAGCCCTTTGCGCTGGCCGTACATTACAGCATCGGGCAAAACCCCAGCCATCCCTTGACGAATCAATCCGCGCTGAATGCCATTAGCCCAAAATACCCGATCGGGGACGCGCCAGCAAAACTCGATTAATCGGCGATCGCGGGTGGGATCGCGCACGTCTAGTTGATGTGCCGCCCCATTTTCCATCCAAAGCTCTCCTACAGCGCCCAGTCTGCCCGATCGGAAACGCGCTAAATGAAGATGTTGCGAATTATAGCTTTCTCCAAAAAAAGGGTCGTGTCCGGCAGCCCGCATTTGCCCAGCCAGATCGATCTGCGCTGCCCACTGCGGGTTAATGGCTGAGTAATCCTCCCAAGCGACTCGACCTATTGTTTTCAGGCGTTGGAATGCGTTTAACGAGGGTTGCAGCATGGGTTTGAGGATCTGGCGTTTTAGAGTTACCCAAGCGCCGACCTTGCTGTTATGGAAGGCGGCAAACAAAGTTCTCCAATCTCCCCGAACAATCGCAGGACAAAGATTGCCAACTCCCGACCAGGAGACGGTGGCATTTCCCCCCTGTCCGGTCAGCATGACTCGAACTCCTCGCTCCCTGGCTAGGCTCAAAATCTCTAATATCCAATAGTAATTTGCCGCTGCGTGTCCCGGTCGATCGTGAATTTTCAATAAAGCTTCAATGGAACTAATGACGCTGCTGCCCTCAGATGAAACCGGGATGAAATCGATGTTACCGATCCGATCGGCAGTCGATCGCGCCAAGTTTGTTTCGTCTCCCAACCGCCGAGGTGGTGCGCCGTCGGGTGGAAAATGTGGCACTGAGATATATGCCTGGAGGCGATCGTGCAGGCGGGGTGCAGCTAAAGCCGCTACCGATCCAGAATCCAAACCCGAACTAAACATCAGACCGATCGATCCCTTGGCATTACGGAGGCGATCGCTAACTGCTGCGGCATACAAATCTCTAAAAGCTACATAATAATCTCGATCGTCTTTCCAGTCGAATTCTGGCAAAAGTTCCGGTTGCCACCAGGTATAAGGCGGCTCGATCTCTGAGCGATCGCATCGCATTGCCTGACCGACAGGCAACCGCCAGATATCGGCGTAGACGGTGGCGCTTTCTTGGGTCGCATCCATTAATACAGTCAGTTGTCCAGCAATGCGATCGGCATTGGGTCGTTTGGGGACGGCCGGATGGGCTAACAGCGCCTTCAAACAGTTAGAAAAAACCAATTGCTGGGAATCGTACCAGTAGTAGAGTCCGCTATTGCCAGCCGCATCCCGCCCCAACCAGAGGGATTGGCGATGCCGATCCCAGATAGCACACGCCCAGTCGCCGTAAAGATATGCCACGCAGCCCTGGCCCCAGCGCCGCCACGCCCGCAAGAGCAACTGACTGTCGGGCAATCGAGTTAAATCCGCGCGATCGATTTCCAGCAACCGGCCGAGGTTTTCGCGCTCGTCGAGCCGAATGCGTCCGACCAAAGCCAGATCCCCTTCTACTGACGGTTGCACGTCGAAGGCATCTTCCGGCGTAATTCGCAGCAAGTAGCTTCCCAGAGCGATCGGCCCCTCTTGCCAATAGCCTTTGGCATCCGGCCCCCAAGGACCGATCGCCCGCGCCATCGCTTCTAAGTTTTCAGTTTCCGTGCCGCTAGACGCTAAGGAAAACTCACCGTAAAATCCGCTCATAGTTCGCTCGAAAGAACTCATCAACTACCCTACCAGAACGCTACGCCTACATCTGCGTTCATCTGTGGTTTTTATCAACTTGGCAATTCGGTCAGAGTCTAATACAGATCTTGCTGTCACCCCTGGAAAAACGAGAACTGATGTCAGGTCGATCGAATTGAGAACGCAGCGACGCGACCGATCGCCATTAAACTATGTTGTGGGTGAATAGTTAGTAGAGATTGACTTATGGATGCCGCTGCACTCTGGCAACGTTACCAAGACTGGCTTTATTACCATCCGGGGTTAGGATTTTACCTCGATGTCAGCCGGATGCGGTTTGACGATGCTTTTGTCGAGAAAATGCAACCCCATTTCGATCGGGCTTTCCAAGAGATGAAAGCCTTAGAGGGAGGAGCGATCGCCAATCCTGACGAACAACGCATGGTCGGTCACTACTGGCTGCGAGATCCCGAATTAGCTCCTAACGCCGAGATCGAGCAAGAAATTGTCGAAACCATCGATCGCATTGAAGTTTTCGCTAGCAAAGTCCACAGCGGGGAAATCAAGCCCCCCACCGCCCCCAAGTTTACTGACGTAATTTCGATCGGGATCGGTGGTTCTGCGCTCGGCCCTCAATTCGTGGCTGAAGCTTTAGCGCCAGACTTTCCCCCCCTAGCCATTCACTTTATCGACAACTCCGACCCCGATGGGATCGATCGCATCGTCTCGAAGTTGAAAGATCGCCTTTCTAGTACCTTAGTGCTAGTCATCTCCAAATCCGGTGGCACTCCCGAACCTCGCAATGGGGCGATCGAAGTCAGAAAAGCCTTTAGCGATCGAAATTTAGACTTTGCTGCCCACGCAGTTGCCATTACTGGAACTAACAGCCATTTAGACCAGCAAGCCAAATCTGAAGGCTGGCTAGCCACCTTCCCCATGGCTGACTGGGTGGGGGGAAGAACCTCAGAAATGTCAGCAGTCGGGCTGCTCCCAGCCGCCTTGCAAGGAATCGACATTCGCCAAATGCTAGCTGGTGCCAAAGAAATGGATGTCGCTACCCGCACCGAAGGAATTAAAACCAATCCTGCGGCATTGCTGGCACTATCTTGGTACTTTGCTGGCAACGGCAAGGGTGAAAAAGACATGGTAGTGCTGCCCTACAAAGATCGGTTGCTGCTGTTCAGCCGCTACTTGCAACAGCTAGTGATGGAATCTTTGGGGAAAGAAAAAGACTTGGATGGGAATACCGTCTATCAAGGAATTGCCGTTTATGGGAATAAAGGCTCGACCGACCAACACGCTTACGTTCAGCAATTGCGAGAAGGCGTGCCGAATTTCTTCCTCACCTTTATTGAAGTGCTAAGCGACCGCCAAGGCACTTCAGTCGAAATCGATCCGGGAATTACCTCTGGAGATTATTTATCGGGCTTTTTGCAAGGAACTCGTCAGGCTCTGTATGAAAATCACCGAGACTCGATAACTGTCACCATTCCCCAAGTCGATCCTCGGATGGTGGGGGCGTTAATCGCTCTTTACGAGCGGGCTGTCGGGTTTTATGCTTCCTTAGTTCGGATCAACGCTTATCATCAGCCAGGGGTTGAAGCTGGGAAAAAGGCAGCGGCGGCAATTTTAGATTTACAAACGCGAGTGATGCAAGTTCTACAGCAGGAAAAAGCACCGCTCTCTTTAGCCGAATTAGCTGAGAAGGCTGGCGCAACTGAGAAAATTGCAGCGATTTATCAACTGCTGCGCCATCTTGATGCCAACCATCGAGGTGTGGTACTAGAAGGCGATCGAGGTCAACCTGGCAGTTTAAAGGTTAGTTTTAATGGTTGAGTATAGAAAGCCATGAAGTCTTTGCTGGAGAAAAAAACAAAAGTTTTATCTCCTCTCCTTCTCCAGCAGACATAATTGAGATCGATCCGAATGGAGATTGGAGGTTCGTATGAGCGTGAAACCAGACTTCGCTATAATAACAACCCAACAACTTCGAGCTTATGTTTTAGAGCATCGAGATGATGAGGAAGCCTTACAAACTTATCTCGATCGACGGCATTCTGAAAATCCAAATCCACGGGTTTATAAAGCTGAGGATGACGCGAGCGAAGCGATCGCAGAATACCTGAAGAGCAAGAGGCAGCAAGAGGCTTCCTAAATCTCACAAGAGCGAGTTTGATTTCGATCGTCTTTGCAGTTGGAATATGCTTCGATCGCTACACCGATCGAGCTTGGCTCTCGATCTATTCGTTACCAACTTGCTGCTGGAGTTGCTGCATTTCCTCAACTGACAACCCGGTTAACGATGCAATCAGAACGAGAGTTTTCGCCATACTGCACTCTCATCAGTATCTCAATGGTTGTTGATTTCAGAAGACAAGAGCCATGCCATGGTGGTTGCTTGAATGAACCCGAATCCTACTGCACTAAAGAACCAAGCCAAATTGGAAAGTGTCCCAAATATTGAAACTGCATTGTCGTGAGGGACTGCAACTTGCGCCAGTAATGCAAATCCCAATCCATTGATAATAATCCACAATCTCTTCCTTGAAAAACGCCAAAGAGCCAATTTAGCTTGAATGAATGCGAAAACAAACCCCGATATAGATGCCATTAATGATAAGGTGATTGTATAGTGTAGGGGGTTGTGGTTGCCATAGCAGCAGCTTAGTAATCCGAACATTGCCAAGCCGATAAAAATAGGCGTGCATACGAGTGGGGCCAAGATGGAAGCCAGTATCCATCGTATTGAAATATTATATTTCCTTAGTAGCAATGCTTGTAAAACCCCCATTGATATACTCCATATTTCGAATGGCACCACTAGAGTAGTAACAGCAACATTTCCCTGATATTGTAAGTAGTTGAGGGCAAGCGAACTAAGAAGAGACGTTAAGCACCACCAAATTAGCCAAAACCTAAATATTGGAGCATTTTTTATTGACATTTTTCTTGATTATTCGTATTGGTAACTTTTTAAGCCGACCTGCTGCAACATCTTCCTCAAACTGCCGATCCTATACCTTATTCTGCTCTTTTACCCTCGCCAAAAATTGTGCGTCTTGTCAACTACTTTTACTGGACTGGCTCTCTAGCGTCAACCCAGCCTACGACGATCGGCGATCGCACTGAAGAGCAAGAGGCAGTAAGAGGCTTCCTAAATCTCACAAGAACGAGTTTTATTTCGATCGTCTTTGCAGTTGGAAATTCGGATTGTAGGAGCGCGATCGCGCTTGTCATAATAACCGTGAAGTTGGGCGGCGGCAGACAACCTTGAACACCCACAGATAATCTGCATTCCGTCCGCACCAACGCAGTGTTAGCCCTCGTCAACTACCAGACAGTGTTCAAGGCGCAACGTCAAAGGGTTGGTTTCCCTTAAAACGGTATATTTAAAAATCCCGATCGAGTGTAAAAATTCGTTTTAGATTAAGAGCTTCAGCCGCAGCAACCAGAGACGCATCTGCTAAATCCATCGGCAAATCTCGATACTGCTCCATCAATACTTGCATCCTTGCTTGCTCGTCCTCGCCATTAAAGTGAAGCACAAGGATCTGGTCAGAAGCGTAACCCCATAATTCCTGCTGCGCTGACCAACCGCCGTACCGACCTAGCAAGTACATGGCTTCCGTGAAACATGACCGCGTTGTAACTAAAGGCGCGGAAAGACCAGATAAAGCATTGACGCAACGAGTATGGTTGATGTCACTCTGGTTAATCAAAGCAATCAAAGGAGACGCATCACAAAGAGTCACTGCCCCAATCCTGGTAGCCTGTACTTCTCAACCAAAAGGTCAGTGAATGCTTCTTTTGTGCGTGTGGAAAGATTTGAGGGTTGAAACTGAACTCGACCTAACCTACCTTTCAAGACTCGATCCAGGGTAGACCCGTTTTGAGGTTTTGAACTCTCATTGGATAGCACTGTCAACCTTACACGCCGTCCAACCAGTTCAGGCGCGTAACGAAGAATTTCTTCCCAAGTTCCTTCAAAAGAACGCTGCTCCATAAGACAACCTTCAGACAATATCTTGAATTATGGCAGGATTTCTAGCCCCACGACTACTGGCATCAGGAAAAAAAGCGAGGATACCAGCAATAAGCTTGAAAGTAACGTCTCTATAGGGGCTAGAGGGCGAACGGCAAAGTTCATCCGCTGCAAATAACCTCAAAATCAACACCAAGATCTTTTGGTAGTCCGCTTTACGCGAATTATTAGCCCTCGCAAGTAAAACTATAAAAAGATAACTACACCAGCATTCCGTGCTGTCCCTTGGGGGGATTCTGACCGCGGGATATCTATATAACCTGAGTTCGGGTTAAGCCGAAGGCAGAAAAAACTCATTGAGATGGCGAGAAGGCTTCTTGGGCTGATGACAATAAGCAATCAGCCCATAAACCAAATTCACCAAAAAATTGACCGGAGAGCGGTGTCGGGAATGCTCAATCTGGGAAATATTCTTGAGTTGGTCAATAATCGTTTCGATAATTGAACGCTTGCGGGTCAGAAGCTTATCCATCAATGGCATCAGCTTGTTTTTCATATTTCGCTTCGGTTTGGTAAGCAGTTGAATCCCCATTTGTTTCAAGAGAGTTTCAAAGAGTTTTTAGCTTAAGGCTTCAGAGAAATAATCGGCCGCTGCTTCGACTAAAGCGATCGCATTTTCATAAAACATCCGCGTCGGTCCGATCACGCCGATGCTGCCTACTGGAACCTTTCCTTGGCAGTAATTGGCAGAAATTAAAGCGCAGGTTCGCATTGGCTCTAAGGGGTTTTCAGTCCCAATTCTGACGGTAACTCGCGAGCCTTCTGTTTTCGAGCAGAGATCTTGGGAGTAATGTTGAGGTAGTTCAAAGATTAACGGCCACAACTGCTCTTGCTCTTCTTCCAACAAGTGTAGCAGCGCCTGAACTTGTTGTAATTCCGCGAATTCTGGTTGGCGCAACACTTCAGATACTCCCCGCACCATTATCGGAGTTGAGAGCGGGGGATTGGCTCGTTTGCCCAATTCTGAGAATATTTGCTGGCAAAAGTCAGCATAGCGTTGAAATTCTCGATCGAGTTCCTTCCAGTCTAGGGCAGCTAGTTCGCTCAACGGTTTGCCCCGCAACTGGCTGTTCAAAAAGTTAGAGAGAATTTGCAACTCTCGTTCCATCATTTCGGCATCTAACGATCGATCTGGTTCGGCAGTTGGGGGTAAATCCATCAACGCGCTGGTGGTTTCATAACTATCTGTCACCACGATCAGCATCACCCGTTGGTCATCGACTGGTAGAAGTTGCAAATGGCGCAAGCAAGCCGTCCGATTTTGCGGCAGGGTAATCAGAGTAATGTAACCGCTCAAAGTAGCCAGAATTTGCGCCGCCCCCCGCAACAGCGCCTCAAAGCTGGTATTTTGCTTCTTTAACTGTTCTACCAATAATTGCTCTACCTTGCTTCCCAGTTTATTGGCTGGTGTCATTAACCTATCGACATAAATCCGATAGCCAGAATCTGAGGGTATGCGTCCCGCCGATGTATGGGGTTGATATAGCAATCCAGCTTTTTCTAATAACCCAAAAACGTTGCGAATCGTCGCCGGACTGACGCTGAGGTTATACTCTTCTACCAAAGCTTTTGAACCTACTGGTTCGGCCGTAGCGATATAGTGACGCACGGTGGCTCGGAGGATGCGTTGTTGCCTGTCGGTCAAATTTACTTGGCTGGACATTTGACTAAAAAGAGGATGGAACGAGCTTTTTGGAACTGGCTTCCGTCACCTGAGACTCAGCTAACTGAGATTCAATTTGCTCCCGCACTATTTGACGATATTCCATGAAATGTTCGATGTGGGCGCAAACCGTAAGGTAGTGGGTAAATACTTGGGGATTTCGTTTGAGCATACTAAATAAATGATGCCAAAATTTCCAGCGAGTCGATCGCTTAAAACCCTGTCGCCAAAAAATAATTCCCAAGGCTCTCAACTCCGTCTTTGTCAATAATTTGAAAGGAGCTTTGTTGGGAGAGGGGCCTAGCGTCAAGAAGTGGCGATAGACTCGATCGAGAAAGCGTTCTGGCTCGTAAAGCGTGCAGAAAGCCAAGACATACTCTCTAGCAATTTCTTCAGCCGGACGAGTCGGAGTAAAATTCATCAGGGCAAACTGGTTGCCATCTCCTTTTTGTTTGTGGAGCCTACCCTCTTTTTCCAAACGATACCAGAGAGCCGTATGGGGAAGAGCTTGCAGCAGTCCGAACACCGCTGTCGGAATGCTCGTCTGTTCGACAAATTCGATAATGCGATCGCCTGCCCCCTTTTTCTCGCCGTCGAAACCCATAATGAAACCAGCCATGATCCTCAGTCCGGCGCGGTTGATCGCTTGTACCGACTCGACGAGAGAATTGCGCGTATTTTGAAACTTTTTGGTCAATTCCAGGCTGTCTGGATCTGGAGTTTCGATGCCTAAGAAGACCGAATTGAAGTTAGCTTGTACCATTAGCTCCATCAACTCTGGGTCTTGAGCTAGATCTACCGAGGCTTCGGTGTTAAACCTAAAGGGATATTGGCGTTCTGCCATCCAAACCTTTAATTCTTTTAGCAACAGTTTGACGTTGCGCTTGTTACCGATGAAGTTATCGTCCACCATGAAAATAGAGCCTCTCCAGCCCAAGTCGTAAAGGAACTGGAGTTCTGCCAATAGCTGCTGTGGGGTTTTAGTCCGAGGTTTGCGGCCGTAAAGGATAATGATGTCGCAAAACTCGCACTCAAAGGGACATCCCCTAGAAAACTGGACGGACATAGAATCATAAGCCTGCAATTCCAGCAAGTCGTACCGAGGAATCGGAGTTGTCGTCACATCTGGTTTGGCACCATCGGCGCGGAAGGTTCCTTGAGACTCTCCTCGCTCCAAGGCTGCTACAAACATCGGTAGAGTGATTTCACCCTCATCTAAAATCAAATAATCTGCCCCAGCCGCTTCGGCTTCCTCCGGTAAGGAAGTCGGATAAGGTCCTCCCACTGCCACCTGTTTCCCTCGCCGTTTGGCTTCCTGAATCTGGTTGATGAAATCTTCCTTCTGCACGATCATGGCCGAGACGATTACTATCTCTGCCCATTCCCACTCGGCTTCAGTTATGGGGCGAATGTTGCGATCGACTAATTTAAATTCCCACTCTTGGGGTAGAATTCCTGCCACAGTTAACAATCCCAAGGGCGGTAATAATACCTGACGATTTATCAGTTCGAGGATTTTGTCAAACGACCAAAAGGTTTTCGGGAACAGAGGGTATAAAAGTAGAATTCGCATGAAGTAGAGGGGGAGGGGGAGGGGGAGATGGGGAGATGGGGAGATGGGGAGCGCGATTAACGATCTGTGGCTCTTTTTGTATTAAGAGCGATCGCTATTTATGTCTGACTACTTATCTTTAATTGGATCGCCCACTTCAAATAAATACACCACAAATTATCAATCGAAGTACGTCGATGAACTTTTTGTCTGCGACTCGATCGAGGAAATTGTTTGCGAATTTATCGTGGCTTTTTGGAAAGCTCTACGAATCGGATTGGTTTGGGGATCGCGCTTAACATCTGTTTTAACTCTTGAGGGTAGCACTAAATTAGCAAAAAACAAAATCGACCAAAAAACTAGTTTAGATGCTCATTAGTTTGCTAATTAACTTCCAGCTATATTAATAACATAAAAGCTTTCTCTACTTATCGATCGAGCTTCTAGTTGGCGCTCTACTTAGTTGCCCAAAATTAAAGTAAATTGTGGAAACTAGGGAACAGAAAATAGGTGCGTTCGTCTTTGGTAGTGGAGCTATACCGTAGCGACCTGGTTTGGCAAAGGAGCAAACAATGCTTCCTATAAATCTCTCCCACTGCCTCCTCAGCTTCCTCTGCCTCCTCTGCTCCCCCTGCTTGCCATCTGTAGCAACATCAACGGAAAACCGTATGATGGCTGGTACTCCTGGCTAGAAAAAATAGCTAGCGATCGCCTATACTGCTCAGATAAATTATCATAACCAGTTAAACTAGGGTCATTTAGTTAAAGAAAGTTAGATCGAACCCGAGCGTGAGGTTGAACGGCTGATGAAAGTTTTACTGTTATATCCCCTGTTTCCCAAAAGTTTTTGGTCGTTTGAGAAAACTATAGCTTTGCTAGGGCGGAAAGCCATGCTGCCCCCTCTGGGTTTAATCACGGTGGCGGCTATTTTGCCTCAAACGTGGGAGTTTAAGCTAGTCGATCGCAACGTCCGTCAAGTCACCGAGGCTGAATGGGCGTGGGCTGATTTGGTGATTCTCTCTGGGATGATCGTCCAAAAAGAAGATATGTTAGCCCAGGTTCAAGAGGCCAAACGACGCGGCAAGCCAGTGGCCGTAGGAGGTCCGTATCCCACGGCTTTCTCCCAAGAAATGCAGTCGATGGGTGTAGACTTTCTGATTTTGGACGAAGGGGAAATTACCCTGCCGATGTTTGTCGAAGCGATCGAAAGGGGCGATCGATCGGGCACTTTCCGTTCTAATGGCGAAAAGCCTGACGTGACTTCTACCCCGATTCCCCGCTTCGATTTATTGGAATTAGACGCTTATTCGGAGATGTCGGTGCAATTCTCTCGCGGTTGCCCCTTCCAGTGCGAATTCTGCGATATTATCGTGCTCTACGGTCGGAAACCTCGCACCAAAGACCCGACTCAACTGCTGGCCGAACTCCAACGCCTCTACGATTTAGGTTGGCGGCGCAGCATTTTTATGGTGGATGACAACTTTATCGGCAATAAGCGCAACGTCAAGTTATTGCTCAAAGAGTTGAAACCCTGGATGGAAGAGCGCGGTTATCCCTTCTCTTTCGACACTGAAGCTTCAGTGGATTTGGCTAAAGATGAAGAACTGATGCAGATGATGGTAGAGTGCGGTTTCGGCGCGGTCTTTTTAGGGATTGAAACTCCAGATGAAGATAGTTTAGCCCTGACCAAGAAGTTTCAAAATACTCGCGACTCGTTAAGCGATGCAGTAGAAGCCATTACCCGTTCTGGATTGCGGATCATGGCGGGCACAATTGTTGGCTTCGATGGCGAAAAACCGGGCGCGGGGCAAAGAATCGTCCAATTTGTGGAAAAAACGTCGATTCCTACGGCAATTGTCAGTATGTTGCAAGCCCTACCGGATACAGCTTTATGGCACCGACTGGAGAAAGAAGGCAGGTTGTTAAACGAATCGGGTAACATCAACCAGACGACGCTGATGAACTTCGAGCCTACCCGCCCGTTAGAAGAGATTACCCGCGAATTTATCGATGCTTTTTGGACGTTGTACGAACCGAAAAATTTCTTAGGTCGTACCTACCGCCACTATCGGATCTTAGGCGAAGCCAAGATTCATAAAACTCCCAGAAAGAAAACCGCTAAGCAGCCAGTATCTTGGAAGGCTATTGAGGCGCTGCTGATAATTTGTTGGCGGCAAGGGGTGGTGCGCGACACCCGCTGGCAATTCTGGCAATACCTGTGGGAAATGTACCGTCACAATCGCCGAGGAATTCCCAGCTATTTAGGCGTTTGCGCTCAGATCGAGCATTTCCTAGAGTATCGTCAGATCGTTAAAGAGCGGATTGAAACTCAATTGGCTGACTACTTAGCAAGTAAAGCTACAGAACCACCTGCAACCAAGAAAGAGGAAGCGGTAGCAGTTTAATTCCTAATTGAGGGAACTACTTTCTTGTGGGATAGCCCTCTGGGCTGTCCCGTAAGCAAAACCCAACATTCCTGGGGTGTTGGGTTTCGCTATCGCTCAACCCAACCTACAATCTACTTAACGTCGTAGCCAAACAAATTGGGATCGACTTCTCCTAATTGCAAGTCTGATAAACCGTATTCTGCCCACCGCCGCTCTACCATAGCGGCTACATCTGGATCTGATTCTAAGGGTGCGCCCCATTCGTGTTCGGTTTCTGGGGGAATTTTAGTAGTTGCATCAATCCCCATGCGACCCCCTAAACCAATTTTTTCGCTGGCAAAGTCTAAGCTATCAAACGGGGTATTGGGCAGGATAAATACATCTCTTACAGGATCGACTTTAGAACTAATTGCCCACACCACTTGACGCGGATCGCGAACGTTAATATCTTTGTCTACTACGATGACAAATTTGGTGTAGGTAAATTGAGGTAAGGCACTCCAAAAAGCTAAAGCGGCCCGTCGCGCTTGCCCTGGATATGCCTTATCGATCGAAATAATTGCGGCTTTATAACTGAGGGCTTCCATCGGCAAGAAAAAATCTGCAATTTCCGATACTTGTTGCCGTAAAATTGGGGTGTAAATTCGGTTGAGAGCGATCGCCATCATCGCTTCTTCTTTAGGCGGCCGACCGCTGAACGTGGTTAAATAAATCGGGTCTTTTCTGTGGGTCAAACAGTGGAAGCGAATTAAGGGCGAATCTTCCACGCCGCCGTAGTAACCCATATGATCGCCAAACGGGCCGTCTGGCAGCACTTCTCCTGGGGTAATCGTGCCCTCTAAGACGAATTCTGAGTCGGCTGGGACTTCTAAATCTAAAGTCTTGCACTTCGCCAGTTGCACCCCAGAACCGCCGTAGAGTCCAGCAAACAGCCATTCGGATAAGTCTACGGGAATGGGGGTAGCCGCTGCCATGATAATTAAAGGATCGACACCGAGAGCGATCGCGATTTCTAATTTTTGCCCTCGTTCGGCAGCCTTCCGCAAATGTCTGGCCCCACCCCGCACCGACAACCAATGTACCGTCATCGTCGTCGGCGATTGCAGTTGTAGGCGGTACACTCCCACGTTAGGAGTTCCGGTTTCGCAATCTTTAGTAATTACCAACCCCAGCGTAATAATCTTGCCAGCATCGCCTGTATAGGGGCGAATTAAGGGCAATTGGTTTAAATCTAGTTCTGGTTCTTCGATGACAACTTGCTGGCAAGCAGGGAAAAAGCCTCTGCCTGGTTTGGCTTTGAGGACATCAAACAATACCTTGCCAAATTCCACCGCCTGAGAAATCTTTTTTGGCGGCTTCGGCTGTTGCAGCATGGCCAGCTTCTTACCCAATGCTTCTAAGTCTTGGGGTTGCTGCATATTCATCGCCCAACAAATCCTCTCCACCGTCCCCATGAGGTTGATAGCGATGGAATAGGGCGAACCTTTGACTCGATCGAATAGCAGGGCTGGACCGCCTTGTTGTAGCATTCTGTTGGCAATCTCAGCTATTTCCAAATCTGGATCGACCAGGGCACTAACTCGCCGCAATTGCCCCTTATCTTCTAGCAGTTTCAAAAATCCCCGTAAATCTCTGGCCATGATTAATAGTCGATTCAGTTCTGTCTTCCATTATTATGTGCTTAGTCTACCTAGTCTGGATCGGGGGGCAGGCTGGAAGCCTACCCCACAAGAATTACCCCATTAGGTTTTTAATTTCCCTCATGCCTCATGCCCTCTGCCTTAGAGATTTTCTGATTGATGATGAATAATTCTGCTGCGATCGACTCAATTAGCGAGTATGTTTATCAAACTATTCTGACAACTTATCAGCAGCATCCCGATTGGTTGCGGGAGAAGTTGAGAAAATATCCGTGGGGCACTGCCGATCTACAAGTAAAATTTACCTCTAGGTTGACAGCAGAATTGAGCCAGTTTGCCGAGCGAGAGATTTGGCGACAAAAAGTATTGCAAGTTTTACAAAATTCCTTACTGCCTAGTTTTTTTATCAGTTCGGATTTTGGCGATTTAATGGCACAAATTCAGCTTTTAACTCGACGAGAGAGCGAAATAGTAGCCGAGAAATCCGATCGCAGTTTAAATGTTTCCAAAGAGAGTGCGATCGCGATTCTACTTTTAGATGTGGAAAACTTGTACCTCAACGCGGAAGTCGAAAAATTTCTTGTTAGTGTTTGTCGTCATCCTTTGCAGATTAAAATTGCTTTTGGCAATTGGCGAAACTTAGGTAAAAAAGATTTAGATTTACACGGCCGCAGTTATGAGTTAATCCACGTTCCGATTGGCAAAGATAGTGCCGATGTCAAAATGGCAACAGTCGGCTCGTCTATTTTTATCCATTACCCTACAGCTAAAGAAGTTTTAGTTTGCTCGTCAGATTCGGTACTAACTCATCTTTGCAACACGCTTCAAACTCACGGCTTAACTGTTTACTCAGTGCGCCGACAAGCAGATAATATTATTGTTTCTAATAATCGCACGGGTGAAACTCAAACTCATATTTGTAAGGTTGCTCCAGAAGTACCATCCCTAAAAGAGTTTATCGGTCAACTCAAAGATACAATTCGATTAGAACAAGCGCGATCGGGGAGTATCTGGATTCCTTTAGCTAAAATACCTGAATTTTTCAATACCAAGTACGAAGTCACCATTAATCAACTACTATCAATTCACTGCCCTGACAAGCAATTAATCGATCTTATTAGGGAACATTCAACGGATTTTGCCAGCCATCAACTTCCCAATAATCCCGAAACATATATTACTGTATTTCAAACAAATCGTTCTCGATCGACAGCAAATAATTCCTCTAACCAACCCACGCAAGGCAAAGCTAAAGAAGCAACTTTATCGCCGATCGACCCGAATGAAAAGATACCACAAGGAGTCGATTTAGCTGCGATCGACTCACCAGAAAAGTTACAAGCAGTATTAATCGCAATTGTAAAATATTTAACTGCTAAGTCTCCTGGCAGTTATATTAATATCAGCAATGTCGGAACTGAGTTTACCAAACAATACAAACAACCAATTACTAAAGTTACGAGCAATCTTGGTTTGGGAAAGAGGTTGCCAAAGGTTTTTGAATCTTATCAAGATTGCAAAATCAAAAAAGTAGGAGATGTTTATGAAGTAGCGATCGCCGATATGTAATGCGATCGCCGATATGTCCGCACCACCACTAGTTGGCAAGATGATGACGACATCGATCGCCCATCAAAATTATCTGTGTTTATCTGTGTTTATCTGCGGTCAAAAAAGCATTTTAGAGCCGAATTTTTGGTATAACTGTCGATCGGCAGTGGTTTACTAATTTTTCCAGATAAAATATAAATATATTCTTCGCGATCGCGAGTGCTTGTCCCTCGCCAGAGGTAGATTTTGATGGAAGAACGGGGAAAAACGATTAGAGTTGGCTGGTACAGTTCGATCGCCTTGCCCAAACTAGAAAACTTTCCCTATAACTTCGAGTGGTTATCGGTCGATGCCCCTGTCGATCTGGAGAGGGCATTTGACGCGATCGTCCTGGATGCTGAAAAATTCAACAGCTTAGAAGATCTAAAGTCTACGTATACCAGCCTCAGCCTGCCGACAGCGATCTTGGCGAATACCGTTGAGGAAGAGACGATAATTTTGGGCTGGCTAGATCCAAGAGATGAGATTTGCCAAAAATCGTTACTTTACCAACAGTTATGGTTGCGAGTGCGCCGCAGTTGGCAACACCGTCAGCCGCAGGAATCGGCCAACTTAGATCCGCTCACGCAAGTAGCAAATCGTCGGGCGCTGATAAAGTATGCGATCGGGCTGCTATCGGCCAATGAAGCCCAAGAGCCTATTTGCCTGATATTTTTGGACATCGATCGCTTCAAGGTCGTCAACGATAATTTGGGTCATACCGCAGGGGATTTGCTGTTGCGGGAAATCGGGCAGTTGTTGCGACAATACGCACTAGGAGCGGGAATCGTGGCGCGACACGGTGGCGATGAGTTCGCCATTTTCGTGCGGGGCAATCTCGATCGAGGCAGAGCCTTTGCTGACTTTCTCAGAACCGAAATCGCCGCTCGCGAATTTAAGATTGGGGAAAATGCCATCTGGATCTCTGCCTCTTTTGGCGTAGCTTCTGCTACCGGACATTCGAGTTTTGAAACCCTATTTCAAGAGGTCGATGAGTGTCTTTACGCCGCTAAAGAGCAAGGGCGCAACCGAGTAGTGACGGCTGAAGAATTTGAAGCCATCGCCGATGCTACCGGACAGGACAAACTGATTACCGATTTTGAAAATCGGATTCGAGTTATCGCCCAACGAATGAGCAGCGAATTGGTGTTGAAGGCTCGCCGACTAGCAAAACAGTATCGCACCGAAGCCGATCGCGACGGCTTGACAGGAGTATTCAATCGCCGCCATCTCGATCGCTTATTAGCCAGAGAGATGGACAAGTCCCGCAAGTACGATCGAGAACTCACCGTGATGTTACTAGATCTCGATCGCTTCGGCGATGTCAACAGAACCTATGGTTTCCCTACAGGCGATCGTGCCCTCAAATCTGCTGCCGATGTCCTTGGGCGCAGCATCAGAGCCGGAGACTGGGTAGCCCGCTACGGGGGCGAGGAGTTCTGCGTCGTCATGCTCGATACCGAACTGCAAACTGGATGCCAAGTAGCCGAGAGAATTCGCCAAGCCATGAGCAGCGAAACTGTCACCGCTTACGACGGGCGACAATTTCAAGTCACCGCTAGCATCGGAGTTGTCCAATTCACGATCGACGATGCCGATGCCGTGGCGCTCTTTCAACGGGTTAGCGATAAAGTCAGGCAGGCCAAGAAAGAAGGACGCGATCGGATTCGGTTTTGAGGGAAGGGAGATGGGGGGATGGGGAGATGGGGAGATGGGGAGATGGGGGGATGGGGAGATGGGGAGATGGGGAGATGGAGGGATGGGGAGATGGGGAGATGGGGAGATGGGGAGAAAACTGACTTCTGACTTCTGACTCCTGACTTCTGACTTCTGACTTCTGACTTCTGACTCCTGAACTTCTCACTTCTTAAACTTCTGCGATCGATTTATTTTTTAGTTTGAGCAAAATCTACTTTTAGGTAGAGTAGCAACTCGATCGCACGCTGTAGATTGATACCAAACTGATTGAGGTTGTAGGGGAAATGTCGTACCTGCCAGCGATTTTTAGGAGATAATCCCACCCAAATGGTGGACTTTGAAGATAACTCCCTGCTGGTCGATCGTTCTCCACAGCTTGTAGAGATTCCCCGATGGCAGAGAGAACAAGCCTTTGGCATCGGTCGATAACGCATCAAAAACATCTGCGTTTATCAGCGTTTATCAGCTGTTTATCTGCGTTAAACATCCAAAATTTGGATTTTCGCCACCAGTCTGATAAAGCCCATGGGATAAGCTTCCCAGCCGATCTGTCAGGTAACGATACCCACCCTTAACTAAAGCGAGAATTTTGTTTTATGGAACCACAGCAACTCAGTCAAGAACTACGTCAAGGAAAAAGCCCAAATATGACCCGTCGGCGAGCGATCGTCGGGCTATCTTTGCTAGGGGCTTCGATGGGAGAAATAGTTACCCTCTATCAAACGGGAATCGTCTCTCATTTGCCCGATCCCCCAGGACAGGAACTTTTCAATGCCGACAAAGTTGATGCCTCTGACTATGCTTACAGCCGATTCAAATCGCCCGACGGGCCGATAATGATAGTTAATTACGCCCTAACGGCCTGGCTGGCTGCTGCTGGCGGCCTCGATCGCGCCCGACGCAATCCGCTTTTGCCAATTGCAATGGGTGTCAAAGTGGCGATCGATTCTTTCATTAGCTTGAAGCTTGCTCGCGAGGAGTGGAACGATAACAAAGCACTTTGCGAATATTGCCAAGTGGCAACGGTGTGTTCTCTGGCATCGTTAGTCTTAGCAGCACCGGAAATCGTCCTAGCTAGTCGCGTTCTGTTAGGACAGGGCGACGAGAAAGCTACTGAAGTATGAGCGATCGATTCAGAAATTCTGCCAGCCCTCGCGTTTCGATCGTCATTCCGGCTTTAAATGAGGCAGCTTGTTTGGGGCGCACGTTGCGACAACTGACTTTGTTAGATCCGCCTGCCAAAGAAGTTTTAGTAGTAGATGGCGGTAGTGAAGATGAGACGGTAGCAACTGCGAAGCGCCACTCAGAGTTATTCTCTTCCTTAACAGGGGTGCAAGTTATCTCGTCTCCAAAGCGCGGACGCTCCGTACAGATGAATTACGGATCATCCTTGGCAACTGGAGAAATTCTTTGCTTTCTCCATGCCGATACTTGGATACCTGATGACTTGGTAGCTGTAATTGAGTCTACTTTGGCAGATGGCACAGTTGCCTGTGGGGGCTTTATTTCGGTGATGACAGGCCCTCAAAGAACTCATTGGGGCTTGTCGTTAGTTAATTACCTCAAAACCTACTGCTTCCCCTTACTATTGAAACCTCACTTGTTTTTTCGGGGCTGGCGACTCCTAGTAGGGGACCAGGTGATGTTCTGCCGTCGGAGCGACTTTTGGGACTGTGGGGGATTTAACGATCGACTGCCAATTATGGAAGATGGCGATTTGTCCCTCAGACTGTTGCCCAAAGGACGAATTCGGTTGGTAAACCGGATCGTGCAAACTTCAGATCGGCGGGCGAGTCGTTGGGGTGCAGTCAAAGCGATCGCTATTTATGCTTACATCGGCATTTCCTGGGCAATAGGCGTAGATGCCAATTTTTTAAAGCGATTTTATCGAGATGTCCGTTAGCCGTAGGTTGGGTATAGCTCTGCGAAACCCAACGAACCCAACCGTAACGCCCTAAGCAGGTAAAGTATAACGGCGATTAATCGCAGATTTAATGCGATCGCGGCTTTCTGTGGCTGACAAGTCAGACATCCCTTCGATCTCAGCGGCTTCCTCGGCCAGCGTTTCGTCTTTAATCGCTTCTTGAAACCACCGGGAGTAATCTTGCCGTTGCAGGTGGTAGAGCCACGTGTCTTCATCCACCCCCGCTGCCATTTGAGTAAAGGTAATCAAGTTTTGAGCGCGAAGATTCAACTTCGCTTCCGGCCCGCGAAAGTAGAAGCTTTTATCTTCACCGAGTTCGCCTTCGGCGTAGTTCCGCATATGGCGGCGACGTTCGGTTTTCGGCGGCGCGACTTGGAAGCGAAAAGGCGGTTCTTCAGTTTGACGGAACCAAGCCAGCACTTCTCTTTCTTCCAGACGATCGGGCAGGGGATCTGGCGGGCAATGTCCGACAGCGTTGCAAAAGGCCGTAATGGTTTCATGCGGTGCTTGACCGACTGCGATCGCTACATTTGCCAACAACAGCGCCGGAACGGCTACTCGATCTGGATGCACCGTAATCAGCACCATGTTACTCAAAGCTTGAGGCATGGTTATAGAGGCAGGATTCCAAGAGGCTGGCAGTAAGTGATGGGCTTCATCGACGATCAGCCAGTGAGGTCTGCCAGTGCGCGATCGCATTTCTAACAGCGATGGTAGCAATCCAGCAAAATAGGCAGGACGCTCTTCTAACTTGACCCCCAATAAATTGATGATGACATTGCGATCGGGCTTATCCAACAAAGTCAAAATTTCGGTCGTGTTGGGAGGCTGACGGCTATCTCCCAATACTACTGCCCCTTCTAAGCTTTCGTAATCTCCTTCTGGATCGATCAGGGCAAACTGATAGCCCTCTTCCGCCAGTCGTTCCACGATCCCCGTGGCCAAAGTAGATTTGCCGCCCCCAGACGTACCTGCCAGCAACAAACTAGAACCGTAAGCTGGCATATACACTTCACTCTTGTCCGCTTTCGTTCCCAGCAAAATCTGATGGCGGGTTTGCGAGACGGCGAACTCTTCTAGATCGCTAGAGACTAACTTGTTTATCAGTTCGACAACGCCCGCCCCTCGGCTGCTGGGTGTTACCCAGTCTGCCCGTTCTTTCACCATCGGCAAGGCATTAGCTACCGCCACTGAAAATTCGCAGGTTTCTAAAAAGGCGTGGTCGTTTTCGGCATCTCCGATCGCCACTGCATTATGAGGAGATAATCCCAAATGAGTCAAGGCAGCGTTCAATCCAACGGCTTTATTAATTCCCGACGGCAGCACCATTACTGCCCCTTTATTAAAAATTACCTGTAGCTCCAATCCCAAGTCGCGAATGGTTTCCAGCACCGCCGTTTCGTGCGGATGCCAGGTAGAAACGATGACTTTGCCAATGCCCAGGGATTCGACTTGACGATCTCGAAGAGCTTGGATAAAAGCTTCTGGCGGGCGATCGCCTAATAATAGTTCTTCTCGCGTCGCTGGAAAATATACTAAAGCACCATTTTCGGCTACCACGCCATCAAACCAATCGACTTGGGGAAATACTTCTGTAACATCGTCTAAATGTCGCCCGGTAACGAGAAACAGTTTGCGTCCGGTTTCTCGCAGGCGTTTGAGAGCATCAAGTGTTTGTTCGCCGACTCGGCCGTCGGTTGCCAGAGTGCCGTCGTAATCGGTAGCGAAAGCGAGATAGCGTGTCATCTGAATTATGAATGATGAATTATGAAAAGCCCGTCAATAAATCTCGTAGCTCTGAAAATGCGCCTTTTAATTGAGTGTCTGCTGCTAAGGGCGATCGCACACCTCCCTAAAGACAGGTTATCTATCCCAGCCCAAGGCAGAATAAAAGTCAAATGGCTATTTTTATGCCCTATGCCCTATGTCCTATGCACTTTTCCTTAATTTTTTTCTCCCAATCGATTACTAGCAGGGGGTTCTGAAGCCAGAATGAAGAAATGTCAAGGGATGCGAAGGATTTTGAAGAGAAGCCAAACAAACCTGTTTTCTACAATACAAAGTGCTACTGTGAAATTATCAACAATTAAGGTTGCAGCAGCAAAACTTTTAAACTGCTCTTGCAAGTTAAGTTTTGCCAAAATATCTAGCTGGAGACTCGCATATGAAGCTCGTAATCCAGGGCAAAAATATAGAAATTACCGATGCAATTCGTGAATACGTGCATCAAAAAATTGAGAAGGCTGTCAGTCACTTTCAAAACCTCACAAATGAGGTCGATGTACGTCTATCAGTGGCCCGAAATCCTAGAATCACCTCCAAGCAGATAGCTGAAGTTACTCTTTACGCTAACGGTACTGTAATTAGGGCCCAAGAAGGCAGCGAAACTCTGTATGCCAGCATTGATATGGTGGCAGATAAGATCGCTCGCAAGTTACGCAAATACAAAGAAAAACGACTCGAACAAAAAACTCAGTCTAAGGCAAAAACTAGCGAGTTAGTAGAACAGGAACCTGTAGAATCGACTTTGATTGGCGATCGCGCTCCGGAAATGCCCGATGAAGTGGTGCGAATGAAGTATTTCGCCATGCCGCCGATGACCATTCCAGAAGCTTTGGAGCAGCTACAATTAGTAGATCACGGCTTCTATATGTTCTGCAATGCTGAAACCAACGAAATTAACGTGATTTACGAGCGCAATCATGGCGGTTATGGAGTAATTCAACCCCGTAATACCAACGGTCATACTAACCAGAAAAATGGCCAAACTGCTCGTCACGAGACTTCGGAAAAGTCTAAAGCTGGATTCTCTTAAAAAGGACTCTGGCATACTTAGTAACTAGGATATAAAAGTATTAAGCTTTCCCTAGTTGAGGCAGTTGAATTATCTTTAAATAGATCGAACAAGGGCAGGTTAATCTTGCCCTTTTATATAGCCTTTCTCTCATGACTTGCGATCTAGCCGTTCCGGCTGTCCCAGTTGGCTATCTTGGCAGCCATTGGTGTCAAGTTAACGGTCAAAACATTCATCCGTCAGGGGTTGAAAACTAGGCTGTTGACTTTGTGGGGTTTTCAGTCAAATTATCTCATCCAATAATCTTGTCGTCAAAATTCGCCAGGAGCTTTCGTCAGTGTCGGAATACAAAAGCCCAGTGAGTAGATTAGCGAGATTGTTTAAAAGAGGTCGAAACAACTGGAAAGAAAAAGCCTTATCAAAACAAAAGAAAGTAAGAGCCTTAGAAATTAAGGTTCTTTCGGACTTGAAGTGCTAAAATATTAGCATAAATCTTCATAATTTGGAGTTAAGTTAAGAATGAAAAGAATAATAACAAGACTCCTAAATTTGCCAGAAGTAATAGTAGAAGCTAGTCGGCAAGAGGGTAAAGTCTTAATTTTATCAGTAAGTCGAACTGGCAAAAGTGCGGTCTGTCCACGATGCGGTCGCCGCTCGGAACATTTACATCAAAACCAAAAACACTTGGTGAAAGATTTACCAATGGGAGAGCGAGAAGTAATTCTCAACGTAAATCGGCGAAGATTTAAATGTAAAAAATGTCAAAAAACCTTTAGCGAACAGCTAGATTTTGTAGGAGAAAGAAGAGGATATACGCATCGATACGCGGAGAATATCACTAAACAAGTGATTAATAGTGATGTGAGTAATGTCGCTAAAAACAATGGCTTAACCGATGAAGAAGTAAGTTCGATGGTTAAGGATGTAGCGAGTCGGGTGATGCCCATAAATGTGAAGAATTTGAAAAGATTAGGCATTGATGAAATTAGTTTGGTCAAAGGTCAAGGAAAATTTATTGTTGTCCTCGTAGACCTAGACCAAGGAAAGTTAGTAGGATTAGTCAAATCAAGAAAACAAGTGGTCATCGAAAAAGAATTGAAAAAGTGGGGAGAAGGTGTTCTCGAACAAATAGAAGAGGTCAGCATAGATATGACTGGCAACTATAAATCTTTAATCGAGAAGATGTGTCCAAACGCACAGGTGACAATAGATAGGTTTCATGTCACCAAGATAGTACATGAAGAGCTAAATCAAGCGAGAATCAATCAAAAGCAAATTGCTAAAGAGTTAAATATCGAAGCCAGAGAAAAAATTCTCGCTAGTTTAAAAGGCAATAAATATACACTGTTAAAAGCTGAGAGTAAACTAACAGAACTACAACAAGAGAAGTTGGAAAAAATTCGAGAAGCATCTCCTTTAATAGCAATAATGCACGATTTAAAAGAGAAATTTCATGACTTGTTGGAACAGAGTGAAGACTTAGGAACAGGAACTTTTGAACTTATTGACTGGTTAAAGAAAGCTGAACCGTACTACGAAAAAAGCGTCAAGACGATTAAACGATGGTTTGGCTTCATAGTGGGATATTTTGAGAAAAGAACAACCAGTGGGGTAGTAGAAGGAATTAACAATAAGTTGAAATTGATAAAACGAAGTGGATTTGGCTTCAGGAATTTCCATAATTTTGAAATTAGAGCTTTACTTTCTTGGTACTATCCTATTAGTTTAGCACTGTAGGTACGAAAGAACCAAAAGCTTTAGTAGTTTTAGGAATTTCTCAAGCAGAGTTTGAAGCAAAAGTAAAAAATAAAGACGGGGAAATATCACATCAAGATGTCGAGATCTTAGGATTAGAGATTATGATTTCTCCCAAAGGAGAACTGATTAGAGAGCGGCTAGATAAAATCAGCAATCGAGTGGGAGTACCCGTGCAAATTGTGGCCGATAACAGTAGCGATCTGGCAAGCGGCATCAAGCTCTATCAGCAAAAACATCCAGCCATAATTTATACTCATGATGTCACTCAGGCCATGGCTTTAATTTTGAAATATGAATTAGAGGCGAATGATAGATATCAATCATTTCGGGAAAAATGTCACCGAAGCAAGCAACAACTCAAGCAAACAGAACTCGCTTTTTTATCACCGCCAGCCCAGCGAAGTCAATGCCGTTACTTGAATATTGAAAAGTTGATATCCTGGGGAAATAAGCTGCTAAACAGTTCGCCATCAACTCTAGCTAAATTAGTGCCAAATCTTACCTCTGTCGAATTAGAGCGAAAAATTGCCGAGAAGTTGGGGTGGTTATTTGATTATCAAGTAGAGCTAGGTAAGTGGCAGCAAATGGTAAAATTGACTCGCCAGGTTGAAACTCAATTAAAACCTTGGGGAATCGAGCGTCAAAGTCTGGAATATTGCCAGCAAACTGCCTTAGCAAATCTCCCGGATTCTCTGGGAAATTTTCCTCAACGAGTGGCTGATTAGGTGGCGATTCAGTCGGCGAAAATTCCTGACTCAAGAACTGGACTAGCAACTTCCGATGTCATTGAATCTTTGTTCGGGAAATATAAGAACTTTTCTGCACGTTGCCCAGTTCAAGAAATGGGGCAGATGTTACTCACACTTGGCTTATCTACTATGGAACTCAGGGATACTGTAGTCAAAAATGCCCTGGAAACTACGACGTTTAAAGATGTTGAATCTTGGTTAGCTGAGGTGTTTGGTCAGTCTATGCTCTCAAAAAGGAAGAAATTGTTTGCTGCCGCTGACAGCAACACAAAAATTGTATGAGTTTTTATCGCCAAAAAAGGCACAAAGTCAACACCCTAGTTCAAAACCCCTGCCTCAAAGCTAAAGTCCTCGCTCAGAGGACTAATACCAATTCTCATTAATCGCTGGAGACATGGCTGGGCTGGGAGACGCGATGTTAAGTTGACACCAATGCTTGGAAGCCTACCCCACAAGACTGTTCGCCATGATTTAGACTCGCTATATTAGGGTTAACGGAAATCTCATAACAGAACGGCACGATCGTATGACTGGCAATACTTTTGAGAAAATCATTGATGAGAATAATGTTAACTTAAATTATGAGTCATATCCTGAATTTGGTAATTACACAAAAATAGGTGTTAAAGCAAGAGTCAAGAACGTTCAACAATCGCCGTAATAGCATTAAGTTAGAGCGATCGCTTCCTATATTAAAAATTAATTCGCCCAGTTGTCAGGAGTCTCAAACCAATGGCAAAAAAAGTAAAAGATAGAAAAAAGTACCACAGACTAGTTGGCAGCAAAACTACTTTACCGCTAACAAAAATCAAGATTATACCAAGTCCTACTAATATCCAACCAAAGTTGCCAATCTGACGCGGAAAAAACCCTAGAGAGACGATGCCAGCGGTGAGAGCCAGAATCGATCCTGTAGCGGAAACATCGCTCCACCAATAGCGAGATACTGCCGTCGTAAACAGGATATTTTGACCTAGAAAGTAGACTCCCGCTATTAATAAAGCCAAACCAATAAGTTGGGAGAAAAATCGCATTTTTACCTCCTGTTGTATGCGTTCCTCGCTACACAGCGCTGTTTTTACTCTTGGGGTTATTCTTAGATCTCATATCTTAATATCCCAGCCTTAACTGAGAACATCGATCGAAGCTTACCATTGTCATCAAAATGTGACAAATTTACTGCTAGATCTTAATCAAAATATTGTAAACAGCAACCTACTAATTTTTCAATAGCTCAAATGACGCATTTTCGTGAGGTAAATGAAAACATTCTCAATAATATTGAGAATTTGACCGCAGTTAATGAAAATAAGTTACCGATCGACATTTTGAGAGCAAAAAATATTAAAATAAATTATGAGTGTAGTTAGCGATCGCGATCGGTAAGGTTGACTGAACCCGTTAGCTAACTGCAAATCGAACGAATTAAATCCAGCGAATTTGCCATTGGCAAATGGATTGGAATGCGTTAGGAGGCTTGGCAATCTCGTACTTCCTATCGTTTGCCAGAAATTCAGTAAAGTGTGAGAGTTCAGAATTATTCTGAACTTCTGAACTTCTGAACTCCTGTATTCTCTTCGTCAATGGTATGATTGGCAACAACAACCATCTCATTACAAAAGGGTAATAATGTATGGCGCAAGCACCTGTGTTTCCTGTGGTGCTAGTCATCCTAGACGGCTGGGGCGAGCGAAAAGAAACAGACGGAAACGCCATCGCTGCTGCTGATACACCTGTATTCGATAGTCTGCAAGCAGCTTATCCCCACACCTCAATCTACACTTCTGGGAAGGCTGTCGGTCTGCCAGAGGGGCAAATGGGGAACTCCGAAGTAGGCCATCTCAACATCGGTGCTGGTAGAGTTGTCCCCCAGGAACTAGTGCGGATTTCTGATGCTGTAGAAGACGGTTCGCTGCTATCGAATGCCGCCCTGCTGCAAGTATGTCAAGAGACGCGCGATCGTGGCGGCAAGTTGCACTTAGTCGGTTTGTGTTCGGAAGGGGGAGTGCATTCCCACCTCGATCACCTCTTGGGATTGGTCGATTTAGCTAAATCTAATGACATCGGCGATGTCTGCATCCATGCGATTACTGACGGGCGAGATACCAATCCTAAAGATGGAGTAGAAGCAATTAGAAAAATTCAGGCTCATTGCGATCGCTTGGGCATCGGTAGAATTGTCACTCTTAGCGGTCGCTACTACGCGATGGATCGCGACCATAGATGGGATCGAGTCGAGCAAGCCTATCGAGTGATGACTCAAGATGCAGTCGGCAAGCAGCAGCCAGCCGCAGAAGTATTGGAAGATTTTTATGCTGAGGGAGTAACCGACGAATTTATCGTCCCTACGCGGATCGCTCCAGGAGCGGTATCGCCAGGAGATGGAGTCATATTCTTTAACTTTCGCCCCGATCGAGCCAGAGAACTGAGCTATGCGTTTGTCGATCCCAACTTTCAAGGGTTCGATCGCCAATTAATTTCACCTCTGAGCTTTCTCACGTTTACGCAGTACGATCCTAGCCTGCCAGTCTTAGTCGCTTTTACCCCACAGAATTTGACTAATATTCTGGGAGAAGTGATTTCGCGCCACGGTATGAAGCAGTTTCGCGCCGCCGAAACCGAAAAATATGCTCACGTCACTTACTTTTTCAACGGGGGGCTAGAAGAGCCATTTCCGGGAGAAGACCGCGAAATGGTTCCCAGTCCCATGGTGGCTACCTATGATAAAGCTCCAGCCATGTCAGCGGCCAAAGTGACAGACGTAGCGATCGCTGCCATCTCTAAGCAAATTTACTCGCTGGTGGTAATTAACTATGCCAATCCAGATATGGTAGGACATACGGGGATGATGGCCCCGACGATCGTAGCAATTGAAGAGGTCGATCGCTGTTTGGGCAGACTGTTAGAGAGCATCAACAAGGCTGGAGGAACGGCGATAATCATTGCCGATCATGGCAATGCTGAATGTATGATTGATGAGGATGGCAGTCCTTGGACGGCTCACACCACCAATCCAGTACCGTTTATTCTAGTAGAAGGGGAAGGATTAAAAATACCCGGACACGGCACCTCAGCAACTTTAAGAGATGACGGCCGCTTATCCGATATCGCACCGACGATTTTGGAAATTCTCAAGCTGCCACAACCAGCAGAAATGAAGGGTCGATCGATGTTGCTCCCAGTCGAGTTTGACGTGCGAGCCAATCGAACTCCGGTGCGGATTTCTCGATAGATTGTCATTTGTTATTTGAAGGCAGGCTTTCGTGTCTACCTCACAAGAATTGTGGCAGATGTCTATTCTGAAATCCTGTTGGCGCAGCCTGCGCTCGGCGCATACTCCTTTGAGGTTAATGGTGTGGCAAGCCGGGTTTGATTCAATGTTAATGGTATGTGGCAAAGATTACTGGCAAAACCCGCCCCTACAACTGAACTTCTGAACTTCTGAACTTCTGAACTTCTGAACTCCTGAACTCCTGAACTCCTAACTCACTATGAACGTTAATAGCATCGTGCAAATTATCTGGGCCTTGTCGGCTGTAATTTTAATTGTGGTGGTGTTGCTCCACAGCCCCAAAGGTGATGGGATTGGCGGTATTGGCGGACAAGCTCAATTATTTACTAGCACTAAAAGTGCCGAAACCTCTCTCAATCGCTTTACCTGGACTTTATGCATCGTTTTTTTGGGTTTAAGCGTAGTTTTAAGCGCAGGTTGGCTGGGGCGATAAGAGGAAGTCAACAGCATCACCCACGAGGGGATGAGGCTTGTTCCTAGCCGAAGTTATCGGCTGAAACAATAGGCTGATTGACCGCAGCCCTATGTCTTAGAAAATCATCACGAATATTCATTGAGGCATTGTAGTCAGCATGGCACTCAAACCCACACTTATTGCACCGAAAGTCAGCTTGAGTAGGGCGATTTCCTCGTTCGACATGTCCACACTGACTACATTTTTGCGAGGTGTAACGTGGGTCAACAAATCCAACTTTTACGCCGTTAGCTTCAGCTTTGTAGATGACAAATACCTGGAATTGAGCAAAGCTCCATCCATGCAGTCTGCGACGTTGAGCCTTTCTGATTTTGGCTCTGCCACGAATATTTGTCAGGTCTTCAAAAACCAATATTGCACCAGACTCGACAAATTGAACCAAGCACTTAGACAGCACATGGTCGCAATCTTTTCTGAAACGTTTCTGCCTGCCAGAGAGC
This sequence comes from Cyanosarcina radialis HA8281-LM2, assembly GCA_019359615.1. Lineage (GTDB taxonomy): Bacteria > Cyanobacteriota > Cyanobacteriia > Cyanobacteriales > CCAP-1448 > Cyanosarcina > Cyanosarcina radialis. Next base: position 308,544 of record JAHHHA010000002.1, read on the forward strand.
TTTTTCAGGTGTCTCTTGGCAGACTTCGTGCCTTTAGATTGAAGTCTACGACGCAACTCAAACGTTCTATCTTCTACCTGCTTCCAATGACCAGAGCCATATTTGTTCCCGTTGCTATCGACAGCAGGAGTAGCAATGCCCAAGTCAACTCCAACAACTTGATTGATTGGCTCGCACTTGGGAGTATCTGTCTCCATGACCACGTGCAACCACCAACGGCCCTTGCGGTCACGCATCAGGTCAGCACTGGTATGCTTCCATCTCAGGTATTGACGGTAATATTCAGCTACCTCGAAAGACAGTTTAATCCGTCCATCGAGCGCGAGAGCAGATAGCATACTTCATAAATGAGTACCAATATCTGCATTTAGTACAAAAGTTAACTCTGGAAGGCGTTATACCCTGCCTCGCCTTCCTCCCCACCCACAAGGGGACGGGGTTTCCAGGCGGAAGACCTTATGAAGCGCCTGCTGGTAGCCTTTGGTTTAGCTATCTGTACGTTTTTATCGATCGTTTGGTTTCAAGTTCGGATTGCTAATGCCAGCTTGCCAGCGACCCAAGTTCATCCCCTACCGCCAACCTTAGAGCGATGGCAAGATCCTAGCGCCAGCGGCGATTATTTCTCAGAAATCAAACCTAGCAAAATCGGTTATTTAATCTGGTCTGAGTTTCCGATCGCGGTTTACGTCCAACGCCCCGGAATGCCAGTATGGGCATCGGCCAGCGCCCGTCGATTCCAACAATGGGTCGATGCCGTTTTGCCCGCCATCCAAGAATGGAACCCTTATTTACCGATGGTGGTAGTCGATCGACCGGAGAAAGCCGATATTGCCATTTGGCGATCGCGTCCGCCTTTACAAGTTACCCCTGCTGGACCTTATGCCCGCGCGGCTTTAGTCAGCTACGAAATCTATCAGAAGCGATCGAGCAAGCGCCCTGGGGGGATTTTGTCCCACAAGTATACGATGTTTATCAGTCCTGACTTAAGCTGGCCATACATTCAAGCTGCCGCCCGTCACGAACTAGGCCATGCCTTGGGGATTTGGGGGCACAGTCGCGTAGAAACAGATGCTTTATATTTTTCTCAAGTCCGCAATCCGCCCGCAATTTCCCCTAGAGACATCAACACGTTGAAGCGAATTTACCAACAGCCAACCCAGTTGGGATGGCCGATCGCATCAGGTAGTAGGTAACGTCAGTTTCCAAACTCCGAACTCCGTTGGCGCAGCCTGCGCTCGGCGCATAATCCGAATTCCAAACTCAGGTTGGTTATTCTCTTCTTTCAATTACCAGCGTCAGATGAGCGACTAATGCTCCTAGCGCTCCTACCGCAGCAATGACTGGAAATAGAGCCGCACTGACGACACCACCGACTACCCCAACAGTCAGGGGAATTTCGATTAAGATCCGCCCTTCTTCGTTTTTGATGATAATGCGACGAATATTACCTTGATGAATTAGTTCTTTGACCTTAGCTACTAGCGCCTCACCCGTGAGGGTAAATTCTTCTACACCCACCTGGGTTGAGGGCTGAGTTGATGGCTCCGATATAGCTCCTTCATCCCGCTCTCGATCGACGATCGCAGGAGATTCAACTGACTCGCTCTGTGAGTTCATTTTCCTGACCTCCAAGGCTACTAACTCTAGATCCTAAAGGTCAATTGTGAGGAAATTGCGATCGGGTTGACGCTCAGAATGTTTGTCGTTAATCGCGATTGGGTAGCATCGCGGCCATCATCTTTTCGAGCGCTTTGGGATCTTCGAGCAACTGGGCTGCCATCGCTTTCGCTTGCTCGCCAGGATAAACATCTTCTATACCATCAATTACGGCTTGTAATGCTTCTCGAGCCACTGTAGCTGGAGCAACTTTGGGTGGAGGGAAATTTTTGCTCGCTTGAGTATCGACTGTTCCAGGCATCACGCCTACAACTAAAGTCCCTTGTGCTGCCAATTCCGCCCGAATGCCTTGCGTCATAATTATGCTTGCTGCCTTAGACGCACTGTACGAACCATTCATGGGTAAATTAACTTTACCCAAAATACTCAACATATTGACGATCGCGCCGCCTCCATTTTGCTGCAAAACTGGGGCAAAGGCGCGGCACATTGCCAGCGTACCGAAGTAATTTACTTCCATCTCAGAGCGAGCGCCAGACAAGTCAGCAGCAGAGATAAACCCTTTGAGCAAACCAATGCCAGCATTATTAATTAACAGGGTGACATCTTGACACTTAGCAGCCGCTGCCATCACCGATCGTTCGTCCGCAATGTCAAGCGAGATGGCCGTAATCCGCTGTGGATCGTTAGCAACGATCGCCGCCAAGGAATCTGGATTTCTGGCACCCGCATAAATCCGAGGAACTCCTGCGGACCGTAAGCCTTCAATGTAATACTGACCAATTCCACCATTTGCACCTGTCACCAAGGCCACCGCATTTTCTAGCTGCATTGCTAGCTCCTTTTGCTGGGATAACTCGTTTAAAGTAGGATAAGCTAACGCTTCTATTTTTGGAATAACTTACTTTTTTGTAAGTGCAATCGATCGAGATCTAGGAGGAAAAAAGTTGATGCCAATGGAACAGCCTGAAGGCACTATATTCGTGCAGACAACTCTGAAAATTTTAGGTGGCAAGTGGAAACTATTGATTTTGTGGCATCTCAAAGATGGAGCCAGACGCTTTAGCGAACTGAAAAAGCTGATTCCTGGGATTGCTGAGAAGATGTTAATGCAACAGCTTCGGGAATTAGAAAAAGATGAAATCGTCAATAGAAGTGTTTATAAAGATGTAACCTCTAGAGTTGAATACTCGTTTACAGATTATGGGAAAAGCATTATCCCTGTATTGAAACCTCTGTGCGATTGGGGACAAGCGCATCTGAAACGAATAGAGCGACTGTGATTTTCTCTTAGGGTGACTAACCATAGCCTTAATCTCGATCTCGATTTCATGGAGGCTATTGGAAATGAACTTGCCTTTTATATAAAAAATAACGATTTAAATCTTTGTTGGTAGCCATATAAATTGCGATCGCGGCACTGAGAACGGCGAGGATCGCACTGCCGACAATAAGGATAGTAGAGAGCTTTGAACCCAATGCGAAAATCATGGCGATTAGAGCGACAACCAGCAAGCTACAGAGACTCATCAGCAGCCATTTTGCCCATTTTCGTCCTTGGATGACAAAGTACATTACTACAATTGTTAGCAAGATGCGACCAATGGCCCACTTATCCCGCGCTATGACGACTAACGCCACATCTAGGATGCAGAGCAACACGAACATGGCTAGTAATATATTTCGAGCTTGCAGAGCAGATCGATCGAGTTGAGTCATTGGTTTAGCGATCGGGGCGTAGCTTTGATGTCGATCTTAGAAGAAGCTGTCAAGAAATTCTACAAATCTTTTTTTATCTGAATTCCTCAGCCCTCCCATCACATTAATTCTGCCTTTTCGGCTGCCTTTTTACACCTTAAAAGCTTCCCCTTAAGTAGATTTATTGACGATTTCAGTCCTATCAACCATTATCTTTTGACTTTGACACCAGGCAGTAATTTTTCTTTAGTCTCTTCGCCCTCTCCGCTCTCTTCGATCAAGCTATGGGACGGTTGCCAGGATTGACGGCATGAATGTACTGACTGCCTGAAACCGGCCATCCCCTTTTATAGGCGGCTTCTTGGGGCTGGCCCCACCCTAGCTGCAAGATGATTTCGAGAAAGTCTGATTTTTCCCACTTGTATAGATTAGCCCATTCGGTCGATCGGGCGATCGGTTCGATTTCGTCGAGCAAAATCGATCGATAATCTTTGGCGCGATCTAAGCTGAGATACAAATCCATGTCTTCAGTTACCTCTTGCCAAAATGCCAAAATGTCTGATTTGGCGGCTTTGAGGGTTTCTAAATCGCTGGGAATGGCGATCAGGCGATCGTCTACTTGAGGATAGTGCAGGGTTTTGCCTTTAACAGTAATTTGATGCCAGATAATACCTGAAACCTGATGTTCCATCTGATAACGATGAACGGTAGCCTTAAAGTCTTCATAAGCAGCAAACTTTTGCAGGCCGTCGAGTTTAATAAACCTGTCAATTAGGGGATGCCCGGAAGAACCTAAAGTCGTTAGTTTCAGGCGCTTTCCCGTCAGACAAGCGTGGCGCTCTGCGGTTAAGATTTCGATTAATTCCTCTGTGCTGTAAACGTTTGACATGGGTACGTCCGCTCATCAAATCAAAACCAACACAGACTCTCTACTTCCAGGGTAGCTTTGGCGCGGTCGGGCGAGCGAGTGTTTCGATCGATTTCTTGTCAACTCTACAGCTACCGCCCTATTTGCGTTCCTTGCACCTTTAACTTATACCATTTCCATTTAATTGGAAGGGAAGATCTGGCGATTGTTAGTTTGTCTGGCTGCCTGCCTCTCGCAAGCTTTGAATGACCTCTTGTAGTTGGCTGCGATTTTGGTCTAAACGAGATTGAAGCGTCCAGGCTACGATCTGGTGATAGTTTTTGGCCGTTTCAAGCGTCGTGTGGATATAGGCAGCATTAATATTATTAATCCCACCTTTAAGTTCGTACTGCACCCCTCGATTGCCGTCTATTGTCACTGGTGTCGGGCCGGTGACTTGAGGATTGGTTAAATTTTTTAAGAACAGTCCGCGAGTCAGTTCTGAGTGCTTCTCTAGAGTTATATTCTGAAAGTCTTGTTTGTTTTCGCTAATGACAATTATGTACATCTCTTCCGCTCGATTAGCCGCTTGCAGACCAGCTTGCTCGTTCAGGTCTTGTTCTTGTTTCCAACCGGAAGGAAGAGTGATTTGAGTTTTGCCATCAGAACTAGTTAAGGCCGAACCAGAATTTTGTTGGTTATTACTTGGTGAAGTTTGAGTTGATGGAGTTTGATTCGTATTCTTAGAAGTGTCTCTAAGCAGGTTTCTAACTGTGGCGCAGCCTTGGAAGGAGAAGACTAACGGTACTGACACCAACAGGGGTATGAATGTTTTGCTAAATTGAAATTTCATTGCACTCCTCATTAGTTATGCGATCGCCTTTATATACTTATCTGTTGGCTACCATCGCCTCGCTCACTTTCCAGACTGAGGCACTAGCTCTGTATTGAACTCGTTAACTGGTTTTAACTTCAGTTCTACCGATTCCGAACGAGGTAAAAGGTTAAATACCTCACGAAAAACGTCATCAATTTTTTCAAACGATACCTGACCGCTGCGATCGAACACTACTTTGCCATTACCATCTAGCAGTACGGTTTGGGGAACTAACCCATCGTAGTAATAGCCCGATTCTTGGGGCGTATAACTAGATTTAACCGGAATGGCATCGATACTAACGGGAATAATATTAGCTTCTCGACCGTAGTATGCTTGCAATTGAGAGACAATGGTAGTGAATTGTTTGCAATCGCTACTGTCATCGGCATAAAACACTAACAAAGCAGGCTTGTGGCGCTGTAGTGATTCGGCGAGCGTGACTTTGGGTGGTACGAGAGAACCATTACCTCCATAGATTAGAAAGATATTACCGTCATAGCGATCGTCGTTGAGACTGGCCGATGCTGGGGGCGTTCCCCACAGCAGCAAGCAGCTACACAAAGCCGCTGCTAAGAGAAAGCAACGAGAAAAAACACCTCGCCACCAGCGGCGATCGACTATGCTGGTAAAGCTTGGCAAGCGTAACTTGGAAACAATTATCCCCATCTATTACTTGAATCTAAAAACCGTTCGATCCCAGTTTAACTTCTATTCAGCCAGGACTTACGCCAAGCATTTAGAGGTCAGTTAGCTAAAATTCCTGATAGAAATGAGAAAATCGTCGAGCAGGGATTTGAGCTAAACCATGACCACCAAACCGAAAATAATCGTCCTCGACGACGATCCTACGGGTTCTCAGACAGTTCACAGTTGTTTGCTGCTAATGCGCTGGGATGTAGATACTCTGCGCCTGGGGTTGGCAGATGAATCGCCGATTTTCTTCGTCTTAACCAATACGCGATCGCTTCCTCCCGAATCGGCTGCATCTGTCACCAGAGAAGTCTGCCAAAACCTGAAATTAGCCTTAGAAGCCGAAAAAACCCAAGAATTCCTCATCGTCAGCCGTTCTGACTCTACCCTGCGGGGACATTACCCGATCGAAACCGATGTCATTGCTGAAGAACTAGGTCCCTTTGACGCTCATTTCTTAGTTCCAGCTTTCTTTGAGGGCGGAAGAGTAACGCGCGATAGCATCCATTATCTGATCGTCGATGGCGTGCCGACACCAGTTCATCAAACCGAGTTTGCCTGCGATTCGGTGTTTGGCTACCATCACAGCTACTTACCAGATTACGTCGAAGAAAAAACTCAAGGTCGCATTCCGGCTGAGTCGGTAGAGAGATTTTTACTCGCAGATATTCGTAATGGTAGTTTAGAGAGGCTTTTAAATCTAAGCGATAACCAGTGCGGGGCAGTTGATGGGGAAATCCAAGCCGATTTGGATGAGTTTGCCGCCGACATCTTAACCGCTGCCAGTCGAGGAAAACGCTTTTTGTTTCGCAGTGCTGCCAGCATCCTCACCTCTTTAGCCAGTTTAGGCCCGCAAGCGATCGCACCGGAAAGAATGTCTCAGTACGTCCGCAATGGTAAACCAGGTGCAGTCATCGTCGGTTCTCACGTCAAAAAGACTACCGAACAGTTAGAACGCTTGCTGCAAGAACCTTCAGTTGTGGGGATTGAGGTCGATGTCTCTCGTTTATTGGGCGATTCTGGAGAACAACGCCACCGCTTGTTAGTCGAAACCCTAGAAAAGTGCGATCGCCTCCACGCCGCTGGCCAAACAATTGTAGTTTACACCAGTCGCCAGGAGCTAACTTTTGCTGATATCAATACGCGGTTAGATTTTGGGGTAGCAGTTTCAGATTTATTGATGAATATCGTCCGTGGCTTACCTCCAGATATTGGATTTCTCATCAGCAAAGGTGGCATTACTTCAAACGATGTTTTGAGTAAAGGTTTAGCTTTAACTTCAGCTAGACTGCTAGGTCAAATATTAGCTGGCTGCTCGATGATTCAAACCCCAAAAGATCTGCCTGAGTTTCCTAATTTGCCAGTAGTGCTGTTCCCTGGCAACGTCGGCGATGCTGATGCTTTAGCCACAGTTTATCGACGAGCGATCGGGTAGCAAGAAAAATGTTTTTCTAAAAGACGAAGTTAGAAACCAATTTTTTGTCGATATATTTTTTCTTCCTTTCTTCTCCCAGCACTGCCAGCAAAGCATCGGTAATCGTGCCACCAAGTCGGCGATCGTAACCGTCATATCCTGGCATGGGATTGGCTTCTAAACACCAGTATTCATCGTCAGGAGTGACTTTGAAGTCCCAACCAGCGAAAGTTAAACCGCAAGCCGCTGTAGCCACGACGATCTGTTGAGATAAAGACTCAGGTAATTCCCAAGGAACATACTCAGCCTCTTCGTGAGATTGGCGGTAGTCTACTTCGGCACATTTAATTAACTCCGCACAAACGCGATCGCCAATTACGTGCGCCCTCACGTCAGCACCAGCTACGTATCTTTGCAAGTGTACCGGCCCCTGAAAGGGGTGAAAATCGGCAAATTCTTCAACTTCGACTAACCGACTGTCGGCCCGAATTCCCGATGCTGGCTTGACGATGGTTTTTCCAGCGCGGGCAAAAGCCGCTAGCCGATCGCGATCGGAACTAGTCAGGCTGGCAGGAACCTGTAAGCCCAAGGATTGTAGGGCGTACTCGTGCAGCGGTTTAGAAAAGTTATCGGCGCGACTTCCAGGGCGATTGACTACAGTTCCGGGAATGTGTTCTAGCCAAGCTGTCAAGGCGGCTAAAAGACTCTGCCAGCGTTTGGCAACGGCGAGTTCCGATTGCACTGATGACAGGTCGATAATTCTACAGTAGTAAGATCCTTGTGGATCGAGATGGTATTTTTGCTCTCCAATAGAAATAAAACTCAAGCCATCATCGGGAAGGGCTAAGCGCCAATCTCCTTCTAAAGCTACAGCCCGCAGGTTAATCGGTACGACCTCAATTCCCCTAAGATTGGTTTCGGCAACGAAATGGCAGAAAGTTCGGTCTGAGTCGAGTCCAATAATGTAAATCATGAGAAAAAAGCCTCCAGTAGGGCGGGTGCTAACACCGGCCAAACAAACTGCACCTGTTCCATAGTGGGAAACGGATCGACGCGGGCTAAAGTAGCCGTCTGCAAATCTGGGGAAATACCCCAAGTGACTGCGCCGAAGGTTAGATCGAGTCTTTTGAGTAAAGAAATACTTTGAGGTTCTAGTTCTAAATGCTCTAGAGAGACAGCCGTAGAACGCCAAGCTCGATCGCCCAGAACTATGACAATTTCGTAAGCTAAATTGGGATCTGCACAGCGAGCGCGATAAGGCCCTTCACCTTCAGGGATTTCCGGCCAAGCAGCAGTTTGGTAAGTAATGGCATCTTGCACGTACCATTGTTGGCTGACGAGTGCTGCTGGTGGAGAAGGCGCTCGCAGCGAGAAGACTTCCGCTTGGTCGGCCCTCACCCCCTGCCCCTCTCCCAAGTTTGGGAGAGGGGTGCCCGCTAGGGCGGGGTGAGGGCTGGTTAAACCGGCCCGCATTTTGGTGAGCGTAAAGGAAGGGGAGGTGCGACCCCACAAGCTATAGTTGGTCGGACGGTTGATAACAGTAGCCGGGTTGAGAGTCGCCGCTGCCCACAAGGTCGCTAAACATTCACCGTATTGAAACGAGTCATCGAAGCTAGTTCGCTGAAGCGATGGTGCGGGAATGCGAAATAAAATCGAGATTTGGGGAGTAATTTCAGCAATGCCGCGATCGATCCTGATAGAAAATAGTCGTGCAGCGGCAGAAACATCGAGAACGATCGCGTTATAACCTTGTTGGTTCGAGAACTCAGCAAATTCATTAGCGAAGCGATCGCGATCGTCGCCCACAATTATTAAATCCATTACCCTTTGCCTGACTGAATTTTAATAGCAGTTTGTCTTTTTATTGACTTGTGGGATAGCCCTCTGGGCTGTCAGAAGTGAGGCAGGCTTTCCTGCCTACCTCACAAGAATGTCAGAAAGAATGCTAGAAAATAGGTTTATCAGTTTGAATGAGACTCTTTAAAGGAGAAGTTTGCAGTTTTGTAGGCAAATTAAGTCGATCGGCTGGTAAGATAACGCGATCGGCTGGGTTGACCTGACAAGCATCGCAAGACTCTTTGCATTTGTCGCAAGCGTCCTTTCCTTTATCAGAGGCTTCCTTACCCGTACCGCCATCGTTAGCTCGGATGTTGATGGGTAATTGATTCAAGTTTCTTAAGGTATCACGCCTGGACTCTACCTTAATGAATGTCTGGTTTTCTTTGCTGAGAGTGGGTGACTCGGAAGAAGCGATCGGTTTGGCCGAAGCTCCACCTACTGTAGATAGAAAGACACTAGGAACAGCCAGACCCAGCATCAGCAGTAAACGACTTGGTTTGATAGTCATAAAATAGCTCCTTGGTTGTTGACAAACGCACCCTACAAAGCGAGATGCCTTAGCACCGGGTGATTTGCGTTTGCCTGCTATTCCATAGGGTTGACTGGCTGAGTTTATGCAGTTGGCTCTAAACTGGCAGCGCCTCGCACCATTAAACTTTAATCTTTGAGTGTATTGGTTTTTCGGGTGAGTAAAAATCTCGTTGGTAGTTCCCATTTCAACGATTTGTCCCTGATACATCACAGCAATGCGATCGCCTAAAAACCGCGCCAGCCATAAATACTGGTAGAGTTAATAGCATTAGTTTTAGTTCCGATGACAAAGTATTAATTAGTGCCAGCGAAGATATTGGGATAACTATTATGCGATTAATTGTAGAATTACTCTTAATATAAGTAAAGTCAAATTTTTACTCATGTCAAAATTACCCAGCGCTCTAATTGCAAATGTTCTTGATTTGCAGATCCAGTTATTGGAGTGCCTTGACGAATCTACAAAAACTATATTCGATCTTCTGGAGCAATACGGTGAGACAGAAGCAACAATTCCAGAACTAGATGAACTGGAAAGTATTAGAGAAAAAGCCAATACTTACTATTCGCGTTTTCATACTACTTTGCGACAGATTTATGAATGCCAACCGATCGCTTCTCATGATATCCTGGAACTACTTGCAAGATATATTAGTGAATCAGAAGCTGTAGTAGATGCCACAGTAGCAAGTATTCAAGAAATTAAGAAAAATTGGAATTTACCATGAGTAATAAGCCGAAAATTCCCGATTTAGAAACAAGAGAGCGTTCTGTGGTTAAATTGCGAGAACTAGCGAAACGCTGGGATGCTTTGATTGCGAATTTAGACGAGTTAAATACTCGATTAGAGGGAGATCGGGAAAATAGTATACTTGGAGCTTACGACAAAAGAAGAACAGAGCGTCTAGCTGCCCAAAATCTAGAATCTAGTTCGCTACCCGACCTTTCACAGCTACCTACAAAATAACCCCAACGTCTTGGTAGCTTGGCATGATAGTTCGACACGATATTCCAGACCAAAATTTTCTCGTTGATGAAAGCGATTATCCAGGAATTATCACCTTTTTCAACGGTGATGGTGCAGGAACATTAATCGCTCCGTTATGGATTCTCACTGCTGCCCACACAGCTAGAAATATCTCGGATAATCATATAAAAAACTTCGTAAAGCCACAAATTCGATCGATGAAGCGAACGACTATTGGATTAAATTTCGCTTCGATGCCCCACCAGATTGCACTTTACTTGAAGGGGTATCTGGGATTGGTGATAGCGGTGGTCCGGCGCTAATCGAAGAGCGAGGCCAACTTTTAATTGCAGGTGTTAGTTGTTAGTTCCTGGCAAGACCACAAAGACGGGGCGTATGAGCTTTACGAAGCAGTTGAATACTACACGAGAGTCTCTCGTTATGTGCCATGGATTCGCTCGGTATGCGAGAGCTAGTCTACCGCTAATTCTCTTTAGACTGTCGCGCTAGCAAGGGGGCAGCTTGCAACAACCTTTGAGTATATTGGTTTTTCGGATGAGTAAAAATCTCGCTGGTAGTTCCCATTTCAACGATTTGTCCCTGATACATCACAGCAATGCGATCGCATAAAAACCTCGCCAGCCACAAGTCATGAGTAATAAATAAATACGTCAGGTTAAACTGCCGTTTGAGGTCTAACATTAGATCCAATACTTGCGCCTGCACGCTAGCATCTAACATACTCACAGGCTCATCGCAAATCAATAACTTAGGATTAGTAATTAAAGCCCGCGCGATCGCCACTCGTTGCTGTTGTCCCCCAGATAAATCTCCTGGATAGCGATAATAATACTCAACGGCTGGAATCAAACCGACTTTTTCTAGCATTTGCATTACTCGTTCTTTGGCTTCAGCCGGAGTAGCCATGTGATGGACGAACAGCGGATCGGCAATACTATCGCCCACTGTCATCAAGGGATTGAGGCAAGCATGAGGATCTTGAAACACCATTTGCATTTGCCGCCGCTGGCCCCTGACTTCACGATCGGATAATTTAGTTAAATCTTCTCCTAAAAATTCGACCGTGCCACCAGTCGGGCGAATCAATTGCAAAATCGTCCGCGACAAAGTGCTTTTACCGCAGCCAGATTCTCCTACCAAACCAAAAATTTCCCCCTGAACGAGTTCTAAATTAATTCGATCTACTGCCTTAATGACAGTGTTAGTTTTAGCTGTTTTCGAGAATAGCTTTTCGATGAAATTGGACTCTAGGGTGTAATACTGCTTTAAATCTCTCACCCGCAAAATGGGAGCGATATTTTCTCTCCCCTGCTTCCCCTGCTTCCCCTGCTCCCCCTGCTTCCCCTGCTCCCTCTCTCCCTCTCCCTCTTCCGTCGTTTGTAAATGCAACGCTGCTTGCAAGAGCGATCGCGTATACTCGTGCTGTGGGTTTTGAAAAACCGACTCTACCGTCTCCATTTCGACAATTTTGCCGTCGTACATCACGGCTAGGCGATCGCAATATTCCCCTACCAAGGCCAAATCGTGCGAAATCAACAGCAACGACATCTCGCGTTCTTTGCACAGGCGCGTCAACTCTTTTAAAATCTCTGCCGCCACGATCACATCTAAGCTAGTAGTAGGTTCGTCAGCTACGATCAGTTTCGGATCTAGCAGCAAAGCCAGGGCAATAGCTACCCGCTGTCGCATTCCACCGCTAAACTCGTGAGGAAATTGGTGCCAGCGATCTTGGGTAATTTTGACAGCATTTAAAGTCGCGATCGCTTTTTCTTTGGCTTCCCGTTTAGAAAGTTGCGGTTGATGAGCCTTCAGGGTTTCCAAACAATGTTCGCCAATCGTCATCAGCGGATCGAGGCGCGTCATCGGATCTTGAAATACCAACGCGACTGCCTCACCCCGAAATTGTCGTAACTCTGCTGGTGTCATCTCGAATACCGATTTGCCAGCAAACGTCACTCGTCCTTCAATTTGAGTCGAAGGCGGCAACAGGCGCATCGCGGCACGTCCCAACGTAGATTTGCCGCAACCAGATTCTCCCACCAAGCCTAATTTTTCTCCTGGATGGAGGGTAAAAGATACATCGTCTACAACCCAATCAGTTCTCCCAGCAGATCTGCCGTGGGGGTAAGCGACACGCAATCCTTCTACACGAAATAAAGCGTCGATCGTTGCCATTGCTCAACAGTCATAAACGCGCAGTTGCATTGTACAGAACTATACCTGTTTATGGCTGAAATCGCACGGGCAAAGGAAAGTTCGTATACCTGCTTGCCTCCTCGATCGCCTGCACCCGCCTCAATACCCTTAACCTAGCCCAGATTCAGGAAATGGCAACTATTTTCGCTACAATTGCGATAAAAATCTGTAAATTTGCTGAAAGGTTATGTATCTCCAATTGGTAAGTTAAAACTTAGCAAAGCGATTTAGACACTGGATATTGCCTGCATAACGATTGTAGACTAAACCTAAAGTATTGCAGTTGGTCTATTAACACCGATCGGGGCCAGGGATCTAATATATATATAGGGGTGACTTAGATGAACGAACTAACGCTGGAATGGGTAGAAACCAGTAATGGGATAAATCAGCGGCGATCGCAGGTGGTGGGCGATCGCCAACCGAGCAAAAACTTTGGCACCATCAGAATCGGTCGCGATCCAGAGCAATGCGATATTGTCGTCAACCATCAAACAGTATCGAGATTGCACGCGGAAATATATTTTCACCAACAGCAACAAAGCTTTTACTTGCGCAACCAATCGCAAAGCAACCCAGCTACGGTTGACGGTCAAAGCCTAGCTAGAGGAGAAGTACCGTTAAGACTCGGTAGCAACATCTCTTTAGGACAGTTATCGCTTGCGGTAGTTAACGTTGCTCTAGAAGCGGTTCCCCTGCAACGAACTGTAGTGGTATCGGGTGGATCTCCTCAGCCTCAACCAGCCGTCAATCAACCGCCAGTTGCACCGAACCATCGTTACCATCATCACCAAAATCCCAATCAGCAGTGGCAGCAACAGCAAGTAGCAGTAAAATCACCACCTCCGCCACCTCCACCACCTGCAATTCCCACCCCGATCGCTCAAGGTGAAAGTTATGGATTGCAGTGCCACAGATGCGGTAAAGTTTCTGACTATTCAGCCCTCGATTGTCGCCATTGCGGCACTTCCCTCGCCGGAGCGATCAGCGTTTTAGTTAGACCTGGCAGTCGTTGAGGAGGAGAGGGCGGAGAGGGGGAGATGGGGAGAATTTATTAACTTCACACTCTTGACTTCTAACTTCTTAAACTCCAGCAACTCCAGACGTGAGACGTTGCATGCAACGTCTCTACATTCTGTAAAGACGCGAGATCTCGCGTCTCTACGAGTTCTAAACTTCTAAACTTCTCAAATGTATGGAAATTCGCCTTAGTTGGGACGATCCAGCAACCGGGGAACGGCGAGAACCGATGCTGAACGTGCCGATCGCTTTGGGACGGGAATTCGCTCAACTGCCAGCCGATGTTGGCGGTCGTCGCGTCGCCCGGATAGTGCTAAATAGCTTGCAAGTCTCTCGCTTTCATGCCCTGATCGACGAAGATGCTACGGGAGTAGTAGTCATAGACCAAGGCAGTGCTAACGGTACGTTTGTCAACGGCCAGCAGCAAACGCGATCGCCAATTGCCAACGGCGACACCCTGCAAATCGGTCCGTATTACATTACTCTATCTTTTGGATCGGGCAGCCAACCGACGCAGCTACCTAGTGCTGGCAATTCTCAAATTTTCTTTAACCCTCAAACCAACCTGCCAGATCCGAGATTTCAGCCGCCCCCACCGCCCGTAAGTCCATCTGGTAGAAGCTTTCCACCACCAGCATTTCAATCTCAATTCGTCTCAGTTCAAGATCTTTACGCCACTGGCTATCCAGTAGAAGAGCTTAACTATGCTACTGTGGGTGGCGGATTGGGCAGTTATATTTGGACCGATTTGCTGCGGATTTATGGAGTCAGGGCCGACCAAATTGCGGCTATCGGACTAGAAGATAGACCCTACGCCCGCTACCAAAGGTTGTGTCAAAATTCTCAAATTCCCCCTCACGAACGGCTGCGATCGAACTCCGATTCTTGCCCCGATAATATTTGGGGCTGGCCGAGTTACGCCCTCAGAGAGGCATGGCACGATTTTTTGCGCGGTCGGATTAATGGTTCTTTGAGGTATTTGTGGCAAGTGTTCGCCGAACCGACGTTTGTAGACACCTACACTCCCCGTTCGGGAAACGTCTTCAACTCGATCGACCGCGAAACAGCCAGAATCGGCTGGAGTAGAATCTTTCGCTACGGTAGGGTCAGGTCAATTCGCAAAACTAACGATGGCCGGTATGCGATCGCCTACTCTAGAGGTCCTGGCGACTACGCTTTTGTCGTCGCTCGTTACGTGCATCTGTCCATCGGCTATCCAGCGGTGCAGTTTCTCCCAGATTTGCAAGATTACCGGGAACGGACTAACGATTTTAAGTCGGTAGTCAACGCTTATGAAGAACACAACCACATCTACGAGCAGTTAGAACGCCAAGGCGGAACGGTTTTGATTCGCGGTCGGGGAATTGTGGCTTCGCGGATCGTGCAGCGAATTTATGAAGCCAGAAAGCGCAATCCCAATATTTCTTTATTGCACTTAATGCGATCGCCTAAACCCCAAGGCAACAAATATCGCTTCTCCCAGCGCCGAGTCAAAGATCACTATGAATTTCAACCCTTCAACTGGCCCAAAGCCGCTTGGGGAGGGGAGTTACGGGCGATTTTAGAGAGTGCCGCCCCAGAAGAAAAGAAACAGCTATTTACTGACTGGGGCGGTACGACTACAGCCGATCGTACTGATTGGGTGCAAATTGTCGCTCAAGGCATCCGAGAAGGCTGGTATCAAATTGCTTTTGGCGAAGTTGAAAAAGTCGATCGCGATGCCCAAGGTCATCTCGTGACTTACATCCTCGAAAAAGGGATGAAGGGAAAACGGACATTAGAAGCTGACTTTATCATCGATGCCACTGGACTCGATGCCAAAGCCAAAACGAGTCCTTTGCTAGAAGATCTAGTGAACTTTTACAACCTGCCTCTCAATCATCTGGGACGGCTGGCTGTCAGCAACGATTTTGAACTCGTAGAAATGCGAAATCAGCAAGGTCAAATGTACGCCGCTGGTGCTGCCACTCTGGGAGGACCTTATGCCCCGGTTGATAGCTTTTTAGGATTGCAATTTGCGAGCTTGTGGTCGGTGAATCGCCTAGTTACCACTCGTGCCCCCGGTCTGCATCGCCTAAACGTCATTACTTCCCTGGGACAATGGCTGAAGTGGGTGGGAAATCAACCCCCGTCTTAGAGGCGAATTGTCAATTGTGAATTGCGAATTGCCTTGACTTGTTAATGACTTTTGAGTTGAGATTTAGCCTGTTGCCAAAGAGTTTCTAATTCATCTAACGTGTAGTCAGAAAAAGGTCGATCGGCAACTGATTCCATTTTTTGCAGGCGTTGAATAAATCGGAGATTGGTTTCATCCAAAGCATCAGCAGGTTCTAAATCATACCACCGGGCTAGATTAATAACTGTAAAAAGTAAGTCTCCTAATTCAGCTTGTTGGTGCGCTTTATCATCGGTGGCCAGCGCCGCTTGAAATTCAGCTAATTCTTCTTGAAACTTTGCCCAAACTCCATCGATATTTTCCCACTCAAACCCAGCCGCAGCAGCTTTTTGAGAAATCTTCATAGCTGCCATTAGGGGAGGGAGTTTGCGGGCATAACTACTCAATTTGTGACTGAGCGATCGACTTTCTGGAGTAGTTTCACCTTTTTCCGTGGCTTTAATTTGTTCCCAATTTTGCCGTACTTCTTCAACATTTTGCACCTCGACATCGCCGAAAACGTGAGGATGACGGCGAATCAATTTTTGGGTAATTCCTTGCGCGACTTCTTCTAAGCTAAATTGCCCGGATTCACTGGCAATTTGCGCTTGCAATACTACTTGTAAAAGTAAGTCTCCCAACTCTTCCGCGATCGCTTCTTTATCTCCATTTTTAATCGCATCCACTACCTCATAAGCCTCTTCGATGACGTAGGGAGTCAAAGTTTGAGGCGTTTGCGCTAAATCCCAAGGACAACCACCATCGGGCGATCGCAACTTTGCTACTACTTCAATTAGTTCTTGTAAGGCTGCCAAAGTAGAAGGTTGAAGCATAGATAATTAAGAAGTTTGAATATGAATTTGTGTCGATCGACTTAGCGATTTTAGCCAGAATTTCCGTTAGGGCGTTGATTGAGTAAATACTCCCAAATTTGTCTGACTTCAGCTTGCATTTCTCGAATAGCGGCTCTGTCTTCCGCTGCTTCTCTGCTTAAGACGCTGACCGTATCGCTTAAACGACTTACACTATCGATTAGATATCCTTGAGTTTCTATAACTGCTTGTTGACTTTCGCGAAGCTCTTGTACGCTTTCTCGAAGTTCTACAATGCCATTGGCAAAAGCTTTCATTGTTTGCGACACTTCATTGAGTGCGGCATAGACTCCTTGAAGTTGCCGATCGTGTTCTGCCACCGTCGTTTCTAATTGCTGTATCCTTTCTTCAGTCATGGCGTTTAATTCTAATCGTAATTGAATCTATTATCTCTCGCGATCGCCTTCAATGTCGTTTGCGGCGCTGGCGCTTGTAAGCCGAACCAATCCAATCGCTAAGAGAATGACTCATGGCTCCCATTTCTAAACCGACAAAAAGGGCTACAGCTTGAGGATAATGCAGCTTGATGAATTGCCATCCCTTAACTAACTCTTGCTGCCAACTCCAGTTAACTGGCGACCACAGGTGGAAAACAGCCAATCCTAACAACCATAACACAGCCAGCCAAATCGATAGGTAAAGCGATCGCCCCACCGTTCCCAAGATCAAACCATGAGAAATTAGCGATCGATGGCGAATATTTTTTTGATAAGGTATCCAGATCCATCGCAGCCAACCCCACCGTTGAAATTGACGCGATCGAATATCTAAATCCGGGCCGAACATCAACCCGCTAAATAAAAAACCTCCCGCTACCATCAAAGTCAAATCGCTACTTTTGGTAAAGCCAAAAGTTAACCCGCCAATCACAGGCAAGCACCAAAGAGTTATGCGATCGTGCGTTCGACCAGAAGGCATCTTTAAATAGAAGTTCAGGAGTTCAGAAGTTCAGGAGTTCAGAAGGCCTTCTGGTAAGTTATTTAGATCGGACGTTCGAGCTTTTTTTGCCGATAAACCTCGATCGGACTGTGGCGATTTTCTGTCTCTAATTGCGCGATCGCTTCATCAAGAAGCGCAATTTGAGCGTCGAACATCAGGCAAATTTCTTTCATCTTTGCAGATCTTTGCTCGATTCTTTCTAAATTTGGAGCGATCGATCTATCGGTCATGGTAAATTCCAATCTTGTTGAACTTCTCGAACAGTTGCATCTCCAGCATCAACAATAGCTTGAGTCTCTCGAACCGATCGAGCCAGTAAGTTTAGTGTATCAGAAGAAGCTACTGGTTGGGATTCGACAATCTGCAACAAAAGCCTATATAGGCGCGTGTAGTAAGATGTTGCTCGTTCTCTAACATTATGAAGAATCTCCAAGTCAGAAATAGTTGCCTCTGTCTCGCCATATTGTTGGAGGATAGTAAACTCAAAGGCTGTAGCTCGATCGATTAATTGCAGCACTCTTCGCTGCAAATCGAACACTGTAGTTAAGGTAGCTTCAGACAAGTTCGCCATTAGCGCGATCTAAGATAAAGTAAGGATTCTAGTATTTTCTCCGATTTAGGCTAATTAGCTATGACTACCTCTAACCGCCGCTACCACATCACCACTTTTGGATGCCAAATGAATAAAGCCGACTCAGAACGTATGGCTGGCATTCTGGAAACTATGGGGTTCGAGCCGTCAGAGGAACCCCATGATGCCGATCTAATTCTCTACAACACTTGCACGATTCGGGATAATGCCGAACACAAGGTTTATTCTTATCTGGGGAGACAGGCTAAGCGCAAGCACGAACAACCCAATTTAACTCTAATCGTTGCTGGTTGCGTCGCCCAACAAGAAGGTGAATCATTGCTGCGGCGAGTTCCAGAAATAGATTTGGTCATGGGACCGCAACACGCCAACCGCCTGCAAGATTTGCTCGAACAGGTATTTGACGGCAATCAGGTAGTGGCGACAGAACCAATACAAATTGTCGAAGATATCACTAAACCCCGCCGCGACAGTACGGTGACGGCTTGGGTAAACGTAATTTATGGATGTAACGAACGCTGCACTTACTGCGTGGTTCCCAACGTGCGCGGGGTGGAACAATCGCGCACGCCAGAGGCAATTAGGGCGGAAATCGAGGAACTCAGCCGTCAGGGTTACAAGGAAGTGACGCTTTTAGGACAAAATATCGATGCTTACGGGCGAGATCTGCCAGGAGTTACCCCAGAAGGCCGCCACCAAAACACTTTGACGGATTTGTTGGAGTACGTTCACGACGTTCCTGGAATCGATCGCCTGCGGTTTGCTACCAGTCACCCGCGTTACTTCACCGAACGCCTAATTAAAGCTTGCGCTCGATTGCCCAAGGTGTGCGAACACTTTCATATTCCCTTTCAATCGGGGGATAACGAGGTGTTAAAGGCAATGGCGCGGGGTTATACCCAAGAAAAGTATCGCCGGATTATCGATACGATCCGCCACTATATGCCCGATGCGGCGATTAGTGCCGATGCGATCGTCGGCTTTCCAGGAGAAACCGAGGCCCAGTTTGAGAATACTTTGAAATTAGTCGCAGATATTGGCTTCGACCTGCTCAATACGGCAGCTTACTCGCCTCGTCCGTCTACGCCAGCGGCGTTGTGGACGAATCAGTTAAGCGAAGAGGTAAAAAGCGATCGCCTCCAACGTTTGAACCAGCTAGTAGAGATGAAAGCAGCAGAGCGATCGCAGCGCTATTTGGGAAGGATAGAAGAGGTGTTGGTAGAAGACCAAAATCCTAAAGATCCGACTCAAGTAATGGGACGCACTAGAGGCAATCGCCTTACCTTTTTTCCCGGCAAAATCGAGGAATTAAAAGGTCAGTCAGTTAAGGTGAAAATTTCTGAAGTCAGAGCTTTTAGTTTGACAGGCGAAAGAATGATGAATGCTGAATGATGAATGCTGAAGGAAAGAAAAGATGGTATATACATCGTCGATCGCTGGCAAAAAATTCGCCATACTTTTACCTCGAAACACTATCCCTGTATAGGTATAGCGTTTCTCAAATTAGTGGAATACAGACCTAACCCCCCTACCCCCCTTCCCTACAAGGGAAGGGGGGTAAGCCCCTCCCCTTGTAGGCTACCGTGTATACATAAGTCCCCCAGAGCTTTGCTAGACGCGGCTTGCCCTCATCCCCCAACCCCTTCTCCCCAGGGAGAAGGGGAGCCAGAGTCAAGC
>JAHHHA010000045.1 GCA_019359615.1 Cyanosarcina radialis HA8281-LM2
TTAACAATAAAATTAAATTGATTATTAGACAAAGCTATGGCTTTAATACCTTTGATTCTTTACGAGAGAAGCTATTAGCTTGCTTATTTAAATAAGATTTGCTTATCACCCTATGTACGGGAGAGCCACCACCTACGAGGATGGTTAACGCGCGATGCCGGATTGGTGAAAGGGAAGGCACTCCCAGGAATGTTGCTTCAGGGTCAGTCATTGTTAACTCTGGTTTCATCACTTTATTTTTCTCCTTTTGTGTGAATTTGAGATTTTCTGGGTGTGAGTTTGGCACTGCCGACATCCAGCAAGGGGACACAGCAGTAAAACTCCTTTCCAGTGCATGACTCTGTTTTAAGCGATCGCTCACATGATGTGTCCTACCCTTTCGGGTAGTTTTCGATCACCGATCGATTTCTGTTTTTCCCAATCAACGCAAAAAAGTGATCGCCCAATCCTGCCCACAAGATGTTGGGGAATTGCTCTGAGAGTGAGATCGAAGGAGCAGCGTCTACAATAGAAGCAATATTTTACAGCTTTCAGCCTATCTGCCATGTCGATCGGTAGCGAAGTTATCAAATAAGATCTCGATCGCCTAACCAACGAGCAACTCCAGCAAGTAGCTGACTTTATCGCCTTTCTCAAGTTTCGAGACAAGCGCTGTCGAATTGTCCTCGATCCCGATTGCTTAGCTACCTTGGCTACTGAGTTTGCTAAGGAAGATCGAGTTCTCGCTGAAGCAGGAATGAGCGATTATGCAGCCATGCTCGATTGGGAAGATCGGCCTGGATAAAGCTCGTTTAATCCATCAGCTAGGACAACTCAATTCGGAAACAATCGCTCAGCTAGAAGAAGTGGTTTTGCTAACTCTGGGATACGATCGATAAAGCGATCGCTTGCCTGGTTGTTACACTATACTTAGAAAGCAAAATTAAGCTCAGTGTGGAATTATGAGGTCGATCGAACAACTGACAGAGGAAATTCTATCTTTGCCCAGCAGATCGAGAGCGCTGTTAGCGGAAAAAATCGTAGAAAGCCTGGAATTTGATACCGATCCCCAAATTCAGGCAGCTTGGGTAAATGAAGCCAAGCAGCGACGCGATCGAGTCAGGAATGGAGAGATCCAACCAATACCTGGAGAAGAAGCCTTGGCTCAAGTGAGACAACTGCTCGATCGATGAAGTATGTATTTCACCCAGAAGCACTAACTGAATATGCAGAGGCCGTGCAATACTACGCCCAGCAACGTAGTGAGGTAGCACAGTCGTTTATTGATGCTGTTGAAGAAGCTGTTTATCAGATTAGAGAATCACCTACTCGTTGGAGCATTCTTGATGAAGACGTGCGGCGGTGTCTAACTAGCAAGTTCCCTTATGGAATTCTCTATACAGTCGAGACAGACTACATTCTGATTCTGGCGGTCATGCATTGCAGTCGCCAGCCTGGATATTGGAAAAATCGCAGATAAACCACTGATGAAATTGAAGACTTGCTGAAATAGGAATGTAGGCGATCGCCCGGTTCTACCCTAAAGCTGTCGGAGAATTTGTCTGAAAGCGCGATCGAATGAGGTGAAGTCTAGTTAGCAAATCTCGATCGCTCTCTATAATTTATTTGGGAGGAACAGAATATTGTTTAATTTTTGCTTCTTCAGACCAACGTTGATATTTAGCTGAATGAGCCATAATTACTTCGCACATTTCTTTGGCTTTATGTTCGGCTTTTTGAGCGAGTTCTAGAATTTCTTGTAGTTCTTGTTGATTTAGCTGTTTTTGAGTCATTGGAGGTTCTCCAAGCGAGTTTTAATTTGAATGACAGCGATTTTAGTTTCTAAGATGCGACCCAATTCTATTGCTAAATCCTGTCCGACTTCTTGTATTCTGTCTTCATTTAAAACATCAGTAGCAGAAAGATATTCAAGATTATTTTCGATTTTTTGCCGAGAGATACCGACAAAGAACAAACTCGAATTGAGGAAGCCAAATAGCTGGACTATGACAAAATTATTAGGAAATGATTCTAAAATCAGGTTAGCCAGTCTCAGTCCTTCTGTAGCTACTTGTTCGATCTCATTGAGTTCTCGGTTGAGTCTTTCGACTAAAACCGCAATTTCAGAGGGAATAGTCATAATTATTAATTGTCGCATATCTTGCACTTTTACGCGCTCCTCTTGCGGATTAAAGAGTCATACCCAACGACTCCAAGAGCTATGCTAGAGTTACTGACTCGATCGCTCGAAGCAGCAGCATCTACAATAGAAGCAATATCTTACAGCTTTCCATCTCTCCCCTATGCTAATCGGCAGCGAAGTTCTCAAACAAGATCTCGATCGCCTAACCAATGAGCAACTCCAGCAAGTAGCTGACTTTATTGCCTTTCTCAAGTTTCGAGACAAGCGCCGTCGAATTGTCCTCGATCCCGATCGGTTAGCTACACTCGCTACTGAGTTTGCTGAGGAAGATCGAGTTCTCGCTGAAGCAGGAATGAGCGATTATGCAGCCATGCTCGATCGAGAAGATCGGCTATGACTAACCAACTTAAACGGGGTGAAGTCTGGTTAGCAAATCTAGACCCCACTCAAGGTTCTGAGCAAGCAGGTATTCGCCCTGTCATCATTTTTCACTCATGACATTGTTTCTCAGTTTTCTACAACTACCATTGCTATTCCTCTAACGGCAAACCAACGCCGCGCCTCATTACCAATTTGTCTGCTAATCGAACAAGGAGATGGCGGATTGACGCAAGATTCCGTCGCGTTGTGTTTTCAAATGCGAGTGCTGGATAAAGCTCGTTTAATCCATCGACTAGGACAACTCAATTCGGAAACAATCGCTCAACTAGAAGAAGTGGTTTTACTAACTCTGGGATACGAGCGATAAAATTGCTGATGCTTCTGAAACTTCTCAAATCTAAGGGCGATCGCTAGTAATTCTTAACTAAAGCTACAATTTAAGTGTGATTTATTGCTATAGAGCCATAGACATGGATTTTTTCATCGTAGTTCTGCGATCGAGTTCGGGGTATTGGGTTGCTCTTTGTCTAGAAAATGGAATCGTAGGGCAGGGAGAAACGCGAGATGGAGCGATCGCCAAGTTGAAGGAAGCGATCGAATCTTTTCAAGAAGTATACAAATCTGAACCCGATATTCACTGCGCTCCCGTTCCGATTAAGGAACTGCATGAATTTTTGACAGTCGAGTTGCAAGAGCCAACCTCAGAAATTTATGAACTCAGGGCAGTCTATGCCTAAAAATATTCCCTCTCTTAAACCAAAACAACTTATCAAGCTATTGGAAAGAGGAGGCAGCACATTTTATCGTCAAGCTAAGGGAGACTATTGCCTTTTTTGGCAGAAATAATCAAATAGCGAGTAAACCATTGAGGTAAGCACAACGAACGGAGAGGATTTGATTGACACTCTCAATCTTCCACTGTGCGCCAGAAATTTTGCTCCTAGCGCCAATCTGTTTAATGGCTGACTCGACAGCAGCAGAACCAATTAAAAATCTTCTGATGAATGATGACACCATAAAGTTGAAGCTGCGATATAAAATCGAATAGGCGAGGGCAGATCGATCGTCCAAGCATCGCGAACTCAATCATTCGTGGAAAATTCGATCGAATGTCGGTTGAGAACCCAGATTTTATCCTCTACGCCCAGCACGGTTGGGCTGATAATAATCGAGCGCTCGCGACTGCGGCTAAATACCCCGATGCCTCGCGCTCAAAGATGGCAGCACCATCCGTCTTTGGCGGAATCCAGTGGGAGTAGAACACGTCTTTTTGGCCTCGCCCCAAGGAGAATTTTTAGATGGCGGTTTTGTCGGATGGATACACGCTAAAGGGCTACGACAGACCTTAAAGGAAATTAGGGAAAAATATGCTAGCGATTTTAGATTTTAGATTTATATTAAATCCGGTCGATCGACCATCATTTTTATTCGATCGGCTTTAATTGTTGGTTCGGTTGGGATACCAGTGGTTAAGAATATCTTTAACTAAAACCTCTTTTATCCAAATCTGCGACACAATTAGCAGAGGGATAGCGAGAACCAAACCTAAAAACCCGAACAAGCTAGCAAAAATGACCACTGCCAAAATGGTAAATACTGGCAGAATATCTACCTCTTGCTTCATAATTAAAGGAACTAAAACTAGACTTTCAAACTGCTGAATCGCGATGTAAAGCAATATGACTGCTCCCGACTTCCAAGGAGCATCGAGCAAGGCCAGCAAAGCTGGTGGGATGACGCTCAAGGTTGGCCCGACGTTCGGGATAAACTCTAATAAACCTGCTAAAGCCGCGTTGACAAAAGGCAGCGGTACTTTCAAAATCGACAACCCCATAAAGGATACAAAAGCGATCGCGACCATGGCGATCAGAGTACCTTTAATCCAGCCCACCAAAGAAGCTTCGCACTCACTCAAAATTTCATCAACGCGCCGCCGATAAAAGGCAGGAAAGGCAAAGATAAAGATGCGTCGGTATTGAGAGGGGTTTGCTAAGAGCATGACAGTCAGAACCAAGAACAGCAAAACGCTCAGGACAACGCTCAGGGAGTTATTCAACAAGACAAAAAAGTTACCTAGCAACCGTGCTATCCATGTTTGCAGTTGTTGTGTTAGATTTTCTAAACCAGAGAATTGTTCTAAAAGTGGCCCTGTAGCCGACTCCATCCAGTTAAACCAAGTACGCAGTCTTTGGGATACCTGCGGTAAGATATCGACTAATAGTTGCAATTGTTCGACAATACGCGGCACGATAATGGCCAAAAAGCCAACTATGATTGCTAGTAAAGCGATCGCGGTGATGGCGATGGCAACTCCTCGTTTGATGCGCGATCGCTGCAATCGTCGCACGACTCGGTTTAAAACGGTTGCCAAAACGACAGCAGCAAAAACTAGCAAAACGATTTGCCGAATTTGCCACAGAATGTAAAGAGAAATGACTAGGACGATTAAACCGAGCCATTGCCCAAAACGCACAATTTTGCCTCCCTCGATCGCAACAATTGTCAATTCGCAATTGCCAATTGGCAATTAAAATCCGGTTTTTAAAACCTTGAATCCAGCCCTCACCCCCAACCCCTCTCCCAAGCTTGGGAGAGGGGAGCCGGAGGCGAGGCAGCATTAGAGTGCAATAGCTGTAGGTTGGGCCCTTGCGCCAGCAAAACCCAACAAACCCAAACGTAACGCTAAACCTCAAATCGGTTAGAGATTCTTATCGACGATCGGACGACCTTCGCTATCGACATCTAACTCTTCTCGACGAATTCGTTCTTGGGCGTTAACAGTATCGCGATCGACTTCTTTTCTGACATTTACTTCCTCGCGCAGTACCGTTTCTTTGCGAATATCGGGCTGCTCTTCGTAGACGTTCATCCGTACGGTTTCGCCAGAACCGAAAGCCTTTTCCCCAGGAGGAACTGGCTGACCCGCATTGGCTGGAGTGGTGCGCTCGATGACTACTCGATCTTTTTCAATGGGGACGGCCACGTTTTGGGTTTGGGTTTCAACGCGCTTGCCGATGCTTACTTCTCCGGTTTTTCGGCGTTGTTTGTTGGCAATCAGACGCTCTTCGTATAACTTCAGGCTTTGGTGGTCGCGATCGTTCATCTCGAACAGATCCGGCTTTTGTTGGTAGTCGTAGATGTCATGGTCGATATTTCCCATTGACGAAGGCATGACGGCGGCGGCAATGCCTAACTGGGTTGGCGTGCGTTCGAGAGGATAATTGTCATAAACTCCCGTTACTCGCTCTTCATAATCGCGATCGAGCTTGAGATCTTCGCTGAATTCGGGCAAATCTTCTACTTGCTCTTTGGTGAGTCCTACGGCATAGATGCGGCGATCGATGCTGTCTATCCGAGAACGACCGACGGGGAGCAACACTTGCTTGCCAAACACCCAGAAGCCCGTATCGACCACAAAATAACGGAAACGACCGGCCTCGTCCACCATGATATTTTTGACGCTGCCAATTTTGTCATCGTCTATGTCTGAATAGACATCGTAGTTTTTGATGTCATCACCACCAAAAGTATCTTGATAGTCGCTGTCAAATTCTTCTAATTTGTAAAGAGCCATTTTCCTTTCATTCCTATCTTACGTACAAACTAGTTCAATTTAAAGCTAGATTTGAAAGGTGGAAAACTAGTGGAGAAACCGACATTATTTGTCAATTATTTTATATTGTTTGCTGGCTTAAGTCCAAGCAAACTGTATAGGTAAGACATCCGGCCAGCGACCGATTTAATGATTAAAATATTTAATCCTTTTGGTAGTTGCTAGTAATTGAGGAAATTGTCAACATTCTTTAAAAACTAGGTGGCACTAAAAATCTGTTAGAACACCGCCAAGAAAGAATGAGCGATACTTTTGTCAAACAACTTTGGAAGCGGATCGAGATTTCAGCACTAATTCGCTTTTTACTATTACTTGCCTGCGGTTGGGGAGTGCTACAATTTTTCGCTTATTTTGAAAGTATAATCGCCATTTTTGCCTTTGCCGCCATTATCGCTTTTTTACTTAGCTATCCGGTACGATGGTTAAATCGTTTCTTGCCTTATGGTGTGGCAGCGAGTTTAGTTTTTTTACTCAGCCTAGCACTAGCTGTGATTCTGGCAGCGACGATCGGCTTAAGACTTTTATCCCAAGGCCAACAATTAATCGATAATATTATCGCATCTTTAAACTCTTTATCTCCTCTATTCGTTCAAATAGAAACGGCTTTACGAGAGCGGGATCTCCCAGTAAATTTGAATTTAGTTCGAGAAACGATTCGAGAGCAGATCCTGACAGGAATTGGTTATGTACTGGCTAATTTACAAAGTTTTCTGACTAACCTGCTAACTTTAATAATTATTGCCGTAGTTGCTTTTTTTATGTTGCTAGATGGCAAACGGCTCTGGAACTTCCTTCTGAAAGTTTTACCTAAAGAGCGGCGACAGAGATTTACAGGCATAGTTAAGCGCAACTTTTTAGGTTTTTTTAGAGGTCAGTTACTTTTATGTTTATTTCTAACGACTTCTACTTTTATTGTTTTTATCATTTTACAAGTACCCTTTCCCTTGCTGCTGTCATTAGTAGCTGGAGTATTCGATCTGATTCCGGGGATTGGAGCTACATTAGGTGTAGGCTCAATCACTTTAATTTTGTTATCTCAAAACGTTTGGCTAGCTCTCAAAGTTTTAGCAGCTTGTATTGTTTTACAGCAAATACAAGATAATTTAATTGCCCCGCGAATCATGCAAAACACAGTTCAAATTAGTCCCGTCATAGTGTTTTTTGCCCTTTTAGTTGGAGCTAGAATAGCAGGAATTCTAGGGATTTTCCTGGCGATTCCAATTGCTGGAGTCATCGTTAGTTGGCTGGAAATCGATGAAATAAAAGCGGATTCTTCTACATGACGCTACCCACTCATTTTTGGATGCGCTATCCGCGATCGAGTGGAGACGAGTGAAAATATTGGCAAGATAATTGCGATCGATAAGGTTCTCTCAAAATTCTTACTCAGGATCTTACATCTCTCCATCCAAGCATTGGAACGCTCAACAACCCATCGAGCGATTGCCGGAACAAATCCAGATTTCCCTGGTTGTGCCTTTTCCGGTTTCGAGGGCTTGGTCGAGAGTTGAAACTTGATTTTGGTCATAATCTGGGGATAAATTCGCTCTAACTGCTCCGTCAAATGTTCGGGATGACAACCATGGTCTAGCAGGATAGTAATCTTGGGGATATTGACGGGTTTGGACTTGAAATAGATGTCAAATGGGTTCTATAGTGAACATCCTGGCTTTAATCTGACTTATGTGGTGGGTTCGAGTCAAAAGCGATCGCCCTCAAACAGCTATTCTTAAAGCACTTCGGCCATAAATTTAGCTCGATCTTTCCCAACACCTATCCATCCGCGCCACCCAGATCGGGAATGAGCAATAATAAGGAGAGAAGAACGAGGATAGCGATCGCATCCTCACCCCAGCAATAAATATTTCCTGTTTTCTGACGTTATTGGACAGTCGCAGTATGACATCAGCAGTCACATCCGGCCAATCTCAAGTAATGGATGCGCCCAAACAAGGCTTACCCGTCACCATCATTACAGGCTTTCTCGGTAGCGGCAAAACTACCCTGCTCAACCACATCCTGAAAAATCAAGAGGGGGTGAAAACAGCAGTTCTTGTCAACGAATTTGGTGAAGTAGGCATTGACAACGAACTGATCGTTACTACTGGCGAAGACATGGTGGAACTGAGCAACGGCTGTATCTGCTGCACCATCAACAACGATTTGGTTAACGCCGTTTACAAAGTTTTAGAACGAGAAGACAAAGTAGATTATCTGGTAGTAGAAACAACTGGGATTGCCGATCCGTTGCCTGTGGCGCTGACCTTTTTAGGTACGGAACTGCGCGATATGACCCGGCTAGATTCAATTATTACTTTGGTAGACGCAGAAAATTTCAGCATAGATTTGTTTAACTCTCAAGCGGCTCAGAGCCAGATTGCTTACGGCGATATCATCCTGCTCAATAAAACCGATTTGGTCGATGAGGCGGATTTGGACCTGTTGGAAGTAAGGCTCCGGGATCTCAAACAAGGGGCGAGAATTGTCAGAACCACGCGATCGCAAGTTCCGTTACCCTTAATTCTTAGCGTGGGATTGTTCGAGTCCGACAAATACTTTGAAACAGAAGACTCCCAGCACAGTCACGAAGAGCATCATCACCACGACCACCACGACCACCATCACGAACATGAGGAGCATGACCATAGCGACTGCGACCACGAACATGGCCATTGCACTCACGAACATCACGACCATCACCATCACTCCGACCACCTAGAAAATGATGGTTTTATGTCAATTTCCTTCCAAAGCGACAAGCCGCTGGCAATTCGCAAGTTTCAGTATTTCCTAGATAATCAACTCCCCCTCAATGTCTTCCGGGCCAAGGGAATTTTATGGTTTGATGAAAGTCCTAAGCGTCACGTCTTCCACTTGTGCGGCAAACGGTTTTCAATCGAAGATGAAGAATGGAAAGGCGAACCCAAAAATCAGTTAGTCTTAATCGGTCAGAATTTAGATGAAGAGACATTGCGATCGCAAATAGAAAAATGTGTCTGTCTGCCTTCGGCTAGTCGCGGCAAAGGCTTCGGTTCAGGAGTTTAATTAGAAGTTTAGAAAACAAACCAAATTCCGTCGCATTTGTCGTGATTTGCTGCTAGCTAATCTCGTCATTCTTGCCGCCGCAGCGGATGAAAGTCTTTGAATTCATCAATTTTTGCCATTAAGTAGGTAATATCGATCGCCAAAAAGGGTGGGTTTAACCCACCCCATTATTTATAGCAGTCCTAAATCGTTTATTAAATTCCTTGTGGGATAGCCGTCCCGGCTGTCCCACACTCATGAAGGAATTGCTATAGTTAGTTGACGTTAACTTTAACGACTCTGTGCTTCTCTTCTTCAGCTTTCGGTAAATTCAAACTCAAGACTCCATTTTTGTACTCAGCTTGTACGTCATTGGTTTGAACTCTCGTAGGCAGAGGGATCGCTCGTTGGAAGCGTCCGTAACGAAATTCGCTGCGAGTCACTCCTTTTTCTTCGGTTTTAGTTTCCGACTTGCGTTCACCAGTAACAACCACCGATTCTGCGGTTACTTGAACGTCGAGATCCTTAGCATCCATGCCAGGAATTTCGAGTTTCAGTTCGATCGCTTCTGGAGTTTCGTGCAGTTCCGCTGCTGGCATAAAAGTAGCGTCTTTAAAGCCAAAGTCGTCAAACTTAGTGAGGTTATCAAAAAGTTGATTCATTTGCCGTTGTAAAGTGTCAACTTCTCGAAATGGTTCCCAACGAATAATAGCCATAATTGTCTCCTTCGATTGTCAGTATTTCAGCGAATGAGTTACTTTTTACTATTTCGGTAAAAACTCGATTTTGTAACTTCATTCTTTCCACACGATCTCAAGATATCAAAGGGAAAACTATTAGCAGGTTCGGTTTTTTTCTATGACGAGGTTCCTATTACCGTACCAACTTTTGGGAAGTGTTGAGTGTTGAGTGTGGAGTGTTGAGTTGTCAGTTGTCAGTTGCTAGTTGCTCCCCCTCTTCGCCCTCTCTGCTACCACCCCCAGGAACCTGGTTCGCCCTTAAAGGGGCCGACGATATCGTTAGTAATCCAGCCGCCGTAGAAACCACCTGGTTGCGATCGCACTAGTTCGCCATCTACATAGCAAGCATCCATCAGTTTGCAGTAGAACGCAATATAGTCTTCGATCGGGGCAAAAGCAGTCGTAGGTTGAGGATAAGCCCAAGCAGCGTTAGTTGCCTGTCGATCGCCAACAGTTACCGTATAGTAGACAGCATTTCCTTTCCACTCGCAAAACGACCCTTGAGGAACAAGAACCAAATGTTCCATTTTGATATCGGTAGGAGGAATGTAGTAAACCGGGGGATGACTAGTTTCTAGGACGCGCCAAGACTGGCGGCTGTCAGCAATAGTAATGCCGTTGAAGATAACTTGGATCTGCTTGGGCGTTGGCTCTAAACGAGGCGGACGGGGATAATCCCATACCGACTCTTGACCGACAGCAGGTGGAATTGGCTTGGGTTTCATTTAATAGCAGTTTGTATTTGTATAGACTTGTGGGATAGCCCTCTGGGCTGTCCCTGGTGAATATTAGGTTTCATTTAATAGTAGTTTGTATTTGCATAGACTTGTGGGATAGCCCTCTGGGCTGTCCCTGGTGAAGCTCAGCAATTAAATCTGGGAATTGTGATGCTCTATGGCATGGACGGGCAAGATGCCATCGGTGTCAAGTTAACGGTCAAAGCCTTCATCCGTCAGGGGTTGAAAACCCCTGCCTCAAAGCTAAAGTCCTCGCTCAGAGGACTAAATATAGTCACGCTTAGTCCATTTTAATGGACTTGTGCTATTAGCCAGAGGTTGAAAACCTCTGGCGGTTGGCGCTGAAGATCGAGGTACAGCAATGGCTCTAGCCCTAAGTTGACACCAATGGCAAGATGCCCATCCCACAAGAAATTACTCAGTTATTTTAACTTCGATGCAGATACAAGCTAGGTACTGGCAAGGAGTTTAGGGTTTACTAACTTCATCGATTCCGATCGTTCTACAGCCCCTAAAGCTTTGAGAGTGGCTATTGTGGCTGGAGTTAACCCAGTAACGCCAATAATGTTTGTGCCTTCATATAGTCTGGTCGCTCTCAGGATTTTGATACACTCGCCACTGCTGGCATCCCACAGCCTGACGGTCTGGTCTTGAGAGCCACTAACTACAGTTTTACCATCGGGACTCCAATGCACCGATCGAGCCTCGCTAGTATGTCCGGTCAAAGTTTTGAGACACTCCCCAGTTCTGACATCCCACAACTTTACAGTATGGTCTAAACTGCCGCTAGCTAGGGTTTTACCGTCGGGACTAAAGGCGACAGAAAATACTCCTTGGCTGTGTCCGGTCAAAGTTTTTAGTCGATCGCCGCTGTCAACGTCCCATAGAGCAATGGTACGATCGAAACTCCCACTAGCTAAGGTTTTACCATCGGGACTAAAAGCGACTGTATAAACTCGATTGGTATGCCCAGTCAAGGTTTTCAGGCATTCACCAGTATCGATATCCCACAACTTCACGCTTTGGTCGCCGCTGCCACTGGCCAAGATCTCCCTCACCCCTAACCCCTCTCCCAACGGTGGGAGAGGGGAATGAGGACTAAAAGCTACCGACCACACCCAAGTCAGATGTCCGGTAAAAGTTTGCAGGCACTCGCCAGTTTTAGCATCCCAAAGCTTCACTGTATGGTCGCCGCTGCTACTGGCTAGAGTGCGACCGTCGGGACTAAAGGCGATCGAATATACCCAATTATGATGTCCTACGAGCGTTTTCCAGCAACGTCCCGTGCTGACATCCCATAACTTGATGGTACGATCGCCGCTGCCGCTAGCTAAGGTTTGCCCGTCGGGACTGAAGGCGACGCTATAGACTTGTTGGGTATGTCCGGTGCAAATGTGGTAGCACTGACCTCGATCGATATCCCACAGTCGCACGGCGCGATCGAAACTCCCGCTAGCTAAGATCCCCCCTGCGCCCCCCTTAACAAGGGGGGTTGAGGGCATCGGGCTACAGGCGACTGCCAAGATCCGATTAGTATGTCCGGTGCAAACTTTAAAGCATTGTTTGGAACTCAGATCCCACAGTCTCGCGGTTTGATCGGGGCTACCGCTGGCAATGGTTTGACCGTCACCGCTAACGGCTACGCCAAATACTCCTTGGTCGTGTCCGGTAAATGTTTTCAGGCATTCACCAGTTTTGGCATCCCACAACTTCACCGTTTGGTCGCCGCTGCCGCTGACGAGGTACTGGCCGTCGGGACTAAAAGCGATTGACAATACCCAATTTTGATGCCCGATGAAAGTTTTCAGACATTCCCCAGTTTCCACATCCCACAATTTAACTGTGCGATCGGGGCTGCAACTGGCAATGGTTCGACCGTCCGGACTAAAAGCGACTGACAATACCCAGTTTTCATGTCCGACGAGCGTTTTCAGACATTCGCCAGTTTCCACATCCCACAATTTGATGGTGCGATCGCCGCTACCGCTAGCTGCGATCTCTCCTCCGCCCCTCTTATTAAGGGGGGTTGGGGGGAATTCCCTGCGGGAACGCTGCGCGAACGGACTAAAAGCCACGGCAAACACTGCTTGAGTATGCCCGGTAAATGTTTTCAGGCATTCCCCAGTCTTGACATCCCACAGTTTGAGGGTGCGATCGATACTCCCGCTGATGAGGGTGCGATCGTCTGGACTAAAGACGATCGAGTAGACCTCATCATCGTGTCCGGTAAAGATTTTCAGACATCGACCGTTAGCGAGATCCCATAACCTCAGAGTGCGATCGGCACTGCCGCTGGCCAGAGTTCGGCCGTCGCTGCTGAAAGCCACCGATCGGATCCAATTGGTATGCCCTTTAAAAACTAATAATGGTTCGCCCGTTCGCACCTGCCACAAGCAGACTTTGCAATCGTTATCGCCAGTAGCCAATAATTGCCCGTCGCGACTTAAAGCTACAGACCAAACTTCGTCTAAGGTTTCAGAAAACAGCGATCGTCGCAAGTCAGAATAGGCAAAATTGACATCGAGCAAATTCATCCCTTCGAGGTTGGCTTGCCACACCGTCAGATGAGAAAAATCGTAGTTGCTGATATCGATTTGCAACTCGCGCAGGATGTTGATAATGTTGCCGCAGGCATATCCTGTTTCGAGTGGAGGTTGACCCCGCAATTTTTCTAAGATTTGCTGCAAGCGATTTTCCAGATTTTGACGCGAACCCAAAATTCTCAGCAAGCGATCGATTACGGGTTGCAAAATCAGGCGAACTTGCGTCTCTCTGATATAGTTCTTAGCTTGAGCTTTCACCAAAGCGTGATAGCGAAACAGGTCAATCGATTTGGGATTTGGGATTTGGGATTTGGGATTAGCTTCGCCTGGGAATCGATCGATTTCTGGCGGCACAATTTCTTCAGTAACCCGTTGAATCAAATCGGTAGTCATGTATTCCATGACCACGGGTTGTTGGGTAAAGCTAGCAGCAGTTTTTTCAATTATCGATCGTCGTTGCAAAGATGCCAGCGATTGTAAAAGTTCTCCCGTCGAAATACTAGCAACGAAATTATCTTCTAATTCCTGTAGAGTTACTGGTTCTCGTTCGATCGCCAGCCAGTACATGATTTCTTTTTCCCTCTCTGTCAGACGATCGAATTGCCGTTCTAGGAGATCTCGGATATCTTCAAAAACTAAATTGCCTTGACGGACAAACTCGATAAAATTGGTAACGTCGTTCTCGAAGACATCTTGAATTGCTGCTGCCACCATTTTTAAAGCCAACGGATTGCCAGCATAGTGTTTGACTACTGTTTGCCATTCATCTTCCGCACCAGAAAAATCTCCCTTAGCACGAAAAATTTCTCGCCCTTCTTCGACTTTCAAACCATGCAATTGCAAGGAACGAACTGGTAGCGTTTCTCCTTCGATCGAGACAAATTCTTTAGGCTTTTCCCGACTGGTAAGCAACAAGCAACTTTGATGGCGGCTTTCTCCCACTCGTTTGAATAATTCGCCATAAGCTTCGTATCCTCCCCGATAGAACCCAGCGCGATCTCCACCTCGCATAATCGTTTCGGTATTATCCAAAATTACCAAACAGCGATAAGTCCGAAAGCGATCGAGCAACCGAGAAATTCTGCCATCAACATCTGCGGGGAAATCAGCTTCGGTTTCTTGAGAATCGGATAGAAATTGTAGCAAGCTAACTAACAGTTCTGGCAGGGGTGGAGCATTCCGCAAGCTGCGCCAGATGACGCGATCGAATCTATGTTGAATTTGTTCGGCGCAGCGAATTGCTAGTGCCGTCTTGCCAATTCCTCCCATGCCTAATAACGCCACTAAACGGCAGGGGTTTTCACTAGTAATCCATTGCTTTAATAACTCTAATTCGGCGGCGCGTCCGTAAAAAATGGGGACATCAACCGCTTCTCCCCAATCTACTCGATGCGATGTGAAGCCATTATTTGTCGGTTCGGCAGCGAGGGGGTTAATTGGACTGAGATTCAAAGAGGCCCGATCTTGACCCTCTAACTGCTCTCTAGCTTTGGCATACCGTCGGAATACTGATTGGAGATTGCCTTTAGTAACTTCTTGTTCCAAAGTTTTTGAAAGTAGTTTCCATAACTTAGAACCAACATCTTTGAGGTAATTTTCCTCATAACTGCAACTGTCGGCCATTTCGGGATAAGTGATTCCTTCCCACGATTGGCGAAATACCATCTCTTGAATATCGTTTAATCGTTGGGGGTAGAGATGTTTATCTAAAATGACCAGTGCTTGTTGGATATCCATCGGAATTATGAATTATGAATTATGAATTATGAAGCCTGCGATCGCAGCACCCGTATAGAGATGGGAAGACCAGCTACTAGCTAAACGAGCGAGGTGGGGCAGCTTAACTGACAAAACCGAAAATTCATAATAGCGGCGATCGCCGAGAGCGGTCAGTACCAAAAAGTTACCTAAAGTTCCCTATATGGTTGCCAAAATTGCCGATCGGATCTAGTTCGATTATCTCTTTTTTCTTGAAGTCTGTGCAGGCGATCGAAAGGTTGTGCGATCGCGATCGATCTAAGGGCAACTGCTGCGCGTCTACAACCGCCAGCGTACAAAACAAGCTTAAGAAGTAGGAATCAGTAGGTAGCAGAAAAACTGTTGTAATTTCTGAATTTTGACTTATTGTACTGCTAAAAGCTGCGAGCGCTCGCCAAACTTAAGCTTTTGACGAGATTCACTCCTCCCTCGTCGGGCAGCAAAATTTATCTGATAAAAGTTAAAAAACAAGTGGGAACTTCTGGCGAGACGAGCATCTGTCTCTTCTTTACCAAACAGACGGCAAAATGCCCGCCCCGTCAGACATCTGCGGCATTGTGTTTTCCGATTCGCTCTGGGTTTTTCCTAGTTTTTATTACTTTTACCTACTTTTTCCGATCTTTGAATGCTGAAATTCCCCGATCGAACACCTTACTTTAAATGACTTTTTCGGACTGACAAGCCG
The DNA here is from genome assembly GCA_019359615.1 of Cyanosarcina radialis HA8281-LM2. Taxonomy (GTDB): domain Bacteria; phylum Cyanobacteriota; class Cyanobacteriia; order Cyanobacteriales; family CCAP-1448; genus Cyanosarcina; species Cyanosarcina radialis. The sequence goes on from JAHHHA010000045.1 coordinate 15,604, forward strand.
AATTTCATTGTTTAAGTTTAGGACAGGTTTGAAGCGGAGTAATTCAGAAAAACAGTCATATTTATCGACTAAAAATAAGGCTGAATCTAGATATTTTCATTAGATAAATATCTCAAAAACTCTGTTTTTAACCATCAAAAAAGTAGTTATCAGGAGAAAAAACGAGATGTCGAACAAATTTGGCAAAGCTTTAGCGATCGCGGCCTCAGCCGTATGTTTAGCACCTTCAATGAGCTTAGCTGCCCCCCCACCTGCATATCAAGTCTATTCTGATGCTGGGTCTAATCCCGCAGCCATTCAAGATACAGTTGATGTCTTTCGCGCTGCCTTGGGGGAACCCAATAATGGTAATGCTGTAGGTCAGCAAGCTGCTGGTCGTCGCGAAATTAACTGGGATGCCCCCATTGTGCCGTTTAAAATGCCAGGTAACTTTTTCAACACGGTGGTAACTCGCGGTGCGGAATTTAAGACCAATGTTTGGTCGCGGTTCCGGGTCAGCAATCCAGTAGCTACAGATGCAACTGCACCCTCTGGTGGAGATAACGAATTTAGTAGCATTAACCGTACTTACCCACATCAGTTCCAAACCTTTAGTCCGAACCGACTATTTACACCCATCGGCACTAATGTCACTGAAGTGAAATTCTTTGTCTCTGGCACCAAAACCCCAGCTACCGTCAAAGGATTTGGCGCAGTATTTACAGATGTCGATCTGCCCAACAGTTCTAAGTTGGAGTTCTACGATCGCTATGGCAATCTGTTGTTAACAAGATGGGTAAAACCAGGCCCTCAAGGTCTGTCATTCTTAGGTGCGACATTTAAAAATGGCAACCTGTTCCGCGTGAAGATTACCTCTGGTAACACCCCTGTCGGTCCTAACGACAACCCTTATTATGGTGTTGATATTGCCGTTTTAGATGACTTCCTCTATGGGGAACCCAAAAAACTTTGGGGATATTAGAATCTAGTCCGTAAAAGTTATTAAAAAGCCCCGTTCTTTGAACGGGGTTTTTTTATGTCGATCGAGTCGCTATCCGGTTCTCATACCATCCATTGCTGCCCTCACCCAAGGGAGAGGGGAGCCGGAGGTGGGGTGAGGGTAAACCAACCTTTGCTAAGCGGATTTGGTATTAGATTGCGAACTCCTTTTTAACTTTTTCTGATTTTTCCGATTAAATTAATTATTTTTATTCTAACTTTTTCTAACTTTTTAAGACTGTCAAATCCGAATTGAAGCTTTAACTTTAAAGTCAGAGTTATTGAAATTTAGGAGAATCGATCGTGCTAAAAGAAATGTGGTCGTTTAGAGGGCAATATCGCATCTTGCATTTAACCTGGCTTGCCTTCTTTCTAACTTTCGTTTGTTGGTTTAATTTCGCCCCTTTTACCACCACCATTGAAACTGCTTTAAATATTACCCCCATTCAAATTAAAACCATACTAATCTGTAACCTGGCTCTGACGATTCCAGCCCGAATTGCGATCGGCATGATTTTAGATCGTTTGGGCCCTCGGATTACTTTTTCTGCCCTATTAATGTTTGCTGCCGTTCCTTGTATCGCTACGGCAATCTCTCAAGATTTTTATCAGTTACTCTTCAGTCGGTTGCTGATGGGAATCGTCGGTGCGGGCTTTGTGGTGGGGATTCGGATGGTGTCGGAATGGTTCCCAGCTAAAGATATCGGTCTGGCTCAAGGAATATATGGCGGTTGGGGTAATTTTGGTGCCTTTGGTGCCGAATTCGCCTTGCCCTCTGTCGCATTAGGTACGGCTTTTCTGGCTGACGGAGCATCGAATTGGCGCTTAGCGATCGCTCTTACCGGAATTATTACTGCTATTTATGGCTGGATTTATTACTGCAACGTCCAAGACACCCCACCAGGAAAAACTTACAAAAAGGCCAAGCGCAGCGGCGGGATGGAAGTTACTAGCGCAAAAAGCTTTTATGCGATGTTGGCGATGAATTTGGGGTTAATTTTGGCCATGGGTTTATTAGCTTGGCGGCTAGCCAGACCCGAACTTCATTTCCTCACCAATGCTCAAATGTTGCTGGTGTGGCTCTTTTTAGCTGGTTTGTATGCTTTTCAAACTTATCAAACTTGGCAGGTGAATCGAGAAGTCCTCGGCGGCGGCAAAACCTATACCCCTGCCGAACGCTATCAGTTTCGCCAAATTGCCCTCCTGGAATTAGCTTACGCCACCAGCTTTGGCTCGGAGCTAACCGCTGCTTCCATCCTCCCAACTTTTTTCGAGCATACATTTTCTCTAGAACACGTAGCCGCTGGAGCGATCGCAGCTTCCTACCCATTTATGAACTTAGTCGCGCGTCCCGCTGGCGGTTCGATCTCCGATAAGCTCGGCTCTCGCAAGTGGACGCTGACGATTCTGGCGGTAGGAATTGGGACGTGCTACGCGATCGCTCGCCAGATCGATAGTACCTGGCCGATGGGATTAGCGATCGCAGTGATGATGGTAGCGGCTGGATTTTCCCAAGCCAGTAGCGGCGCAAATAGCAGTATCGTCCCGCTGATTAAGCCAGAAATGACCGGGCAAATCGCTGGCAATGTCGGCGCTTACGGCAACTTAGGAGCAGTAGTTTACCTGACGATTTTCAGCCTCACAGATGCCCCGACTTTGTTTGCCACTATGGGTGTCGCCGCTCTTGTTAGTGCTAGTTTGTGTGCCTTCTTCCTCAGAGAACCCAAAGGTTCCTTCGCCAAATCAGCACAGGAAATCGGGAAAACAGCGCCAATGCTGATAGATGGTAGCGAACCTTAGTCGCACTAGCTTCGATCGGTGAATCAACTTTTCCAGAACTTACGCAGCAACGACCTACATAGCGGTAGTGGTGCGTTACGCTGCGCTTTAGCTTAGCCATGCCGCAGGCTTTACACACCCTACATTTAGAGGCTTGCGGTAAGCATTGGGGTAGGGTGCGTTAGACGGCGATAACCTTCGCTCAGACTTGAATTCAAAAATCCGTCGTAACGCACCAAATTAGGTGTGTTGCTCCACTACATTTAGAGCCTTTGCGGTAAGTTCTGTTTCCCATCGACCTCTAACACAAGTCGATAAATCATCTGTGTTTATCTGTGTTCATCTGTGGTTTTTATTCAAACCTCTAAATTTATGCAAAAAATAACTGACACCATCAAAACACTTTGTCCTTACTGCGGCGTTGGCTGCGGCTTAGAAGTTCGATCGAGCCAGCAGACCAATAGCGATTGGAAAGTGCAAGGCGATCGCTCTCATCCTTCCAGTCAGGGTATGGTCTGCGTTAAAGGGGCGACGATCGCCGAATCTTTAAATAAAGACCGACTGCTGTATCCCATGGTCCGAGATACCCTAGATCGACCCTTTCGCCGGGCCAGTTGGGATGAAGCTTTGACGCTGATAACCCAAAAGATTAAAACCGTAACGAGCGATCGAGGGGTGGATGCGATTTGTATGTACGGTTCCGGTCAATTACAAACTCAAGACTACTACATCGCCCAAAAACTACTCAAAGGATGTTTGGGAACGAATAACTTCGATGCTAATTCCCGGCTGTGTATGTCTTCGGCAGTAGCAGGTTACATTCAAAGCTTTGGGAGTGACGGCCCTCCTTGCTGTTACGAAGATTTAGAACTGACCGACTGCGCCTTTTTAATCGGCACTAATACGGCTGAATGTCATCCAATTATCTTCAACCGCCTGCGGAAATATCACAAAAAGCATCCTCACGTGAAGCTAATCGTTGTCGATCCGCGCCGCACCCCCACAGCCGAAGCTGCCGATCTCCATCTGGCGATTAAACCTGGAACTGACATCGATCTACTCAACGGAATTGCCCATCTGTTATTAAGCTGGGGCTACATCGATCGAGAATTTATTGCCGATCGTACTACCAACTTTGCGGATTTAGTCGAGGTACTAAAACACTACTCTCCCGATATTGTGGCGCAAACCTGCGGCATCTCAGAACTAGAATTAGAAACCGCCGCTAGATACTGGGGCCAATCTCAAAGAGTTTTATCCTTGTGGTCGATGGGCATCAACCAGTCGTCTGAAGGAACCGCTAAAGTTCGCAGCCTCATCAACTTGCATCTGATGACCGCCCAAATTGGCAAACCTGGGGCCGGTCCGTTTTCCCTCACCGGACAACCCAACGCCATGGGAGGACGGGAAACTGGTGGTTTGAGCCATTTGTTACCGGGATATCGATCGGTTAAAAATGAGTTACACCGAGCCGAAATCGAGCAGTTTTGGGCACTTTCTGCTGGGCAGATCTCTCCTCATCCCGGTCGCACCGCCTGGGAGATGATAACGGGACTAGAACGGGGTGAAGTCGGGGTGTTGTGGATTGCGGCCACTAACCCGGCCGTCAGTATGCCCGATTTAGAACGGACGAAGGCAGCTTTGAGGCGATCGCCTTTTACGATTTACCAAGATGCCTACTACCCCACGGAAACTGCCGCTTACGCCCACGTTCTCCTACCTGCGGCCCAGTGGGGCGAGAAGACGGGAGTGATGACTAACTCAGAACGAGTGATAACGTTGTGTCCGGCGTTCAAGTCTCCAGCGGGAGAAGCCAAACCCGATTGGGAAATCTTTGCCGAAGTGGGGCGAAGATTAGGTTTTGCCGACCAGTTTGCTTTTGCCGATTCAGCCGCCGTTTATGCTGAATTTGTCAAACTGACCCGCCACCGTCCTTGCGATCAAACTGGCATCAGCCACGATCGCTTGCTTAAAGAAGGCCCGATTCAATGGCCGTGCCCCTCGCCTCGCGCTGCTCGGAGTGATGAGTTAGAAGTGTTAAGTGATAAGTTAAACACCTCTTCCACTCAACACTCAACACTCAACACTCAACACTCTCCCAAACGTCTTTACTCTGATTTTCGGTTTAACACTCCCGACGGTCGCGCCCGATTTGGGGCATATCATTCTAGCGGGCTGGCGGAACCTGCCGATCCTGACTATCCCTTTGTTCTGACTACAGGCAGGCTTTACGGTCACTGGCACACTCTAACTCGCACTGGGAGAATCGAGAAAATTCAGCAGATGTACCCAGAACCTTCGATCGAAATTCATCCCCGCGATGCGGTGGGGTTGGGAGTGAAAGATGGCGAATGGGTGGAAGTGCGATCGCGTCGCGGTCTGGCTAAGTTTCCGGTGCGGGTAACAAAAGCGATCGCACCAGGTATGGTCTTCGTCCCCATGCACTGGGGGGCGCTGTGGGCAGAACGATCTGAAGCTAATGCCTTGACTCATCCTCATTCTTGTCCCGATTCCGGGCAACCAGAATTGAAAGCTTGTGCCGTGCAGTTGATTTCATTGTCGATCGAGTCGATGGTTCCTCGACACCAAATATCATCGATCGCCTAAAACAGTTGCTAGTCTGCCTGATGCTGCCAAACTGACCGAACCATGTGCTGAACTGCTGCCTGCCTGCGAGCGCTACACGATGAACTGCAAAGCGTTGGTGCTAGAAATCAGTGCGGTAGCACGCATCGCCTACAATAAGACCAGCAAATTGACTGTAATTAAACCGATTTAGGGATGGGGAAGGGGAGCGAAAGCCTCGCTGAGAGAGGGAATGCTAGAAAATCCAGAGTGCTGGGGTCGAACCAGCCTTGGGATTCCTCCCACGGATTATGAGTCCACTAACAATCCTATCAATACAAGGCTTTCAGCACTTGGATAAGGCAGCTTACCTAAATCTTCCCTAATTTGCTATATCGATCCTCTACTCAAAGGCTCTATCATGTCCGAGATTTCAGTGAGGTGAAAAATTTGTATCAGTAGATGCTTGGAAGGAAATCGTCAGGCGATCGCTAGCCAGTCATGTGGGGTTAACAAAGAAAGGTAAACTCTAATGGGGTCAAACTCAGAGGGAAAGAAGGATTAAGGAATTAAGCCCTGAGTTGAAATCGCCGCGATCGCGCCCAGCGAGAACAACGCCCAATATTATTAGAGAATGGAATCATCGCAGAACATCTAGAAACCTGGCTCAGACCACGGACAACTTCTCCAGAAACTTATTACCGTCAACTAGGAATGAGACAGAAAACCCTGACCTGACATTTGATGGTGGCACCAGATTTAACCGAGAGGGGCGCGGGCTAATACCTGCTTTCGACTCTAACATCACATTATGGCTACCTCTTACCAGATTACTGCCACGAAAATTCAGACTTACCACCGCTGCCCCCAATCTTATTATTTCCGCTACGAACTGGGGCTGAAAACCCCTGCGTTCTTCGGTTCCGCTGCTTTGGGAACCGCCCTGCATCAATCCCTGGCTAAAATTCACCGCGACTGGCATTACCTCGATCCCTTACCCCAGATGGACTGGCTGTTGCAGTGCTGGCAGGAACGATCGACTAACTTGAGTCCGGGACAAGTAACTGAAGGTCAAGAGATTCTCGAAAGGTACTACCAAAATTTCATCGCGCCAGAAACCGCCTTGAAAAGGCCGTTGGCAGTAGAAGGCCGGATCAAGGGCTACTTGCGAGTGGAGAATCTAGAGTTCTTGTTGTGGGGGAGATACGATCGTCTCGACTATCTGGAAGACGGACTCGAACTCATCGAATACAAGTCAAATAAAGAACTCAAACTCCCTACCTTAGAAGAGATCGACCTGCAAATCGGCTTCTACTATCTGGCACTCGAACAAAGATACCAAGAGAGCTTGCGACAGTTGAGCCTGTTGTCCTTGCGAACCTGCGAGAAGATGAGTTTTGATGCCAGCGCCGACCACAAGGAGTGGGTAGAGGCAACTGTTAGTCAATTGGCATTGAGGTTGCGAACAGATGAGGTCTGGGAGGCCACGCCTTCTGAAGGGTGCGCCAGGTGTCACTACGCCCGATACTGTCAGGCAGTGTCAGAGCATCCCGAACCTCTACCTGAAACTGGGCGCACCAGGGGCCAGATCCAACTGGTGCTGGATTTGTGAGTAGCTGTGGCTTGAATTACTCCCGTGCAGCACTGTTAAGTAATTCCTCTATCCCGCGTATACCCAATCTCAAAAAACGATCTTGCAGATCGATCGCACGCTGGATTAGTTTTGGGTCGTCGGTTTCATCAGCTTCCCGTAAAATTTCGTTTAATGCCGAAATTAATGGTGCTGTTTGCCAGAGTAAACTTGCATCTGTCATGGTTTCAAATTTTTCCGCCAGTGCCTCAGTTAACTCCAGCCCAGATAACGGATCGCGAGAGGATTCATGGCCTAACCATTTGAGAAATCCATCGAATTTGAAAACTGTTGTAGATGGCGAAATGCCTTCAATAAAAGCCAAAGCCAGCCTACGTCCCATAAGTTTTTTTGTCTTTTCTGCTTCAAAACATCTATCTATTTTAAAAATAATATCGTCAGATAAATATTCAGAACATAAAATAGTAAATAATCCAGAGATACATTTTGCTGTATGTTCTTGTAAGTCTAAATTAGCTACGAACACTTGAGTTGCTCCCTTCCAGGCAGCATGATTCTGGGTTTCTTCCAAGGTTTTAAATAGTTCTTCCTGCCTGATGTGTCCGGCTAAGCTTGCTAGTGTAGAAATTCGTCCCCAAGTCTCGCCAGCTTCATCCATCCCTTCGAGCAAGAGACGATTTAAGTAGGGCGCAACTAGGTTAAAGTTATCTCGATACTGATAGTACAAGCACCACTCTATATATTTCCATAAATGGGCTTGAGGTTCTTGGAAAATATCGGCTAGCAGTTGCCATCCCAACTCAGGTTTTTTGGACATGAGGAATGGAAGTCGATCGAGAACGGGAAGTCTTACATAAATTGCCTTATCGCTGGCAATGTGGCGCAGCAGTAGTAACAGCAATTCGGGAACGGGTTGTTCTTTTTCTAATAGTCTGTTGTAAAGCCTTATTGCACTTTCTGCTCCAACACCATGGACACAATTAAGACGTGCGAAATCAGGATCTTGGCTGTCGGCTCTAAGTTCTCGATCGCTAGAATATTTAGAGTACAGCCAGAATAGTAATAGCGATAGCCGTTCGGCTGAATTAAAATCAATTAATACCTCACAACAAGCTTCTAAAGCTGCGCTAAGAGTGCGACCTTCTTCCCATATAATCGCATAGCGTTCCAGCCAATTGAGTAAAGTAGTGGCGAGTTTTTTTCCGTCTGGCAGCGGTTCGATCGGTTCCCATGGTTGTCTTGGACTTAGGTTACTAAAGCGAGAGCGCAGATGAGTCGCGACCCCTTCTACAACAGCACATAAATAATCCCGATCGTTTTCCTCAATAAACTGGGTGAATAACGCTACAAACCTTGCTGGATCTAAGGAGCAAGCCTCACTCAATACCCTTTTAACTTCACTAAATCCACCCACCATATTTCTGTCGAAGGTGTGTGGATTTTTATCTGTTCGGTAGTGACGCAGTAGTTGAAAAATCCCTTTATCTGATAGTTTGAGTAAGTCTTGGGGAGATAGTGGTGGCACTACGCATCCGCCCCAGCTATGAATATTAGGTTCGGGACGGGTGTAGCCAAAATCGTTTTCTACACGCTCGATAAATTCCTGAATATTTTCATTGCGGAAGATGCAGGGAATTAAAAGGCATAAATCGTATAAATGGTGGTACGCCCAAAAAGAAAGCTCTTCTTCATACTCCTTCCTTTCAGACAACAGCGACAAAATCGTTGCTTGATTAGCTTCTCGCGCTGATTTTGAGATTTTCGGGTAAGCCGCGTGCATGAGTTGACCTAATTCGTAGCTTAAGTCGCTGTCGCGAAGAATTTTGTCATCTTGTAACAGTTTTTCTACCCCGTGAATATAAGCTTGAAAAAACTCATTTAGAAATAAAAATCCTGCCAAACAATTGAGTTCGGCGATCGGAGTCCAAAACCTAATTAAGCCGGAATAATCAATATTTTCTTGATAAGCTTCAATCGCAAAATAACGTATGGCTAACTCTTGAGAGTTTCGCAATCGTTCTTCGTTCTCAATCCACCAATTTTTATAATGGCGAGCGCGGTATTTAATTGCCTTCTCAACCGCGTTCAGTAAAGCATGAATATCATCATAATCGAGAATACTACGACTATGCCTGCTTTGCCATGAGGTGTAGCGTAAAAATGCTCCCCGCAATCTATCTGCTCCATATATTGCTGGGCTAGCAGCACTGTAACGTTCTAATTCATTCAACGCTAAATTTAGCAACGTATCGGATTGACAAAAACGGATTTCTAGAAAGTTGTCGTCGTGAAAATCATGAGGCATACAACGCAGCCGATCGCGCAAATCTAAACTGCACGCATCTTCTGAGGAAATATTTTTGGTGATGTATCTCCACAGTAAATCATCTCCAGAATTAGTTGCTTGTATCCACTTGCTAAGAGAATCGCCAACGAAGCTATATTCGGCGTTAAGATTGTCAATTATGGCTTCCAGTATTTCCCGGATACCGTTAGTCTTCCAAGCTTGAAAATTAATTAATGCAGAATTAATTGTTTGGGCTACACTCTGCGTATTGGCCCATGGTTGTGCGATCGCTTCTCGCCAGAGTGCCACTACCTCTACAGGGTAGATATTCATCCACACGCTTAAATGCCCGACAATCTGAAGCAACCATTTTTCCCGTTGTTCTGACGATAAAACTTCAGGAAACAAATTGCGCGTAACAATATTAAACCAAGCTCGATTGTTTACCCTCAACAACAAACGTTGAAATAAATCTGGGAATTGTTGGAAAATTCTCCGCAGCGATCGCCAATCTTCATCCACAGGCGAGATTTCAGCAAAGGATTCGCAAACCAGCCTGCGAACGTGGTAAGCAATTTCATCATGGGATAACACCTCCCACACCTGTCGCCTAAAGGAATCGGGCTGATAAGCACGCAAATAAAAGAAAAATGCTCGAACTGCCGGACGGATAAAAGGAAGTTGAGGGCAATCGAGAATAAATTGCGCTAAAGTTTGGTTTTTAGCTAACGCGGCTTGGACGGTAATACATTCTCCTAAAGTTTGATGGCTAAATTCTAAAACTTCAGGAGAATTTTCTAAGAGAACTTCTTGGCTAATTAACTCCCTAACAATATCTTCGCTGACCCCAAAAGATGCCTTAATGCACGATTTTATTCGGTTTTGCATCAGCCGTTCGGCCATATTTTGCAATGCCACGATAGCATTATTACCAAGCCTGGGATTTTTAACTACGACTTCATTAATAAAGCTGTCATACAGTTCGTAGGCAGATGCAGGTTGGGACCGAACGCCAAGTTTTGCTAGTTTTTCGTAAATCCGTAAGTTTTGAGGTATTTGTAACAACGCCCTGAGTTCCGGGGTTAAGTTGAAGATATCGACCTGCCATCTGATTAAAAAAGGCTTAACTTCGTTTTCAAAATCCAGCGGTTGTAAGTAGATTTTATGCTGCCACGAACGACCTCGAAGCAAGGGGTCGTACTCTAAATCAAAATTGCGGCAAGCTGTAACGATAGTCACTTTATCGATTTTTTCTAGGCGATCGATGATTCTTAGAAAAACCTTCAGGGCTTCGTGCTGGCGACTCAGCGATAAAACATCCAGGGAATCAATTACGACAACAACTCTGCGAAAATCGGAGAGGCGGGCGCATTGACCGACAAGATCTTCGGGGAAGCCTTGACCTACTAGATCTCGTTCGCTTTCCACATTGGTAAATAGATCGCCTTTAATAAATAAAAGTCCCCAAACGGACTCTTTTTCGCGCTCGATGTAATCTACAAGGTCTAGCAAAACGCAAGTTTTTCCGCTACCAGGACGGTCTGTGAGTAAAATAGTTCGGCTTCCCCGATCGATTAATTCAATGATTTTGGTCGGCTCCGAACGGGGAATCGGTTCGCCATCTATAGTTCGCAACCAGTTTCGTCCAATAGTTGAAGCTTGTTTGAATGCTGCAAGGATTTCTGCTTCAGTACGTTTTGGGGTTGGACTTATTCCTTTTTCGGTTAATTTAGCTAATACATCCGAGCGGGTAATTGTGGGTTTTGTATCTCTTAAATTTGTTTCGTGACTTACCAAATAGCGTTCCAGTACGTCGATTGCCAGATCTGCCATTGGGATTAATCGCTCTAAATCTAACTTGTTTTGACGATCCCATTCATCAAAATCTTTAGGTGTGTCAAAACTGATTTTATTAACTAGAGAATAAGTATCCTGTTCGCTACGTTCTAAAATTTTTGCTAGAGTTGCTAATGATTTCTGTTGATTGCTATCTGCCTCGCGGTGAAAAGCTGAGTATTCGTGAATAAGTTTACAATTTTCCTTTAAACTTGCCAAATCGCCAAAGGGCGAGCGAGAGTAAAACTTAACTTCAGAATTAGCTCTCGACTCTAACTGGTCGCGAGCCTTACATAATTCATCCTTTAATACCTTGTCTGAAAACGACCAAGCTTTGTGGTCAGTTTGATTCTTCTTCGCTTGAATAAAACAAGCACGGCCATTTTTGTAGAGAACGACAATATCATCTACAGTCACCGAAGAATTTTCCCCTAGTAACCCAGTTGAATTAACTTGGATGCTTTCGATAGCATCGTCCTCTAAAAGTTTAATCAACCAGTGGAGAGCCACACGCAGTTGATATTCATCTCCCAGGCTAGACTTTTTTCCTGCAATACTCATATCGATTTCAATTATACCTTTTGACCAAATATGCAACTGGCGCTCAATTTGCAGCTTAGTAAATTTGCTCTTTTGTTGCCAATTTTATCGGATTGAGATCGTCGTTTAATATGAAAACAACTCGTTCTATGAATCATGATGTTCGTGAATTTGTCAGACGCGATCGCTTCCGTTTTTCCTTAATACTGCACTGTTACGGGGTCGAGGCTGCGCCACAGATACCAGGTAGCCACGGTGCGATACGGCTGCCATCGTTGGGAAAGAACCTGAATTTCCGCCGCACTCAGGTTGCCATAGTGCAGCCGGATGGCGTTGAGCAGTCCCAAGTTGGAAAGGGGCAGGACATTGGGGCAATTGAGATGGAAAATCAGGAACATTTCGGCTGTCCGTTTACCAATTCCCTTGATAGCCACCAGTTGACCAACCACCTCCTTGTCGTTCATCCTCTCCCACTGGCTGGGGGTGAGGGTTCCCGACTCAAAACCACGGACGTTCGCGTAGCGTGTGCGGAGCACGTATCGCCTTCAGGTAGCCGATTTTCTGCCGCGAGAGTCCGCACTGCCGCGACTCTTCCCCAACTGCCAGCAATCGCGACGGAGAGATAGTTTCCAGTTGTGCTTCCAGTCGCTGCCAGATGGCATCGGCGGCTTTGACGGAGATTTGCTGCTAGGGTAACGGCCAACGGCCCTCATCAAAGTCTGTAAAGGATTGCTCCGCTTTTGGAGAACCGCATCGGGATAGGAGACAATCAAACCCGCCATGACTTCATAGGTCCGGGTGAGGTAGTTAGTCGCATCTTGCCAGTAAGAAGGAGCCATCTTTTTAGCTACTTCAAATTAATCCCATTGTCGAACTAATGGCTCGATTGGCAAATCTGGCTCGATCGCGATCGCAGCGATCCGAGCATTTTCAACAACGGTATTTCCCATCAGGGTGTCGTGTCTGGCCTCGAACTTCGACTTGGCTTCAGCAATCCGTTCGTAATGCAAAACTATATGGTAGTGCTTGAGAATTGGCTCTCCAGACTCCGATCTCTCTACGGCATCCCAATCGATATTTTGCAGTTCTTCCGCCCTTTGGCGATAGTCGTCGGCTAGTTTTTCTAAGGCCATGGCGATCGCGTGTTCCCGGCTCATGCCGCAGCACCGGATTTCATCTGAATTGCGATCGCTCAGAGACAGTGACAAATGACAGATATACTGCCCATTTTCTTGAGGTTGTACTGTAATAGCAATGGTGCCGCTAAAAGGCTCGGAATTGGGTTGAGTCATATCAACATCGAATAGGAATGAAATTAAGGTAACAATGATTTGGTATAGGGACTTAGATAGATTTCAACTTGTTGGTAGCTTTCAAAGGTAATCGGACGGTGAAAGTAGAGCCTCGATCGGGGATACTGTTGACCTCCAAACTGCCGTGATGCGATCGAGCTATAGCTTGGGCAATGCTTAACCCCAACCCCGAACCCCCTGTATGACGCGATCGATCGCTGTGGACTCGGTAGAAGCGATCGAATATCCGTTTTTGCTCGGTGGGGGCAATACCAATGCCTGTATCTCGAATCTCGATCGCAGCCTGAGTCTCGTGTCGCTTTAAAATCGCAGTTACCGTGCCTCCAGCGGGGGTATATTGAATGCCGTTGACGATTAAGTTAGACACCAAACGGTAAAGCTGTTCTTCATCGCCTTCAACTATGAGAGGTCGATCGACTCGCACCTCTAAGTTTAGTGTTATATCCGAGTTAATAGCTAAAGCCGCCAATTCTTCTACTAAGTCGCTGAGGAGATCGTTGAGGGCAATCGATTGGTATCGTAGCGGTATAGCCTGCCGTTCCAAACGCGCTAATAACAGCAAATCGGCTACTAACTGACTTAAGCGGAGATTTTGACGTTCGAGGGTTTTGAGAATGTCTCTAGCCTCATTTTCATCTAATACAGATATCATCAAAGCTGATTCGACAGTCGCCTGACTGGCCGCTAAAGGTGTCCTCAACTCGTGAGCTACGTCGGCGGTAAACTGTTGGATCTGTCGATAAGATTGATAAATTGGCTGCATGGCTAATCCAGCCAGCCACCAACTAGAAGCAGCTATTAAGAGAATAGCTAGAGGTAATCCTAGCCATAAAATCAATCGGAGATGACCTAAATGAGTATCTAAATCTTGGAAACTTCGTCCGATTTGAATATATCCCCAATTCAGATTGTTTTGAGTATGTAGAACCAGGGAAACTTGGTGATAAAGATTTCCTCGATCGTCTTTAATGGTTTGCCAGGTTTCCGAATTGAAGACAGGAGATTTTCCTTGGGGATCTGAAGCTGTGGTTGCTACTAAACGACCTGAATTATCAAAAAAACGCACGTAGTAATAGGCTTCGTTAATTGCACCTAAAATATGGCGATGAGAACTGGAATTATCGATCGGGCAACTGGAGCCAACCAGACAAATCTCTGGTAAAAGTTGCTGAATGATTGGCTCTAATTTTCCTGGTTGCTTCAACTTCAGTTCGATCGAATCGTGCAGAGTTCCAGCTACAGAATTCAGTTCTCGATCCAAAGCTTGCCAATAAGCCCCAGACATGGCCCGATAGACAGCCAATCCGCATAAAGCCAGAATCAGGCTCATGACTGCGGTGTACCACAGAGCCAGACGCAGGCGGTTGAAATAAAACAGTTTATTTTGATTCATGGCAGAGTAAAGCGATATCCAATGCCATGAACGGTTTCGATCGGACACTCACTCGCAAACTCAGCGAGTTTGCGTCGCAGCAACCGCATTTGCGCTGCTACCACGTTACTCACTGTGTCTGCCCCCACTTCCCAAAGTTGGTAGCGAATCTGTTGGCTGGTGAGGATCTGGTTGGGGTGTTTCATCAAATATTCCAGCAATTGGAATTCTTTATTAGTCAGAGCGATCGCCTGTTTTTCCCCTTCATCTTTCTGGCAACTGACGCTATAGTTAGCGTAATCTAAAGTCAAGTTGCCCACTGTTAGTTGCTGGGATTGAAATTGAGGCGATCGCCTTTGTAATGCCCGCAATCTTGCTAGTAATTCTCCCATGCCAAAAGGCTTGACCAAATAGTCGTCGGCTCCTGCATCCAATCCTGTGATTTTATCTTCCATCCGATCTTTAGCTGTCAGCATCAAGACGGGTAGAGAGTTTCCTTGCTGCCGCAACCGCTGGCACAACTCCACTCCCGATATCCCTGGTACTAACCAATCAAATATCGCTATCGTATACTGCGTCCACTGGTTTTCTAGATAGTGCCAAGCTGCGGTGCCATCAGTTACCCAATCGACCACGTACTTTTCTCGCTCTAAAGTGCGGGCGATCGCACCTCCTAGATCTGGCTCATCCTCTAGCAGTAGAACTCTCATACCATTTTAGATTTTAAATTTTGGATTACTAGTGCCAAAACTCCTTTATATACAGTTTTTCCTAAATAAATGAAACCAGCATGAAATTCTCATACTCGATCTATAAAGTAGAAGGCAGAAGGGAATCTGGCTCCCTTCCTCTGCACGCGATCGAAGGCAACAAGGGACTAAAACGATACTATTTAACATAAAGAAATGAAATTCAGATGAAATTTCCCTATTTCTTTAGGAATAAATATGTATGTTCTCACTATGTACTTATGATAGATATCCTCCAAAGTCAGAGCCATTAATCTACTGTAAGCAGTTAATGCAAATCAAGCATAAAATACTAATTTCTAATCTTCTCTTTCGATCTTGAGTTAGAAGGTATTGTAGCCAGCGAACCTGCTCCTAGAATGAGACTCACGCAACTCGAAATCGGCTTTTTAAGGGACTTCATCGACCATCACTACTTCGCCATTCAGATGTCGCAAATATGCTTGCAAAAAGCTGTTCGTCCAGCGTTGAAGTCAATTTGTCAGAAAGTCATCGCGGCTCAGAGGCAAGAGATCCACACGATGCGATCGTGGCTCATTAACTGGTACGGTATCCAGTATGCACCGACGACCAACAAGATGAATGCGAGCAAATTAAGTCAACTCAATTCATTGAATGGTTCGCAGTTTGAGATTGAGTTTATGAAAACTCTAATCTCGCACCATTGGGGAGCTATTATATTGGGTGGCCAAATTATCGATCGCGCTTATCATCATAGACTTGTGGATCTGGCAGCAGACATCGTATCCGCCCAAACGCAGGAGATTAACGAACTACAAAATATGCTCAAGAATGTTTATGGCATTCAATATGAAGGAGCAGCAGCGGCTGGTTCGGCGGTAGTCTATCCTCGAAAGTAGCTGCTTATTTTGTGTTAGTTGAGGTAGACCCTTAGCGTCATACCCAAATCACTTCATAGCTCGACATTCCCCGCCTGGATGCTTTTGCTTCTAGGCGTTTTTTTGAACGATCGCTACTAGCAATTGCTACTTTCAATGCTTAAGGAGCGATCGAGGGAGGAAACAGAAGTTGCTTTGCTGTCGATCTACTAGGAGATTTAGGGAAATCGTCAGGTACTTATCCGTAAGTTTGAATTCTGACGGTTCCCAGGGGGATTGGTGCTGTCAGACCGACAAATCTGCCATAAATCGGATAATGCCAAACGCCACGAGATTGGGGAATTTCGATCCCTTGAAGAGAGACTGACAGGATAGTTCCAGGAGAAATAGGTCGAGCAAAAGCGATCGCCGCTTTTTGGTTGTCGATCGAAACTGTAGCATCGATCCGCTCGCCCGATCGATCTGTGACCTCAATCTGTTTGGGAACGTCGATCCCATCTGGCAGATCTATTTCTAATTGTGACAGGGCATTGCCACCAACGTGTAGCTCAAAATGATAGGTAGCATTGGGTGTTTTCTGTGAGTTAGGATGTGCGCCGCTATGGATAATCTGGGTAGCTCTTGGGTGTTCTCTGGAAACTTCATCTGCGTAAGCTGCTCCCACTAATGAAGTCAGCGTTAGTGTCAATGTGGCAGCATAAATTAACCGTTTCATAGCTGTTTTCCTCTGTTAATTCGTTCGGATCGGTTTTCCTATCTACTACATTGCTAGCCACTGATGAAATCCAGATGAAAAATTTACTTAAAATCAAACGAGTTTAGATAAATTGGATTTGGCTATATAAACCAACATCGCTGCGATCGCTCATCCGTAGCGTGCCGGAGGCAACTAGCGCTCTCTTTGCACTTATCGCCCTGACAATCGACTTTACATACCAAAATGAAATCGAGATGAAATTTCTCATGTTGTTTATAATTCGTCATCCTTGAATTCAGAAGCTTGACTAGTTTCATCCTGATTTCATTATTCCCCAATAAATTAGTAATAAAGACTGAATAAAAGATTCATCTATCTCCAAGATGAATTTTAGTTCGGCTTGGTTTTCGCTTGAATAGAGCCTTCGTTTCTAGCATAAATGTTAACTTTGATTGCATTTACTGGAGTTTCTATTCGAGAGGAGAGTTTAAACTGAAAAGCAAGGAGAAAAACAAGAACGCAACATTTCTGTTACCGCTATTGTCAATTGCTGGTACGGTCGGCTCATTTCTAGTAGTGCTGGAAAAGCTTGTGTCTCTGAATCAATTTTTTGGAGCGCCCAAAAAAAGGGGTTCAATCCTCTATTTCCACTGTTTCAAGCTCTGTTGGCAGTCATGATGGCCCAGATGGTGCTAAATACGGCTAACAAACCCGAAATTCGCGAATTAGCCCAAACGATCGTTGACACTCAAACGGCTGAAATTAACCAGATGCAGCAGTGGCAGCAAGCCTGGTTTAGATAGCCCCTAGCGGCTGAAAAGAGAGATTGAAAATGAAAGCACTTTTTATTGTCCTGGCTCTTACTGTAGGGGCGATCGCGGGATCTCTGATTTCCAGTGCTTTACACCCCGATTCTGGACGGTTGCCCAAGCCTGCCGATCCCTACCTTCACGACGGTAGATAACTTGCCATTAATTCATTGGCGATTGTCAAACTTCAATCCCATTAGAGCGTTGAGTTGAATTGTGAACGTTGAGCTTCGACACCTAACTTACTTTGTCGCCGTAGCCGAAGAACTGAACTTTGGACGGGCAGCGGAACGGCTTTATATTGCCCAGCCACCTCTAACTCGGCAGATCCGGCAGTTGGAGCAAGAGCTAGGTGTCGAACTCTTTCACCGTACTACTCGCCGAATTGAGTTAACGAAGGCAGGTCAGGTTTATCTGACTGAAGCCCGCCGAGTTCTAGCGCAGGTTGAAGAGGCGGCTACCCTGGCACGGCTTGCCAGCCGGGGTGAAGCGGGTCAGTTAGTGGTGGGATTTGAAGGGTCATCTGCCTATGACATTGTGCCTTTGACGGTGAAAACGTTCAGCAAGCGGTTTCCGAGAGTTAGCCTGATTGTCCGCGAGATGACGACGGGCGAGCAGGTCAAAGCATTACACGCGGCTCGCATCGGTGTGGGCTTCGTGGTGCCAACGCTTTTTGACACTGGCGATCTGATAGTGAAAACGGTTTTACGAGAGCCACCGATCGTTGCCCTACCCCAAGAGCATCCCCAAACTCAGCACCTCACAGTGAATCTAGAAGACCTAAAAGACGAAACGTTTATCGTCTGTCCCCGGCATCAGAAGTGTGGCTTGTACGACCATATAATTTCAGTTTGTCGTCGCCGAGGATTTAGCCCCAGGCTGACGCAAGAAACCGATGAAGTCCAAAGCATCCTGGGTTTTGTGGCAGCAGGCTTGGGAGTTGCACTTTTACCAGCTTCGGTCAGACATTTGCAGCGATCGGGTGTCGTCTACCGCCAACTACAACCGCCTATAGAAGAACTAGAGTTGGCGATCGCTTGGCGACGAGAAAATCTATCGCCAACGATCCCTGTTTTTCTGGAAATAGTGCGGGAAATTGCCCGTCAAATTAATACTGAAAACGAGCGCGAAGGTGAAGATCTGCTATTCAAGATGCCTCTGCTTCATGATTGCCAGTGATTAATACCCTCAAGGTATCAATCGCGATCCTAAACGGTATTGGACAAAACTAGAGCGGAAATCTAATGTGTAAATAGGTAAAATATTCTATCAACCTAAAATTCAAAAGATGATTAAAGAATGATGTTTTTGCTTTCAATATTTTAGTCATTAAGTCAAGTTAATATGACTCCGATTTTCAATATTGCATTGAGAAACAGGGTTTAGATCGGGAGATAACTAGCCATGAATTATTACTTTAATAAGGTTCTGGATATTTCCTTTAATGAGGCTGTAGTAAAAGCGATCGAGGGCTTGAAACAGCAGGGATTTGGCATCCTCACTGAAATTGATGTGCAAGCCACCATGAAGCAAAAATTAGATGTGGAAATGCAGAGCTACAAAATTCTGGGGGCTTGCAATCCATCCTTTGCTTACCAATCATTGCAGGTGGAAGACAAGATTGGCACGATGTTGCCCTGCAATGTAATCGTGCAACAAACGACAGCAGGAGTTGAAGTGGCGGCGGTCGATCCGATGGCATCGATGCAGGCAATTGAAAATCCTGATTTGAAAGAGATTGCCGAACAGGTAAGAGCAAAGTTAAAGGCTGCGATCGATTCTCTATAAAGATCGATCGCTTATCGCTTTTCTATTAATCGATCCTATTCACAAGGAGTTAAGAAATGCTCGACAACCTATTTGGACGTAAAAAAACTTCGGACGGCAAAACTGCCAAAGATCCCATTTGCGGCATGACAGTTAATATTGCCACTGCCCTCAAGTCCGAGCGGGATGGCCAAACTTACTACTTCTGTAGTCCGCACTGCCAGAAAACCTTTGAGACTCAACCATCCGAGTAGATACCGATTAACTATAACGGCTCGCCAACAGCTTTTCCCTTTAGCACGTCGCGCTCAAACACTAGCCGAAGGATTGAAAGGATGACACACCATAACCATCACCGACATAACCATGGAACTGCTCTCGCCCCATCTCCAGGCGAGATGGCCAAAGATCCGATCTGCGGCATGGTAATTCCCAAAGCTACTGCCCTGAAAACCGATCGCGGCGGGCGCAGCTATTACTTTTGCAGCCAGAATTGCCTCAATACCTTCCTCGACCCAGAACGGGAACTCAAGTCGATGCGAAAGCGGGTCACTCTGGCTCTGACTGGGGTGCTACTGCTGGCGATTATGCGAGCGGCAGCATTTCTGGGGTTAGCAGCAGGCGTAACGTTAGTCACCTGGGTTCCGATTCCCTCCCTCCCCTGGTTTACCTGGGGTGTATGGCTGTTTATTCTGACGACCCCCGTGCAATTTATCGGTGGCTGGTCGTTCTACGTCGGATCGTGGAATGCCATCCGTACCCGCAGCATCAACATGGACTTTCTCATCGCACTGGGAACGACAGTGGCATACGTTTATAGCGTCATTGTCATCTTCTTTCCTAACATTTTGCCCGTCCGGGTAGCCGAACGGGAAGTATACTTTGAAGTCTCTGCCATCATTATTGCCTTCGTCCTGCTGGGCAAGTACATGGAGGAAATCGTCAAAAAGAATTCCTCGGCGGCAATTCGGAAATTACTCGATCTCAAACCTGCAACCGCCAAAGTCATCCGCGATCGCATGGAAATGGAAATTCCCGCCGAAAGCGTGATGGTAGATGAAGTAGTGGTGGTACGTCCGGGAGAACGGATACCGACCGATGGAGTCGTGATTGAGGGCAACTCCTCCGTCGATGAATCGATGTTGACGGGAGAATCGATTCCCGTGGAAAAAGTTGCGGGTGCAGAGGTAATCGGTGGCACGCTCAATCGCACGGGATTGTTCCGTTTTCGAGCTACCAGAGTAGGTTCTGAAACCGCCCTGGCACAAATTATCAAGTTTGTCGAAGAGGCACAAGGCAGTAGCGCCCAAGTCCAACGGCTAGCAGATAAGGTGACAAGCTATTTTGTGCCTGCGGTCATTATCATCGCCATCATTGCTTTTATTGGTTGGTGGATTGCAGGTAACTTCCCACAGGCATTGCTAGCATTTATCGCCGTGTTGATTATCTCTTGCCCTTGTGCGCTAGGCGTAGCCACGCCTGCCGCGCTGATGGTTGGGGTGGGTAAAGGTGCGGAAAATGGCATCTTGATTCGGGGAGGGGAAGTGCTGGAACGAGCGCAGAACCTATCGGTAGTCGTGTTTGACAAAACCGGAACCCTCACTAAAGGCGAACCCAGCGTTACCGATGTAGTGGCGTTATCCGATCGCTCTCAAGATGAGGTTTTACGACTGGCAGCAGCAGTGGAAATCGGTTCGGAACACCCGTTGGGTGAGGCGATCGTCCGGGAAGCCAAACATCGAGGGCTAGAACTACACAGCGTCAAGAACTTTGAAGCCATTCCGGGACATGGCATTCGGGGAAGCGTCAATGGCGATCGCGTCCTCCTGGGAAATCGCCGCCTGTTCCAAGACCAGAACTACAAGATTTACCCCGAAGTGGAAGAGCGGTTGACGGAGCTAGAGAATGACGGCAAAACCGCCATGTTAGTGGGCTGTAATGGTTTACTAACTGGGATTGTGGCAGTTGCCGATACGCTCAAACCGGAGGCGAGGGAGGCGGTTGCTGCCTTAACCAAAGAAAAGGTAAAAGTGGTTTTGCTCACTGGGGATAACCGTCGTACCGCCGAAGCGATCGCCCGCCAACTGGGGATCGATCGGGTAATTGCCGAAGTCTTGCCGGGAGACAAAGCCAACGTCATTAAGGAAATTCAATCCCGGAAAGATGTGGTGGCGATGGTGGGGGATGGGGTCAATGATGCCCCGGCGCTGGCAACTGCTGACATTGGGATTGCGATCGGTTCTGGTGCCGATGTGGCCAAAGAAACTGGCGGCATCATCTTGGTCAAAAACGACGTTCGCGACGTGGTAGGTTCGATCCGCCTTTCTCGGGCCACGATGCGAAAAATCAAACAAAACCTGTTCTGGGCATTCATCTACAACACTCTGGGGCTGCCGATCGCTGCGTTTGGCTTTTTGAGTCCGATTATTGCGGCTGCTGCCATGGCCCTCAGTTCCCTATCGGTCATTGTCAATTCATCGTTGCTCAAAGGCTTTAAGCTATCAACCCAGTGAACGTCCGATCGCAGGGAACGGGCATGAAATCCAAAATCCAAAATCCTTTCATCCAAAATTCATTGTCAGGAAGGTTGATATGACCCATCACCACGATCGTTCCCCTCATACTTCCTCTTGGCGATCGCCCGCCAAAATTGCCCTGTATGTCTTTCTGGGTATAATTGCCTTTTTTCTCGTGACCGAACACCTGGCACACCTGATTCCCGTTCTGCCTTGGGCGTTTCTACTGCTTTGCCCGTTGATGCACCTATTTATGCACGGAGGACATGGGGGGCACGGG
Organism: Cyanosarcina radialis HA8281-LM2; assembly: GCA_019359615.1. Lineage (GTDB taxonomy): Bacteria > Cyanobacteriota > Cyanobacteriia > Cyanobacteriales > CCAP-1448 > Cyanosarcina > Cyanosarcina radialis. Next base: position 37,522 of record JAHHHA010000045.1, read on the forward strand.
GGAGGCGATAACCAGTCTGGTAACGGACACGCCGGACATGGTGGCAGTAACGTCTGGTCGGGTGATGACCAGTCAGACAGTGGCGGCAGCAATAAACTTCGACGCTAGCAACTCACACGAAATCCGGTTTTTAAAACCATGAATCGGTGCCCTCACCCCCTCCCTTCTCCCAAGCTTGTGAGAGGGGTGCCGGAGGCGGGGTGAGGGCAAACCAACCTTTGCTAAACAGATTTGATATCGCTCCGGGCAGCAATTCAATCCCAATTAAATCAGGAAATTCTGTTATGCCAAATCCCCTTCCTGCCTACGGTCTGTGGACTCTAGTTATCATCAATTCCCTGGTCTTTATTATCTTTGCGTTCAGTTTTACCAAGCCCAAGAGCCAGCGCGACTGGCGATCGTTCGGTGCATTTTCTGCCTTTATCGTGGCACTGTTCGCCGAAATGTATGGCTTTCCCCTCACCATCTATCTGCTCTCCGGCTGGCTGCAACGGCAGTATCCGCAAATGGATCTGCTGTCTCACGATGCCGGACATCTGTGGTGGACGTTGCTAGGGATGAAGGGCGATCCGCATTTCAACTTTCTCCATATTCTCAGCAGCATCCTGATTTTTGGTGGATTTATTTACCTGGCATCAGCTTGGGATGTTCTGTACAAAGCACAGCGCAGCCATACCCTGGCCAGGTCTGGTCCCTATGCCACGATTCGCCATCCCCAGTACGCGGCGTTTATTGTCATCATGCTAGGTTTCTTGCTCCAGTGGCCTACGGTTCTGACGCTACTGATGTTTCCAGTTCTGGTATTTATGTATATCCGGTTGGCACGCCAGGAAGAACGGGAAGCCTTGAAAGACTTTGGTGAGGAGTATGCCCACTATGCCGAACGCACTCCAGCTTTTTGGCCCTGGGGTCGCACTAAACATCCACGCTCGTCAAATTCAGAGGAATCTCACTATGACACTTAGTACCCACCATTCCGAATCCGAACGCGCCCACCGCAATTACGTCGTTGCCAAGTTGAATGGGCGATCGCTCTTCTTGTCCACAACTATGCTCACCGGGTTGGTTTACTCCATCTGCGTGGTGTTTGTTGCCCTGGCACCGCAGGCCAGCACCGCCTTCTTCGGCTACATCCTGCACTTGAATTTAACTGGAATAGTGCGAGTTGTCAGTCTGGGCAGTTTCGTTACTGGGTTGTTGTTCTGGTCTTTGGGAACTGGGTTATACGCCGCAGCGATCGCTCGTTTGTATAACCGCCTGCTGGTTAAGTAAAAAACTTGGAATTACAGATTTTTTTCAAACAGGTAACGCTTATGAGCGATTTAATTGTAATTGGTTTTCGAGATGAGTTTAAAGCTGACGAAGTGCTAATCGAACTCAGAAAATTGGAACGAGAGTATTTAGTCGATCTGGAAGATGCGGCGATCGTTGTTCGCAACCAAGAAGGCAAAGTCAAAATCAAACAAACTCAAGAACTGGTGACTTCCGGGGCTTTGAGCGGGGGCTTTTGGGGGTTGCTGATCGGGCTGATATTTTTCCATCCCCTGCTGGCAATCTTTGGAGCGGCAGTCGGTGCGATCTCTGGTGCTTTGACGGATATTGGCATTGATGACAACTTCATTCGAGAAATTGGCGACACGATCGAACCGGGAACTTCGGCTATTTTCGTTCTGGTGAAAAAGTCTACACCAGATAAAGTGCTGGATGAATTGAGCCAGTTCGAGGGGAAAGTGCTGCGAACTTCTCTATCAAAAGAAGATGAAGCCAAACTCCAGGAAGCTTTAACCAAACATCAACCAGAAATAGAGGCTTGAAATCACTTTTAAATCATGGAAGCAAAATCGATAGCAACTATACCATCTAATTACTTTTCTCCAAGCTATCGGGGGATTGAAAAGCTTTCTACATCAGATGTAAGCGTTCCGATCGCGGTCGGTTTTGTGGCGATCTCGGCGATCGCTGCGGCAATTTATGCCTTCCGTCCTAAGCGAGGGCAACCACATTTATTTAGCTTCAAGCTCCCTCCTCAAGCCCCTTGTCATCATTGTCGGTATTTTAGCCATAATCCCTTTCTTCAATGCACAATTCACCCATCAACCGTACTAACCAAGCACGCCATTGATTGTGTAGATTACTGCCCGATTAATAAGTGGTAACAGGCTAAAGAAGAGTAAAGGAGATTTCTATGTTTCGCAAAATTCTGGTTGCCCTCGATCGCTCGGATCTGGCCGAGTATGTGGTTGAAACGGCGATCGCCCAGGCAAAAGCCATCGGCGGTAACTTACTGCTCCTCCACGTCCCCAACGTGCAGGAGCAAGAGTTTCCCCAGATCGAAGAGCGCACCAGCGGGAATTATAGTCCTGAGTCGGTTGAGGCAGAAGTACAGTCTTACGAACGGCAGTGGAAAATTTACGAGCAAGTAGGTTTAAATTTTCTCCAAGCCTATAACGAGCGGGCGATCGCCGCTGGCATAGATGCAGATTACGCCCAACCAACGGGCGATCTCGTGGCCAATCCCGGTGAAACTATCTGTGCTGTTGCTGAGGAGTGGGAAGCAGATCTGATTGTCATCGGGCATCGGGGATCGTCCGGCGTTAGAGAGCTAATGCTGGGAAGCGTTAGCAATTATGTCTGGCACCATGCCACCTGTTCGGTTCTGAGGGTGCAACTTCCGATCGTGGCAAAAACTGAAATTGCCACCGTTGGCGCTTGAGGAGAGCGATCGCGTTCAGCAGAACCACCAAATAGAAGGAGTTTGAAGCCGCCTCTTGCCAAGCAGAGTTAATCCAAAATCCAAAATCTAAAATCCAAAATCGATCGACAAGGAGGAAATGGTATGGCATCACGACCAGGACTGATGGTAAAACTAGCGGCTCTGGCAAAGGGCGAGGTGGCTGCTGACACGCTGGAAGCTTATCGGCGGGCAGGTCAAACTGTCTATGACTTGCTCAAACAGGTGGAAGATCGCCGTTTGGAATTAAAGATCCAGGGCTTGAATCCCTGGACGATCGATCTGGCAAATCAGGGGCAATTTCTCTGTGCCTGGAATGCTTTTGTCCTGCAAACGCTGGGCGATCGACTTCTAGAGGCTGACTATCAAGCCGATCCGTCAACGGTGGGGTACGTTCCATCCATCACGGCAAAACAAGCTCTTGCCTGCTATCGCCAAGTCGAAAGCTGGCTCAACCGAGCGCATCAGGCGCAACAGAATCCGGCTTATCTGCTAGATGAATATCTCCCAGCAGACCTGCCTTCTTGGGCAGAGTCGGAGTCTTGTCCGAACGCCCATCTAGACGGCATGGTAGCAGCCACCCGGCTGATTCGGACTCATGCGGAAGCAGCGATCGCCACTTTTGAAGCCGAAACCATTCCTCCAGAAAAACACCCCACAATTTACCAGATTCATCAACGACTGGCGGCTGCCAACAGCGAGGCAGACTATGCCGAACAACTCTGGAAACCAGATGTTCCCCAGGCGGTTCATCCTAATATCGAACGATATGCTAAAGCTGCCCTGGAACACTACTACCATCTGGGGCAAATTCTGGCGATGCCGCAACTGCTGGAGCAGCCTTCGTCCGCTCCCATAAAGCCTGCCTTGACTTCTAACCGACTTCAACGCCCCCTTCCTGGTGAAGCAGGTTTCGATCCCTGGTGCCTCACCGATCCAGCCATCCGAGACGAGTTTCAGCGAAATCCTGAAGCCAGAGCAGCGATCGCGGCGATTTGGCAGGCCGATCCCGACCCGGAACGCACGCTGGAAATTCAGGCAGCGATCGATACCGCCCTAGCACAGGGAGCGATCGCCTACGCTCTTGACCCATGGGGAACCCGCCTGGGGCACTATTACTGCTGTCCTTGGGCACCTATTTATGTGGTGAAACGGGCTGTCACGATCGATTGTCAATCGCTACAACCCGGTCAAGAATTTACCTTCGATGTTTCAGCCATGACTGTAGGGCAGGGTGGAACGTTCAAGCGGAAACTTCCAGTCGGATCTTTTCAACCGACGGAGGAAATCTGTATTTCCCCCTCTCAACACCGCGAGCGCCGATCGCACCATCGGGGTTGTTAAGCAGATCGCTCGATAGCGTACTTCGCTACTTCAGAAGAGAAATAAAATGTTTCAAAAAATCTTGGTCGCGATCGCTCCTTCTAAAACTGCCAGATATCCGTTTGAAACTGCTCTGAATCTGGCAACTAGCAAAACGAGCTTGATGCTGTTACACGTCCTGTTTTCGGAGACAAAAAGCGATTTAGAAGCATCCCCACCCTTGCCCGTCGAGGACTTTCTGGGCAGGAATAGCAGTAGCTCGAATACTGGCCGCAGGCAACAACAAAACATAGCTGACGCTGGATTGGAACTATTGCAGTTGCAGGCTGAGATTGCAAACGCTCTAGGGATAGCTACTACATACGCCCAAGTTTCAGGGGTTCCCGGTCTAGCGATTTGCGACTTTGCCCGTACCTGGGAAGCCGACCTCATCGTGATTGGACAGCAGAAAAATTCTGGTTTACCTAAGCTGTTTCCAGAAGATACCAGCGGTTATGTGACTCGCCATGCTCCCTGTTCTGTACTGATGGTGCGATCGCCTGTCGAACCGCGCGAGCCAATTATTTACGCGCAACCAAGGAGCTATGTTACCAGTAATCCCTTTAGGCGAACTGACTGAGATTTCATACCATTTTGGATTTTGGATTTTGGATTTTGGATGAAAGGATTACGAGTAGGCTTCTCCATCTGGGTTTGGCTAATCCATCTGCCCAGTTCTTTTTTCAAATTGGTATCAGTTGCTTCAGAGTGAATGCGTTATCTACTCGCGTTGGCAACCTGCAACCAACTCGTTAATTCGATCGTAACGTAGAGGTTTTCACCATGAAAAGTCGTCAAGTCCGGTTTCGTCAACTTCATCGCGCCCTTGCCCCTGTAATGATAGTACCGCTCCTAATCTCTTTGACAACTGGGACAATTTATCAAATCCTGGATGTCGCAGGTAAGGATAGCGATTTCAGATGGTTGCTGGATATTCACAAGGGAGATTTTGGCATTCTCAATCTGGAAGCAATCTATCCATTCTTGAATGCACTTGGCTTACTGGTGTTGCTCGCTACAGGATTTTCCCTGTGGTGGCAACCGCGAAGAAAAAAGGTTGAACACCAAAGGGGCTAATCATACCATTTTGGATTTTGGATTTTGGATGAAAGGATTACGAATAGGCTTCTCCGTCTGGGTTTGACCGATCCATCTGCCCAGTTCTTTTTTCAAATTGGTATTGCTTGACGCAGCGAGGACAGCGGTATGGTGGCAATTCTCAAAGACCCAGTTTGTGGCATGACAGTTCAATCTGGTAGAGAGGTGACGGCGTTCTACCAAGATCGAAAGGTACATTTCTGTTCGGAATTCTGTCGCGATCGATTTTTTCAACATCCAGAGGCATATATCGATGTCCTGGTGAGTACGACTCAAGACGAAGCCAAAGCCAATCGACAGATTGCCTATTTTTCAATGGAAGTTGGAGTTGGTGCGGCGATGCCCACTTACAGCGGAGGATTAGGCATCCTGGCGGGCGACACCTTAAAATCCTGCGCCGATCTGCGCGTCCCAGCAGTGGGCGTAACCCTGCTGTATCGAAAAGGCTACTTTCATCAGAAACTCGATCGGGGCGGCGGACAGCAGGAGCGGGCAGAGCAATGGCATTCAGAGGACTTCCTGCACCTGTTACCGGAAACTATCGAGTTGGAAATCGAGCAACGAACGGTTCGGGTTCGAGCTTGGCAGTATGACATTGTAGGGCTGAGCGGCTACACCGTCCCCCTAATCTTGTTGGATACGGATATTGACAGCAACAGCGACTTCGATCGAACTCTAACAGATTCTCTCTATGGAGGGGACGATCGCTATCGCTTGGCTCAGGAAGCTTTGCTAGGCATCGGCGGGATCGGGATGCTGAAGGCACTTGGATACAGCGGGATCGAGCGTTTCCACATGAATGAAGGTCATGCCAGTCTCCTGATTCTAGAACTATTGGAAAGCGACAGCGGCAGGCAGCTAGATCGTTGGAATTTCACTGGCATCAGAAACCAGTGCGTTTTTACGACTCATACTCCCGTTCCAGCAGGACACGATCGCTTTAGCTACGAACTGGTGCAACAGGTACTAGGACAGGTGGTGCCGTTCGAGGTATTGCAGATGCTTTGTGGCACCGATCGACTGAATATGACGTTGCTGGGACTGAACATGAGCCATTATGTCAATGGCGTGGCCAAGCGGCATGAGGAAGTTTCTCAGGTAATGTTTCCCGGTTATCCCATCCATCACATCACCAATGGCGTGCATTCCTGGACTTGGACTGGCGACAGCTTCAGAACCCTATACAACCAACATATTCCTGGCTGGAGTAACGACCCAGCGATGTTGAGGCAGGCAATTAACATTCCCAGCGAGGAAATCTGGCAGGCTCACATGGTAGCTAAAACTCATCTTCTGTCTTTGGTTAGAGAACAAACTAACGTTTCCCTATCCACGGAGGTGATGACGATCGGTTTTGCTCGCCGAGCAACTGCTTACAAACGAGCAGACTTGATTTTTTCCCATCTCGATTGGCTGACAGCGATCTCCGAACAAGCTGGGGCTTTACAGTTTGTCTTTGCAGGTAAAGCCCATCCCCAAGACTATGGTGGCAAGGAGCTAATTCGGCGGGTGGTAGAGGTTTCCCGGCAGCTACAGCATCGAATTTCGATAGTATTTTTGGAGAACTACGACATGGATCTTGCCCGATCGATTGTTTCTGGGGTCGATCTGTGGCTGAACACGCCGCAGCGCCCCATGGAAGCATCGGGAACCTCTGGCATGAAAGCCGCTCATAACGGCGTGCCCAGTTTCAGCATTCTAGATGGCTGGTGGATCGAGGGGCATCTAGAAGGCATCACTGGTTGGTCGATCGGGTCGCAAGAGCCAGAATATTCGGCTTCAGAGGCGTTGAATTGGCAGGATGCGGAGGATTTATATCGCAAGCTAGAAAATGCGATCGTACCCATGTTCTACCACGATCGCGATCGCTGGATCGAGGTCATGCGCCACGCGATCGCGCTCAATGCTTCCTTTTTCAACACCCACCGCATGGTGCAGCAGTATGTCACCAATGCTTATCTGCCGTGAATCGCGATCGACTATGCCTTTTGAATGACTTGGAGGATATCCTCATGCACGAACATATCGAACCGATTTCTCAAGCACCTCAAACTACCGATTCCCAAACCAGTCATCCAGCTATTCTCGGTTGGCTTAACCGCATCATGGGCGCGATCGGAATGTTTATCGCCTGTTTGTTCGTTTGTCATGCTGCTGGCATGATTTCGATCGATTTAGGGCATTTCTCTCCTTGAGATGACTTGCTCAACCAGCCATTTCTGAAAGGCAATTAGAGGTTGGAGGTGACTATGCCTTCCCAGAAATCGAATCTACTTCGGATCGGTCAGGTTGCTAGCAGAAGCGGAATACCGATTAAAACGCTACGCTACTACGACGAACTCGGACTATTGCGATCGCCTGCCCGTAGTTCTGGTGGTTTTCGTCTATTTTCTGTTGACGTATTCGAGCGTTTAACTCTGATTAAAGGCGCTCAAAATCTGGGTTTAAAGCTTCAAGAAATTAAAGAACTGCTGCAAATTTGCGAACAGCACCAATGCCCTGGTGAAGCAGTTCGACAAAAGATAGAAAAACTGATTCAGGCAATCGATCGAGCCGTCGATCGATTGCAGAGTTTTCAGGTTGAAATTGAAAGATTAATTGCTAGATGGGGACAGGAAAATGAAGACATTTCTTCTAGACACTGCCATGTTTCTTTTAGTGGCGATCGGGGTTAGCCTTTGGTGGCGAGGGGCTGTACGCTTTCGCTTCTTACCTTGCCCTGCCTGGTTAGCCTGGTTCCTAGAAAATCCTTACGTGAATGCGGTTGCTGGTAGTTCGACGATTTTAGAGCGGCTGAATCTGGCTCCTGGAATGCAGGTATTAGATGTTGGATGCGGCGTAGGGCGGCTGACGATTCCTGCGGCAGAACGAGTAATATGAATTCGCTAAATGTTTGCTACAGATAGTGCGTCACGAATAAATTGCCATCCCGTCAAAGAAGCGATCGCTTCTGAAGTCAAATCATTCAAAATTTTAGCTAAACTAGTTCTCAAATGCTC
>JAHHHA010000046.1 GCA_019359615.1 Cyanosarcina radialis HA8281-LM2
TGTCAGATGTCAAAGATAAAGTCGGCGAAATTGTCAAACAATTATCAGAAGATATCATTCATTCTTTGACTGGGTGGGAGCATATCCTGAATGCTCTATTGCTCTAGCTACTTTTGAAAATTGGTATTATTTACAAAAGAGAAGTGCGATCGATCCCTCGTCCAATGACGATCCACATCGTTACCATTGACTTAAACACCCCAGGAATTAAAGTTCTAGTCACCCCTGGTAAACTCACTTCAGATCGGACGGCAACTAAGGCCCGCACTACTTCAGAATTTTTGAGGGAGTTTAAGCTGCAATTGGCAATTAACGCTAATTTCTTCCATCCTTTTCGGGAAAATACTCCATGGGACTACTATCCCCGCAGCGGCGATCGAGTTGGGGTTATCGGCCAGGCCATCGGTAATGGCGATCGCTATGCTCCTATCAAACGCAACTGGCCGGTATTGTGCTTTCAAAGTAACAATCGCGCCCAAATTTTACCCCACGGAGATTGTCCTCAAGATACAGTGCAGGCGATCGCGGGGAGTAATTTGCTAGTTGACCAGGGCAAAGCGATCGTTCCCAACCCCAACGAGCCAGATAAACCTTACGCCCGCGTGCCAGTTGGGATTAACCGTCAAGGCGACAAACTATGGCTGGTTTTAGTAGATGGCAAGCAACCGTTTTATAGCGAAGGAATAAAAGAAGTTGAGTTGGTAAAGATGCTTGAAGAGTTAGGTGTTTATACAGCCGTGAATCTAGATGGCGGCGGTTCTACTACCTTAGTCATGGCAACTGGCTCGGAACCGAAGTTATTAAATGCTCCGATTCATACTAAATTGCCGATGCGCGAGCGCCCGGTTGCCAATCACTTAGGGTTTTACATCAAACAGCAAGAAGTACCGCGCTGAACTCGATCGGGTCAGATCCCCTCTCCCATGTAGCTATCGAGATGAATTGAACCGTTCTCCGCTAGCAAGTTACTAGACCTAGCTTGAAAATCTCCTATTTTCATCCTTGGTTGTGAACTCCGTTCATGCTCGTCTCTTGCATAAGTTGATAACCGATCGAAATCATCTGCGTTTATCTGCGTTATATATCCAAAGTTTGGATTTTCGCCAGAGGTCTATTCTTAGCGCAATTCTCGGCCGAAGGGAAACAAAGCCAGAATCAATAGCTTGAAGTGTTGCTTGCCAAAGGGAATACCAATAATGGTCAGACACAAGATGAGTCCGTGAATCAGATGAGAAAGGGCGATTTCCCATCCAAACAGAACGATCCAAATGAGGTTGAAGATGACGCGCAGAGGGCTATCAGCATTTTCTAGTTCCACGACTTCTTTACCAAAAGGGGTAAAAGTAGACAACCCGATTTTGATGGTTTGCCACCCGAAAGGAATACCAACGATCGTCAGGCAAAGTGCCAAACCCCCGATGATGTAGCCTAAGCCACTGATAAATCCTCCAAATATCAACCAGATAACATTTCCTAGAAAGCTCACTGCTGGCCTCCGATCGCATCTGAAAAACTATCTCAAATCTCAGCGTAACGGATTTGAGATAGCGTGGCATAGTCATAAGTACAGGACAAAAATTACCACAGCTTAAATCTCACATCCCAAAATAGTGCTTCACGATTTGCACGATCCGTTCGGCAGCACGTCCATCGCCAAAAGGATTGACCGCGTTTGCCATGCGTTCGTAAGCAGATCGATCGCCTAACAGTTCGCTGGCTGCCATTGCCATTTGATGAGGATTTGTCCCTACTAGTTTGGCAGTACCAGCATCAACGGCCTCCGGTCGTTCCGTCGTTTGCCGCAGTACCAAAACTGGTTTGCCTAAACTCGGTGCTTCTTCTTGCAGGCCGCCCGAATCTGTCAGCAACAAATAGCACCGTTGAATTGCTCCTACCAGTTCGGCATAATCTAAAGGCTCAGTTAAAAAGACTCTAGAATGATTTTCCAACGCCTCTTGCAAGGGTTTTCTCACTGTAGGATTGCGATGCAAGGGTAGCAGTAAAGCGGTATCTGGAAACTTATCTAAAATCAGGCGAAAGCCTTGGGCGATGTCCTGTAAATTTTCCCAGTTTTCCCGGCGATGAACCGTTGACAGCATGACGCGATACTGGCTCCAGTCTAGTCCCTTAACCGCACATTCCGGTTGACGCTGTGCCACCTCTAACAGGGCATCAATTACAGTATTGCCCGTTTGATGAATTTCTCCGGGAACGCTCGATCGCTCCAAGTGTTTTACTGCTAGGGAAGTAGGAGCAAAGTTCAACTGGCTCAGTTGAGAAATCAAACGCCGATTGGCTTCTTCTGGGTAAGGATCGAACAAATCGTTCGTCCGCAAACCAGCTTCTACATGACCGAAGGGAATCTTTTGATAAAAAGCTGCCAACGCCGCCGCCAAAGCTGTAGTAGTATCCCCTTGTCCTATAATTAACTGTGGTTTTAGCTCCTGAAATACTTTTTCCAGTCCTTGCAAACTCCGACAAGTAATATCTGTTAGAGTTTGCTGGTGCTGCATAATTTCCAGATTGCGATCGGCACCGATGGCAAACAGTTTCATCACCTGCTCTACCATCTCTATATGCTGGCCGGTCAAAATTACGCGAGTGTCAAACTCAGAATGTTGTTGAAATCGCTCGATGACTGGGGCTAGTTTAACGGCTTCTGGGCGAGTTCCCAGAACAATACAAATTCGCATAGTAATGGCAGGATCTTTAGATCGACAAAGGGAAAAACCATTCTATCGTTTTCCAGAGTTAGCAGGGCAATCGATCGGTAATAAATTCAAGCCTCTCACCGATCTTAACTGCGAATTTTGAATTGGAAATTGCGAATTGTTTGACATCCAAACATGAAAAAACCCGGCTTCTACCGGGCAGCGAGATGATTGCGCAGCTAATTTTCATTAGACTGCTCGAACAGAAGCCGATTAAAATTTCACGTCGCAGGTGAGCGGACAAGCAGCATATACAGAAGTATTGAGTTCTTCAGCTTCTCCGTGCAACCAGTGCAACCACCGAACTTGACGAGGATGAATTCCTTTGAATGTTAAAATCGCTGCCCCAATGAGAACTGCAAATACGTTAACTCCCACTAATGCACCAGCTACGAGTAAAACCGCACTTACCGGGAGAACTGATTGCAAGGCTATAGCTAATAGCGCGCCCACTGTCACCATTAATACCACCAGCGGGAAACCAACCACCAGCAAGCAAACTGCCAGGGTAAAAGTCCAGATGAAAAAACTTTTCACCATTGCCAAGTAGTAAGATCTTCCTATACCATTGTTATGAGCTAATTCCATCTTTGCTCCTCCTGGAGTTAAAAAAGAAATTGAAAGGTGGGTAAAATGCTTTGCTCGGCCGCGTCGGTCGAATTTATGTTGTAACTCAGTATAGAAAAGCTTTCATTTAAGATGAGCGATCGTCAATAAAAATTTACACTAGGTTAAGTGTATTCATTGATGCAGAATTTTCCCTAAGTGTGCCATAAATCGTAATTTACTGGTAACGCAAGTATCTATAAGTCTTTAATTGCGAGCGTTTCTATCTTCACGAGAACTAAGCTACAGCCCAATATGCAGTTAGCAGCAATCTAGATATCTCCTAGTATCCTTTCTTCATATTTCTTATACTTCCAGCAAAAAATTATCATAATCACTTTTCTATATCCGGCTCGCCTGGGAAGAAATTAGAGGCTAAAGGTTGGGGATCGCAGAAAAAGAGGAAACAAACCAGAACGTCGATAAATTTTTCGCAATCCTAGCAACCAGCAAAAACTCCTACTTAAGGTAGATGCGATCGCCCATTTCGATCGCTAGCTCGATCGTCGGTAGCATCGGAGTCGATCGCGGCTGGAAATCTCAAATTATCTGAGGGCTAAGGATTGACTGATATCGATTTGCGGATTTTGGGCAATCTAACAATAGAGCTAGTCAAATCGATTTGACCTCTAGCAATTGTTATATGTAGCTAATCATACAAAAATAACTTAATTAGGAAATCAAATATGTCGCAACCACCTCAAACTTTACGCACCGTTCCCCCATCTGCACCCAACGTTGGGGAAGCAAACGGCAAACCGACTAACATCATTTCATCCGCACCGACAATAGTTGCCAATCCTGTAGCGCCGCCGCCACCACCTCGGCCGAATGTCGCCGCACCACCACCTCCAGGAGTATTGGCAGGGCAGCGAGCTAATGCTGCTCCTCCAGCTTCTCGGCCTCCAGCGGCGAGAAAAACTAATCGCGGTCCGGAACTGTCGCCAGGACAACCGACGCTAGCTCAATTGATTAGGGAAGCTCACGAGCAAGGATTTTCTGACGTACACTTAGGCGTAGCAGAAAAACCCAGATTCCGCGATCGTGGTGAGATTTCCACTACCGACTATCCCATAACCGATAAAGACACCTTCATGTGTTGGCTGCGGGAAATCCTCAGCGATGAAGAAATCCGTCGCTTCCAAGAAACCCTAGATTTTGACGGTGCGACTCAATATGACTTCGCCCGCGTCCGGATCAACATTTTTGACTCTTTGCGGGGACCGGCGATGGTACTGCGTCTGATTCCCCTCAAGATCCTCACCATGGAGCAGTTAAGGCTGCCAAACGTCTTCAAGGATGTCTGTCACTATCACAAAGGGCTAGTTTTAGTCACCGGGCCGACGGGTTCTGGTAAGTCCACCACTCTGGCGGCCATGATCGACTACATGAATAAAGAGATGCCCAAGCACATCATCACCATTGAAGACCCAGTGGAATTCGTGCATCAAAGTCGCAGAGCCTTAATCAAACAACGGGAAGTCGGCATCCATACTATGAAGTTCGATAATGCCCTGAAAGCTGCTTTGCGGGAAGACCCAGACGTAATTCTAATCGGGGAAATGCGCGATAAAGAAACGGTCAACACAGCTTTAAAAGCCGCTCAAACGGGTCACTTAGTGATGGGAACCCTGCACACCAACAGTGCGGTAAAAACCATCGAGCGGATTCTGCAACTCTACAATGGAGAAGAACAAGATGCGATCAGAATTTCCATTGCTGAATCTCTGGTAGGGGTGATCGCTCAAGGCTTGTGCCGCACCACCGATGGCAAGCGTGCTGCTTACCACGACATTCTCATTAATACTGAAACTGTCAAGGATTACATTCAAAAAGGTCGAACCGACGAGATTGTCGCTCTCATGGCTGAGAACGAATTTGATGGCATGATTACCATGAACAAATCTCTGTTCAATCTCTATCAAGACGGTTTGATTACCGAAGAAGTAGCCCTAGAAATGGCACCTGTCAGAAATGAAATGGCGATGATGCTTAGAGGGCGGATCTAGCGAGATATAGCAATTCTCGATTTGATGCGATACACTTCGACCTCTCCCCAAACCCCTAAAGGAGCGAGGGGAGGGGCTTTGAATTTCCCCCCTGCCCTCTCCTTGTAGGAGAGGGAAAAGGAAGTTTTTCTTTACTGGAAGGGGGGTAGGGGGTTAGGTCTTTTTGCGTACCTCATCTGCTAGTCTCAAGTCCAATTTTTATAAAGCTGCTTGCTGTTGGCGCAGGTTGTCGAGCATGGCATCAATTTGAGCGAGTTGAGGTTCTAGTTGGGCCATCACTGCCGACTTCATTAATTTGGCCTTTTTGGCCGTTTCCATAGTGTCGTTAACCAATCTTTCTCGATATTGTTCGAGTTCGGCGATCGCTTCTGCTAGTTCGGTAGCGTCTACTGGCTCTGTGGCTGGAGTTTCTGGAGTTTCATTCATGTAGATTTAGAATCGAGCGTTTTACCCGCTATAGACTAAGGATTATTTTAGCCCTGCGATCGCTATTTTTATCGAAAGCAGCAGGAAACCCTAGTGGGTACGGAGAAAAGCTGTGCCGCCTCTTGGGGCATGGGAAAGAGTTACCAATGCCCTTTGCTCCATTCTCAATGCCCCGATCTAGCTTTGTGTCATGCGGCATGAGGAAATGTCAGAATAGATAGATCGTGAACTAGTAGCTTCTCATCGTCATGTCTGCTTCTCCCCAGTACCTCAGCGGTAACGAAATTCGGCAAAAATTCCTCGATTTCTACGCCCAAAGAGGGCATCAAGTCTTGCCGAGTGCGTCTTTAGTGCCAGAAGACCCGACGGTGCTATTAACGATCGCGGGAATGCTGCCCTTCAAACCCATTTTCCTCGGACAGCGATCGCCTGAATTTCCTCGCGCTACCACTTCCCAAAAGTGCATCCGCACCAACGATATCGAAAATGTCGGCCGCACTGCCAGACATCACACCTTTTTCGAGATGTTGGGCAACTTCAGCTTTGGCGACTATTTTAAAGAACAAGCGATCGCCTATGCTTGGGAACTGGTGACAGAGGTTTATGGCTTACCGCCAGAGAGCTTAGCAGTCAGCGTGTTCGAGTCGGATGACGAAGCTTTTGCTATTTGGCGCGATCGCATCGGCGTACCTGAAGCTAGAATCAAGCGTTTGGGAGAAGAGGATAACTTCTGGGCTTTAGGCCCTACGGGTCCTTGCGGTCCTTGTTCCGAAATTTACTACGATTTCCATCCCGAACGCGGTAATAAAAAGATCGATCTGGAAGATGACACCCGGTTTATTGAGGTTTACAACTTGGTGTTCATGCAATACAACCGGGATGCAGAAGGCAATTTAACCCCGCTGCAAAGCAAGAACATCGACACGGGCATGGGTTTAGAGAGGATGGCCCAAATCTTGCAAGCGGTGCCGAATAACTACGAAACCGACCTGATTTTCCCGTTGATTAAATCGGCGGCGGAAATGGCAGGAATCGATTACACCAAGAGTAGCGACAAAACCAAAACTTCCCTCAAAGTGATTGGCGATCATGTTCGGGCCGTAGTTCACGCGATCGCCGATGGTATTCGGGCAACTAATGTCGGTCGCGGTTACGTGTTGCGGCGGTTAATTCGTCGAGTAGTCCGTCACGGTAGGTTAATTGGCATTCAGGGTGAATTTACTCCTGAGTTGGCAGAAGTAGCGATCGCTTTGGCTGAATCTATCTATCCCAACCTGCGCCAGCGAGAAGAGACGATTAAAGGCGAGTTGCAGAGGGAAGAATCTCGCTTCCTCAAAACGCTGGAACGAGGGGAAAAACTGCTGGAAGAAATCATCCAAAAGACTGCTAAAGGCAAGAAAAAACAAATTTCTGGGAAAGATGCTTTTACCCTTTACGACACTTACGGTTTTCCTTTGGAATTAACTCAGGAAATCGCTGCCGAACGCGGCTTGACTGTGGATGTAGCTGGCTACGAAGTTGAAATGGAGGAACAAGCTAAGCGATCGCAAGCCGCCCACGAGACGATCGATCTCACCGTGCAAGGCAGTTTGGATAAGTTGGCCGATCGCATCCATACGACGGAGTTTTTGGGCTACAAGGAGTTTGTTAGTTCCGCTGAGGTTGAGGTGTTGCTGTTAGATGGCAAGGTAGTTGAGGAGGCTGACACGGGGGCGCAGGTGCAATTCGTGTTGGATCGAACTCCGTTTTATGCTGAGTCCGGCGGGCAAGTCGGCGATCGCGGATATTTGTATGAAAACCCCAAAGACGCGAATGGCTTGTTGGTGCGGATTGAAGATGTCAAGAAGGAGTCGGATTTCTTCGTCCATTTTGGCAAGATCGAACGGGGAGTGTTGCGAGTAGGCGATCGAGTAATGGCGGAAGTCGATGTGGCTTCTCGTCGTCGCGCCCAAGCAAATCACTCGGCGACTCACCTGTTGCAGGCGGCTTTGAAGCAGATCGTTGACGATTCGATTTCGCAAGCGGGTTCTTTGGTGGCATTCGATCGCTTGCGATTTGACTTTAATTGTCCTCGCGCCGTTACTCCGCAAGAGTTACAACAGGTTGAAGAACAGGTTAACGCTTGGATTGCCCAGGCTCATGCTGCCGAAATTGCCGAAATGCCCATCGCCGAAGCCAAAGCTAAAGGCGCGATCGCGATGTTTGGCGAAAAGTATGGGGAACGAGTGCGGGTGTTAGATTTCCCTGGAGTGTCGATGGAGTTGTGCGGCGGTACTCACGTCAGCAACACGGCGGAAATTGGCGCTTTCAAAATTATCTCGGAGTCGGGGATTGCTTCTGGGGTGCGGCGGATCGAAGCGGTTTCGGGGCCGTCGATTTTGGAGTACCTCAACGTTCGGGATAAGGTGGTGCGGGAATTGGGCGATCGCTTTAAGGCTAAACCGGAAGAATTGCCCGATCGCATTACCAACCTGCAAACCGAACTCAAGACAACTCAGAAAGAACTAGAAGCCATTAAAGCGGAACTGGCGATCGCAAAATCCGATCGATTGCTGGCAGAAGCCGAGTCGATCGGAGACTATCAAATTCTGGTGGCGCAAATAGGAGATGTCGATCCAGAATCTTTGAAAACGGCGGCGGAACGACTGGGACAAAAACTGCCAAAAAGTGCCGTGGTGCTAGCTTCAATTCCCGAACCAGATAAAGTCAGTTTGGTAGCGGCATTTAGCCCGGAGGTAAATCAGAAAGGGTTGCAAGCTGGCAAATTTATTGGGGCGATCGCCAAAATCTGCGGCGGCGGCGGCGGCGGACGACCCAATCTGGCCCAAGCTGGCGGACGCGATCCGAGTAAACTTAAAGAAGCACTGACTACAGCGCGATCGGAGTTAAAGTCGGCTTTAAGCGATTAGTCGATCGCCAACTTAAAGATCGCAAGAGGTCACTTTTAATGTCCTAACTGATGTGGCAACTGCTATAAAACTGAATTGGGAAACAAGCGATCGCCTTTTTTCTAATTCCTACCCTTGAAATTCTACCCAGCGACGAAATAGTTCGACTACGATTCGCCATCTAGACTCGTTTTTTTCGATGACATCGTGGCGGATCGAAGTATTAATTGCTAACAGTAAATCTTCCTCACCCATACCTGTAGCTGCGATTAGATCTTCTGTGCTTAAACCTTCCCGATGGGGTGCTAATGCCCTCAGAATCTCTTGCTGTCCAGTTGCACCTTGCGCTGCTTGTCCCCAGACTCCCTCGAAATAGTAGCGCCCCTGTTGAAAGAATTTTGGTTCGCTAATTATCGCTTCCACATCTTCTGCTGTAAAAGTTGCATCGCGAGAATTTCCACGTTCAAAAACATAGTCGTTGTAGCGGCGCACTAGTTGAAATCCTATTAATTGCACTAAATAGGGTTGTCCAGCAGTAAGGTCAAAGATTTTATCTAAGGCTTCTGGGGTATAGTCGAGGAGGAAATCTTCGCTGGGATTTGCTAAAATTTGACGAGTATCTGCCCGTTGCAAGAAGCTAACTGGAATAGAAATCACGCTACCAAAAAACGGGTTGAAATAATCGGCAGTCATTTCTTCTAATGTGTGTAAACCTGCGAAAGCAAAAGCAATTTTGGGACTCATTTGTACTAGCCCCCGCAGATAACCGATAAAGCTGTCGGGGATTTTTTTGGCGTTAATTAATTCTTCAATAGTTTCAAATTCATCTAAGGCAATAATTAATCCTTTACTGTTTAATTGAGTTAAAACTGTCTTTAAGTAGCGTTCAAATGTGCGTTCGGGCAGTTTGAAAAATTCCTCATCTTTGAGTGGAGGGATTTGAAAATTATTGGAAATTTCGTCGCTAATAGCTATTAGCACTTCGCCTACACCTTGAGAAACATCTCCCAAACGTTGCAAGTTAACATAAACGACTTTTACCTCTGCGCCTAGCTGAGTTGAGAGATTGCGGAGAATTGAGGTTTTGCCCATGCGCCGATGTCCGTAGAGGACAACCGATTGGAGTTGCTTGCCCATTACCCACAATTCTTCTAGCTGTCTGAAGATATCTTCTCTGCCGACAAACAAATTGCCAAAAACTGGATCGCCAATAATATAGGGATTAGTTACTGGTTGAGTAATAGCAATTTGACCGATATCTTTAGCAATTCCTTCTATGGCAGTTTTCCAAGTTCTAGCAATTTTAATAATTAGTTTTTTTTCAGGTTCAGGCAAATTGGATTTATTATTAATAACTTCTGTAAGTCTTCCAACGGCTCGACTCAAAGCCAAAGACTTAGTTTTACGGTAGAAGCTGCGCTGAATCAACTTGACATCTTCAACTACTCCTTTCAAGCTTTCCAAGTTTTTCCAAGTAGTTGGGCGGAGACAGTTATCTTGTGAGAAATTAGCAACTTCAACGCGAGCAATAGTGTCTACATCGGCTGCTTTTTGAAAAGCTGCCAGGGTTTGAGACAGCGCGAACATCTCCTCTCCATACAGCAGAGAACGCACTATAGTAAAAGCCTCTGTTGCGCGATCGGGATTATTTTGATGCAAGCAGTAGAAACCAGCCGCCGCAGCACGATAAGGAATATCTAAACGAAGCTCTGTGACCAAATTACTTTTAAGTTGTTGCTTCCAAGAAGGGAGTAAAAGAAAAAAAGCTTCTAGAGTATTTAATTTGAGATTGTCAATCAAAGAAGCGGAAGTAAAATATATCAGTCCCCAATCGTAAGGAGATGCTACTAACTGTGTGAGGCGAAAGATAACTAAATCTGAAGGGGTTTCAGCTAGTACCCGATTGACTGCTTGAGTTGTAGGGACAAACTGAAGACTATATTGCAACAGTTGGTTAAGATTGTGTACTCCTGTTTGCCAATCTTGTTGCAGCCAATTGGTTAAGCGCGAGAAAAGGTAAGGAAGAGGGATTGGAGTAATGCGAGGAAATAACCAGCTACTTTCAGGTGAAATCCCTGGCAATAAAGATATCAAGGCAATTGCTCGGCTAATGATTGCTACCTCTTATGGACTCAATATCGCTGCTCGGATAAATCCAAGCAGGGACGTATTGGAAGATATGACACGAGCCGCCGTCTCTATTCTCGACTAATTTTTTTACTCTATTTTGAACCAAACAGTACAAAACAAGGAAGAATTCATATGTTGCAAAAGTTGCTGCCCTTGGCTGTTGCGCTACCTATCTTAGCTACAGGCACGATTGCTTGCTCAAATCTCGATCGCCTCAATCGCGCTGATGCTCAACCACAACTCAATCAAACCGTCTCTGCTCAAGAAACAGAAGAATTCCGCAAGTTACTGGTAGATTACTATGCAGCATGGAGTATCCCAACTGACAAACCTTGGAATATCACAATGGCTGAGAAATTTTATCAGCGTAACGATCGTATGTTTGGCTTTGATTTCAATCCACCTGCTGAAGGTTTTCAAGGCTGGGAGGCTTACAAACGCGAGTTAACAACGATTATGAGCAATTATTCTAAATTTACGGTAACGTTGGGCGATCGCTCACTCTAAGCTGTTGAAAATTTCTGAATGAGCGATCCGCCCTCGTTTTGAGTCCGTCCGTTGCCAGCCCTTGTTGGGCTACCTTAAACTAAGAGAAACGCTGTACGGTCTTTAATAACTATGAATTATCACAATATTATTACGATCGAGCCAGATAAGCGGGGAGGAAAACCCTGTATCCGACGGATGCGAATTACTGTGTACGATGTTCTGGGGTGGTTGGCAGCAGGGATGTCTCATGCTGAAATCTTAGAAGACTTCCCAGAATTGACGGAAGAGGACATTAGAGCCTGTCTGGAATTTGCGGCGGATCGGGAGCATCGTTTAGCTGTTTCGGCAGGTGCAGCTTGAAACTGCTTTTCGACCAAAACTTGAGTCGTAAACTGGTGACGCGATTAGCCGACATTTACCCAAACTCAAGCCACGTTCAGTTCCACGAATTAGAAGAAAAGACTGATACCGAGATCTGGGAGTTTGCCCTAGCAAATGACTTCTGCATCGTGACTCAAGATGTAGACTTTGCAGAGAGAAGTCGTTTATATGGCTCTCCGCCCAAAGTTGTATGGCTACGCTGTGGGAATGCACCAACTAGCCAAGTCGAGACTTTACTTCGTTCTGGGGTAGATGCAATTCAGGAGCTTTTAAGCAACCCTAATTTTCATTGCTTGGAATTGTATTGAGGCGTATAAGACCCTCATTACTCAGCAGAGACGAAAACTGGCACTCGCTTATAGGCTGGCGTTCCCGATTGCTTTCTCAGTTAGAGCGCAATAACCTTTGTTTATATTTCAGTAGAGGGAAATCTGAGTTTTAAGGCTAACTGCTAAAATAAGAAATTTATCAAGTGCAGAATTATGGCTCGCTACGATCCTTTTACGATTCAAATGCAAGTTACCCGGATGTTTCAAGAGGGGCAATCCTTCTTTGCCAGCATGAAAGTCCAAGACTGGTTGCGAGAACGCAATGAAGATCCGGCAGCTTACGATATTATCTTCCACAAGAAACCAGCGCCACCTGGCTCTAAAGAAGTCTTTGCGATCGACATCGAATTGCGCCGTAAAGACGGACAACCAGTAGATCCTTGGCTGCAAACAGAAGTTAACCGCCACAGCTAAACTGCTATGGTTTACTTATTACTTATTACTTGTTACTTATTACTTCCTAAACATGGTTTGGCAGCGTCCAGATGGTCGGCAATTCGATCGCTTGCGTCCGATCGGCTTTGAGAAGGGTTTTACCCGCTTTGCTGACGGTTCGGTTTTGACTAAATGCGGCAATACTCACGTCCTTTGTAACGTCACCGTTCAAGCTGGAGTTCCCAAGTTTTTAGAAGGAACTGGTAAAGGCTGGCTGACCGCTGAATACCGGATGTTACCGACAGCGACTAATAAGCGTCAAGAACGAGAAGGCTGGAAACTCTCAGGACGCACTCAAGAAATCCAGCGGCTGATCGGGCGCAGCTTGCGGGCGGCGCTAGATCTAGAATTGCTGGGAGAATATACCCTAATCGTCGATGCCGATGTCTTGCAGGCTGATGCTGGCACGCGGACGACTGCGATTACGGGTGGATTTGTGGCCTTAGCAGAAGCGATCGCTAAACTTTTAAGTCAAGGAAAATTGACGCGATCGCCTATTCGCCATCAAGTAGCAGCTGTTTCGGTCGGATTGTTGCAAGGCGAACCTTTTTTAGATCTCGATTACGACGAAGATGTGACTGCCGATATCGATTTTAATGTCGTAATGAATGACGATTTGGCCATAATTGAAATTCAGGGAACGGCAGAGTTTGGTAGTTTCAGCCGCACGCAGTTAAATCTAATGATGGATTTGGCTGAAAAAGGAATTAAAGAATTACTTGAAGCCCAACGGCGATCGCTTTCTTTAAGTACCTAAGCAGAATAAATGATATGTGGCTATGACTTTATCATTAGACATCTTGCATAAGTCGATAACTTATCAAAAACATCTGCTCCTTCGGCTTTGCTCAGGACAAGGTTTATCTGCGTTTATCTGCTGTTCATCTGCGTTCTAAATCTAAAATTTGGATTTTTGCAAGAAGTCTATTAATTTTGCCTACCTACTTAGCTGATTTCTCGTTGCCATAATATATCGGCTACCCGTGCCAACCCCGCCTTCAGGTGGCGGCGATAGGTACTAAAAGGTAAATCTAGTAATTCAGCCGCTTGCTCTTGGGTGGGGGCTGGACGCAAATAAGTACGATTTAAGGCGCGGTACAATTTATCATCGCGGGGAGTGGATTGCAAAGATTTAGCTACTTCTTCGATTAAAGCTTGCAGGGCCGCAACTCGTTCGGCCGAATTAGCTCTAGCTGCTACTTTTTCTAAAACTAACCGCGATCGCAGTAAGGGATTTTGCTGCAAAAGATCGGGACGAGCAAAATGGCGAAAGGCCTCGTGTACCGCTAAGGCAAATTCTGCTTGACTGAGAACCAACAAAGGTTCGCTGGTTGGTGCTGGTTGAATCGCTTGCGCCGAAGCCGCAATTTCTCTTTGAGCCAAAAGTTCTTGCCAGGTAGAAGGCGATACGACTCGCCAATCGTGTCCGTAGACTCCGTATTGCTTTTCTCCCACTGCAAAATCGGCTTCTCGCAGCCGCGTCAAATCGGCGTAAGCAAACATCGCCGCCCAGAATTCTGGAGTGGCACAAGGTAAAAACGTGAATGCTAAGCCGTTGGTACTGCGATAGTGCTGGACGCAGCTAATAAAAATGAGGCTTTGGGTGGGAGAAACATCTTGATAGGTATCCCGTGCCATCCAAAAGCGAAACATGGTTGCCCCTTCACCCGGACGTAAAGGGACGTGGTTTTGGAGGTAACGCCAACAAGCGATCGCACCTGGATCGACGCGCAAATCTTCTACGCTAGCCAGGTGTAGTGCCAACATCAGCATAAAGCCCGCTGGAGTGGCTCGATCGTCCCGAAATACCACTACCCCTTGGGGTTGTCTGGCAAACCAATGGGCGGCAATTTGGGCTGATTCTTCGCCTTCATGTGCCGCTACCATCTCGATCAAGGCAGTTTTGTCAGTTTCCTGCATCCGATCTGTCACCAAGCTGCTGCTAGATTGCCAGGTAAAATTGGGGCGCACTGAAGGATTATCTCGATGCAAGAAAATATAATCGAATAAAACTCGCTGCTGTTCTACTCCTTGAGTTTCCTCCAACCGTTTGATGTAATAGGTGCGGGCGCGGCGGTGCAGTTCGGCATACCAATCGGGATTGCGCCAGCGCAAGTCAGCAATTAACACTTCCCTGACCAAGTCGTGGGGAAATATCCCCAGTTGTCCCGACTCAGTAAACGATAATTCGCGCAACCACTCGAACAAATGATGGACATCGCTGACCTCTAGCATTTGCGATAATAAAGTCTCAGTAGTTAGCCCTACTAAGGCGCAAGCTTCTAAGGCCATGCGGCGATCGGAACTGGGGATGTCTTGCAAAAATCTTTCTAGTAGCGTTTTAACGACATCTGGTGCGATTTCTGGTTGAAAATCGAGATCTTGTCCTTGGGCGAAAACATCCGCTACTAGAGACAAAGCTAATGGGTGTCCGTGGGTAAAATTTAACACCGCTTGGTGTTGGGCTGAGGGCACTTCTCGCTTCGTCAGGTAAATTTGACTTTCTTCTGGACTCAGATTGCGCAGCGAGAGCATTTGGCTTAAACCTTGCCACCCAGTATCAGTTCGCCAAGCAGGTGTAGGAAGATAGCGACCTGCTAGTACGATTAAGATCTGCTCTGGTAGCTGGGGGATAAATTCTTCTCGCAGCCATTCATCTAAAGGGGCAATAGTTTCATAAGTATCGACCAACAAAACGTGACGTTGCGATCGAGCCGTTAGCGCCTGACAAGGAGATTCTGTCGGCTGAAGATCGAGTAGATTCCGCAATACGCTTAAAAACGAATCTGGCGATGGTTCTAAATTTCGGGCATCAATATAAGTAGCTGAGATTTGATGTTGCTGGCATAGGCTGAGATATTGTCCCATCAGCGTCGTCTTGCCTACACCTCCAGGACCGAAAACGTGCAGCACGATAAATGGTAACTCCCTAGAGGCGATCGCCGACTCGAATAACAGCAATTCCTGCGTGCGTCCGACAAATCGCCGTTGCCGTTCGTTACTCAGACGTTTTGCTATTGATACCATAAGTATTCCTCGCCAACAGCTTCTAAAAAATCTTTAATGTCTCTTGTCGATCTCTACCGTCAGAAAGTCGATCGTCTCATCGCCTCCCTTGTCTGAGTTATAACTTCGATCGCCGGAACTAGTCAGAATTCATTTTTATTTCGCTAGGGTAACTAAATACAATAGCATTTATCGTTTGCATACACTGCCATTAAGAAAGTTTCCAGAATTTTAACGGCGATCGTTCTAGCGTTTGCGCCAGCAAGTCTCGCTCTCACCTAATAGGTATCGATCGGGAATAACTATAGACTGCGATCGATTGAGTTGCTGATGATTGCATGAGAGCCAAGAGTAAAATAGAATAAAAACAAAACTATTAGTTCAAAATTTTTAACCCATATTCTGCCTTTATTTGCTCGCCCAAAAGCAGGCAATTTACTCGGATTGGACTAAGAGAAAATGTAGCTAAAAATTCAGATCGCAGTAGTTTATAATTTTAGCTCTGGTCGATCTGAAAGAGCGATCGAATGTTAAATAGACTTTAAACTATTAATGCCAGCTTGACAGTAAGAAAAAGTAACAAATAGTAAGAAGTTTAATGAAGTGTGGAGTGTTAAGTGTGGAGTTAAAAATTCTTCCCCTGCTCCCCCTGCTCCCCCTGCTCCCCATCTCCCCATCTCCCCATCTCCCCTCCCCTATAGCAACATACCGTCTGAATTTGATAACCTAGCTGAAATAGTCTTGGGAGCCTTGTCAGAGCAGTGGATATTCAAATTGGGCGGGGAAAAATGGCTCGTAGAGCCTATGGCATTGATGAAATTGCGCTAGTACCTGGAACGGTAACACTAGATCCGAGTTTGGCAAACACTAGCTGGCAAATAGGTGGCATCGAACGGGAAATTCCGATTATTGCTAGTGCCATGGATGGGGTAGTAGACGTGCAGATGGCGGTTTTGCTATCGCAATTAGGAGCAATGGGAGTCTTGAACTTAGAGGGCATTCAAACCCGCTATAGCGATCCTAACCCCATCCTCGATCGCATGACCTCAGTGGGAAATTCTGAGTTCGTACCCTTGATGCAAGAGTTGTATGCCGAAGCAATTAAACCAGAATTAATCGCCCAACGAGTTCGAGAAATTAAAGATGCAGGCGGGATTGCTGCTGTCAGCGCCACTCCAGCGGGCGCAACGAAGTACGGACAAATTGTGGCCGAGGCAGGTGCGGATTTATTTTTTATCCAAGCTACTGTAGTTTCAACCGCTCACCTCTCGCCTGAGTCGGTAACGCCACTCGATTTGGCTCAATTCTGTCAAGAAATGTCGCTGCCAGTCATTCTAGGCAATTGCGTCACTTACGAAGTTGCCCTGAACTTAATGAAAGCTGGTGCGGCTGCCGTATTGGTAGGGATCGGACCTGGTGCGGCTTGTACTTCTCGCGGAGTTTTGGGCGTAGGGATACCTCAAGCTACAGCGGTGGCTGACTGTGCCGCAGCCCGCGACGACTATTACCAAGAAACGGGCAATTACGTCCCAGTAATTGCTGATGGCGGCTTAATTACTGGCGGCGACATCTGCAAGTGCATTGCCTGCGGAGCCGATGGGGTGATGATCGGTTCTCCATTTGCCAGGGCTGCTGAAGCCCCAGGACGAGGTTATCACTGGGGAATGGCTACACCCAGTCCAGTTTTGCCGCGCGGTACTCGCATTAGAGTCGGCACTACTGGAACTTTAGAACAAATTCTGACCGGCCCGGCGCAGCTTGACGATGGCACTCATAATTTGTTGGGGGCACTTAAAACCAGTATGGGAACTTTAGGCGCAAAAAATATTAAGGAAATGCAACAAGTTGAAGTCGCTATAGCTCCTTCTTTGCTAACCGAAGGCAAGCTTTACCAAAAAGCTCAGCAATTGGGGATGGGAAAATGAGAAAAAGTTCAAAAAAAGACAACAAGTTTTGTGGGCGATCGCTCTAAAAATTGAAAACAGTTGCTTACAATAGAGAAAGCGGAGACGCATGTTTCCGTTCACTCCTCACACCACACTCCGCCCGAATTACGTTTCGGGCGGTTTCTTATTTGGCTGGCGCGATCGGACTAAGCCTAATGGCAGTCCTCATGCTGCGTATTAGATGATAGAATCGGCTATAACGAAAGGATAAGCGATCGCGCTCGATCTTTCTTGGGGATAGCACCTATCCTAGACGTTAAGCGACTTTTTCGGCTGAGGTAATCCGACGCAAGCAACTGAGCGATCCTTGCCTTTGGGTAGTTTGCCAGTTCGAGGGTCAAACCAAACAGCGAGAGTCCCCAAGAGACAAGATGGGGAGCCAGCGAGCAACTTGACTCGATGGCGAGATTGCCCGACCTCAAACCTAGAAACAGTCTTATGTAAGGAACTTCAGGTATGTCAGCAGCGGCACAAGTTACAGATGCTTCTTTTAAGCAAGATGTACTAGAGAGTGAAATTCCCGTTTTAGTCGATTTTTGGGCCCCTTGGTGCGGTCCTTGTCGGATGGTAGCCCCAGTGGTTGATGAAATCGCTCAACAGTACGACGGTCAGATCAAGGTAGTAAAACTCAATACCGATGAAAATCCCAATGTTGCTAGCCAGTACGGTATCCGCAGCATCCCAACATTGATGATTTTCAAAGGCGGCCAAAGAGTCGATATGGTTGTGGGTGCAGTTCCCAAAACCACGCTGTCTAATACTTTGGAAAAGTACCTATAACAACTGGAGGCTGGTTCTTAGAGCAAAAGTCGAGATTTTTAGCTCTAAAAACCGCCGTACTAATCCCGATTTTAGTAATAGGGAAGTTGCCAAGGTTGCTATAGGTTTAAAGTCGATCGAACTGGCAAAAATCTTTTTAATAAGAACGCTATTTTGATTAGGGGTTGAAGAGTAAAACTCTTTGACCCTTTAGCGTTTTTTAGAGGCGATCGCGTGCCTCCCGTTCCAACTTTTGTAATAATAAATCAACTGCTCGATCGATTTCCTGGGCGCATTGGCGATAGATAGATAAAGATTTACCGACTGGATCGCTAATATCTAATGAATCTTTATTACCAATGAATTCTTGAAGCGTAAAAGTTTTACCGATCGCTTCTCTAAACCGAAAAATTACCATAGATTTATGGAATTTTGTCATAGTTAATATTAAATCTGTCCAAGCAATTAGTTCTCGATTTATCCCTTGAGGCTGGCGAGTACATTGAATGCCATACTCTGCCAATACAGTTACAGTGTGGGATGAAGTTGACATTCCAGGAAATTTTAGGATGCCAGCCGATCGCACTTCAATATTGTCTAGTTTTGCTACTTTTTGCCGCAATAAAGCTTCAGCGATCGGACTGCGACAGGTGTTACCAGTACAAACAAATAGAACTCGCATTTAACAACTCTTACCAAAGCCGATAACTCATCAATTTCATCTGTGTTTATCTGTGTTTATCTGTGGTCAATTATTCTTCGAGATCGCGATCGGGCCACCAAAGGTCGTCTAAAATTTGCTCGATCGCAAACGGACAATCGATCGGAAAATCCTTCAAACCAGTTTCTTGACTCGCTACTTTCACCGCATCTCGATAACTCTGAGCAAGCACCATTTCTGGGTAAGGTTTCAAACTAGGATTATCTGCTAGTAACTTGGCAATTTCCAACCGACTATAAGTAATCGAGCCAGCCCAACTGCCTAATGGTTCTCCTTCCTCTGTATACTGGCGGCCACTGGGTTGATATTTCCACTTTAACAAGTGAGTCAACAACACCGTGAGGTAAGAGGCTATAGCTCGCCGTTCGCTTTTGCCCAAATCTTCCACTTCCTGTGCCAAAGTTTCGATATCAATTTCGTCAAATCTCCCTTGACGCAGTAGAGAAGCTGTTTGCTGCGCCCAAAAATTGAAGTCGATTTGAGCTAACGAAGTCGATCGCATGGCACTGGTTCCCGTGTCAGGATTGAGAGATAAGCATTGACTGGAAAAATTCTGCCATATTGTCTAATCCTACTACTTTTTGCCTAAATAAAGCTTCAGCGCTCGGGCTGCGGCAGGTGTTACCAGTACAAACAAATAGCACTCGCATCTTAAACTTTGATGTTCGATTTGGGAAAGCTAGATTACAGGGATTACCCGATAAACCAACTTTTGTATTCTGAGCTTCTATTTCGATCTCTTATTTAACCACGATAACTAAGATGCAACTAGATTACTGCTTTTTGCTGCTCGTCCACATGGTTTGTGCCGATTTTCAAATTCATTCGGAAGAGATGAAAGCACTGAATGAATTGGCAAACCAAGGCAATCGGGAACACAACATTACCGAGATGGAAAAAATCTTGGCTCAAGATGAGAACCATTTGTCGTTGCCAGAGGTGGCTAAAAGAGTACCGCCAGCACAACAAGTTGACGCAATGCGGCAACTTCTAGCGATTGCTTATGTTGATGGTTTCTTTTCTCCTTTAGAACGGGAGATGGCCGAACAAATAGCACAGATCTGGAATTGGCCAAATGCTGAAGTTAGGCAAATTCTGACTGAAGCTGAGAACTTTCTGCCTGCACAGTTTAGCAATAATGATGACGAGCGATCGCCATTATCTTTGGCTGCTCGTTTGTTAAAAAATGAAAAAAAATCTGCTTTAGCCCGTGCTGTAATTGCTATGGCAGGAAAGCTGGCTCCTGAAACTGTTGGGCGCAAAATCGAGCAACTAGAGCGAGAAATTTTGCTATCTGGACCTGAATATAATGAAGCAATTAAACATTGTGCCAAAATTGCCAGTGAAGATTACCAATTTGCCGAATTAGCTCTTCATCGAACTGAATCAGCACTTTCCGATCTAGCCCAAAATTTACAACAGACTAGCCAAAGAATAGATGGAACGACTAAGGGTAAAGGTCAAGCGAATACGGCTAAAGAAGTTGCCAAGCAACTAGAGGGTAGTATCAAGGTTCTCAATGGAGAAATCATTAAAGAACTAGAAAATGTCAAAGAGTCGCTGCGAGCAAAACAACGCGCTCTCAACCATTTCAGTATTGCTTTTATGGGTAAAACCAAAGCTGGCAAAAGCACCCTTCACGCCATTATTACAGGTGAAGGCTGGAATGCTATAGGTGTGGGCAAGCAACGCACTACTCGGTTAAATCGGGTATATGAATGGAAGAATATTCGCATTATTGATACTCCTGGTATTGGTGCGCCTGGAGGTAAAAGTGATGAAGAAATTGCTCAAAGTATTATTGAAGAATCTGATGTAATTTGTTACATAGTCACTAATGACAGTATTCAAGAAAGTGAGTTTGCATTTCTCAAGTTATTGAAAGACAAGGCAAAACCTCTGATTGTTTTACTAAACGTTAAATATAACTTGCGCGATCCTCGACGCTTGGAGCATTTTTTAAATAATCAAAACAAACTGTTTGCCATGGAAGGTAATAGTGGCCTTCAGGGACATTTCGATCGCATTCGTCGGTACGCTCAACAGTATTATGCTAATGACTACTTTCCAATCGTTCCGGTGATGCTTTTAGCTGCACAGATGTCTAACGAACCAGAACATCAAGAACATAAAGACCGACTATTTAAAGCTAGTCGCATTCAAGATTTTCTTGACTCGATTCGAGAATCTTTAATTCAACACGGAGCCATCAGAAGATCTCAAACCTTACTTGGCTCTACCGTGGGTGCGATCGCCGATCCTGACAAATGGATAACAGAACAATCTCAATTTTATCAGCAGTTAACCAATACTCTCAAAACTAAGCGAAAAAAGATCGATCGAGATATTCAAAAATCGCAGCGAGATGCTCTGGAATATTTACAACAAGAAATCGAAGAGGTTTTTCAAGAAGCTTTTAACGTTATTCCCTCTTTTGCTGAAGAGCATTGGAGTTCTACAGAAAATCAAATGGATCGGGGATGGCAACGAAGACTTAGAGCAATCCGATTTGAAGAACGGCTCAAAAATTCTTATGGAGTAACTTCTGAAAAATTCAAGGGGCAGGTACAGGAATCTATAGAGGAAGTAGGTAGAGAGTTAGAATTAATTGCTCAACTCGGCAGCGGTAGTTTTAGCTTCAGAGAGCAAGATTCATTCGATCTTAAAAATGTGGTGAAAATAGGCGGCACTATTTTGACTATAGCAGGTTCTTTATTGATGTTTACACCTCTGGCACCAGTGGGAATAGTTATAGGAGTTGTTGGTGCAATTGCGGGCATTGTTTCTTGGTTTTTCATATCTAAGGAACAAAAACGAAGGGAAGCTGTTAATAAAATCTCTAACTCTTTACATAAACAAATGGCTCGATACAGAAAAGAAATACTTGGGCAATCTCAGAATAACTTCAATAGCTATAGTGCTGATATTGCTAGCCATATCCAGAATTACTTTGATGACTTGATTTACGGCTTAGAGGCAATAGCTACTCAGCTTCAAGCCACTAAAAATAAGTTAGATGATGCCGATAATTACCTAAATCGTGCTTACGCTAAGCGAATTGTAGATTGGTGTTTGAGAAAATACGAACTTTTAACCGATTTAGCAATTAACACAACTATTGCCAAAGTCGATCGAGATTTTGGACGCAGTATGACTATTTATCCTAAATCTGAAATCATTCTGCAAAAATTTCAGCCTGATGAAATTAAACAAGTTCTGCAAGAGGATGTCTCTTTTGCTCAAACCGAAGATTTAAAATAGGCTTTTACTAAAAGTCTGGATGTGTCTACGCTACCTAAAAACTATTGAATCATAGGAGTAAATCAAACATGACCGATCCCCAACAACAATTCAATGCTGCTGCTATCGGCGAAAAATTTAATCGCACCTGCATTAAGTTCGATCGCCTATTAACTCAAGGTAACACTGAAGATTTAGCCAGGATTAGGCAAAAACTCGATCGAGACTTAAAAAAATATCAAGATGATGGAATTTTGTCAGTTGCTTTTGTCGGACAATATAGTGCTGGCAAATCAACCATAATTTCTGGACTCACTGGCAAACGCGACATTAAAATCGATGCCGATATTGCCACCGATCGCACCACCAGTTATGACTGGAATGGCATGAAAATCATAGATACTCCTGGACTGTTTACCGAACGCCAAGATCATGACGCTATTACTTACGATGCCATCAACAAATCAGATTTATTAG
Source organism: Cyanosarcina radialis HA8281-LM2 (assembly GCA_019359615.1). GTDB lineage: Bacteria > Cyanobacteriota > Cyanobacteriia > Cyanobacteriales > CCAP-1448 > Cyanosarcina > Cyanosarcina radialis. The sequence goes on from JAHHHA010000046.1 coordinate 22,554, forward strand.
TTTTCTGCCTCACTTATATGCTGTTTGACTCAGTGACGGTAGAGAACTTTAAGAAGTTAGCTTATGAAAAAGGCTATCGCTGGAAAATGATGCTGCTTGTCAATAAAATGTCTGATGAGGCGGGAGAAGAAAAGCAAAAAATAGCTAACTACCGTCAAAGTCTGGCTGAAGCCATTAAGCCTTATAGTCTAGATGAATTTCCCATTTGTTTTATCGACGCTAAAGACTATTGTGAAGGTGTAGATACAGATGATGATTTTCTCGTTGAGATCGGTCGTTTTCCCACTTTTATCGATACCCTGAATCAATTTACTAAGCGTCGTGGTTCTCTGGCTCGATTTGATACTCCCTTACGAATTGCGCTGAGTTATATTGATGAGTCTCAGTTGAGTTTTACTCGTAATTCTGCCGAAGATTCCGCCTTCTTTGAAATTTTGAATCAGTTATCGCGTCAAATTCGTAACGAACGCAGTCGCCTCCAAACACAAGTTCAGACTATAGTTTTACGGATGTCGTCAGCTATAGCTAAAGAAGGAACAATTCTAGCAACAGCGCTCAGTAAAGAAGATAAAGAAGAATTTGAGCGATCGAGCCAGCAAGCAGAAAATCAAGTGCAGATCCATTCTCAAAAAGCTCAAGCAGAAATTGAAGAAGTTGTTAGGCGATCGATAAATTCATTAAAACAAGAAATCCAGGGTGTCTTTCAAGGCGATCTAGCTCAGGCTTTTTTTGATCGGTTAGAAGTCGATCGCAGAGTATCTACTCAAAATTTATACTCAGGTTTGGAGAGAAATTCAAACTTTGATGTCGAGATCGTAAGAAGACAAGTTGAAATGCTACAAAAGGTTGGCGAACAAGTAGAAGTTGGAATTAGAAAACTAGCTACTGATGGTACAACCACAGTTACCCAAGGTGTTTTAAGTGCATCGAACGTGGCAGGTAGCACCCTACATCACGTTGTTTATAATGTCGGTAAATTTATCGGAGTTGACTTTAAGCCTTGGCAGGCAGTTCATATTGCTCAAGGTTTTTCTAATGTCTTGATGGTGGCCGGTCCAATTCTAGGAGCATTTTCATTATTCATAGATTTCCAAGCCATGGAACAAGAACAAGAACGAGAACAAAAACTGTCTGAAGCTCGCCTGGAGATTACCAGTCAATTTTTGAAAATTGCCAAAGATATTGAAAGTCAGATTGAAAATCAAATTCGAGAAATAGAATCGCAAATTTACGGACAAATAGAGCGCCAAATTGCTTTAGCCCGTCGAGAACAAGAAGAAGCGATCGCCTCCTCTAATACATGGATGAAAGAAATGATAGAAATTCGGAGCGATTTTCAATCTATTCTCGACGATATCGCTAATATTTCAGCACAGCGTCTAAATCCGTGATGATTTATCTTCCATCGTTTTCTGTAAGCTTAATGGTATCGGGCTACTTAATGAGGCATTTATGGAAGGACTAGCAAAACAAAAATGTATTCCCTGTAGCGGCAATTTACCCCCAGCAACAGAAGCAGAAATTACCCAACTGAAGGGACAAATCCCTCAATGGAACGTCATCAAAGTTGATGGCGAGTCGCGTCTGGAACGCACCTATAAGTTTCCCGATTTTCAGACAGCCTTGGCATTTACCAACAAAGTGGGCGAAGAGGCTGAAAACCAAGGACATCATCCAGCCTTATTAACCGAGTGGGGCAAAGTTACTGTGACTTGGTGGACTCATGCGATCGCCGGACTGCACCAAAACGACTTCATCATGGCAGCCAAAACAGACGAGATTGCTGCTGAGTTTTCTGATAAAAGTTGAGGGAGAGGGCGAGAGGGCGAGAAAGGGAGAATAATCTTACTCCCCTCTCCTTGCAGGAGAGGGGCGGGGGTGAGGTCAGACACTCAATACTTCACACTTCTTAAACTCCTGAACTCCTGGACTCCCCTACTTTGGTAAGCTAAGCAGTAGAATTGCTCTTCGCCCCAAAAGGAAATATCATGAGCCATCGTCCAATCATTCTCGGTATCGTCGGTGACAGTGCTGCTGGAAAAACCACCTTAACTCAAGGCATTGCTCAAGTATTGGGTGAAGACAACGTTACTATAATTTGTACCGACGATTACCACAAGTACGATCGCCTCCAGCGGGCAGAAATTGGGATTACAGCTTTGCACCCAGACTGCAACTTCGTCGATATCATGGAGCAGCACTTATACTTGCTGCAACAGGGACAGCCAATTCTCAAGCCCGTTTACGGTCACACCAATGGCACTTTAGACAGACCTGAGTACATCAAACCCAGAGATTTTGTCATTGTTGAAGGCTTACTGGGATATTCAACGCTTAAGGCTCGTAACTGCTATGATGTCAAAGTTTACTTAGCACCGCCCGAACCGCTGCGCACATCTTGGAAAGTCAAGCGCGATACCCGCAAGCGCGGCTACAACGAGGAGCAAGTGATGGCAGAAATGCAGAAGCGCGAACCCGATTCCGAGCAGTTCATCCGTCCCCAGCGCCAGTGGTCGGATATAGTAGTAAGTTTCTATCCGCCTAGCGAGACACCCGAAGAAAGCAACGCTCAGCTAAACGTGCGTTTGGTAATCAGACCGACTATTCCCCATCCAGATATGACGGGAATTTTAAAGTCAGGGAGTAGCGATCGATCTTGGCCGGTGCGCCTAGAATTAGAACGAGACATGGGCAAACCAGTTGACGTGTTGGAAGTTGACGGTCACGCCACTAGCGAACACGTTTTAGAACTAGAACGGATGTTGTGTAGCGAGATCCCCGACTTGTTGCCCTATTGCAGTCTAGATGGCAATCCTGAAGTCGGCAAGCTGATCGGCACTACTGGCGAAACGTTGCAAAGCTATCCTCTGGCAATTACCCAGCTACTAGTTGCCTATCATATGCTCAAGGCTGCCAAAATCCATCAAAATTAATTAGGCTTTCAGCTTGCTAGCAGCGAAACCCAACCTTCTTGGGGTGTTGGGTTTCACTCTGTTCAACCCAACCTACATTAATTATGGCCAATCAACCGGATTTGATATTACTTTTGACTTTTGACTTTTGACTTTTGACTTGATTATTGTTATTTCTGCAATTTTTGCGGGAACAATCATAACAGTGAACGTTAGGATTCCTCCTCGTATAATCCTTAAGCCCACCTCATCTTATGGGGTGGGTGGATTTCTTTATTTTAACTACTTAGCGAATGACTTATTGCCTCAGAATTGCAGATATTCCTATTAGCGAACGACCCCGCGAACGCTTGATCGCCTTGGGTGCTAAAAATCTCTCTACTGCCGAACTCATTGCTATTCTTTTAGCTACGGGTCAAGGACAGGGAAAGCTTTCGGCTTTAGGATTGGGACAATATATTTTGCAGCATTTAAGCCAACACCAACGCGATCCTCTAGAAATTCTGAGGGACGTTAACCCGCAAGAATTGATCGGTATTCCTGGGATTGGAACTGCCAAGGCGGCTACTATTGTGGCGGCGGTGGAATTGGGAAAACGAGCATTTCATTCTCGCCCGTCAGAGCGCACGATAATTGATAGTCCGACAGCAGCAGCGGCAGCTTTAAGTCACGAGTTGATGTGGCAATCGCAAGAGCGGTTTGCAGTGGTGCTTTTAGATGTCAAGAATCGCTTGCTAGCAACTCAAGTTATTACCATCGGCACCGCTACTGAAACTTTAGCTCCTCCCCGCGAGATTTTTAGAGAAGCGATCCGCCAAGGAGCAATTAGGGTAATTGTAGGACACAATCACCCTTCAGGGAATTTAGAACCCAGCCCGGAAGATATCGATCTAACTCGACAGCTATTATCGGGAGCGCAAGTTTTAGGGATTCCATTATTAGACCATTTGATTTTAGGCAATGGCGATTATTCGAGTTTGCGACAAACTACAAATCTCTGGGAAGAGTTTCCCCAAGGCGATTAAGGTAATATCCACGCTGTTGGAGATTGAGAGCAAATTATGTTAAATTGAATGTCTGCGGGCGATTAGCACAGTGGTAGCGCACTTCCTTCACACGGAAGGGGTCACTGGTTCAAATCCAGTATCGCCCATATTAATGCCAAATAGTCATAGCAGATGAAAGGTTTGTCAAATTCGATCGCTCATGGCATTTTCTTCGCTATTCTCGACGCATATTATCGATCGCGCTCCAACTTCAAACCCCAGTGGGAAACGGTCGATCGAATCTAGCGCCCTCAGCCCGTTGCTGACTCACAACTCCCGCCGCATATAAAGTTCGCCGTCCTCTTCCTCTCCGGTATAGACAAAACCCATCTGCTCGTAGAACGGACCGGGGCCGCCTTCGGCTGGCACGCAACTAGTATAGAGCGCACCTGAGTTGGGAAGCGTCTTGACGTGCGCGAAGAGCAATTCCAACGCCTTGCGCCCATACCCATGTTTCTGATATCGCTCGTCTACCATCAACCGCCACAGGAAGTAAAACTGCTCCTCGGCGTTATATTCTAACATCAGAAACCCTACTGGCACTTCGCCTGCGTAAATGGCACGGAACCAGGGAAGCTCTGGCTCGAAGTGTGCCTGCGCGAGGGATACAGCGTTGGATGCCACGAACTGCTCCTGGTGGGGGGCAACTTTCAAGCCGAGGATACTTTTTAAGTTTTCTTTGGAGATCTCGCGTAGCGTTACTTCGAGATCGAACTCGGACATATAGGCTTTCATGGAATCAAACGATAACCGACCCAGTTTCGCTATAAGCTAACAGTCTCAACGGCTGAGATAGTCCCAATAATTGATGCTCGCCAATCGGCACGAAATCTCCCAGCAGTTCGCTTGCAGCCGCGCCCTCTTGTTTGACTACCTCTGCCACCGATTTAGTAATGATAATATCTGCCTGAAATTGAGGACATAGATCTTTGAGCCTGGTAGCAATTTTTAGGACTTTTCCTGCTACCGTAAATGCCATCTGACGCTCGCTGCCGATATCCCCTATTGCTGCCATGCCGTAGTCGATGCCAATGCCGACGATCGCTGGTTCTTGGCCTGCAATCGCCCGTTTGGTATTGAAATCGGCAACTTCTTTGACCATGGCACGGGCACAAGCGATCGCCTGAGAGCTATCGTTCTGACTGGGTTCGGGGACACCAAAGATGGAGATCGAACTTTCGCCTACGTATTGCCCCAACATCCCGCCGTGTTGAAAAACTATGGCTTCCATCGAGCTATGAAATTCTCGCAGCAAATCCATCACGCGCTCCGGGGGCATAGTTTCAATAATGGTAGCGAAGCCGATGATATCGGCAAATAATACTGCTACTCGTTGCCTTCTGTCGGGGCCGAGGGGAGTATCCCGCTGCGCCAGTCGATCGACTAAGGTAGGCGGAAAGTAGCGCCCTAAGTTGGCTCGCTGCCTTGCTAGCTGCCGCATTTGAATTTCGGCAGCGGCTAGAGTCAGGGCGGTAATTGTCAGGGCGATCGCAAATAATTGTAAGGACAAAACCGCGCTGCTGAAATCCCCAGAAGTAGCAATAAACGGCCCCCGTCCGGCTTTAGTCGCCCAAATAGCGATCGAGCAGATCGAGAAGCTAGAAAGGGTCGCTCCTGGCAATCCCAAACGCAGCGCCGCCCAGATTGTCAAGGGAAAGGCAAAATACACCGAGATATATCGATGGATAATGGCATCGGGATCGGCCGCAAACAGCAACCAACTAAAGGCAAAGATCGAGCCAAAGATCGCGATCGTCTCATAGCTTTGGCGGCGGATCGCGGGTAAGATTTGGCTGGAGGTCAGCAGTAAGGGTACGAATACCAAAATGCCCATACTATCTCCCAGCCAAAAGGTAAACCAATTATTGAGCAGTAAATTTTGACTGGCTGGACTCGCAATCGATTGCACTCCAATGCTAGCGATCGAATTGACTAAAGTAGAAGCAAAGGTAGCGAGCAAAAACCAGCCGAGAATGTCGCGGGGGCGATCGACGAAAGATTTTCCAGGACGGCGTTGCAGCCACCAAGCTCCCAACCATGCTTGCAGCACCACAGCTAAGGTTAATACTCCGATGCCTTGAGCGCCATTTAAAATATCGAAGGTTAAATCTCCAACTGCGATCCCAATTAAGCCCCAACGTTTGTACCAAAGAACTGCAACCAGAGCCAACCCCGCTGGGGCCCAAATAGGGGTCGGATCGCTTTCATAAAATATAAATTGAGATAATTCTGCTGCTATCCAATAAACTAAAGCAATTATTGCTGCGGCGATCGCACCGCGACCAATACTGAGATTTGAGGGGTTAGTGCGATTTAGTAGCGGACTGGGTTTGTCCTTCATCCTGAAAGTAAGTAATAAATAATAAGTAATTCTATACTTACTCCATCCTGGTTACTCCACACTTCTTTAACTCCTGTAGAGAGACGCGAGATCTCGCATCTCTACATTCTGAACTCCTGTTGGCGCAGCCTGCGCTCGGCGCATACTTCTGAACTTCTGTTTTAAAAAACCACCAATCCACTTTGGCTGTAAGCTAACAACCGAATTGGCTGAGATAATCCCAAGAGTTGGTGTTCGCCGATCGGGATAAAGTCATCTAGAAGGGCTTTCTCGGCATTTCCCTCGGCTCTGATCGCCTCTTGTACGGCTTTGGTAATGATAATATCTGCTTGAAATTGAGGACAAAGATCTTTGAGCCTGGTAGCAATTTTTGGCACTTTTCCTGCCACCGTAAATGCCATCTGACGCTGACCGCCGATATCGCCCATGGCTGCTATACCGTAGTCGATGCCAATTCCCATCAAGATCGGTTCTTTACCAGCTACTACTCGTTTGGCATTAAAAACAGAAACTTCTCGAACTAAATTGCGGGCGCAAGCTACCGCATTGGTAGCATTGGTCGAGCCAACTTCAGCGGCCCCAAAAACTGCCATCACGCTTTCTCCGAGGTACTGTCCGAGGATGCCGCCAGAACGAAAAACGATCGACTCCATAAACTCGTGGAGTTCGCGCAATAAAGCGATCGTTGCTTCTGGAGTCATGGTTTCAATGATGGTAGCAAAGCCGATAATATCGGCAAATAACACCGCTACTCGCTGCCGCCGATCCAAACCATTAGTTGTGTCTCTCTCGTCCAATCGATCGACTAAGCTGGGATGAAGGTAACGCACTAAGTTGGAGCGTTGTTTTTCCACGAAACGCATTTGAATTTCGGCTGTAGCTAAAATTAGCGCTGCGATCGTTTGGGCGGTCAGGAAAAATTGCACCGACACCATCGTACTGTTGAAATCTTGAATCCCAGCCCCAAAGGGACCGAGTCCTAATTTAGTTCCCCAAAAAGCGATCGATGCAATTAGCAAGCTAGATACTCCTGCCCCTGGCAGTCCCAAACGCAATCCCGCCCAAATCATCAAGGGAAAAAGGAAATAAGCTGAGGTGTAGCGATGAATCGGGGCGTTGGCATCTGACATAAATACCAACCAACTGGCAGAAAAAATCGAGAATAAACCCAAACTAACTTCGTAAATTTGGGCGCGAAACATCGGCAGTGCTTGGCGAAAAGTTACCAGCAAGGGTGTGACTGTCAATATCCCCAAGCCATTCGCCATCCAGGCATACAACCAATGATTTACTAAGGCGATTTGGTTGGTTTCACCTCTAAGGACTTCTACTCCCGTACTCAAAAGCGAATTTAATAGGGTAGAGATTAAGGTAGCCAGGACAAACCATCCCAGAGTATCGCGGGGGCGATCGATAAATGGTTGTCCGGAACTGCGCCGCCACCACCAAGCTGCTAAGAAAGCTTGGGCGGTTGCCCCGACTGTTAACAACAAACCTGCCGGATCTCTTACCCCCTGCAAGATATTGAAGATGACATCTCCAATAGCAATGCCCACTAAAGCCGAAACACCGTAGCGCCAGACAGCGATTACAGCTAACCCAGCAACTGGCAAAATCGGAGTTGGTTCGATTTGATAAAATATGAATTTAAATAGTAAAGCTACAGTTAAATAACTAAAACTAATGGCGGTAGTAGCGATCGCCTTGCGTCTCCAATCAGACATTTTTGACTCTTGAGGGCGGTTCTTGGCTGGGCTTCGTCCTATTATCATTTGGCCTGCAATCTGGCTTTTACCTAGCCTAGCATTCATAATTTTTTTATTAACTATATGCCACTCTAACTCAAACCATAAAAAAGGGAAAATCAACCCTCTGCGTGCCAACAGAACTTAGCTAGAAGCACCATCTATATAGCAATCCATTCATGACTTGTGGGATAGCCGTCCCGGCTGTCCCACGGCAGGCTTTTCTACCTGTCCCACAATAAAATTCATTAATAGACATCTCCAGAAATCAAACTCAAAGACGAGCAGAATGCCTACTTCACAAGAATTGTTGGAGATGCCTAATGATTTAGTCTCCTTACAATTATAGGGACGCAAAGCTTTGCGTCCCTACCAGTGTTGTTATGCTTAGCTTAGTCTAATTTTAAAGGCATTCACCCCTTAACGCAAACCACCTGTTTTAGAGTAGCCACAATTTCGACTAAATCTGATTGATTGTTCATCACCTCGTCTATAGGTTTATAAGCCCCAGGAATTTCATCTAAAACCCCATTATCTTTGCGACATTCAACTCCTTGAGTTTGCTGAATTAAATCGTCTAAGGAGAAATGGTTTTTAGCTTTATTGCGAGACATCAAACGTCCGGCACCGTGAGAGCAACTGCAATAACTTTCAGCATTGCCTTTGCCTTTAACGATGAAAGATTTGGCTCCCATCGAACCGGGAATAATGCCGTAGTCTTCAGTTCTGGCCCGTACCGCGCCTTTGCGAGTGACGTACACATCTTCGCCAAAATGCACTTCTTTTTCGGCATAGTTGTGATGGCAGTTAACCTCTAGCAAAGGTTTGAATGACTTCCCGCCAGCTAAGTGCTTTTCCAGAATGCGCTTAAAGCGTGCCATCATCACCTCTCGATTGGCGCGGGCGTAGTCTTGCGCCCATTGCAAATCTCGCCAATAGGCGGCAAAATGGGGCGATTGGGCGACAAAGTAAGCCAAGTCTGGATCTGGCAGGTAGGTATTCATCATCTTGGCTAGGTCTTTAGCAGTGCTGATATGACACTGTGCCAGAGAGTTACCGATGTTGCGAGAACCAGAGTGCAGCATCAACCAAACCGCATCATCGGTGTCGAGGCAAACTTCTAAAAAGTGGTTGCCACCTCCAAGCGAACCCATTTGCCTCATGGCTTTTCCTTGGAGATCTTGGACTCCGCGATGCAAGTCTTGAAAGTCAGCCCAACGCTGCCAGTTGGTGACAGATTTTTCTACGTCTTTATTTTCGTTAAACCCGACTGGAATTGCAGCTTCAATATCCAAGCGAATTTTCTTCAGTTTGCCTTCTAATTGAGCGGCATTAAATGGGGTTTTAATTGCACCCATTCCACAACCCACATCAACCCCCACAGCCGCAGGAATGAGGGCATCTTTAGTAGCAACTACCGAACCAACTAATGCGCCTTTGCCTAAATGAACGTCTGGCATTAAGGCTACGTGTTTAAACACGAATGGCAAAGATGCTACATTTTTAGCCATCTTAGTTTCATCGCGTCCGAGAGCGTGATTCGCCCACGATAGAACTGGAACGGGAGTAGAAATTTCTAAATTTTCGTAGGGCATGGTTTAATCAGAATACAGGAGTTCAGAAGTTCAGAAGTTTAGGAGTTTAGAAGTTTAGAATTTCAGGAATTCAGGAATTCAGGAGCTAGGAAGCTCAAACGATCGCTAACTCAATCGATCGAATAACGAAAATATTACATAAATTGCTCTTCATACTTAATAACTCAGCCAACGATCGCCAGAGATTTCTCTAACAAACACATAGTATACTACAAATATAATACACTATTCTATTGCTTGGCAAGAGAAAGCTATTTTTCTTCAAGTATTACCGATCGAGATCTAACTGTGTCTCTACTCTAACCCACGAATACTGGGGCAGGCGCTGCACCTTGGCGTAGCGTGTTGCTGGGCAGCGGATCGCCAGCGAGGAAGCAAATTTGTTAAAATTTGTAAAATCAGGAAAAATTTGCTTAGTATTCACTTGGAAATAATTCTATGGCCGCCCGTAAGGACACAATTTTTGAACGTTTTATTTCTCCGCTCTTGCGCCCGTTTTTAGACGAAGAGGGGATGCGGCAATTTCGCCACAGTGTCGATTGGGAAAGTGAAGGCGATCGCTTTCGTTCTCCCCAAATAGATTATCCCTCATACTACAGCAGCCAAAATTTCCACGGCATCGAACGAGGCTACCTCAACCCGGATGCGGCTGTCACCTACGATCCGATTACCCAGTACGCCCTGCCGCCTAACGAAACTTGGGTGCGGCAAAGCGCGATTGATGCTATCTCTTGTAAGCCCAGGCGGATTCTAGATTTGGGATGCGGTACTGGTTCGACTACCGTGATGTTAAAGCAGGCTTTTCCCAATGCTGAAGTTATTGGTTTGGACTTGTCACCCTATATGCTGTTTGTGGCAGAACGCAAAGCCCAAGCCGCTGGGTTAAATATTCAATGGTGTCATGCCAATGCCGAACGAACTGGTTTTCCCGATGCCAGTTTCGACTTAGTGACAGCTTCTTTGTTGTTTCACGAAACCCCACCAGGAACAAGTAAATCGATTCTGCGAGAATGTTTTCGCCTCCTGCAAGCGGGGGGAGAAGTCTTAATTCTAGATGGCAATCAGAAAACCCTGCGTGTCGCTCAGTGGTTGACGGATATTTTTGAAGAGCCATACCTGAAAGATTACGCCGCTGGCAGCGTTGATGCTTGGATGGGAGCGGCAGGTTTTGAAGAAATTAAAACTGAAGATGTCTGGTGGGTAAATCAGGTAACTCGCGGTGTCAAACCTCTGCCAGTAGGTTCCACTGTTAGCCGCAGTGCGATCGAGGAAGATAATATGACAGGCTTTGCAGCACCAGCATTTTCTTAAGGTAGTTCTCAGCCAGCGCTAGGGAATTATTCAGATCGATCGCCCATCATAGGTAATAGAATCATAGCTTTCATTCGATCGTTAAGATCGTGGTCGATAATTGGAGTAGCCGCTAATTCGGTAACTCAACCAGAAATTATGAACAGGCGAGATTTAATTGTGGCTGGCGCGGCAATTGTCGGGGCAGCCTCGCTATCACCATACATACTTGGGAAATCAAAACACATGGGAACAACAAGTAATAAGTTTGAAGTCACCAAAACTGACGCAGAGTGGCAGCAAGTTTTAACGCCAGAGGAGTTTCGCGTTCTCCGCAAACACGGAACCGAACGGGCTGGAACCAGTCCGCTAGATAAGAATTACGAACCGGGTACTTATGTTTGTGCGGCGTGCGATCTGCCGCTATTTACCTCAGAAACTAAGTTCAACAGCGGTACTGGCTGGCCTAGTTTTTACGCTCCTATCGAAGGGGGGGTAGATACCTCTGTAGATCGATCGCTTTTTATGACCAGAACGGAAGTCCACTGTCATCGTTGCGGCGGGCATTTAGGGCACGTATTTGAGGACGGTCCGAAACCTACCGGACTGCGTTATTGCATGAATGGTGTCGCCATGAAATTTATGCCCGGTCAAGCGGCTGAAGGTTGAAAATCGCAGTCTGGTTAATGCCAGCGATCGCTTTTCGGTGGAAAGATGGAGAGGCGATACGTTGCTCCGCAACAGGCTGCGCCAACGCTTTTGCAATAGACATCTGCAATCACTCACTTGTAAGGCAGGCAGGATGCCTACCTTACAAGAATTGGTAGAGGGGTCTAATCTCCTCAAGGCTTTAATTCTAATAAGCCAGGGGGAGGGGTAATTTCAATCCGTTTTTGTTTTAAATCTACTACTGGGACGATCGCTTTGACAAAAGGAATCAAAATTTCTTTTTCTGCGTCAGAGTCGCACCTAACTAACAACAGATCGTTACCAGCAGCCATCAGATCGACCACCACGCCGACCAGTTCTCCGGTGAGTTGGTTAAAGACTTCTAAACCGACCAAATCCCGAACGTGATATTCATCTTCTCCTAAAATAGGGCGATCGCTTTGGGGCACCATCAACTTGCAACCCCGCAAAGCATCGGCTTGGTTGTAGTCTTCTACTCCAGCTAACTTGATTACATACAGATTTTTCCCCGGAACCTGTCGTCCTGTCAGTAATTCGATCGATCGCAGTTCGGTTTTTCCAGGCGGTAGTAACCACCGTTCTCCTGGATTTTCAAACCTTTCGGGAAAGTCGGAGTTAGGATAAACTCGCAGTTCTCCTTTTAACCCTTGCGGGGCAACGATCGTGCCGATTTCTAACCACTCTTCTAAGTTTGTCATTTGTTAGTTGTCAGTTGTGTAGAGAGAACATTGCCCTCACCCTAAATCCCTCTCCCACGGGAGAGGGACTTTAATTAGTCCTCTGATACAAGTTAAAAAACTTATTGAGAAACTCTTGTGGGATAGGCATCTTGCCTCTCCCAAGTCCACTTTAGATGCTACCGCAGCTTAATAAACCCCTTCGACAACCTTGGCCAAGCGCTGCATTCCGGTAGCAATCTCTTCGTCGGTAGCGGTGAGGCTGATGCGAATGCACTGGTGCTTGTGGGGCCATTCTGCTCGCAAGCCGGGGAAGAACGTACTCCCAGGAACCACGATGACACCGACTTTCTTCAACTCTTCGTACAACTTCCAATCGTCTGTCGGTAAATCTTGCAACCACAACCAAGCAAAGATCGCACCTTCACCGCGATGGAGAAACCAAGGTAAACTTGCTGGCATGGCGCGATCGAGGGTAGATTCGACGACTACGAATTTATGTTGGTAGTAGGGACGAATTACGGCTTCGGCAACTTCAGCTAGTTCCCCAGAAGCTATAGCCCTAGCTGCTATAGCTTGTCCGTAACGCGGCGAATGAATGCACATATTCGTCTGGAAGCACTCTAACGCTGCAATTAATTGCGGATCGCCTATAGCTATGCCGATCCTTTCTCCTGGCAATCCTGCCTTGGATAAGCTCATGCAGTGGATGATGTTACCCCCAAATAAGGGAGTCATGGCAGTAAAGTTCAACGATGGAAATGGAGGACCGTAAGCCGAGTCGATAATTACTGGTACGTTGTCGGGTTCGGCTAAAGTGGCAATTTTTCTCACTTCATCGTCAGCTAGCACGTTACCCGTTGGGTTGCAGGGGCGAGAGAACATGACGCAACCAGTGTTTTCGTCGATCTTCAGTTGGCTGAAATCAGGTCGGTATTTGAATCGGTGGGAGGCTTCATCGATTTCTAACGCAGGCTTGTAGGCCACTAATGCGTCTGGTTGTAACGTCAGTCCCCCGTAACCCGTATATTCCGGACTCAAGGGCAAGACGATCTGCTTTAATTTTTCCCCGCTGGTATAGCCGCCGAAGGCGTTGGCGGCATAAAAGTAAAGAGATTGACTTCCAGGTGTAATTAAGATGTGGCGATGAGTTAAATTCAGCTTGTAGCGACGGTTGAAATCTGTAACTATGGCTTCGATCAGCGGTTCGTAGCCTTGAGAGTCACCGTAGCGGCAAACCACTTTGCCGTAGTCGGCACTATCGAGCAGTTCTTGGGTGTATTTTCGCCATAATTGCTCTACCTCTGGCAAAATTACCGGATTTCCGGTACTCAAGTTAATATATTGTCCCTTAGAGTCTTTGAGGGTTTCTTTAATATCCTTCATGATCAACCGCACCCCAGTTAACTGGGACATACGATCGCCAATTTTGGTGAGGAGAGGTTGCATAAACAGTTCGATCTGTAGAGTAGGGGCGAAGCAGGTGGTGAAATGTCAATTTTAGCCCATTTCAAACTGCAACCTACAACACACTTTGAGGTTGAACAGGTGGAAATCGGTTTCTAGAGGTGAAGATCGCGATCGAAACCTTATCTTAATCTTAATAGAACTTACGCAACCACTCCATTTATGGTGGTGGAGGTGCGTTACGCTCCGCTTTAGCGTAGCCATGCCGCAGGCTATACACACCCTACTAGCGTGTCAAGCTCAATTTGGTGTATTAGAGTAGGGTGCGTTAGACGGCAATAACCCTAGCTATGATAGAAATTCAGCAATCCGTCGCTGGAGCACCGTTTTAGCCTTGACACGCCACTACATTTAGAGGCATTGCGTAAGTCCTGCTTAATTAATAAATCTGCTGTCAGAGGACAATCGATCGAAACAATTGTCAATTGCGAATTGCGAATTGCGAATTGATTAACCGCCAACAAGCCATATAACGATTTGGTTGCATTCCTGGTTGCCTGTATTTATACTGAGGTTGAGGCAGAAATGCTGGGCTGGTTTGGAGGAGATCGCAACCTTCAACCTGCCGAAAAACACTAACTCAAAAGTTATGAACGATCGTCTTTGCAATTGTCTCACCGTTTCGGCTGTCGCCCTTTGTAGTGCCTGGTTTACCGCTCCTAGTGCGATCGCGGCCCCCTTAGATAGTGTGCCAATTTCTTTCAATGGCACGGTTAGCAATATGTGTGTTTTTGGTAGCCCCAGTGGTGGTACTTTCGGCAATATTTCCGAGCCGACTCAAAACTATATTCGCTCCGATCGAGGTCTGGGCTTTGGAGATGCCACCATCAATCTGAGTTGCAATGGAGACGTTCAGGTAGTAGCGAGCGAGGTTCGAGAGGTGACTACACGTACTGGGATGGCTTTAAATAAAGCTTATAACTGGCCGATAGTGACGGCATCTGCTAATAACAAAAGCACTTCTCGCTATAGTAATGAAACCGTTAGCAATACGATGTTTCTGAACGGTCCGGTGAATCAAAATATCACTGTGAATATGAATTTACTCTACTCTACGGCAGTGAAACCTGGGACGTATTCCTACACTACGAGATTGACTGCTACTGCTCAGTAGTAGAGGGATTAACTTTATCGGTCAACTTAGAGCTAGAGCCACTGTTGCACCATTAATTTCAGCCAACACCGCCAGGGGTTCAAAACCCCTGGCTAATAGCTCAAGTCCATTAATGGAAGTTAAAAAAATAATTGGGTAATTCTTGTGGGACAGCCCAGAGGGCTATCCCACAAGATGCCCGCCCCACAATTACCGAATTTAATTCTTAACCTTCATAAATGGACTGAATCTGAATATATAAATACAATTTAGTCCTCTTCAGAGGACTTTGACTATGAGACAGAGGTTTTGAACCTCTGTCGGATGGAGCTTTTGACCGTTAAGTTGACGCGCATGAATGCTGTTCCTGAGCCTGCCGAAGGATTGCGCCTCTATAAGGAATTTATATGTAACAGGTAGGTGGCATTGAAATACTCTAACTCATCGCTGGGGGTTGAGTGGCGGCCTCTGAAGTTATTCGGCCATTAGCCATCCAGTTTCAGGGTTTCTCCCTCGAATCTTGGCAGCGATCGCCTCAATTCTTTTCCCCTACAGATGGTGTTTCTACACAATTCCTGCGATCGCTTTTTGGCAGGAGTCAGGTAAAAACTCAGATCGTAATGGCATTGTTACTAACAACCAACCGTAATTTTACGGAAATAAAAATCAAACTTGCCCGGCAATTTAGCCAGTAATACTGATGGGAAAGCACTAAAAAATACACATACTGTAGCTATACCAATCAAGGAAACACACAACAAGATTAAATCATGAACAACCAACTACGCAATTCTTTAATGGTTTCGGCTCTGGCCATCTGCGGTGTCGTCGCTGGTAATTCTGCTGCCCTGGCAGCCCCCGTCGATAGCCCTGACATTCCCTTCAGCGGCACTATTACCAATATGTGTACTTTCGGCGCTCCCAATGCTGGTACGATCGGAGATGTTAACGGTCCTGGTGATACTATCATTGCGTCTTATCGAGGTAACGGTGGTACTACGGCAAGCGTTAACCTGGCTTGTAACGGCAATGCTCAGGTAGCCGTGAGCGATTTTCAACAGGTTTCTGTACCTACTGGGATGACTTTAAATACAGCCAATAGTGGCTGGTGGTTAATACGAGCCAACGATGGTAACGGGCAATTTGTTTATCGTCGTATGAGCGGCAGTACAGATGGTTCTATGACTCTAACAGGTCCGTTTAGCCAAAACATTAACGTTGACATCGATTTAACATACACTACTGCGGTGAAACCTGGTACTTATTCCTACACCACCAAATTGACTGCTACTCCTCAGTAATAGAGAGATGTATTTCACTTGCCCTGGCTGTTAACAGTCGGGGTTTCTCTCTCTAATATTAATGGCGATCGCCATAATTGTTGAATTAGAGGTGAGGCGATCGCTGTTGCCATTTTTAGCGCTTTTCACTGCCTGTCGAGTGGGCGAAATCTTGGCCCTCGATCGCCGTCGATTTCTGGGCGATCGTTCTTGGGAGGGGGTGAGGTAAAAATCCAGAGCGCAACGATATTAGCACTAACAACCAACCGTAAATTTACCGAAAGAAAAATCAAACTTGCTCGGTACTTTAGCTAGTAATACCGATGGTAAATCTCTAAAAAATATACATATTGTAGCTATACCAATCGAGGAAACATACAACTAAACGTTAAATTATGCACAACCAACTACGCAATTCTTTAGTGATTTCGGCTCTGGCCATCTGCGGTGTCGTCGCTGGTAATTCTGGTGCCATCGCTGCTCCCGTCGATAGCGCTGACATTCCCTTCAACGGTACTATGACCAATATGTGTGCTTTTGGTACTCCCACTGCTGGTACTTTGGGCGATATTACTTCTCCTACTCAAGACTACCTTGAGTCTTATTCTGGTACAGGTGCTACAGATGCCAGCATTAACCTATCTTGTAACGGCGATGCCCAGCTAGCAATAACCGATATTCAGGAGGTTTCTGTACCTTCGGGAATGACTTCATCTGCTAAATACATATCGGTATGGGATAGCAATGGGGGTTGGACTTACTTCGATACGACTGGTTGGAACATACCTAGTCTCATAACTGGTCCCTCCAATCAAAACCTCAATGTCCAGATGCGCGTATCGTACACTACAGCAGTGAAACCTGGCTCTTATCAATACACCACTAAACTAACTGCTACTCCTCAGTAATAGAGGGATGAACTTCACCTGCCCTGGCTGCCAGCAGTCGGGGTTTCTCTCTCCTACCCGAAGGGCGATCGCTGTTGCCCATTTTAGCGCTCTCCACTATCTGTCGATCGCAGTCGATTTCAGGACGATCGAGTAATTTTTTTAACTTCGTATCTTCTCTTCATCGCCTTTCAGGTGTAATTCTACTGTCTAGCTGCCAGCGATCGCTCTTGTGATTTAGTGAGTTAAAAATCCAGAGCGTAACGATCTTGGCACTAACAACCAACTGTAAATTTACCGAGAGAAAAATCAAACTGGTCGTGCAATTTAGCCAGTAATACCGATGGAAAAGCTGCTCAAAATACCCATATTGTAGCTATACCGATCGAGGAAACACACGACTAAACGTTAAATTATGCATAACAAACTACGCAATTCTTTAGTGATTTCGGCTCTGGCCATCTGCGGTGTCGTCGCTGGTAATTCTGGTGCCATGGCAGCCCCAGTAGATAGCGCTCCCATTCCCTTCGAGGGTACTGTCACCAATATGTGTGCTTTTGGTACTCCCACTGCTGGTGCTTTTGGAGATATTTCCTCTCCCGATCAAAACTATATCGTCTCTGTTGAAGGTTCAGGTTTTCAGGCTGCATACATTCGTCTGACTTGTAACGGAGATGCTGGGGTAGAAGTAAGCGATTTTCAGGAGGTTTCTAAACCTACTGGGATGAACTTAGATGGTGCTGCTGTATCGGTAGAAAGTAGCTACGGTGGGTCGTACTGGGATACGTTCGATGGCAGCGGAAATCATACTGTGACTGGTCCGTTCGATGAAAACCTCATAGTTAATATGGGGATAGGCTACACTACTCCTGTCAAGCCTGGTGTTTATTCCTACACTACCAAACTGACTGCAACTCCTCAGTAGTAGGAAGGATGAATTTCACTTTCCCTGGCTCCGATCGGTCAGGACGCAATATTTATCTCTGAAATTAGAGGTGAGGCGATCGCTGTTGCCATTTTTAGCGCTTTTCATTGCCTGCCGAGCAGGGTGAAATCTTTGCCTTCGTTCGCCATTGATTTCTGGGAAATAACATTGGCACTAACAACCAACCGTAAATTTACTGAAATCAAAACCAAATTTGCCTAGTAATTTAGCCAGTAATACTGATGGGATAGCCACCAAAAATACGCATACTTGTAGCTATAGCAATCCAGGAAACAGACAACTAAAAATTAAATTATGCACGACAAACTACGCAATTGTTTAATGGTTGCGGCTCTAGCGATCTGCGGTGTCGTGGCTGGTAATTCTGCTGTCATGGCAGCCCCAGTAGACAGTAACGACATTCCCTTTAACGGCACTATGAGCAATATGTGTGCTTTCGGTGCTCCCGCTGGTGGAACTCTGGGGGATATCGACGATCCTACTCAATACTACATCGGGTCTTATTATGGTTCGGGTGCAGCACCCGCCAGCATCAATCTAACTTGCAACGGCGATGCTCAGCTAGCAGTAAGCGATTTTCAAACGGTTTCTGTACCTTCTGGAATGAGTGTGGATACAAACTCCGGCTGGTGGGTAGTATGGGCAAGCACTTCTTCTGAAGACTATACTTCCCGTTTTTCAGACGGCTCTACCTCTGCTCCTGTCTCGCTGACTGGAATTGTCAATGAAGACATCACTGTCGATATGGAAGTACCGTTCGCTACAGCGATGAAACCTGGGTTGTACCAATTCACCACCAAGCTAACTGCTACTCCTCAGTAGTAGCTACCGCGTATACGCATCTCTAGTTTTGATGCCCAATCCCTCGCAGATCCCCCCTAGCCCCCCTTAAAAAGGGGGGAATCGGATTCAAAGTCCCCCTTTTTAAGGGGGATTTAGGGGGATCGACAAGGCAAATATTCAAACCGAAAACTTATATATACACGATAGCCCAAGGGTGGGAGAGGGGAAGCAAGACCACAGTTTCACCTTCTCCTATACAAATAAACTTTTGACAAAAATTCTCTGGAGACAGTAACAAAAGAGGGAGCCAAAACATCCGTGAATTTACGGGAATAGGACGCAACTTATAGATGAACCTTCCGCAGCAATGCTGATGGAAAACTTAGGGAAAAAACACATTATTAAGGAGTAATCAATCGATCCAAAGGAAGCCATGAAAACAAACTTACGCAATTCTTTACTACTTTCAGCTTTTACTATCTGCGGCATAGCCGCTGGCGCATCTAGTGTGATGGCCGCCCCCGTAGAGAGTACCGCCATTCCTTTTAACGGCACCGTCACAAGTATCTGTGCTTTTGGCAGCCCTAATGGTGGCACGTTAGGAGATATTTCCGCTCCCACAGACGACTTTATTGCCTCCGATGTAGGTACGGGCGCTACATCTGGCAGCATTACTCTTAGTTGTAACGGCAACGCCTCTTTAAGAATTAGCAATTTTACGGTAGTTTCTCAACCTTCTGGGATGACCATAGCCCCTAATTCGTTCGTGGTGTTTGCTAACGCTCAAGGGAAATCACTTTCTTATCGGATCAATGGAGTTGCTAATTCGCAAACATTGACTAATCCAATGAATGAAAACGTCAATGTGAATGTGAATTTACAATTCACTAGTCCTGTTAAGCCCGGTAATTACTCATACTCTACCAAACTAACTGCCACTCCTCTGTAGTAAATATTGAGTTTTTATATCCTGGCGATCGCGTTTGTCGATCGGCAAAGCGATCGCTCTCTATCTTAGGTTTTAACTATGTTATATCGCCTCTTAATTGCCTCTACTTTAGCCTTAACCAGCCTAACTGTCATCGGTTCTTCCGCCTCAGCGCAGATTGCTTTTACCAACATGAATAGTGGAACGTTAAGGTTAGCAGACGGGCAAAATAATGTTTTAGAATCATCTGTCTCCGGCGAACTAACTATTTCCGTAGAGCCAAATACCTCTGCAACGATTCAAGTTTTTGCTCCTAATTTTATTTCTGGGGCAACTTCCGATCCCAACGGTACTATTCGCACTGCTTCTTTAACTTTTGGTGGCACAACTATTGACAACAATACTTCTGGAGGTGCTATTCTGCCAACAGGAACAAATACTAATGTCAAGGTCAATATGCAAATTCAGCGACCGATTTGGTTTCGTCCGGGAACCTATCAATATCAGGTACCGCTAACAGTAACTGCTAACTAATCGACAATTTAGACCGTTCACCGCTTATTTGTAATCTTTGAAAGTTTTTATCGAGGAAGAAAATGTCTAAACTCACCCGTAAATTTGTCACCTATTTAAGTAGCTGCGCCCTATCTACTTTAATTTTATTTCCTGGAATTGCTAAAGCCCAAGTTCAGATTTCACCCTTGGTAATTGAAACTGAAACTAAGCAAGGCCAATCGAGAGGAACGATTAATGTTACTAATACCAGTAAAGAACGTTTCCGCGCCCGCGTCTATGCCGCTCCTTTCACCTACGATCGAGAAGGATTTCAGGCATTAGAATCTAGCGCCAACGATTTAACTCCCTATCTCACTTTCTCGCCGCGCGAATTAGTAGTAGAACCAGGACAAACTCGCCGGATCAGAATAGTTTCTCGCTTGCTTCCCAGCATGAAAGCAGGAGAATATCGAGCCGTAATTTTCACGGAAAACCTGCAAGCTTTTGAAAGTCAAAGCGGCAACATGACTATTGGCATCATTCCTCGAATTGGAGTCACGGTTTACGTCCGCCACGGTGAGGCCTCTGCCAACCTAGCCGTGCAAGGAGGTAGCTTTGCTACAGAGCGAAAACTCATCAATCTCTTAGTCAAAAACAGTGGCAATGCTTCAGTCCGCCCTCAAGTAAATTGGAAGCTAGCAAAAGGTGGAAAGACAGTCAAAGAAGGCAAAATAGAAGCCATTACAGTGATTGCCGAAGGAGAACGCAATATCCCGATCGAATATCTCAGCGCTGAAGATAAAGTCGCTGCTGGAGAATATCAATTAACTGGGGAATTATTTTGGCAAGAAGATGACAAGGTTAAGAAGCTATCTTTTAACCAGAATGTGAATATTTCAGCGAAAGAAGCTGAAACTGCCAACCAGCCCAAAAAACCTCAAACAAACGAACAACCAAGGACTTCTGCACCAGCAGTTCCTCCTACCGATCGGCCTCAAAATCCTCCACAAAGGACTTCTCCACTACCAGTTCCCTCTATCAATCGGCCTCAAAACCCTCAACCAAACCGACTGCAACCTTAGTAAAGGTTAGCTACAGGAGCAAGAAGCGATCGCCAGGGCAGGCAAAAGATTAAGTACCCGCACCAGCGATCGCTATCCTAGTTCATCTGCAAACCAAACGTGAGGTCTGGCACGATCGAGTTGTAATAGTTTGTTAATCGATCGCATCTTTTTGAACGAGTTAGCGATCGGATGCCATCATACTATTTTACTCCTATTAGAAAAGATTAATGTTTATTGACTATGGATAGCTAATACTAAAATGCCTAAATTAACATCGAGAAACCCAAAATTATTTAAATTATTATTAACGTTATTACTGTCACCTTTATTATCCTGTTATCTGGTGACAACTGCGGCTAAAGCGCAAACTACAAATAACCAATTAAATTCTGGATCGATCGAGGAACCAACTGCTCAGCCAACTGAGGAACCAACACCTCGATCGACACCACAACCGAGCGAGACACCAACGCCTCAGCCAACCCCCCAAACAACTAAAGAAGCAACACTTCAACCGACTCCACAACCGAGTGAGGAACCAACGCCTCAGCCGATCCCCCAAATAACTAAGGAAACAACCCCCCAAGCAACTCCACAACCGACCGAGGAACCAATTGTTCGATCGACACCACAATCGACCGAGGAACCAACACCTCGATCGACTTTACAACCGAGCGAAGGATCGACACCTCAGCCAACCCCGCAGCCAACTAAGGAATCAACGCCTCGATCGACTGCTCAATCGACCGAGGAACTAACTCCTCAACCAACAGAAACTCCGGCAACTCAAACCGTAGAAGATTTAGCCAAGTTTACGACTATTCCCGTAGGGATTAATATCGGCAAACAAAATGTCATTCCTAGTACCTTAGTGCGGGGATTAGAAGATGGATCTCAAGCAGTTAATTTTGATAAATGGTTAATTCGCTTTGATGATGGGCTCTCCCGTACATAGGGTGATAAGCAAATCTTATTTAAATAAGCAAGCTAATAGCTTCTCTCGTAAAGAATCAAAGGTATTAAAGCCATAGCTTTGTCTAATAATCAATTTAATTTTATTGT
>JAHHHA010000048.1 GCA_019359615.1 Cyanosarcina radialis HA8281-LM2
ATTTCAACAGTTCCAGCAACTCAGCTTCTGATTCTTTAATCTCTATTTTTAGAACTCCTGACATCGGCTTTACCTACTTAATTACTCCCTCTTTATCTGTAGCATTATTTTATCCAAATGATATAATTGAGGATATCTACGTTATAAAAGTAAATTTAAGTCTAGGTTTTAAGGAGAAAAAATGCTAATAAGCGTTGAAGGGGTTTATCGCCATGGCCGTGTGGAACTAGCAGAGAATCCTAATAATGTACCTGAAGGAACGTGCGTCATTGTTACCTTTGTGAGATCGAATGAGATTGATTTAGAATCTCAAGGAATTAACAGAGAGCAAGCTCAGGCTCTCCGCGCTAGTCTGGCAACCTTCTCGGATGATTGGAATAGCCCTGAAATGAGTGTTTATGACAACTATGACGCAGCCAAATCCAATGATCGATCGGGGTGATGTTGTTCTGGTTCTCTTTCCCAATTCCAATTTGAGTTCTGCGAAGACGCGACCCGCACCGATTGTACAGGCAGATAGCTTGCAGACGGGACTGCCCCAAATCATTGTTGCCATGATTACTAGCCAAATGTTTCGGGCAGGGCATCCTAGTCGCGTTACTATTTTACTGAATTCTTCTGAAGGACAACACTCAGGTTTACTCACAGATTCAGTTGTGATGACTGATAATCTAGCAACGATTACGATCTCAGCGGTTTATCGTGTAATTGGCTCACTACCGACAGCAGAGATTGATGAAGCCTTGAAACATACTCTGGGGTTGTAGCGATCGCCCCATCCCAAGCTACCTCACCCACCAAGTCGCCAAAAATTAAGAATGATTGCAGCTACAAACACCTGCGATCGCCTCATCCAAACTCCACATTCCTATCTCCATCTAGCTTTCAGCTATCGACTATCGCTTTTCCCTCCCCCAAAGCGACTGCTCCTAGCGCCTGCATCTTTGAGACAATCGAAAACAACGAGAAATTCACACTTCCATCGCCGCATTTACGAATCATAAGGGAGAATCGCTGATATGAAATTGGCTTACTGGATGTATGCAGGTCCCGCCCACATAGGTACTCTCCGCGTCGCCAGTTCTTTCAAAAACGTCCACGCGATCATGCACGCCCCCCTGGGCGACGACTACTTCAACGTCATGCGATCGATGCTAGAGCGAGAACGGAATTTCACCCCAGTAACCGCCAGTATCGTCGATCGCAACGTTTTGGCTCGCGGTTCTCAAGAAAAGGTGGTAGATAACATCACCCGCAAGGATAAAGAGGAAACCCCCGATCTGATCGTTTTGACTCCCACTTGCACCTCTAGCATCCTGCAAGAAGACTTGCAAAACTTCGTCGATCGCGCCCAAATGGAGGCTAAAGGCGACGTGATGCTAGCCGATGTCAACCACTATCGGGTAAACGAACTGCAAGCAGCCGATCGCACCTTGGAGCAAATCGTCCGATATTACATCGAGAAAGCCCGCAAACAGGGCAATCTCGCCACCGACAAAACCGAAAAACCCTCAGTTAACATCATTGGCATTTCTACTCTCGGTTTCCACAACCAGCACGACTGCACCGAACTGAAGCGGTTGATGGCTGACTTGGGGATTGAAGTCAACGAAGTGATTCCTGAAGGGGCTTCGGTTAACAACCTGAAGAATTTGCCCCGCGCTTGGTTTAACTTAGTTCCTTATCGGGAAATTGGGTTAATGGCAGCGAATTACCTCGAAGCGGAATTCGGCACTCCTTGCGTCGATATTACTCCAATGGGTGTAGTAGAAACCGCCCGCTGTCTCCGCAAGATTCAGGAAGTAATTAACGCCCAAGGTGCCAACGTCGATTACGAAGACTTCATCAACCAGCAAACCTTATACGTTTCCCAAGCAGCTTGGTTCTCAAGATCGATCGACTGTCAAAACCTCACTGGCAAGAAAGCCGTAGTTTTCGGCGATAACACCCACGCCGCCGCCATGACGAAAATTCTGGCGCGGGAGATGGGAATTCACGTCGTTTGGGCTGGCACATACTGCAAGTACGATGCCGATTGGTTCCGCCAAGAAGTTAGCGAGTATTGCGATGAGGTAATTATCAGCGATGATAATGGAGCAATTGGAGATGCGATCGCTCGCGTCGAACCAGCGGCGATTTTCGGCACCCAAATGGAACGGCACGTCGGCAAGCGCCTCGATATTCCCTGCGGTGTAATTGCTGCTCCCATTCACATTCAAAACTTCCCCATCGGCTACAAACCTTTTATGGGTTACGAAGGCACGAATCAGATTGCCGATTTGGTCTACAATTCCTTCACTTTGGGAATGGAAGATCACTTGCTAGAAATCTTCGGCGGACACGATACCAAAGAAGTCATTCATAAAGGCATTTCGGCTGATTCCGATCTGGCTTGGAATAAAGAGGCGCAAACAGAACTCAATAAAGTGCCTGGTTTCGTGCGGGGTAAAGTCAAGCGCAACACCGAGAAATTTGCTCGCGATCGCGGCTTGAGCGAAATTACCTTGGAAGTGATGTATGCTGCCAAAGAAGCAGTGGGAGCCTAATTGGGCAATAGAGGCGCAGTTAGGCTGCGTCTCTACCAGTAATAACAAATCTGGTTTAATTCTTAGATAAGTGATACCAAATCCGGTTCTCATACCATCCATTGCTGCCCTCACCCCCAACCCCTCTCCCGTGGGCTACCGTGTATACACATCTTTCGTTTTGATGCCTACACCCTGGCAGATCCCCCCTAGCCCCCCTTCAAAAGGGGGGAACCGGATCTCTTCGTCCCCCTGCTTGGTGCGCTTGTATGCAGAGGGAACCTCCGCACAGCGCATCTGCTGCTTGGTGCAAGCTGCATGGCGAGGGAACCTCGCCGCGCTTGCATCCGCTTTTTAAGGGGGATGAGAGGGGGATCTAAAAGGCCGAACTTCAAACCGATAACTTATGTATACACGGTAGCTCCCAAGGGAGAGGGGTGCCGGAGGCTCCTTGAGAGTAAACCAACCTTTGCTAAGCGGATTTAGTATGAGTACATATCTTGTGGGATAGGCTTCCAGCCTGTCCCAAGGGGCAGGCAGAATGCCCACCCCACCCAGAAAAAGACTGTAGCCGATCGAATTGGTAATTGCTATAATGTGTAGCTCTAATTGATGTCGATTAGCAGTCTAGTTTATGCGGCGACGAATAACTTTTATTCTAGGTTTAATTGTCTTAACAGCAGTTACTATATTGTCGATCGCGATCTGGTGGCCGATCGATGATTCTCGTTGCGATGCCGATGCTTTTCTAGCATCAAATATGGAAAAATATCAAGTGCAAGCGATTAAAGTAGTTGCCAAACCTTGGTTAGGAGCGCATAAGATTTATGCCATTTTCATGGTAGACGATCGATACAGAAAACCTCCATTTTTTGTTTTAAGCGTCAAAGACGCTGGTAACTATTGCGAAGTGCCTTATGGCTACCAACAAACAATTGATGGCATTTCGGCAGCACCGGGAACCCACTTGATTCAAGATTGGATTAGGACTAGAACGGCAATTCAGTTAATCGTCACAGGCAAGTACGATCGACTCAAAGACAAACACAATTGGCTGCTAACTTACCCCAAAGATTTGCAGGAAGCTGGCAGCATCAAAAACTGGCGTTAACTCGATGGCGGATCGCATCTGCCCGGAAATTTGAATCTAGCTAACAGCAGCAGGCAGTATAGTAACCAAGGTAAGGTCGATTCGATCGACTTCTGGTTGATTTGCGATTACCCGCACGCCAGGGCCGAAAAATTTCTCCATTTTCTCTCGTTTTTGCTCCCACATCTCTAGAGCGATCTTGGGTGAAGCAAATTCCAAGACTAAGGCATAAGCGCCATCAACTTCAGTTTCCTTCAAACTCTGAAGGACTGGTATTTCTTCGTTATTGGGGGCTAACCCTAATGTTTTGAGCGCACTATCGAGGTGAACGGTTTGCCCGTAACAGTAGCGAGTGACATCTCGCCGCAGCTTGTTTTGAGTAATAGTTGCTTGTTGTTCTCTAAGAGCTAGGATATTGGCAGCAGTAGGTTCGCTAAAAGGAATAGGCTTGAGTTCGGCGCTTTTTAAGGCCATTCCTCCCAAAACCAACGGAATTCCATAGAAAAAACCAGCCAGATTTAAGGTGGCATTATCGGTAACGTAGGCAATAATTCCGATCGAAGTCAAAATTATACCTACCACCAGTCCCAAAGTTGCGAGAGGAATACGACGTAACACGATCGATCGAGTGGCCTCAGAGAAAGTATTTTCAGCTTCATTATCCCAGCTTTTTGGGCGATCGCACACCTTTAGCTGTCTGCCAAGCGGAAGTCTCAACTAGACTAGTTAAGAGTAAGCCAAAGGAATTAAAAGATGGAAACGCAAACTCTTAAAGAGCAAATCGCTCTCATTGCTAGCAAGCGCGACTTGTTAGTATCCCTGTTAGAGCAACCAAACTTAGGAACCTTAAGGATCGATGTCAACCAAGCACTAGAAGAAATGGACGATCTGATTGAAGAGTTCCAACGTACCTTCCCAGAGACAAGCAGCTTGTAGAACCACACACCTAATTTGGTGCGTTACGACGGATTGTTAAATTTCCTTCGCAGCAAAGGTTATCGCCGTCTAACGCACCCTACTCCTTCTAAGCCTAAAGAGTACCAAAATAGCTTGAGAATGAAAGAATGCCTGCTCGATCTGGGTAATCTTAGATTATTAAGTATTTTTGGTTCTATATGGCGTTTTTATGTCTGATAATTTAGAAAGGAGTTTTCTTGAGGTAGCCCGTAAGCTAAAGCAAAAAAAGAAAAAGCGTTTAGCGCAGCGAATAGCGTTATTTTTGGCGATTTCGGCTCTGGTTGTAGGGGCGATATATTGGTTTTCGATCGGCAGGACAATTATTAAAATTGGTAATTTAACTATCGATCGAGCGATTTTTATATTTAGCATTATTGGACTAAGTTTTATCTGCGGTTTCGTTATTTATACACTTAAAAAGCCGGGAAATAGAAAAAACTCAATATTTTCTCGATTGCAGTCATCAAGCTGGCAATTCAACCGTTTAAAACAGATAAAACGTCAATATTTATTTGGATTTGGTTTGCTGTTTGTCGTTATCATAGCTCAAGCCAATCTAGATTTAATTGTGAATCCATTTAATAATTGGATGGTTCAGCTAAGATATAATCCCAAACCTCCAACACTAAATTCACCTTGGTCGTGGGCAGATCGGGCGACGGTTCATCCTGCTGTTGCCAATATGCCATCTGATGTTGAAACAAGTATCAAATCTGTTGCTGAATATATTGCCAAACGAGAACCAGATCCTTACTTGCGGGTTAAAGCTTTACACGACTATGTTATTAGTCGAGTTACTTACGATCTAGACGTATTGAAAAGCGGCATCAGACCATCGCAAAACGCTGAAACTGTTTTTGCGACTCATAAAGGAGTTTGTGAAGGGTATGCTAAACTCTTCATGGCTTTAGGTAAAGAAATCGGGATAGATATTGTTTATGTCAAAGGAAAAGTTCGTCGGGATTTAGCACCTATAGATTTAATTTCTCCGGCATTAAGGGCAGTAAATTCTGGTTACGATTGGACGCTTCATGCTTGGAACGCTATCAAAATTTTAGATAATTGGTACTTAGTCGATACCACGTGGGACGATAGTGAATCGGCTACAGACTATAAAGCAGATTATCTTCTGCCTCCTCCTCAAGTAATGGCGATCGGTCATTTTCCTAATGAGTCGGCTTGGCAGCTTTTAGAGCGTCCTAAAAGCTATGATGCTTTTGAAAAGCAACCAATTCTAGAACCAGAATTTTTTGCTCGAAACTTGATGCTGGTTTCACCCACTGAATATCAAACAAACGTTCAGAGGTGGGCTACAATTAATATCAAAAGCTTGCCGAATAACCAACAGACGATCGGGGCTGTATTTACTAAAATTGCTGGAGAGGCATGGTGGGATTTATTAAAAGATAAACAAGCACAAAAACCAGATTTTCAAGGATGCCAAAGTCAAGAAAATCTCGGTGGAGAAACCCAAATATCTTGCCAGTTTCCCGAAGCAGGAGATTACCAAGTTTTTATATTAAGTCGCGAAAAAGCCAGTATCCCCATTGGAATACTTAAATTTCATGCACTTTAGTTGAAGAAGTTTAGGAGTGCAGGAGTTCAGAAGTCAGAAGTCAGAAGTCAGAAGTCAGAAGTCAGAAGTCAGAAGTCAGAAGTCAGAAGTCAGAAGTCAGGAGTCAAGAATGCTCTCCCCATCTCCCCATCTCCCCATCTCCCCATCTCCCCATCTCCCCCTCAACTACTAGAAGTAATACCTCGCTCCTGAAGTTGCTGCATGAAAAATTCTTCTAAAGTAGGTCGCCCCAGGTGCATAGTCACCAATTGGGCATCGATCGCTTGCAAATGAGCTAAAAAGGCTTGAGGATCGCCTTGAAGTTGGCCGTGCCAGCTATTCTCTTCAAACATGACGTTGGGTATCCAAGGCTTGAGGGCTTCGATTTTGCCGCCCAACCCTTCAACGTGATAAGTACCGTCGGAGGCAGCTAGGAGTTCGTCTAAAGAGCCGACACAAATTAACTCTCCCTGTGCCAAAATGGCGATGCGATCGCAGATTTGTTCGACTTCTGCTAAGACGTGACTGTTAAAAAAAACGGTCTTGCCAGAAGCTTTCAGAGCTAAAATAATCTCTCGCATCTGCCTTCTACCTACGGGATCGAGTCCAGACATCGGTTCGTCGAGAAATACCAACTCTGGATCGTTAATTAACGCCTGAGCCATGCCGATTCGTTGCAGCATCCCTTTGGAATATTGCCGCAATTGCTTTTTCTTGGCTGCCGATTGAGGTAAGCCCACTAGCTCGACTAACTGCGGAATCCGCTTTCTCTGAATGGCTGCTGGAACTTCAAACAAACCAGCGGCGAACTGCAAAAACTCCCAGCCAGTTAAAAAGTCGTAGAAAAAGGGATTTTCCGGCAAGTAACCTACCCGCTGCTTGACGGCGCGATCGCCTACTGGTTGCCCCAGCAGCGTCCCAATCCCAGATGTCGGGCGGACGATGCCCAAAAGGGTCTTTAACAGTGTGGTCTTGCCAGCCCCATTCGGTCCTAACAATCCAAAAGTTTCTCCTTGGTATACCCTCAGCGAGCAACTTTTGAGAGATTCAACTTTGCGATCGAGCCAG
Organism: Cyanosarcina radialis HA8281-LM2; assembly: GCA_019359615.1. Classification (GTDB taxonomy): domain Bacteria; phylum Cyanobacteriota; class Cyanobacteriia; order Cyanobacteriales; family CCAP-1448; genus Cyanosarcina; species Cyanosarcina radialis. The sequence goes on from JAHHHA010000048.1 coordinate 7,196, forward strand.
AAACCAGTGCGGTAGACTTTCCTTAATTCGTAAGTATCTACTACTACCTGTCGTTCTGAGGTAGTTGGTGGTGTAGGTCGATCTCCAACGTGATCCATTTTGGTCGAGCCGTTTATAAGTAGCTTTAAGCAGATGAATTGCTAGCAAAAATTATAATAGGTTAAAAACCCCAGAACCAGTAAACCGATGAACCGCCAAAAAATTGTCGCGATCGCGACCGGAGCCATTTCTCTATTGTTAGCGATCGTCTATCTGATGTTCGTGCAGTTGCTCGATTTTCGAGGCGAGATGCTCCCCGCGCCCCAAAGTCTGTTGCCGCCCTCGATTCAGATCGCCTCACTCGACTCCCTCCCGATGCCTACAAATCTTCCAAGAGATATGGCTGGTAGGTCATAGAATGATTAATATGGAATTATCTCAATCAGAAAGATAGCTTTCTGGCTCTTGTGCCCGCGTTAAATCTAGTCCTCGGTCTTTTACTCGTTACTTCAGTCGCTTGCGATATGTCCGATCTGGTTAATTCCATTCCACGGGTAGATATATTGTCTGTTACTCCAGAAACCTTTAGCGATCGATATCAAAAAAATGGTAATCCAGTAGTGATTACTGGATTACTTGAGGAAGGGGATTGGAATTTAGAATATCTCTGCGATCGATTGGGCGATCGCGAGTTTATCTTGCGATTTTACGGACACGAAAGGTACAAACGCGATAAACGGCAGTGGAAAAGTATCGGCAGCGGCGTAGAATCTCAAGGTATGCCATTTGTTAAATATGCCGAACTTTTGCGGAATCGTCAGGCTCACGAACAAGACATTTACTTAGCTAAATGTTCTTTGAAAGATACCTCGCTGACGCACGCTAATTTTTTCCCTAAATTGGGAGAAAAACTCGGTTTAAAGCAGCCCGTTACCGACTTCAACTTGTGGATGGGGCCAGGGGGCCATATTGAATGCTTGCACTACGATACTTTAGACAGCACGTTGATCCAAATGCACGGAGCTAAAAAAGTAGTATTGTTTCCCCCATCTCAAACATTTAATCTCTATCCTTTTCCAGTATTCGGTCACTTATGGCACGGCTTAAAATTGCGCTGTTGGTTCAGCCGAGTTTACCCCGAACAGCCCGATTTTAAATCTTTTCCCAAGTTACAAGTAGCACTCGATCGCAAGTATGAAGTCATTATCGATCGCGGCGAATTGCTATACATTCCGGCTGGCTGGTGGCACGAAGTTACAGCATTAGGGGATGAAATGGTGTGTTCGGTGAATCGATTTTGGCGATCGAGAAACCAGTTTTCTTGGACGACCTTGCGGGTATATTTGGGCTTTTTATGCGCCGCACCCCAGGTTTTATTAAGTTTAGCGATCGCTTTCTTCAGCCCCAACCGCGATCGAGAAATTCGCAAAATTCTCCAGATGATTTGAGAGAGAACCCCCATCCATCCGTAGGGGCGCAATGCATTGCGCCCCTACCATACATGATATCTGTGTAGCCTTTGTCTATGTAGTTTTGTTGGTGGCTTTTATCCACACCAAGCCCATTGCCAACAAGCCAAAACAGGGAATTATACCTGCAATAGTTAGGCCGATTTCATCTACCTCAATTTGGGAAAAACTGAGAAATATCAGTAGCCCTAACAAACTAACACTACCACCGCCAATAGCTCCCCATTTTAACCAATCTAGGATTCGATCGCTCGAAATATCGAAAGATTGTTTGGCTATAGCACTCTTAATGTTAGTAATAGCAGCTGGAGCAGTTTGACTGACATTTATTTTAGGCTTGATCGCAGGTAAATTAGCCTTGACTGCGGGTTTTCCTTTGATATTCTTAACTGCGATTTTGCTCTTTTTCACGGCTTTATCGATCTGACCGCGAACCAAATTAGGACGAGGAGAAAATATATCTACGCCTAAACTATTTTTTCGTTCGCACCAGTAACATCTGTGATAGCTCTGACTGAAATAATGAGTCTTGACCTTTTTACAAGATTTCAGTTCGGCAGTTGCCAGCTTGAGAACGCTAAACCACCTTTGGGCAGTAGGACGCAATTCTGGTTGCGAGTGACCCTCGTTAAAGCAACGGAGAAAGTTTGTTTGAACTTCTGGATGCACCATATCTAAAGGCATCGTCAGAGGTCCTGGCTGGATCTGGCTTTTGCTCCCATACGGCCAAAACCCTCGGCGCAGAATTTCATTCGGATCGGGAGAATCTCCAAAGCCTATCCATTTACCTTTAAACGGATGATCGCCAAACAGGAGTTGATAAATAATTACTCCCAATCGAAAGCGATCGTGAACTTCGGTTTGTTCTGTATTCGCTAAATCTTTATCTAAAAGTTCGGGAGGTGTAAAGCCTTCTGAACCTACCAAACAACGATGCAATTCTCCATTTTTAGGATCTATAACTTGAAAAGAATCGGTATCTATAATGGCTGGTAAAGCACAATTATTAACTAAAATATTCTGCGGTTTTATATCTCCTACAACATAGCCAGCTTTGTGAATTGCCCAAATAATTGAAGCAATGTTGAGGGCGGTGGCGTGAAGATAAAGCCAATTAAATCCAGGCAATACTTTTTGGCGGCGATGAGGATTATAGACATCGAGCAGTTGAACGCTATCGACGATCGCGGGCATCAAAAATCCTACTACATGACCCTTTTCGTCTTTCAATAGCGACTTCGGCCAAGCAAAAGAAATATGGTTCATATGAGCATTTGGATCTTTAGGTGGATGAGCTACCATCACCTCTAATTTCCGAATTCTCTCTGGCTTCGGCGAGTAGTAAACCTTTGCTAGATAGGCGTGATGCTCGGTCTGCCAAATCTCTCCTTCACCGCTATTAGCAATCTGTCTGACTAAAGAAATCGACTGGCCCGTACTAGCACAGGTAAGAACTTTCATAATGTTTAGAAGTGTAGGAGTGTAGGAGTTTAGAAGTTCAGAAGTTCAGAATTGGATGGGGTCTGTAGGGGCGGGTTTTGCCAGCAGTCTTTGCTACATACCATTAACTGTTAATCGAACCCGCCCTGTCATCCCGATAACGCCAGCCATGTTTGGTGCATACGATTAAAATTCGATCGAACCCGCCCTGCCTCACCGATAACCCTGCCATCTTGGAGACATACATTTACATTGTCGATCGAACCCACCCTAACATACCGTTAATTTCAGCAAAGTTCAGAGAAGAATTATGCTGCAATTATTACTACTGCGATCGACAGTTTGTTTTTTTGTGATATTTCGTCATATATCTACATTTAATGACGATAAAATTCTCAATTGTAAAGACATAACAATAAAGTTTTATCGTCATCGGTTTGACGGTTTAATTCCTGAGATTCGAGCAACCGGATCAAGCATTCATCTTCTGTTTGGGGGTTTTCAGTTTCTTGCATATATTCCTCCAGCCATTTAAAAAAAGGTTGGCCTGGTGTCCAATCTTGGAGGCGAAAGGCTACCCTTTCTATCCCATCAGTAGCGGCACAGATAAATTTTGGCTGTTGAGCTAAAACCTGCACTCGCAGATCGGCAAAAGCATTGCTTGAGGTGACAAAGGTAGTTTGATTGAAGTATTCCCCTTTATCCGGTTTAAACAGCAGTTGATATTCCTTGCGGAACTGAGAACGCACCACGATCGAACCATCCCCGATTTGCATTGCTGCGATCCAGTAGGGAGTGACCATAAAGGCTATGAGGGTACAAGCTAATTCCGAAATCGTATAGCCACCTCGATCGGCTTGTTGTCTGAATACATACAAAACTCGTTTGAGCGTACTAACAAAGAGCCTTTCAGCCTGCCGTTGAGAAAAGGGTTGCTGCAATTTCTGCCAAGAACGCTGCCGTTGGCGGAGCCAGATTTCGGTACTAGCAAGATGAGCGATTGCCGTAGTTACGGCCAATTTTGCCCCCAAATCGGCATATTGGGCGCTACCAGCCCCATCTGCTACCGCTCCGATTAGGAGATGATTGAAAATGCGATCGCCACCATAATCTTGACAGGGTAGCCCCTGCTTTTGGTGGCCCGTCCCGATTGCCGAACGAGCAACTGCTTTCCAGCCCACAAAATTTCCTCTAAGAAGTTTAGAAGTTTAGAAGTTCAGAAGTTTAGAAGGCAGAAGACAGAAGGCAGAAGACAGAAGTTAGCACGCTCCCCATCTCCCCATCTCCCCATCTCCCCATCCCCCCATCTCTCTCCTAAGTCGTAATCTGTCCCCAGCCTACAGGTGGTAACGCTAGCACTTCGCCCACTTTCCCGCTGGAGACTCGCTTCATAGACGCACTCAACCAGACAAAGAGGGATTGAAAATCTAAGCCATTCAACAGTACGGGCGGACGTTCTAGGGGTACGAGTTGTTTTAATGTAGCCAAATCTGCACCTTCTACAGCCACCGCAAAGAAAGCGAATTTGCCCTCAGCTTCTCCTTCGCGAATGCGTTGGGCGGCATTTTGCCAGACATCGGTAGGCGCACCATCGGTGATCAGGAAAATCCAAGGACGATAGTATTGAATGCCGTTGGTTTTATAAACTTCCTTACGCCCATCCAATAAATCGATCGCATACTCGACTGCCTCGCCCATCGGAGTATAGCCATCTGCTTCTAGTTTGGGTGGGGTAAGCTGGTCAACAGTGACGAAATCTTGGATTAACTCGACCGGACCGAAGGAAACTATCGCCACCTCGACACTCAAGGATGCTTTAGTATCTCTGAGTACATCTTCTTTGAAAACCCCCACTCCGCGACACAATTCTTGAATCGGCTGACCCGACATAGAGCTAGAGGTATCGAGCAGCAAAACCACGGGGCAGCGATTTTCAGGGTTTTCAACGAATTCAGGAAGTCCTACAGGCATTTGAGTCTCTTGCTCAATTCAAGTTTTTCTAATTTTACCTTTCCTGGGGACACTCCCCACCTCAAGCCTTCTTTTTGTCTTCGATCGCAGCAACGAAACCTTGCCTTACAATGCTTTGCCTATCTATCGTTAGAATATTAAAGGAACTTCCGCCTTTGAGAGGTAAAAGTTGTAATGACTCGACAAGAACTAGAAATTCAACTTCTGACTCTATCCCCTATTGAAAAAGCTGAAGCCATCCAACTTTTGACCCAAACTTTGAGCAATGGGTCTTTGGGAATTAAGAAAACTGCTGGCGTATGTGGTGGTGATGCTTGCGTGGGCAATACTCGAATTCCAGTTTGGTCGCTAGTAAACGATCGCCGTTTGGGAATGAGCGATGCCCGCATTTTAGAGGCATTTCCCGATCTTAGTGCGGCTGACTTGGTAAATGCTTGGGCTTATGTAGATGCTCATCCTAACGAAATTGAAGCTGCAATTCGAGAAAATGAAGAAGCAATGGGCGCGATCGACCAGATCTAGACTTACACAACAACTCCAGAAACCTAAATCCCCGATTAAGCGACGTTTTTGACTGAGGTAATCCCCTCATTGCACCACTGAACCAGCAACCATTTATTAGAATCGTTGTCTAGAGCCGGTAAGATCCGAAAGTTAAAAACTTCCTGCCACACTTCTACCCCATACTGCGATACAAGCTCTGTTTCTAATTCTTTGAATTTTTCCCATTGACGATCGCCAATAGCAGTTAGCATAGGAACGATCGCGGCGATCGAGATTTGAGTAGCAATTGTCATTCTGGGTAGTCCTCAAAAATACAAATAAAAGGTAGAGGCGGCTTTTTAGTATTGATGATTTTAACCAATCGCTTTCCCTTTCTTTTGGCAAGTGCGAAACAGCCTAATTCTGTCACAGCCGCTGACCAGTCTCTTGGATCTGTTACTGGGTCAAACTTCTCTTCGTCTGGATTATTTGCGGTCACACTGCCCCTAATCTAACATAGTCTTCGTCATGTTCTTGTTATTGCTGGTAACAGGTATCGTTATCTACACATTAAACCGAAAGAGCATGACATCTCCTTCTTGCACGATGTAATCTTTTCCTTCACTGCGGACTAAGCCTTTTTCTTTTGCCCCATTCATCGAACCATTTGCGACTAAATCTTTATAAGCTACTGTTTCTGCCCGAATAAATCCGCGTTCAAAATCGCTGTGAATTACTCCCGCTGCCTGGGGTGCTAGCATTCCGACGTGAATCGTCCAAGCACGGGTTTCTTTCGGGCCGGAGGTGAAATAAGTCCGCAATCCTAAAAGTTCGTAAGTGGCACGAATTAAAGATTTCAAACCACCTTCTTCTACTCCTAAAGCTGAGAGAAATTCTGCGGTTTCTTCGGCTGATAGATCGATTAATTCCGACTCAACTTGAGCCGAGACTACTACAACTTTAGAATTCTCGGTAGCCGCCATTTCTCTTACCTGTTCTACCCATTGATTGCCGCTGGCCAAATCGTCTTCCGATACGTTGGCGGCATAAATTACGGGTTTGGCAGTCAGCAATCCTAGTTGAGCGATCGCCTCGTTTTCTTCCTCAGTTAAACTTACTTCTCGCGTCTGTTTTCCTTCATTTAATGCTACACTCAATTTTTCTAAAGCCGCTAATTCGATTTGCGCTTCTTTGTTAGTTCTGGCAGTTTTGCGAGTGCGATCGATCCGGCGTTCGATTTGAGATAAATCGGCTAAAGCTAACTCTAATTTAATGACTTCGATGTCTCTCAGAGGATCGACAGAACCAGCTACATGGATGATGTCGTCATTTTCAAAGCAGCGCACCACATGAACGATCGCATCTACTTCTCGAATGTGAGATAAAAATTGATTTCCCAGTCCTTCGCCTTGGCTCGCACCTTTAACTAAACCTGCAATATCGACAAACTCAATTCTAGTAGGAATGATTTGAGCCGATTGCGATATTTTTGATAGCACTTCCAATCGCTCGTCGGGTACTGATACTACTCCCACATTGGGTTCGATCGTACAGAAAGGAAAGTTAGCAGCTTCGGCTTTGGCATTAGCAATCAAAGCATTAAATAAAGTAGATTTCCCCACATTGGGCAATCCGACAATTCCGGCTCTTAGCATCTTTTACTCGCTGCGATCGACTTGGTTGACAATCTTTTTTGACATCGAATCCGCTTAGTAAAAGTTGGTTTGCCCTCACCCCGCCTCCGGCACCCCTCTCCCAAGCTTGGGAGAGGGGAAGGTGGGGGCCCCCTCTGGGGATAAGGGGCAGGGGGTGAGGGCTGGATTCATGCTTTTAATAACCGGATTTAGTATGAGATGGCATTTTTTATAGTTATATTTTACTCTGACATAACAAGTGCTGTAATATCTTCTTTTTTACGCAGATGGAGTTTACTACGATTCGATCGATCTCTCCCGATGACACGGATGCGCTCATAGCCTTAGCCGACTCTATAGAACTCTTTTCGTCCGACGAACTAGAGCAGTTGCGTCAGATGTTGGCAGATTCTTTGAGTCAAGATGGCGACAGCGCTCCCTTCTGGGTGACAGATGACGATGGCGGACTGATGGGATTAGCCTACTGCGAACCGGAACGAATGACCAGTGGGACGTGGAACCTACAATTGATTGCCGTTCGCCCGACTCACCAAAGGCAAGGACGCGGTGGAAAACTGCTAGGTTTTGTAGAACGGACTTTAACAGACCGAGGGGCGCGGATATTACTAGTTGAGACGATGGGGACACCAGAATTTGAGTACGTGCGAACGTTCTATCGCCAGCACGGTTACAGCGAGGAAGCACGCATACGGGATTTCTACGCCGAGGGAGCGGACAAAATCGTTTTCCGCAAGGCACTGCTGTCGCCGCTGCTAAAGTCAAGGTATTGATGCTACAACTGCCCAAAACCAAGCCTTAGCAGTAATAAACGGACTGCTCGATCGCTCCGATCCATCTGGCGAGCGTGCGACCCAGGATTGAAGATATTCAGAATCACCTGTCGATAAATTTGTCGCCCCTTATAATTAAGATGCACTCCATCGTAAGTCAATTCGGTTCGCAGGGTATGGCGATCGAATAAGGGTTGAAGTTCGGCTTGGATATATGGCAGATGCTTCTCGTTTGCTACTTTAGAAATCAAGTCGTTAATTTCTTCGATGCGTTTGTTCGTTCCAGCCAGACGGGGATTGCGGCTGGCCTCCTGAGTAGAATAAAACGCGGCCACTAAAGTAATTTGAGTCGCACCCATCGATCGCGATAGAGCGATCGTATCGTTCAAATTCTGCAAAAATGTCAGGTCGTCAGTGCCATTCATCGCATCGTTAGTCCCAATGGCAATAATGACCTGTTGGCATTGAATATTGTAGGATTTGAGGATTTTTAATTGCTCGAGCAGCGAGACAGAACTAAGTCCACCCATAGCAAAATTGAATGTGCCCTCACCAAAACTTTTACCTAGTCCTGATGAGATCGAGTCGCCAAACAAACACCCTTGATAGGAGCGATTTTGACTCAATTTAGATTGCTCCCTGACCTTCATCTGCCACCAGCGAGAAGATGTCAGTGCATCTCCCCGCACGGGCGAGGTACTGGCTAAGAAACAAGTAGCCATCCACATACAAGTCATCAACCAGAAACAGACATTCAGGAAAAAGAGTCTGACAAAGGGCATCATATCGTCTCCGTTTGAATCCCCATAGTTAGGATTGACACGGGGACGCGGAGAGGGGAGAGGGGAGAGATTTTCATCATGGCCAATCAACCGGATTTGACATCACAGCGGCACAATAGTTTCTAAGCATAATCGATCGCCATATCATAACATCCGTTCGCTTCTAGAAAATGCGATATCGGCAGTGCAGTCCCAATAATATGAGAGCTTTGAACTTCTTTTGAGAATGATGCCACTTCCCGAACCAAATCAAACCAAATTGCCATTACTAGAGGGGTTACGAGAGTATGCCAGCAACCCCCATGTCGCATTTTACACGCCAGGACACAAGCGAGGAGTGGGGATTTCTCCTTCTCTTGCGGATCTGTTAGGCGAAACTGTATTTCGCGCCGATTTGGCAGAATTACCAGGACTGGGCAACCTCCACGGCGCAGAGGGAATAATTCAAGAGGCGCAAGATTTAGCCGCAGAGACTTTTGGAGCAGATCGCACCTATTTTTTAGTTAATGGTTCTAGTTGTGGGGTGATGGCAGCGATTTTGGCCACTTGCAATGCTGGCGAAAAGATTATTTTGCCGCGCAACGTCCATTCATCGGCGATCGCTGGTTTAATTTTCTCTGGTGCGATCCCAGTTTTTGTCAACCCAGACTACGATCCGATCCTCGATCTGGCTCATTGTATTACTCCCGCTGCTGTCGCCGCCGCTTTAGAAAAGCATCCCGATACCAAAGCCGTGATGATGGTTTATCCCACCTACTACGGCGTTTGTGGAGATGTAGGAGCGATCGCTAATCTAGCGCATCAACGCGGTATCCCTTTACTGATAGATGAAGCCCACGGCCCTCATTTTGCCTTTCATCCCGACTTACCCGCCTCAGCACTGTCTGCTGGTGCAGACTTAAGCGTGCAATCGATTCACAAAGTTCTGGGATCTTTAACCCAATCTGCCATGCTTCACCTTCAAGGTAGCAGAATAGATCGCGATCGCCTTGGGTTAGCCTTACGACTAGTTGAATCTACCAGTCCTAGCTACCTACTTTTAGCTTCTTTAGATGCAGCCCGCCAGCAAATGGCGCTCCACGGAGAACGACTGATGACAAAAACTTTGGAACTTGCAGACGCAGCCAGAAGCCAAATCGATCGAATCCCCGGATTGTCAGTTCTAACTCATATCAAATCCGGTTTTAAAATCTTTGAATCCAGCCCTCACCCCCAACCCCTCTCCCAAGCTTGGGAGAGGGGTGCCGGAGGCGGGGTGAGGGCAAATTCTGGTTTTGTCGATTTAGATCGAACCCGCCTCACCGTTCGCGTCGCCGAACTAGGTTTAACTGGATTTGAAGCCGATGAAATCATGACTCAACAAGGCGTAGTTGCCGAGTTACCCTCGCTGCAACATTTAACTTTCATCGTTAGTTTAGGAAATACTAAAACCGATATCGACCTGTTGGCGCACACTTTCTCCATTATTCATAACTATAGCAAACCTAAATATCGATTGCAAGAGATAGACAAAGAAAAAGTCATAAATTTATTCGATTGCGAATCAATAAACCGAATTTCACCGCGAGAAGCCTTTTTTAGCCCAGCAGAAATGTTACCCATAGACGAAGCGATCGATCGCCTCAGTGCCGAACTCATCTGTCCTTATCCTCCAGGAATTCCAGTAGTGATGCCAGGGGAAGTCATTACGCAAGAAGCGATCGACTACCTCCAAAAAATCCTCGCATTTGGGGGAATAATTACAGGATGTAGCGATCCCAGTCTCCAAAAGTTAAAGGTTGTGCGAAAGTGAAGTGAGGAGTTCAGGAGTTCAGAATTCAGAATTAATTTTTGACACGTTCGCTCCGCTCAGTGCAAGCTTTTGACTTTTGACTTTTGACTTATCACCTATGCCTTCCCAACTCTGGCCGTACATCACTCCTGGGATTCCAGATGAATTGTTCGATCGCTTACCGGGGATTCCCTTAAGCAAGCGAGAAGTTCGTCTGTTGCTGCTTTCGGCGCTAAGGTTAGAACCGAAATCTGTAGTTTGGGATATTGGAGCCGGAACCGGGACGATTCCGGTAGAAATCGGCTTGTTGTGTCCCCAAGGGCGAATTGTGGCGATAGAAAGAGATGAAGAGGTAGCCAGCTTAATTCGTCACAATTGCGATCGCTTTGGGGTGAATAATGTGGAAGTAATCGAAGGAACTGCCCCAGAATGTCTTGCTGATATTTCCCACTCGCCCCAACGAGTTTGTATTGAAGGCGGACGACCGATTAGGGAAATTCTCAAACAGGTGTGGCAATACTTGCCATTTCAAGGTCGAGTGGTAGCAACTGCTGGTAATCTAGAGAGTTTATATGCCATATCTGAAAGCTTCTCCCAGTTGCACGCTCGCAATATTGAAGTCGTTCAATCTGCGGTCAACCGTTTAGAGGGACGAGGCAGACATCAAACTTTGGTGGCGATCGATCCCATTTTTATCCTCAGCGGTGAGAAGTTAGAGTAAATATATCGATCTTTTTGATTTCTGGTGGAGTGTAGTGAGTGACTGTTTAATTTCTCTTTCAACTCAACACTCAACACTCAACACTCAACAATCTATAAACTATGTCTCTGCCTCGGATTATTAGTGCAATCGTAGCAATCGTTTTAGCCTTAGCCATACTGCTGTTAGGGGGGTGGTACTTCACTTTGGGCTTTGCGGCGATCGTTTACTTAGGTGAGTTGGAGTATTTTGAACTCGTCCGCGCCAAAGGAATTGCTCCTGCGGCCAAAACAACGTTAATTCTCAGTTTGGTGCTGCTATTTACTGCCACCATTGCCCCAGAATTAGTAGATGCGCTTTTTCCTATAGCTGGAACGATAATTTGTTTTTATTTGTTATTTCAGCCCAAGCTAGCTAGTATTGCCGATATTTCTACCTCCCTCTTGGGATTATTTTACGGGGGCTATTTGCCCAGTTTTTGGATTCGCTTGCGGGTAGGACTAACGCCTGCTGTCGCTAACACCTTGCCTTTTAACGGTTACTGGCCCGAATCTTGGACTAACTTCAGCATCTTACCCCAAGGATTAACCATCACTTTTCTAGCTTTCTTTTGCATTTGGGCGGCAGATATTGGAGCCTATATCATTGGCAAGTTTTTCGGTCGAACTCGCCTCTCTGAGATCAGCCCCAAAAAAACAGTTGAAGGCGCAGTTTTTGGAATTTTAGGCAGTATTGCCGTGGCTATAGCTGGTGCTTGGTATCTAGACTGGTCGTGCTGGCGGTTGAGCGGTTTGATTTTGGGCGCGTTAATCGGGATCTCCAGCCTGCTGGGAGATTTAACCGAGTCGATGATGAAGCGAGATGCAGGCGTGAAAGATTCAGGGCAATTGATTCCCGGTCACGGCGGCATCTTAGATCGAACGGATAGCTATGTTTTTACCGCGCCGTTGGTTTATTACTTCGCTACTCTACTGCTGCCTTTATTGCCCGATTGATTGAAGAGGAATGCCAGGGGATTGCTCGGATCGGCCGCAAAACCAAGCAGAGAGCGTTCGCGGTGTTCGTAGAGTAATTCTCCTCGATCGTCGAACAGAAAAGTTGCTCCTCGTTGGGTCAGGTACGCCCCGTTAGGAACGTAAGTTCGCCAGTGGCTCAGCACCTCTACCATATTCCTCAGCCGGAGCGTTGCTAGTTCAAACGGACGTTGAAAGCCGCTGCCGCCTGCTCGCTGGAAGAGAGAACCTTTAATCGGCGGCAGCGGGGCAGCTTTGACAATTTCCTCATCGCCAATTAACTGCGGCGCTTGGCGATCGCCTCGATACCCACGAAATACCTCTGCTAAGGTTCCAGGGCTACCGATGCCAGCACACATCAGCAGCAAATTGAACATGGCATTGCCATCTGGCGATAAGCCTGGGAGTTTGAGGGCAAGTCCTGGGTACAGGTCGAGCGATCGATGTAATTCCGCCGTAGGATCGACTAACAGGCGATCGGCCGGAAATCCCGTGTAGGCGCAGAATCGTTCGCCAGAGGAGCGATCGCCTATCCCGATCGCCCGGACAGCAATTCCTTCAGCCTCAAGCCGTTTCGCCTCTCGCTGACACCACCAGGCATATTCGAGGCTGTCAAAATCTCCCAACTGCGACCACACTAGCACCAGTTGCCGAGAAGCAGACTCGCAACCGCTTAGAATTGGGACGATCGCACCATCGCTGACTCGTTGGCGTTGGGTTTGGCTCAAGAGTGTATAGAGTTCTGTTTTCATGAAGTTCTAGGGAAATTTTCCGCAGGTTCTAGAGGAGAAACGACAAATATAATGATACGAAATCCAGTTTTTAAAACCATGAATCCAGCCCTCACCCCCAACCCCTCTCCCAAGTTGGGAGAGGGGAGCCGCAGGCGGGGTGAGGGCAAACCAACCTTTGCTAAGCGGATTTGATATGAAATTTACCATCGATCGCTCTCATGCCTTAATTGTCGGTGCAAACAGAGGTATCGGACTCGGTTTTGTCAGGCACTTATTACAGGATGCCGAGTTTGTGCGGATTTATGCCACTTACCGCCACGAGGAATCGGCAGCAGAGTTATTCGACTTAGCCAAGGAATATCCCGAGAAAATCTGCCCTCTGTTATTGGATGTGACGGATGAAGAACAGATATCCCAAACTGCTGCCCGCATCGGTGAAGAAGCAGGCAAATTGCACCTAGTCGTCAACTGTGCGGGCATCCTCCACGAAGGAAATCTGCAACCAGAAAAAAGCCTGAAAAAGATCGATTCAGAGCATTTACTGCGCTACTTTCAGGTCAATAGTATTGCTACCCTCTTACTAGCCAAACACCTCTTGCCCTTATTCCGCCACAACGATCGAAGCATTCTGGCAGCAATTTCTGCTAAGGTCGGCAGCATTGGCGACAACCAACTGGGAGGGTGGTACGGCTATCGGGCCTCGAAAGCGGCTTTGAATATGTTCCTGCGCAATATTGCGATCGAGTACCGTCGCACTAGCCCTCGAACGATTGCCGTTGCCTTGCACCCCGGTACGACTGACACGCGGCTCTCGCAACCCTTTCAAAAAAGCGTGCCAGCGGGAAAATTGTTTTCCGTAGAGCGCACCGTTACCCAATTGCTAGCAGTCATAGCAAATCTCAAAGAAGACGACAGCGGGGAGTTTTTCTCCTGGGATGGCAGTCGTTTACCTTGGTAAGCCCAAATATCGATCCCAAATCTGGTTTTAAAATACCGTTTATTCTTGAGTCCGCGCAGGCGGACTTAGTTTGTATAGCTGCGTTTACCCTGCGGGAAGCCGCTGCGCGTCTACAACCACCAGGATAAACCAGCCGATCGCCACCAGATTTGTTATGAATACTCCAGATAGATGCGGAATCTACCTCAAACCTAGTAAAAAAGGAGCATAATTTCATTCAAATTTAGATGAGACACCAATCTTCATTGTGGGTCGAACGCCTAGCGCGGTTCGGCTACGCCGCCAAGGGAGTAGTCTACGCTATTGTGGGCGTGCTGGCGGTACAGGCGGCATTAGGGGCAGGGGGTAGAACCACCGACACCCAAGGTGCATTGCAAACCATTGCCTCGCAACCATTCGGCCGGTTCTTGCTGGCTTTAGTAGCGATCGGACTTATAGGATACGTATTGTGGTGCTTCGTACAGGCGATAAAAGACGCTGAGAATAAAGGCTCGGATGCCAAGGGCATCATCCAACGCCTTGGTTATGGAATTACAGGCTCGATCTATGCAGGTCTTGCTATTAGCGCCGTGGGAATTATCTTAGGATCGAGAGGTGGCAGTAGTAATTCAAGTCAAACCTGGACGGCACGCTTGCTTTCGCAACCCTTCGGTCAGTGGTTAGTGGGAACAATAGGGGCAATTATTATCGGTTTGGGTTTCTATCAGTTCTATCGAGCTTATAAAGCCAAATTTCGCCAGCATCTTAACTGGCATGAGATGAGCGACAAAGAGCAAACATGGGCGATGCGTCTTGGCAGAGTCGGACTGACAGCACGAGGGATCGTTTTCATTATGATCGGCGGCTTTTTAATCGAGGCGGCACGACGATTCGACCCCCAGCAAGTTCGAGGGCTAGATGGTGCTTTGCAAACGCTACAGCAACAATCTTACGGCCCTTGGCTTTTGGGTTTGGTGGCGCTAGGTTTAGTCGCTTATGGTATCTATATGGGGGTAGAAGCCCGATATCGCCGTGTAGTCGCGCCACCTCTAAAAGAGGGGCAGTTACTTCGACATTAGAACTCTCTTGAAAATCGATTTTCATCCTTGGTTGTGAGCGGTATGCTCATGGTCGTCTCTTGCATAAATCAAAACCTTGGATATAAAATGCTTTATTGACCACAGATAAACACAGATGAACACAGATGAAATTGATGAGTTATCGACTTTTGCCAGAGATCTATTAATTAAGCTGAAGATTGCAAAAGTGGTGAGAGATTGAGGTCGAAGGGAAGAATCGATCGCTCTCTAGTTAGGGCATAACCTGGACACCACCTTGACAAACTAACTGTTGGCAATCGATCTTTAGCTCTTTAATGTCAACTTGAGATCCTAAATCTATTTGTAATTTATCTAAGGTTTGCCCGATCGAATCCGATCCTGATGAGATATCTATCTCGATCGAAGCTAGTTTTATTTCTTGACGGCTAACTAACTCGATATCGGCAGAGATCGCTACTAATTGAGAGGTTGGGAGTAACGAGCCATTTAGTACGAAACTGTTGCGATCGAATGTAACTTTATCCCATCTAATTTGGCGCTCTTTGAGATTGCCAATGGGGTTATTTAAGCCATCCATGGCGAGCAACATCGCCAACAGATCGGTAAAAGCATTAGATAACAAAGGTGCAGAGAGTGAGGCTTGTAAGTCAGCTTCTTCTAGCCATAACTGACCTGTAACTGAAATTGGCTCTAAAAGTCGTAGCGGCTTTCCTTTGAGAACTTGACCGAGATTAATCCGAATGTTTTCTCCGGTTAGCTGCACTTGGCTGACTCGCAAGCCCTGATAGATGGCAGCACTAGCCGCGATCGCAATTTTGGGAATGTAACCACCGAGAATTTCGCGATCGCTCCCTTCAATCTTCACCTCTAATCGATCGACCTGGGAAACCTGCGATCGCAGCCACACCCGACAAGCTGGCGATAAAACTTTGCTGATAATCCGACTCGATTTAGAACTCAATGCTTTTCCAGTTTTTGTAAATTTTTAATAGTGTATCTTTTTCCTTCTACTGCGATCTCTAGAAAAAACAAATTGAGGCTGGTTTAAAGGGACAAGTGCGATCGGCGATCGGGTTTTTTCTGAGGTCAAGTTCCGTCAGGTTGGTCAGATTTGATAGAGGTTTGATGTCGGCGATTTGGTTGCCAGCGAGTGCAAGTTCCTTCAGGTCGGTCAGATTTGATAGGGGTTTGAGGTCGGCGATTTGGTTGTGCCAGAGGTTAAGGTCCGTCAGGTCGGTTAGATTTGATAGAGGTTTGAGGTCGGCGATTTGGTTGTGCCAGAGGTTAAGGTCCGTCAGGTCGGTTAGATTTGATAGAGGTTTGAGGTCGGCGATTTGGTTGAAGCTAAGGTCAAGGGTCTTCAGGTTGGTCAGATTTGATAGAGGTTTGAGGTCGGCGATTTGGTTGCGGATGAGGTCAAGGTACGTCAGGTCGGTCAGATTTGATAGGGGTTTGAGGTCGGCGATTTGGTTGTAGCCAAGGTAAAGGGTCTTCAGGTCGGTCAGATTTGATAGGGGTTTGAGGTCGGCGATTTGGTTGAAGTTGAGTCCAAGGGTCTTCAGCTTGGTCAGATTTGATAGGGGTTTGAGGTCGGTGATTTGGTTGCGGATGAGGTTAAGGTCCGTCAGGTCGGTCAGATTTGATAGGGGTTTGAGGTCGGCGATTTGGTTGCTGCTGAGGTCAAGGTCTGTCAGGTTGGTCAGATTTGATAGGGGTTTGAGGTCGGCGATTTGGTTGTTGCTGAGGTCAAGGGTCTTCAGGTTGGTCAGATTTGATAGGGGTTTGAGGTCGGCGATTTGGTTGCCGCCGCCGCTGATGTTGTCCCCGATGAGGCCGTCGCCGAGGTCAAGGGTCGTCAGGTTGGTCAATTTTTGACTGGCAGCGTTACATTCTCTAGTCCCTGCCTCTTCTAACAACACTTCTACTGTATGTTTTTCTTCCGCAGATAGCTTAGCCAGATTTTCACACCACTGAGCAAAGGTTTTATACTCTCTAGTGGTTTGAGACATTCCTACAGAAGTAGATGCCAACAGCCATCCTATGCTGAGAGCTAAAGTTATTTGCACTTTTTGACCAGCTATCATTCCTCTTCCCTCGCCTAGTTTCGATACCCCAGTATATTTAGCTGTTCGGGCAAATGCCAAGGTTGGAGATGGAGGGCGATCGCTTGATATGAGTGCGATAAATCGATCGCCTTGAAGTCGATGGCAAAGCGATCGCTCCTTATTAATCTATTTGTCAAATTTAGGCGACACGTGCTACGCACAGAACTGTTGCTGCACCAACGCTAGAAGCCACAAAGAGAAGGTGGTTGCAGGGGACAAGTGCGATCGGCGATCGGATTGTTATCCAAAGAAAGGATCGTCAGTGTTGTCAGACTTGATAGAGGTTTGATATCTGTAATTTGGTTGCCAAAGAGATGAAGAGTTTTCAGGTTAGTGAGATTCGATAGCGGCGTAATGTCTTTAATTTGGTTGGCACCGAGGTAAAGATCTCTCAGATTGGTCAGATTTGATAGCGGTTGGAGGTCGGCAATCTGGTTGTAGAAGATTTCAAGACTCGTCAGGTTGGTCAGAGTCGATATCGGTTTGAGATCGGTAATTCGATCGTAGCTGAGGTCGAGGCTGATGAGGCGAGACAGGATGAGATCGGCTGTTTGGCAATCTTTAGCTTCTGCTTCTTTTAACAAAACTTCTACCGTATATTTCTCTGCCGCAGATAGTTGTGACAGATGCTCGCACCACTGGGCAAAGGTTTTATACTCTTTAGTGGTTTGGGACATTCCTGCACCAGTGCATCCCAGCAACCACCCCAGGCTAAGAGCTAAAGTTATTTCTATCTTGCGATCGACTGTCATCTCTCTAACCTCAGCTAATCTCGATCTCCCAGTATATTTGGTAGTTATAGGAATCGAGTTCGCCTTTTCACTTTCTCTGTTTCTATGACTCAAAGACTGCAAAAAATTCTTTCTCAATGGGGAATTGCCTCGCGCCGCCATGCAGAACAAACGATTTTAGCTGGAAGAGTAAGAGTCAACGGTCAGGTAGCTCAGTTGGGACAGACTGCTAATCCCGAAATCGATCGCATTGAAATCGATGGTAAACCGATCGGTCCGAGCGATCGCCCAGAGTTAATCTATCTGTTAGTTCACAAGCCGATCGGGGTAGTCTCTACCTGTGACGATCCTCAAGGCCGTCCCACGGTACTCAATTTACTGCCACCGGAAATGCGATCGGGCAAAGGTTTGCACCCCGTAGGACGCTTAGATGCTGAATCTACAGGTGCTCTGCTCCTTACCAACGATGGCGAACTCACATTTTTTCTCACCCATCCTCGCCATCAGATTGCCAAAACTTATGAAGTTTGGGTCAAAGGTCATCCAACTGAATCGATCCTCCAACAGTGGCGCGATGGTGTTATGCTTTCTGGAAGAAAAACTTTACCAGTTCCTGTTAAAGTCCTGAAGCAAACGAAATCTCAAACCATGCTGGAAATCGTCCTCAAAGAGGGTAGAAATCGCCAAATTCGTCGCGTTGCCGCCCAATTAGGCCACTCAGTGGTCGAGTTGCACCGCACGGCGATCGGTCAAATCTGCCTCGATCGTCCAGGGAAGTTGCTGCTACCAGGTCAATATCGTCCTTTAGAAGGAAGAGAAATTGCTTTTCTGCAAGCGATGTTAAAGCAGGCAAAGCGAATACCTCCTTTAAATGCACGGTAGCTTGTATCTTTTTGTTCGGTGGAGAGAGAGCGATCGCCCGGATTTATAAAAGAGTATTTTGTGTGGCTCGATACACTCCTTAAACAGCCGATCTTCTAGCTCGAACAATGATTTAAACAGAAAATTTGCTATAATAGTACAACCTACTATATTTTAAAATTAATATCTTCTCAAGCAAAGTCTATAGTAATTAAAAGCTTTATATTTATAGATAACATGGTATGGCAAACGATCGAGTCAATTTTCAGTTGGAACAAATTGAGAAACTTAAAGAAATAGGGACTCAACTGAGTCAATATCGGCAAGAAAAATCGATTACTTTAGAAGAGGTGGCGGCGAAAACTCAGATTCGCCTAAGTCTGCTGAAAGCCATTGAGGCAGGCAAGATTGAAGGTTTGCCAGAACCAGTTTATCTTAAAGGCTTTATCAAGCAATTTGCTGACGCGATCGGCTTAAATGGTAACGAAATTGCCAATACATTTCCCACTTCCACAACTTCTTCATGGGGCAAATCTTCTTGGCTGCATTTGTCAAATAATCAATTGCGACCGATTCATCTTTACGTGTTGTATGTATGTTTGGTAATTGGGGCCGTAAATTATCTTTCTTATATACTGAATCGATCGCTAGCACCCATAAGTAGCAATACTATAACCAATAGCAGTCCGCGCCAACCCACTCCAGAACAAAGACCGGAGTTAACCCCAGTCAGTTCAAATCAAACTAACCGCCTAGTTCAAACTACCCAACCGTTGCGGGTAGATGTGACGCTCAAATCATCCTCATGGATTCGAGTAGTAGTAGATGGCAAGACCAAGTTTGAGGGCACGCTCAAATCGGGAGAACAACGTTCTTGGGTAGCGAACAAACAACTTACCGTAATTGCTGGTAATGCTGGCGGAGTGATGCTGGCGTTGAATGATGGCAAGGCCAAACAACTAGGAAAACTAGGTCAGCCCAGAGAAGTCACCTTTGAGAAGAATCGGAATCGTAAATCTTGAGATTGTGAGTCCGTACTTTGGTGCAGCCGCTAGCAGCCAATCGATCGCTCTAATTGGATTGATGAAGTCGTGCAGCTTTCCTATCTATGTCTTTTGGCAAACTCGGAGAGCAGCGCGGGAAAATCATCTGACGATGGAAATTTTTTAAAGCTATGGACAGCAGGCGTTGTTGCCCATGGCAGCTTTTCATCCGTGTAGGTTTCGATAAATGGACTAAAAGATTGGGCATTATCCATCATAGTCGCTCGGACATTGACAAATTCGTCCATACCTTCCGGACGCGTGAATAGCCAACTCATGCAGTGAGCGCAGAAATAATGACGGGTTGCACCATGTAGTCCACCGATGACAGGTTCGCCCAACGTTATCTTGAACCCGTCACTTTGATAAAGTGCGCTCAAACTAAAGGCGCTTGCCGTCATCCGCTGGCATCCCGTACAGTGACACGCCATAGTAATTAGAGGTTCGGAATTGACTTCAAATCGAACCTGCCCGCACCTACATTTTCCAGTCCTGCGAGGATTATCGTCTGTCATCGTTGACTCCTTATGGCTTGACTCGTCTTCACCAACTCCGACTCAATAAATCAGTTTCGCTTCAATTGAATTCAAAATCTCCGGTTTCAATATCGATGCCACAATTTTGCCACGCTCGCCTTCTTCAAGAAGTTCTAAACTACGATCGCAAAGCTTCAATTTTAACGATACCGCCCTCAACATTATCAACCTGCAATCGATAACCGTAGAGCATTGCCATTCCCAACAGCGGTTCTGTTTCTGACACCGCAATATCGATCTCGCGATATTGCCCATCCCAGATCGCCGTTCCGGTGAAAAAGTCAAACAACGTTTCGCTGCCATCGCCCAAGGTGGCTGTATTGGAAGTTCTCCAAGGCAAACCAAGGTACCCACTACTAGGGGAAGCGTTGCTTCACGACGCAAATTTACCACTCCGTAAATCATTAATTCTTTTTCAGACTCCGCGAGCCAAAATGATAGACGGCGCGGTGTCCGATCCGAATCGTCCAAGGCTGAGCGTCAGGACGGCGTTCAAATAGCCGATCGGTTGCAGCCATGAGGGTTTCGTCAACCTCAAACTCTCCGGTTTCGATATCGATCGCCACAATTTTTCCTTCGTTGCCTGCTTCGACTTCCTGCCGAATACCAGATTCGTAAAGTTCTTGCCCGCGTCGAGCCATTTCTTCTTTGCTGTAACGTCGCTGGCGCACTGACATAGGGGTTGCTCTCGATTCCAATGTTGCTTCTCTATTTTACCTGGCGCGATCTTACTCCGGTTCTGCCTGCCAAATCTCGATGAGCAACCCGTCTGGGTCAGTCACAATCGCGAACTCTCCCTCATGCCACTCAATCATCGGAACCCCATTTTGGACGAGATATCGATGGGCGGACTCAAGGTCATCAGTCTCCAGCCATAGCATAGCTCCAGCGTGGGTTGGAAACTCGATCGGACATGAATCCGAGGCATTAGGCATCAAGCTGAAGGTGAGTGCCCCAAGCTGATACCACGGACAGCCATACCCATCATTGGTGGGTAGCGGCTCAGCCCCAAGTAACTCCTCATAGAACCACACCGAGTGCACCAGGTCGGTACAGACAATTACAATCGAGTTGCCATGAAACGCTACTTTAGCGGGCTTTCGTTCCATCTCCATCTCCGCTAACTCATCGATTTTCTAATTTCTGGCCGAGCGATCGTAAATAGCGATCGCCTGTCTTCAGAAGCGAAATATAACACCGAGCAGTAGCTCATTCTGAGTGAGATTTACTTTGACTCGTCTTAAACCCTCTCCATCCTCAAAGTCAAAATTGTTGAAGCGATAGCCCAGTCGTAGTGAGGTAGAGGGAGACAGAGAATATTGACTGCTAACTAACAAATTCCAGGTCGTGTTTCGCTCCGCACCGATCCCAAAACCAGATACATCACCCCGAAGTCCAAATGCCCAACGGTTGGATAAGTCTAGCCTAATCTCCGCGCCAACCAGAGGCTCGACGGAAGTTTCATTAAACTCGAAGTCTCGATCGAGCGGAATAGAAGGCGGTAGGGGAAGAGAGCTAATAGGAACGTCGTTGAGGCGAATGTTATCCACTTCAAGTTCTAGACTCAAAATGTCGATTCTGATGCCCAAGAGTGGCTCGACAGTCAGGCGCGGGAAGGGATTAGATGATGTTGCTGAGTTACCCAGAACTGTATCGATCGCACGATAGGAAGCTGCCAGATCGATGATGCCGTCTCGAACTGAGAGGTCGGCATCGGCACTTGCCCTAACCGGGAAGTTAACTCCGAATTGAGATAAGCTCCCTTCAGGAAACGTCACCCCGATGTTCCCACTATCACCAACAGAGGT
Source organism: Cyanosarcina radialis HA8281-LM2 (assembly GCA_019359615.1). Taxonomy (GTDB): domain Bacteria; phylum Cyanobacteriota; class Cyanobacteriia; order Cyanobacteriales; family CCAP-1448; genus Cyanosarcina; species Cyanosarcina radialis. The sequence continues at coordinate 29,045 of JAHHHA010000048.1, forward strand.
ATAAAACCCATCGAAAATAATCCCCCATCGATTTTTCCGGGACTCGACCCGCACGCCACCACTAAAAGCGCGATCGAAGTTCAAAATATCTCCCAATCCTAAATCGATCGAGGCACTCCGTCCGAGAACGGTTGCATCTAGTTGAACGTTCAAGGGAACAGTAAAATAGGGTTCTACTGAAAATTTCCAGCGTTCGCGTAGCGGCTCCTTCGGAGCATCGCTTGAAGTTTCACTAGATGAAGGTTCAGAAGTGGGTTCGGCAGGCTGGGATTCAGAGGGCTGAGAATCGGCAGGCGGCGGCGGAGCATCCGCTTGAGCGATCGGATCTGGTAATAAAGCTGGTTCTGGGAAATTAAAATTACTAGTAGATTCGATCGCTGGTTCGGTAGAAGATGCAGGCAATAAAAGCGATAACCAAAATCACTCGATTTTGCCCGTCAAATCATCTGCTTCAAAGACTACTCGGATCGTGCTGAGGAAACTTAATATTGATGCAATTTATTTTTGTTTTTGCACCCAATCTTTGCCCAATTGAATCGTGACATCAGAGCCAACATTGCCAGAAGATTCAACTCTAACTTCTCCCAATCCTATTTCGGTTTGAACGGTTTTAGCTGCTTCTTCATCTCCCTGTTGGGCGATCGTCCGGGTTACAGATAACGGTTCCGTCAGGCGCTCGGCAATGTAAACTCCGTTGTAACCAGCCCGTTCGAGTTTTCTAACTAAAGCTTGGACGGCTGCTCGATTTCCGGTGCTGTCTTGAATTGCTATGCGCAAGCGAGCCGGATTGATAGTTGCTTTTTCGCCAGATTCAGAGCCTTCTCCCTGGTCGAAATACTGAGCCGCGATCGCTTTAATTTTACGTTTGCTGGGCAACCAATAGCTGACTCCATTGCGCCCATCGCCGTTGAAATTGCCTGGAAGGATCAACTTTTGAATGCGATCGCGCGGCGTTTTAACCCCATAACTCGCTACAGCTAGCAGTTCTTCCACAGTCAAATTACTGTCGATATAAGACTGAATGACGGGTAAAATATCGGGAATTTTGCTCAAAGTGGCAGGCGTGAGGGATTGCTCGACTAATGCCTGCATGACCATTTGTTGCCGTTGAATTCGCCCTAAATCTCCTAACGCATCGTGGCGAAAGCGCAGCAGTTGCAATACCTGATTGCCATTAAGATGCTGTTTTCCTTGCTTCAGGTTGATATAAAGGTGTTGGGATTCATCGGTATATTTGAGATCTTTAGGAATGAAAACCGTCACTCCACCCAAAGCATCTACCAGCTTTTCCACTCCTGAAACGTTAACTCGGATGTAGCGATCGATTTCTATTCCCTCTACCAGTTCGCTTACCGTTTTAGCAGTTAGTGCCGGACCGCCAAAGCGATTAGTAATATTAATTTTTTGCACCCCATGTTCGTCTAATTCGACGCGAGTATCTCGCGGAATTGAAAGAATACTAATTCTTTTATCTATCGGATCTAGCCTAATTAGCAGCATGGTATCTGCCAACCCGTTAAACGAGTTCAACTGAGCTTTATAACCCAAATCGCGCTGTTCGGGGGGAGGATTGTCAACGTCGCTCGAAAGGACGCTCATGCCCATCACTAAGATATTGACCGGACGGATCAGTTCTGGAATTCGCAAGTTGGAACTAGAAAAGCGATCGCCGTTGCCAAACACTGCTGCTTCTTCTGGACTCAACTTTTGTTTCAGAAATGGGGTAGTGCTCAGAGACACTGCCAATAATGCCCCCGCTGTAGCTGACACTACGGCTACCCCAGTTAACCCCAATCCCAACCAGAGCCAGTTTCCCCGCTTCTTCTTGGCGGGTTGTTTGCGAGCGGGTTGAGGGTTCTTCCCTCCTTGACGATGTGGTTGATGGTTTTTGTGGTTTGGCACTGGCTTTGCGATCGAGAGTTAACTACTAAAGTCCAAGCTAAAAGTTAGCACGAAAAGAGGAGATGGGGAGATGGGGAGATGGGGAGATGGGGAGATGGGGAGATGGGGAGATGGGGAGATGGGGAGATGGGGAGATGGGGAGATGGGGAGATGGGGAGATGGGGAGATGGGGAGATGGTAGGAAAATTCACACCTAGCAACTAATACCTGAAAACTCCACACTTCTATACTTCTACACTTCTGAACTCCTGATTACCGAAACATTCGTTTCGACAAATTACTCAGCCCTGGTAGTCGCACGGACTGATGTTGCCAAAGTCGCAACATTAACCACAGGCTAACCAAAAAATACCCAGAAGTCATTAGGCTATCGACAATTAATAGGCGGATTTTTAAAAACTCGATTTCTTGCGCTCCTATCCCTAGCAGAAAATATCCTAAGAGCCAAGCTAGAGCTAAAGTTACTGCTAAGCGGCTCACGGCTTGCTCCTGTTCGTTGCCCGCACGCCGATATAGCGTCCAGCAGGCTGGCAAACAGCCAACGACTGGTACTAGATATAAAAACAGTCGCAACCGCCTAGTGTATTGATTTTCTAGAGGATCGGGGGCGTTCATAAACTTTTGAGATTTTAGCAAGATATATCCAAACTGTTTTGGCTGTTCGTAGATTAGCATAAGGGAAGGCATCGCTTCGATCTCGACATCACTTTTGACAGACCAAATCAGGCAGCGTAGGTATTTAATTGTAGGTAATTTTTCCGATCGGCAATCGAATCAAATAAATTGGTTTTATGAAATTATAGTGATTTTACCGATCCAGCAACTTTCGATTTTAGATTACAATAGTGATAGTTTTATTTAGAGTATTATATCAAATGATATCGACCAGACTTTTGTTAATATTGACAGCAGCCAGTAATTTCTTTAGAGAATTAATTAAAACGGATCTCCAAATGTTTGCTGGTCTAGCAATTGCAGTTTTACACGTCTTAGTTGCCGATCGAGAAACTATTGAAGAATTAACTGAAAGCAGAAAATTATTGAGGCATCAGGTTGAAAATAATAATATTGCTAATTCAGGCGAGCTAAATTAATAGCTTGGCGATCGACATATTTGAGCGCTACTCGCGCCTCGATCGAGCGATCGCTGATAAATATGAAGTACGAGATTGGTGAATTTAGGGTGACTCAAAAGCACTTTACTAGATTTATATAGCATTCGCGCTTGTAGCTGGCTAGGATTAGTTGAGAAAGTCAACGCTATTGAAGCTGCTCCGCGATCCATTTAGGTTATCGGCAAAGACAAGCAGAAGGCAATAGGGATCGGATAGCAGCCATAAACGAAGAGCGCAAACATCTGGAAAAAGCGAACAAATAATGGTTTTGAGGACTGAAATCGCCCAAAAAACTATTACTTATTACTTATTACTTGATACCGTCCACCAAGCTAAAGCATAATTCTGGGGATCTTGGTTGACTTGCCGCTTGTACTGGACGCGGATTTTGTAGCGCCCAGTAGCAGGAATTTGATGAAAAATGTGTTCGACGCTATCGACATTGCTTTCAGAAGACCAAACGCTGTTTGCCGAGTTACTGTCTTCGGCTCGCATCAAAAAGATATCTAGATCGTTTAAACCTCGATCGACGAAATTTTCGCCAATATCGAATCGATCGTTTTTGTTTCGATCTTGCAAATCTACCACTCGATCCCAAGCTAAAGTCACAGAGATAAAACTGTCTTTTAATAAAGGTCGATCTAAGACATAATCTTGATAAGCTAAGGTCTTAATCGCTCGGTAATCCCAGCCGATCGCGGGTACGGGAGCTTCTGGACTCCACTGGCCGCCGTTAAATTGCTGGTATGCCCGAAAAGCATTGAGTTGACCCGTACCCATTTGATAATCGAGCGGGATATTGCGGCTGGTATAAGCATCAGAATTTAACCAATTCTGGTTGTGTTTGGTCAAAATCGTGCGGCTCATGCCTAACGACAAGCGATCGCCATTGTCTTTAATTTTGTCTGCTGAATTCAACATCACGGCTTTCATGACTTCATGGCGGCGAGCGTCTAAAGTCCACTTGGCTTGTGGTTTGGGCAGCAAATCGTCTGCGATCTTAGACCGCTTACTCAACAACCTATCGCCCCATTCTTGCAATAAAGCTACAGTCGCCGTCACGTGAGGCGCAGCAAAACTACTACCATTGACGCGAGTTAACTTGCCATCGAGTTCGTACAGTTCGATGTTGGCTCCTGGGGCTAATAAACCAATAGAACGGCGAGGCCCGAAATTGATTTCCCGCCTGATCAAGCTTCTAGCTACACCAATTGGCGTATCGCTCAAGTTGGGATAATCGACTTTAGCAAACACTCCTACTCGACGGGTGGTATAAGCCACATTAATTCCGTTGAAGTTATCTGTAGGGACGGGAATACCACCTTTGCCCTGATTGCCAGCAATGATGTAGAGGGCGTTATGTACCCTAGAGGACCAATCGACGCACAGAGTTAGCAAGGAGCTACCATCTAGTACCGGATCTAATTTGGTGGTTTGGTCTAAAGGTTCGCCAAAACTGAAGTTAATTGCCCGCACGTCGCCACCATTTTGCTCGGCTATGTGTTGGGCGGATATGCACTCTTCTGGTTGTCCGCTTTTTTTGGACGAGCCAGCCGCTGAAGAATAAAGTCTGGCCCCAGGTGCCACTCCTGGTAAAGCTTTATCCTTGCCAACCATGACGCTGGCCACCATTGAAGCATGGCCTTCGACTTCAGCATTAGGCTTGGCTGGGGTATCGCGAAAAAAAGCCCGTTCGATCGAGAAAACTTGGCGATGAGAAATCGCCTTATCTAAACCAAATTTAGCCGGACGGCCGGTTTCTACTTGACCGATCGCAATTTTCCGACCTTTCAAGTTATAAGGCGCAGCCTGCAATTTGAGAGCATCGATCCCAGCTTCTCCTACCGAACTGGGCAAGCGAGCGGCTAGGGCTGGTTGGGAGAGGAGGGGGAGGAGGGGGAGGAGAGGGAGGAGGGGGAGAGAGGGAGAGAGGGAGAGAGGGAGAAGGGGGGAAGACCAAGATAATTTATTTGTCTGCTGCCCTGCTACACGCTGGTTTTTGGTTGAAGTGAGTGGTTTCAAGTCGAGTTACTCCCAAATGGATCGAAAATTAATTTAAGGTCTTTCTTTATATTTTGTTAAACTTATTACCAAAACAGGCCGCTTCGTAAGGATTACCAACCATGACTAAAACGCTTTCCCAAAAGCCCATTGTTATTGCTCCCTCAATCCTATCAGCAGACTTTAGCCGATTGGGAGAAGAAATTCGGGCAGTTGATGCTGCTGGCGCTGATTGGATTCACGTCGATGTCATGGATGGTCGGTTTGTCCCCAATATCACCATCGGGCCGTTGATTGTCGATGCGATCCGCCCTGTCACTAAAAAGCCGCTGGACGTTCACTTGATGATCGTCGAGCCAGAAAAGTACGTCGAAGACTTCGCCAAAGCGGGAGCAGATATCATTTCGGTACACGCCGAGCATAATGCCTCACCACATCTGCATCGGACTTTATGCCAAATCAGGGAATTAGGCAAGCAAGCTGGTGTAGTTCTTAACCCTTCTACTCCGTTGGAATTGATCGAGTACGTCATTGAGGTTTGCGATCTGGTGTTGATTATGAGCGTTAACCCCGGTTTCGGCGGCCAAAGTTTTATTCCGGCTGTAGTACCCAAAATCCAGAAGCTACGCCAGATGTGCGACGAACGAGGATTAGATCCTTGGATTGAAGTCGATGGCGGACTCAAGGGTAGTAATACCTGGCAAGTTTTGGAAGCTGGGGCTAATGCGATCGTTGCTGGTTCGGCAGTTTTCAACACCAAAGATTACGCTGAAGCGATCGAGGGAATTCGTCACAGCAAGCGCCCAACCCCAGAATTGGCTGCGGTTTAGACCTCACCTCCAGCCCCTCTCCTGCAAGGCGGTCGTGCATACATAAGTTATCGGTTATAAGGTTTCGTATCCAGATTCCCCTAAATCTCCCTTTTTAAGGGAGACTTTGAGATGGTTCCCTCTGCTGGGTGCAAGCTGCATGGTGAGGGAGCCTTGCTGCGACTTGCATCCGCTTTTTAACGGGAGCTAGGAGGGATCTGGCAGGAAATTAGGTGTCAAAACTAGAGATGTGTATACACGGTAGCCTGTTAGGAGAGGCTGGGGTAACGCGAAACTTTGTATCGATCGAAGTATAATGTTGCTGGCTCGATCGATTTATCGTTAGTAAAAAACTGTTATTTATCAATGAAATTACTCCTTTCAGCATCTATCGTTGTTGTTAGCGCGATCGAGACGATCGCGCCAGTTCGAGCAGGTAATTCCAGTCAAGTGAGACAATTACTAACAACTAAGTCTTGTCCTGGTTGCGATCTCAGTGGTTCCGACCTGAGCGGAAAAAATTTGCAAGGAGCCGACCTTACTGGTGCCAAAATGAGTAGTGTTAATCTCAGTCGCGCTAACTTAACAAATGCCAACCTTACCGATGCCTATCTCTATAAAACTAACTTTACCAGCGCCAACTTAAGCAGTGCTAACTTAACCAGTGCGAAGATGCAGTATGCCCAATTTAACAATGCTAATTTAACCCGCGCAGCCTTAAATAGTTCTTATTTGGTTCATGCCAAGTTGATAAGCGCCGATCTTAGCAATGCTGACCTAAGCGGGGCAAAAGTCGGTGGTACTGATGCTACTAATGCTAATTTGAGCAATGCCAATTTGAGCAATATGGAAAGCTTGTATGGCGGCACTAAATTTGGCGGAGCAAACCTTACTAATGCCAATCTTACGAGTGTTAAGTTCCAATATGTCGATTTTCCTAATGCCAATCTCACAGGAGCAAACCTAAATGGTTCTCAGCTAGGTGTAACCGATTTCACTGGAGCTAAGTTGATTAACGCCACTTTAGTCGGCGCTTATTTGCATAAGGCGAAAATTATTGGGGGTGACTTGAGCGATGCTAACTTTAGTTCTGCTGACTTAAGAGAAGCTAATATGAGTAGTTCTCGCACGAATGCTAAAACCAATTTCCAGGGAATACAAGTCTGTAATACTACTATGCCAGATGGCTCGATTCCTGTTTGCAATAAACGATAAGCAGATAAGACTAAAACCGAAATTTGAAACAGGCGATCGCGCTATCGTTATTCTCAACAAACGTCTAGTTTCGCGATCGTCGTCTCTGCCAGTTTTTTTAACTTATTACTTATTATTTACTACTTATTACTTGATTATGTGGAGTACCACTGAATTAATATTATCGCTAATGATGGTATTTGGATTCAGGGCATATGTGGCAGAAGCTCGCTACATTACGGCTGGCTCGATGCTGCCAACAATAGAACTTAACGATCGCGTCATAGTAGACAAATTAATTTATGATTCTACCGCTCCTCAAAGGGGAGATATTATAGTATTTAATCCCACCAAAACTCTAGAGCAACAAAATTACCGAGATGCTTTTATCAAGCGGATCGTCGGACTGCCAGGAGAAAAGGTAGAAATCAAAGGGGGTAAAGTTTATATTAGCGATCGCCCTCTGATAGAAAACTATATCGCCCAAGCACCCCTTTATAACTGGGGGCCAGAAACAGTACCAGCCAATTCATATTTTGTCTTGGGCGATAATCGCAATAATTCCTTTGATAGTCACCAGTGGGGGTTTGTACCCCAGGATAAAATTATTGGTAAAGCTACAGAAATATTTTATCCTTTCGATCGCGCTGGGCCGATTAAATAGAAATAATTGAGAGAAATACACCTTAAATCTAGACTTGAAGAGGGCGATCGCTGGGAGGAAAGCATAAAATTATAGTGGCTGTCAGCTACAGGAAGTCAGAAAAATGGTAGAAAAAGTAAAAAAGCAGTCTCGGCAAGCGATCGCTGATGAAGAACTGATGTTAATCAGTTCAAAGAACCCAGAACTGCGATTTGAACGCAATGCCGATGGGACTTTAGTAACTATGCCTCCAACTGGTGCAATTTCTGGAAATAGAGAATTGAAAGCAGGACATTACCTGCTGACTTGGGTAGAAAGTCACGATCTCGGTGAAGTTTTCGGTCCGAGTACGGGCTTTAAATTAGCAAATAATGCTGTCAGAGCGCCTGATGCAGCTTTTGTGTCTAAAGAACGTTTACCAGCAGATTGGGAAGATCGAGAAGATGGGTTTTTAGATTTAGCTCCCGATTTCGTTATTGAGATTCGTTCTAAAAGTGACAGTTTAGAAGAACTTAAAGCCAAGATGGAAGAGTACAGGGCTAATGGTGTCTGTTTGGGATGGTTAATCGATAGGCAAAATCAGCAAGCTTTGGTTTATCGAATTGATGGCTCGATGACTCAATATCCAGCAACGGCAATTTTAAGCGGTGAAGATGTTGTACCGGGTTTTACTTTACCCTTGAAATCTTTATTATAAAAAATGAAGATGTATAGACTTGGTTCATTTTTATCTACAGGACTGCTATTGCTATTAGTGCCAGGAGTGCGATCGCAACCAGTCAAACCGCAGCAGTTACTTTTAGCTCAAATTCAGACACCAAATCGCTCTATGACTCCTCAAGCTGCAATTGACAGGCTATTTACTACTAAAGAGATTCAAGCAGATTGGTTTACGGCTGCTTTTTCGGCTCAGGTTCCTGCGGTTCAAGTTCAACAAATTGTGAATAGCATAAAAGAGCAACTGGGAGATTATCAAAAAGTAGAAGCAGAAAACGGCGGCTATTTGGTAATTTTAGAGCGCGGCTCGGTGCCAACGCAAATTGCTCTCGATGCTGACGGTAAAATTGCTGGATTGTTATTTCAACCTCCGCGTTCTAATGCGATTAGTTTACCGGAGGCGATCGCTAAATTTAAAGAGTTGCCTGGCAAGGTCAGCTTTTTAGTTTTAGAAGGCAAATCGGAAAAAGCAGCGTTAAATGCTGAAGTCTCTTTGGGGGTTGGTTCGGCTTTTAAACTGGCAATTCTTAACGTACTGAAATCGCAAATAGCGACAGGTAAGCGATCGTGGCGAGATGTAGTGGAGTTGCAATCTCAAGCTAAGAGTTTACCAAGTGGAGTTTTACAAACTTGGCCTGATGGTTCGCTGCTAACAGTCCAAACTTTGGCTAGCTTGATGATTTCTCAAAGCGATAATACGGCTACCGATACTCTACTTTACTTAGTGGGACGAGAGAATGTTGAAGCTATTGCATCTCGCAACCGACCTTTTTTGACTACTCGCGAATTTTTCGTTCTCAAAAGTTCTAAAAATCAAGATTTGCTAAAACAATATCGCGCTGGTAGCGAGTCAGAGAAACGAGCCGTGCTAGATGAAGTTAAAAAGCGATCGCTTCCCGATATCAGCGAATTTGAAGGCAATCCAGTCGCTCTAGATGTGGAATGGTTTTTTACGGCTGAGGAACTCTGCAAATTGATGGAAAATGTCGCAGATTTACCTTTAATGAGTATCAATCCTGGTGTAGTTAATCCTAAAGATTGGGAACGAGTTGCATTTAAAGGTGGTTCGGAACCAGGAGTGCTAAACTTTACTACTTGGCTGCAAGCTAAGAATGGCAAGACTTATTGTGTCGTTGCTACTTGGAATCACACTTCTACGGTGGATGATGCTAAGTTGATGAATATATATAGTGCTGCGATCGCAGGGTTAAAGTAGCAGAAAAATATCAGCGATCGCTCGTTACAATATACAAGCGTGAGGGGTAGCGATCGCCACTTAGCTTATGCCCAAAAAAATCAAAGAATTAAAAAGCTTACTATTGAAAGCAGGGTTTAGTTATGAGTCTAGTAAGGGAAGTCACACTAAATGGTTTCATCCTTTGCTAACGGGTAAAATTACTTTATCGGGTAAGGATGGTAATGATGCCAAACCCTATCAAGAAAAGGATGTTAGCAATGCACTTCAGAAGTTAGAAGAAATTAAAAAAGAATGAGAGGAAAAATAACTATGGATTCTCACTACGCGATTATTATTCAATGGTCTGATGAGGATGATTGCTTTGTTGTTAGTCTTCCTGAATGGGGAGAATTTTGTCATACTCATGGAGATACATACGAAGAAGCATTGAAAAACGCGCGGGAAGTTTTAGAACTCCTGATCGAATCATATTTAGAAGATGAGGAACCTTTGCCAGAACCTCAAACATTCGATCGCTCGTTACAATATCCAGGCATGAGGGGTAGCGATCGCAACTTAGCTTATGCCCAAAAAGATTAGAGAGTTAAAAAAGTTACTATTGAAAGCAGGGTTCACTTATAAACCTGCCAAAGGTAGCCATAGTAAATGGCTACATCCAAAACTGTCTAAAGGGATTATCATTGCTGGTAAAGATGGCAGCGATGCTAAACCTTATTTAGAGAAGCAAGTTAACGATGCTCTCGAAGCCCTCAAGCAAATAGCAGAGGAGGAAAAAGAATGAAATATACGATCGTCATTCAATGGTCAGAAACAGATGAATGTTTTGTTGTTCTCTTGCCTGAGTTTACTAATGTGATGCAACCAGTAACTCACGGAGATACATATGAAGAAGCATTGAAAAACGCTCAGGAAGTTTTAGAACTGTTAGTTGAATCATCTCTCGAAGATGGCGAACAATTACCAGAGCCTCAAACATTCGATCGCACTTTACAGTTAGCATAAGATGGAATTACGCCCTTAAAGTCCCCCTGCTTGGTGCAAGCTGCGGAACTGGTTTTTAAGCCAATTCTAGAGGACTTAGCAAAAGACAGTGCAAAAGACTTTGTTAAGGATTTTTTCAAAGATTCGTTAAAACACGTTTTATTACCGGAAAAAGATCCTAGACAGGTTGCTGCTGGCAAGGCGCTCAAAGAGTTTTTACAACTAATACAGCAGCAGTTAAAGTTTCGGTGCAAACTTCCCGATGCTGAAATTAAGCCATACATTAGCGAAGTAAAAAAGTTTATTCATAACCAGTCTGTCAGACAACTGCTTGGGCAAGCTTTCGATAAAGATTGCAATTCTTTAGATGTCAATCTTATTAAAGATAGTTGGAACAAGCTCAATTTAAAATCTTTGCCATCTAACTTTAACTGGGAAGGTGTTGCCGAACAATATTTAATCAAATGTCAAGAAATTCTCTGGGAGTCGGAAGATTTAAGAGCTATTCTCGACTCTCAAAATCTAGAGGAGATCGCTCGAAACACTCGCGAGACTGCCGGAGTTACCCCCGATTTCGACTTGCAGCAATATCAAGAAGGAATTCGAGAAGCTTATGGAAGTCTACAATTAGATAGTATTGACTATAAAGATAAACAGGCAATACTGCGTCACGTTGCCTATCATATGCAAACCAGTGAAAAAAGTTTGTCGGGGAAATTATCGAATATTTAATCGAGCAAAATGGATAATCAGAAAAATTTAGCAACTTGTTTTTAGCGGCTGGATGTCTGTCTGAAGTAAGAAATAAAAACGCGATCGCTTCAATAGCTACTCAATTACTCGATCGACTAAAAAACTTAATTGGGTATGGAAATTATGCAAGAGCTTTAAGACCTTTTGATGAAGAAGAATTAAATTCTATCGTTAAGATTCGTACTCAAGCCTTGAGAGTAATTATTACTACTTGGAAAGAAGAGTCAGATACCTTACTTTGGCTTAAACACCGCGCCCAAAATGACGACGATGGGGCTGTGCGACGAGCGGCGATTCAAGAATTAGCTAGAGGGTGGAAAAACGAACCAGCAATGTTTGAGTTTTTGTGTAATGTTTCTCTCAACGATATTTTTGTACGTCAAGGAGAATGGGAACATAACCCTCGGAAAATAGCACTTTACATAATTATCGAGCAATATGGCAATATTTACCCACAACGAATATTATCCTTGTTGAGCGATCGCACAGCGAACGATCCAGACGAGAAAGTGAGGGAATTTGCTAAGAATAAATTAGCAGAATTAAAAAATAATAACTAATTGGCGATCGCTAAGCTGTTCAGCATTTAAATAGGGTATAATTAAAGGTTAATTTATTCAAATAATCACTGAAATGCCAGCTAAAAATCATCTGCATCCACCCCAAATAGAAAAATTACAAAAAGCCTTAAAACAG
>JAHHHA010000049.1 GCA_019359615.1 Cyanosarcina radialis HA8281-LM2
CGATAGAAGATTTAGAATATTTGTTGCACCAGCTTTTAAATGAAGGAGGATTGATTATTAAGTGGGGACGAAAACTCAAAAACAAGGGCAATGCTATTATCACAGTTTAAATGTACAACAGCTTAGCATAAACAAGACATACCTAATTTTAGCGTTGGCGCTAGCACGTATCGCATCCGATGTTTTCACTCTGACAATTATGCCTAATGGTAGACATAGTAGCTACAAAAACTATTTAGAGTTGAATAGTTTGCCTAAACATCCATTTACATGAGATTGCTCGTTCTGGCTAAACCAGATAAAAGCAGAAAGTATTTTAGCCAAAGTACGGCCATATGACATCAGTTTTGACTTCCGATCGCCCGCTCCCAGAAATCTCAGCGGTGCTGCCGACAGATTCTCTTCCAACTCACTATCTGGCAGCAGAACAACAGTTAATTCAACTCCTAGCAATGGAAGATTTAGATCGGCAGATCGAAGTTCGCCCGGAACTGACTGCCAATTTAGAAGCAGCCATTGCTACAGCTTTGACGATCGCTTATGGCTCAAATTATTCAGCAGAAGATGAAGCGGCAGCGCACTTATTTTTACAACGAATTCTTTACCGCATCAATCGACTGAATTTGTTTTGGTATGACGATTTACAGTCTTATAAAAACGAGCGATCGCTTTATTTGCAGTGCTGGCGCGATACGATCGAGCAGGCGTGGCAGGCTTGGGAATTAGCTCAGATAGAGGTCGATCGATTGCCCCTAGACGAAGTAAAACAAGCGTTGATAGCACGAGGCGAAGCGGATCTCAACCCACCTGTGACCGCCAACAAACGTTATTTACGAGAGGAAATGTCAGCGGCGGGATATCGACATTTGCTGGCGATCGCTTCTTTAGATGGATTGGTAGAAGCCAGCCGTTTATCGCGGATTTTAGGCGGTGCTAGTAATGAAATTCAAGCCACTTTAATTCGGGTATTGCTAGAAGAATACGGCAACGGTCGTTTTAGTCGCAAGCATTCTACCTTTTTTGCCAAAATGATGGCAGAAATGGGGTTAAATACGGAACCGGAGTATTATCTCGATCTGGTTCCATGGGAACTTTTAGCTAGCATCAATCACAATTTTTTACTTACAGAATGCAAGCGCCATTTTCTGCGCTACAACGGCGGATTGACTTACTTTGAAATCGCTGGCCCTTCCATTTATCAAGATTATAAAATAGCTGCCGAGCGATTGCAGCTTTCAGATACAGCGATGGGTTATTGGGAACTGCATATCAAGGAAGACGAGCGGCACGGGCAGTGGATGTTACATGAGGTCGCCCTACCGCTAGCCGATAAATATCCCGAAAATGCCTGGGAATTACTGCTAGGTTACGACCAAGAAAAATGGATAGGCGATCGCGCTGGTAATGCCGTAATTCGAGCGATCGAGCAGGCAGAAAACAAGAGGTTTTAACTTTAAAATGCCTGGCGAATAAATTCGCGGCTATACAACCTTTCGTCCGCCTGCACGGACTTAAAGAAAGATAGGTTTTCCAAACCAGATTTTTATCGCTCATCAATTGTATTGACATGGATTCATCAAAGTTTAATTTATGAAAGAACAACTGTTAACCTCAAATCAAGCTGTTGAATGTTATTCGCCTAACAAGGTCTTCTGGTGTCCTGAAGAGTCTCAATTCTATTCTCAATGTTTAGAAAAAATGGTGCTCAATAATAGTACGCCTGTCGATCGCATCATTGAGTTTGGTACTGGAGATGGCAGTCCGGTAATCAACAGTTTATTAAAAACTAGGTTTTCTGGGTGCATTCACGGCTATGAGTTAAATCGTGAGGCTTGCAAAATAGCTCGCTCTAGAATTGAGGAGTATGGACTTCAAGATCGATATGTCATTCATAACCAATGTTTTTTTAAAAACATTCCATCTAACGTCACTTATTCGATCGCCAATCCTCCCTACCTTCCTGCTCCTGATAACAATCTCTATATGCCATCTTTACATGGGGGTAAAGATGGGGCAACTATTACTAAACGCCTGTTTTCAATTGGCAGCGAAAATGTCATGCTCATGCTGTCAGCTTACTCTAACCCAGTCGAAACTGTAGAAAGAGCGATCGCTCTGGGATACCAAGTAATTGATTTTTCGATCTCGCCTTTAAAGTTTGGTTACTACAGTTGCGAACCTAAAGTTAAAAATGCGATCGAACAATTGCGGCGAAACGGTCAAGCTTTTTACTCGCAAAACATCTACTTTTTAGCTGGCGTTTTGTTCAAAAAGAAAGATGACTATAACTTAGATATATCAACAGAATTGCTCAAAGTGATGACGGCTTTATAATACCAAGGGAACCCACAATACAGGCATACCCAAATGAAAATGAATGAGGCGTTACGGTTGGGTTAGTTGGGTTTCCTATCGTCAACCCAACCTACAGTTATTGCACTGTTTTAGCCTTGACGCGCCACTATATTTAGGGGCTTGGTGTAAGTTCAGTTGCCGATCTATGGCGATCGCTTCTAGCAGTAGCAGGGCAAAGCTTATATTCCTAATTTATGCCTTTGATTTTGGTAATTGAGGCAAAAGTTTGGCGAGCGCGGGCAATTCTTTATATTTGAGGTAGTAGCCTCCTAAAACTAACAGCACGATAAATACAGTGCCAATTCCCAGAGGACTGGGAAACCAAAATACTGCCTCTAAGTGGTTGACTTCCCCTGGTTTGAGCGTCCATACCAACCGCTTTCCTTTTTGAGTTACTTCCGGAGTGATGGCTTGAGCCGATTTTTTAACGCTCTTTGCCCCTTTCGGGGTTTGCAAACTGAACTTGAAATCGAACAGCGAGTCAGATGTTACTACTTTATTGCCATCAGCGGCGATCGTGCCAATTCCCCGCAAATCCACGTCATAGCTCAACTTGTTGCGGACGAATAGCAGGAAGTTACTTTGAATTAATTTAAATTTGGCGTTAAACTCTGGGATCTGCTCGACACCATTGGCTGCGGTTTTAACTCGATTCTTGCCGTTGGAGTTAAAAAATTGATTGAGTTTTGCTTCTAGCTCTTTGCCAGTATGGAAGGGAATAGTAACGCGCAATTCATCTTTAGAGGGGTGCTTGACTTTACCATCTAACTGTCTGGCGCGACGTTCGATGCTATCGAGCCAGGCCCGCGCTTCCGAACTGTCCAGGCTAGTTAGCTGCTCTCCTAGCTTGATGTCCTGAACGATCTGCCCGCTGTGCAGGTTTTGGAAGTTAACCCCAAGATCGTACTTGACACAGCCAGACAACGACAGCACTGCCAACAGCATCGTTCCCAGTAATCGCAGTTGTCGGCTAACCTTAGCGATCGCTTGAATTACTCTAGTTTTACCTCTGCCTAAAACAGCTAGCTTCACTCGGATCTCTCCTCATTTTTCAGGACTTAAGCATTGTACGGATGATGCTGGAGGCAGCTTAATTTCTAGATTTTGGTTTTGGCCGGTCAAAATCGCCCCTCCAAACCGTATTTTATCGTTAGTCTGCCTAGTCCTTTACAATCAAAGAGGAAAGTATAATTAGTCATACCAAATCTGGTTATATTAGATGACTTTCGCTGGGAAACTCTAGGTGATGGTCTTCTCGCTCTCTCAATCGCAGCTATACAAATGCAGGCACGTCAGCGGAGACTTCGATAAAAAAGAGGTTTAATAATGGATTTAGTATTACTGGTTATATCTAGTGGACGATCGAACTTTAGAGCGACGAAAGATGTCTGAGGCTTCAGAAAAATTTCCCGTGCTGGGCGTGGGGGTTAACCTGTTAGATGATTATGCCGACTGGCTTTCATCTCGCTTGCAGCAGAAAATCGGGACTCACGTGGTGACGCTAAATGCTGAAATGGCGATCGAAGCTGAGGAAAACCCACTTCTAACTAGCATCATCCAACAATCAGATCTAGTAATTCCCGATGGCTCTGGCATTACTTTTTACCTTTGGCTTTACGGCAAACGGCAACAGCGGTGTCCGGGAATCGAACTGGCAGAATCCCTGTTGCAAGCAGCAGGGGAAATGGGATCGTCGCATCCAGTATTTTTCTTTGGTGGCCAGCCAGGGATTGCCAAACAAGCCGCCGAGATCTGGCAGCAAAAATTACCCAATTTAGCGATCGCTGGCACCGAAAACGGCTATCTTTCTCCAGAATCCGAACCAGCCTGCCTCCACACTCTATCAGCGCTTCAACCCAGCATCATTTTGGTAGGCTTAGGCGCACCGCGACAAGAATTATGGATTGCCAAACACCGCCATCTCTGCCCTCAAGCGATTTGGATCGGTGTCGGTGGCAGTTTAGATATTTGGGCTGGAATTAAAACCAGGGCCCCACTGTGGTTGCGAGATCTCAATCTCGAATGGCTTTATCGACTCTATCAAGAACCATGGCGATGGAGGAGAATGCTAGCTCTACCCCAGTTTGCCTTACGTGCCTTGACAGGTCGCTGGGCGTGAGGAAGAAGGAGCAGGGGAGGCAGGGGAATAATTATTCACTCTACACTCTACACTTCTTAAACTTCTGACTTCTGACTTCTGACTTCTGACTTCTGACTTCTGACTCCTTCCCTTAATCGTTCCATTCTCCGCGTGGAGGTACGGGGGGATTGCGTTGCAAGCTGCGGGTGAGGTCGTCATCGCGATCGCGATCGCCTCTGAGCCACTGCCGGATAGCAGTTTCAATCACTTTGCTCGGATCGTTGGTGAGATGATGAACTTGCTCTAATAGCTCTGAGTCTAAAGAGAGGCAAATTTCTACCTTGTCAGATGAAGATGGGGAATTTAAGGCTGGCTCTTGCATTAGCTTGACCACAAAGGTTGAAACGTCAAGGATGAAGGGTGAAGTTGAAGAAGTTGAATTGTAGCCTTCATCCTTCCCACATTCATCATTCTAAAGATTCTAGGGGAACGGGCAAAGGGGATGATGTAGGTAAGTAAACTTTTTCCACTTCTGGCGTAAAACCTAACCACTGAACCGACGATCGCGCGAATTGCTCCGCACAACCGCTGACGCAAAATCTAGTGGGCAGAGGCGATCGCGCATTTAATAATCCTAACAAATCCAGTTCTCTGGCTGCTGCTGCGACTACGTGAGCAGCCGGATCGACTAAGTTGACTTCTGGAGGCAAAATTGTCCGCAGGACGGGTTCTAAATGGGGATAGTGAGTACAGCCGTAAATTAGCGTATCGATCTGCTGTTGGAGTAGAGGCTGAAGGTACTGCCGTGCTACTTCCTTAGTGTAGGGATCTTCTAAGCGATTGGCCTCGATTAACGGCACGAACTCAGGACAACCAACTTGCTGCACGTTCGCGGTCGGATCGACTTCTAAAATTGCTCGACCGTAAGCATTACTAGCAGCCGTCGCTGGGGTAGCAATAACACCAATTCGCCGACCTACTCGCACCGCTGCCCTCGCTCCAGGCAAAATCAGCCCTAAAATTGGCAAATCGAACTCAGATCGAACCGCCTCCAGCGCCAAAGCGGAACTGGTATTACAAGCCATAATTGCCATTTTGACTTTCTGCTCGACCATCCAACTGAGAATTTCTCTGACAAACTGCAAGATTTCGTCTGGGGTTTTAGTCCCGTAGGGCAAACGAGCGGTATCGCCAAAGTAAAGAATTGATTCTCTAGGCAGTTGCTTATAGAGTTCTCTTAAAACGGTCAATCCACCCACACCACTATCAAAAATGCCAATTCTTTGCTGTTTTCGATCCTGAGTCATTAGATTCGATTGTACTTAGGTATTTATTAAGAGATTACTACAGCGATCGCTAATAGCTTTACGAAGAACTCAAAAATAACCCCGATTATCGCCCGATGAAATTCAGGATACCGCGAGCGATCGCTGCTGCCATTTCATTTTGATACGCTGGCGAAGCTAGTCGTCGAACTTCTGAAGGGCTGGTGACAAATCCCAGTTCTACTAAGGTGGATGGCACGGAGTTCCTCCTCAACACGTAAAATCTCGCTTTTCTAACGCGTCGATCGTTAACTCCCACGTTTTGGATCACGCTTCTGTGAATGCTTCTAGCCAGACGTTCCCCACCCGGTCCGAAATAGTAAACTTCCAACCCATTAACATCGGGACGGTTCCTAATCGAATTGGCGTGGATGCTAACAAACACATCAGCCCCAACTCTGGGAACCATGGCTACTCTTCCTGGCAGCGTGACAAAGTAGTCGCTATTGCGAGTCATCACTACTTCCACCCCGCTTTGTCTGAGGATGGCTGCTACCTTCCGTGAAACCGACAGCACGATATCCTTTTCCAGAACCCCACCGATACCGGGAGCGCCGCTATCTTGGCCGCCGTGTCCGGGATCGATCAAGACAACAACTCGCCCGCTCCTCCGCGCTGGCGGTGGCGATGTTGCGGGCGGCTCGTCGTTCCTCGGCGGTGGGACGGGAATCGAGGTTTGAGAATTAGAACTAGGGGGAGGACTAAATAGCGGGCCCCCCGATCGAATTAGCTGGAGAGAAAGCAATTGGTCGCTGATGCGACTGAGAGTACCAAGCCGAACTCCAGAGGCTGGTTGGACTATAATATCGACAAATCGAGAACCGACTTGCTGCAAGCGCACCCGAGATACTGGGCTGTTGCTATACAGTTGCGGTCCTCGCACTCTAGGGGCTAATTGGGCATTAGAAATCGAAATGCGGTAAGTACCAGTAGCTCTTTCCCAGTTAGCATTGGCTCTGATCGGTCGATCGGCTCTAATCAATAGCAGGCTGCCATTACTAGATAATTCGACCGACTCAATAGTCGCCAGTTGAGAGCTAGATGAGGGCGAGCGGGGGGGCGGCGGTGGAGTATCGATTTGAGCGGCACTGACCCCTTGAGGCAAGAGAACGATGCCGCCCAGACTGCTAAAAAAAGCCCGCCAATTGGGGCTATTTTCGGTGACGTTCAACGTCATCCGTACCGATGGGGTAGAAGATTGTACCTGAGTAAATTGGACGCTCCTAACCCCAAAGCGATTGACCAAGAAGTCTTTACCGATTAAACCAGAAGCTAGGGTAGCTCCTTCAATATCGACTACAATCGTTTCTCGATCGCGACCCCGACTGACCCTCATGATTGGATTTGAGCCGCTAGTTCTCAAAAAAAAACCGTCTCGCGTCACCTGAAAATTGAGGATAGAAATCCCGCCAGCACTGGCAGAGGCCGAGGTGAAGATCGCGGGCGATCGAGTTTGGGGCCTGCCTAAAGGTGGATTCGATCGCGGTAAGGGACTCAATGGCGGTAAGCTACTGGGGCTGGGGTTGCTGGGAATCTGGTCGATCCGTTGCGGGCTGGGGAGTTGCACCGACCACTGAATCGGATTTTCTCCTTTGACCAGCACTTTTTGAGGATCTAACGTGTAACCAGGTACTAATTCGATTACTAAACTAGTAGTTGTATTGTCCTTTTGCCCGATTCTGAATTCGCGCACCACGCCTCTAAAGGGCTGGCGGCTAGTCGGGCGATCGAGGACAATCCCCGGTAACTCAATTACTACGCGAGTGGGGTTGCTCAGCAATAAGGCCTTGGGTTGCACTCCATCATCTGTAGTAAATACCAGCCGATTCTGACTGGGATTGAAACGAGCGGATACGAGCCTACCTGCTTGAGCGGGTAAGGCGAAAAGAAAAACGCTCAAGAAACTGGGTAATAGCCAGTAAAATCTCACAATATATTACTCCTGAGAAATCCTAAGTTAGGAGGAAAACTTTTGGCGATGGGCGATCCGTGCTACCGCACTTTTCTAGCACCAACGCCACCAGATGGCAAATGTCACCCGATCGACTGGCTGAAAAAATACCATAGATTGAGGTGACTAGTGACTGGTGAGATAGTATCAGTCAAACTCATCGGACGTAAAGACGTAAAGATGAGGGTTTAAGTTTCAATCTCAAATCTGGGTTTGACGATCGAGCTAGGGGTCTAAAGGCAAAAATTTTGACTGAGTTCGGAAGTTCAGGAGGTAGAGACGTTGCATGCAACGTCTGTACAAGAGTTCATAATTCTTTTCGATCGGGTTACAAAAAGAGTAACTGTCAGCATGGCTGCTACAGTCAGTGACAGATTAGAGAAAGCCGCTCTATGTTCGGAGCGAATTTGATGTGAGGAGAAATTAACCCCATGAAACCCAATATAGTTGTTCCCCGTAAATGGAGCCGCTGGCAGGCGGTAGCTTTAGGTGTAGGTCTTGCTTCCCTCTCTGCCTCTCTAGCTTTTGCTCAAGAAAGGGTGCCATCACCGCCAACGACTGGCGTACCCTTCCGCACCCTGACCGTTACAGGTCAAGGTAAAGAAAATATTCCAGCTACCATCGCTCAGGTGCGTTTGGGAGTAGAAGTGCAGGGCAAAACTGCTACTGACGTGCAGGAAGAGGCTGCTAAGCGCTCTTCGGCCGTAGTGACTTTACTGCGATCGCGCAATGTGGAAAAGTTGCAAACTACTGGTATCGGCCTCAATCCCAACTACAGCTACGAAAACAATCGGCAGCGGTTGATTGGCTATACCGCTACCAATACTGTCAGTTTTCAGTTAGATGCTGCTAAAGTCGGCACTTTACTAGATGAATCGGTTAAAGCTGGGGCGACGCGAATTGACAGCATTAGTTTTATTGCTGCCGATCCGGCGATCGCTGCTGCCCAAAAACAAGCTTTGCGGGAAGCTACTGACGACGCTCAACAGCAAGCCGATGCGGTTTTAGCTACCCTCAATTTGACTCGCAAAGATGTCGTCAGCATCCAAATTAACGGTGCTGCCTCTCCACCACCCCCACCCGTGCCGTTGGCTCAATTTTCGCGGACTGACAAAGTAGCAGCCGAGGCAGTGACACCCGCCGTTGCTGGCGAGCAAGAGGTAAACGCCTCCGTTACTCTGCAAATTAGTTACTAAGGCCTGAGAAGAGAGAGAAAACGCAAGAACGCGGGGAGAATTGTTAACTCTGAATTCCGTTGGCGCAGCGTTTCCGCAGGCTATATCCCCAACGTTTGAACTCTATTGAGGTTAATGGTGTGGTAGGGCGGGTTTGATTTGACTTCAACTGTCTGCGACCAACATAACTGGCAAAACCCGCTCCTACAACCGAACTACTGTAAAGACGCAAGATATCGCATTTCTACAATTGTTAGAACTCGGTGTCGCTGTATCCTTGGGAGGCGCTGGCATCATTGTCGCGTTTGGAACCTAATAAATCCAGGCGATCGACTCGAATTACAGGGCGAGAACGTTTTTCTCCCGTCGTTTTATCGGTCCAAGTCTCGATTTTGAGGGAACCTTGGATGCCAATCAAACTACCTTTATGAGCGTAGTTTTTAGCTATCTCTGCGGTTTTGCCCCATATTTCTAAATTGAACCAATCAGGTTGATCGTTTTTGCTAGTGCGACGATTTACGGCTAGAGTCAGCTTGCACAGAGCAGCAGCAGAGTCTTGAAAATACTTAAGTTCAGGCTCTCCGCCCACACGACCTACTAAATTGACAACATTTACACTCATAAATCTTATTAGTGCGTATGTACTACCAAAAGTTTATTGCTCAATTTTAACAAATTTCGACCGATAGAGAGTGATTCCGTTTAATTACTTTAGATAGATAATAACAATCTGGTATAGTTTGGTTGTCATCGGCAGAGCGAGCGATCGCTAGCCCTCCATCCCCACCAGATTTTTTTAATCCGCTCGAAAAAGGGTAGGTCGCAGACGGGGAGGGAATGCTAGATTCTAGTTAAGGAAAGCAGAGTTCGAGAAGTGTGGAGTGCTAAGGAAGTGTGGAGTGTTGAGTGTTGTAGGAAGTGTGGAGTGTGGAGTGTGGAGTGTTGAGTGAAGAACGCTCCCCATCTCCCCATCTCCCCATCTCCCCCTCTTCCTCCGATCCCCGATCTTTGACTTCTGGATTATTCTTCAATACAATCCTCTCGTTTACTGTACGGTGACAGACAACCGCTTTTAACTTTGGGAGTGAACATAGCGTGCGTTGGTTAAGTCGCTTTTCCTTATCTAGGGACATGGGTATCGACCTGGGAACGGCTAATACCTTAGTGTATGTATCCGGCAAAGGTATCGTGCTTCAGGAGCCTTCTGTAGTCGCGATCGATCAAAACGAAAAAATTCCACTAGCTGTGGGCAATGAGGCCAAACAAATGCTCGGCCGAACTCCTGGAAACGTCAGCGTGGTTCGCCCGCTGCGCGATGGAGTGATTGCCGACTTCGACCATGCCGAACTGATGCTCAAGCAGTTTATTCGGCGCGTCCACGAAG
Source organism: Cyanosarcina radialis HA8281-LM2 (assembly GCA_019359615.1). Lineage (GTDB taxonomy): Bacteria > Cyanobacteriota > Cyanobacteriia > Cyanobacteriales > CCAP-1448 > Cyanosarcina > Cyanosarcina radialis. The sequence continues at coordinate 10,271 of JAHHHA010000049.1, forward strand.
GCAAAACTTTAGTCTCGCCTCGAATCATCATCGGCATTCCCAGCGGGATTACTGATGTCGAACGACGAGCCGTAATGGAAGCAGCTTCGCAAGCTGGTGCCAGAGAGGTTTTCCTGATCGACGAACCGATGGCAGCAGCGATTGGGGCTGGACTGCCCGTCACCGAACCTACAGGTAACATGATTATCGATATCGGTGGCGGAACGACAGAAGTTGCGATCTTAAGCTTGCAAGGTTCTGTCATCAGCGAATCGGTGCGGGTGGCAGGCGACGAACTGACTGAATGTATCATGCAGTACATGAAAAAAGTTCACAACATTGCCATTGGAGAACGCACGGCCGAAGAAATCAAAATTCAGATCGGTTCGGCTTATCCGACTGATAAAGATAGCGAGATCGTGATGGAAGTCAGGGGTTTACACCTGCTTTCCGGTCTGCCGCGAAATGTCACCATCAAGGCCGCCGAGATTCGCGAAAGTATGTCAGAACCATTGTCGGTGATTATTGAGGCGGTCAAGCGCACTTTAGGGCGAACGCCGCCAGAAATTGGCTCAGATATAGTCGATCGAGGGATCATGCTAGCAGGAGGTGGCGCTTTATTGAGGGGTTTAGATACGCTCATCAGTCACGAAACTGGGATTGTCACTCACATTGCTGCCGATCCTCTCAGTTGCGTGGTCTTGGGTACGGGTCGGGTGTTAGAGAATTTTAAAGAGTTAGAGCGAGTCTTCAGCGGGCGCTTCCGCAATGTGTAGTTGTTCGTCGTTCGTTCTTCCTTAAACTTCTCACTCAACACTCCACGCTTAACACTTTCAAAGCTCCTAAATTCTAAAATCATGTATTCACTACGTCGCTGGTGGGAGCGGCACGGCTTGCAGGTCGTGCTGGTGAGTTTAACGCTGGGGACTGCTTGGGTACTTCAGCAAACTCAAGGAGCAGCAATTTTGGATTTTTACCAATTGCTGACACGTCCTTTTCAATCGGGGGCAAACAAAGAGGAGCGCTTGACCAATGCCCGCATCCAAGAGCTAGAAGCTAGATTGCAGGATCTCCAAAAGCAAAATCAGCAGTTAAAACAGGTTATAAAGTACCAAAAAACTCGCCAGCAGCCGGGGATAGTTTCTCCGGTAATCGGGCGTAGTGCTGATAGCTGGTGGCAACAAATAACGTTAGGACGAGGAAGTCAAGATGGCATCAAGGTTGGCTTTGCCGTCATGGCTCCTGGTGGTTTAGTCGGTCGAGTGGTGAGCGTTTCCGCTCGCAGCAGCCGGGTACTGCTAATTAGCGATCCTAGCAGTCGGATTGGCGTAGCGATCGCTCGCAGCCGTCACTTAGGTTATCTGCGGGGACAAGGATCTAATCGGGCGGTAATGCAGTTTTTTGATAAAGTGCCGAATGTCCGTCCCGGCGACTTTGTGGTGACTTCATCTGTTAGCCGCCTCTTCTCGCCAGGATTGCCTGTAGGAAGAGTTAAATCTGTCAACCTGCAAAAAAATCCAGCACCAGAAGCTGCGATCGAAATTACAGCCCCAATTAGTTTTTTAGAATGGGCGATCGTTTATCCTGCCAGTAAGTAGAGGAGAGGGAGAGAGGGAGGGAGAGCGAGAAAATTTCACGCACTCACGCACTCACGTCTTCATGCCCTATGATTAAAATTTCCGATCTATCGCCACGCACTCGTCAGATTCTCGGTTGGTTGGTAACTGTTGGTTCTGCTTTCTTGTGCTTATTATTGCTGCTTACTCGCTGGCCGGGAATGGAATTATTAGGTATCGGCCCCAACTGGTTGTTAATTTGGGTCGCAATTTGGAGTCTCAAGCGCACGGTGTTTCAAGGAGCGATCGCTGGACTGGCTTTAGGTATGATTCAAGATGGTATGACCTCTCTTTATCCTACCCATACTCTCAGTTTGATATTGGTAGGAGTATTATCAGCACGAATCCAAAAACAGCGTTATATTCAAGAAGATTTTATTTCGATCGCCTTAATTGTTTTTGGCCTGTCAATTTTGGCAGAAACAGTAACGGCAATTCAGTATATTTTGCCTGGAGATGTTGCCAGTTTAGGTCTAGAGTATCCCACGCGCACCTGGTCGGAAACTTGGCTCGATTATCAACGCATTGCTCTTTGTTCTGCGATTCTCAGTAGCCTTTGGTCCCCAGTGCTTTACTATCCTCTGACTTCTTGGTGGGAGCAAACAAACAGCGAACAGTACTATGATTAGATTGATTATTTGATTGACTATGATTTGACTAGCTCTTCTTTTTGACTTTTGACTTTTCTTAGCGTTATCCTCTCGTTTTTTCCAGTTTTTGTCATGTTGATGGCAGGAGCATCATTTTTGTGGTTGTGTTTTTCACCTGGAATTTTGAGTGTTTTTGCTTTAGGATTTTCTCTCTACGGATTGCCGATTTTAGTTTATCGAATACACGATCGCTTCTACCCGATTAAAGAAGGGATTAGCTATCTCCAAGGTAAACAATATTCTCCATGGTGGGGCAGCCATCAAATTCAAGCTATTTATATCGCGTTTCCGGCATTAGAAACCCTGCTGCGATTGATTCCTGGAGCGTTCTCTGGTTGGTTGAGATTGTGGGGCGCTAAAGTAGGTAAAGGAGTTTACTGGACAACGAGATTAGAGATTAGCGATCGCCAGCTATTAGAAATTGGCGATGATGTAGTATTCGGTCATGGTATCGGGATCTACGCCCATGCGATCGTACCCAGAAAAGGCGATCTGAGGTTGTATCTCAAAAAGGTCAAGATCGGGAACCGCGTTTTTCTCGGAGGCGGGTGTCGCCTGGGACCTGGAGTTGAATTGGCAGATGGAACTTACGTTCCAGTGGCTACAGATGTTTATCCCGATCGAAAAATATAAAAGCTTTTTCGGCAAGACTCAGACAACGACATCGGAGTTAAAATTAACTAGTCTACATATTCTCTCCAGCATGGAAATCGAAGATTTTCAGGTTAGCGATCGCGATCTTTCCGATTCACTCTTGGCTCAATACCTCCAGGCAGAAGCGATCGCTGTCGATACCGAAACTATGGGCTTGCTACCAGGGCGCGATCGGTTGTGTTTGGTGCAGTTATTCGCCCCTGGCTATCTTAGTGTGATTCGGATTGCTAAAGGACAAACAGCCGCCCCTAACCTCAAAAAACTACTAGAAGCAACTAACGTTACCAAGGTGTTTCATTTCGCTCGGTTTGATGTGGGTATGCTGCGAGCCTATTTAGAAATCGAGGTGAAACCGATATTTTGCACCAAAATTGCCAGTAAGTTAGCCCGGACTTACTCTTCTCGCCACGGGTTGAAAGAGTTGGTACAAGAATTAGAAAAAGTCGAACTCGATAAAACTGCCCAAAGTTCTGACTGGGGTAATGCCGATGCTCTCACTGACGAGCAACTCCGTTATGCTGCTAATGACGTTCGCTATCTCTTAAGCGTGCGGCAGAAATTGATCTCGATGTTAAAACGCGAAGAACGTTGGGAACTAGCTGAGCAAAGCTTTCAATGTTTGCCAGTATTAGTCGCGTTAGATCTTTTGCAATATAAAGACGTGTTCGAGCATTAATTCGATCGATAAACATCTTCAATAATTTTTGTGAGGTAAGCATCCTGCTTGCCTTTGAGTTTAATTTTTGGAGATATCTAATGGTCGATCGCATCTAGTACGGGAAACACCAATAGAGAATCGATCGCCTCAATTGCATCTGCCATCCGTTTCTCGTGCGCCCCTGCAACCGTGATGTATTTCTTGCCTTTGCGATCGAGCATATCTATAAACCACTGGTGCATCTCTAATCGAATCTGTTCGCCTTCTCTAGTGCCATCTTGCACGAATTCAAAGTCGGGAGCCGTCAAAATATACAAATCGTAGTGGCGGCTGTCAGCTAAGCGTTCGACTTGGGGGGAATAAGTTCCCGTATAGCGCCGATGCCAGACGTGGGTAGCCAGAGGATCGGTATCGGCCATAAGAACTTGATTCGCTCTCATAGCTAAGTCATCCTCCCAAGAAATCTGGCCTTGAGCGATCCGCACGAATTCATAGGTATCCCACTCTTGGGCGTTGGGAGTATAGCGCCTGCCCTCCCAGTACCACCGACCGTATTCTGGTATCCACACAGTTTGATAATGCTGGGCTAAGGCTTGGGCTAAAGTCGTCGTCCCGCTGGACTCGACTCCGATCGCGCAAATTCGTTTGGTAAAGTAGGCTTTGGTAGGTGGGGCGAGCATTTGCCAATGGGAACTGAGATCTTGCCGCAATTGAGTTCCAGAGATGGGAAAGCGGTGGCGCGGCAGATCGATCGCGCGATGTTCTGCTCCCATCAAGGCTGCCCAAGGTTCGCCATAGGCTTCTGATGTAAATACGATATCTGGTTGCCGTCCCGAAAGCACCGCTAATGCCCTAGTTGTCCAAGGTTCTGGAGCTTCGGGAATATCCTCTAACACCTCTATAACTTCGACATCGGGATGCAGACAGCGAATCCATTCGGCTCGCACCGTTCCAGGGATTTTTTGAGTCGGTTTGTACCCCACTAGCACCACCAAGCGATCGACCTGGGCTTTAGCTCGCTCTATCAGGTAATTGTGTCCCAGATGATATGGGTAAAACTTACCAATAGTAATTCCCAGTTTCATGCTATTGCTCGACTGCTTTTAGGCGTTGTTCTCGCTCGATGCGTTGGAAGTTCCGCAGTCCTCTTACGGCCATTAAACCAAAGATGCCGTAGAGGAAACTGGTGAGATATAAATTTCGAGAAGCATACAGCGGCACGTAAATAATATCGACCGCGATCCATAAATACCAACTCTCAACCCAGCGAGCCATCAGATACAGATGTGCTACCACGCTCGTTACCGTTGTCAGAGCGTCCCAGAATGGGGCGGCTCCCCTAATGGCAACTAAAAACGCACGGAGAGCAAAGACGCTAGCGATCGCTAAAATGGCTGTAGCGATCGATCTTTGCCAAGTAACGCGACCGACGGGTTTCTCGGTTCGATCTTGCCCGCCGCGCCACCAAATATAAATTGCCTGCAAGCTGGTAATGAAATAGAACGCTTGCAATCCTACCTCGGCGTATAGTTTTGCCTGGTAGAAGACCACGCCGTAAAGCGCCGTTCCGACTAACCCGATCCACCACCCTGCTGGATCGTTTTTGGCCAGCAACCAAACGCTCCAAGCATAGGTGACAACAGCGATCGTTTCCAGCCAACTCAATTCGATCGGCACGAACGATTGAAGAGGTAGCAGGAGCAAGAGCGCACTGAGAATGATGCCAACTAAATAGTCGGTTCTGTAACGTAGCATTCGATCGGATAAAATGCCTCTAATTTCGATTTCATAATTTAATTTAGAAGATTTTTGTGCGTGCAACTCATACATTAGTAAAACAATCTGGTGGAGTTGGTATGTGCGCTCAAGTGATCGTATCTGCCGAGCGTCATGCCGAGCGATCCTCTGTTATCATCTCCGATCTCGTCTTCGATTGGGAACGAGAAGTGTATGGCATCGAAAATTGTTGGCAGAACAATTGTTTTCTCAAGTAGTTGAGCGATCGAACTCCTAAAATATGAAAGTTAGAGAAGCGATCGAATTAATTGAAGATGATGGTTAGTATTTAGCTCATCTCACCATTATTGAAAAGACAGAAACGGGATATTCAGCCTATTCCCCAGATTTACCAGGATGCGCTTCAACTGGATCGACCTACGAAGAGGTGGAACAGAATATGCGTGAAGCTATAGAGTTTCATTTAGATGGACTAAAATTAGAAGGATATGAAATTCCCAAGCCATCCACTTCATCAACTTACATAGAAGTTGCTGTCTGATACCAAACCTCAATGAGCCTCCGGCTCCCCTCTCCCGTGGGAGAGGGGTTGGGGGTGAGGGCTGAAAGGATGGTATAAGAACCGGATTTGGTATGACAAGTTCTAGCACACTGATAAAAGAAAAAGCCTCCATTTGGAGGCTTTTTCTTAATCAAATACAGACCGAATTTTTAGAGGATATACAGCAAGAAGAACAAAATAATCCACACGACATCAACAAAATGCCAGTAGATTTCTGCTGCTTCCACGCCGAAATGTTTTTCGCTGTTGTAATGGTTAGGTTTGAGCGATCGCCACAACACTGCCAAAATTAACAGCAATCCAAAGGTGACGTGCAACCCGTGAAAACCAGTGAGAACGTAGAACGTACTGGCAAAGATATTGGTTTTCAAACCGAATTCTAAATGCCAGTATTCATAAAGTTGCCCGCCCAGGAAAACAGCCCCCATGAGCGCAGTGGCGATAAACCAAGTTCGCAAGCCTGAGATATTATTCTGCTTGACCGCCGCATCGGCTTTATGAATCACAAAACTGCTAGCGATCAGAATCGTCGTGTTGATTCCTGGTAGCAATAGCTCTAACCTGGGCGTGCCTTCTGGCGGCCAATTAGGGGTTACTGCCCTAAAAGTTAAATAGGCGATAAACAAGCCCATGAAAATCATACCTTCAGCGATCAAGAAGACGATCAGCCCCAAAATCCGAAAATCGTGATGTTCTTCGTGATGAGAGTCTGTCGCTGCGGCAGCGTGATGGTAGTTGACAACTGTTTTGCTGGGGTCAATAGTCGATCCTTGCATGAATTTCTATCCGCTCTACAAATAAAGTGTTGAGTGTTAAGTGTGGAGTGAGGAGTTGAAGAAGTTCAGGAGTAGGGGCGCAATGCATTGCGCCCGTAAATGTGGAGTGTGGAGTTGAAACTTCTCCGCCCTCTTCCCCCTTCTCTTCTACTCCTCTGGTTGGCGATCGCTAGGATTAACCGCTACTGATGGATCGGGATCGGCCCGCAGCACCGAACTAGGACCGGCAGACAAAACGGGTTCTTTGGCCTCGGAAAAAGGTACGTCTACTTCTGTCGAGCGATCGCCCATACCGTAGTCATAAGGACCGATATCTAATACTGGCAAGATCTCAAAATTCTCGATCGCTGGTGGCGAGGTAGTCATCCACTCTAAAGTTAATGCCTGCCAGGGATTGTCGCCAGCTTTCGGTCCGGCTACCCAACTCCAAATCGCATTCACCAAGAAGGGAATGGTAGACACGGCTAACAAGTAGCTGCCGATCGTACAAATCAAGTTTATATGAGCGAATTGAGGATCGTACATCGCCACTCGCCGAGGCATTCCTAATAAGCCTAGCTCGTGCATCGGTAAGAAGGTGAGATTGAAGCCCACGTAAGTCAAAACGAAGTGAACGATGCCCCAAGGCTCGTTGAGCATTCTGCCAGTCATTTTGGGGAACCAGTGATAGATCGCCGCGTAAATGCCAAAAACGCTGCCGCCAAAGAGGACGTAGTGCAGGTGAGCCACCACAAAATAAGTATCGTGGACGTGCAAGTCAAACGGCACCGATGCTACCATCACCCCTGTCAGTCCGCCGACTACAAAAGTCGAGATAAAGCCCATGGCAAACAGCATGGTGCTATTGAGGCGAATTTTGCCCCCCCACATAGTCGCCAACCAGCTAAAGACCTTAATCCCGGTCGGTACGGCAATCACCATCGTGGCGATCATGAAAAACATCCGCAACCAAGCCGGAGTGCCGCTAGTAAACATATGGTGCGCCCAGACGATCAAGCCTAAGAAGCTGATGGCTAAACTGGAATAGGCGATCGCTCGATAGCCAAAAATCGGTTTGCGAGAATGCACCGGAATTACTTCTGAAGCTACCCCAAAAAACGGCAGAACCATGATGTAGACCGCAGGGTGGGAGTAAAACCAAAACATATGCTGGTAGACGATCGGATCGCCTCCCCCCGTCGGATTGAAGAACGCCGTTCCCGCGACAATATCGAATGCCAGTAAAATCAACGCTCCTGCCAGAACTGGCGTACCGATCAGAATCAATCCCGATGTTGCCAGCATTGCCCAGCAAAACAAAGGCATCTGGTTGAAGCCCATGCTAGGGATGCGCATTTTGAGGATGGTGATTAAAAAGTTGATCGCCCCCAAAATTGATGCCGTCCCGAATAAGAGTACGCTGAGAATCCAAATAAACTCGCCAGCCTTACTCGCCGTCTCGCTCAAGGGAGGATAAGATGTCCAACCTGCTTCCGGGGGCTTGACGAAGAAACTGGTTAGCAGCAATATCCCTGCGGGGGGCACGATCCAAAAGGCCACCGCGTTCAAGCGGGGAAAAGCCATATCCCGCGCTCCGATCATGAGCGGAATTAGGAAATTAGCAAACCCAGCACCCGCCGGAATGATCCACATAAAGATCATGATCGTGCCGTGGAGCGTCATTATCCCGTTGTAAAGCTCAGGAGTGACAAAATCTGGAGCCGGAGTTGCCAGTTCTGTGCGCATGGCTGATGCCAGCACTCCTCCGATCAGATAAAAAAAGAACCCCGTGACTAGGTATTGAATGCCAATGACCTTGTGGTCGGTGTTAAAGGTAAAGTATTCCCACCACTTCCTTTGCCCTGGTTCTGGGCTGTGGGTAGGAGTATTAGCTGTTGCTTGTAGTTCTGCTTGGGTCATACTTGTGGAAGTGTGGAGTGTGGAGTGTGGAGTGTGGAGTGTTGAGTGCTTTAGGAAATGTGGAGTATTGAGTGTGGAGTTGAAAACTCTTCGCTCTTTCCGCCCTCTCCGCTCTCTTCGCCTTCTCCCTCTTGTTTTCTCGCTCTCTCGCCCTCTTCTCCTTCTCTGATTGAAGCTAGTGATGCGTGTGGTGAATTTGATGTAGCGTTTCCGGATTCATGCCCATCTCGGTAGTGTAGGGAGCCAAGAAATCGCTGTCAGATAAGTTGCCAGGATTGACTGCTACTGCTTTTTCTAGAGATGGGTTGCTGGCTACTTGCTGGCTTTGGAGCCAACTAGCGTAATCTTCTGGGGTCTGCACGATTAATTTGGTTGCCATCGAACCGTGATACGAACCGCACAATTCAGCACACCTGAGAGGATATTCGCCTACTCTTCTCGGAGTAAAGCGCAGTTCTACCGTTCTTCCAGGAATAGCATCTTGTTTGAGCCTGAGTTCGGGAATCCAAATGGCGTGCAAGACATCCATCGCTGAGATATTCAGTTGGGCCTCCTTCCCCGCTGGCAAATGCAACTCGCCAGAAGAAACATTGCTATCGGGGTAGTTAAAAATCCAAGCGTACTGCAAACCCGTGACGTTAACCGACACGTCTGCGTTTTGGCCGCGATTGGCGGGAGAAGCGCCGACACCTACGGCGATGAGATTATTTGGTGACGGTGCCGATGCGGGAGGGTTTTCAGCGTCAGCAGCAGGCAAGGGGGCTGCGATCGCTGCTCCTCGCATTTTACTGCTAGCACTCATGTGGGCGGCATGGGAGTCGCCTGCTGCCATCGGATCGAAGCCGCCCATGGCATTGTAAACTTCAAAACTGTAGATCGAAATCCAAGCGACGACCACCGCTGGTAATGCCGTCCAGAGAATTTCTAAGGGAACGTTACCGTGAACGGGCGGTCCGTCGGTGTTATCGCCTTTGCGCTTGCGAAAGCGGATGGCAGCGATAACGAGGGTTCCCTGCACGATGATAAACAGACCTGTAGCTACGGTCATCATCGTGTTAAACAGCCCGTCTACCTGCGCTGCCTCGTCTGAAGCTGCTACTGGCAGTAGACCGTGGTTTTGACCGTACCACAGACTTACTAGGGTCAGTAAAATACCGACCAGCATGGCTAAGATAGTGTTTGGAATATTCACAGCGGGCCTTCGGGACTTGATTACAAAACTGCTTTCAGGATAACCAGAGTTAATGTGGATAGATTCTTTCTCTTGATTATTTAAAGAAATACACCCTCTCCTTCCTCCACGTTAAAACAGGCATCTATATAGATCGGTTAAAAATTACCCAATTTTTATAATTTCTTTGGGATCGGCAGGGAGATGGGGAGATGGGGAGATGGGGGGATGGGGAGATGGGGAGAGGGAGAAAGGGAGAGAGGGGAAATCTTAACTCCGAATTCCGAACTCCGTTGGCGCAGCCTGCGCTCGGCGCATACTTCTGAACTCCTAGTATATTACTCCCTCCGATCGAGCCAAGTTGAGTTAGCTTTAATACAAGCGTTCAGTTTAAATGCCAGAAGACTTTAGCTGACTGCTCGATCGAGTCAAATTCAAGCTAAACCTTAGTAATGGTAGAAAACGCAATTGACCGCAATCCCCTGACTATTTCTGTTGAGGCCTCAGTGGCTTCGGCGATCGCGGCGATGGAACGAGCGGGGGCTAGTTGCATATTAGTGGTAGAACGAGAGCGATTTGTCAGCACCTTCACTTCTGGAGACGTAGTGAAGCTAGCAGCTTCAGGCCGGCTGACGGCAGAGTTAAAGATCGCCCAAGTAACGAACCGCTCGGCGATCGTGCTGTCTAGAGATGAAGTTTCAGATATATTTTCCCTCTTAGAGTTATTCGATCGACATCGCCTCAATTGCCTGCCAATTTTAACCGCTGATGGTAGAGTTTTTGGGTTGGTAACTGCTTCTACCTTATTCGCGGCGCTGCCAGCAGACTTGCTAAGCCAAGTCGAACGGCAAGCTGCCCAGCTTACCCAACTCAACCAACAGATCGACTCTTACCAAGATTTGGCGGTGGAGAAGGAAGCTAACGAACAGGCATTGCAGGTAAGCCACGAGCGACTCGATCGCATTTTGAGTTCGATTGAGGATGTAGTTTGGTCGATCGATCCCAACACTTTACAGTTATATTATCTCAATGCTGCCACCGAGAAAGTTTTCGGCCGCCAGGTAAACGAGTTTATCGCCAACCCCAACCTGTGGCAAGAAATAATTCATCCAGACGATCGAGAACTGGTAGAAAAAGCCAACCAAGTTTTGTATGCCACTTGCAAGCAAGACATAGAATTCAGAATTTTGACCAGTCGGGGCGAAGTCCGCTGGATTCGAGTTCGGGCAAGAGCGATTGCTGATGAAGATGGCAATCTCAGGCGAATCGATGGCATTACTACCGATATCACCCAACTCAAGCGCGTTCAAGAGCAACTCCAATACGATGCCCTGCACGATGGACTGACGGGCTTAGCGAACCGCAATCTATTGATGGATCGCTTGCATCACGCGATTAAGCGTCACCAGCGACAATCCAATAAATTCTTTGCTCTGCTATTTCTCGACCTCGATCGCTTTAAAGTCATCAACGATAGCCTCGGTCACTTTTTAGGAGACGAACTTTTAAAGGCGGTGGCTCGGCGCTTAGAACAATCCCAAAGAGCGGAAGATACGGTGGCTCGCCTCGGAGGTGACGAATTTGTCATTTTATTGGAAGAATTGGTAGATGTTGAAGGTGCGATCGTGGTGGCTCGCCGCATTCATGAGGCTTTGAAACCAGCAATTATGCTCGATCGCCATGAAGTCTTCGTCAGCGCCAGTATTGGCATTGCTACTGGCAGTTTCCAAACCCATACCAGCCCAGAACAGGTAGTCGAGATATTGCGAAATGCCGATACTGCTATGTATCGAGCTAAAGCTCGCGGTCAAGGGTATTACGAAGTCTTCGATCCGTCGATGCACGCCCATATTTTAGAGCGATTGCGGTTAGAAAACGACCTGCGACGAGCGATCGCATTCTTGGAATCCGGTGCTAGCGATCGCCAAGAATTCGTAGTTTACTATCAACCCATAGTTTCGCTATCTAGCCGTCAAATTCACGGTTTCGAGGCTTTATTGCGCTGGCAGCATCCAGAGCGGGGTTTGATTCCTCCGATTGAGTTTATCCCCATTGCCGAAGAAGCTGGAATTATTGTCAGCCTCGATCGCTGGGTACTGCGCACGGCTTGCCAGCAATTGCGGGTTTGGGAACAACAATTTCCCACTCTTTTGCCTTTAACTATGAGCGTCAACCTTTCTGGCAACCACTTTTCCCAGGCGGGTTTAATCGAATTTATCGACGAAATTCTTCAAGAAACTAATCTTAACGGTGGCGCTCTCAAGCTAGAAATTACTGAAAGCGTCTTAATTCAAAATACTGAAGCCGCAGCCGCCACGTTACGAAAATTGAAAAGCCGCAACATTCACGTTCACCTCGACGATTTTGGTACTGGTTATTCTTCTTTAAGCTATCTGCATTGCTTCCCATTTAATGCTCTAAAAATCGATCGATCGTTTGTCAAACAATTGGGCGTAAAAATAGAAAGCGAGGAAAACAGCGAAATTATCAAAGCCATTATCAACCTGGGTTTAACCTTAAGAATGAACGTGATTGCTGAGGGAGTAGAAACTAAAGAACAACTGCTACAACTGAAAAGTTTAAGCTGTCCCTACGGCCAGGGATATTTATTCTCCGAACCGATCGCTAGCGATGCTGTTACCGCTTTTTTAGGAGCTTCAGAATTTAAATAGTTGTCCCTTTGCATTTGCATAGGCTTGTGGAATAGCCCACTTTAGCTGTCCCCGTAAAAATTAACTTAACATCGCGATCGCTTCATCGCACCAAGCCACGCAATCCATCTCGTAACGAATCCCTCGACGCAAAGTTAAGTAAGACAATTTCTCTTTCAGATCGAGTCGTTCCGGCGGTCCAAAATATTGTTCCTCGATCTGTTGATAAATCGATAGCTGTTCCAGGTGAATTTGGCGATGGCGTTCTAACTCTGCGAGCAAAATTTCTGTATCTACCAAATGTCCGGCGAAAATCTTCACCAATAAGTCTTCTTTACCAGGAGGCGGTTCGCACGGTTCGCCAATCCACTCGGTTAGTTCTTTCTGCCCCTCAGCAGTAACTCGATATAGCTTCTTATCAGGGCGGCCTGCTTGGGGAACGGGATCGAAAGTCACCCAACCTCGATCTTCTAACTTACTGAGTTCTCGATAAATCTGTTGGTGACTGGCCTGCCAGAAAAAGCCTACAGACTCGTTGAATTGCTTGGTTAGTTCGTAGCCGCTGCTGGAGCGATCGACCAGGAAAGCTAAAATCGCGTGCGCTAAAGCCATGTTTGCCTCGCCTCTTGACATATACAAATAATTGCATATAACCTGTATGTATGCAAATAATTGCATAAAAATAAAACCTTACAGCTACGTCTCCCAGAGAACAACACAGCATCATAGTGGAGGAACAGCGACAAATGGTAACAACTACTCGATCGACTCAAACGAAGGCTTGGGCAAAAGCGATCGCCCAACCAGCCTCAGAATTCCCTTTAACTCCTCTGTCAGTCATAGCAGGCCAGATTCCCGAAGGCTTGCGGGGTTCGCTCTATCGCAACGGCCCCGCCAGGTTAGAACGGGGCGGCATGAAGATGGGACATTGGTTCGATGGCGATGGCGCTATCTTGGGAGTGCATTTCACCGAAGCTGGTGCTACAGGTATCTATCGTTACGTCCAAACGGCTGGCTATCAAGCCGAAACCGCTGCTGGGAAGTTGCTTTACGGCAACTATGGCATGACCGCACCAGGGCCGATTTGGCATCAATGGCAAAGACCGTTGAAGAATGCGGCCAATACTTCCGTGCTGGCGCTGCCAGATAAGCTGTTGGCGCTGTGGGAAGGCGGCAAACCCCACGCCCTCGACCTCCAAACCCTGGAAACTTGGGGAGAAGACGATCTAAGTAAGTTAAGCGAAGGTTTGACTTATTCGGCTCATCCCAAGCGCGATCCTAAAACCGGGGAAATTTTCAACTTTGGGGTTTCCGCTGGACGCAATATTATCCTCAACGTCTACAAAAGCGACTCCACGGGCAAGATTTTAAAAACCGCAGCCGTTCCCCTCAACGGCAGAATCATGATTCACGATTTTGTCTTGGCCGGGCCATATTTAATCTTTTGCCTGCCTCCAGTCGAGATGCAAGCATTACCAGTTTTAGTGGGATTGAGCAGCTTTAGCGATGCTTTAGTTTGGCGATCGCAGCAACCCACTCAGATTTTAGTCCTAGACCGCGAAAACCTGTCTGTCGTCAGTCAAGGCGAAGCCGAACCCTGGTATCAGTGGCATTTCGGCAACGGCGGGGTCAGCGCTGACGGCATGGTGACGTTCGACTTGGTGCGCTATGCAGATTTTCAAACCAATCAATATTTGAAGGAAGTAGCCACCGGACAAACCCACACTCCAGCCAAAGGAACTCTGTGGCAAGTAAAGCTAAATCCCCAAACAGGCAAAGTCACAGCCATGGAAGAAGTTGTAGACCGAGGTTGTGAGTTTCCTGTAGTGTCGCCCTTTGAAGTCGGACAAGATTGGCGCTACAGCTATTTTTCCATCCATCGGCCGGGAGTAGATTTTAGTCAGGAGCCGCATGGGGCGATCGCTCGCTATGATTATCAAACCGATACCCTCACCACAGCTAACCTAGAAGAGAATCGCTATCCGATGGAGCCGATTTATGCCCCAGATGCTCAAAATGGCGATCGAGGTTGGATAATTACGATCGTGTACGATGGCAACGCCGATACCAGCGAAGTTTGGATCTTCGACGCAGACAGGCTAGATACCGAACCAGTTTGTCGGTTAGGCTTGCCCAAAGTTATCCCCTTCGGCTTCCACGGTACTTGGAAACCAGCTTAAATGGATGGTAGGAGTAGAGAGGAGAGGGAGAGGGGGAGACAAGGGAGACAAGGGAGAAGGATTCTTAACTCAACTCTTAACACTCAACACTTCCAAAGCTCCCGAACTCACGTCAACTTAGAGCTAAAGCCGTTTTGTGCTATCGACTTCAGCTATCTGGAGCCAGGGGTTCAAAACCCCACAGCTTAAGCTCAAGTCCATTGAAATGGACTAAAGAAGGACATTCCCCACAGATCGGCCAGTCCTCTTTAGAGGACTTTGGCTTTGAGACAGGGGTTTTGAACCCCTGTCGGGGCGAAGCTCTAGACCGTTAACTTGATATCAATAAATGCTTTACGCCCCTACGACTGAACTCCTAACTTCTACCAAATTCAGGGAGCAAATTTCATGGCTTATTTTTGGTTTAAGGCGTTCCACTTAGTTGGAGTTGTGGTTTGGTTTGCTGGATTGTTTTATCTCGTGCGTTTGTTTATCTATCACGTCGAAGCGAACGAACAGCCAGAACCAGCCCGCACGATCTTGAAAAATCAATACGAAATAATGGAGAAGCGGCTGCTGAATATTATCACCACTCCAGGAATGATAGTGACAGTGGCCATGGCGATCGCTTTGTTAGTTACTAACCACGCCTATCTCAAAGAGGGTTGGTTGCATTTCAAGCTGCTGTTTGTTGCCCTGTTAATTGGCTATCACTTTTACTGTATTCGGGTGATGAAACAGCTTCACGCCGATAAATGCGGTTGGAGTAGCAAGCAGTTACGCGCTCTAAATGAAGCTCCTACTTTATTGCTAGTAGTTATCGTCATGCTGGCTGTATTCAAGAATAATTTCCCTACAGATGCGGCTGCTTGGGTAATTTTTGGACTGATTATTTTGATGGCAGCGACGATTCAGCTTTACGCCAGAAAACGCAGGCTCGATCGCGAGAAAGAAATGATGCAAGAAGTACCACAGCAATAACTGCAAGTAGCCGATCCGTCAAGCTTAATTTGTTGCATTAGGTAGGGTGCGTTAGACGGCGATAATCTTGACTCTGATTTCAATTCACCTGTCCGTCGTAACGCACCTGTCTATCTGTTGGGTTTCGCTGCGCTCAACGCCAACCTACGGTAGAGCTTTGTCAATCAATTAGCCTCAAAATTGAGATCGCCCTCTTCTGGCAACCAATCGTCTGACAACACTAGCTCTATCGCGTACTCACAGGTTTCTGGAAAGGTAGAAATTGTCATGGCTGTTTGCTTGACGGCTTGGCGGCGAGCGCGTTGATAGCAGCCAGCCAGTTGCTCTGCTGGATAATTCTTGAGGCTGGGACTATCGGCGATCGCTAATTCAATTTGAGTGCGAGCATCAGTAATCGAATCGAGCCAACTATCAGAACGACGTTGAGGTTGATATTGCCACTTCAGGAGATGCAACAGCAGGCGAGTCAATTGACTAGCAATACCCCGCTGTTCGCTCTTGCCCAAGCTTTCAACCTCCTCAATTAGATGCTCGACATCGATCTCATTCCAACAGCGTTCCCGTAACAGTTGGGCTGTCTTTTGAATCCAGACGTTGAAGTCGGTTGTATAAGTGGCACTCACAACTTTTTCCTGACGTTCTACTAACACTATAGCTCTGTAGCATTCCCTATCTTGGCGATCGCCGTTTTTGACCAAAAAGCGATCGTCCACCAGCTTACCCGATGGCCGATCGCTTCTTTGAGAACCGATAATATTACTCGATCGGACTTGTAACCGTAGCTAACTCAGTTCGTGGGAGGCTAGGCGACCAGAAGACACCAGCATAAATCTGGGGATTGCTTTGCGCGATTTGGGTATAAGTTTCGCGCACCTGAGCGTTTACGGCCACAGTCTTGACATCATATACTTGCGTCGCCAACTTGGGATAGAAACCCAAACCGACAATCAGCACGAGAAAACAGGCAGCGATAAACACTTCGCGCGGTCTAGCGTCCATAAACTTGGCATCAGCAGGCAGAACGCAACTAGTACCGAAGCAAACCGCTTCCTGGCTTCCTAGATTCTCCAATTTGACCTCATCAAGATCGCAGGTGGGGGCAATGTCGCAAGTCGGTGCTTCACCAGAGTTGTAAAACACTTGTCGCAGCATCGAGAGCAGATAAATTGGCGTGAGGATGATTCCCACAGCAGATAGAAATACGGTCACAACGCGGAAGGTCGAACTGTAGATATCGCTGGTAGTCACCCCAATAAAGACCGACAGTTCGCTGGCAAAGCCGCTCATACCGGGAAGAGCTAGGGATGCCATGGCGCTGACCGTAAACAGGGCAAACACTTTGGGCATGACCTGACCGATACCAGTCATATCTTTCATGGCCATGGTATGAGTGCGATCGTAGGTAACGCCTGACAAGAAGAATAGCACCGAGGCGATTAAACCGTGAGAGAGCATTTGCAGCAGCGCCCCGCTGATTCCCAAGTCAGAGAAGGAGGCGATTCCCAGCAGCACGAATCCCATGTGGGAAACAGATGAATATGCTAGGCGACGCTTCATATTGGATTGAGCAAAGGAAGCAAACGCACCGTAGATAATGTTGACAACTCCCAGGATGGCCAGAATCGGGGCAAAGTAAATATGAGCATCGGTGAGAAGTTCCATATTCAACCGAATTAGCCCGTATGCGCCCATCTTCAATAACACTCCTGCTAAAATCATCGATACGGGAGCAGATGCTTCGCCGTGGGCATCAGGCAGCCAGGTGTGGAGTGGAAAAATCGCCAGTTTGACACCAAAGGCAATCAGCAATCCTGCATAAAGCAGCAGTTCTAACCCCAGCGGAAAATGTTTCATGCCGAGTTCGACGATATCGAAGGTAACTCGACCGTCGCCATAGAATGCCATTCCCATCGCTGCTACCAGAATAAATATGGAAGCGGCGGCGGTATAAATCAAGAATTTGGTAGCGGCGTAGCCCCGGTTCTGCCCGCCCCAAATACAGACGAGCAAATAGACGGGAACCAGTTCTAGTTCCCACATAATGAAAAATAGCAGTAAATCTTGAGCGACGAATACTCCTATTTGGGCGGCATACAACAGCAGCATGAGGAAGTAGAACAGGCGGGGTCTAAGATCGACTTGCCATGCCGAAAAAATTGAAAGAGTCGTTACCAGTCCTGCTAAAAGTACCAAGGGAACGGACAGTCCATCAACTGAAACCGCCCAACTCAGACCTAACTGAGGCATCCAGGCATACTTTTCAACCAGTTGAAAACTAGAACTGCCAGGATTGTAATGTTTGGCAAAGGCATAACACATTAAAACCAAGTCGGCGATCGCTACCCCCAAGGCATACCAGCGGACGTGCTTGGCGTATTTTTCAGGCACTAAGGGGATGAAGATAGAAGCTAACAGCGGCAGCAAGACGATCGCTGTCAACCACGGAAATTGAGCCGTTATCATGTTACTGAGCGAAAATACTTATTTTTTATTTAGGTATGAAATCTATCTTAATAAAGTTTTGTAACACTCGCTCATCAAATTTTATGTCAGCCAAACATAGATAAATATATATATTTTTGCAATAGAGCATAGATTATGATTGCGATTGAATAGAAGTAATATCTATTAACAAAGCGAAAGCGATCGCCCTCTACATCTTGAAAGAGCGATCGCGTGTTATCTTGCAGTTTCTAATTAACTTTACCAAGTCAAGTTTAGAAGATACCTGGGAAGCTTTGAGACTCTTGGTTAAGATTGAACCCGGTAATTCCAGCTAAATTGCAGCCCAAGCGCATATGAAAGGCATCTCCAAATCCAACAACGCGGCAAAAGTCAGCTTTGCCATCTCCATTGACATCAGAGAATCCTCGATAGTAATTGGCATAACCTAAATCGATACCTTGAATACTTCTAAATAGCGATCCATCGGAACCAAAGCCATTAGTTCCAGCTAGACTGCAAGCCAAGTACATCTGACTGGGAACTCCCGGTCCCATAACTCGGCAATAGTCAGCCCTCTTGTCTCCGTTAACATCAACAAACGCGCGAGGTAGAGTTGAGTAACCTAAATCGATTTGAGGACTGACAAACTCAGTACTATCGTTAACATTAGCGACATTAGATCCAACTGTCAGGCGGCAAAAAATTTGCCCCCTATTGCTGCCCTGATTTTTTAACTGGCAATAGTCAGCTTTACCATCACCGTTAACATCAGCAAAAGTAGTTAATTCAGTAGTACCATCAACACCGAGAGCTTGTGCTGTTGATGCTATTGTAGATAAAGGCAAAGCAATAGCGATCGCTCCTAGAAATAATTGTCTCAATTTCAAGCTAGATTTTTGTGTAATTTTCATGTTCTTCTCCTAAGAAGATGTAAGTTTTAACTATGTTTATATTAGTAATTTTGCTATCTGAAAAACATCTGAAAAACGTCTTGTGTTTGCTTTAAAATCGCTAGATAAAATAGTTATAACTTTGGTAATAGTTCTGAGTATAATCTCCTCAACGAAAGTAAGAGACGCGCTTGTTTACAGTATTAGAAGAGCGATCGCCCTATATTGGCAACGAGGAGCAAATAAGCGCAAGCGATCGCCCTCGACATTAAGAAAGAGCGATCGCCTTCACTTTACTTTTGCTAATTAGCTTTCTAGTTCAGTTTTAAAAGCCGTATTGATTTTGACTGAAACCATTGTTCTCAGCCAGATTACACCTCATTGTTTGGTTCTGGATTGCCCCTACAACTCGGCAAAAGTCAGCTTTACCGTCTAGGTTGACATCAGCAAACGATCGCAGCAGATTTGGATAACCGAGATCGATGCCGACAACGCTTTGGTATTGGAACCGGAACGGCAAATCGCTACCAAAGCCATTAGCCTCAGCGAGATTGCACCCGATTAAGTAGCTACTAGAGCCAAAGTACCTGTCAGTGCGGCAAAAGTCAGCTTTCCCATCGCCATTAACATCAACAAACCCTTGAGGTAGCGAAGGATCGCCAAAAGCAATCCCTTGAGGACTTTTGAATTGGTATTGGTCGGCACCAAAGCCATTAGCCTCAGCCAGATTGCAAGCCAAAGACATTCGATCGAGAGTTCCATATCCGACAGTGCGGCAAAAATCAGCTTTCCCATCCCCGTTGACATCAGCAAACCCTTTGGGGAAATTGGCATAACCGGGATCGATATTGGGAATGCTCTTGAATTGATATTGGTCAACGCCAAAACCATTAGCTTCCGCTAAATTGCAAGCCAAGAATCGATCGCGCAGCACGGGTCGACCGCTAGCAGGTGGAATGGTTTTGCTTGTCCGACTCCCAACTACGCGGCAAAAATCAGCTTTCTTGTCCCCGTTGACATCAGCAAACCCTCTAGGGAACTTGGCATCGCCCAGATCGATTCCTGTAATGCTCTTAAATTGATACTGGTCAGTACCAAAACCGTTACTTCCAGCTAGATTGCAAGCCAAAAACTTATTGGAACCATCTCCGACGACGCGGCAATAGTCAGCTTTTTTGTCTCCATTAACATCAACAAAAGCTCTGGGAAGATCTGTATAGCCAGCATCAATTCCCTTAATGCTTTCAAATTTTTGATTAGTAAAACCATAGTGAGAAAAAATCCGACAGGAGATTTTTTTATTCGCTCCCTGACCGTCGATCTGACAATAGTCTGCCCGGTTATTTTCCTCATTAGTAGCATTAGCAACATTAGCCAAAGCAGTTAGTTCTGGTTTCCCAGATGGATAGACAGCAGACACGCCTTGAATATCGATCGAACTGAGATTCTCGCTACCAAATCGGACTCCTGTTTGCTCGACGCAGCCAGGATGGTAAACCATAATTGAATCCCAATCGTAATCGTTTGGTCTGACTATGGTATAGTCAGCCTGTTTGGGATAAGTATAAGTTGTGGCGTAGCTAGTTACTATACCTTCGTTCGTAGGAGCATAGATACAAGTTGCAGGTTTCTTAGGATGCTGCCATTCATGTTGAAATCCCAAGGCATGACCGAATTCATGAATGGCATATTGCTCGGCGCAAGCGAAACTATACTCGACGCGAAAATGACCCCAGTTGTAGCTGATACAGCGATTGAAGTTCTTACCCCAAGCCGCAAACTGGACGTGTCTTTTAGTTCCTAAAGATGTAAGTGGATTTCCATAGGAGGTGAAGTTTTCTGCATCTGGTGCCACCAGCAAACTAATATATTCTTTTCTTTGCTCGGCAGTCAAAGAGTTACAAGCTTGCCAGCCAATAAAGCGTACAGAACTCCACTTTTCCCAACTATTGTTTAATGCTCCTCGGACGCGACCGATAACTTCGCCCAGACCGGGAGCGGGATCGGGATAGTGAATCAATCCATAAAGTGCCCCATCTCCCCTTTGAGCGGTCGAGCTTCTGGAATCGATACAAACTGGAACGTAAGTGTAGCCATCTAAGGATGTATCCCATCGCAGGGAGTTCTGAAAAACAGAGGCTTTTGCTGGTAATGGTGTGGTCGATAAGGGAAGTGCAGCGGCGATCGCTCCTAGAAATAATTGTCTCAATTTCAAGCTAGATTTTTGATTATTTTTCATGTAATTTTTTTCATAAAATGTAAGTTTCAACTATCTTTATATTAAGAACTGGATGGCTTAAAAACATCTGAAAAACGTCTTAATTTTAAGTTTAGATTGGCTGACTAAATATCTATGGCCTTAGTAATTGCTGTTACCAGTTTTTTGAGACAAAAGTGAGATATGCGATTTTTGCCCAGCATTAAAAGAGCGATCGCCCCATATTTGTAGGTACAAATATGGGGCGATCGCCTGGATATATTGTGACAAAAAACTAATCGTTGGTAGGATTTTAACTCGATCGTTAGAAGCGTCGATCGAGTAGTGGCGTGTCAAACCAATGCGCAATTAACAGTAAATGCCTCCGACACGATGCGCGAACACAATTGGCAATTATCTCCATACCTAATGGAACTTAAAAAAATAATTGGGTAATTCTTGTAGGACTTGCGGTGAGCTTGTCGAACTGTAGCCCTCTGGGCTGTCCCCCTCCTGTAGCGCACCACTAACATACGTGGATTTACCCCGCAGGTCTATAAAGTTGAGATTTTAGCAACTCTGGGAATTCCAGAATGATAAGCTAACAAAGGCATGGAAAAAGTTAAGGTGAAAAGTTAAATGACCCTTTCAACCCAAGTTCCCTATCTCCTACGGGCGGCTCGCGGTGAAGCTTTAGAGCGTCCGCCAGTGTGGATGATGCGACAAGCGGGTAGGTATATGAAAGCATACCGAGAACTGCGAGAGAAGTATCCATCGTTCCGCGATCGCTCTGAAAACACAGATTTAGCTATTGAAATCTCTTTGCAACCATTTCGGGCGTTTCAGCCGGATGGCGTGATTTTGTTCTCCGATATTCTCACTCCCTTACCAGGGATCGGTATTCCCTTCGACATCGTAGAAAGCAAAGGGCCGATTATCGATCCGCCGCTCCGTTCCCAGGAACAAATCGACAACTTGCGGCCCTTAGAGCCAGAAACCTCACTTCCTTTCATTCGCGAGATTTTGCAAACCTTACGGCGAGAAGTAGGAGATCGCGCAGCGGTGTTGGGATTCGTGGGCGCACCTTGGACGCTTGCAGCTTACGCGATCGAAGGTAAAAGTTCCAAAGACTACGTTCATATCAAACGGATGGCATTTTGCGAACCAGCAACGATCCATAAGTTATTGAGCAAGCTGGCAGATGCGATCGCGATTTACGTCCGCTATCAAATCGATTCTGGGGCGCAAGTGGTGCAAATGTTCGACTCTTGGGCGGGGCAACTCAGTCCTCAAGATTACGAAACCTTTGCTTTGCCATACCAGCAGCAAGTAGTCAGACAAGTCAAAGCTACCCATCCCGATACGCCCTTAATTCTATATATCAACGGCAGTGCCGGGATTTTAGAACGGATGGCCAAATCGGGAGTCGATATCGTCAGCGTTGACTGGACGGTAGATATGGCAGAAGCTAGAACGAGGTTGGGGGCTAACATCGGCGTGCAGGGCAATATGGACCCTTGTGCCTTGTATGGTTCTCAAGAGTTTATCCGCGATCGCATTCTCGACACCATTCGCAAGGCTGGCAATCGAGGTCATATCATGAATCTCGGACACGGCGTTTTACCAACTACCCCAGAAGAGAATGTCGCGTTCTTCTTTGAAACTGCCAAGCAAGCGAATTTAAGTAATAAGTAATAAGTAATAAGTAATAGGTAATAGGTAACAGAAATCTAGTATGCTACCTACCTACTTATTTTTCCCCTCATCCTATCACCCCATCTCCCCATCTCCCTCTCTCCCCCTTCCCCTCTCTCCCCCTCTCCTCCCTCTCTCCCCATACATGAGTCAAAAACGAATTTTAGTGACTGGTGCTAGTGGTTGCATCGGTCAATATATTAGCGAGGCTTTGATTGAAGAAACAGACTACGAACTCTTTCTGTTAGTCAGGAATCCCGACAAACTAAAAATCGATTATCAAATTCGATCGGGAATTAATATCTTGCCAGTAGATATGCGAGATATTGAGTTAATCGGTGACTTGCTCAAAACTATAAATCAAGCGGTGCTAACGGCGGCGGCTTGGGGAGGAGAAGAAGAAACCCGCGAGATTAACGTTACTAAAACGATTCAATTAATTAATTCATTAAATCCCGAAGTTTGCGAACAGGTAATATATTTTTCTACTGCTAGCCTGCTCGATCGCCACCAACAATTATTACCGGAAGCTGGAGAAATTGGCACCGAATATATTCGCACTAAATACGAGTGTTTTAAGTGGCTACCAGAATTAGCAATAGGCGATCGCATTACGACTTTATTTCCTACCTTAGTATTTGGCGGCGATCGTAACAAGCCCTATTCTCATATCTCTGCTGGATTGCCAGAAATAGTTAAGTGGATCGATGTTATTCGCTACTTGAAAGCAGATGGGAGTTTTCATTTTATTCATGCTCGCGATATTGCCCAAGTAGTGCGATATTTAATTGATAATATTCCTAGCTCTGATGATGTCAACAGCCATTTATCTACTCGAAAGTTTGTCTTAGGCAACCAGCGATTAACGGCTGATATGGCAGTAGAAGAAGCTGCGGCTTATTTCGGTAAAAAAATTAATTTTCGGATACCTTTATCTTTAGAACTAGCTAATTTCCTGATTGCTTTGTTTCGGATTCAAATGGCTCCATGGGATCGTTTTTGTATGCAATACCGACATTTTAGCTACGAAAACCCAGTAAATCCAGCAACTTTTGGTTTATCAAATTATTGTCCTACTTTCAGCGATATATTACGAACTAGAGGGATTAAGGGAGAGAAATGACAAGGCGATCGCTGCTAATTAATCGAACTATTTTAGGATAACTGAAGCAATAATAGTGACAGTAGCAGTGGCAATTAAACCAAATGCTAAGTTAACCACTTGAGTTGAGGCTTTCTGATAGGTGTCAACTCTGGTGTTGGTTAGAGTCAGTTCTTGCTTAAGCTGTTCTACATCTGTTGCCAGTCGCTCTAAACGCCGATCGACATTATCGAGCCGATCGAGAACTTGTTGTTGAAAACTTGGTGATTCAGCCGATTGCATAATTATCCTCTCCATTCCAAATCTGGTTTCAACCGCCAGGGTAAAAAAGAGACGATCGCTGTGGATTTAGGCTAATTATAGCCTCCAGAAGCGATCGCCTAGATTTTTTTAATTGACCACAGATGAACACAGATAAACACAGATGAATTCAATTTCCAGCTATCTGGGTGCATCTGCGGTTAAAAAAACAAAGATCTTAAGCCAATGGGATTCTGTTAAGAATATCAGATGTTAGTTAGATCGGTATTCTTGACTTTAATCATCGACTGGGTGTTGCTGAACTTCAGGTTCTGGGTGTACTTGTTCCGGCTCTACAGGGGTTTCAGCGTTCTTTTCTGCTTCGGCGATGACCTCTTCTACCTGTTGGGCGTTAGGTGGTTGTAATGAATCTTCTTCTGCAATTTCAGATTCTTTCGTGGTAGTAGGTAATGGTTCTGGTGTGACAACAGGCGGGGCTTCAGCTTGAGGTTCTTCCGCAGGAGGCGCTGGTGTCGGCTCTGGTGTGACAACAGGCGGGGCTTCAGCTTGAGGTTCTTCCGCAGGAGGCGCTGGTGTCGGCTCTGGTGTTGCAACAGGTGGGGCTTCAGCTTGAGGTTCTTCCGCAGAAGGCGCTGGTGTCGGTTCTGGTGTGACAACGGGTGCAGCTACGGCTTGAGGTTCTTCTTCCTCGTCTTCTTCAATAAATTCTTCCTCTTCCTCTTCAACAACGGGAGGCGGTGCGGGTGTTGCTGGTGGTGCTGGTGGTTTGGGAGCGGGAGGTGGTGGAGATTTGGCAACAGGTGGCTGAACTTTAGGCTGTTGTGCCTTACCTATTAGTTCTTGAACCCGATCCTTAGCCTGGTTATACAACTCTTTTAATTTGTCTGTTATCCCAGAAAGATCGATTTTTGATATTTGTTCTTGAACTGCTCCCTTACTATCTGCGATCGCGGCTTTTCCTTCACCTTTTGTCAGCTTCCCTACCGCCTGTTGAATTGGGGCTGGCAAAGGCAGTTTTGAGAGTTGTTCTTGAAATTGTTCTTTGCTAGGAATCTTAGTTTGTTGGTCTGCTGGCAAAAGTTCTCGCCGTAAGGTTAGCGTTTCCCAGGCAAACCAACCCAGTAAAGCTACACCTGCTATTTGCCCTAACAGCAAACCGCCACCGATCCGTCCCGCACATACCCATAACACTAGGGCGTAGAATAATCCCACCCCACTCCAGATCAAATCATTTTTTTTGTGAATTTCTGGTAAAAAGAAAGCTGCTAAATAAAGGGCAACGCTACCCAGAGCAACTGCTAAGGCTAGGATGTATGCCAGCATATCGACTAATCCTCCAATAGTTTGTCTTCATATACAACTTTACAAAGAAGTAGTTCCCTGGGTGGGAAGCCATCTCCGCCAGGGGTTCAAAACCCCCTGGCTAATAGCTTAAGCCCATTGAAATGGACTAGTGGTTTAAATTTCCCAAAGGTCATTGAGTCCTCTTTAGAGGACTTTAGCTGTGAGACAGGGGTTTTCAACCCCTGGTGGATGAAGCTTGCGACCGTTAAGTTAACGCACATGAAAGCATTACCTCCCTACCCAAAATATGTTGCACTTAAAAGCCAAATGGCATGAACTTCTTCGATCGTTGTTAATCTCTATTGTCCTTGAGATCGCTAACGTTAGATGCAGCTAAGGGCAAGACAGGGAAAAAAATTTGAGTTACCTTAAAGCAGAAGACTTTAGAGGGGCTGGGCAATGAGATTTGGGGCTGTCGCTTCGGTAACTTTGTTGGCTGCGGTTATTTTGGCTTTTCCGAAGGGCATAGAGGCCAAACCTGCTAGTAGTGCTTACGTCCGCCAAGCCATGTCGGAAAACCCCTCGGAGTCAAAAGAGGCGATCGCAGCTTTGCGTTTTCAAGGTATAGATGGAGTGCAAGCCTTTTTCAACGCCTATAAAAAAGATTTGCAACTGGCCCGATTCTCCCCGACTAATCCCAAACAGCAGAAATTGCGGGCGACATTAGATGCGATCTGCCAGCAGCGGGATTGCTATGCCTCTCAATTATTTTGGTACACGGATTTAGATCGAGCCAAAGCCGCAGCTAAAGTCACGGGCAAACCCATCTTGTCTTTGCGCTTGCTGGGCAGACTGGATGCCGATTTGAGTTGCGCTAACAGCCGTTTCTTCCGCATTGCCCTGTATCCTAATGCCCAAGTATCGAAAGTGCTGCGCGATCGCTTTATCCTCCACTGGCAATCGGTACGCCCCGCCCCGAAAATCACGATCGACTTTGGCGACGGACGCACTTTAGAAAGAACTATTACTGGCAACAGCATCCATTACGTCTTAGATGCCCAAGGAAGACCGATCGATGCTTTGCCAGGACTTTACAGCCCTCAAGCTTTCTTGGGTTGGCTGTCGCGATCGAAACAAGCTCATAAAGAATATTCTCGGTTAAACGGACAACAGCGGGAAGAATTCTTGCGCCAGTATCACCGCGATCGTCTTTCGCAAATCCAAGCCAACTGGACGGCAGATTTATCGAAGTTAGGGATCTCTTTACCCCTACCCAATGCGGCTGAGAACCAAACTACTAATAATCCTCCCACGGCTATAGCGGCAGCACCCGTAGCCATGACCAAAATGGCAGTAGAAAGACCGATTTTGCGATCGATGTCTGAAGAACGCCAACAGGTTCTACAAACTGCTACTAATGACACTCTTTGGCCAAAAATTGCCGAACTTTACTTAGCTGATGCCCGCCTCGATGCTAACAGCCAAGCCCTGATGCGGATGAAAAACTTCAAATATTTCTCTCGTAACTCCCAAGCCGAGCCAGATCCGTTGTTGCGGGTTTTGCCGAATTTCGAGCGCAATATTGCCCTAGATACGGTTCGCAACGAGTATCTATTGCATACCCAGCTTCACGAATGGTTTATTGCTGGTACGGATACGATCGACGTGAATACCTTAAATGAGAAAGTCTACGCCCAACTCTTTCTCACGCCTAGTGCCGATCCTTGGCTGGGACTGTTACCCAACGATGCTTATACAGGTATTGAAGGTGAGGGTATAAGTATAAGAAATTGACATTCTCCGGCAGAACCGAAGATTCTTGGTTCGACAAGCCCACTTAGACTAGACCCCTTGCGGTATCTAGGCTAGAGGTGGTACTTTCCCCAAGCGTTAACTTTCCCCATGCCCTGGGGTAGTTGACTCTCAAAGAGTCAAATTTTTGTTTGAGACGCGAAATTTCGCGTCTGTACAATGCTACTCGTCTAGTGCCCTTGAATCCTTTACCTACTTCCGGGCGAAAACTAGAACTGCGAAGTAGAACCCTATAGATTCACTTGTCAAGGTGCAGCGTTAACCGTTTAGGTTACTAGGTTTTTTAAGTGGTTGATTACCTTGCCACTGCGATCGATTTTACCAAAAAATTAGAGGCGTAAGTCAAGTTTACCTGGGAGTGGAACAGATGCTGATACCGATGTTAAATATTGAATGCAAAATGTAAAACATCAAATGTAGATAAATCGAATGCAAAACGATAAATATCCTCTGTGGCTTTATATCTTGTATTCATTAACGATCGTTATTTGAGCAAAGATAGCAATCTAGATATTAACTACCGCTTTGGGAAAGCGGTTAGACGGCGGCGGCGCGAGCTTGACCTTTCACAGGAAGAGCTTGCCGAACGTGCTGAACTCCACCGGACATACATATCCAGCATTGAGAGAGGGAGAATGAACCCTGCCCTTGAAAATGTAGAGAAGCTGGCTAAGGGGTTGGATATATCTATATCTGCTCTCTTTGCTAACTATGGCATCGAGACGGTAGAACAGAGTGAGTAGTTATTCAACTTGGTTTGAAGATAGACGTAGCCCAAAAGGTGAGGTAGTAGGACGAATCAAAAAACAAATAATTTATGAGTCTTTATCATCCGAAATAGTTCAAAAAATTGAAGCCAACTTGCCTGCAAATCAGATTATAGATTGGATTAAAGAGCAAACAAGAAATGCTCATTATGAGAGATACAGCTTACCGCTAGAGGTTGGAGCCTTAAATAATGTAGCAGGGGACTGGAATGAGTTTATGGTGACTACCGCCTTCTCAGAAATTGCAGTCGATATAAATGACGGCAGCAGACAATTAATTGTTACTATATTTCCTCTTCCAAACACCCAAATAAGTTCTATAGGCTCTAATCAGATATCTTCTAGATTCTTGAGTTTATTTAAACCTAGTGCATTTAATGCTGGTGGGGAATTACACGCAATTGATGACTACAAGGACAAAATATTTTTTTCAAGTCCTGACTACATTATTGCTGTACTTAGAAGAGATTGCTTAGACCTATTTCAAAACCTATTAATCAATCAAGCACGGCGACCAAGCGACGACGCTATTTACCGTTACTTAGAAAAAACGCTGAACGCTAGCGAATTGAAAGCAGCAGTTTCTGTTAAAACAGAGTACCGTCCAGATCGACGGTATCAGCCTTTGTTTGAAGCCGATCTAGTAAAGCAGCTAGGGCGTGCAACAAAGCAAAACTGGAAGTTTTATATGGTTTCTAGCAAGGAAACTAGCGCGGATACTTCCTTGTTTGACAGAATAACTACTCCTGATGCCCACGAGCATAATTACAAACTGGTTGATGGCTCTTTTGTCTTTTTGAGAAAAGCAGATTTAATTCCGCTGGTCGAGAATGCTATTAATTAGCTATAGTCGCTCGATTGAAGAGCGGTAGAACTTTGATTATGCGCATTTTTGCAAAAATGCGCATATTAGAAGAGGTATTATAGGGCGGTTAGCGCGAGTCTTGGTAGATTGCTCTAAAGATCGGTAGCTCTCTAAACTTGCCGAACAATTGCATTGAAACGTTTAAGGAAAAGATCGGGGATGGGTATTAGCAGCATTGCAGATCTGCTTGACACGGTACAGCACTCGGAAGCACTAGCTTTCCTCAAGACTTTACCAGACGAGACCATTAACTCAATAATCACATCTCCACCTTACTTTGGGCAGCGGGATTATGGAGAGGAGGGACAAATCGGATTGGAAGAAACAGCCCAAGAGTATGTTGATGCTCTAGTAACCGTTTTCCGAGAAGCAAAGCGAGTTCTAAAAAAAGACGGGACATTTTGGCTAAATATTGGCGACAGCTATGTGGGAGCAACAAGCCAACATAGAGAAGGGGGATCGCAAGGGAAAAACTCTCGGTACAGCCGAAAACACATGAATGGCGTTCCAACTACAGGGCGAAGCAAAAGAAACAAGGCTTTCTACGCCATGGGACTCCCCATGAAGAGTTTGGTAGGTATGCCCTGGCGGGTTGCTTTTGCATTACAGAATGATGGATGGTTGCTCAGATGTGACATAGTATGGCATCGTCCCTCATCTAGTGAAAGTGTTAAAGATCGACCAACCCATGCCCATGAATATATTTTTATGTTTTCCAAAAATCAGCATTATTATTACGATCGCTCGTCAATGCTGACCGATACAGGCGCAAATATTCAATCGGTCTGGCGGGTAACGGGCAGCCCGTTTACCGGAAGTCATTGTGCCACGTTTCCACCAGAGCTTATCGAGCCTATTATTTTAGCTTCTTGTCCAGAAGACGGTGTAGTTTTTGACCCATTCGGCGGTTCGGGAACGGTAGGTGTAGTTTGTCGCGAACACGGACGGCACTTTCTACTGTGCGATATCAGCTATGAGAATGTCGAACTGGCAAGGAAACGGGTAACAGAGGGAATTACCAAAAATGACAAGAAGCGATTGCAAAGCGTTTCATTAGAACAACAGCTTCTGCCACTCTTTCAAAATCTCAATTCATCTTCTACATAACCTACTCGATTTAGATGTTCGGCGAATTGTCTGACTGCGGCTAAATCTAAATCCAGTTGTTCTGCAATCTGTTCGACTGTTATCCCTGCTTTCAACAACAGGGGTACGACAGCTAACTTTCCTTGCTTTTTTCCTCGTTCGATGCCCTGTTCGATCCCCTCGGCTAGAGCTTCTTGATATACCCTGGTTTGTTTGAGTTCGTTGAGTCCCAGCATATTTTCAATTTTCTCCCAGCTGAAGGGCGCAATTCATGCCTGATTTAGTCGATCCGCGACTTGTCTGACAGCAGCTAAATCTAAATCCAGTTGCTCGGCAATTTGCTCGCTTGTCATCCCTGCTTTCAATAATAGGGGAACGGCTGCTAATTTCCCTTGCTTTTCTCCCTGTTCGATGCCCTGTTCGATGCCCTGTTCGATGCCCTGTTCGATCCCTTGTTCGATCCCCTCAGCTACAGCTTCTTGATATACCCTGGTTTGTTTGAGTTCGTTGAGTCCCAGCATATTTTCAATCTCCTGGCGGCTAAAGTTGGGAAATTTGTAGACAAAGACCGTTTCTATTAATTCTATAAATTTATTTTGAGTTACTACATCAGCTACTTCTTGACGAGTCCTACCAATTAACTGCCTAGACCAAGCTGGCGGAAATAAGTGACCAGTTAAAAAGAGGGAAAAAGTCATAAACTAAAAGATGCTTAGT
Source organism: Cyanosarcina radialis HA8281-LM2 (assembly GCA_019359615.1). Lineage (GTDB taxonomy): Bacteria > Cyanobacteriota > Cyanobacteriia > Cyanobacteriales > CCAP-1448 > Cyanosarcina > Cyanosarcina radialis. Next base: position 40,885 of record JAHHHA010000049.1, read on the forward strand.
CAAGAGGGAAGAAGTCCTGTGAGCCTTAAAATCAATGCCGCATCCTAACGCTCAA